>NZ_CP125377.1:4962500-6392675 GCF_034008315.1 Pseudomonas sp. P8_241 | reverse complement strand
ACGTAAATTCAGGAGTCAGTCACGAAATGGGCCGGCATTTTAACAGGCTCAGCGAATTGTGCTGCTTTGTCCGACTTGTGACGTACAACGCCTTGCGTATTTGCCTGTTTTGATACTTTCACGCAGGAGGTGCAACAAATTTGCGGCAAATGTTCGTGATTCCAGATACAAAGACCGCGTTTTGATAATTGATGTCATTGCCATTGGTTATTGGCACGGCATAATGCCGGTCGCCTACATTTTTGCAGAGTCTAGGGAGCTAGCTTGTCTACGCCTGTCGAACCCTTGCGTTTGCTGCTACTGGCCGAAGAGCCAGCGTGGGCAGCGTTGTTGCGCGAGTGTCTGGCTCCGATGGGGAGCTTGGTCGTGCTCATCAGTGCGCCGAGCTGGGAGTCAGTCAGCAGCCTGTTCGATGACAACCGCAGCGCGGTGTTATTGACGATCCCGAAACTTCAGCCGGCGCCAGGTCGTTGCAGTCTGCCGACGGTGTTGCTGCTTGATTACGAACCCCTGACCCCACCCGATGGCGTAAGTGACTGGCTGGTTCGCGATCTGCTCGATTCCGGCATGTTGCGCCGCTGCCTGCGCCATGTGCGTGAGCGAGGCGTGCTGGAAAACACCTTGCAACGCCTGGCCGAGCAAGACCCGCTGACCGGCATCGCCAACCGCCAGGGTTTCCAGACTCTGCTGACCGCACGACTGGCGGAAAACGACGGGCGCGGTCTGGCCCTTGGTCACCTCGACCTCGACAACTTTCGCCACGCCAACGATGCCCTGGGTCATCAGGCGGGCGATCGCTTGATCCTGCAAGTGGTGGCGCGACTGAAAAGCCAGCTGGAGGCCGGCGATCAACTGGCTCGACTGGGCAGTGACGAGTTCGCGTTGCTGATTGACACCCGTCGCGCACCGCAGCGTGCCGAATGGATGGCCGAGCGCATCAGCGAGGCGCTGGCCGAACCTTACTGGGTCGACGGTGAAAGCCTGTTGATCGGCTCTAGCCTGGGCATCGCTCACGCCCGGGCACAGGCCGGTGCCGACCCGCTGATGTGGCACGCACACATCGCCATGCAGCAGGCCAAAAGCACCCAGGGCTGCACTTTTCACATTTTCAACCAACGCATCAACCGCAATGCCCGAAGCGTCGCCGATCTCGAAACCGAGCTGCGTCGAGCATTGCGTCGCGACGAACTGGAACTGCATTACCAGCCACGAATGAACCTTGAGGACGGGCAGATTGTCGGCCTCGAAGCCCTGGTGCGCTGGCGCCATGCCGACCGCGGCTTGCTGCCGCCGAGCGAATTCGTGCCGCTGGCTGAGCAAAGCGGCCTGATCGTGCCGTTGGGATACTGGGTGATTTCCCGCGCCTTGCGCGACATGCAGGCGTTGCTTGAGCTTGGGTTGCCTCCTTTGCACATGGCAATCAACCTGTCGTTTCGCCAGTTTCAGGATAGCCAGCTGCTGTCGACCCTGAGCCGATTGATTGCCGAGCGTGGCATCGAGGCGCAATGGCTGGAATTCGAACTGACCGAAACCGCCGTCATGCGCCGCAGCGATCTGGTCAAGCAGACCATGGACGCCCTCGGGCGCCTCGGTGTGCGATTCTCACTTGACGACTTCGGCACCGGGTTCTCTTCGTTCGTGCACCTCAACAGTCTGCCGATCACATTATTGAAGATCGACAAAAGCTTCGTCGGCGGCATGGAGCTGCGCGAAGAGAATCGCAAACTGGTCCACGCGATGATCAACCTGGCGCACAACCTCAACCTCGAGGTCGTGGCAGAAGGTGTGGAAACGCCAGAGCAGCTGGATTTGTTGCGCGGGTTTGATTGCGATCAGGTGCAAGGGTATTTGATCAGCAAGCCGTTGCCGCTGGCGGAGTTGGTGGAGTACCTGACGTTCGACGCCAGCCAGCAGCCGATGATGGAAATCGTTAGTTAAGGCGCCACAAGTCACCTGTAGGAGCCGGCTTGCCGGCGATGATGGCCTGACAGCCAGCGATGATGTGACGGTCAGATCGCTATCGCTGGCAAGCCAGCTCCTACAGGGATCTCAGTCTGGCTGAGCGACTGTGAAACCGTTCCGTTGCGCTGGCTCGCGCTCGATCATCCGCTTCATCTTCCACTCAAATCCAAGCGTCAGGCTCACCGCCGCACACGCCAGGCCCAGCGCCAACCCCCACCACACGCCCGTCGGCCCCCACTGCAAGTGGAACGCCATCCACCACGCGGCCGGTGCGCCAATCAGCCAGTAGCAACCCAGGCCGACCAGAAAGGTAGTCTTCGCATCCTTTAGGCCACGAATACAGCCCATCGCGATGGTTTGCACACCGTCAAACAGCTCGAACCACGCCGCCACCGCCAAAAGGCTTACGGCGAGGTTTATGACTGCTCGGAAGGCCGGGTCGCTGTGATCGAGGAACAGGCCGACCAACTGGTTTGGCAACAGCCAGAACACCATCGCGAAACACAGCATCGCCGCCGCGCCGAAAACGATACCGACTCGCCCGGCCAGCCGTGCATCCAGTAATTGCCCGGCGCCGAAGTGCTGCCCGATACGCATGGTGATCGCGTAGGAAATCCCCGCAGGCACCATGAACGCCACCGACACGATTTGCAGGGCGATCTGGTGCGCACCCAGTTGCGTGCTGCCCATGGTCCCCATGCACAGCGCGGCAAAGGCGAACAGCCCGACTTCCACTGCGTAGGTGCCGCCAATCGGCAGGCCCAGGCGCCACAATTCCTTCAGATACTGCCGGTTCAACCGCGACAGCCCCTGACGCAGCGGATAGGCGTCATACGCCGAATGCCGACGAATGTGCCACGCCAGCGCCAGCGCCATGAGATTGGCGACAATCGCCGTTACGAGCCCGATCCCCATCAGCCCCAGCTTCGGCAGGCCGAACATGCCGGTGATTAGCGCATAGTTGAGCAAAAAGTTGGCAATCGTCCCGCCCACACTGATGACCATCACCGGCGTTGCACGGCCAATGGCGCTGGTGAATCCGCGCAGGGCCATGAAACTCAGGTAACCGGGCAGGGCGAACGGCAGGAAGATCAAAAACTGACCGGCCGCGTTGACGTTGCTTTCGGTCTGGCCGAACAGCAGCAGAACCGGTTTGAGGTTCCACAGCAGCAAACCGGCAACGAGCGCCATCAGCCACGCCAGCCATAACCCGGCCTGGGTCAGCCGGGTTGCTCCGACGATATCGCCGGCACCCTGACGGATCGCCACCAGGGTGCCGACCGCGGCAATCACGCCGATGCAGAAAATCGACACGAACGAGTAGGTCGCCGCTCCGAGCCCGCCACCGGCCAGCGCCTCGGGACTCAGGCGCGCCATCATCAAGGTGTCGGTGAGGACCATCAACATGTGCGCCAACTGCGAGGCAATCAACGGCCCCGCCAGCCGCAGGATGGCCCAGAGTTCAATACGCGCTGGATGCTGCATGGTCATCACGCTCGAATATCAGAGAGAACAGGAAAGCGTCGATTCTCTGCGCTTTGCGGGGTTTGCACAAAGGGATAAAAAGGATGGATGGCATGATTCAAACTCATGCTGGAGAGTTTCTGCTAGGGTTGCCCAACCCCACTGTAGGAGCATTCCTGATGTCACGTCGTCTTCCTCCCTTGTATGCCCTGCGCGCATTCGAAGCGGCGGCGCGACACAGTTCGTTTACCCGTGCGGCCGAAGAACTGTCGATCACCCAAAGTGCGGTCAGCCGGCATATTCGTACGCTGGAAGATCATTTTGCCTGCCGCTTGTTTCACCGCAGTGGCCGCAACCTGCAACTGACCGAGTCGGCCCGTTTGCTGTTGCCGGGCATACGCGAGGGTTTCACTGCCCTTGAGCGTGCCTGCAATACCTTGCGCGCCGAGGACGACATCCTGCGCATGAAAGCCCCGTCGACCCTGACCATGCGCTGGTTGCTGGCGCGTCTCAGCCGCTTTCGCCATCTGCAGCCCGGTAACGAAGTGCAATTGACCAGCGCCTGGATGGACATCGATTCCGTTGACTTCAACGACGAGCCGTTCGACTGTGCGGTGTTGCTCGGCAACGGACATTTTCCGCCGGACTGGGAGGCGAGTTACCTGTTCCCCGAAGAATTGATTCCTGTGGGCGCCCCCAACCTGCTGAACGATCAGCCTTGGGATGTCACGCGTCTGGCCAACACTGAACTGTTGCACCCGACCCCGGACCGGCGTGACTGGCGCAACTGGCTGGAACGCATGGGTCTGGCTGAGCAGGTTTCGCTCAAGGGTGGGCAGGTGTTCGATACGCTGGAGTTGGGCATGATCGCTGCGGCTCGGGGTTATGGAGTGTCCATGGGCGATTTGCTGATGGTGGCGGAGGATGTCGCGCAGGGCCGTTTGAGTCTGCCGTGGCCGACCGCGGTTGCCAGTGGCGAATGTTACTACCTGGTGTGGCCGAAAACCCGACCGGGCGGCGAGCGCATGCGCCGGCTCAGCGATTTTCTGCAAAATGAAGTCCGGGCCATGGAATTGCCGGATGTCGAGCGCTTGAGCTGAAATGGTCTGCCCGGGTTCAGCACTTACTGGGTCGCCGGCCGATACTGCAGCGCTTCAGCCAGATGCTCTCGACGGATCACATCAACCTGCTCCAGGTCCGCCAGCGTCCGCGCCACCTTCAGTAATCGGTGCGCCGAGCGCAGTGACAGGGTCAACCGTTCACATGCCGACTCCAGCCAGTTTTCATCGGCTGTGGATAACGCGCAATGCCGACGTAGCCCCGGCAAATCCAGAAACGCATTGGCACAGCCCTGACGTTTCTGCTGGCGCTCACGAGCCTCGGCGACAAGCGCCGCAGCACAGGCGCTGTTCTCACCTGGCTTCACAGTCGGGTTCAACGCTGTGACTTCCCGGGCGACCGTCAGGTGCAGGTCGATGCGGTCGAGCAACGGCCCGGAGAGTTTGTTGCGATAGCGCTGCACCATGTCGGGCGTGCAGGAGCAGCGGCCCGTGGGCTCGCCAAGATATCCACAGGGACACGGATTCATCGCCGCCACCAACTGGAATCGCGCCGGAAACCGTACGCGATCTTTCGCCCGGGAAATCACGATTTGTCCGGACTCCAGCGGCTCCCTCAGAACCTCCAATACTTTGCGATCAAACTCCGGCAGCTCATCCAGGAACAACACACCGTGATGCGCGAGCGTGATTTCGCCGGGTTGCGGTTTCGAGCCGCCGCCGACCAGCGCCGGACCGGAAGCCGAATGGTGGGGTTGGCGAAACGGCCGCTGCGGCCAATGGCTCAGCGGCATGCAACTGGTGACCGATTGAATCGCCGCGACTTCCAGCGCTTCACACTCGGCCAGCGGAGGCAGCAAGCCGGGCAAGCGACTCGCCAGCAGTGTCTTGCCTGTTCCAGGTGGTCCGCTGAACAACAGGTTGTGAGCGCCCGCTGCCGCAATCAGCAATGCACGTTTGGCTGCCAACTGACCTTGCACTTCACTCAGGTCGGGGTAGGGTTTACTGGCATGTATCAACCCATCTGAAACATAGGGTTCAACGGGCGTATGCCCATTGAAATGAGCGACAGCCTCCAGCAGATGATCCACCGCAATCACCTTCAATCCCGATGCCAGACACGCCTCTTCGGCATTCGCCCGCGGCACCATCAGCGACCGCCCGGCCTTGCGGGCCGCCAATGCCGCCGGCAACACCCCGCGAACCGCCCGCACTGCGCCGGATAACGCCAATTCTCCAAGACATTCCACATCATCGAGTGTCAATGTCGGCACCTGCACACTGGCGGAAAGAATCCCCAAGGCAATCGCCAGATCGAATCGTCCACCGTCTTTGGGTAAGTCTGCCGGAGCGAGATTGAGCGTGATTCGCCGCGCCGGAAATTGCAGTCCCGAGTTGATGATTGCGCTGCGTACCCGGTCCTTGCTTTCTTTCACCGCCGCTTCAGGCAGGCCGACCATGGTCAGTGACGGCAGGCCATTGGCCAGATGGACCTCTACAGTAACGGCAGGCGCTTCCACACCCACCTGGGCGCGGCTGTGGACGATGGAGAGGGACATTGGTCGTTCCTTGAAATGACGGGGAGCCGCTTCCTGCGGGTTTTTCAAGGGTAGACATGAGGTGAGGATTTGGCGACGCGTCAAAGAGGGCGAATTTTCGCAGGATGTTTCTTCGAACGTGATCCATTGCCGGAGCGAGGATGCTCGCGATGATCGTTAACGAAAGCGTGCGTCGACAGGTTCAACGCGGCGTTCTTGAGTCGATCGTCGGAACTCCGCCCCGAGCAAGCCAGGTTGGCGGTCGTTGAGGCGGATGCGTAGTGGCCGGCGAAGGTCGCGGATGTTACTCGGTCGGTGGATTGAGCTTCGCTTCAAGCTCAGCGACCTTTGCTTCAAGGCTTTCCAGCCGAGCCCGCGTGCGCGCCAACACAACCATCTGACTATCAAACTCTTCCCGACTCACCAGATCCAGTTTGCTGAAGCCACTCTGTAGCAACATTTTGAACTGACTTTCGATTTCAGCTTTAGGCAGCGGAGTGTCGCCGCTGAAAAGGCGGGAGGCGGTGCCGGTGAGGGCGTCGAGGAAGTCTTTGGGCGCGAGCATGGGCGATGTCCTGGTAACGATGGCGGGCAGTGTATCACGCAGTGTCTATAGTGAATTTCGCGGGTAAGGGATGCACGGTTTTCGCGCATGCGGACGGACGGTCGCGCACTGTTGTTGTGCGTATCGCGCCGGGTGTTGCGGTGAAATTGCAGTCATCTGCGGGCAAGGGCTTGAAAACAATCGTTTTTGTAGAGATGGCAAGGTTTCTGCTTAGACGCTAGTGACCCATGCACTGATGCAGTCGCTGTGACGAATGCAGTGCGCCAAGCGAGACGGGGGAGTGTTTCGTAAGGGGCGTCGTACGGGCAGGTCAGGGCCGACGATGCGTTACAAAGCCAGGCACTGCGCTTAGACTTGAGACGGGTTTGTTTTCCTGGGGCAAGTCCACCTATTCGGGAGAGAGTTTTCATGAAGCTAGTCACTGCCATCATCAAGCCGTTCAAGTTGGACGACGTGCGCGAATCGTTGTCCGAGATCGGCGTGCAGGGCATTACCGTTACTGAAGTCAAAGGCTTCGGCCGGCAGAAGGGTCACACCGAGCTGTATCGCGGCGCGGAGTACGTGGTCGATTTCCTGCCTAAGGTGAAGATTGATGTCGCCATCGACGACAAGGATCTGGATCGGGTTATCGAGGCGATAACCAAGGCGGCCAACACCGGCAAGATCGGTGACGGCAAGATCTTCGTGGTCAATCTGGAACAGGCAATTCGCATCCGCACCGGCGAAACCGATACCGACGCGATCTAAGCCGCCACAAACCCAACGCCCCAGGAGAAAACAATATGACTCTGCGTAAATTCGCAGGGCTAGGAGCCCTGTTGTCCATCGTAATGCCCAGCCTTGCTCTGGCGGCAGACGAAGTGGCGGCCCCAGTCCTCAACTCCGGCGATACCGCCTGGATGTTGACCTCGACAGCTCTCGTGCTGTTCATGACCATTCCCGGCCTCGCGCTGTTCTATGGCGGCATGGTTCGGTCGAAAAACATTCTTTCCGTGATGATGCAGTGCTTCGCCATTACCGGTCTGATCAGCGTTTTGTGGGTCATTTATGGCTACAGTATCGCGTTCGACACCACCGGCATGGAGCAGGGCGTCGTCAACTTCAACTCGTTCTTCGGCGGCATGGGCAAGGCGTTCCTCGCTGGTGTCACACCAGCCAGCCTGACCGGCCCGGCGGCGCTGTTCCCTGAAGCTGTGTTCATTACCTTCCAGATGACCTTCGCGATCATCACTCCGGCGCTGATCGTCGGTGCGTTCGCCGAGCGGATGAAATTCTCCGCAATGCTGGTCTTCATGGGCGTCTGGTTCACCCTGGTGTATGCGCCGATCGCGCACATGGTCTGGTCCGGTAACGGCGGCCTGATGTGGGACTGGGGCGTGCTGGACTTTGCTGGCGGCACCGTGGTGCACATCAACGCCGGTATCGCCGGTCTGGTGGCCTGCCTGGTACTGGGCAAGCGCAAAGGTTTCCCAAGCACCCCGATGGCGCCGCACAACCTTGGTTACACCCTGATGGGGGCGGCCATGCTGTGGATCGGCTGGTTCGGCTTCAACGCCGGTTCCGCTGCGGCAGCCAACGGCACCGCTGGCATGGCGATGCTGGTGACCCAAATCGCAACCGCCGCCGCTGCGCTGGGCTGGATGCTCGCCGAGTGGCTCACCCATGGTAAACCTAGCGCGCTGGGTATTGCTTCGGGTGTGGTTGCCGGTCTGGTTGCCGTCACGCCGGCTGCCGGCACTGTCGGCCCGATGGGCGCACTGGTGATCGGCCTGGCTGCGGGCGTGGTGTGCTTCTTCTGCGCCACTACCCTTAAACGCAAACTCGGCTACGACGATTCCCTGGACGCCTTCGGCGTGCATGGTATCGGCGGTATCCTCGGTGCGATCCTGACCGGTGTGTTTGCTGCACCATCGATGGGTGGCTTCGGCACTGTGACCGACATCGCCGCGCAAGTATGGATTCAGTGCAAAGGCGTAGGCTTCACAGTGATCTACACCGCGATCGCAACTTTCGTCATCCTCAAGGTCCTGGATGCGGTCATGGGCCTGCGCATCACCGAAGAAGAAGAGGCAGTCGGCATCGATCTGGCGCTTCACAACGAACGCGGCTACAACGTGTAGGCACGCGAAAAAAATTGCCCGGCTTGCCGGGCATTTTTTTGTCTGGAATTTGTCATTGAAGGCAGAGCTGAAAGGATTTTTCCTTCCGGTTTGATGTTGTTTGCGTCGGGTGTTTTTGTGCAGCCAAAGGCTTACAGGATTGAAGGAATATTAGGGTCTTTGTTTTTTCCCAGAGCGCGCTAGAATGCGCCCCGAACGTGCGGAGAACTGTATGTGGCAACAGACTCTGATTACCTTGCGGGCGAGGCCCCGGGGCTTTCATCTGGTAACGGACGAGTTACTCGCCGGCTTGCCTGAACTCAAGGTTTGTCGGGTCGGTCTGTTGCACTTGTGGCTACAGCATACCTCGGCTTCGTTGACCATCAACGAGAACGCCGATCCGGCGGTACGTCGAGACTTCGAACGATTTTTCAATCGTCTGATCCCACAAGGAGCGGACGGCTATGAGCACAACGACGAAGGCCTGGACGACCTCCCGGCGCACTTCAAGGCCAGCGTGCTTGGTTGTCAGCTGAGTTTGCCGATTTCGGCAGGTCGATTGGCGTTAGGGACCTGGCAAGGCGTTTATCTGGGCGAGCACCGCGACCATGGCGGTGCCCGTAAAGTCCTCGCCACCGTATACGGTGACGGGGCGTAACCGCTGGTCACCAGCGGCTGTTGATTTTTTTCCGGCAACCTTCGACAGAAGGCAAAGCTGGGCTATAACTAATCTGCTTTTCGCAAGTCATGAGGTAGAACATGAGCGACGATGATCTGGAAAACGACGACCTCGAAGTAGGCGACGAAGACGAAACCGAAGAAGGTCTGGAAGCAGCGGCGGAAGACGTTGCTGACGACGATGGCGGTGACGATACACCGGCCCCGGCTGCCAAAGGCAAAGCCAAGGCGGCGGTATCGGTCGATGAGTTGCCGAGTGTCGAAGCCAAGAACAAGGAGCGCGATGCTCTCGCGCGGGCCATGGAGGAGTTTTTGGCCAAGGGCGGCAAGGTGCAGGAAGTGGAGGCCAATGTGGTCGCCGATCCGCCCAAGAAGCCTGACAACAAGTACGGCAGCCGGCCTATCTGAGCCTGCTTCCCGCTTGCTGAAAAAGCCCGCCGTCGCTGCGGGCTTTTTCGTGCCTGAAACAAAACCCTCAGGCCTGATGCAAATTCTGTAGGAGCCGGCTTGCTGGCGATGGTGACAAGTCAGTCAATATCGATGTTGAATGATGAAACGCAATCGCCAGCAAGCCGGCTCCTACAGATTCGATGTTGCACCGGTATTCCACCGCGCCAACAATGCCGGCAACTCTGTCAGGCTGCGGATTTCTGCATCCGGCAAGTGCTCTGCTTCCCACACCTTGCCCACCGGGTTGAACCAGATCGCCCGCAATCCAGCCTGTTGCGCACCGGCAATGTCATCGCCCGGATGATCGCCGATGTGCACCGCTGTGTCGGCCGTCGCACCGCCGCGTTGCAAAGCCTCGTGGAACAGTCGCGCATCGGGCTTGGCGATGCCTATGTCTTCGGCACACAACGCAAACTTGAAGTAATCCGCCAGGCCCAGCCTACGCACATCGGCGTTGCCATTGGTGACCACGCCGAGGGCGTAATGGTTGGCCAGCACTTCGAGGGTCGGTTGTACCTCGGGGAAGATGTCCAGTTGATGCCGGGCGTGCAGGAACACTTCGAAACTCTTGTCAGCCAGATCCGACGCTTCGCCATGCTCGTAGCCAGCCTCTTCCAGCGCGTGGAACAGGACCCGACGACGCAACGCACTGATGCGATGCTTGAGGCTCGGTTCGTTAGCCAGCACCCGTTCGCGGATCGACCACAGATGCTCTACCGGCACAGCCCCCAGATTGGGTGCGTGCTCGGTCAGCCATTCCCGCAAAACGGCTTCGGCGCTGATGATCACCGGGGCGGTGTCCCACAGGGTGTCGTCGAGGTCGAAGGTGATCAATTGAATGCTCATGAATCGTCGCCCTTAATGCGTTTGGCCCGTGGGTGGGCGCTGTCGTAGACCGTGGCCAGGTGCTGGAAGTCCAGGTGGGTGTAGATCTGCGTGGTCTTGATGTCCGAGTGTCCGAGCAGTTCCTGCACCGCGCGCAGGTCCTGGGAGGATTCCAGTAAATGGCTGGCGAAGGAGTGTCGCAACATGTGCGGATGCAGGTTCTGACCCAGTTCGCGCTCGCCGGCAGCCTTGACCCGCACCTGAATAGTTCTCGGGCCGAGGCGCCGGCCTTGCTGGCTGATGAACACCGCATCGTCTGCCGGATTGGCCATTGCCCGCAGTGGTAACCATTGTTCCAGCGCTTCGCGGGCTTTTTTGCCGACGGGCAGCAACCGGGTCTTGCTGCCCTTGCCGAGCACCTGGACCATGCCGTCGGCCAGATCGAGCTGATCGAGATTCAGCCCCGTCAGTTCTGACAGTCGCAAGCCTGAGGAGTAGAACAGCTCCAGGATCGCCTGATCCCGGCGCGCCAGAAAGTCATCCTCCACCCCACCTTCCAGCAGTTGCAGTGCGCGGTCGGTGTCCAGGGTTTTCGGCAAGCGCCGTTCGCCTTTCGGCGGCGAGAGGCCATTGGCCGGGTCGTGGTCGCACAGGCCTTCGCGGTTCAGATAGTGATAGAGCCCGCGAACGGCCGACAGCAAACGCGCCAGGCTGCGAGACGATTGACCCTGAGCATGCAGACGGGCGATCAGGCTGCGCAGGCGCTGGATGTCGAGCGCTGTCCAGCTGTCAATGTTCTGTTTGGTGCACCATCCCAGCACTTTGTCGAGGTCGCGGCGGTAGGCCGACAGCGTGTGCGGCGACACCTGCCGCTCACTGCGCAGGTGTTCGCAGTAAGCGTCCAGTTGCCGTTCCATGCTCAGCGTACCGAGCGCAGGGAGCTGTTGACCCGTGGCAGTACGCGGCCCATGACTTCGGCGATGTAACTCAGGAACAAGGTGCCGACCGAGCTTTTGTAATGCTGTGGGTCACGGCTGGCGATGGCCAGGATGCCGTGGATGCCTTGATGGCTGATGGCGACAACGGCGGTGGAGCCGATCTGCTTGCGTTGTTCTTCACCGAACAGGAAGTCCAGTTCATGCTCGCGCAGGCTGCCGCTGACGCTTTTGTCTTCGGTAAGCAAGCCGCCGATGGCTACCTGTGCTTCGGCGTGGGTGGCCCAGCGGCCCACCGGCATGGCGTTTTCGCCAAGCAGGATGAGGCTGACGAAGGGCACCTGGAAATCCTGGCGCAGGCTGTCTTCGACCGACATCACCACGTCTTCCAGGCTGGCGGCGTCCATCAACGCGAGGATCAGGCGACGGGTCTTGTCGAACAACCGGTCGTTGTCCCGGGCGACGTCCATCAACTGCGAGAGGCGATGACGCATCTCGATGTTGCGGTCGCGCAGTATGGTCATCTGGCGCTCGACCAGCGATACGGTGTCACCGCGTCGATGGGGGATGCGCATTGCCGGAAGCAGTTCTTCGTGCTCGACGAAAAAGTCCGGATGAGCCTCCAGGTACGCGGCAACGGCCGCCGCCTCCAGAGTCTCGGACGCTGATTCGTCGGCTTGTTGTGTGGGTGCCTGAGGCTTATCGGTCATGGATTTCGCTCGCTCAAAGACGCACTTGTCCTTCATATACGCGCACTGCCGGGCCGGTCATCATCACCGGTTGGCCAGGGCCCGCCCATTCGATGGACAGACGCCCGCCAGGCAGGTCGATCAACAGCGGCGAATCCATCCACCCCTGGCTGATCGCAGCCACTGCAGCGGCGCAGGCCCCGGTTCCGCAGGCCTGGGTTTCCCCGGCTCCGCGTTCCCAGACACGCAACTGCGCACGGTTGCGGTCGATGACCTGGAGAAATCCGACATTGACCCTCGCCGGGAAGCGCGGGTGATGTTCGATTTTCGGCCCCAGTTCATGCACCGGTGCATTGTTGATATCGCTGACACGCACCACGGCATGGGGGTTGCCCATGGACACGGCGGCCAGATCGACTGATGTACCCGCGACGTCGACCTGATAACTCAAGGCTTGCTCAGGTGCCTGGAACGGAATATCCGCTGGCACCAGGCGTGGGGCGCCCATGTTGACGCTGATCTGGCCGTCGTTTCGCACGTCCAGTTCGATGACGCCGCTTTTGGTCTCGACGCGGATCTGCCTTTTTGCAGTCAGGCGCTTGTCGAGCACGAAGCGGGCGAAACAGCGCGCACCATTGCCGCACTGTTCCACTTCGGAGCCATCGGAGTTGAAAATCCGATAACGGAAATCCACGTCCGGGTTGCTCGGCGCCTCGACGATCAGCAACTGGTCGAAACCGATGCCGGTATGCCGATCGCCCCATTGCTTGGCGTGCTTGGGCAGAATATGCGCGTGCTGGCTGACCAGGTCGAGGACCATGAAGTCATTG
Source organism: Pseudomonas sp. P8_241 (assembly GCF_034008315.1). Classification (NCBI taxonomy): domain Bacteria; kingdom Pseudomonadati; phylum Pseudomonadota; class Gammaproteobacteria; order Pseudomonadales; family Pseudomonadaceae; genus Pseudomonas; species Pseudomonas sp. P8_241. Next base: position 6,379,582 of record NZ_CP125377.1, on the reverse strand, counting down.
CCCAGGCCGTGCATTTTGGTAAAACGCAGCAGCATGGCTTACTCCGGCAGCAGGCTTTCGCCAGCAAACAACTCGGCTACCGTTTCACGGCGACGCACTTCAAATGCCTGATCACCGTCCACCAACACTTCGGCGGCGCGGCCGCGGGTGTTGTAGTTGGAACTCATGACAAACCCATAGGCACCGGCCGAATGAACGGCCAGCAGGTCGCCTTCTTCCAGCGCAAGCTCACGATCCTTGGCCAGGAAATCGCCGGTCTCGCAGATTGGGCCGACGATGTCGTAAGCGCGGGCAGCCGAAGTGCGCGGGCGTACGGCAGTCACGTCCATCCAGGCTTGATACAGCGCCGGGCGGATCAGGTCGTTCATGGCAGCGTCGACGATGGCGAAGTCTTTGTGCTCGGTGTGCTTGAGGTACTCGACCTGGGTCAGCAGCACGCCGGCATTGGCGACGATGAAGCGGCCCGGCTCGAACACCAGTGCCAGGTCGCGACCGTCGAGACGTTCGCGCACGGCTTTGATGTAGTCGGCAGCCAGTGGCGGCTCTTCGTCTTTGTATCGCACGCCCAGGCCGCCACCGAGATCGATGTGACGCAGGTAAATGCCACAGTCGCCAAGGCGATCGACCAGGCCCAGCAGGCGGTCCAGAGCATCGATGAACGGCGGCAGGGTGGTCAGTTGCGAACCGATGTGGCAATCGACACCGACCACTTCCAGGTTCGGCAATTGCGCGGCACGCACGTACACGTCTTCGGCGTCGGCGATGGCGATGCCGAACTTGTTCTCTTTGAGACCGGTGGAAATGTACGGGTGGGTGCCGGCATCGACGTCCGGGTTCACGCGCAGCGAAATCGGCGCACGAACACCCAGTTCGGCAGCGACCACTTGCAGACGTTCCAGCTCGTCGGTGGATTCGACGTTGAAGCAGTGCACGCCGACTTCCAGGGCGCGACGCATGTCGTCACGGGTCTTGCCGACACCGGAGAACACGATCTTGTCGGCGCTGCCGCCAGCGGCCAGTACACGTTCCAGCTCGCCACGGGAGACGATGTCAAAACCGGCGCCCAGGCGCGCGAGGACATTCAGTACGCCCAGGTTGGAGTTGGCCTTGACCGCAAAGCACACCAGGTGCGGCATGCCGGCCAGCGCATCGGCGTAAGCCAGGTATTGGGCTTCGATGTGCGCGCGCGAGTAAACGTAGGTCGGTGTACCAAAGCGCTCGGCGATGGCAGACAGGGCAACACCTTCCGCGAACAATTCACCGTCACGGTAGTTAAAAGCGTCCATGATGTTCCCTTATTGGTAGACGTCGTGCTTGTGTGCCTTGGAAGCAGGCTGCTGTTGCGACGATTTGGCCTGCTCGACAGGGTCCATGTTCTCGTCGGGCAGGTACAGCGGGCCTTTTTGACCACAAGCCGACACGAGACAGGCAACCGCGACGAGCGCAGCAAGGGAAGAGATCAGGCGCTTCATGGCGAAATCCTTGAAAATGCATTAATTGCGCCGGAGTATACCGGCCACCCGACAGCTTGCCTATGCAACGGCCCGCCCGTCCGGCGGGGCTTGGCTGCAAGCACATCGAGCCCTGTGGGAGCGGGCTTGCCCGCGATGAGGCCATATCAGGCGCATTAATGTTGAATGTAAGGCCCCGATCGCGAGCAAGCTCGCTCCCACAGTTAGGTAGCTGGTCATTATCCTTTGCAATCAGCGGGGCTCGGTCGTATCTTGCGGCGCTTGAGCCTGATCAGACACTTTTTGAGGTTGCCGTAATGAGTTTGTCCGAAGCGCGTTTCCATGACCTTGTCGATGCCACCCAGCAAATCCTGGAGGACATCTTTGACGACAGCGACCTGGATATCGACCTCGAAAGCTCGGCCGGTGTGCTGACCGTCAAGTTCGAGAATGGCAGCCAGCTGATTTTCAGTCGCCAGGAGCCGCTGCGTCAGCTGTGGCTGGCGGCGGTGTCCGGTGGTTTCCACTTCGACTACGACGAAGAAAGCGAGCGCTGGATGTGCGACAAGAGCGAAGAGCAGCTGGGTGAAATGCTTGAGCGTATCGTCCAGCAGCAGGCCGGTGTCGAACTCGACTTCGAAGGCCTGTGAGATCGTGACCCAGCCAGCGCCCGTCCGTCCGCCCAAGCCGCTCTACAGCAATGTCAGCCCGGCAGTCCCTTCGCCGTGCAGCGGTGTGTGTCGGCTGGATGAGCAGAAAGTCTGCCTGGGCTGCTTTCGCCACGTTGAAGACATTCGCGAATGGCGCTCGGCGGATGACGAACGGCGCAGAGTGATCTGTGCGCAGGCTACTCAACGCAAATCCTGCGTCTGACCTAAAATCCTGTGGGAGCTAGCCTGCTAGCGAATGCGTTCAATCAGTCGACCTCTGATTGATTGATAAACCGCTTCGCTAGCAGGCTAGCTCCCACAAGGTTCCTCGGTTTCAGCACCATGGTCGCCCCTGGCTTGTATATTTTTTGAGCTGTGATAGTGTCCGGATACGCCTCAACCCATCGAGGCTCGTGAAAACCCCGCCTTCTTCTGGCGGGGTTTTGCTTTTTTCGTGCAGAAGAAAGGAGTCTGCCCTGATCATGACCGCACCTTCCATCACCCTTACCCGTCTGGACGTCCAGCGTCTGGAGCGCCTGATCGACAGCCTGGACGACACGCTGCCGGGCGTTATCGCGTTGCAAACCGAACTGGATCGCGCCGATACGGTGGTCGGCCACGATGAAGTGCCCGCCGATGTCGTGACCATGAACTCCCGGGTGCATTGCCGTGAAGAAGGCAGCGGCAAGGACTATCACCTGACGCTGGTCTACCCGAAGGACGCCAACGCCGACGAAGGCAAGATTTCCATCCTGGCGCCTGTTGGCAGCGCGCTGCTGGGACTGAAGGTCGGCCAACACATCGACTGGCCGGCTCCGGGTGGCAAGACATTGAAGCTGACCTTGCTGGAAGTTGAGTCGCAACCGGCCAATGGTGGCGCCTTTCCCGAGTGACCCCGTCAGACCTGATCGAGCGCCTCGTTCAAAGCGCGCTCCAGGTCAGCCTTGTAGCGCAGATACAAATGAGTGGAGCTCGGCCCGTCACCGAGCAGGCCGGACAGGTCCAGGTCGGTGATGTAGCAGCGGTAGCGCTCGGTTTTGCGCCGCTGCCCAACGATTTCCCGGGCGACCACGCTGAACAGCTGGTCGCCATGCTCCAGCTCCGAGAACTCCCGCTGATTGCAGTACAACGTGACTTGCACCTGACCTGGCGCGGCTTTGCCGATGATCGCCTGGACGTCGTAGAACGGTTTCTTGACCGGCGTTTGCGGGGTCGGTCGCGCTTCGATTCGACGAGCCCGTCCCGGACCTGATGGCAACAGTTGGCAATACCGGGTCTCCAGGCTCAGGGGCTGGGTCGCTTCCATTGGCAGCGAGGCTTCGCGCCGATACTGGATCGATTGCAGGAAGCGTTGCAACGGCATCAACAGGCTTTGCTCGTCGTGCCAGGGCAAACATTGCTGCCACAAGGCATTGAGCTCATCGAGCACGTACACATCAACCTGATCTTCATTGACCCGGTAGAACACTTGAATGCACTCCGGCTGGCCCATTGGCAGGAACAGCGCGAGGGCGTGGTCTTCCAGTGCATTGGGGTCCAGGTGCAGGGGACTGAAGCTCGGTCGTTCTTCGCCCAGGTAGTCGATCAGCGCTGGCAGCGTGGCCAGGGCTATGTGACGGACCTGGCCGGGCACCAGCTCCAGCACGTGGTAATGCTGCTGGACCTGGATCAGGTAGCGATGATTGAGCTGGCTGAGCAGCAGGTTCTGCGCGTTATCGAAGATTTCTTCCACGCGTTGCGCGATGAATTGCGCGCGGTTATGGCAGAAGCAACGCACCCGCAGCCTCGGTTGCTGCGAACCTGTAGGCAGGTTGTTGAGGTGATCGCGCAAGCAGTCGAGCAGGGCGTGGGGGCCGTCGTAGCGGCTGACCAGCACTTCGTTCCAGCTATTGAGCGTGACCTGATCCAGGGTCAGTACGAGGTTTTCCCTGACGCCGGCATAACTCAAGGAATCGGTGCGCTCGGTGGTCATCAGAATGTTCAAGTCGCGGTGGTGCTTGAGCGGATCGATCCCGACGTTTACCAAAATCAGCACTTCGCTTGGCACGCTAGCTCGCAGCAGTGTTTCTTCTGCGACGGTGGGCAGCGGCAGAGCAATGGTCTGCTGGAGGCTGCCGAGCAGGTTGAACAGTTCGAACTCGCTCAAGTCGCTGCTGCCAGGGTGCAGGGCCAGGCGGGTGCTGCTGTCGATCACGCCGTTGCGGTGGCACCAACCGAGCAGTTCCAGCAAATGGCGACCGCGTTTGATCGGCGCGAAATGCTCCCACTCCAGCGCAGTCAGGCTGCCGTTGTACAAACCCCATTGACCTTGCCCCGGCTCTTTTTTGTTTGGGGCGTGCACCAGCGTGAGGGTGTCTTCGGCCAGGTCCGGGGCAATGCCGGGGTTAATGACCTCTACTTTGCCGGCCTTGCGCTCGAACGCGGCGTACAGGCGACGGCCCAGGACACTGAGATCGCGTTTGTTGATCCGGCTGACGGTTTGTTCGTCGCGGGCGAACTGGGTCAGGAAGCGGTAGCTGTAATTCAATTCGCTGACCAGGGCTCGCCTTTCCGAGCCGACCTGGCGGACTTTCCATTGGCTGCGACTATCAAGCAATGCCAGTTGTCGCTGATCCCAATGCCATTCCCGGGCCAGCCGTTCAAGCAAGCAGCGTTGCCAGCTCTGGGTTCGGCTGCTGGTGCCGGTCAGTTTGCGATTGACCTTCAGATACAGGGCGCGGCGGACCAGTTCCAATCGTTGCGGTTCGTTGCGAGCAGTGAGGTATTCCTCGATGCGCCGGTAAACCACCATGTACGGATCGAGCTCGTCGAGGTCCAGGTGATTGGCGAATACCGCTTGCTTGAAGCGCAGGCTCAGGCAATGAACCCTTGGGTGTTCGCTGGCATAAACTTCGGTCAGCAAAAGCTTGAGAACCGATTTGTAAGGTGACTCGATGCCCTTGAACAACTGCCAGAGCCCGGCACCGATAAATTCACCCGGTGGAATGTAGGCCAGGTGGCCAAGATCGAGAGTTTCGTCAGCGCGGATGAAACGTTTTGAAATCAGGGCGTGTGTATAGCGCTCGTAACTCGACTCTTCGTAGACCGGTACCAGCCACCAGATCGGTGTTCGCCCGGCCAGCCAGATCGCGGTGCGATAAAACTCGTCCAGCAACAGATAGTGCTGGGTGGTGCCGCAATCTTCAGAGCTCAGTTGGGTATCGCGCTCGCCGCGAACGAAACTCACCGGCTCGATCAGGAAAAAGTGCGCCTCGGCGCCCTGGCTCGCCGCCCAGGTTTCCAGCAACTGACATTTTTTGCGCAATTCGGCGAGTTCGTTCTCGGTCAGGTCAGGCCCATGACAGACCCACACATCCATGTCGCTCTGATCGGCTTGCGCCAAAGTGCCAAGGCTACCCATCAGGAACAGGCCATGAATCGGCCGCGGCGGATTGCTGCCATGGCGTGGCTTGTAGGAAAAAGAGCGGGTCAGGCGCTGTGCTTCGGCCAGGAGATTGGTGTCCGGCTCGAAATTCGACAGCCCGGCCGGCGTGCTGCCCGAAACGTAACCTGGCAATAACGGATGATTGACGTGGAAAAACAGAGGCAGCAGGGTCAGGACCGATTGTTGGCGGGTCGATAACCCTTCCATGGCCCGGCCCAGACGGCCTTCGTTGAGTTTCAGAAAGCGTGCGCGCAGCTGGTTCAGAACCTTGCGGTCGATTCCCTCGTCCAGATCGGGGCGGATTTCATGGTTGCGGGTCATGTCAGCTCAAACCGGCTCGCAGGGCCCGGGCATGGGACTCTTCGGATGAGGCGCAGTTTAGCGCCTTGAGCCGAGGACTTTTAAGCTGATTTTGTTTTTCTGGCGTCAGATTTCTATCGTCAGGCGACAAAAATCAGAACGTATGCCCGCGGAAATCCCAGGATCGGGGTCTCCGTGGGCGATGGGGCAGAATTCAGGCTGTTTCTTCGGCGTTAAGAATGGTCAGCACGGTTTGCACATTTTGCGCGGCGTCACGACCCAGGCTGGTTAGATAACCGCCATCAGGCTGGTCGGTCAGTTCTTTTTCAAAAAGGCGTTTGGCGGCGGCAATGTGTTTCGGGGCAGCGGTCTGATGAATCTTCAGACCTTCCTGGGAACTGTCCAGGTTGAAGAGTGCGAGGACTTCCAGTTCGGCAACCAACTCAGGGGTAAGCGACATAAGGACTCCAGACTTTCTAGGAATTGGACGACAGCGCCCCTAAGGTGAGCCCACTTGCGCGGCATGTCCAGTGCTCGCGACAGGGTTTTTTCGATGGGGGCAACGTTCCCCGGCGGAACGTAATTCACTGGGGTGGGATCAGTGTAGTCGCGGGCTGACTGGCAACCGGACGGATTGGCAACAAATTGTGTGGGATAGGCATTTTGTGGCGAGGGAGCTTGACCCCGCTGGGTCGCGGAGCGGCCCCAAGAGCTTTACGACTGCTTCGCAGTCGAGCGGGAGCAAGCTCCCTCGCCACAGTGATCGGCGTCGATGCTTACTTCTTTTCCGGCGGCAATTCGGGCAATGCGCGCAGCGCTGCTTCGTACCATTCGGTATTGAACGCGCGGTCTTCTTCGAGAATCGCGTCGATTTCTACTGCCAGTACATGAGCCATCAGATTGAGGATTTCTTCGCGCTCGTAACCCACCAGGGTCAGCTTGTTGAACGTCGCCTTGGCCGCTGGCGGATTGTCGCTTTCAATCTGGTTTTCGATGGCCTGGATCAGGGTGCTCTCGGCGAACTCTTCTTCGTCGTTGTCGATATCGGTTGGCTCGCTCATGGCAGGCTCCTTGGAGAAAGACGGCCAGTCTACCCGCATTCAGGCGCGTGATGCTGCTGGCAAGAAACCCTGAAGCGTTCTATAAACAGCCACTGCCCACCCCCGCACGGCCTGGAGGCTATGTGATGCTCAAGCTCTACGGTTTTTCTGTCAGTAACTACTACAACATGGTCAAACTGGCTCTGCTGGAAAAAGGCCTGCCGTTTGAAGAGGTGCCGTTTTATGCAGGCACCAGCCCCGAAGCGCTGGCGATCAGCCCGCGCGGGAAGGTCCCGGTTTTGCACGTCGAACAGGGTTTCATCAACGAAACCAGCGTAATACTGGAATACATCGAGCAGAGCCAGAAAGGTACGCCGCTGCTGCCGAGTGATCCGTTCGAACGCGCACAGGTTCTCGCGTTGGCCAGGGAAATCGAGTTGTATATCGAACTGCCGGGTCGGGCTTGCTACCCCGAAGCGTTTTTTGGCGCGAAGGTACCCGAGGCGATCAAGGAAAAGACCAAGGCTGAGTTGCAGCTCGGCATGGCAGCATTGGGCAGGCACGGAAAATTCAGCCCCTACGTGGCGGGCGACAGCCTGAGCGTGGCGGATCTGTATTTCCTGTACAGCGTGCCGTTGGCGTGTGGGGTCGCCAAGAAGCTGTTTGGCATCGACCTGTTGGCCGACTTGCCGGCAGCCAAGGCGTTGCTGGAACGTCTGGGGCAAAACCCGAACGTGCAGCGAGTGGCGGCGGACAAGGAGGCGGGGATGCCCGCGTTCATGGCGATGATTGCGGGGAAGAAATAGGTCTTGTAGCGCGTCAATAACACATTCGCGGGCAAGTTGAATCGCCGCACCGCTTGCTCCTGCGGGCTTGAATCAAACCCGGGGAGTGTGCGGTGCGACGCCCCTGCCAAGCTTCAGCGGCTGACGAGTAATGCCTGGCCGCGGGCTACCGCAGCCTTCACCTGCGCTGGCGCAGTACCGCCGATGTGGTTGCGGGCATTGACCGAACCTTCCAGGGTCAGCACGGCAAACACGTCCTGATCGATCTGGTCGCTGAACTTGCGCAGTTCCTCCAGGCTCATTTCTGCCAGATCCTTGCCGCTGTCCACGCCGTATTTCACGGCATGTCCAACGATTTCGTGGCAGTCGCGGAACGGCAGGCCGCGTCGCACCAGATAGTCAGCCAGATCTGTGGCGGTAGAAAAACCCCGCAGGGCCGCTTCGCGCATCATGGCGTGCTTGGGCTTGATCGCCGGGACCATATCGGCAAAGGCGCGCAGCGAGTCGCGCAGGGTGTCGGCGGCGTCGAACAGCGGTTCCTTGTCTTCCTGGTTGTCCTTGTTGTAAGCAAGAGGCTGGCCTTTCATCAGGGTCAGCAGGCCCATCAGCGCTCCAAATACGCGGCCTGTCTTGCCACGAACCAGCTCAGGCACGTCCGGGTTTTTCTTTTGCGGCATGATCGAACTGCCGGTGCAGAAGCGGTCTGGCAGATCAATGAACTGGAACTGCGCGCTGGTCCATAGCACCAGTTCTTCCGAGAAGCGCGACAGGTGCATCATCGCGATGCTGGCGGCCGAGCAGAATTCGATAGCGAAGTCGCGATCGGAGACGTTATCCAGCGAATTGCCGCCGACTGCGTCGAAACCCAGCAGCTGCGCGGTGAACTCACGGTCGATCGGGTAGGTGGTGCCGGCCAGTGCCGCGCTGCCCAGTGGCATGCGGTTGGTGCGCTTGCGGCAGTCGACCAGGCGCTCATAGTCGCGGCTGAGCATTTCGAACCAGGCCAGCATATGGTGGCCGAAGGTCACCGGTTGCGCGGTTTGCAGGTGAGTGAAACCGGGCATGATGCTGGCGGCTTCGCGCTCGGCTTGCTCGAGCAGACCTTTTTGCAGGCGGGTGATTTCGCTCAGGATCAGGTCGATTTCGTCACGCAGCCACAGGCGGATATCGGTGGCAACCTGATCGTTGCGGCTGCGGCCGGTGTGCAGCTTTTTGCCGGTCACGCCGATGCGGTCGGTCAGGCGCGCCTCGATGTTCATATGCACGTCTTCGAGGTCGATGCGCCAGTCGAACTGGCCGGCCTCGATTTCACCCTGGATGGTGTTCAGGCCATCGATGATGCTGTCGCGCTCGGCATCGGTCAGCACGCCAACCTTGGCCAGCATGGTGGCGTGGGCGATCGAGCCCATGATGTCGTGGCGATACAGGCGCTGGTCGAAAGTGACGGAGGCGGTGAAGCGGGCGACGAAGGCGTCGACGGGTTCACTGAAGCGGCCGCCCCAGGACTGATTGGTCTTGTCAGTGCTCATGAATTCGCTCGTTTCGGCTTGAAGTAAGAAGGCGTGGAACGCTGGCGCGGATAATAACAGGGTTGCCAATCCTGTCGCTGACACTGGTCGACACGTTTTTTTCGGGTTGTAACCATGAGCCTGCGCAATTTTGCCAGACGATATTTTTCATTTGAGCAATATCACTCCTGCAACCGTCTACAGTTGGACAGTAGGGATCAGCGCACTTTTCGGTGCGGAGGCTGACTACTACTATAAGAAGAGGGGGTTCATATTGCGTATCAGCAAACCCTGTGGCGGTGCATCGCCGATGCGGGCCTGGGCCGCCATTTGCCCGGCAGACGAAAATTTAGCCGCCGGACCAGCGGCACTTTTTGACGCTCGCGCTAGTCTTAGCGTGGATCGCGGTGACGGACGTCACTCCACCTGTCTACGCTATCCTTGTGCGAGACTCACGCAGGAATCCAGCGCAATATGAATGTCCTGATCGTTGATGACGAACCCTTGGCCCGCGAGCGCCTGAGCCGAATGGTCGGCGAGCTGGAGGGATACAATGTCCTGGAGCCAAGCGCCACGAATGGTGAAGAGGCGTTGGCACTGATCGACAGCCACAAACCGGATATCGTTTTGCTCGATATTCGTATGCCAGGCCTCGATGGCCTGCAAGTGGCTGCGCGACTGTGCGAACGCGAAACCCCGCCCGCCGTGGTGTTTTGCACGGGCCCCGATGAATTTGCCGTGGAAGCCTTACAGGCCAGCGCCGTAGGCTATCTGGTGAAACCTGTGCGAACTGAACAATTGCATGATGCGTTGAAGAGAGCCGAGCGTCCCAATCGCGCCCAGCTCGCGGCCCTGACCCGCCCTGCTGCCGAAAGTGGCAGCGGCCCGCGCAGCCATATCAGCGCCAGAACCCGTAAAGGGATAGAACTGATTCCTCTGGATCAGGTGGTGTACTTCATTGCCGATCACAAGTACGTGACTTTGCGTCACGAGGCCGGCGAAGTCCTGCTCGACGAACCGCTCAAGGCGCTCGAAGACGAATTCGGCGACCGTTTCGTGCGAATCCATCGCAATGCATTGGTGGCGCGTGAACGTATCGAGCGATTGCAACGCACACCGCTCGGGCATTTTCAGCTGTTTCTCAAAGGCCTGAACGGCGATGCATTGATCGTCAGTCGGCGTCATGTGGCCGGCGTGCGAAAAATGATGCAACAGCTTTAATTCGCCGGCCGCAGGCGTATTTAACACCCGATTTCCGGACATCCGGGGCCAGGGAGGCCGCGCAGTATCTGATACAAGTCAAAGTGGATTTGGCTGAGCTGTTATTATCCGTCGCATTTATTCAGTACGGATTGATCCATGTCCTCTCGCGAGATCCGCATCGCCACCCGCAAAAGTGCGCTTGCCCTGTGGCAGGCCGAATACGTCAAAGCCCGTCTTGAAGCGGCCCATCCGGGCCTGCTCGTGACGCTGGTGCCCATGGTCAGTCGCGGCGACAAGCTGCTCGACTCGCCGCTGTCGAAAATTGGCGGCAAGGGTTTGTTCGTCAAGGAGCTGGAAACCGCGCTCCTGGAAAACGAAGCCGATATTGCCGTGCATTCGATGAAAGACGTGCCGATGGACTTCCCTGAAGGCCTGGGTCTGTTCTGTATCTGTGAGCGTGAAGACCCGCGCGATGCCTTTGTCTCCAATACCTACGCCAGTCTGGATGATTTGCCGCAAGGCAGTATTGTCGGCACATCGAGCCTGCGCCGTCAGGCTCAGTTGCTGACCCGCCGCCCGGACCTGGAAATCCGCTTCCTGCGGGGCAATGTCAACACTCGCCTGGCCAAGCTCGACGCCGGTGAATACGACGCGATCATTCTGGCGGCTGCCGGCCTGATTCGCCTGGGCTTCGAAGACCGCATCACCGCGACCATCAGTGTCGATGACAGCCTGCCGGCCGGTGGCCAAGGCGCAGTGGGCATTGAATGCCGCAGCGCTGACAGCGCAATTCATGCGCTGCTTGCGCCGCTGCATCATCAGGACACTGCCACCCGCGTCACTGCCGAACGTGCCCTCAATAAACATTTGAATGGCGGCTGCCAGGTGCCGATTGCCTGCTACGCCGTACTTGAGGGTGAGCAAGTGTGGTTGCGTGGCCTGGTGGGCGATCCGGGCGGTGGCCTGCTGCTCAGTGCTCAAGCGCGTGCTCCGCGTGGCGATGCCGAGGCGCTGGGTGTGCAAGTGGCAGAAGACTTGCTGAGTCAGGGTGCCGACGACATCCTCAAAGCGGTTTACGGCGAGGCAGGTCACGAGTGACCGGTTGGCGCTTGCTGCTGACGCGGCCCGTCGATGAATCGATGGCGCTGAGCAACTTGCTGGCCGGGCAGGGGGTTTTCAGCAGCAGTCTGCCGCTTTTGGACATCGTGCCGATGGCGGTCACTGACACAATGCTCCTGAGGGTTCAGGCGCTGGATCAATACTGTGCGGTCATTGTGGTCAGCAAGCCGGCGGCGAGAATCGGTGTCGAATTATTGAATCGGCATTGGCCACAACTTCCGCGCATCAAGTGGTTCAGTGTGGGTGCAGCGACGGCGCAAATGCTTCAAGACCGCGGCCTGGATGTGAGCTTTCCGGCAGAAGGTGATGACAGTGAGGCCTTGCTGACGCTGGCGCAATTGCGCGAGGCTATCGCCGGCCCGGATCCGCGAGTGTTGATCATGCGTGGGGAAGGCGGGCGCGAATTGCTGGCTGAGCGTATGCGTGAGCTTGGTGCTAGTGTCGAGTATCTGGAAGTGTACCGCCGCGACCTGCCGAAATATCCGCCAGCAGCACTCCCTGCAAGGATCGAGGCGGAACGCCTGAACGGGCTGGTGGTCAGCAGTGGACAAGGTTTTGAGCACCTGTACCAATTGGCAGGCGATGCCTGGCCGCAGTTGGCGCGATTGCCATTGTTTGTACCAAGTCCCAGGGTTGCCGAGCTGGCGCGTGCCGCCGGGGCCAAAACAGTTGTGGATTGTCGCGGCGCGAGTGCCGCGGCTTTGCTGACGGCGTTACGGGAGCATCCCGTACCCGTTTTCTAATGCAAAGGATGGATACGTGAGCGAAACAGCCTTGCCTAAAGATGACGTGCAGCCAGTGCTCGATGCACCGGTTGATGTACCTGGCGATGACATGCCGCCGCCTGCTGCAGTGCAGCACCGAGGCAATGGGCTGGCAATCGTCGCGCTGCTGCTGGGCGCCGCCGGTGTCGCGGTGGGTGGCTGGGGTGTCTGGCAGGTGCGGCACCTGCAAGCCAATAATCAGCAGCAGTTGAGTCAGGTTCAGGCTTTGAACGATCAGGCGCAAAGCCTGAAACTCAATGAAGAGCGTTTGACTGCGCGGCTGGCCGAGCTGCCTCAGGCCGATGAGCTGGAAGCGCGTAGCCGACTTGTCGCTCAGCTGCAGGGCGATCAACAGCGCTTGAACCAGCGTCTGGAAACTGTCCTGGGCGCCAGCCGCAAGGACTGGCGTCTGGCCGAGGCCGAGCACTTGTTGCGTCTGGCCAGCCTGCGACTGTCCGCCTTGCAAGACATCAGCAGCGCCCAGGCGCTGGTACAGGGCGCTGATGAAATTCTGCGCGAGCAGAATGACCCGGGCTCCTTCGCCGCACGCGAGCAAGTGGCCAAAACCCTGGTGGCTTTGCGCAGCACCGAACAGCCGGATCGCACCGGGTTGTTCCTGCGCATCGGGGCACTGCGTGATCAGGTGATCAGTCTCACTGAGCTGGCTCCGGAATATAAAGACCGTGGCGATTCGTTGCTCGGCCTGACCGCCGATGGCGACGGAGCCAGTCGCTGGGCTCAATGGTGGGATCAGATCTCGCGCTACATCCGCATCGACTTCAACGCCGACAAGAATGTCCGACCTCTGCTGGCGGGCCAGAGCCTGAGTCAGGTTCGCCTGGCGCTGAGCCTGGCGATGGAGCAGGCACAATGGGCTGCGCTCAATGGTCAGGCCGCAGTCTACACCCAGGCGCTGGATGAAGCGCGGGACGTACTCAAGGGCAACTTCAATCCGGATAACCCGCAAAGCAAAGTCATGCTGGAGCAGGTCACTGAGTTGAGCAAGCAGCCGGTCACTGTGGTCACGCCTGACCTGACGGGCACGCTCAGTGCGGTTCAAGGGTATCTGGAGCGGCGCAATGTGAATGCCGAGGATTCCATCAAGCCGCTGCCAAAACCAGCCGCGAGCGCCGCGCAGGAGGCCACGCCATGAAACGCCTCTATGTGATCGTGTTCCTCGCCATTGCTGTCGCAGCGGCGTTGGGGTTGGCGATTGCCGAGCACGCCGGCTACGTGCTGGTGGCCTACAAGTCTTTCCGATTTGAGTCCAGCCTGTGGGCGACCCTGGCACTGGTGGCCGTGCTGTGGCTGGTCATCTGGGGCATAAAGGCACTGATCGAACTGGTAATGACCTCCAGTGGCGTGGTCAACCCATGGTCTCGGCGTAATCGCAGCCGTCGGGTGCAGGTGGCGATTGAGCACGGTCAACTGGATCTGGCTGAAGGTCGCTGGGCCAGCGCGCAACGTCATCTCTACCGGGCTGCTGAAGCCGAGCGCCAGCCGCTGCTTTATTATCTCGGTGCTGCCCGGGCCGCAAACGAACAAGGGCATTACGAGGAAAGCGACAATCTGTTGGAGCGCGCACTTGAGCGTCAACCCCAGGCCGAACTGGCCATCGCGTTGAATCACGCACAATTGCAGACTGATCGCGGCGATACCGAAGGCGCTCTGGCCACCCTTCAAGCGATGCGCGAACGCCATCCGCATAACGCGCAGGCCCTGCGTCAGTTGCAGCGCCTGCACCAGCAGCGCGGCGACTGGTCGGCAGTGATTCGCCTGTTGCCGGAGCTGCGCAAGGATAAGGTCCTGCCGGCCGCCGAACTTGCCGAGCTGGAGCGTCGGGCCTGGGGTGCGAACCTGTCTCTGGCAGCGCAAACGGACGAGGACGGAACGGTTGGTCAACAGTCACTCGATCGTGCCTGGAAACAGCTGACTTCGGCACAACGACAAGAGCCGCAGCTGGTGCTGGCCTATGCCGAGCAGTTGCGCCAACTGGGAGCCCAGGTTGAAGCCGAGGAAGTCCTGCGTACCGCGCTCAAACGCAACTACAACAGTCACTTGGCGCGTCTCTATGGATTGGTTCGCGGCAGCGATCCGGCTCGTCAGCTTCAAACCGCCGAAGGTTGGCTCAAGGATCATCCGGCGGATCCCAGCCTTCTGTTGACCTTGGGCCGGCTATGCTTGCAAAACAGTTTGTGGGGCAAGGCTCGGGACTATCTGGAAAGCAGCTTGCGCGTGGAGCGCAATCCCGAAGCCTGCGCGGAATTGGCGCGCCTGCTGGCGCAAATGGGTGACGCCGAACGTAGCAATCAGCTTTTTCAGGAAGGTCTCGGTTTGTTGGATGAGCGTCTGTTGGCGGCTCCGCTACCATTGCCGGTTCGCGTCTGAAGCGCGTCTTTTTGCAGCAACTGGCGAGGCACGCGCCAGCTGCTGTAGAAGTGCAAAATGCAGGCAGTTTCCTTTTTCTGGGTGGTCTTCAGCAAAATCCTACAAAGGACTACGTTTAATCCCCTCACCTGCGTCGGGATTTCCCTACACCTGTGGTGAAGTGTCTCTGGCAACCAGCCTTGAAACGCGTTCACGCTTTCCTCTACCGTAACTGTCTGTCTCAACTTTTACGGAAAAGCCATGATTTTGGCCCGCTCACGCTCCTTGTTTTTCATGGCTTTCATCGCCGGTGCTCTGGCGTTGGGCGGTTCCTATTATCTGGAATATGTCGTTGGTCTGCGGCCTTGCGGCTTGTGTCTGTTACAACGCTTTTGCCTGGCACTCTTTACCGGCTGCTGTCTGATGGCTTCAATTCATGGTGCCGGTCGTGTAGGGAATGGCCTCTACTGGCTGCTTACGCTTGTTTGCAGCCTGGCGGGAACTGTCACGGCATGGCGACAGGTGTTGCTGCAAAGCAATCCTCTGAATCATTTAACGGCATGCTCAACCAATTTGAATGACCTGTACGCCAATACATCCTGGGTGTCATTTGTGCGCAAGATGTTCGATGGTACGTCTGACTGTGTGGAAATTTCCTGGACGCTGTTCGATTTAAGCATCACGGAATGGAGCCTGCTGTTGTTTATTGCGATGATGATTCTGGCTGTTTCGCAGGTGTGGCGCGGAGTTCGGATCCGCTGTCAACGACCGCTTAGCGGCGACTCGTCGCGCCGAACGCTTATCAGTGATTAAACACTTGTATGAACATTATCGTCTGCGTACCTTGAAGCCAGTGTCGTGCGGGCATAATCTGGCCCGCACGTGTCATTGGAATTATGTTGCTCGATGACGCTCTGCCTGACCGCCCACCGACGTTACAAGAGGCGAGCGGGCATAGAGCAGCTGACCCACAAGGGAAGAGAGATCACCATGCTCGAAAGTTGTCAGAATGCTCAGGAACGCTGGGGTGGAGTGCACCTGCTGATCGACCGTTGGCTGCAGGAGCGCAAAGAGCTGATCGATGCATACGACAAGCTCGGTGCAGAGCCTGAGGCGCTGGGCGAGAACCGAAAGCCCTTGCAGGAGTTCTGCGGCGTGCTGGTCGACTACGTGTCAGCCGGGCATTTCGAAATTTATGAACAGTTGACGGGGGAGGCCAAGGCCTTCAACGACAAACGTGGGCTGGAACTCGCCGAGACGATCTATCCCCGTATCGATGTCATCACCGAGAAGCTTCTCGCGTTCAATGACCTTTGCGATGAAGGCAAATGTGTCGCCGAGAAGTTCAAGGAGCTGGGCGGACTGTTGCACGAGCGCTTTGAACTGGAAGACTGCCTGATCGAAGTGCTGCATACCGCACACAAGGAAGTCGATTCGGTTCAAGCCTGAATCGCTTCACGCGAGACTCAAAAACGGTGCGCCAGGGCGCGCCGTTTTTTATGCCCGCTCAGCTGGTAGCGCCACGAAGCTCGACTTCGAACACCAGTGGTGTGAACGGTGCGATCACGTCACCGGCACCGTCGGCGCCGTAGGCTTGAGACGAAGGAATCACAAGTCGCCACTTTGCACCGACGGGCATGTTTTGCAGCGCGCTCCGCCATCCGGCAATGACGCTGTCGAGACTGAACCATTGTGGTTGGTTGTTCTGGTCGAATACCGTGCCGTCGGGCAAGCGACCGATGTACAACACTTGCACCTTGCCATTGGGTCCGGCCGTCGCACCATTGCCCGCCGTAAGCTCGGTCAGCAATACACCATCCGCCAGTTCATGAACGCCCGGCCTGGCTTTTTCTTCAGCGAGAAAACGTTGTTCTTTTTCCATGGCCGCCTCGCTGCGCGGTTCGGCTGATTGCATGGCAATCCGGGCTTCGTGCTCGGTCAGGATCTGTTCGATCTGTTCGTCTTTCAGTGCCAGAGGTTTGCCTTGATAGGCTTGTTGCAGGCCTTCGATCAGCGCCTGAAGTTGCAGGTCGGGAACCTCCTGGCGCAAGCGTTCACCCAGGCTCGCCCCCAGGCTGTAAGCAAGATCGTGAGCCTCATTTTCTCGCGTGGTTTCGGCGGCATGTGCCACAGAAAAGAACACGCACAGCGATAAAAAAAAGTAGCGCGACATGGGCTCTCTCCGACCTGAATTGCGCGCGATTATGCCAGTGAGATTGCGCGCAGCGGTGAACTGCTTTTACGTCGACGCAGAAGTTTTTCCGTCCTTTGCAACACAGCGCTTTCGATAGTGTCAACATGCCCTAGCGGCGGTTGCTGCAGAGGTCTAGTATGAGCCGCACTCACTTCAGCCAGGAGGTAAACCATGTCGGCCACCAAGAAGCCAGTAAATACTCCATTGCACCTGCTCCAACAACTCTCGGGCAGCCTGCTCGAGCATCTGGAAACCGCTTGTTCCGAAGCCTTGGCTGATGCTGAGAAATTGCTCGCCAAACTGGAAAAGCAACGCGGTAAAGCCCAAGAAAAACTGCACAAGTCCCGCACCAAATTGCAGGACGCTGCAACCGCTGGAAAAGCCAAGGCGCAAGCCAAGGCCAAAGGCGCAGTAGGCGATCTCGAGGAGTTGCTTGATGCGCTCAAGGATCGTCAATCGGAAACTCGCACCTACATTCTGCAACTCAAGCGCGATGCTCAGGAAAGCCTGAAACTGGCCCAGGGCGTTGGTCGTGTACAAGAAGCTGTCGGCAAGGCGTTGTCCCTGCGTGCAGCCAAACCTGCTGCGGCCCCTGCGAAGAAAGCCGCCGCCAAACCGGCTGCTGCAAAAGCACCGGCCAAGCCTGCCGCTGCAAAAACTGCTGCTGCCAAACCAGCAGCGAAAACTGCCGCCGCCAAGCCCGCTGCAAAACCGGCAGCAAGAAAACCTGCCGCTGCCAGCACCGCCAAACCTGCGGCTAAAACCACGGCCGCAAAACCTGCCGCTGCTCGTTCTGCCGCCAAGCCAGCCGCTGCTCGAACTGCCGCTGCGAAACCTGCTGCGAAACCGGCCGCCAAACCTGCTGCCAAACCAGCAGCACGAACCGCTGCCGCTAAACCTGCAGCGAAGCCTGCCGCCAAACCTGTTGCGGCCAAAACCGCTGCCAAGCCAGCGGCCAAACCTGCTGCCAAAGCACCGGCAAAACCAGCCGCTAAAACAGCTACTGCGAAACCCGCCGCTGCTAAACCTGCCGCCAAGCCTGCTGCAAAACCAGCTGCCAAGCCGGCAGTGAGAAAGCCGGTTGCCGCCAAGCCAGCCACAGCACCTGTGGCCAAACCTGCTACTCCGGCTCCAGCCACAGCACCTGCCTCGGCATCCACCCCATCGACAGCTACGCCAGCACCAACGCCGGCGTCTGCTCCGAGTGCAGCAGTGACCTCCCCGACCAGCGCTTCCTAAGTGCCGGTTACCGCGACGCGCAGTTGATGCAGCGCGTCGCGGTCCAGGTGGGCGGCGCCAGCTGCCACACCTTCAAGCCAGGCCGAGAGATCGGTCGCCTCATCCTGCGGCCAATTGTGTGCCGATCGTTCCAGTCGCAATAGCAGATGTCGCTCGGCTTCCAGCTCCAGCGCCTTCACTTGTTCACGCAAAGTATGCAAATCGACGTCTTCCGACGCCGCTGCTTTCCACTGCGTGCGCAAGGCTCGTAACGGCCGAACCACGTCGGCGTCCCAGGACTCGGCCACAGTGCGAAGTTGCTGCAAGCGCTGTTCATTGCAGGCGACTCCTCGCCGGCTCAGCCATGCAGCGCACAGCAGCAGGCAGACGTTAACGCCCGCCGACTGCAATTGCAGGCAGGCCTGTTCAACGCCCGGTCGGGCGTAACTGCTCAGGGAAAAGCTCCACAGGTCAGAGGACATAGTGCTACTCGCGCCAGTTGCGAGCGAAGCTGGTAGACTCCGCCGCCATTATGATTCGACTTCAGAACCTGACTTTACAGCGTGGCCCGCAACGTCTGCTAGAAGACGCCGAGCTGACGCTGCACGCCGGCCAGAAAGCCGGCCTCATCGGTGCCAACGGCGCCGGCAAATCGAGCCTGTTCGCCCTGCTTCGGGGTGAACTGCACCCGGACTCTGGTGATTGCTTCCTGCCGGCCGACTGGCGTATCGCCCACATGCGCCAGGAGGTCGACACGCTCGAACGCCTGGCGGTCGACTACGTGCTTGATGGCGACCTGCGCCTGCGTCAGGTGCAACGTGACCTGGCAGTAGCCGAAGCGGCCCACGACGGTGCCGCTCAGGCCCGCCTGCACTCCGAGCTCGATAGCGCCGACGGTTACACCGCCGATGCCCGTGCCCGCAAGTTGCTGGCCGGTTTGGGGTTCACCAACGAGCAGATGGATCGCCAGGTAGGAGATTTCTCCGGTGGCTGGAGGATGCGTCTGAACCTGGCGCAGGCCTTGATGTGTCCTTCGGACCTGCTGCTCCTCGACGAACCGACCAACCACTTGGACCTCGACGCCATCATCTGGCTCGAAGAGTGGCTCAAGAGCTATCCCGGCACCTTGATGCTGATTTCCCACGACCGGGATTTCCTCGATGCCGTGGTCGATCATGTGGCCCACGTCGATCAGCGCAAGATCACCTTGTACCGCGGTGGCTACAGCGCTTTCGAGCGTGCCCGTGCCGAACGTCTGGCCCAGCAACAACAGGCGTACGAGAAGCAGCAGGTGCAACGTGCGCACATGGAAAGCTACATCGCCCGCTTCAAGGCCCAGGCCACCAAGGCCCGTCAGGCCCAGAGCCGGATCAAGGCGCTGGAGCGGATGGAAGAGTTGACCGCTGCCCACGTCGACTCGCCGTTCGATTTCGTCTTCCGTGAATCACAGAAAATTTCCAGCCCGCTGATTGATCTGTCCGATGCTCGCCTGGGCTACGGCGACAAAGCCGTATTGGAAAAGGTCAAGCTGCAACTGACGCCGGGCGCTCGGATCGGTTTGCTTGGTCCGAACGGCGCCGGTAAATCGACCCTGATCAAGAACCTTGCCGGTGAGCTTTCGCCTCTGGCCGGGCGCTTGACCCGTGGCGAGAACACTGTGGTCGGTTATTTCGCCCAGCATCAACTCGACTCTCTGGACTCCAAGGCCAGCCCGTTGCTGCACTTGCAGCGTCTGGCGCCGACCGAGCGCGAACAGACCCTGCGCGACTTCCTCGGCGGTTTCGACTTCCGTGGCGCGCGGATCGATGAGCCGGTGCTGAATTTCTCCGGTGGCGAGAAGGCGCGTCTGGCCTTGGCGTTGATTGCCTGGGACCGGCCGAACCTGCTGCTGCTCGACGAACCGACGAACCACCTGGACCTGGAAATGCGCCTGGCGCTGACCATGGCCCTGCAGGAGTTCAGTGGTGCTGTGTTGGTGGTCTCTCACGATCGCCACTTGCTCAAAAGCACCACCGACAATTTCTATCTGGTGGCAGACGGCAAGGTTGAGGAATTCGACGGCGACCTCGAGGACTACACCCGCTGGTTGGTGGAGTATCGCCAGCGCAACGCGCCGGTCAGCAACACGCCGGTCAACCCGGACAAGACTGACAAGAAAGCCCAGCGTCAGGCCGCTGCTGCGTTGCGTCAGCAACTGGCGCCGCACAAGCGCGAGGCCGACAAGCTTGAAGTCGAGCTGGGCAAGCTTCACGAAAAACTGGCGAAGATCGATGCCAGTCTCGGCGACAGCGATATCTACGAGCCGGCGCGCAAAAACGAATTGCGTGACCTGCTGGCCGAACAAGCCAGGCTGAAGGTACGTGAGGCGCAGTTGGAAGAGTCTTGGATGGAAGCGCTCGAACTGCTGGAAAGCATGCAGGCGGAGCTGGAGGCGCTGTCCTGATGGACGCCTTCAAGCTGCCCCTGCCCGCCATGTGGGTGGAGCCGATCTGGCTCGGCGTACAAATCCTGTTGATCCTGCTGGCCGGCTACGTTGCCCAGCGTTTCGTCGCCAAATGCCTGACCCGTCTCGGCGAGCGCTATCCGTTTCCGCCGCAGTTGCTGATGCCGCTGCGCGGTGGCCTGCGCTGGCTGATCATGGGCAGCGCATTGATTTTCGTGCTGGAGCGTCTCGGGGTTTCGGCCACGGTGCTTTGGACGGCGTTGTCGGGGTTTGTCGCAGTCGCGGCGGTGGCGTTTTTCGCCATGTGGAGCGTGCTCTCCAATTTACTGTGCGCGATCCTGATTTTCACCGTCGGCCCGTTCCGGCTGGGCGACGAGGTCGAACTGGTGGATACCACTGACAAGCCGGGCGTGAAAGGGCGCGTGATTGCGATCAATCTGCTCTACACCACATTGATCGAGGCCGAGGAACTCGGCACCGGCAGCGCCATGGTGCAAGTGCCCAACAGCTTGTTCTTTCAGCGTTCGGTCAGGCGTTGGCGCGGGACGGATGTGTTTCCTTCCAGCGGATTTGAGAAGTAGCCCTCAAGATCGCAGCCTTCGGCAGCTCCTACATTGGAACGTGTTTTCCCGTAGGAGCTGCCGAAGGCTGCAATCTTTGTTTTCGACCATCAGCATTCCCTTTTCCTACAAAAAATCGGTAGTCATGGGCCCAAAGCCGCATTAGCTTAGACATCTGTCACGAGTCTGAGTCGAGGTGTGCAATGGAGCTTCAAACGTGGCTGGCGTTCTTTGCCGCCTGCTGGGTGATCAGTCTTTCCCCTGGTGCCGGCGCCATTGCGTCGATGTCCAGCGGTCTGCAATACGGGTTCTGGCGCGGTTACTGGAACGCCTTGGGCCTGCAATTGGGTCTGGCGGTACAAATTGCGATTGTCGGTGCCGGTGTCGGGGCGATTCTCACGGCGTCGGCGACGGCCTTCCATGCGATCAAATGGTTCGGCGTGGCGTACCTGGTCTATCTCGCGATCAAGCAATGGCGCGCGCTGCCCAGCGATATGAGCGATGACGCAGCGGTTCGCCAGATCGGCAAGCCCTTGGCCCTGGTGTTCCGTGGTTTTCTGGTGAACATCAGTAACCCCAAGGCGCTGGTGTTCATGCTCGCGGTACTGCCGCAGTTCATCGATCCGCATGCACCGCTGCTGATTCAGTACGTGATCATCGGCGTCACCATGATCTGCGTCGACTTGATCGTCATGGCCGGCTACACCGGCCTGGCCTCCAAAGTATTACGTCTATTGCGCACACCGAAACAGCAAAAGCGCATGAACCGGACGTTCGCCGGGTTGTTCATCGGTGCGGCGGCCTTCATGGCAACTTTGCGAAAAGCCGCCGTGTAAAAACATCCAAGTAAAAAAGGCGACCCTGACGGTCGCCTTTTTTGTTTGGAAATCAGCACCCTGGTGAGGATGAATCGCTAACAAAGCTTGAGCGAAACCCGGCAGGCGTTAACAATATGTAACTTCGTATTTCCAATTGAGATTCATTCATGATTGCGCCGTCCCGTTTACTGGCCTGGCTGCTGCTGCCGCTGTTTGCGTCATGCAGCTTTCAATTGCTGGCCGATCCCGTTGATGGCGCGCCGCAGGCGTTGCACTTGCTTGATTACATCGGCGCGGACTACCCGGACACGGTGCAGGCTGGAAGCATCATTAATGAGGCCGATTACCGCGCCCAACAAGAGTCGATCAAGGCATTGCAGGCCTTGGTCGAGGCCATGCCGGCCAAGCCGGAGAAAGCCGCTCTGGAGCAGGGCGTGGTCATTCTGCGAAATGCAGTCGCCGCTCGTCAGGAGGGCGCCGAAGTAGCCCGGCAGTCTCGGCAACTGGGCGCAAAGCTGGCCGTGGCCTATGAGGTCAGCCAAGCCCCGATCATTACGCCTGATCCCGCCCGCGGTGCGCCGCTATATGCCCAGCACTGTTCGGTCTGCCACGGTGACACCGGTGCCGGCGACGGCCCGGCGGGTGTCGGCCTGACCCCGCCGCCATCCAATCTGCGCGATGCCTCGCGTCTGGATCGCCTGAGCCTCTACGCGATCTACAGTGCTGTGGGCCAGGGCGTGGAGGGGACGGATATGCCGGCTTTTGCTGATCAGCTTGACGATCGTCAACGCTGGGACCTGGCGACCTATATCGCCAGCTTCAGTGCCGAAGTGGCTGCGGTCAACGGTGACAAAATCTACAACATCGCCGACCTGTCCCGTCAGACGCCGGTTGAAGTGCAGGCCGCCGAAGGGCCGCAAGCAGCGGCGACATTCCGTGCCCAAAGAGCGCAGCCTCCACAGGTCAAACGTGGACCGGCGCAATTGCTCGATTACACCGCCGCTACCCTGGACAAGAGTATCGCGGCGTATCGTGCCGGTGATCACGATCAGGCCTATGACCTGTCGGTAGCGGCTTACCTGGAAGGCTTCGAACTGGTTGAGAGCTCCCTCGACAATGTCGATGCCAATGTGCGCAAAGACACCGAAAAATCCTTGATGGCTTACCGTCAGTCGTTGCAGGACGGTTTGTCGGTAAACGAAGTCGAGCAGCGACTGGATGCGGCCAAGGCAAAACTGAAAACCTCAGCCGGATTGTTGGGTGGCGATGGCTTGAGCTGGTCCCTGAGCTACATCTCCGGTCTGCTGATCCTGTTGCGTGAAGGGCTGGAAGCGATCCTGGTGCTGGCGGCGATACTGGCGTTCCTGCGCAACACCGGCCAACAATCGGCGGTACGCAGCGTCAACGTCGGCTGGGGCCTGGCGTTGGTCGCAGGTTTGGCGACCTGGGCGGTGGCAGCCTATGTGATCGATGTCAGCGGTTCACAGCGTGAGTTGCTGGAAGGCGCGACGGCATTGTTCGCCGCCGTCATGGTGCTGTGGTTGGGCGTGTGGATGCACGACCGTCGCCACGCAGCGGCCTGGCAAGACTACATCAAGAGCAGCCTGGTGGGCGGCGGCGGACGGTTCGGCTTTGCGACCCTGGCGTTTTTTTCGGTGTACCGCGAGTTGTTTGAAGTGATTCTGTTCTACGAAACCCTGTGGTTGCAGGCAGGTCCGGCGGGGCATAACGCGGTATTGGCCGGTGGCGCTACGGCGCTGGTGCTGCTGATCGGTCTGGCGTGGGTGATTTTGCGCGGATCGGCCAAGCTGCCGCTGTCGTTGTTCTTCAGCATCAACGCCGGCCTGTTGTGCGCGTTGTCGGTGGTGTTCGCCGGGCATGGCGTGAAGGCGTTGCAAGAGGCCGGAATCTTCGGCACGCGGCCGGTGCCGTTCATTGAGTTCGACTGGCTGGGGATTCACGCGGATGCGTATTCGCTGAGTGCGCAGGCTGTGGCGATCGTAGCGATCGTTGTGTTGTATGGTCGTAGCTGGGTGGCCGAGAAGCGGCGGGTTACGGCTTAACAGCATTCGCTACGCTCATAATCGCGAGCAGGCTCGCCCACAGGATTAGCGTTAACCTTGTGGGAGCGAGTCTGCCCGCGATGCTTTTCAACAGAGGAAAACATGATGCGCGTATGGATCGATGCCGACGCCTGCCCCCGGGCGGCCAAGGACCTGGTAGTGAAGTTCGCCCTCAAGCGTCAGTTCGAAGTGGTGCTGGTGGCCGGGCAACCGCAGATCAAACCGGGTCTGGCGCTGGTCAAGTTGATCGTAGTGCCGAGCGGCCCGGATGCCGCAGATGATTATCTGGTGGAACACGCGGTTCCCGGCGAGCTGGTGATTTGCAGCGACGTGCCGCTGGCCGATCGTTTGGTGAAGAAGGGTGTGGCCGCGCTGGATCCGCGTGGCAAGGAGTTTGACGCGCAGAACATGGGTGATCGGTTGGCGGTGCGTAATCTGTTTACCGATCTGCGTGAACAGGGCCAAGTGAGCGGTGGCCCGGCACCGTTTGGCGAGCGTGAGAAGCAGGCGTTTGCCAACGCGCTGGATCGGATCCTGACCCGGCTCACCCGTAAGATCTGAAAAGATCGCAGCCTGCGGCAGCTCCTACAATGGATCGGTGCGTATCCGTAGGAGCTGCCGCAGGCTGCGATCTTTTGATTTTGCTTTTACGCGTCGTTTTCGTGGGTCAGTTCCAGCACGCGATCCACGAGCTTGTTGATCCCGGACGCCGCTTCACTGATCGATTGCGCCAGCATGTAAGCCGGAGTCGTCACCAGTTTGCGCGCCTTGTCCTCGACGATGTCGTTCACTGCGCATTCCTTGTGGGTCGCCCCCATCTTGTTCAGCGCGGCGGCTGTGTCGGTGTCGTTGCCGATCGTACAGGTCACACCGGGGCCGTAGATTTTTGCGGCCAGGGCCGGAGAAATGCAGATCAGGCCGACCGGCTTGCCTGCCTCGGCAAAGGCTTCGGTCAGCGTCAGTACATCCGGTTGAACGCTGCAGCCGGTGCCTGCGATGGCGAAATTGGAAAGGTTCTTGGCCGAACCGAAACCGCCGGGAACGATCAGTGCGTCGAACTCTTCGGCGTTTGCCTCACGGATGTCCTTGACCTCGCCACGGGCAATGCGCGCCGACTCCACCAGTACATTGCGCGACTCGGGCATTTCTTGCCCGGTCAGGTGGTTGATCACATGCAATTGCGCGATATCGGGTGCGAAACACTGCACCTGCGCGCCACGCTGGTCCAGGCGCAACAGGGTAATCACACTTTCGTAAATCTCGGCGCCGTCGTATACGCCACAACCGGAAAGGATCACTGCAACTTTTTTGCTCATGGGCTTTTCTCCAGATTCATGGCGTTAAATGTCCACTAATTTGTCACTCGTTGCCATAGGGTTAATTCGCGGCTACACCTAGCATCTGTCCTCAAGATTCCGATCAGGGCGCGTCATGGACTTCATTCTGTATGCGGTGCCGTTTTTCTTTGTGCTGATTGCCGTCGAATTGCTGGCCGATCGTTGGCGCGGGGTCAGCAACTATCGGGTGGCGGACGCGATCAACAGCATCAGCACCGGTGTGTTGTCGACCACCACGGGCCTTTTGACCAAGGGTGTGGGGTTGGTGACCTACGCCTTCGCTCTCAAGCATCTGGCGCTGTTCGAGCTGCCCGCCGACAGCGTCTGGGTCTGGGTATTGGCCTTCGTCTTTTATGACTTCTGCTACTACTGGCTGCACCGCATGGGGCACGAGCGCAATATCCTCTGGGCCGCCCATTCGGTGCATCACCAGAGCGAGGACTACAACCTGTCCACCGCCTTGCGCCAAACCAGCACCGGTTTTCTGTTGAGCTGGATTTTCTATCTGCCGATGGCGGTCGTTGGTGTGCCGTTGATTGTGTTCGTCAGTGTCGCAGCGCTCAATTTGCTGTACCAGTTCTGGGTGCACACGCGGCACATTCCCAAGCTCGGCTGGTTCGAGTGGTTTTTCGTCACGCCATCCAATCATCGGGCTCACCATGCACAGAACGCTCTCTACATGGATCGCAACTACGGCGGGGTGTTCATTATTTGGGACCGTCTATTCGGCTCGTTCCAGGAAGAAGACGACAACGAACCAGTGATTTTCGGCGTGACCACGCCCTTGGCGAGCTGGAATCCGGTGTGGGCGAATGTGCAGTTCTATGCGCAACTATGGGCAGACGCCCGGCGTGCCGAAAATACCTGGGACAAGCTGCGAATCTGGTTCATGCGCACCGGTTGGCGGCCGGCTGATGTGGCGGCCAAATATCCCATGAACAAGCCGGACCTGAGCCAGTTCCGCAAGTTCGAAGTGGCGCTGGACGGGCGTCAACAGGTCTACGTGCTGTTGCAGTTCTGCGCCTACATTGCGCTGGGCAGTTACCTGATGAATCTGGAGCCGCGCTTGCCGGCCGCCGCCCTCCTGTTGGGCTGGGGAGCGGTGGCGTTCGGCTTGTTTGTACTGGGCGTGGCCCTGGAGAATCGCCCGTGGGCGTTGAAGCTGGAGCTATTGCGACTGGCATCGAACCTGCCGCTGGTGTGGCTGGCGCCGATGGTGGGACTATGGCCAGCCAGTGCCGTGGGTTGGGTCGGCTTGCTCAGTTACAGCCTGTTGAGTGGAATCGGCCTCTACTGCTGTAGAAACCGCTTCACTCGGCTGGCGTCGTAGGGCCTTCGGTTTTGGCTCGTTCGGCTTTCAGGGCCTGTTCGTCGGCGTAGATCTTTTTGGCCAGGCGGGCATTCTTGAAGCGCCGACGCAGCCATAGCACCACGCCCAGGACCAGCAAGGCGCCGAGTACCCACAGTTCATACTTCTTCACGCTGCCGAGCATGCCTTCGAGTACCGCGCCAAAGTGATAGGCCGCTGCCGCGAGGGCAGTGGCCCAGATTGCCGCACCAATCCCGTTCAGCAACAGGTAACGTCCCGGCGGATAACCCGACAGACCGATGGCCACCGGCATGACGGTGCGCAATCCGTAAACGAAGCGGAAACTCAGGACCCAGATATCCGGGTGTCTGCGGATATGCTCCAGCGCCCGGTCACCCATCATTTGCCAACGAGGTTTGCGGGCCAGTAATTTGCGGCCGTGCTTGCGTCCCAGGAAGTACCACAGCTGATCGCCGGCATAACTGCCGCAAAAAGCCACGACCACCACCAGGTTGATGTCCATGTATCCACGGAACGCGAGGAAGCCCGCGAGCACGAGAATGGTTTCGCCTTCGAAAAACGTGCCAAGGAACAGGGCAAAATAGCCGAAGTCATGCAGAAATTGTTGGAGCATTGTCTGGGTGCTGGCGAAATGAACGCGCAGCCTAACCCTTCGGGCACATTCAGGAAAGTGTCCAAATGTGTCTCGACGTGAACATTTCCTACAACGACAATGGAATGCGGCTACCTGTCACAGGGTGCGCACAACTGTCATGTGTTCGTCATAATGGCCGCTTATAACTGTCACGCTCGCCCGTCTGCGCGGGCTCAGGAGTCTGCCGTGAGTTTTACCCCCGCCAACCGTCTGTTCCCCGCCACCCGCCTGCGCCGTAATCGTCGAGACGATTTTTCGCGTCGTCTGGTTCGTGAAAATGTCCTGAGCGTCGATGATCTGATCCTGCCGGTGTTTGTGCTCGATGGCGAAAACCGTCGTGAAGCGGTGGCTTCGATGCCGGGCGTGGAGCGCCTGACCATCGACCTGTTGCTCGAAGAAGCGGCCAAGTGGGTCGAACTGGGGATTCCGGCACTGGCGCTGTTCCCGGTGACCCCTGCGGAGCTCAAGTCGCTGGATGCCGCCGAAGCCTGGAACCCCGAAGGCATCGCGCAACGCGCCACCCGTGCCTTGCGCGCGCAGTTCCCTGAGCTGGGGGTGATTACCGACGTTGCACTCGACCCGTTCACCACCCACGGTCAGGACGGCATCCTCGACGAGGAGGGCTATGTGCAGAACGACATCACCGTCGACGCGCTGGTCAGGCAAGCGCTGTCCCACGCCGAAGCTGGCGCTCAGGTGGTGGCCCCGTCGGACATGATGGACGGCCGCATCCAGGCGATCCGTGAAGCGCTCGAAGTGGCCGGTCACGTCAACGTGCGGATCATGGCCTACTCGGCGAAGTACGCCAGTGCTTATTACGGCCCGTTCCGCGATGCGGTCGGTTCGGCGCTTAACCTGGGCAAGGCCAACAAGGCCTCCTATCAGATGGACCCGGCCAACAGCAACGAAGCCCTGCACGAAGTGGCGGCGGACTTGTCAGAAGGCGCAGACATGGTCATGGTCAAGCCAGGCATGCCGTATCTGGACATCCTGTGCCGGGTCAAAGAAGAATTCAAAGTGCCGACGTTTGTTTATCAAGTCAGCGGCGAATACGCCATGCACATGGCGGCAATACAGAATGGCTGGTTGAGCGAAGGGGTTATTCTAGAGTCCCTGACCGCTTTCAAACGTGCAGGGGCTGATGGCATCCTGACGTACTTTGCCGTTCGTGCTGCTCAATTGTTACGAGAGCAAAAATAGCCCTCCCAGGAACATTCGATGAATACCGAAGTACTCACTGAAGTTGCCGTAAAAGACGCTCAACCGGTGGTGGAGCAAATCGACGAGACCCCGCCGGAGCTGGAGCCTGCTCCGCCTGCCGTGGTCGTCGAGGCTGCTGTGGCAGCGCCGGCGATTGCGATTCCCGGTCTGGATGACAGCAGCCTGTACATCCACCGTGAGCTGTCGCAACTGCAGTTCAATATCCGCGTGCTGGAGCAGGCACTGGATGAGTCCTACCCGTTGCTGGAGCGGCTGAAGTTTTTGCTGATCTTCTCCAGTAACCTGGACGAGTTCTTCGAGATTCGCGTTGCCGGCCTGAAGAAGCAGATCACCTTTGCCCGTGAGCAGGCGGGCGCCGATGGCCTGCAACCGCATCAGGCGCTGGCGCGCATCAGCGAACTGGTGCACGGTCACGTTGATCGTCAGTACGCCATTCTCAATGACATTCTGTTGCCGGAGCTGGAGAAACATCAGGTCCGCTTCATCCGGCGCCGTAACTGGACGACCAAGCTCAAGACCTGGGTACGTCGCTACTTCCGTGACGAAATCGCGCCGATCATCACTCCGATCGGCCTCGACCCGACGCACCCGTTCCCGTTGCTGGTGAACAAGAGCCTCAACTTCATCGTCGAACTTGAAGGCGTCGATGCCTTCGGCCGCGACTCTGGCCTGGCGATCATTCCTGCGCCTCGTCTGTTGCCGCGCATCATCAAGGTGCCGGAAGAAGTCGGCGGCGCTGGCGACAATTATGTCTTCCTGTCGTCGATGATTCACGCTCACGCCGATGACCTGTTCCAGGGCATGAAGGTGAAGGGCTGCTATCAGTTCCGCCTGACCCGCAACGCCGACCTGGCGCTGGACTCCGAAGATGTCGAAGACCTTGCCCGCGCCCTGCGTGGTGAGTTGTTCTCGCGTCGTTACGGTGATGCGGTGCGTCTGGAAGTGGCCGACACCTGCCCGAAACATCTGTCCGATTACCTGCTCAAGCAATTCAACTTGAGCGAGTCGGAGCTGTATCAAGTCAATGGTCCGGTGAACCTGACGCGTCTGTTCAGCATCACCGGCCTGGACAGTCAGCGCGAGCTGCAATATCTGCCCTTCACCCCACAGATCCCGAAGCTGCTGCAAAACAGCGAGAACATCTTCAGCGTGATCAGCAAGCAGGACATTCTGCTGCTGCACCCGTTCGAGTCGTTCACCCCGGTGGTCGACTTGCTGCGCCAGGCCGCCAAGGATCCGCACGTGCTGGCGGTGCGTCAGACCTTGTACCGGTCGGGCGCCAACTCGGAAATCGTCGATGCGCTGGTGGATGCAGCGCGCAACGGCAAGGAAGTCACTGCGGTGATCGAACTGCGTGCGCGCTTCGACGAAGAGTCCAACCTGCAACTGGCCAGCCGTCTGCAAGCGGCCGGTGCGGTGGTGATCTACGGTGTGGTCGGCTTCAAGACCCACGCCAAGATGATGCTCATCCTGCGCCGCGAGGCCGGTGAGATCGTGCGTTACGCGCACCTCGGCACCGGTAACTACCACGCCGGCAACGCCCGCCTGTATACCGACTACAGCCTGCTGACCTCTGACGATGCCTTGTGTGAAGACGTTGGCAAATTGTTCAGCCAGTTGATCGGCATGGGTAAAACCCTGCGCATGAAGAAGTTGCTGCACGCGCCGTTCACCCTGAAGAAGGGCATGCTCGACATGATTGCCCGCGAAACCCAGTTCGCCGTCGACGGCAAGCCGGCGCACATCATTGCCAAGTTCAACTCGCTGACCGATCCGAAGATCATCCGCGCGCTATACAAGGCCAGCCAGTCGGGCGTGCGCATCGATCTGGTGGTGCGTGGCATGTGCTGCCTGCGACCGGGCATCGCCGGGGTGTCGCACAATATCCACGTGCGTTCGATCATCGGACGTTTCCTGGAACACACCCGGGTCTTCTACTTCCTAAATGGCGGCGACGAGCAAATGTTCCTCTCCAGCGCCGACTGGATGGAGCGCAACCTCGACAAGCGCGTCGAGACTTGCTTCCCGGTCGAAGGCAAGAAGCTGATCATGCGGGTCAAGAAAGAGCTGGAGTTGTATCTCACCGACAATACGCACAGCTGGAGCCTGCAGTCGGACGGTCGTTACATCCGTAACACGCCGACCGGCAACCAGAACCCGCGCAGCGCCCAGGCTACTTTGCTGGAGCGATTGGGCAGCCCGATCCTGACTGTGCGGTAACGCCGGCCGGGAGTAAAAAAATGGCGATCCCAAGGGATCGCCATTTTTGTTTTCACCGAATTCTGTAGGAGCTGGCTTGCCAGCGATGGCGTACGTTCAGTCACCGCATGGCGTGATAACGCATCGCCGGCAAGCCGGCTCCTACAGGGACGTCAGCGAACACTGAGGACGATATCGACCCGGGTCAGCCATTGCGCTTCAATTTCGAAGTCGGCCTGGGTCAACTGGTTTTCATCCAGCCAGTTTTCCGGGAATACCACTTCCAGGCTGTTGCCATTGGCGTTCAGTTCCACCTGAGGCATTTGCTGGGTGCCGCGGATGTGGTGGAACAGGATCGCAAAGCGCAGCAGTACGCACAGGCGGATCAGCTTGATGCCGTCAACTTCGATATCGGCAAACTTGTCCTTGGGAATGTTGCGGCGGTGGCCGCGCACCAACAGTGCGAGCATCAATTGATCTTCGCGGGAGAACCCGGCCAGATCCGAATGCTCGATCAGGTAAGCGCCGTGCTTGTGGTACTGATAGTGGGCGATGTCCAGGCCCACTTCATGGACCTTGGCAGCCCAGCCGAGCAGTTCGCGCCAGACGCCGTCTTCCAGATCCCAGTCTGCAGCCACCTGATCGAAGGCATGCAGAGCCTTGCGCTCGACGCGCACCGCCTGCTCCAGGTCGACGTGATAACGCTCCATCAGCGAGGTGAGGGTACGTTCGCGCACGTCTTCATGATGATGGCGGCCGAGCAGGTCATAGAGCACGCCTTCACGCAGGGCGCCTTCGCAGTGATCCATGCGTTGCAGTTCCAGAGCATCGAAGATGGCTTCGAGAATCGCCAGGCCTGCCGGGAAAATCGCCCGGCGGTCCGGTTTGATGCCTTCGAAGTCGATCTTCTCGACATCGCCGAGCTTGATCAGCTTGCGCTTGAGCCACGCCAGCCCTTCGGCGTTGACCTCGCCGGTGCCATGGCCGCCAGCCTTGAGGGCCAGGCCGATGGCGCGGATGGTGCCCGAGGAGCCAATGGCTTCATCCCAGGTCAGGCGGTGCAGGGCGTGTTCGATGCTCATGATTTCCAGCCGCGCTGCGGTGTACGCCTGGGCGTAGCGGGCTGGGGTGATCTTTCCGTCCTTGAAATAACGCTGGGTGAAGCTGACGCAACCCATCTGCAGGCTTTCGCGCAGCAGCGGTTCGAAGCGCTGGCCGATGATGAATTCAGTACTGCCGCCGCCAATGTCGGCCACCAGGCGCTTGCCCGGTGTGTCGGCGAGGGTGTGGGAGACGCCGAGGTAAATCAGGCGCGCCTCTTCACGGCCGGAAATGACTTCCACGGGGTGACCGAGGATTTCTTCGGCGCGATGGATAAATTCGGCACGGTTACGGGCTTCGCGCAGGGCGTTGGTGCCAACGATCCGCACGGCGCCTGTTGGCATACCGTTGATCAGTTGGGCAAAGCGCTTGAGACAGTCGAGCCCGCGCTGCATCGACTCTTCGCTGAGGCGGCGCTCTTCGTCGATGCCGGCCGCCAGCTGAACTTTCTCCCCGAGGCGCTCGAGAATGCGGATTTCACCGTTCTGGGCTTTGGCCACGACCATGTGAAAGCTGTTGGAGCCCAGGTCGATTGCGGCGATCAGGGACAGATTCTTGGCTTTGGATTGCGGCATGGTCAGGGGTCTCGGTCGATAACCTCGACATCGTGCCACGATCAACGGCTGACGCCAACGCGCATGGTTCAATGCCTTGATCCAGCGCACGGCTTGCGGACATGGGCTATACCCAAATTCATGAGCCACCATAGCGAGACTCAATCATCTGCACCTTCCTGAACGTAGGAAGGGCGGCTATGATGGGCCACGTTTTTTTGCTTACAACCTGGAGAATTCCATGAGCAGCGATCTTATCAAACACGTTAGCGACGCTAGCTTCGAGGCCGACGTACTCAAGGCCGAAGGCGCTGTACTGGTCGACTACTGGGCTGAGTGGTGTGGCCCTTGCAAAATGATCGCTCCGGTTCTGGACGAAATTGCCGAAACCTACAAAGGCAAGCTGACCGTTGCCAAACTGAACATCGACGAAAACCAGGAAACCCCGGCCAAGCACGGCGTGCGCGGTATCCCGACCCTGATGCTGTTCAAGAACGGCAACGTTGAAGCGACCAAGGTCGGCGCACTGTCGAAGTCGCAACTGGCCGCTTTCCTCGACGCCAACATCTAAGCGTCGTTGCAGCGTGTCAGAAAAAAGCCCCGCAAATAGCGGGGCTTTTTCGTTATAGAGGGCTAGACGCTCCGAAACTCAGGTGTTACATTCGGCCCCGCGCTGGTTTCTCCAGTGCCCCCTGCTAGCCGTCGCCGACGCACTCCTTTTCGAATAAGTACGCGATCCTGTCGCCTTCTCTGCGGCGCGGCCTCATTAAGCCAAAAGCTTAATTTCCCCCCTCCATAAATGATTACGTCATTCCTATATGAATCTGACTGAACTCAAGCAAAAGCCGATTACCGAACTGCTCGAATTGGCCGAACAGATGGGCATAGAAAATATGGCCCGTTCGCGCAAGCAGGACGTGATTTTCTCCCTGCTGAAAAAGCACGCGAAAAGCGGCGAGGAAATCTCCGGTGATGGCGTGCTGGAGATTCTCCAGGACGGCTTCGGCTTCCTGCGCTCCGCTGACGCTTCCTATCTCGCAGGTCCAGACGATATCTACGTCTCGCCGAGCCAGATCCGTCGTTTCAACTTGCGCACCGGTGACACCATCGTTGGCAAGATCCGCCCTCCGAAGGAAGGCGAGCGTTATTTCGCGTTGCTCAAGGTCGATACGATCAACTTCGACCGTCCGGAAAACGCGAAAAACAAGATTCTCTTCGAGAACCTGACCCCGCTGTTCCCGACCGTGCGCATGAAGATGGAAGCCGGTAACGGTTCCACCGAAGACTTGACCGGTCGTGTCATCGACCTGTGCGCCCCGATCGGTAAAGGCCAGCGCGGTCTGATCGTTGCACCGCCGAAAGCCGGCAAGACGATCATGCTGCAAAACATTGCCGCGAATATCGCGCGTAACAACCCTGAAGTTCACCTGATCGTGCTGCTGATCGACGAACGTCCGGAAGAAGTAACCGAAATGCAGCGCACCGTGCGCGGCGAAGTGGTTGCCTCGACGTTCGACGAGCCGCCAACCCGCCACGTGCAGGTTGCCGAAATGGTGATCGAGAAGGCCAAGCGCCTGGTCGAGCACAAAAAGGACGTGGTGATCCTGCTCGACTCCATCACCCGTCTGGCCCGTGCCTACAACACCGTGATCCCGAGCTCCGGCAAGGTACTGACCGGTGGTGTCGATGCCCACGCCCTGGAGAAACCGAAACGTTTCTTCGGCGCCGCGCGAAACATCGAAGAAGGCGGCTCGCTGACCATCATCGCCACCGCGCTGGTTGAAACCGGCTCGAAGATGGACGAAGTGATCTACGAGGAGTTCAAAGGTACCGGCAACATGGAGCTGCCTCTGGATCGCCGTATCGCTGAAAAACGCGTCTTCCCGGCCATCAACATCAACCGTTCCGGTACCCGCCGCGAAGAGTTGCTGACCGCCGACGACGAGTTGCAGCGCATGTGGATTCTGCGCAAGCTGCTGCACCCGATGGACGAAGTCGCTGCCATCGAGTTCCTGGTCGACAAGCTGAAAACGACCAAGACCAACGATGAGTTCTTCCTGTCGATGAAACGCAAGTAAGTCGAGCAGGCCAAAAAGCCGGGGAAACCCGGCTTTTTGCTATCTGTTTTTTGATCAACAGGCAGTTCGTGGTTCTGAACCGAAGGGTTCGGCGCTAAACTGCCTGCCCCGAACGCCACGGCCAACACGAGGCTCACGCATGCAGTATCGCGACTTGCGCGACTTTATCAGCGGGCTGGAACAGCGCGGCGAACTCAAGCGCATCCAGATCCCGGTGTCCCCAGTGCTCGAAATGACCGAGGTCTGCGACCGCACATTGCGCGCAAAAGGCCCGGCCCTGCTATTCGAAAAGCCTACCGGTTACGACATACCGGTGCTCGGCAATCTGTTCGGCACCCCCGAGCGTGTGGCGTTGGGCATGGGCGCCGAAGCGGTCAGCGAACTGCGCGAGATCGGCAAGTTGCTGGCGTTCCTCAAGGAACCCGAGCCGCCGAAGGGGCTGAAAGATGCCTGGTCCAAACTGCCGATTTTCCGCAAGATCATTTCGATGGCACCCAAGGTCGTCAAAGATGCGGTCTGCCAGGAAGTGGTCATCGAAGGCGACGACGTCGACCTCTCGACACTGCCAGTACAGACCTGCTGGCCGGGCGATGTTGCGCCGCTGATCACTTGGGGCCTGACCGTCACCAAAGGCCCGAACAAGGATCGCCAGAACCTCGGCATCTATCGTCAGCAAGTGATTGGCCGCAACAAGGTCATCATGCGCTGGCTGAGCCACCGCGGCGGCGCGCTGGACTACCGAGAGTGGTGCGAGAAGCATCCGGGCCAGCCGTTCCCCGTGGCCGTGGCGCTGGGCGCCGACCCTGCGACCATCCTTGGTGCAGTGACGCCTGTCCCCGACAGCCTTTCCGAGTACGCCTTCGCTGGCCTCTTGCGCGGTAATCGCACCGAACTGGTGAAGTGCCGGGGCAACGACCTGCAAGTGCCGGCCACCGCCGAGATCATCCTCGAAGGCGTGATCCATCCGGGCGAGATGGCCGATGAAGGCCCTTACGGCGACCACACCGGTTACTACAACGAAGTCGACAGCTTCCCGGTGTTCACCGTTGAGCGCATCACCCACCGGATCAAGCCGATCTACCACAGCACCTACACCGGCCGTCCGCCGGATGAGCCGGCGATCCTCGGCGTTGCGTTGAACGAAGTGTTCGTGCCGATCCTGCAGAAGCAGTTCCCGGAGATCACCGATTTCTATCTGCCGCCTGAGGGCTGTTCCTATCGCATGGCCATCGTGACCATGAAGAAGTCCTATCCCGGCCACGCCAAGCGGGTAATGCTCGGTGTCTGGTCGTTTTTGCGACAGTTCATGTACACCAAGTTCGTTATCGTCACCGACGACGATATCAACGCCCGGGACTGGAACGATGTGATCTGGGCCATCACTACGCGCATGGACCCCAAGCGCGACACGGTGATGATCGAAAACACGCCGATCGACTACCTGGACTTCGCTTCACCGGTGTCTGGCCTGGGTTCGAAAATGGGCCTCGATGCCACGCATAAATGGCCTGGTGAAACCACCCGCGAGTGGGGCCGGGTGATCGTCAAGGACGATGCCGTCACACAACGGATCGATGCCATCTGGAATCAGTTAGGAATAGATTGATGCGTGTAACCTTGCAGCCCTCCGGAGCAGTGCTTGAGATATTGCCCAGCGAGCGGATTCTCGATGGCGCACGACGCCTGGGCTATGAATGCCCGCAAAGCTGCCGCAACGGCAATTGCCACGTGTGCGCGGCGCTGTTGGTGGAAGGCCGGGTCGAACAGGCCGGCAATGTGCGGGACCATGGCGAGTTCTACACTTGCATAGCGGAGCCGCTGGAAGACTGCATCGTGCTGTGGGATGGCGTGCTCGCGCTGGGAGAACTGCCGGTGCGCAGCGTGTCGTGTCAGGTCATTGAGTGCAAGGAAGTGGGTGGCGATACCTGGCGCGTGCGTCTGCGGGCTCCAGCCGGGAAACCGCCGCGTTACCATGCCGGGCAATACTTGATGATCGAACGGGAGAGTGGCGAGAAATCCGCTTTCTCCCTGGCCTCGGCACCGCACGGGGGGCGCGACCTCGAGATTCACGTCCTGGCGCGCGAAACCAGTGCGCTGAGTCTCATCGAGCAGCTCCAGCGCCGCCCCATGGTGCGGGTCGAGCTGCCATTCGGCGATACCCATCTCGCGGAACTGCCGGACGGCCCCTTGGTGCTGATCGCAGCAGGTACTGGCATGGGCCAGATCCACAGCCTGATCGAACATTGCCGGGCCTCTGGTTTCAAATACCCGGTGCACCTGTATTGGGGAGTGCGCCGTCCTGAAGATTTTTATCAGATCGAACATTGGGACGAATGGCTGAAGTTACCCAATCTGTTCCTGCACAAAGTCGTCAGCGACCAATGCGGATGGGGAGGGCGCTGCGGCATGCTGCATGAAGCGGTTTGCGAGGACTTCCCGAACCTGAAGCCTCTGCATGTGTACGCCAGCGGCTCTCCGGCGATGGTCTACGGCACACTGGACGCGCTGGTGGAGGCGGGCATGGACGCTCACCAAATGCGCGCCGACGTTTTTGCGTATGCGCCTCGATCTTGATCCTCGATCTTGGTCCGCGATCTTGATCCTCGATCTTGATTACGCCCCTCCAAACTGTAGGAGCGAGCATGCTCGCGATGAACTCAAGAGCGCCGCGGGCAGCCAGACTCCCCGCGTAATCGTTAACGACCATCGCGAGCCTGCTCGCTCCTACAGGTTATAACTCTCTATATAGCTTATCGGTATTTATACAAATTTATAAATGTCGGTAGGTTATATGTCGTCCAGGCTATTA
This sequence comes from Pseudomonas sp. P8_241, assembly GCF_034008315.1. NCBI lineage: Bacteria > Pseudomonadati > Pseudomonadota > Gammaproteobacteria > Pseudomonadales > Pseudomonadaceae > Pseudomonas > Pseudomonas sp. P8_241. The sequence goes on along the minus strand of NZ_CP125377.1, from coordinate 6,342,412 downwards.
ATTAAGAACTGTGCCATGGCATTTAAATTGCCTTAAAACTTATGTGCCTTATTGTTACAACGGTGCGTTCTATTAAGTAATTCCTTCACTCGCGGGGAGCTGAACGCTATTCGCCATGAGCGCCATTGAATCCGCTTTTTTGAATCTGGCTTACCCTCCGCGGCTCGATCTGGGGCCGCAGCTCACGCACGAACAATTGCTCGGCTCAATGCAATCGACCATGGCACGCCACAAGGGCGGGCCGGTGTGGCTGTTCGCGTATGGATCGCTGATCTGGCGGCCGGAATGCACGGCGGTCGAGCGGGTTCGCGGCCGGGTACATGGGTACCATCGCGGGCTGTACCTGTGGTCCCACGAACATCGCGGCACCCCGGAAATGCCCGGCCTGGTGTTTGGCCTGGATCGCGGCGGCTCGTGCAGTGGTTTCGCCTATCGCTTGCCCGAAGAGCAACTGGAAGCCTCGCTGTATGCGCTTTGGCAGCGTGAGATGCCGTTCCCTTCCTATCGCCCGCACTGGCTCAACTGCCGTCTCGAAGACGGTAGTCAGGTTCAGGCCTTGGGATTTGTTCTGGAGCGGCATCTACCGAGCTATGCCGGCAACCTGCCGGATCATGTGCTGAGCCACGTGTTTGAAAACGCTTGCGGGCGTTACGGCACCACTCGTGATTATGTCGAGCAGACCGCGCACGCCCTGCGCAGCCACGCCATGCCAGACCGGAATCTGGAGGCGCGGCTCAAGCGTTGTAAGTCAAAAGCCGATCAAGCGAGTGCTTCGCGGCCCTGACTGGCGACTTGTTTGTGACGTAGCGTCGGGGCCAGGAAGGCCATCGCCAGCAGGCAGGCGCCGACCAGCAGCACGAAACCGCCATCCCAGCCGAAATGGTCCACGGTGTAGCCCATCGCTGCACTGGCCGCGACCGACCCCCCCCAGATACCCGAACAGCCCCGTGAATCCTGCTGCCGTACCGGCCGCTTTCTTCGGTGCCAGTTCCAGTGCCTGCAGGCCGATCAGCATCACCGGGCCGTAGATCAGGAAGCCGATGGACAGCAGCGCGATCATGTCGACCATCGGGTTGCCGGCCGGATTGAGCCAGTAAACCAGCGTCGCAACTGTCACCAGTGCCATGAACACCATGCCGGTCAGGCCACGGTTGCCACGGAAGATCTTGTCCGACATCCAGCCGCACAGCAGCGTGCCCGGAATGCCTGCCCACTCGTAGAAGAAGTATGCCCACGAGGTTTTATCCACGGTGAAGCCCTTGGCTTCCTTGAGGTAGGTCGGCGCCCAGTCCAGCACGCCGTAGCGCAGCAGGTAAACGAAGACGTTGGCCAGGGCGATGTACCAGAGCATTTTGTTGCGCAGCACGTATTTGACGAAGATTTCCTTGTGTGAAGGGCGTTGTAAGAAGCGTTACCTGTTTTCGTTGAGGGACATTCGAGCTGCCTGAAAGAGGGCAGGCCTTTGGGAAAGGTCCTTCGCTCAAAACGGAAGTCATGGCGTTATGCGCAACGACCTTGGTCCGTAACCTTTTGTGCTGTTGCCAGGTCTGGCGTTGCAGGCGAAGGGAGTAGGGATATGCGGTGGTGGTTGTGTGGAGTGTTGTTGCTGACTTCTGTGGGTATCAGGGCTGGGGAGGTATTCCTGATTCCAGAGAACAATCCCAAGCCGATTTATCCGATGGCGCTGCATCGGGCGGGCATCACCGGCATGGTGCGTATCAGCATGCTCGTGAAAGCCGATGGATCCGTCAGTAATGCCGAGATTGCGCAAGAGGCGCATCCCGAGCTCGCAGAAGCTTCATTGGCCGCCGTCAATCAATGGCGATTCAAGCCGTGGACAATTACCGAGGATCAGCCTGCGCAAATCATCGTGGTCGCACCCATGGAGTACAGGCTGGACAGCGATCATCCCTTACACGTCAATAAGGAGTTGGAACGGGTGAAATGCAATGCCATCACTCGGGCATCGTTGAACATCGCCACTTCCTCATGGGTGGATCTGCCGGTTTTCAGCTGGACCCGCAGTTACCTGACCCACTCGCTTTCACCGACGCAACTGCCGGAAGAGAAGCGTCTGGCGCTGATTGCCAAGCTCAACAAAAGCATCCCTACGATAGTCATGCGCTGTAATTCCTACCCGGCGAGTCGGTATGTACGGTTTTTGCCGGAGGAGATTCGGGTGTTGCTCTGAATCTCAAAAATAAGCGCGACTCAAGGCCGCGCTTATTGGCAGGCGGAGATTCAGCGAACCTGCACCACCACTTTCCCGACCGCCTTGCGCTGTCCAAGGTCATTGATCGCCTGCGCTGCATTGCTCAGCGGATACACCTGTGACACCAGCGGTTTCAACTTGCCTTCGGCAAACCAGCCAAACAACTGCTGGAAATTCGCCGCATTGTCCTGCGGCTGGCGTTGGGCAAATGAGCCCCAGAACACGCCGAGCACAGCGGCGCCCTTGAGCAGGGCCAGGTTGACCGGCAATTCGGGAATGCGTCCGCTGGCGAAGCCGACCACCAGCAGGCGGCCGTTCCAGGCGATGGCGCGGATGGCCTGATCGAACAGGTCGCCACCGACCGGGTCGTAGATCACGTCGGCGCCCTGGCCGTCGGTGAGGCGCTTGATTTCATCCTTGAGGCTGGTTTCGCTGTAGTTGATCAACTCATCGGCGCCAGCAGCCTTGGCCACGGCGAGTTTCTCTGCGCTGCTGGCGGCGGCGATGACGCGGGCGCCCATGGCTTTGCCGATTTCCACCGCTGCCAGGCCGACGCCGCCGGAAGCGCCGAGCACCAGCAGGGTTTCACCGGGTTGCAGGTTGGCGCGCTGCTTGAGGGCGTGCATCGAGGTGCCGTAGGTCATGCTGAACGCGGCGGCGGTGTTGAAGTCCATCGACGGCGGGATAGGCAGCACGTTGTAGCCCGGCACCGCGACCTGTTCGGCGAAACTACCCCAGCCGGTCAGGGCCATGACCCGGTCGCCGACTTTCAGGTGGCTGACCTTTTCGCCCACTTCGCTGACGATCCCGGCCGCTTCACCGCCCGGGGAAAACGGGAAGGGCGGTTTGAACTGGTACTTGCCCTCGATGATCAGCGTGTCGGGGAAATTAACCCCGGCGGCGTGCACCTCCAGCAGGACTTCGTTCTTCTTTGCGACAGGACTGGCGACTTCTTCCAGCACCAGCGATTCGGCGGGGCCGAAGGCTTTGCACAGCACGGCTTTCATCAGGGCTATTCCTTTGGGAGTGATGGCCGATAAGTGTAGGTGTGTGAGTCGACGGGTCAACGAGCATGCCCGGCCCTGATAGTCAGCCATAAGCTTGTGCTGGCGTGGCGGGTCGTTATGCTAGGCCGCAAACCGGATAAGGAGCGAATTGTGAAAGCGTGGATCATGTTGATGCTGGCCCTGTCTCTGCCTGTGGCAGCGGTGGCCGAAGAAGCCAAAGAAGAAACAGCGCCGAAGGTCAACTACATCACGTTGAGCCCGCCGTTCGTGGGTAACTACGGACTGGACGGTACGCCGAAGCTCAAGGTCTACAAGGCTGATGTGGCGTTGCGTGTGACCGGTGATGAGGCGACCAAAGCAGTGAAGGCCAATGAGCCGTTGATTCGTAACCAGCTGGTGGCGCTGTTTGCCCAACAGACCACCGAGACGATGAATAACGTTGAGGCCAAGGAAAAGCTGCGTCAGGAAGCGCTGAAACAGACCCAGCAGATCATGAATGATGAAACCGGCAAGCCGGTGGTTGAGGATTTGTTGTTCAACAACCTGATCATCCAGTAATGCTGGATCCGTAGGAGCCGGCTTGCTGGCGATAGCGCCCTCGAGACCGCCATCGTCAGCAAGCCGGCTCCTACGAAGGCATATCAGCGCAGTGCAATCACTGCCGCCCACTGATCTTCAGTCACTGGCATCACCGAAAGCCGCGAACCCTTCTGCACCAATGGCATCTCGGCCAACGCAGCCTGCTGCTTCAGATAGTCCAACTTCAGCACCCGAGCAAACGTTTCGACGTGGGCGACATCGATCGCACTCCAGGCGTTTTTCTCTGCTGTGGCCTTTGGGTCGTAGTAATGGCTTTCCGGATCCAGCGCCGTAGGGTCCGGATACGCGGCTTCGACAATCTTGCCGATCCCGGCAATACCTGGCTCGGGGCAGCTTGAGTGATAAAAGAAAAACTCGTCCCCCACCGTCATCGCCCGCAGGAAGTTGCGCGCCTGATAGTTGCGAACTCCGTCCCAGCGCGCTTTGCCGAGCTTTTCCAGCCCCTTTATCGAGAGTTCGTCGGGCTCGGATTTCATCAGCCAATAGGCCATGGTCTTGGCTCCTTGCGAGGTGAATGGGCAGGTTGTCAGGCGATTTTATGACAAACCGACAGTCGGTTGACGCCATCATTTGCGCAGCGGTTCACGTTGACGCAAAATGCCGGCCTTTAAAGCTTGACGCTGCTGCACGGCCTACAAACGGAAACCGCTGCTGTCATCGTGTTGATATGCCTTTGGGGGGCAATCGATGAAACGCAAACCGGATTTACTATGGATTTTGGTCATTTTGTTCGGCCTTGGCGTCGTGACCACTGGCTATGCCCAAAGCCTGTGGGCCAACAAGACCGATGCGCCGGTCGAACTCGCAGAGCTGCAACAACAGTCGACAGCCTTCAAGCGCTGATCCTGTCTTTTCGGCGCCGCTGATTCCAGTGGCGCCTAATCCGCGTAATACCAGGCCTTGTCCGTAACCGTCCCTTGCAGCGGCACATCCCAGCTCGCCTGAGCCAATCGCTCGACTTTCTGGCATTCATGGGCCAGCCCCAACAACGTCGGCTTGCGCCAGTCATTGCGACGCGCCAGGTAGGCCAGGCTTCGATCATAGAAGCCGCCACCCATGCCCAGTCGTCCACCGACGTCGTCAAAACCCACCAGCGGAAGCAGTACCAGGTCCAGCGCCCAGATTTTGCGCTGGCGGGCGATGTTGGCTCGTGGTTCGAGGATTCGGAAGCGGTTGGGCTTGAGTTTTTCCCCAGGGCGAACTCGCTGGAAGGCCATTTTGGTTCGCGGCCAGGCGCTCAGCACCGGAAGGTAAGTGGCCTTGCCTCGGCGTTGGGCGGCACGCAACAGCAGGCACGGGTCGATTTCACCGTCGGTGGGCAGGTAGAGCGAGATGTGTTTGGCGCGGCGAAACAATGGCTGTTGAGCCAATTGTCTATACAGCCCGCGAGCGGCCTGGCGCTGCTGACTGGGTGTCAGTGCGCGGCGGGCCTTGCGCAGCATGCGTCGAAGTTGCGGGCGGGGAAGCAGCGCAGGTTCGGTCATGGAATCGGGCTTCGGCAGGACGGATACGTAAATCGTACCCGTAAAAAAGCCGATGCCGGTATTTGAACCGGCATCGGACTGGAATCAGGCTCCCCGGATGGACCGCTGCTGACTTAGCCCTTGAACCCGAAAGTTCAAGGTGGAAGATGCAGTAGGCTTTAAGGCTTTCCGTCTAGCGGACATGCACACCAGCCCAACGTGCAACCTCCAGGGTAGTGCGAATCGGCTCAGGGACGTGGTCAACTGGCAAGCACCCCAGGGAGTGATGCGAGTATAACTCAAGCGATCGCGCGAATCAGCCTTTGGTGACGTCCGGATCGGTGGCGAGCACCAGATCGACACGATCGAGCAAGTCGCGAACCTGCTCGCGGGTCGAACCGCTTGCCTGTGCATCCGGGCGTTCTTCCTTGTGCAGCAGGTCATGCGTGATGTTCAGCGCAGCCATTACGGCGATGCGATCGGCGCCGATGACTTTGCCGCTGCTGCGGATCTCGCGCATCTTGCCGTCCAGGTAGCGGGCGGCGCTCACCAGATTGCTGCGTTCTTCCTGGGGGCAGATGATCGAATACTCTTTGTCGAGGATCTGCACGGTGACGCTATTGCTTGAACTCATGAGTCTTGCTCCAGGGCCTTGAGGCGCGAAATCATCGATTCGACCTTACGCCGGGCGATTTCGTTTTTTTCAATGAGGTGCGCGCGTTCCTCGCGCCAGGTCTTTTCCTGAGCTAGTAAGAGTCCGTTTTGGCTCTTAAGTTGCTCGACTCGGGTAATCAGCAACTCGAGTCTGGCCATCAGTGCTTGCAGATCGGTGTCTTCCATTGTCTTCACTGTCTGATGGGTGTTGGACTGCGTGAGCGAACGTGTTGGCGATGAACCTGAGAACGTTGCGGGGTGTCAGGTACCCAGCGTAATCGTTTGCGACCATCGCGAGCGTGCTCGCTCCTACGGGGTAGTCGATGTAGGATACAAGGCCTTCATTCTAGACATAGCGCCGTCTGGCGCCTAGCTGCCCATGACCATTCAGAATTCCCCGTACCAAGCCTTCGCCACCCTGCTGACTTCCAGCGGCCATAACGTCTCACCTGCCGAATTGCATGGACTGCTGCTCGGCCGCAGCTGCGCCGGCGCTGGTTTCGAGCCAGAAGGCTGGCTGATCGATGCGGCCGAACTGCTCGAAAACGAGCCGCAGGACAACGTTCGCAGCGCCTTGATCGGTTTGCAAGAGATGGTAAAGGGAGAGCTCACCGGCGATGACGTAACTGTCGTTTTGTTGCTGCCGACCGACGATGCGCCGCTCACGGAGCGTGCCGCCGCCCTGGGCCAATGGTGCCAGGGTTTCCTCAGTGGCTTCGGCCTGAACTGCCGTGACAGCAGCGCCCTGAGCACTGAGGCCACTGAGGTTCTGCAGGATCTGGCGGCCATTTCCCAGGTGCAAGACGCCCTGGAGGAGTCCGACGACGGTGAAAACGACTATATGGAAGTCATGGAGTACCTGCGCGTCGCGCCGCTGCTGTTGTTCTCCGAGACCAAAAAAGACGTACCGGCCGCTGCCAAACCGTCTTTGCATTAATCGTAAGAAAGGGAAAACCATCTGCCCATGATCCATATCCCGAAATCGGAATACAGCCGTCGCCGCAAGGCCTTGATGGCGCAGATGGAACCCAACAGCATCGCCATTCTGCCCGCCGCCGCAGTTGCCATCCGCAACCGCGATGTCGAGCACGTCTACCGCCAGGACAGTGATTTCCAATACCTCAGCGGTTTTCCCGAGCCTCAGGCTGTGCTGGTGTTAATGCCGGGGCGCGTGCATGGCGAATACATCCTGTTCTGCCGCGAACGCAACGCCGAACGCGAGTTGTGGGATGGTCTGCGTGCGGGGCAAGAGGGCGCTATTCGCGATTTCGGCGCTGACGACGCATTCCCTATCACCGATATCGACGACATCCTGCCGGGCCTGATCGAAGGTCGCGACCGGGTGTATTCGGCGATGGGCAGCAACCCCGAATTCGACCGTCACCTGATGGACTGGATCAACGTGATCCGCTCCAAGGCCAACCTCGGCGCCCAGCCACCGAACGAATACGTTGCCCTGGATCATCTGCTTCACGACATGCGCCTGTATAAATCGACGACAGAAGTGAAGGTGATGCGCGAGGCCGCGCGGATTTCCGCCCAAGCGCACATTCGGGCCATGCAGGCTTGCCGCGCCGGGCTGCACGAATTCAGTCTGGAAGCGGAGCTTGATTACGAATTCCGCAAGGGCGGAGCGAAAATGCCGGCCTATGGTTCGATCGTCGCGGCGGGACGCAACAGCTGCATCCTGCATTACCAGCAGAATGATGCGGTGCTCAAGGACGGTGACCTGGTGTTGATCGACGCCGGTTGCGAGATCGATTGCTACGCCAGTGATATCACCCGCACCTTTCCTGTCAGCGGCAAGTATTCAGCGGAACAGAAAGCGATTTACGAGTTGGTACTGGCTTCCCAGGAAGCGGCCTTCGCCGAAATCGCACCGAACAAGCACTGGAATCAGGCGCACGAAGCGACGGTCCGGGTCATCACGGCCGGTCTGGTCAAACTCGGCCTGCTTGAGGGTGACATCGACGAGTTGATCGCCAGCGAAGCCTACAAGGCCTTTTACATGCACCGGGCCGGGCATTGGCTGGGGATGGACGTGCATGATGTCGGCGAATACAAGGTCGGTGGCGAATGGCGCGTTCTGGAAGTCGGCATGGCGCTGACCGTGGAGCCGGGCATTTACATTGCTACGGACAATCAGAAAGTCGCAAAAAAATGGCGTGGCATTGGCGTGCGCATCGAGGACGACGTAGTGGTCACTAAAACCGGCTGTGAAATCTTGACCCGTGGCGTGCCGAAAACGGTTGCCGAGATCGAGGCCCTGATGGCTCAAGCGCGGACGCAAGCCGCATGAGTCGAGTCAATCTGGCAATTATCGGTGGCGGTCTGGTCGGTGCGAGCCTGGCGTTGGCTTTACAGGCCGGGGCCAAGGCCCGGGGCTGGAAGATCGTGCTGATCGAACCGTTTGCCCCTGGCGACACGTATCAACCGAGTTACGACGCCCGTTCTTCGGCGTTGTCCTTCGGTTCTCGGCAGATTTACCAGCGGTTGGGCATCTGGCAGGAAATTTCCCGTCGCGCCGAACCGATCAAGCAGATTCATGTGTCCGACCGTGGCCGTTTTTCCACTGCGCGGCTGTCGGCCATGGAAGAGGGCGTTCCCGCGCTGGGTTATGTGGTTGAAAACGCTTGGCTGGGCCAATGCCTGTGGCAAGGCCTGGACAAGGATGTGATCAGCTGGCGTTGCCCGGCGGAAGTTACGCGCATGGAGCCGCTGACCGATGGCTATCGCCTGACCCTCAACGATGAAACCACTCTGGAGTGCGACCTCGCGGTGCTCGCCGATGGCGGTCGTTCCGGTCTGCGCGAGCAACTGGGGATCGGCATCAAGAAGCGCCCGTACAACCAGAGCGCGCTGATTGCCAACATCACCCCGAGCGAATCCCACAACGGCATGGCGTTCGAGCGCTTCACCGATGACGGTCCAATGGCATTGCTGCCGCTGCCGGACAATCGCTGTGCGCTGGTCTGGACCCGTCTGGGGATGGACGCGCAACGGCTCGCGGCCCTCGATGAACGCAGTTTTCTCAGCGAGTTGCAGGGCGTGTTCGGCTATCGCCTCGGCACGTTGAAACAGGTCGGAGCGCGGCATCTGTATCCGTTGACGCTGGTGGAGGCCGAGGAGCAGGTGCGTGCGCATCTGGCCGTGCTCGGCAACGCCGCTCACAGCCTGCACCCGATTGCCGGCCAGGGTTTCAACCTGTCCCTGCGTGATGCTCAGGCGTTGGCCGATGCCTTGCTCGCCAGTGAAAAACCACTGGGCGATTTCGCCACGTTGCAGGCGTACCGCGAACATCAGCGCCTCGATCAGGACCTCACCGTGGGCTTCTCCGATCAGGTCACGCGGCTGTTCGGCAGCACCCAGCCGCTGGTGTCCCTGGGGCGCAACATTGGCTTGCTCGGTCTCGACCTGCTGCCCCCGGCCAAGCGCTGGTTCGCTCGCCAGGCCATGGGTTTGGGTACTCGTCCTGATGCTTAAGTGGCTGACTCGCAAAATCGGCAAGGCGCGATTGATGCGCCGCTTCATGAGCTTCTATCCGCCATACCTGGGCGCGGGCGTGCGGGTGCAACACATCAGCGATGACTTCCGGGATGTCCGGGTGAGCATGGGCCTGACCTGGTACAACCGCAATTACGTCGGTACCCAGTTCGGGGGCAGCCTGTACTCGATGGTCGATCCGTTTTTCATGTTGATGCTGATGGAAAACCTCGGACGCCAATACATCGTCTGGGACAAAGCCGCCGACATCGATTTCATCTCGCCGGGCAAAGGTCCGGTCTTCGCCCGCTTCACCATCGACGACACCTTGCTCGATGAGATCCGCCGGCAGACGGCCAATGGCGAAAAATACCTGCCGCAATTGCAAGTCGATATTCACGACGGCGCTGGCCACCTCGTGGCCCGGGTCGGGAAAACCCTTTACGTGCGGCTCAAGCCGCAAGAGAGACAGGCTTAAAGCATGGAAATGCGCGCAGATCTGCTGATTGTCGGGGCAGGAATGGTTGGTAGCGCCCTGGCGCTGGCGTTGCAGGACAGCGGGCTGGAAGTGCTGCTGCTGGACGGCAGCCCGTTGAGCGTCAAGCGCTTCGACGACCAGGCGCCGTTTGAACCGCGGGTGAGCGCCTTGTCGGCGGCAAGCCAGCGGATTCTCGAGCGCCTGGGCGTATGGGACGGTATCGTCAAACGCCGCAGTGCCCCTTACACCGACATGCACGTCTGGGACGGCAGCGGCACCGGGCAGATCCACTTCTCGGCCGCCAGCGTGCATGCCGACGTGCTGGGGCATATCGTCGAGAACCGCGTTGTTCAGGATGCCTTGCTTGATCGATTGCACGATGGCGACCTGGGGATGCTGGCCAACGCGCGCCTGGAGCAGATGCGCCGCTCCGGTGACGACTGGCTGCTGACCCTGGCCGATGGCCGCACCTTGCGCGCGCCGCTGGTGATCGCGGCGGACGGCGCCAATTCGGCGGTGCGACGCCTGACCGGTGTCGCGACGCGCGAGTGGGATTACCTGCACCACGCGATCGTCACCAGTGTGCGTTGCTCGAAACCTCATCAAATGACGGCCTGGCAGCGATTTACCGACGACGGTCCTTTGGCCTTCCTGCCGCTGGGGCGGGATGGTCAACAGGATTGGTGTTCAATTGTCTGGTCGACCACGCCAGGCGAGGCTGATCGCCTGATGGCAATGGACGACGAGGGGTTCTGCAAGGCGCTTGAGCGGGCCTTCGAAGGGCGGCTCGGTGAAGTCCTCAGTGCCGATCCACGATTGTGTGTGCCGCTGCGTCAACGCCATGCCAAGCGCTATGTGGCTGAAGGCCTGGCGTTGATCGGCGATGCGGCCCACACCATTCACCCACTGGCCGGGCAAGGTGTGAACCTTGGATTTCTCGATGCTGCGGTGTTGGCTGAAGTGCTGTTGCAAGCCGCTGCCAGAGGCGAGCGGCTTGCGGATGTAAAGGTGCTCAGCCGGTTTGAGCGTCGTCGCATGCCGCACAACCTGGCGTTGATGGCCGCGATGGAAGGCTTCGAGCGGTTGTTCCAGGCCGATCCGCTGCCGGTGCGCTGGTTGCGCAATACCGGGTTGAAGATGGTTGACCAGATGCCCGAGGCCAAGGCGTTGTTTGTGCGTGAGGCGTTAGGGCTGATCGGCGATTTGCCAGCGCTCGCCAAAGCCTGAGGTTCTCCTACAGCGAGTGCGGTGGGATTTGCGGTTGTGCAACATCTGGTAACTCCTCCGCAAACTGTTCGATTGAGAAGGGAAATGTGAGTCCTTATCATTTGGCCTCATTTTTTCAATCGAGAGACCGCTCCCATGTTGGCACCGAAGCGTCTACTGACCGCAATCGCCCTGACCCTGATCGGCAGCACCGCCGCTCAGGCTGCTGACGAGGTGGTGGTCTATTCCTCGCGGATCGACGAGCTGATCAAGCCAGTCTTCGATGCCTACACCGCCAAGACCGGTGTAAAGGTGAAGTTCATCACCGACAAGGAAGCGCCGCTGATGCAGCGCATCAAGGCCGAGGGCGAGAATGCCACGGCCGACCTGCTGCTGACCGTCGATGCCGGTAACCTCTGGCAGGCCGAGCAGATGGGCATCCTCCAGCCGTTCACCTCGAAGACCATCGACACCAACATACCGCTGCAATATCGCGCCGCTTCCCACGCCTGGACCGGTCTGAGCCTGCGGGCACGGACCATCGCCTATTCCACTGACCGCGTGAAACCGGGCGAACTGACCACCTACGAAGCGCTGGCCGACAAAAACTGGGAAGGTCGCTTGTGCCTGCGCACGGCGAAGAAGGTCTACAACCAGTCCCTGACCGCTACCATGATCGAAGTGCACGGCGCCGAGAAGACCGAGAAAATTCTCAAGGGTTGGGTCAACAACCTGTCGACCGACGTGTTCTCCGACGACGTCGCGGTACTGGAGGCGATCAATGCCGGTCAGTGCGACGTCGGCATCGTCAACACCTACTACTACGGCCGCCTGCACAAGCAGAAACCGGACCTGCCGGTAAAACTGTTCTGGCCAAACCAGGCCGACCGGGGCGTGCACGTCAACTTGTCGGGTATCGGCCTGACCAAGTACGCCCCGCACCCGGAAGCGGCCAAGGCGCTGGTGGAGTGGATGACTACGCCTGAGGCGCAGAAAATCTTCGCCGATGTGAACCAGGAGTTCCCGGCCAACCCGGCTGTGCAGCCATCGGCTGAAGTCGCGGCCTGGGGCAAGTTCATTGCCGATACCTTGCCTGTGGAAATCGCCGGCAAGCGCCAAGCCGAAGCGATTCGCCTGATGGATCGCGCTGGCTGGAACTGAGTCGCCCGTTATACTGCGCCCCGCCTATGCGGGGCGTTTTGTTTGTGCGCCCCGCGTTTTGCTCCTGTAGGAGCCTGCTTGCTGGCGAAGGCGTTCTTGCGTGTTGCAGCGATCTTTCGGCCGTCTTCGCTGGCAAGCCAGCTCCTACAAAATCTATCCACTTCCAATTCTGACCATTTCATCGTTTAGAGAGCTTTGTCCTTGGCCCACCCCGCCCAACGCCGCTGGTATCCCCTGGTCTTCGCCATCGCTGCGTTGGTTCTGCTGCCCCTGAGCGTGCTGCTGCTGTCCTGGCAAACCATCGATCAACAGATCTGGTCCCACCTCTGGGACACGCAGATGCCACGGTTGTTGGGCAATACGCTGACGCTGGTGTTGGGCGTCGGTGTGGGTGTGACGCTTCTAGGCGTGAGCCTTGCCTGGCTGACCAGCCTTTGCGAGTTCCCCGGTCGACGCTGGCTTGATTGGGCGTTGATGCTGCCGTTCGCCATTCCTGCCTACGTGCTGGCCTTCGTCTTCGTCGGCCTGCTGGATTTCGCCGGGCCGGTGCAGTCTCTGCTGCGCGAATGGTTTGGTACTGGGCTGCGTCTGCCACGTGTGCGCTCCACGGGCGGCGTAATTGTCGTGCTCGTGCTGGTGTTCTATCCCTACGTATATCTGCTGGCGCGCACCGCGTTCCTCGCCCAAGGCAAAGGCCTGATGGAAGCGGCGCGGGTCCTGGGACAGTCGCCGTGGCAGGCGTTCTGGCGTGTGGCATTGCCGATGGCGCGGCCGGCCATTGGCGCGGGTGTTGCGTTGGCGCTGATGGAAACCCTGGCGGACTTCGGGGCTGTGTCGGTGTTCAACTTCGACACCTTCACCACGGCTATCTACAAGACCTGGTACGGATTTTTCAGCCTGTCCTCTGCCGCGCAATTGGCCAGCTTGTTGCTCCTGGTGGTGATGGTCGTGCTGTACGGCGAACGCCGTGCTCGCGGAGCCAACCGGGCGAGCAACGAGCGTCCACGGGTCAAGGCGTTGTATCACTTGCGAGGATTCAAGGCGCTGGCGGCCATGACCTGGTGCGCACTGGTGTTTGCCTGCGCCTTCGTCATTCCGATGCTGCAACTGGTTGTCTGGTTCTGGCAGCGCGGGCGCCTGGATCTTGATGAGCGTTACACCGGGTTGATCGTGCACACCTTGTATCTGGGAGCGATGGCCGCGTTGATTACCGTGAGCGTCGCCCTGGTTCTTGCGTTTGCCCGGCGCCTGGCACCGACCCGAGGGATCCGGGCGGGGGTCAGCCTGGCTAATCTGGGGTACGCCTTGCCCGGCTCGGTGCTGGCTGTCTCGATCATGCTGGCGTTCAGTTACCTGGATCGTGAGCTGGTGGTTCCGCTCTCCGGTTGGCTTGGCGCAGCCGGCAAGCCGTTGCTGCTCGGCAGCCTGGCGGCGCTATTGCTGGCGTATCTGGTGCGTTTTATCGCCGTGGCATACGGACCGCTTGAAAGCAGTCTGGCGCGTATACGGCCCTCTTTGCCCGAAGCGGCACGTAGCCTTGGTGTTAGTGGGCCGCGACTGTTTTTCAAAGTGTATCTGCCGTTGTTGCTACCCGGCACCTTGAGCGCAGCCTTGCTGGTTTTTGTCGATGTACTCAAGGAAATGCCCGCGACCTTGCTGATGCGTCCGTTTGGCTGGGACACGCTGGCTGTGCGGATCTTTGAAATGACCAGCGAAGGTGAGTGGGCGAGGGCGTCTTTGCCGGCGCTGACACTGGTGTTGGTAGGCTTGTTACCGGTCATCGGATTGATCCGACGTTCGGCGCATCGAAACACCTAGGTGCCAGTCCTACACCTTGCGGCTACAATGCGCGGCATTCGGTGCGGTCCGTCTGACAGACCAGGTAGCTGAAATCGGCTGAAAGCCTTTTTTTCAAGGTATTCAAGCCGCAGCACTTGTCCGCACCTTCGCCACGCCCGGAAGGAGAAACCCATGGGACAGCGTACGCCTCTGTATGACCTTCATCTCGCCCTCGGCGCGAAGATGGTCGATTTTGGCGGTTGGGACATGCCTCTGCATTATGGATCGCAGGTCGAGGAGCACCATCAGGTGCGCCGCGATTGCGGTGTCTTCGATGTATCCCACATGACCGTGATCGATGTCGGCGGCCTCCAGGCCAAAGCCTGGCTTCAGCATTTGCTGGCCAATGATGTCGAGCGCCTGCACAGCCCTGGCCGTGCGTTGTACAGCGCCATGCTCAACGAGCAGGGCGGTATCGTCGACGACATGATCGTCTATCGCCTCGACGAGGGTTATCGCCTGGTGGTCAATGCGTCCACTCGCGATCAGGACATGGCGTGGATATCATCCCATCGCGACGGCTTTGATGTGCAGCTGAGCGAGCGCTCCGAAATGGCGATGCTGGCCATTCAAGGCCCCCACGCCCGCCAGAAAATTGCGGAACTGGTGAGCCAGTCCCGCAGCAACCTGATCCAGCTACTCAAGCCTTTCGAAGGGCAGCCCGACGGGGACTGGTTTATCGCTCGCACCGGTTATACCGGTGAGGATGGGCTGGAAATCATTCTTCCCGCCGATCAGGCGCCGGGATTTTTCAACGACCTGGTTGGTGCCGGAATCTCTCCGATAGGCCTCGGTGCCCGGGATACCTTGCGCGTCGAGGCCGGCATGAACCTCTACGGTCAAGACATTCAACAAGACGTTTCGCCTTTGGCCTCCAACATGGCCTGGAGCATCGCCTGGGAACCGGCCTCGCGCCAGTTCATCGGCCGCTCGGCACTGGAAGCGGAAAAGGCTGCCGGGATCCAGCACAAACTGGTAGGGCTGGTCCTTGAAGAACGCGGAGTTTTGCGCGCTCATCAGGTGGTTCGCATAGCCGATGTTGGCGAAGGGGAGATCACCAGTGGTAGTTTCTCTCCTACGCTTAGCAAGTCGATTGCACTGGCGCGCGTGCCGATGGCAACAGCCGACCGCGCCGAAGTGGAAATCCGTGGCAAGTGGTACCCGGTCCGAGTGGTCAAACCGACCTTCGTTCGCCACGGCAAAACCTTGATCTAATCTTTTCCAGCGGTTAACGACCGCTGACATTTCCTGAGGACACAGAACATGAGCGATATCCCTGCCGACCTGCGTTTTGCCGAAAGTCACGAATGGGCACGTCTGGAAGCCGATGGCACCGTCACCGTGGGCATCAGCGATCACGCGCAGGAAGCGCTGGGTGATGTGGTATTTGTTGAGTTGACCGAAGTCGGCAACGTATTTGCTGCTCAAGATCAGGCGGGTGTCGTTGAATCGGTTAAAGCCGCTTCCGACATCTACTCGCCGATTGCCGGTGAAGTGATCGCAGTCAACGAAGAGCTGGGCGCCAACCCGGAATTGCTCAACTCCGACCCGTACGGAGCGTGGATCTTCAAGATCAAGCCAAGCAATGCCACTGATCTGGACAAGCTGCTCGATGCCGCCGGTTACCAGGCCGCCATCGGCGAATAAGCTTAAGCGTCACCCCAAAGCCCCGACCCGTCGGGGCTTTTTGTTGTCTGGCGATTTTCCCTTCTTGTAGGAGCGAGCTTGCTCGCGATGGATCGTTAACGAAAACGCTACAACCCTGGCCCCCCGCGGCGCGCTCGCTGTCATCGCGAGCAAGCTCGCTCCTACAAGGGTGGCTGCTATGCTGGTTTGACCGTATTGCATCGACGTTGAGCGCCAGTCAAGAGAGAGCCCGTCATGTCCCAGTTGCCGTCCCTGAGCCAGTTACGCGATCCCAATGCCTTTCTCCGCCGCCACCTGGGGCCTGATGCCGCCGAGCAGCAGGCGATGCTCGACAGTCTCGGCCTTGGCAGCCGGGTTGAGCTGATCGAGCAAACAGTGCCGCCTGGCATCCGCCTGAACCGTGCGCTGGACCTGCCCCCGGCACTCGACGAAGAAGCCGCACTGGCCAAGTTGCGCGGTTACGCCGAACAGAACCAGGTCTGGACCAGCCTGATCGGGATGGGCTACCACGGCACCCTCACACCGGCTGTCATCTTGCGCAACGTGCTGGAAAATCCCGGCTGGTACACCGCGTACACGCCCTATCAGCCGGAGATTGCCCAGGGGCGACTCGAAGCATTGTTGAATTTCCAGCAACTGACCATCGATCTCACCGGCCTGGAACTGGCCAACGCGTCGTTGCTGGATGAAGCCACTGCGGCGGCGGAAGCCATGGCCTTGGCCAAGCGGGTCGCCAAGTCGAAAAGCAATGTGTTCTTCGTCGATGAGAACTGTCATCCGCAGACCATTTCCGTGGTGCAGACCCGCGCCGAAGGGTTCGGATTCGAGCTGGTCGTCGACGCTGTGGATAACTTGAAACAGCACCAGGTGTTCGGCGCGCTGATGCAGTACCCAGATACCCACGGCGAGATCCGCGATCTGCGACCCTTGATCGATCACCTGCATGCCCAGCAAGCGATTGCCTGTGTCGCCACGGATCTGTTGAGTCTGCTGCTGCTGACGCCTCCCGGGGAATTGGGTGCGGATGTGGTTTTCGGTTCCTCCCAGCGTTTCGGCGTGCCAATGGGCTATGGCGGCCCCCATGCGGCCTTCTTTGCCAGTCGAGACGAATACAAACGAGCGATTCCGGGGCGGATCATTGGTGTTTCCAAGGATGCGCGCGGCAACATTGCCCTGCGCATGGCCCTGCAAACCCGCGAGCAACATATCCGTCGGGAAAAGGCCAACTCGAACATCTGTACTGCCCAGGTGTTGCTGGCCAATATCGCCAGTTTTTATGCGGTTTATCACGGCCCCGAAGGGCTCAAGCGCATCGCCCAGCGCGTCCATCGCCTGACCTGCATCCTCGCCGAAGGCCTGGCGCGAAACGGAATCAACCACGTCAATCAGCACTTTTTCGACACCCTGACCCTCGATGTCGGGGGAACCCAGACCGCTATCATCGAAAGTGCCCGGGCGGCGCAGATCAACCTGCGTATTCTCGGGCGCGGGCAACTGGGCCTGAGCCTGGATGAGACCTGCGATGAAACCACCGTCGCCAAACTGTTCGATGTTTTTCTCGGGGCCGATCACGGGCTCAGCATTGAGAGTCTCGATGCTGAAACCTTGCCGGGCGGCATTCCCGAAGGGCTGCTGCGAACTTCGCCTTATCTGCGCCACCCGGTGTTCAGCGCCCATCACAGCGAAACCGAGATGCTGCGTTACCTCAAGCAACTGGAAAACAAGGATCTGGCGCTCAACCAATCGATGATCCCGCTGGGCTCATGCACCATGAAGCTCAATGCCACCAGTGAGATGATCCCCATCACCTGGCCGCAGTTCGCCAACCTGCACCCGTTTGTGCCCAAAGAGCAGGCCGTGGGTTACACGTTGATGATCGAAGAACTGGAGCGCTGGCTGTGCGCGATTACCGGATTCGATGCCATTTGCATGCAGCCCAACTCGGGTGCGCAGGGTGAATACGCCGGGCTGCTGGCAATCCGCAAATACCACGAGAGTCGCCAACAGGGCGGTCGGGATATTTGCCTGATTCCATCATCGGCCCATGGCACCAATCCGGCGTCGGCACAAATGGCCGGTATGCGCGTGGTGATCGTCGAATGCGATGAGGCGGGTAACGTCGACCTCGACGATCTAAAGGGAAAAGCGGCAGCTGCCTCTGACAAGCTCGCCTGTCTGATGGCGACCTACCCATCGACCCACGGTGTGTACGAGGAAGGCATCAGCGAGATTTGCGAAGTGATCCACCAGCACGGCGGCCAGGTGTACATGGACGGCGCCAACCTCAATGCCCAGGTCGGTCTGGCGCGACCGGCGGACATCGGTGCCGATGTGTCGCACATGAACCTGCACAAAACGTTTTGCATTCCCCACGGCGGTGGCGGGCCAGGCATGGGGCCGATTGGTGTGCGCGCGCATCTGGCGCCGTTCGTGGCCAATCACCCGGTGGTGCCGATCGATGGGCCGCAACCGCAGAACGGTGCGGTCAGCGCTGCGCCTTGGGGCAGTGCGAGCATTTTGCCGATCAGCTGGATGTACATCGCCATGATGGGGCCGCAACTGGCGGATGCCAGCGAAGTGGCGATCCTCGCCGCGAATTACCTGGCGCGGCATTTGTCCGGCGCATTCCCGGTGCTCTACACCGGGCGCAACGAGCGTGTGGCCCACGAATGCATTCTCGATTTGCGACCGCTCAAGGCGCTGACCGGCATTACCGAAGAGGATGTGGCCAAGCGTTTGATGGACTACGGATTCCATGCGCCGACCATGTCGTTTCCGGTGCCGGGAACGCTAATGGTTGAACCGACCGAAAGTGAATCGAAGGCCGAACTGGATCGCTTTATCGGGGCGATGCTGAGTATTCGTGCGGAAATCAACGAGGTGCAAAACGGCAACTGGCCCGCCGAAGAAAATCCGTTGAAAGGGGCGCCGCATACCCTCGCCGATATCACCGGCATCTGGGAACGGCCGTACAGCGTCGAACAGGCAATCACCCCGGATGCACACACCAAGGCTCATAAATACTGGCCGGCGGTGAATCGGGTGGACAACGTGTACGGGGACCGGAACCTTTTTTGTGCGTGTGTGCCGGTGGATGATTACCGTTAGGCAAGATCAAAAGATCTTCCGAACGCGGCCCGAGCCTTCGCCAGCTCCTACGATTGAATGGCGATCTCCTGTAGGAGCTGCCGAAGGCTGCGATCTTTCAGACATAAAAATGCCGCTCATGTGAGCGGCATTTTTAGTCCGGCAGCGAAGCTTACTCCGCAGCAGCCACGGCATTCCTCGCCAGAATCGCGTTCGCCAGTTCCATGTCCGTGGCTTGCAGGCCCGGGTTTTCGGCGCGGACTTCTTGCATGGCGGCTTCCAGGTAAGGCCCGCGGATGCCGCCATCGCTGGCAACGAAGCTGCTGGCGTCATCCTGGGTTGCAACGACCAGCTTGTGATCCTTGGATGTCAGGTAAGACGAACCGGTGGTTGCGCCGGACGTCAGAACGTTACGCCAAAACGTATCGGCCATTGCCGAACCGACAGGTAGAGACAGCAGAGCGACGGTTGCAACAGCAAGTTTGAAACGCATGAAAAGGTGACTCCAATGGATAAAATCCGCCGTTGGATTGCCTTCCCCCCCATCGAGTTCAATCATCACCTTACCTAAAGTTGTTCGCTCTGGGGCGTCACCCGCAATACCTCTTCAACCGTGGTCAAACCGGCCGCGACTTTTTGCGCTCCCGACAGGCGCAGGCTGCGCATGCCTTCCTTGAACGCTTGCCGTCGCACGGCCAGCAGGTCGGCGTCGGGACGGATCAGCGCTTTCATGCCGTCGCTGAGCTGCATGATTTCGTAGACTCCGGCGCGGCCGTGATAGCCGGTATCGCGACACTCCGCACAACCCACGGCGCGTTGGGCATTGAGCGGCAATGGCGCTTGCCAGGGACGGGTCAGGGTTTGCCAGTCGTCGTCTCCCAGTTTTATCGGCGCCTTGCAGTGCGGGCACAGGGTTCGCACCAGACGCTGGGCCATGACACCGAGCACTGTGGCTTTGATCAGGTAATGCGGCACGCCGAGTTCAAGCAGGCGGCTGATGGCGCTGGGGGCGTCGTTGGTGTGCAGCGTCGACAGCACGAGGTGGCCGGTGAGCGCGGCCTGGATTGCCATTTCCGCCGTCTCCAGATCGCGGATTTCGCCGATCATGATGATGTCCGGGTCTTGCCGCATCAGCGCCCGCACGCCGGCAGCGAAGGTCAGGTCGATGTTGTGCTGGACCTGCATCTGGTTGAACGACGACTCCACCATTTCAATCGGGTCTTCGATGGTGCAGAGGTTGACCTCCGGCGTCGCCAGTTTTTTCAGCGTGGTGTAGAGGGTGGTGGTCTTGCCCGAACCGGTCGGGCCGGTGACCAGGATGATGCCGTTGGGCTGGCGGGTCATATCTTGCCAGCGGCGCAAGTCATCGGTGGAAAACCCAAGCTGATCGAAGTCCTTGAGCAGCACTTCGGGGTCGAAAATCCGCATGACCATTTTTTCGCCAAACGCCGTCGGAAGGGTCGACAGACGCAATTCGACCTCGCCGCCGACTGGCGTCTTGGTTTTCACTCGGCCGTCCTGGGGTTTGCGTTTTTCCGCAACGTTCATGCGCCCCAGACTCTTCAGGCGGCTGACAATCGCCATGGTGACCTGCGGCGGAAATTGATAGACATTGTGCAACACGCCGTCGATGCGAAACCGCACCGTGCCCTGTTCGCGCCGAGGCTCGATATGGATATCGCTGGCGCGTTGCTGGAATGCGTACTGGAACAGCCAGTCGACGATGTTGACGATGTGCGCGTCATTGGCGTCCGGCTCCTGATCGCTGGCGCCGAGGTTGAGCAACTGCTCGAAGTTGCCCAGGGCATTGACCTGCTGATCAGAGTTGTTCGCCCCGGTGACCGATCTGGCCAGCCGGAAGAACTCGACGCTGAAGCGCTGTATGTCCACCGGATTTGCCACTACGCGTTTGATCGGCAGCTTGAGCACGTGGGTCAGGTCAGCCTCCCAGCCGCTGACGTATGGTTGGGCGCTGGCCACTGTCACCGCGTCACGGTCGATGGCGACTACGAGAATCTTGTGGCGCTGGGCGAAGGCGTAGGACATCAGCGGGGTCACGGCCGCAACGTTGATTTTCAACGGGTCGATTCGAAGGTAGGGCTGACCGGCCTGCCGGGACAGCCACAGGGTGAGGTTTTCGAGGTCCAGGTGTTTGCCTGTCCGGCTCAGGTCGTCCAGATGTTGATCGGCGATAAATTCCAGCGGGTGCACCTGGTCATTGGCGGCGTGACGGCGTCGGGCATTGAGTGCGTGTTCGGCGCAGTCCTGGCTGACAAAACCCTGCGCGACCAGTTCACGCAGTACCTCGTTGAGATCCAGCCAGCGGTCCTGAGTGGCGAGTTGAACGGACATGCGGGCTCCTTTTGAACAAGTGCGCAAAGGATAGCCGGGGCGTTGCAGACTGTTGGGCCACTACTCGACGAAGCCGTGTCAGGGTTTTTCAGCCCGTGGCTTGAGTTGCTTCGGCCCACATGAAATCAGCCGTTTGCAGATCGACGGAGCAGACGCTGATCAGGTTCCTGAGTTTTTCCGCGATCACTTGAGCGCGGTGGAAGCTCAGTCCGTCCATGACGATGTCGATGAGCAGCAGGTCATCCTGGCGCTGTACGTTGACCTGTTCCGGTGTCAGAAACTGCAAGGCAAACAGGTTGAGCGCTCGACACAAAATATCCGGTTCGGCTTCGGCCAGCATTTGGTAACGCACGCGGCAGTGAGCATTGCTGACATGCCAGACATCGGCGCGAGTGGGCGGGGTGTTTACGGCTTCAAGAAATGGCATGGTTGGGCTCCAGAATCATTGGAGAAATATTTACATCCGAAGCCGGGTATTTCTTGTCTATGATGAGGCGTTTAGTGCGCTTGTTGAATAAAACAATTCGCTGATCATCAATTAAAAGGTTTATTTATGCCGATCGAACTGGACAGTTATGACCGCAAGATCCTCGTTTTGCTGCAAGAGGATGCTTCTCTGTCCAGTGCTCAGATCGCCGAGCAGGTTGGTCTGTCGCAGTCGCCGTGCTGGCGGCGGATTCAGCGGATGAAAGAGGAAGGGATCATCCGGGCCCAGGTGACCTTGCTCGACCGCAAGAAAATCGGTCTGAACACGCAGATCTTCGCCGAAGTAAAACTCAACGCCCACGGCCGCTCGAACTTCACTGAGTTCACCGAGGCGATTCGCGGCTTTCCGGAGGTGCTGGAGTGTTATGTGCTGATGGGGGCGGTGGATTTTTTGCTGCGCATTGTCACGGCGGACATCGAGGCGTACGAGCGATTCTTCTTCGAGAAACTGTCGATGGTGCCGGGGATTCAGGAAGTGAATTCGATTGTGGCGTTGTCGGAGATCAAGTCGACGACGAGTTTGCCGGTCTGAAATACTGAGGTAATTGTGCGGGCCCCATCGCCAGCAGGCTGGCTCCCACATTGGTTTTGTGTACGTCACAAATCCCCTGTGGGAGCCAGCCTGCTGGCGATGGCGGTATTACATGCGCAACAGCATTTTCCACGCGCGGTTCTGATACACCGCAATCGCCTGCTGCTTGCGCGCATCGAGGACTTCGTCGGTGATCGATTCGTTGGCCAGTTGCGCCAGCTTGTTCAGCTCGCCATACAGGCGATCCATTTCCGGGACCTCCAGCACGTTGCGCGCATGGTGCAGCCACACCTGGATGCGTTCGATACGCGGCAATTGCTCGGCCAGGTCTTCCGGCTGTTGCTGATAACGCTGCAATTGCAACGAAGTGGCTTCCTCGCCCAATAGGCGCGGCAACCAACTGCCCAGTTGCGCAGCACCCTGGCGATTGCCACGGGTGTTGCGGTCGGCAGCCCAGGTGCGGGCCAGCAACCAGCGCGATGTGGTCAGAGAGAACAGGCCCCAGCGCGGGTCTTCCAGTTCTTCGAGGAACTGCTCAGGCGCGGCTTTGCGCACGTCTTCATCGTCCAGGCCGGCCTGAACCAGCGGGCGCCAGTCTTCCAGCAACGCGTCGAGCGCGACGCGCAGGTCGTGGGTCGATTGACGCGGAGCGGCCTGGCCGAGGCTGCTGATCAGCGCACGCATTTCAGCGAGGCACTCGACCCAATCCTGCAGCAGGCGCCAGTGACCATTGAAGCGATATTGTTCGGCCAAACGCTGGCTGCTGCTCAGCAAATGCCAGCTCAGCGCAGAAAAAGCGTCGTCCAACTGCGTTTCGGCGGTGATCTGCGGCGCCGGCAGGCTCAACGAGTAACTGTGGGCGTCATACAGGCGATAGCCGCGCTCGGCCTTGCTGATGTCGCATGGCATCAGCGCCAGTTTTTCAGCCAGCTCGGCAGCCAGTTCCAGCAGGGCTGCCGGCTCGCCTTCGCGCAGTTCCAGTTCCAGCTCGCAGATTTCTTCTTTCTGCTTGCCGACCACCACGTGGCCCAGGTCCAGCGCGGCTTCGATGACCACTTTGGTCTTGCCGCGGCCCCAGGCGATTTCGGCGCGCTCACGGACGAAATCGGTGGTGAAGATCGGCTTCAGGGTTTTCTTGTCCAGTTCGGCCAGTTCCTCGGGCCAGCATTCGCCGTCGAGTTTCTTCAGGTCGAGCTTTGCTTTGGGCAGGTTCCAGTCGTACTCGTTACGAACCGATAGACCGGCAATGCTCTGGCCACGGGTCTTGAGGGTCTGAATGACTTCTTCGCCATCCTTGCGCAGGCGCAGGGCGACTTTGGCCTGGGCCAGATCGCGCTCAGGCGTGTCGAAGTACTGATTCATCAACTCACGGCGTTCCCAGCCACTTTTGTTGCGTTTTTTCAGTAACGGGTGCTCGCGCAGGGCGGCGAGGGTTTCGCGGCTGACGCGGAGTTTGATTTCGGTTTCTTTCTGCATGGCCGGAAAATCCAGGATCGGGAGCGCAGCCGGGGAATATGTGGCTGCCAAGGTCGTGCAGTGTACAGGACTCAACCTGCCTACGCCGCGCAACGGTTTATTCCTGTCGCCAGATGGTTCTATGATGGACTTCAATTCGGGGGTTGGAGTCTGCGATGCCTTTGCCGTCCATGAAAGATCAGTTCGCTGCACTGATCGCCGCACCGTCTGTCAGCTGCACTCAGGCGAGCCTCGATCAGACCAACCGCCATGTG
This sequence comes from Pseudomonas sp. P8_241, assembly GCF_034008315.1. NCBI lineage: Bacteria > Pseudomonadati > Pseudomonadota > Gammaproteobacteria > Pseudomonadales > Pseudomonadaceae > Pseudomonas > Pseudomonas sp. P8_241. The sequence goes on along the minus strand of NZ_CP125377.1, from coordinate 6,318,475 downwards.
ATCGACCTGCTGGCTGCGTGGCTTGGCGACCTGGGTTTTGCCTGTGACATCCAGCAAGTCAGCCCCGGCAAATTCAATCTGCTGGCCAGTTTTGGTTCAGGTCCCGGCGGGCTGGTGCTGGCCGGTCACAGTGACACAGTGCCGTTCGATGGCGCACTGTGGCAGACCGATCCGTTGAAACTGACCGAAGTCGACGGTCGCTGGGTTGGCTTGGGCAGTTGTGACATGAAAGGCTTTTTCGCCTTGGCCATCGAAGCCGTCAAGCCACTGCTCGACCAGCCGTTCAAGCAACCGCTGCTGATCCTCGCCACCTGCGATGAAGAAAGCTCGATGTCCGGCGCCCGCGCGTTGGCGGCAGCGGGACGGCCACTGGGGCGTGCCGCGGTGATCGGCGAGCCGACCGGGCTCAAGCCGATTCGCATGCACAAAGGCATCATGATGGAACGTATCGACATCCTCGGGCAGAGCGGTCATTCGTCTGACCCGCGCCTTGGTCACAGCGCCCTGGAAGCCATGCACGATGCCATCGGTGAGCTGCGTGGCCTGCGCCTGTTGTGGCAGCGTGAGTTTCGCAATCCACAATTTGGCGTGCCGACACCCACGATGAATTTCGGCTGCATCCATGGTGGCGACAATCCCAATCGCATCTGCGGCCAGTGTTCGCTGGAGTTCGATTTGCGTCCGCTGCCCGGCATGGACCCCAAAGTCTTGCGTGCCGAGATCCTGCAGAAACTCAAGCCGGTTGCCGAGCGGCATCAGGTGAAGATCACCTACGCGCCGCTGTTCCCCGAAGTGCCGTCCTTCGAGCAGGTCGAGGACGCGGAACTGGTGCGAATCGCCGAAAAGCTCACCGGCCACAGCGCTGAAGCAGTGGCGTTCGGCACCGAAGCGCCTTATCTTCAGCGTCTTGGCTGCGAAACGCTGGTACTGGGCCCGGGTGATATCGCCTGTGCGCATCAACCGGGGGAATACCTCGAAATGTCACGTTTGCAGCCTACGGTGCATCTATTACGTCAACTGATCGAACATTACTGCCTGACACCGGCCCAAACGCAACACGACCTGTAGGAGCCGGCTTGCTGGCGATGAACAATGACGCGGTTCATCTGATGGACCGCAGCGCTTGCATCCCCAGCAAGCCGGCTCCTACAGGTTTCATGTATAAATTGCCGATGTTCGAACCCGTATTCATGAGGAGAGCGCGCGTGTCGCCAAGCCTGTTCCGACGATAACCATCAGCCCGCTGTGCTTTTTTTCAGTTTCGCCCTTTTTTCGGCTGCTATTTATTACAGGCCCAGGTTCATGCCCGAATACGTTAATTGGCTTCGTCACGCTTCGCCTTACATCAACGCCCACCGCGATTGCACCTTTGTCGTCATGCTGCCCGGCGACGGCGTTGAGCATCCGAATTTCGGCAATATCGTCCACGACCTGGTGCTGTTGCACAGCCTGGGTGTGCGTCTGGTGCTGGTTCACGGTTCCCGCCCGCAAATCGAAGCGCGCCTCGCGGCCCGAGGCCTGACTCCGCATTACCACCACGGCATGCGCATCACCGACGCAGCAACCCTGGAGTGCGTGATCGACGCAGTCGGCCAGTTGCGCATCGCCATTGAAGCGCGCCTGTCGATGGACATGGCCTCGTCGCCGATGCAGGGCTCGCGCCTGCGGGTAGCCAGCGGCAACCTGGTGACGGCACGGCCGATCGGCGTGCTCGAAGGCGTCGACTACCACCACACCGGCGAAGTGCGCCGGGTCGATCGCAAGGGCATCAACCGTCTGCTGGACGAGCGCTCCATCGTGCTGCTGTCGCCGTTGGGCTACTCGCCGACCGGTGAGATTTTCAACCTGGCCTGTGAAGACGTGGCCACGCGCGCGGCCATCGAGTTGGGGGCGGACAAGCTGCTGTTGTTTGGCGCTGAACTGGGTTTGATCGACGAAAACGGGCGTCTGGTGCGCGAGTTGCGTCCGCAGCAGGTGCCGGCACATCTGCAGCGTCTTGGCAGTAACTATCAGGCCGAATTGCTGGATGCCGCTGCCGAAGCTTGCCGTGGTGGTGTGGCTCGCAGCCATATCGTCAGCTACGCCGAAAACGGTGCACTGCTGACCGAGCTGTTCACCCGTGACGGCGGCGGCACGCTGGTGGCACAGGAACAATTCGAAGTGGTGCGTGAGGCGGCCATCGAAGACGTCGGCGGCTTGCTGGACTTGATCAGTCCGCTGGAAGAACAGGGCATCCTGGTGCGCCGTTCCCGCGAGGTGCTGGAGCGCGAGATCGAGCAGTTCAGCGTGGTCGAACGTGAAGGCATGATCATCGCCTGTGCGGCGCTGTATCAGATCGCCGATTCGGATACCGGCGAGCTGGCGTGCCTGGCAGTGAACCCGGAGTATCGCCATGGCGGTCGCGGCGATGAATTGCTGGAACGTATTGAAACTCGTGCCCGGGCTCAGGGGTTGAAAACCTTGTTCGTCCTCACTACCCGTACCGCTCACTGGTTCCGCGAGCGTGGATTTGTGCCGAGCAGCGTTGACCGGCTGCCGTCGGCACGGGCGTCGCTGTACAACTACCAGCGTAACTCGAAGATCTTTGAAAAAGCCCTTTGACCGAATAGCCCCATCGCTGGCAAGCCAGCTCCTACATGATTTGCGCCGACCTGTAGGAGCTGGCTTGCCAGCGATCGGTTGCGAAGCAACCGCAATAATTACTCGGTTACGAACTTCGCGCTGACATACGGCGAATAGTCGAGCAGCACTGTCTCCACCTTTCCTTGCTCCTTCAAGAATTTCGCCGTCTCGCCAATCGCTTTGGCCGTGCCGCCCTCCAGCAGCGCGGAGGTTTGCTGCGCCTTGGCATCCGGGAATGTAGAACCGGCCAGCAACTCCGGCACATCGGCAGCATTGGCGCCGGTCAATTTGGCGATTTTCTGCACGGGCACCGAGTCGGCGGTCCAGTCGGCCTTATGCGCGGCATAGTCGGCGAAGGAGTCCAGGGTGACCTTGGCAAATTTGGCCACGACGTCCGGGTGTTTCTCCGCGTAATCCTTGCGCGCCACCCACACCTCAAACGTCGGTGCTCCCCATTGACCCACTTGCGCGGCGTCGGTCAGGGTCTTGCCGGTCTTGCGGATTTCTCCCAGGGCTGGCGACCAGACGAACGCGCCATCAATGTCGCCACGCTTCCAGGCGGCTGCAATCTCTGCCGGTTGCAGGTTCACCACTTTGACTTTCGAGGCATCCAGGCCCCAGTGCTTCAGCGCGCCGAGCAGGCTGTAGTGGGAGGTTGAAACGAACGGCGTGGCAATGGTCTTTCCGATCAGATCTTGCGGATTGTTGATGCCGCTACCATTGCGCACCACCAGCGCTTCGGCCGCATTGATCTGGGCCGAGACGATGAACGCGACAATTGGCAAGTTGCGTGATGCGGCAGCCGCCAGCGGACTTGAACCCAGGTTGCCGATCTGCACGTCCCCCGAAGCGATGGCCGTGACCACTTCCGGGCCGCTGTTGAAACGTCGCCAGTCGATCGGCTGACCGATGGACTTCTCATAGAGCCCGTCCGCCTGAGGCACCTTGCTGGGATCGATGCCGGTTTGATAGCCAACGGTGAGGTTTGCCGCATGGGCTGAGAAAGAAACGGCCAGCGATACACAAACTGTAACAAATGAGCCGGATAGTGCGCGCTTGATCGTCATGGGGTCGCCTTTCGGTAAAGGAATTATTTCCGATTTGCGTCAACGCTAAACGATCTAAAAAACAGCTAATAAATACCAATTTGGAATTAGCTTATGAGCACGGCCACGCTGTATCAAGGCGATGGTGGGCCGCGAGCTAAATGCCTAAATGGTATTAGAAAAGAATCACCTATTTCTTTTCAGGTTCATGACGAGCTCATGACGCTGCATGGACCAAAAATCGGGGGATTAGACCATGGTCGTAGACACACATGGTTACGATTGACTTGTGAGTCACGGTCTGGCGCTAATCGCGCATCTTAGGATTTCGGGCATCGATCCGAAACCAGGAATACAAGAATTAGAAACGAGAGGAGCTTCACCATGAACAAGTCCACCTTGGCTATCGCCGTGGCCGTAGGGGTTTTGGCGCAGCAGGCAGGCGCCGCAGGTTTCATCGAAGACAGCAAGGCTTCCATCAGTTCTCGCACCATGTATTTCAACAACGATAATCGGGACGGCGGCGCGGATCAGCGCGAAAGCGGTGAAGGCCTGAAGTTCGATTATCTGTCCGGGTTCACCCAGGGCCCAGTCGGTTTCGGTATCGACGCCCAGGCTCTTTTGGGTATCCACCTGGACGGTGGCAAAGGCCATCACCCAGACCCAAACACCTTCTTCCCAAGCGACACCGATCATTCGGCCGTGGACGAGTGGAGCCGTGCGGCTGCCAACGTCAAGGCACGCTTCTCGAAGACAGAAGCGCACCTGGGTGGAGCGTTGCAGCCCAACATGCCGATTCTGGTCGCGAACGACAGCCGTCTGCTGCCGCAAACCTTTGACGGTGGCACCATCACCTCGAAGGAAATCGACAACGTGACCTTCAACCTCGGCCAACTGGAGCACTCGGCGGGTCGCGCCTCTTCGAACTCCACCGGCCTGGCCGTGGCGGGCGGTACTCAGGACAGCAACAAGTTCTATTACGGTGGCGCTGACTGGAAGGTCACCAAAGACCTGACCCTGCAGTACTACCATTCGAATCTGAAGGACTACTACAAGCAGGACTTCTTCGGCTTGATCCACGTCCTCCCGATCGATGCCAACCAGTCCTTCAAGACGGACATCCGTTATTTTGACAGTGGCTCCGATGGCAAAAATGGCCAGATCGGTTACGTTTTCAACAACAACGGTGGTTACGCCAGCAATCCGGGCGAGGTCGATAACAAGACCTGGAGCGCCATGTTCACCTACACCCTGGGTGGCAACGCATTCCTGCTGGGTCATCAGCGCGTCAACGATGATGGTGGTTTCGTCTATCTGAACCAGGGCAACGTAGTGGATGGCAATGGTCGTCCCGAATCCAACGGTGGCGCCAGTTTCTACCTGTTTACCGATTCGATGATCAACGGCTTCGTCCGCGCCGGCGAGAACACCACGTTCGGCCAATACTCCTATGACTTCGCTGCACTGGGTGTGCCGGGCCTGAAAACTTCGATCGCCTACCTGCACGGCGACAACATCAAAGCCAGAAACGGTGTTGGCAGCGATATGTCCGAGTGGGAGCGCGACATGCGTATTGACTACACCATTCAGCAAGGTGCGCTCAAAGGTTTTGGCGTAACGCTGCGTAATGGTGTTTACCGTGGCAGCCAGATTGACATCGCCGACCAGGATCAGACTCGCCTGATCTTCAACTACACCTACAGCTTCCTGTAAGTAGCTGCTCGAAAAAGACCCTGCCCACTGGCGGGGTTTTTTTTGCGTTGTTTTTTATATTCCATAAATGCTTAACCTAATCATTTTTTATTCTTTTTAGTTTTTATTTGTCCCGCCTACAGTGAGCGCGTCCGACCGTCGCTGTACACCCTCGGATTTGGCAGCTACATCCCTCGACAAATGATCGCCTCCAGGAATTGGCCTGCCGCCGATACCTCGGATCCGCCGCGGGAAGGCATATTCCACAAAGATATTAAAAAACACCAAACGATTCATTTTGGGTTTATAGCAATGTATCCTGCGGCCGCCAAACGACCGGCTTAGACGGTTTGCCGCGAAATTACGCGTTTAGGATCCCGGGCATCAGATCCGGGACCAGAAACAGAAGAATTAGAAACGAGGAGCGAAACATGAACAAATCCACCTTGGCCCTGGCTGTGGCCACAGGGGTTTTGGCGCAGCAAGCAGGCGCCGCCGGTTTTATCGAAGACAGCAAAGCAACATTGGGGCTGCGCAACTTCTACATCAACACCGATTACCGTGACGGCACCGGCAACGTCCCGAACAAGAACGAAGAGTGGGGCCAAGGCTTCGATCTGCGTTTTATCTCCGGTTATACCCAGGGCCCTGTTGGATTTGGTGTGGATGCGATCGGCCTGTTGGGCGTCAAGCTCGATTCCGGCGGCGGCACCAACGGCGCGAGCGGCAACTCGTACGGCGGCACCGTGTTCCCAAGCAAGTCCAACGGCGAATCGGTTGATGACTTCTCCAGCCTGGGGTTGACGGCCAAGGCCAAGATTTCCCAGACCGAGCTGAAGTTGGGAACCTTGCAGCCAAAGCTGCCGGTGATCGTGACCAACGACGGTCGTTTGCTGCCGCAAACCTGGCAGGGAGGCCAGATCACATCGAACGACATCAAGGACCTGACGCTGATCGGCGGTCAGATCGAACAGGTAAAGGGTCGTAACTCGAGCAACAACGAACAGTTGTCGATCTCTGGTGCAAACAGCCGTTCCGCTACAGGCCGCGACAGCAACAAGTTCATCTATGCCGGCGGTGACTACAAGCTCACCAAGGACCTGACTGCCCAGTACTACTTCGGCAATCTGGAAGACTTCTACAAGCAACACTTCCTGGGGCTGGTACATAACTGGGCTATCGGCCCGGGCGTCTTGAAATCGGATCTGCGTTACTTCAACAGCTCTGATGATGGTGCCAACGGTCACGATCCCCTGTACTACACCACTGGCAATTACAATGCGCCAAACGGAAAAGGCAAAGTCGACAACAACCTGTACAGCGGCCTGTTCCTGTACTCCGTTGCCGGTCACACCTTCGGTGGCGGTTATCAGGTCAGCAACGGCAGCAGTGACTTCCCTTGGCTGAACCAGGGTGACGGTTCGTCGAACTACACCATTACCGATATGCAGATCCAGAAGTTCGGCCGTGCCGGCGAGCGCACCTGGCAGGCACGCTATGCGTATGACTTCGCCAAGGTCGGCGTCCCTGGTCTGACTGCGGGTCTGGTCTACCTGCGTGGCGACAACATCGACACCGTGAACCTTCGCGGTGCCGAGGCAGCCAACGGTGCTTCCGAGTGGGAACGCGATCTGAGCGTTGCCTACGTCGTTCAGGAAGGCCCGTTGAAGAACCTGGGTCTGGCGTGGAAAAACGCTACCTGGCGCACCGACCTGCCGAACACCCGTTCGCAGGACGAAAACCGCCTGATCCTCAGCTACTCGCTCCCGCTGCTGTAATAGCGCTCGCATAACCGAGACAAAAAAAGCCCCGCCCGGCATCGCGCCGAGCGGGGTTTCTGTGTTTTCAAGGCGGGCTCACCCCCGTAACCCCGCCTTGAACTTTCCCTCTTTCGCAGCAACTCAAGGCCTTCTCGAACCTTGCCGACGATGGTGGGCGCGATGCGCATCGAGGTCCAGTGAACAGAATTTTAATATTCATTTATGATCTAAATAAATCGATATTTATTCTTTTTAATAGATAAAAAATGCAGGCACAGTTGAGTTCATCAAGCACTCACAAGGAGCAGCATCATGAGCCTCAGACTCGGCGACATCGCACCCGACTTCGAACAGAATTCCAGCGCTGGCACCATCCGTTTCCATCAATGGCTGGGCGATAGCTGGGGCGTGCTGTTTTCCCATCCGGCGGATTTCACGCCCGTGTGCACAACTGAGTTGGGTCTCACTGCCAGGCTCAAGGATGAATTCGCCCAGCGTGGCGTCAAGGCCATTGCCTTGTCCGTGGATTCAGTGGAGTCGCATCACAAGTGGATCGAAGACATCAACGAGACCCAGAGCACGGTAGTCAATTTCCCGATCCTCGACGACGCAGACCGCAAGGTCTCGGACCTCTACGACCTGATCCACCCTAACGCCAACGACACCCTGACCGTGCGCAGTCTGTTCGTGATCGACCCGAAGAAAAAGGTCCGGCTGACGATTACCTACCCGGCGAGCACCGGTCGCAACTTCAATGAAATCCTGCGGGTTATCGACTCACTGCAACTCACCGATAACTACAAGGTGGCCACCCCGGCCAACTGGCAGGACGGTGATGAGGTGGTGATCGTGCCGTCGCTCAAGGATGAGGATGAAATCAAGCAGCGCTTTCCCAAGGGTTATCGGGCGGTCAAACCTTACCTGCGCCTGACGCCGCAGCCCAACCGCTAATTGCTTTTGTAGGAGCTGGCTTGCCGGCGAACCAGGCGACGCGGTGATTCAGGCACACCGCTATCGCCGGCAGCCAGCTCCTGCGGGTTATGGGTACCTTCATTCTCTCAGCAGGGGCTTTCAGGTCGTTTCGACGGCCTGTTTTTTTGCCCGGAAGAAAACGGCTTTCATATTTCTATAATGCATAACCAAATGAATAAATATGATTTATAGATATATAAATCACCTGTTAAGGTCACTCTATCGAAGCGAGATCGCGTACTGCGAATCGCCAACACCGTTCAAGGAATCGTCTGAATGTTGGTTGTCTCACTCGGTGGCAGTCCCAGCCAGCGCTCCCGTTCCGGGGTGCTGCTGGATCGCTCCCGGCAATGGTTACAAGCGCAGGGTGTAGAGGTGGTGAGTTATCAGGTACGGGACTTCCCGGCCGAGGACTTGCTACACGCACGCTTCGACAGCCCCAAGGTGATCGACCTGTTGCAACAGATTGAAAACGCCGATGGCCTGCTGATTGCGACACCGGTTTACAAGGCATCGTTTTCCGGCGCACTGAAAGTCGTGCTGGACCTGCTGCCCGAACGAGCCCTGAGTCACAAAGTGGTTTTGCCAATGGCCACGGGCGGCAGCATCGCCCACATGCTGGCGGTGGATTACGCGCTCAAGCCGGTGTTGTCGGCCTTGAAAGCCCAGGAATTGCTGCAAGGGATTTTCGCTGTCGACAGCCAGATTGCCTACGGCGAAGGCAGTGCGCTGGCGCAGTTGGCACCGGAGCTGGAACAACGACTGAGTGAATCACTGGAGCTGTTTTTCAGCGCCATGGCGCGACGGCCCAAGCCGCTCGATCCGAGCCTGTTGAACGATCGTTTGTTGAATGCTCGCTGGAGCATTTGAGTCTCACCGAAAAACATTGATGTACTGGCCTTACTCGCCCGCTAACGGGCAAGCAGGTGCAGCCAAAACCCAACTGCAAAAAGGAGAGCGCCATGCGCCCTGTCATTTTGCGTCGTGGTCTGGTCGCTCTGTTTGCTGCGGCTGTCACCTTCGGCGCCATTACTCAAGCTCAAGCTGAAACTCTTCGAATCGGCTATCAGAAATACGGCACCCTGGTGCTGCTCAAAGCCAAAGGCACTTTGGAAAAACGCCTCGCCGCACAAGGCGTGGATGTGCAATGGACTGAATTCCCCGGTGGCCCACAACTGCTCGAGGGCCTGAACGTCGGCTCCATCGATTTCGGCGTGACCGGCGAAACACCGCCCGTATTTGCCCAGGCAGCGGGTGCTGATTTGCTCTACGTGGCCTATGAACCGCCCGCGCCCCACAGTGAAGCGATCCTGGTGCCGAAGGACTCGGCGATCAAATCGGTGGCGGACCTCAAGGGCAAGAAAGTCGTCCTGAACAAAGGCTCCAACGTGCACTACCTGCTGGTGCGCGCGCTGGAAGATGCCGGCCTCAAATACACCGACATCCAGACTGTTTTCCTGCCTCCGGCCGATGCCCGCGCCGCGTTCGAGCGTGGCAGTGTCGACGCCTGGGTGATCTGGGACCCGTACCAGGCCGCCGCCGAACAACAGTTGCAAGCACGCACTCTGCGCGATGGCCAAGGCATCGTCGACAACCATCAGTTCTATCTCGCCACCAAACCTTATGCGCAGAAAAATCCCGAGGTGATCAAGACCCTCGTGGAAGAAGTACGTGCGGTGGGCGAGTGGTCCAAAGCCAATCCTGAGGATGTGACTGCACAGGTCTCACCGCTGCTGGGCCTACCAGCAGACATCACCCTGACCTCGGTGAAGCGCCAAGGCTACGGCGCGCTGTTCCTCACGCCTGAAGTGGTCGCCGCGCAGCAGAAAATCGCCGACAGCTTCTATCAGCTCAAGTTGATTCCCAAGCCTTTAAGCATCAAAGACGTGATCTGGACGCCGCCGGCAGCCGTTGCCCAAAGCTCAGTAACCAAAGCCCAATAATTCGAATCCAAAGGAGACCACTCCATGAGCCTCAATATCTTCTGGTTCCTGCCTACCCACGGCGACGGCCATTACCTTGGCACCGCTGAAGGCGCTCGCGCCGTTGACCACGGTTATCTGCAACAGGTCGCGCAAGCGGCAGATCGCCTGGGCTTCGGCGGTGTGCTGATTCCCACCGGTCGCTCCTGCGAAGACTCGTGGCTGGTGGCGGCGTCGCTGATTCCGGTGACCCAGCGTCTGAAGTTTCTGGTCGCCCTGCGCCCCGGGATCATTTCCCCTACGGTGGCAGCGCGGCAGGCGGCGACCCTGGATCGTCTGTCCGGTGGGCGTGCGTTGTTCAATCTGGTCACCGGTGGTGACCCGGAAGAGTTGGCCGGCGATGGTCTGTTTCTCAGCCACGAAGAGCGTTATCAGGCTTCGGTCGAATTCACCCGCATCTGGCGCCGCGTGCTGGAAGGCGAAACCGTCGATTACGACGGCCAGCACATCAGCGTGAAGGGCGCGAAATTGCTCTATCCGCCGATCCAGCAACCGCGACCGCCTTTGTACTTCGGCGGTTCCTCGGAAGCGGCGCAAGACCTGGCCGCCGAGCAAGTGGAAATGGTCCTGACCTGGGGCGAGCCACCGGCCGCTGTCGCGGAGAAAATTGAACAGGTCCGTGCCAAGGCCGCGAAGCTTGGTCGTACCGTGCGGTTCGGTATTCGTCTGCATGTAATCGTGCGTGAGACCAACGCCGAAGCCTGGCAAGCGGCGGACAAATTGATCTCGCATCTGGACAACGAGACCATCGCCCGTGCCCAGGCATCGCTGGCGCGTTTCGATTCGGTCGGCCAGCAACGCATGGCTGCGCTGCATGGCGGAAACCGCGACAACCTCGAAGTCAGCCCTAACCTGTGGGCCGGTGTCGGCCTGGTGCGCGGTGGTGCCGGTACGGCGCTGGTGGGCGACGGTCCGACCGTGGCAGCACGGGTGAAGGAGTACGCAGACCTGGGCATCGACACCTTCATTTTCTCCGGTTATCCACACCTGGAAGAGTCGTACCGAGTGGCGGAATTGCTGTTCCCGCACCTCGATGTCGAGCGTCCCGAGTTGCCGAAAAGTGCCGGTTATGTCAGCCCGTTCGGCGAGATGGTCGCCAACGACATTCTTCCCAAAGCCGCGTCCCAGAGCTGAGGCGCGCCATGAAGAAGTTCATCCACAGTCTCGCGCCCTGGGCGTTGCCGGTGTTGCTGCTGGCGGTGTGGCAGTTGTCGGTGTCGGCCGGCTGGTTGTCGACACGGATTCTGCCGGCGCCCAGCGCCGTGATAGAAGCCGGTGTCAATCTGGTCAGCAGTGGCGAAATCTGGACGCACCTGGCCATCAGTGGCTGGCGTGCGGCCTTGGGTTTCACCATTGGTGGCGGTATCGGCCTGGCGCTGGGATTCATCACCGGCCTGTCGAAGTGGGGTGAGCGCCTGCTCGACAGCTCGGTGCAAATGATCCGCAACGTGCCGCACCTGGCGCTGATTCCGCTGGTGATCCTGTGGTTCGGCATCGACGAGTCGGCGAAGATTTTCCTGGTGGCGTTGGGCACGTTGTTCCCGATTTACCTCAACACGTATCACGGCATCCGCAACGTCGATCCGGCGCTGGTGGAGATGGCGCGCAGTTATGGCCTGTCCGGTTTCAGCCTGTTCCGGCAGGTGATTCTGCCGGGTGCGCTGCCTTCGATTCTGGTGGGCGTGCGTTTCGCCCTGGGCTTCATGTGGCTGACGTTGATCGTCGCGGAAACCATTTCCGCCAGTTCCGGCATTGGCTATCTGGCGATGAATGCCCGGGAGTTCTTGCAGACCGACGTGGTGGTCCTGGCGATTCTGTTGTACGCGGTGCTCGGCAAATTGGCCGACCTCGCAGCTCGCGGACTTGAGCGTGTCTGGCTGCGCTGGCATCCGGCCTATCAGGTTGCCAAGGGAGGTGCGGCATGACGGCTCAACAGCCTCCGCGACTGCTGCGCGGGATTCCGCTGGCAGTGCGCAAACTGCAAAAAACCTTTGGTGCGCGACAGGTGCTGCGCGAGATCGACCTGCACATTCCGGCGGGCCAGTTTGTCGCCGTGGTGGGGCGTAGTGGTTGTGGCAAAAGTACTTTGCTGCGCTTGCTCGCCGGGCTCGATCAACCCACGGGCGGTGATTTGCTTGCGGGTGCCGCGCCACTCAGTGAAGCCCGGGAAGACACGCGGCTGATGTTCCAGGAAGCGCGTTTGCTGCCGTGGAAAAAGATTATCGACAACGTCGGTCTCGGCCTCAAGGGCAACTGGCGTCCAAAGGCCTTGGAAGCGCTGGAAGCGGTGGGTTTGGCCGATCGTGCCAACGAGTGGCCGGCAGCGCTGTCGGGCGGACAGAAACAACGCGTGGCATTGGCTCGCGCTCTGATTCATCAGCCGCGCTTGCTGTTGCTGGACGAGCCGTTGGGCGCACTGGATGCCTTGACCCGGATCGAGATGCAACAACTGATTGAACGGCTTTGGCAGCAACACGGCTTCACCGTATTGCTGGTGACTCACGATGTCAGCGAAGCGGTGGCAATTGCCGATCGGGTGATCCTGATCGAAGACGGCGAAGTCGGCCTCGATCTGCACGTGGAATTGCCGCGACCTCGGGTGCGCGGCTCCCATCGGCTCGCGGCGCTGGAAACCGAAGTACTCAATCGCGTATTGGCGCTGCCCGGCCAGCCGCCGGAACCGGAACCTGTTTCACCCTTGCCCACGCAGTTGCGCTGGGCTCAATAACTCAAGCCTTATCCAACGACAGGAATCACCATCATGACTATCAAAGCCATCAACGTTCGCAACCAGTTCAAAGGCTCCATCAAGGAAATCGTCCTCGGCGACGTGCTGTCGGAAATCGACGTACAGACTGCTTCCGGTATTGTCACTTCGGTGATCACCACGCGTTCGGTCAAGGAGCTGGAACTGGCCGTCGGCAGTGAAGTGATCGCATTCGTGAAATCCACCGAGGTGTCGATCGCCAAGTTGTAAGCCGTGTGCGTAAACCACAACCCCGGAGGGTTTGAGCCCTTCGGGGTTTTTTATTGCCTGCGCTGACGGTGGTAGAGTCCGACGTGAATTTTTTGCGGCGCAAAGGAGATCAAGGTGACAGTCAGGATTTCGGATTACATTCATGGTGCGATCCAGTCAGCGCTGGCCCCGTGGGCAGACTCAACGCCCTGGGAGCTGGTGAGCGATGCACCCGAGCGCGTGCGTGAGCTGCTACGGCAGTTGCCGGATGAGCATTACCAGGTGTCGGGCGATGTTGCCGTGCACCGCACGGCGCAGGTCGAAGAGGGTGCGATCCTCAAGGGGCCGTTGATTATCGGCCCTGGCTGTTTCATCGCCGCCGGTGCTTACTTGCGTGGCGGGTGTTGGCTGGATGAGCACTGCATCATCGGCCCCGGTGCGGAACTCAAATCATCTTTCATGTTTGCCGGCAGCAAACTCGCTCACTTCAATTTTGTCGGTGATTCGGTGCTGGGCGCCGGGGTCAATCTGGAGGCGGGCAGCCTCATTGCCAACTATCGTAACGAGCGTGCGGACAAAACCGTGAATGTGCGGATCGTTGATGGACTGGTGTCGACCGGGTGCGAAAAGTTCGGTGCGCTGCTGGGCGACGGCGCGCGACTCGGTGCCAACGCGGTGGTCGCACCGGGTGGATTGTTGCGACCGGGAACAGTGATCAGGCGCCTGGCGCTCTACGATTGCGAAGAGGTTTGAAACATCAGTCGCCGAGGCTACGCTTGGGCAGGAACGGCGGCAGGTACAACCCGATATAGGCATCAAACACGCGCATCGCTTCCTCGGCCATGCGCGGTGTAATCTGCCCGTGTTGTTGCACCGAGCGTGCATAGACGCGGTCGCCCAGTTCCATGGCCAGGGCAAACACGTCCACATCCATCGGAAGCTTAGGCAATTCGAAGTGGTGGTCGAAAAGCTTGTGCATCAGGTCGCCCAGTTCGATGTCGTGCTGGCGGTCGGCCTGGGTGACTTCGGTCAGGCCGTGCTGCGCCAGAATGAGTTGGCGGGCGGCGGCGTCCTCGCTGTAGATCGCCAGCATGCGCTGTTCCACCAACCGCGACAGGTCACGCCAACTCCTCAACGCGTCGTGGTCGATGGGCGCTTGCAGACAGGCACGGAATGCCGCGTGCACGTCGGCGGTCAGCGCTTCAAGCAGGGCCGGGACGCTGGCGAAAAAGTGGTAGACGGAGGAGGGCGGGATCTGCGCGCGCTCGGCGACGCTGTAGATCGACAGACTGGCCACGCCCTCGGTGGCCAGCAGCGTGCGGGCGGCATCGAGTATCGAATCGATCCGGGCCTGGCTGCGTGCGCGGGGTTTGCGAGGTGCGGCTACGCGTGTCATTGAGGTCTCCTGCGGGGCAGCAGGCATTGTACGAGTCGACTCGCCTATTGTCTGTATTGACTCGCCGCCTGGGCTGGTCGTCCACTGACTCAGTGACCGACCACCACGCTACGACTGTTCAAGGGTTGGACCGGGCGAGCATTCATTGGGTATATCGCTCGAAAAGCCTCCAACTGTGCCGGGGACAATTGCACCGCAGTCGTCAGCACGTTCCATCGCACACCCTCAGTACAGGGGGGCTTTGTAAGCGAACCCATAAAGGCATAGGCGTTGTGGTTCACAGGTAACAAGTCGGCAATGTTCGCGCTGCCCAGGGTGGCCCTGCCACCTGCTTTCCTGGGCATGGCGGCGAAGATCGGCTCCAGTGCCGTGTTGTGTGCGCCCTCTTCAAACATCAGGGCAACAATCGCGAGTTCGCCTGCGTCATTACGGTGAACCAGATGCGCGCCCAATGGATAAGTGCGGCCCTCGATCTTTTCTTCGGCAGGTGCATGAAAGTGTATTTGCACCAGAGAGAATGCTCCGGTGGGCAGCGAGACACTACCTGAATCGGGTGCAGATACCTGAATCGTATGGCCGTTGTTCAGTACGCTGACCTTGTTTGGGTGATAGGAGAAGGACACTGGTTCGAAGGGGTACTTCATCGCGTTTTGAATGTCGATCGGTGACTGTTCTTTCCCGGATTTGCAAAGGCCATATTCGCTTTTCAGTTCGCCCCAGTTTTCCGGGCCAGAGGGGCCGGCGTAACGCCACGGGGCGGTATCGGCGGCTTTGGCCCAGGCAGTGGTGCAAAAACCAGCGGCGATCAAGGTAATGGCTGTACTCAATAGAATCTTAATCATCGATGCAAAACTCAACACTCGCAGAGGTGGCCGGATCAAAACCCGGGACCCTGAAGTCTGAACTTGCGCGAAGGCAATCGATGTAATCACTGTCTGAGGGTTGTGTAGGAGTTATCCCGGAAAGTGCCAGACATCATCCGGCCCGCAATGAGTCCAAAAAAAAACGCCGCAGCTTTGAGGCCGGCGGCGTTTTTTTACAACAGCAACCGCTTACACGGTATGCAGGTACCAGTTGTACTCGAGGTCGGAGATGGAATGTTCGAACTCCTCCAGCTCGCTCTCTTTGCACGCGACGAAGATATCGATGTATTTCGGATCGATATACTTGGCCATGACTTCGCTGTCGTCCAGTTCGCGCAGTGCATCGCGCAGGTTGTTCGGCAGGCTCTGCTCGTTCTGCTCGTAGCTGTTGCCTTCAACCGGAGCCCCCGGCTCGATCTTGTTGGTCAGACCGTGATGCACACCGGCCAGAACCGAAGCCATCAGCAGGTATGGGTTGGCGTCGGCACCGGCAACGCGGTGCTCGATGCGCACGGCATCGGCAGAGCCGGTCGGTACGCGAATCGCTACGGTACGGTTGTCCAGGCCCCAGCACGGCGAGTTCGGCACGTAGAACTGTGCGCCGAAACGGCGATACGAGTTGACGTTCGGGCAGAGGAAAGCCATCTGCGCCGGTAGGGTCTCGAGCACACCGCCGATCGCGTGACGCAGTGCGGCGTTCTGCTCGGGATCCTCACTGGCAAAAATGTTTTTGCCGTCTTTGTCGAGAATCGAAATATGGACATGCAAACCATTGCCCGCCTGACCCGGGTAAGGTTTGGCCATGAAGGTGGTGTCCATTTCATGGTCGTAGGCGATGTTCTTGATCAGGCGCTTGAGCAGGACTGCATAGTCGCAGGCCTTGATCGGGTCGGCCACGTGGTGCAGGTTCACTTCGAACTGCGCCGGGGCACTTTCCTTGACGATGGCGTCGGCCGGAATGCCTTGTTCTTTTGCACCTTCCAGAATGTCCTGGAGGCAGTCCACGTATTCGTCGAGGTCGTCGATCAGGTAGACCTGTGTCGAGTGGGGACGTTTGCCGGACACCGGAGAACGAGGTGGTTGCGGTCGACCGTTCACGTTCTCCTGGTCAATCAGGTAGAACTCCAGTTCGAACGCGGCGCAGATGGTCAGGCCCATTTCGTCGAACTTGCGCACCACGTTGGCCAGCACTTCGCGCGGGTCGGCGAAGAAAGGTTCGCCTTCGAGTTCGTGCATGGTCATCAACAGTTGCGCGGTCGGACGCTTCTGCCATGGCTCGTTGCACAGGGTATCGGGAATTGGATAACAGATTCGGTCAGCATCACCGATATCCAGGCCCAGGCCGGTGCTTTCCACCGTCGAACCGTTGATGTCCAGAGCAAATAGGGAGGCCGGCAGGTTGATGCCTTTCTCGTAAACCTTGTGGAGGCTGGTGCGTTCAATGCGCTTGCCGCGCACCACACCATTCATATCCGCAATCAGAAGGTCAACGTACAGAACCTCAGGATGTTCCTTAAGGAACGCGTTCGCTTCGTTAAGCTGAACGGCACGCGGGGGTACCGACATGATGCAACACCTTTGTTGTTAAAAATATCAATCATTGATCTTTTCTGGTTTCAGTCAACCCGAACGGCATGCCGAAGTCAAGCGAGGCCTTTTTTGCCCTAAAAAAGCGCTCGCATGGCTTTTTTGAGGCACTTTGGGGCGTTTTTATACCCTTTGGCGTGTTGGCTACCGCGGGCTTGAGCGGACCGTGTTGTATTTTTTACGGGGGTGTTGTGTAAAAAAATGAACAAGGCTAAGCTCGAATCAAACCCATAACAGCAATAATACCGGGGTGCTTCATGTCTCGCCTGCCGTTAATCGGCGTCACCGACTGCTCAAGACAGGTCGGTCGACATGTTTACCACATCAGTGGTGACAGGTTCGTCCGCGCCATGGGCTCAGCAGCTCGGATGATTCTCTCGTCCTTGACGGTTCGACCGTCCCCGTCCGATATTCTGGACGGTCGCAATGGCACCCCCATTACGGTTACTCCATTCAATATAGAACCGATTCACAATAGTGGCTCAACCATCGTGCAGGATACCGCTCGCGATTCTGCACGCCTGGCTTCGACGCAAGTGCCCACAAGCACGGGCGCCTGCCGCAGACTTGCATTCCAACGCGACGCCGATGCGTCAACTATCGCCTGACTCATGCAAGAGTCAGGGAACTCAAAGCCTAGAGGCATTTATGAGTAACAACCTCGACCAGCTCACCGATTGGTTGAAAGACCACAAGATCACAGAAGTCGAATGCATGATCGCCGACTTGACCGGGATTACCCGGGGCAAGATTTCGCCGACCAACAAATTCATCGCCGAAAAAGGCATGCGCCTGCCAGAAAGCGTTCTGCTGCAGACCGTGACCGGCGATTACGTCGAAGACGACATCTATTACGAACTGCTCGATCCGGCCGACATCGACATGATCTGCCGTCCAGACCAGAGCGCGGTGTACGTGGTGCCTTGGGCCATCGAGCCGACCGCCATCGTTATCCACGACACCTACGACAAACAAGGCAACCCGATCGAGCTGTCGCCGCGCAACGTGCTCAAGAAGGTTCTGAAACTCTATACCGACAAGGGCTGGCAGCCGATTGTGGCGCCGGAAATGGAGTTCTACCTGACCAAGCGCAGCGACGACCCGGATTACCCGTTGCAGCCGCCGATCGGTCGCTCCGGTCGTCCGGAGACCGGTCGCCAGTCGTTTTCCATCGAAGCGGCGAACGAATTCGATCCACTGTTTGAAGACGTCTACGACTGGTGCGAATTGCAGGAGCTGGATCTCGACACATTGATCCACGAGGACGGCACGGCGCAGATGGAAATCAACTTCCGTCACGGCGATGCCCTGTCCCTGGCCGACCAGATCCTGGTGTTCAAGCGCACCATGCGCGAAGCCGCGCTCAAGCACGACGTGGCCGCGACCTTCATGGCCAAGCCGATGACCGGCGAGCCGGGCAGTGCAATGCACTTGCACCAGAGCATCATCGACATGGAGACCGGCAAGAACATCTTCTCCAATGAAGACGGGACCATGAGCCAGCTGTTCCTGCACCACATTGGCGGCTTGCAGAAACTCATCCCCGAGCTGTTGCCGCTGTTCGCGCCCAACGTCAACTCGTTCCGCCGCTTCCTGCCGGACACCTCGGCACCGGTGAACGTGGAGTGGGGCGAAGAGAACCGCACCGTGGGCCTGCGGGTTCCGGATGCCGGACCACAGAACCGTCGGGTGGAAAACCGCCTGCCGGGCGCCGACGCCAACCCTTACCTGGCAATTGCCGCGAGCCTGCTCTGCGGCTACATCGGCATGGTCGAAGGCCTGAACCCGAGTGCGCCGGTGGTGGGGCGTGGCTATGAACGCCGCAACCTGCGCCTGCCACTGACCATCGAAGATGCGCTGGAACGCATGGAAAACAGCGCGACCATCGAGCGTTATCTGGGCAAAAATTTCATCACTGGCTACGTCGCGGTCAAGCGGGCCGAGCATGAAAACTTCAAGCGCGTCATCAGTTCGTGGGAAAGGGAATTCCTGCTCTTTGCCGTCTGATACGCCGGGCGCCGTCGTTTTCGGGCGGCGCTTTTACCTGATTTTTTTAGGAGATTCGTATGACCAGCAACAATCCGCAAACCCGTGAATGGCAAACCCTGAGCAACGATCACCACCTGGCTCCGTTCAGCGACTTCAAGCAGCTGAAAGAGAAAGGCCCGCGGATCATCACCAATGCCAAGGGTGTTTACCTGTGGGATAGCGAAGGCAACCAGATCCTCGACGGCATGGCCGGTTTGTGGTGCGTGGCGATTGGTTACGGTCGCGATGAACTGGCCGACGCGGCCAGCAAGCAGATGCGCGAATTGCCTTACTACAACCTGTTCTTCCAGACCGCCCACCCGCCGGTGCTGGAACTGGCCAAGGCCATCTCCGATATCGCGCCCGAAGGCATGAACCACGTGTTCTTCACCGGGTCCGGTTCCGAAGGCAACGACACCATGTTGCGTATGGTTCGCCATTATTGGGCGATCAAAGGCCAGCCGAACAAGAAAGTCATCATCAGCCGCAAGAACGGCTATCACGGTTCCACCGTGGCCGGCGCGAGCCTGGGCGGCATGACTTACATGCACGAACAGGGCGACTTGCCGATCCCGGGCATCGTCCACATTGCCCAGCCGTACTGGTTCGCCGAAGGCGGCGACATGACCCCGGAAGAGTTCGGGATCTGGGCGGCCAATCAGCTGGAAGAGAAAATTCTCGAAGTTGGCGTCGACAACGTCGGTGCCTTTATTGCCGAGCCGATCCAGGGTGCGGGCGGCGTGATCATTCCGCCAGACAGCTACTGGCCGCGCATCAAGGAAATCCTCGCCAAGTACGACATCCTGTTCGTGGCCGATGAAGTGATTTGCGGTTTCGGTCGTACCGGTGAGTGGTTCGGTAGCGATTTCTACGGTCTCAAGCCCGACATGATGACCATCGCCAAAGGCCTGACGTCCGGCTACATCCCGATGGGTGGCCTGATTGTGCGTGATGAAGTGGTGGACGTGCTCAACGAGGGCGGCGACTTCAACCACGGTTTCACTTACTCCGGGCACCCGGTGGCCGCTGCGGTGGCGCTGGAAAACATCCGCATCATGCGCGACGAGAAAATTATCGAGCGCGTTCATGCAGAAACGGCACCGTATTTGCAGAAACGTCTGCGGGAACTCAACGATCATCCGCTGGTGGGTGAAGTTCGTGGGGTAGGTCTGTTGGGGGCCATCGAACTGGTTCAGGACAAGGCCACACGCAAGCGTTATGAAGGCAAGGGCGTCGGCATGATCTGCCGTCAGTTCTGCTTCGACAACGGCCTGATCATGCGCGCCGTCGGCGATACCATGATCATCGCGCCACCCCTGGTGATTACACCGGCGGAAATCGATGAGCTGGTGGCCAAGGCTCGCAAGTGTCTTGACCTGACCCTGAGTGCATTGCAGGGCTAAGTGCTAGGCTCTGAGCGCAAAGTCCGAGGTTCTGTAGAAAACAGGAACTTGCGCTCAGAGCTGTCAGAAAGCGTGGCCTTTCCTTGAAAGACCGATGTGGATCTTGCCAGACTAGCCGCGGTTCCAGTTACCCGGGTTCGGTCGCTGAACAAGTGGTTCAAAAAAGAAAAATTTGGAGCATTACGCATGAAGGCACTAGGTAAAAAGCTCGCTGGCAAAACACTCCTTGCCATGTCCATGATGGGGTTGATGGCGGGCGCGGTTCACGCCGATGACAAAGTTCTGCACGTGTATAACTGGTCCGATTACATCGCCCCGGATACCGTCAAGAAGTTCGAAGACGAGTCGGGCATCAAAGTGGTCTACGACGTCTTCGACAGTAACGAAACCCTCGAAGCCAAGTTGCTGGCCGGCAAGTCCGGTTATGACATCGTTGTGCCGTCGAACAATTTCCTGGCCAAGCAGATCAAGGCCGGCGTGTACCAGAAGCTGGACAAGTCCAAGCTGCCTAACTGGAAAAACCTGAACCCTGACCTGCTCAAGGCCGTCTCGGTCAGCGACCCGGGCAACGAGCACGCTTTCCCGTACATGTGGGGTTCGATCGGCATTGGCTTCAACGCCGAGAAGGTCAAGGCTGCACTGGGTGCCGATGCACCGACCAACTCCTGGGACCTGTTGTTCAAACCTGAAAACGCCGCGAAGTTGAAATCGTGCGGTATCAGTTTCCTCGATTCGCCAACCGAGATGATTCCGGTGGCGTTGCACTACCTGGGCTATCCAACCGACAGCCAGGACAAAAAACAACTGGCCGAAGCCGAAGCGCTGTTCCTGAAAATCCGTCCTTCGGTAGGTTACTTCCACTCGTCCAAGTACATCTCCGACCTGGCCAACGGCAACATCTGCGTGGCCGTGGGTTACTCGGGTGACATTTACCAGGCCAAGTCCCGCGCACAAGAAGCCGGCGACAAGGTGAAAGTCAGCTACAACATTCCGAAAGAAGGTGCAGGCAGCTTCTACGACATGGTCGCCATCCCTAAAGATGCCGAAAACGTCGAAGGCGCCTACAAATTCATGACCTTCCTGCAGAAGCCGGAAATCATGGCTGAAATCACCAACGCCGTGCGTTTCCCGAACGGTAACGCGGCTGCCACGCCGCTGGTGGACAAAGACATCACCGGCGACCCGGGCGTTTACCCGCCGGCGGACGTGCTGGCCAAGCTGTACGCGATTGCCGACTTGCCGGCCGCGACCCAGCGGATCATGACCCGCAGCTGGACCAAGATCAAATCCGGTAAATAAGTAATAGCCCTGTAGGAGCGAGCATGCTCGCGATGAACCTGAGAGCGCCACGGGGTGTCAGGCACCCATCGTTATCGTTGACGACCATCGCGAGCAGGCTCGCTCCTACAGGTGTAACTGCATAAAAGTTTTGCTGGAACGGTTTTTCGAGGGTAAGTTGCGCGCCGGTTTTGTTGCCGGGCAACCACGGTTGTCATGTAACACGGGGCAACTTGGGCCCAACTAATTTTAGAGGACCTTCACTTGCCTATTTTTTCTTTGTTGCGCAATGCCATGCTGGTTGGCGCCGGATTGACACTGGCTGTCAGTGTCCAGGCCGCCGGTACCGTGCATATTTATAACTGGTCGGATTACATCGGCGAGAGCACGTTGGCCGACTTCCAGAAAGAGACCGGCATCAAGCCGGTGTATGACGTTTTCGATTCCAACGAAACCCTGGAAGGCAAGTTGCTGGCCGGGCGTACCGGTTACGACGTGGTCGTGCCGTCGAACCATTTCCTCGGCAAGCAGATCAAGGCCGGGGCTTTCCAGAAGCTCGACAAGTCGCAACTGCCGAATTATTCGAATCTCGATCCTGTGTTGCTCAAGCGCCTGGAACAGAACGATCCCGGCAACCTGTACGCCGTGCCGTACCTGTGGGGCACCAACGGCATCGGTTATAACGTCGACAAGATCAAGGCTGTGCTGGGCGTCGATACGATTGATTCGTGGGGCGTGCTGTTCGAGCCGGAGAACATCAAGAAGCTGCAAAGCTGCGGTGTAGCGTTCCTCGATTCGGCTGATGAAATGATGCCGACCGTGCTCAACTACATGGGCCTGAACGCCAACAGCACCGACCCTGAAGACTACAAAAAAGCCGAAGACAAGTTGCTGGCGGTGCGGCCTTACGTGACGTACTTCCACTCTTCGAAATACATCGCAGACCTGGCCAACGGCGATATCTGCGTGGCGATCGGTTTCTCCGGCGACATCTTCCAGGCGAAAAATCGCGCCGATGAAGCCAAGAAAGGCGTGAACATCGCTTACTCGATTCCCAAAGAAGGCGGCGCGCTCTGGTTCGACATGCTGGCGATTCCGAAGGACTCGACCAACGTCAAACAGGCCAACGCGTTCATCAACTACTTGCTGAAACCTGAGGTGATTGCGCAGGTCAGCGATTACGTCGGCTACGCCAACCCTAACCCGGCGTCGGACAAACTGATGGAACAGTCCATTCGCACCGACGAAGCGGTGTACCCACCGCAAGCGGTGCTCGACAAGACCTACGTGTCCGTCGAGTTACCGCCGAACATTCAACGTTTGATGACCCGCAGCTGGACCAAGGTCAAGTCGGGTAAATAGTTTCAAGGCTCAAACTATCCAGGTTGGCTCACCTTGAGCGAACTGCACTCTTTTTTTCTGGGAGTTTCGTAAATGGCAGTTGCCTCCGGCGCCTATAAGAAAGCCCTCGAGGGCGACCAGTCACCTAAACAGGTGCTGGTCAAAATCGACCGGGTCACGAAGAAGTTCGACGAGACGATTGCCGTGGACGACGTGTCCCTGGAAATCAAGAAAGGCGAGATTTTCGCCCTGCTCGGCGGTTCGGGATCGGGCAAATCCACGTTGCTGCGCATGCTCGCCGGTTTCGAACGGCCCACGGAAGGGCGGATTTTCCTCGATGGCGTAGACATCACCGACATGCCGCCGTACGAGCGGCCGATCAACATGATGTTCCAGTCGTACGCCCTGTTCCCGCACATGACCGTGGCGCAGAACATCGCCTTCGGCCTCAAGCAGGACAAATTGCCGGCCGCTGAAGTCGATGCCCGCGTGGCGGACATGCTCAAGCTGGTGCAGATGAGCCAGTACGCCAAGCGCAAGCCGCACCAGTTGTCCGGCGGCCAGCGTCAGCGCGTGGCCCTGGCTCGTTCCTTGGCCAAGCGCCCGAAGCTGTTGCTGCTCGACGAACCGATGGGCGCGCTGGATAAAAAGCTGCGCTCGCAAATGCAGCTGGAACTGGTCGAGATCATCGAGCGCGTCGGCGTGACCTGCGTCATGGTGACCCACGACCAGGAAGAGGCCATGACCATGGCCGAGCGCATCGCGATCATGCACCTGGGATGGATTGCCCAGATCGGCAGCCCGATCGACATCTACGAAACCCCGACCAGCCGCCTGGTCTGCGAATTCATCGGTAACGTGAACATCTTCGAAGGCGAAGTGATCGACGACGCCGAAGGCCACGCGATCATTACCTGCAAAGACATGGACCACCAGATCTACGTGGGCCACGGCATCAGCACCTCGGTGCAGGACAAATCGGTTACCTACGCGATCCGTCCGGAAAAACTGCTGGTCACCGCCGACATGCCGACCTGCCAGTACAACTGGTCCAGCGGCAAGGTCCACGACATTGCGTACCTGGGCGGGCACTCGGTGTTCTACGTCGAGCTGCCAAGCGGCAAGCTGGTGCAGTCGTTCGTGGCCAACGCCGAACGTCGTGGCGCGCGTCCGACCTGGGGCGATCAGGTTTACGTGTACTGGGAAGACGATAGCGGCGTGGTACTTCGCTCATGAACATGCGCAAATTCAAACGCCGACTCAATCGAATAATTCCCGGTGGCCGCCAACTGGTCATCGGGGTTCCGTTCATCTGGCTGTTCCTGTTCTTCATGTTGCCGTTCTTCATTGTGTTGAAGATCAGCTTCGCCGAAGCCGACGTGGCCATTCCGCCGTACACCGAAATCTACAGCTTCGCCGAACAGAAGTTGCAGTTGCTGCTGAACCTGGGCAACTACGCGATGCTCGGCGACGATGAGTTGTACATCGCCGCATACCTGGGCTCGTTGAAGATGGCGCTGATCAGCACCATCCTCTGCCTCGTGATTGGCTACCCGATGGCCTACGCCATCGCCAGCGCCCGTAAAGAGATGCAAACGGTGCTGGTGCTGCTGATCATGATGCCGACCTGGACCGCGATCCTGATCCGCGTCTACGCGTGGATGGGCATCCTCAGCAACAACGGTTTGCTCAACGGTTTCCTGATGAGCATGGGCTGGATCGACGAACCGCTGCAGATCCTCAACACCAACCTGGCGGTCTACATCGGTGTTGTCTATTCGTACCTGCCGTTCATGATCCTGCCGCTGTACGCCAACCTGGTGAAGCACGACAACAGCTTGCTGGAAGCCGCTTCCGACCTGGGTTCGAGCACGTTCAACAGCTTCTGGAAAATCACCATCCCGCTGTCCAAGAACGGCATCATCGCCGGCTGCATGCTGGTGTTCATCCCGGTGGTGGGTGAGTTCGTGATTCCGGAACTGCTCGGCGGTCCGGAAACCCTGATGATCGGTAAGGTGCTGTGGCAAGAGTTCTTCAACAACCGTGACTGGCCGGTGGCGTCCGCTCTGGCGGTGGTGATGCTGGCGATCCTGATTGTGCCGATCATCCTGTTCAACCGCAGTCAGGCCAAGGAAATGGAGGGTAAAGAATGAAGCGCTTCCGTTTCTCCAGCTTGATGCTGGTCGTGGGTCTGTTGTTCATCTACCTGCCAATGCTGATCCTGGTCATCTACTCGTTCAACGCCTCGAAGCTGGTAACGGTATGGGGCGGTTGGTCGATCAAGTGGTACGTCGGCCTGCTCGACAACTCGCAACTGATGGGTTCGGTGGTGCGCTCGCTGGAAATCGCCTGCTACACGGCGATTGCGGCGGTGGCACTGGGTACCCTGGCCGCGTTCGTCCTGACCCGTATCACTCACTTCAAGGGCCGCACGCTGTTCGGTGGCCTGGTCACCGCGCCGCTGGTGATGCCCGAAGTGATCACCGGTCTGTCTCTGTTGCTGCTGTTCGTGGCGATGGCGCAGATGATCGGCTGGCCACAGGAACGCGGCATCGTCACCATCTGGATCGCCCACACGACGTTCTGTGCGGCGTATGTGGCGGTGGTGGTCTCGGCGCGCTTGCGTGAGCTGGACCTGTCCATCGAAGAGGCAGCCATGGACCTCGGTGCTCGGCCGTGGAAGGTGTTCTTCCTGATCACCATTCCGATGATCGCGCCATCGCTGGCAGCGGGGGGCATGATGTCCTTCGCGCTGTCCCTGGATGATCTGGTATTGGCGAGCTTCGTGTCCGGGCCGGGTTCCACGACCCTGCCGATGGAAGTGTTCTCGGCGGTGCGTCTGGGTGTCAAACCCGAGATCAACGCCGTGGCCAGCCTGATCCTGCTGGCAGTGTCGATTGTGACCTTCCTGGTCTGGTTCTTCAGCCGTCGCGCCGAAGAAAGTCGCAAACGTGCGATTCAGCAAGCCATTGAGGAGAGTGCTGCCGACTCCTGGAAGCAGCCGGATGTGCGTCGCGCACAGGCACCGGAAGCGGCTTGAGCCTGATGGGTTGATCACCTCTTTGTGATCAGCCCGAATCCCCTGTAGGAGCGAGCATGCTCGCGATGCACGTGAGGGCACCGCGTACATTCAGGTAGCCCCGTCATCGTTGACGACCATCGCGAGCATGCTCGCTCCTACAGGGATGGCGCAATCCGATTCATAGAAGGCGATTCACGTCATGAGTAAAACCGTCGCCATCGTTGTTTTCTCCGGCGTGCAGTCGCTGGATGTCACCGGTCCGCTGGACGTGTTCTCCGAAGCCAACCGTTTTCTTGCCCCCGAGGATCACTATCGTCTGGAGGTGATCGGCGTCGAGCGCAAGATGATGGTGTGCTCCAACGGTTTGTCACTCAACGCTCATCGCCACTTCAGCGAAGCACGGGAGCCGTATGACCTGTTGCTGGTGGCTGGTGGGCCGCAGTTGCCCTTCATGGATTTCGGCAGGACCTTCGATGGCTGGTTGCGCCATGCCTGCGTGCGAGCCGAGCGTTTTGGTTCGATCTGTAACGGTGCCTTTATGCTTGCCCGGGCCGGTTTGCTGGAAGGGCGCACGGTCACCACGCATTGGCAGGACGCTGCGGCGCTTGCGAGTTTTTGCCCTTCGACCCGGGTGGAAGCGGATCGGTTGTACGTCGAGGACGACGAGCTGTTCACCTCGGCCGGGGTCTCGGCGGGGATCGATCTGTCGCTGTACCTGCTGGGGCGCGATCATGGGCCCGACGTTGCGTTGAATGTGGCCAAGCGATTGGTGGTGTTTACCCAGCGTTCGGGTGGCCAATCGCAGTTCAGTCCATTTTTGACTCCCCACGCCGAACCGACCTCGATCGTGGCGATGGTTCAGCATTACGTGCTGGCCAACCTGACCGGCGACCTTGCCGTCGCTGATCTGGCCAATGCCGCCAACATGAATGCGCGCAACTTTTCCCGGGTGTTTGCCAGGGAGGCGAAAATCACCCCGGCGGAGTTCGTCGAGCGAGCGAGGGTGGATGCGGCACGGGTGATGCTCGAGAGCACGCGGGCGCCACTCAAGACCGTGGCGTATCAGTGCGGGTTTCGCGATGCGCAGCACATGCGCAGTGTGTTCAATTGTCGGTTGGGAGTGACGCCGCAGCAGTTCAGGTTGAATTTTTCGGCGATGGTTTGAAGTATTGGCATGGTCTTCACAGCCCCATCGCGGGCAAGCCCGCACCCACAGGTTTTATGTTGCTAACAACAATTGTGTTCAACCAAGATTCCTGTGGGAGCGGGCTTGCCCGCGATGGGGCCGGTCCTGTCGACAATGAGTTATGGCGCAGCTCGCGCCGGCAATAGCTTCAACGTTCCGCGCGTATTGGCCGTGACCTCTTCGTCATTGAGGTGCGCCTGGAAATAGAGGCCTTCGATGTACGCCTCGGATTGATCCTCATAGTGACGGTCGAGCAGCACACCACTCTGGCCGACCGGGTTGATGGTCAGGCTGTGGGCTGGATCGGCAAAGTCGACCAGGCGTCGGGTCGAGGGTCCGTAGGTGACGGGCCACGGTGCCGGGCCGATTTTCGCTGAAAGATTGTTCGGCACCTCGTGGCTGCCTGGAGCGGCGAACGGACCCACGTTGAAGATCCGGTCCAATGGCTTCTGTTGTCCCAGTGGATGGCCGTGGGTCAGCGTGTGCGCGTTGCCCCACTGCCACTGCGCGAAGTCCGCGCCGAAGGTGGCCTTGAGGTGCGCGATGCTGGCCTGCCAGGCTACCTTCACCGTGTCTGCGCGGGTTTCCTTGCCGAGGGTGGTGCGGTTGTCCCACCACGGTGAGTCGACGGTTTCAGCCAGGCGCGGCAGCGCGGCGTCGATCACGCGGGTCGAGAGCAAGGTTTCGAAAAAGTCGTTACCCAATTCGTCGTGCATGGTCGCGTCGGCGAGGCTGAACAGGAATTGGTTGAACACCGTGGCGCTGGTGGACTCCAGCGGGTAATCACCTTTCCATTGCGCCAGTTGTTCCACCAGTTTGAGTTCGTCGGGATCGCTCACCACTTCACGCAACACCGGCAACAGAGGTGCCAACAAACGCGGACCGTAGGCCGTGGTGGTGCCCAGTTGCAACTTCTGGCTGGTCTCCAGATCCCACTTCACGTTTTTGTCGCTGAGCTGCTGATTGAGCTGCTGGCCGCGGTCGGCAAGGTTGTAATAACCGGGAATCTCCATGCCGGTTGACGACACGGGCTGGAAGTTGGCCGAGACGATGTAGCCCCGCGCCGGGTTTTCTTCCTGGGGGTTGGCGCTGAACGGGTAGAAGCCGTCCTTGTCCGCTTCGGCCGTGCTGCCATCGAGGATGAACCAGGGACGCACACCCGCCGGACGCTTGGGCAATTGCGCCGCTGCCCACCAGCCGATATCGCCCTTGGTATTGGCCCAGACAACGTTCAAGCCGGGCGCCTGGATTTTTGCCGCGGCACCACGGGCCTTGGCCAGGGTGTCGGCGCGGTTGAGCTGATAGAAACCGTCGATGATCGGATTCTGGCTTTCGAGAAAGGCCCACCACATGGCAATCGGCGTTTTGCCGACGCCTGCACCCAGGGTGTCGTTGACGATCGGCCCATGGGGCGATTGGCGCAATACCAGTGTCACCGGTGCCTGGCCCTTGACCGCGATCTGTTGTTCGCTGGAGGTCATGTCCACCCATTTGCCGCGATACCAGACTTGGTTGGGGTTGCCTGGGTTGACCTTCTCGGCGATCAGGTCGAGGTCATCGTTCTGGAACATGGTAATGCTCCAGCCGAAGTCGCGGTTCAAGCCCAGGGATGCGAACGGCATCAAGGCCTGATAGTGACCGTAGAGCTCGAAGCCCGGTGCATAGAGGTGAGCTTCGTACCACACCGACGGCGCAGAGAAGCGTATATGCGGATCGCCCGCCAGCAGTGGCTTGCCGCTTTTGGTGCGACTGCCGGCGACAACCCAGGCATTGCTGCCCTCGAATTGCGGCAGGCCATTATCGGCCAGGGCCTGTTCGCTGAGGCGGGCGAGAGCGTTGAGATCTTTCCAGTCGATGCCGGTCATCGACGGTGCGGCTCCATTGAGCACGCCCTTGGGCTGCCAGTCGAGATCAAAGACGTTCAGGTATTGAGGGCCCAGTTGATCACGGACAAACGTCAACAAGGGTTCGGTGCGAAATGCGGCAGCAAAGCTGTAGGCCATGTAACCGGCAATGCTGATGGTGTCCTGAGCCGTGAACGGGCGCTTGGAAATGCCCAGCACATCGAATTCCACGGGTTTTGGGTGGCTGTCCTGATACTGATTGATACCGTCCAGGTAGGCTTGCAGGGCAATGAACGAGGGAGACTGTTTATCCAGATTCGCCAGATAGGTTTCGGCACGCTCGCGAATGCGCAGACTGCGCATCAGTTTGTCGGTGTCGAGCAGTTTCGGTCCGAGCACTTCAGCCAGTTCGCCACGGGCGAGACGGCGCAGGACTTCCATCTGGAACAGCCGGTCCTGGGCATGCACATAGCCGAGAGTGCGGTACAGGTCGGTTTCGTTTTCGGCGCGGATATGCGGGACGCCGCGCTCGTCGTAGCGCACGGTGACCGAGCCTTGCAGGTGTTGCAGTTCGACCATGCCCTGGCGTGACGGCTGCTTGCTGTAGAGATACCAGCTGGCGCCTGCGGCCAGCACGACGATCAGCAGAGCGAGAGCGGTCAGGCTACGTTTCATGGCGACTCCTTGTTGTTATTGTGGTCCATGGGGCTCTGTTTAACACGCGCTGCCGATTTGACGCATCGCCCGTAGGAGGGATTCGTCTTACTCGGCTTTTTTCTCTTGCGGCGGATCGACCGGCCAGGGGCAGTAACACCCTACCGCCAGTGTGTGCGTAGCACTCACCGAACGGCCTTCGTCGAGTGCTTGCAGGATCGGTTCGATAAAGCTGTTGCTCGAATTACAGGTCAGGCCCTCGCTGTACGGGCCGAAGTACGCGAGTTTGCCGGAACGATCCCAGATCGCCACCGCGGGACTGGCGGGGACCTGTTCGGAACCGGGCAGGACGTCGATGGTTTTCAGGTTGCTCAAGATGCTCGGCAACTGGCCGTGGCTGCCGGGTTTTTGCACCGCATAAAATTCCACACCGTGCGGTACGTAGCGCTCGACCAGTTCCGTCAGGTGTTGTTGATTGCCGACGTTGCATGGGCAAGCCGGGTCCCAGAAATGCACGAGGCGGATGGCGCCAGGTCCGGCCATGGCCTCGGGAAGACGCAGCGGATCACCGGAAAACATTGCGGTGTGGGAACTGAATGCGCGCAGGTAACGCCCTTGAAACCAGTCGTAGCCCGCCCACAATGCGCCGGCACACACCACGGCGAGCAGGCTGGCAAACAGGGTGGCGCGAAGGGGCGAGCGCATCGGTTCAATCCTCGAAGGTCGGCTAGCTTGCCATGCTTGCCGCGACAGATGAATATCGCAGGCCTATAAAGTCCGTTTCTGCTTTGGAATTGTCCATGTCTGTCACTTTCGACCCTGAACTCTTGCGCGCCAGCCTGCGGCCATTGGCGGATGGGCAGCCTTTGTCGACGCAGGCGCAGGCCTATCAGCGGTTCTACGGGCTGGATTTTGCGCAGCGTCGAGTGCGCAGTGGCCTTGGGCGCTTCGAGATTGATGGGTATCAGCTGGTGAGTCAGTTCTGGTGGCCCGAAGGGGCGAAGGCGACGCTGTTTGTCTTCCACGGTTTTTATGACCACACCGGGCTGTACCGGCATGTGATTGAGTGGGCGCTGGACCAGGGGTTCGCTGTGATTGCCTGTGATTTGCCGGGGCATGGGTTGTCCAGTGGCGAGCGTGCGAGCATCAAGGATTTCGCCGAGTACCAGGACACCTTGCAAGGGCTGTTTACCGAAGCAAAATCCCTTGATTTACCGCAACCGTGGCATCTGTGCGGGCAGAGTACCGGCGGGGCCATCGTGATCGATCATGTGTTGAATGCCGGCGCGAACAGCCCGGCCCAGGGGCAGGTGATTCTGTTGTCACCGCTGGTGCGACCACGGGCGTGGGGTTGGTCGCAATTGAGCTATTACTTGCTCAAACCGTTCGTCAAAGCCATTGCCCGGCGCTTCAGCGAAAACTCCAACGACCCGGCGTTCCTGCCGTTCCTGCAAGCCGATCCGTTGCAGCCACTGCGTCTGCCGACCGCGTGGGTCGGGGCGTTGTCACGCTGGATCAAACGCATCGAAGCCGCGCCGATCAGCAGTCGACGGCCATTGATAGTGCAGGGGCAGGCAGATATGACCGTCGATTGGGAACACAATCTTGAAGTGCTGCGCGGCAAGTTTGATCGGCCACAGGTGCTAATGCTGCCTGAGGCTCGGCATCATCTGGCGAATGAAACGCTGGTGATGCGAACGGAGTATTTCGGGTTTTTGACCAAGCGGATGAGCCGGCAGTATCGATGAGTCAAGATCGAAAGATCGCAGCCTTCGGCAGCTCCTACAGAGCGCAGCTGCCGAAGGCTGCGATTTTTTTCACTGGGGGTTCTGCCCCACCGCCAACCCCGCCCGAATCGCCGCCAGCGCCGCCTGATAGTAAGCCTGACCTTCAGCCGACTCGGCAAAGGTCGCAAACTCCTCCAGCTCGTTGTCCGACAGATCACGATAGACATACAACAGCGTGTTGTTCAGGTCGCTACCGATCTGGTCCATCAGGCGTTGGCGCTGCCCGTTCAACATGCTTTGTGCCTGACCGGCCCCGAGCAGGCCGGGGATCATCGCGCTCAGGCTGTCCGCTGCGACGCCGGCAATCGCGAGGCTGACTTCTGCGCCCGCTTCACGCGCCGGCAGGGCCTGAGCGAGATGGCCGATGATCAGCATGCGGCTGTCGCTGGCCTGCATTTTTGGCAATCCCTTGGCATTTTTTGCCAGTTGATCCCGACGGGTCGCCAGCAATTCGGCGGCGATGATTTTCTTGCCCAGTGGCGACTGGAAAAACGTCAGTGCCGGCTTTGGGTCGGCGAGATTCTTGCGCAGTTGCGCTTGGGCGCGTTGGTCCACGGCCTGGGGCGCAAAGCGCTGATTGCTGTTATTGACGAGTGCCTGGAAGACCGCGGGAGGCAGGCTGCTTTGGTAGCGCTGTTGAGCGGCCGTGAGGGCGTCGTTGAAATGCACGCGTTGCTCTGGCCAGCCGGCGACCTTGTACAGCTGGTCATGGCCGTCTGCCCAGGCGGGCAAAACGCAGAACATCAGCAGTGATAAAAGCAAACGGCGCATAGGGACTCCTGTCGGCAGGCGACTATTCTCCGTGTGGCACCCTGACTTGTCGAGAATTCGAATCAACCCGCTGCGCGGCTCTGTCGGATTTTCAGGCACAGGCATACTATGCGCGCCATGCAAATATCCTCTGATCACCCGCTGCTGTTACGAATCGTCGATGACCTGGCCGAGCGCGGCTGGTCGCAGCAGAATATTTTCCTGCCTCTGGATCTGACCCGGGCTCTGGCGGCCGAGTGCCGTAAACGTGCCGCCGAGGGTGAGCTGGCTCCGGCCGCCGTCGGCCGTGGACCGACTTCGGAGATTCGCGAGGGAATCCGCGGTGATCATATCCAGTGGATCGATCCCGGCCAGGCCGAGGCTTGCGACAGCTACCTGAGCTTGATGGACAGCCTGCGCGAGGCGATCAATCGCGGGTTGTTCCTGGGGCTGGAGGATTTCGAAAGCCATTTCGCGATGTATCCACCCGGCGCGTTCTACCTCAAGCACCTCGACCGTTTTCGCGATGACGACCGGCGCATGGTCTCGGCGGTGGTCTACCTCAACGACGGCTGGCTGCCTGAGCACGGCGGTCAGTTGCGCATGTACCTGGACAATGAGCGTGCCTACGACGTGCAACCTACCGGCGGTTGCCTGGTGGTGTTTCTCTCTGGCGAAGTGCCCCACGAAGTCTTGCCGGCAGCCCGCGAACGCCTGTCATTGACCGGCTGGTTCCGGCGACGTGGCAACGAGCCGTTCTGACATGGAAAAGATTCTGGTCAGCCGCTGCCTGTTGGGCCACCGCGTGCGTTACGACGGTGGGGCCAGCGGGCCATTCGATCTGCTACAGCAGTGGCTCGATGAAGGTCGGGTTGTGCCCGTGTGCCCGGAAGTTGCCGGTGGCTTGCCGACGCCCCGGGCAGCTGCGGAAATTCCCGGTGGCCAGGGCACTCAGGTACTCGATGGCCAGGCAGCGGTGATCACCACTGAGGGTGAGGACGTCAGTGCGCAGTTTCTGTCCGGGGCTTATCAGGCGCTGGAACTGGTGCAAAAACACGGCATCCGCATTGCCGTGCTCAAGGCCAACAGCCCATCGTGCGGTAATCTGCTGACCTATGACGGCACGTTCAGCGGTGTGAAAATCAGTGGCGAAGGGGTGACGGCTGCGTTGCTCAAGCGCCATGGCGTTCAAGTCTTCAGCGAGCTCGAGCTGGCAGAAGCCGCGGCCGCACTATTGATCTAAGGCTCATCACCAAATCCTGTAGGAGCCAGCAAGCCGGCTCCTACAAATGATCGTGCTAGTTTCAGGGTTTGGGAGTTGCCCCAAACCACTTCTTCTCCAGCGCTTCCATTCGGCCATCGTCCTTGATCCGCTGCAGCGCGTTTTCCAGGCTTGCATGGAACGCCGGATTACCTTTCTGAAACGGAATTGCCAGGTTCACGGCCGGGTTCGCCTTGGGCTTTTCTTCCGTCAGTGACTGCACCAGCAGGATTGATTGCGGTTGTTCTTTTTGCGCGATCAATTGCGCATTGGTCTTGATGTAAGGCTCGCTGAAGTCGAAACGATCCGTCATCTCCGGGGTCTGTGTAATGTGATTGATGGCGATGTCGTATTTGCCGCTTTCCACGCCATTGAGCAGATCGCTGGAATCGGTGACGACAAAGTCGGCGCGCACATCCAGCTCATTGGCCAGCATCTGACCCAGCTCGACTTCGAAGCCGCTCAGCTTGTCGTCCTCCTTGAAATTGAAAGGAGGTGTATTAGCCTCAACGGCAATGCGCAATTCGCCTCGGTCATTGACGTCGTCAATCAGTTCGGCATGGGCCAATGGGCTCAGAAGGGGTATCAGGCAGATCAGGCCAGGCAGAAAGCGCATGGTCACTCCTTTGAATTTATTATCGCGACCCTCTGATTCAGGCTCGCTTTGCTATGGTTGTCGAGTGCCTTCGACAACAAATGGCCATGAAGTTGTCATGGTCAGGCGGATTTTACGGAAAAACTGGAGAAGAAAATGAAAAGCTTTACGTCACGTGCAGCGCTGGTTGGCCTGCTGATGGGTGTTTCGGTACTGGCAAGCGCAGCAACCCCGGCTCCGAAAGGGGCCGAAGTGTCCATCGTTTCTCCTGCAGACGGTGCGACGGTGCCGAAAACTGTCGTGGTCAAATTTGCTGTCGAGAACATTGCCCTGGCACCAGCAGGCGATGTCACCAAAAACACCGGTCACCACCATCTGCTGATTGATGTCGACGAGCTGCCGGCGGCCGGTGCGCCGATTCCGAACGATGCCAATCATTTG
The DNA here is from genome assembly GCF_034008315.1 of Pseudomonas sp. P8_241. Classification (NCBI taxonomy): domain Bacteria; kingdom Pseudomonadati; phylum Pseudomonadota; class Gammaproteobacteria; order Pseudomonadales; family Pseudomonadaceae; genus Pseudomonas; species Pseudomonas sp. P8_241. Next base: position 6,284,009 of record NZ_CP125377.1, on the reverse strand, counting down.
CACTTCGGCAAGGCGCAGACCCAGGCTGAAGTCACGCTCACGCCGGGCAAGCACACCTTGCAGCTGGAGTTGGGCGATAGCGGCCACATGCCGTTCGATCCACCGATCCTCTCTGAGAAAATCACGGTCAACGTGAAATAAAGTAGCGAGCCCCAGTTGGGCTGACGTTATTCACTGTAGGAGCGAGCCTGCTCGCGATGGTCGTTGACGATAACGCGTGTTTACTGGATGAACGCAGCGCTCTTGAGTCCATCGCTAGCAGGCTCGCTCCCACAAAAAAGGGAGCCCCGAGGGGCTCCCTTTTTCAACTGCGGCCTGTTCTTAGAACAGTACACGGCAACGAATGGTGCCGTTGATGTGCTGCAGCTTCTCTTGCGCCAGGTCCGAGTACTCGGCGTCTACGTCGATTACCACGTAGCCAACCTTCTCGTTGGTCTGCAGGAACTGACCGGAGATGTTGATGCCGTTTTCGGCGAAGACCTTGTTGATCTCGCTGAGTACGCCCGGGATGTTTTCGTGGATGTGCAGCAGGCGGTGCTTGCCAGGGTGAGCCGGCAAGGCCACTTCCGGGAAGTTCACGGACGATACCGACGTACCGTTGTCGCTGTACTTGACCAGCTTCTCTGCCACTTCCAGACCGATGTTGGCCTGGGCTTCAGCGGTGGAACCGCCGATGTGCGGGGTCAGGATCACGTTGTCCAGACCACGCAACGGGCTTTCGAACTCTTCGTCGTTGGAGCGTGGCTCCACCGGGAATACGTCGATGGCCGCGCCGATCAGGTGCTTGTCCTTGATGGCCGCTGCCAGGTGGTCCAGTTCGACCACGGTGCCGCGAGCAGCGTTGATCAGGATGCCGCCTTTCTTGATGGCGCGGATTTCCTTCTCGCCCATCATCCACTGGGTGGCGGCGGTTTCTGGTACGTGCAGCGAAACGATGTCGGACATCGCCAGCAGCTCGTGCAGGTTACCTACCTGAGTCGCGTTACCCAGTGGCAGCTTGGTGATGGTGTCGTAGAAGTACACCTGCATGCCCAGGCCTTCCGCCAGGACCGACAGTTGAGTGCCGATCGAGCCGTAACCGACGATACCCAGCTTCTTGCCACGGATTTCGAAGGAGTTGGCTGCGCTCTTGATCCAGCCGCCACGGTGGCAGGAAGCGTTCTTCTCAGGGATGCCACGCAGCAACAGGATCGCTTCGGCCAGCACCAGTTCCGCTACGGAACGCGTGTTGGAGTACGGCGCGTTGAACACGGCGATACCGCGTTCGCGGGCGGCGTTCAGGTCGACCTGGTTGGTGCCGATGCAGAAACAGCCAACAGCTACCAGCTTCTTCGCGTGATCGAAGATCTCTTCGGTCAGTTGGGTGCGCGAGCGAATGCCGATGAAGTGAGCGTCCGCGATCTTTTCCTTGAGCTGGGCTTCCGGCAGAGAACCTGTGAGGTACTCGATGCTGGTGTAGCCCGCCGCCTTGAGGACGTCGACAGCCGATTGGTGGACGCCTTCGAGAAGAAGGAACTTGATCTTGCTCTTATCGAGAGAAGTCTTGCTCATCTGCGTAAACCTGTATCCCGGAGAAAAATGGCAGGAAAGGGAGCAGCCCGGAGCTGACCCGCACGGCAGGAAAGCCGTCACCGCAGAACAGTCGTTGGGCACTATGCTGCGGGGTCGGTATGCTAGCATAAGCGCCCCGCTAAACACTCATTCCTGCGACGTGAAGCGTTCTCAGGATGACCATGAATTGTTCGAGAGTTCTGTCGATGACCAATCCTGCCCTGATTGATGAGCTGAAGACCCTGGTTGAGCCTGGCAAGGTGCTGACCGATGCCGACTCCCTGAATGCTTACGGTAAGGATTGGACCAAGCATTTCGCGCCGGCCCCGACCGCCATTGTTTTCCCAAAGACCACCGAGCAGGTCCAGGCCATTGTCCTGTGGGCCAATAAACACAAGGTGGCGCTGGTGCCGTCCGGCGGTCGTACCGGATTGTCCGCCGCCGCAGTGGCAGCCAATGGCGAAGTGGTTGTGTCCTTCGATTACATGAACCAGATCCTCGACGTGAACCTGACCGACCGCACTGCCCGTTGTCAGCCGGGCGTGGTGACCAAGCAATTGCAGAACGTCGCAGAGGAAAAAGGCCTGTACTACCCTGTGGACTTCGCATCGTCCGGTTCCAGCCAGATTGGCGGCAATATCGGCACCAATGCCGGCGGAATCAAGGTCATTCGCTACGGCATGACCCGTAACTGGGTTGCCGGCATGAAAGTCGTCACCGGTAAGGGCGACGTGCTGGAGCTGAACCGTGACCTGATCAAGAACGCCACGGGCTACGACATGCGTCAGCTGTTCATCGGCGCCGAAGGCACTCTCGGTTTCGTGGTCGAAGCGACCATGCGCCTGGACCGTGCGCCGAAAAACCTGACAGCGATGGTCCTTGGCACCGCCGATTTCGACTCAATCATGCCGGTGCTGCACGCTTTCCAGAACAAGCTCGACCTGACCGCGTTCGAATTCTTCTCCGACAAAGCCCTGGCCAAGGTCATGGGGCGTGGCGATGTGCCGGCGCCGTTCGAAACCGACTGCCCGTTCTATGCGCTGCTGGAATTCGAAGCGACCACCGAGGAAGTGGCCAACCACGCGCTGGAAACTTTCGAGCACTGCGTTGAGCAAGGCTGGGTACTGGATGGCGTGATGAGCCAGAGCGAAACCCAGTTGCAGAATCTGTGGAAGCTGCGCGAATACATCTCCGAAACCATTTCCCACTGGACGCCGTACAAGAACGACATCTCGGTCACCGTGTCGAAAGTCCCGGCGTTCCTGAAGGAAGTCGATGCAATCGTCGGCGAACACTATCCGGACTTCGAAATCGTCTGGTTCGGCCACATCGGCGACGGCAACCTGCACTTGAACATCCTCAAACCGGATGATCTGAGCAAAGACGAGTTCTTCGCCAAGTGCGCCACCGTCAACAAGTGGGTGTTCGAAATCGTCCAGAAGTACAACGGTTCGATCTCCGCCGAGCACGGCGTGGGCATGACCAAGCGTGACTATTTGACCTACAGCCGCTCACCGGTCGAGATCGAATACATGAAAGCGGTCAAGGCGGTGTTCGACCCGAATGGCATCATGAACCCGGGCAAGATTTTCGCCGTTTGATTTTCGAACTTTAAGAGCACGAAGCAGGAGTCGGTAATGAGCTATCAGCACCAGTATGTCGACGGTACGCGTATTCACTTCCCGTTGGGGAAGGTGGTGTGCATCGGCCGTAACTACGCCGAGCACGCCAAGGAACTGGACAACCCGGTGCCGACCGAACCACTGCTGTTCATCAAGCCGGGCAGTTGCGTGGTGTCGCTGGAGGGTGGATTCAACATCCCGACCGAGCGTGGCTCAGTGCACTACGAAGCGGAAATCGCGGTGTTGATCGGCAAACCATTGTCGACCAAACCGAGCCGTGAAGAAGTGCTCGATGCCATTTCCGGTTTCGCCCCGGCCCTGGACCTGACACTGCGCGACAAGCAGGCGGAGCTGAAGTCCAAGGGCCTGCCGTGGGAAATCGCTAAATCGTTCGATGGCGCGGCGGTGATTGCTCCGTTCGTGTCCGGCAGCACCTTTGCTGACCTGACTGACATTGGCATCCGCCTGACCATCAACGGTGAAGTCCGCCAGGATGGCAACAGCAGCGCAATGCTCAACCCGATCGTGCCGATGATCCAGCACATGGCCGGCTGCTTCTCGCTGCAGGCCGGTGATGTGATCCTGACCGGCACGCCGGTGGGTGTGGGGCCGTTGAATGTGGGCGACGAGATCGTCCTGGAACTGCCGGGTGCCAGCAGCTTTACCAGCAGCGTTCGTTAAAAAAGCAAAAGATCGCAGCCTGCGGCAGCTCCTACAGAGATCGGTGTAGGCGCTGCCGCCAGCTGCGATCTTTTGATTTGGCTGAAACGCAAAAGGCCGATCCCGCCATTTCCCGTTTTTTTCACATCCTGTCTGGATAATTCCAAGGCTTGCGGCCGACTGGCCGGGCTCAATTGTGCTATTACCCCTAGCCTGAATTTCTGGAACGCATTCCCTGATGGCCATCCAACCGCTCTCCACGCTTAAAACTGCCCGCCGCTCGCGCTTCGCCCTGCGTTGGTACACCTGGCTTTTGCTGGTGGCCGCCATCGCTTATGGGGTCGCATTTGCCATGCATTGGGACGATCGTGGCGTGCTCTGGATGCAGGAAAATCTCGAAAGCCCGGCCGAGCGCCAGGAGAGTGTCTGGTTGCCGGACTACCAGGCTGTGATCGACGCCAAGCTGCTGCCGGGCATGGAAAAGGATGAGGCCTCCGATCTGGCCTACGATCCTCAAACCAAAACCCTGTTTTCGGTCATGGGTAAAAATCCCTTTCTGGTCGAACTGACCTTGCAGGGCGATGTTCTACGCAAAATGCCATTGGTGGGCTGGAGCAACCCGGAAGGTGTCACCGTGCTGGGCAACGGCCTGCTGGCCATTGTCGATGAGCGTGACCATCAGATCACCATCGTCAAAGTCGATGCCGACACCCGCGAACTGAACCTCGCCGATTTCCTCAAATACGACCTCGGACCTTCGAAAGACCAGAACAAGGCGTTTGAAGGTGTCACCTGGGATGCCCGTAATCAGCAACTGTTGCTGGGTGAAGAGCGTCCCCCCGCGCTGTTCACCTGGAAAGGCGACGGCAAGACGCTCACCGGTGACAAGCAACGACTCGTCAGCAACGATTTGGACATCCGTAACCTTTCGGCCTTGGCCATCGATCCGCGCACCGGCCATACCCTTGTGCTGTCCGCTGACTCTCACCTGTTGCTGGAGTTGGACGAGAAGGGCGAGCAGGTCAGCTTCATGACCTTGCTGGGGGGCTTCAACGGCCTGAAAAAGACCATTCCGCGCGCCGAAGGCGTGACGATGGACGAGGCAGGTACGCTGTATATGGTAAGTGAGCCGAACCTGTTTTACCGGTTCGAAAAGCAGAAGTGACGTTTACGTTTTACAGGAATAATTACGCTCGGTTGTGCGACTTGGCCAGTGGCCATTAAGCTTCAGTTCAGACAGACGTGATATTTCATCCGCCTGTCTTGAACCCGAGCCCTCCCGAATGCGCCGATTTGCCCGCCCCAAGCCCTTGATTCTGATCTTGTCAGTGATATCTCTGATCGTACTGATCGGGATCGGGCAGTACATGCGCCTTTTCGAACGCGCCTGGTTCAACCTGCACACCCTGTGGCAGCCGATGAGCACCCAGTCCATCGGGCTGGATCGGTACCAGGTGGCCGCAGAGGCGCAAGTGATTGAAGGCTTGAACGACGATGTTTCGGCGTTGACCTTCGACCCTGTGCGCAAAAGCCTCTTTACCGTGACCAACAAGAATTCCGAACTGATCGAGCTATCCCTCGATGGCAGGATTTTGCGTCGCGTTTCGCTGATCGGTTTCGGCGATCCGGAAGCCGTGGAGTTCATCAGCGCCGATACCTATGTCATCACAGACGAGTCTCAGCAGCGGCTGATCAAGATTCACCTGGAGCCGGGCGTGACTTTTCTCGATGCGGCAGATGCCGAACAGATGACCCTCGGCGTGCACATGAGCGGCAACAAGGGGTTTGAGGGGCTGGCTTATGATTCGGTGGGCAAGCGGCTGTTTGTTGCCAAGGAACGCGACCCGATGCTGATCTACGAGGTGCACGGATTTCCGCATTTCAATCCCGAAAAATCCTATGCAGTTCACGTGATCAACAACCCCAAGCGCGATGCCGGGATGTTCGTGCGCGATCTGTCGAGTCTGCAATACGACGAACGAAGCGGTCATTTGCTGGCGCTGTCGGACGAGTCCAACCTGATTCTGGAGCTGGACGTGGACGGGCGACCGCTGAGCACCATGTCGCTGATCAAAGGCCGGCAAGGTCTGAAGAAAACCGTACCGCAGGCAGAAGGCATCGCCATGGATGACGAGGGCACCATGTATCTGGTGAGCGAGCCGAACCTGTTTTACGTGTTCAAAAAACCAACCCAGCCTTGAGGCTGACACGGTTCCTGTAGGACCTGGCTTGCCAGCGAAGGGTGCAAGACATTCGACATCGATGTCGGCCATTACACCGCTTTCGCTGGCAAGCCAGCTCCTACAGGGGATTGTGTGAGCTTATTCAGCGCGCAGGGTTTTCACACCTTCGCTGGTCCCAAGCAGCAACAGATCCGCCGGACGCGCCGCGAACAAACCGTTGGTGACCACGCCGACGATGGCATTGATCTGCGTCTCCAGCTCCACCGGGTTGGTGATCTGCATGTTGAACACGTCGAGGATGATGTTGCCGTTGTCGGTCAGTACACCTTCACGATAGACCGGATCGCCACCGAGCTTGACCAACTCACGCGCCACGTGGCTGCGGGCCATTGGAATCACTTCGACCGGCAGCGGGAACGCACCGAGTACGGGCACCAACTTGCTGCCATCAGCGATGCAGATAAAGGTCTTGGCCACGGCCGCGACAATCTTTTCGCGGGTCAGGGCCGCACCGCCGCCCTTGATCAGGTTCAGGTGCTCGTCGCTTTCATCGGCGCCGTCGACGTAGAACTCCAGGTCGCTGACGGTATTGAGTTCGTACACCGGTATGCCGTGGCCCTTGAGGCGTGCGGCGGTGGCTTCGGAACTGGCGACGGCGCCATCGAATGCACCCTTGTGCTTGGCCAGCGCGTCGATGAAGCAGTTGGCGGTGGAGCCGGTGCCGACCCCGACGATGCTCTTGTCGTCGAGTTTCGGAAGGATGAAGTCGACGGCGGCCTGAGCCACTGCCTGTTTGAGTTGATCCTGGGTCATGCGGGCTCCGAGGTGCCGAAGAGGGAACGAAAGGCCGGCATTATAGGCTTCGGGGCGGGGAAGGTCATTGCCAGTGTGTCGAATGGCTCTTTGTGGCGAGGGGGCCTGCCCCCGTTCGGCTGCGAAGCAGTCGTAAAACCGGCGAATACGTTGCTCCTGGATAAATGCAAAGGGAGTGCTGCGCACTCCAACGGGGGCAAGCCCCCTCGCCACAGGGTGTATGTCAGGCCTTAAAACCACCGGTTTAATGTGGTCGTGCGGCCAAAAGCCGGGTTAGACTCCGTGGTCCTGCCCAACCCGCTCAGTGATGCTTTCCGATGCTTGAACAGTACGTCAAAAAGATCCTCACCTCGCGCGTTTATGACGTTGCCGTAGAAACCCCATTGCAGACTGCCCGCCAGCTCTCCGAGCGGCTGGGCAACAGTATTTTGCTCAAGCGCGAAGACTTGCAGCCGGTGTTCTCGTTCAAGATTCGCGGCGCCTACAACAAGCTGACCCAGCTGAGCGATGAAGAACGCGCTCGCGGCGTGGTCACCGCTTCTGCGGGCAACCATGCGCAAGGTCTGGCCCTGGCGGCCAAGGTGTTGGGCGTGAAAGCGACCATCGTCATGCCCAAGACCACTCCAGAGATCAAAGTCGAAGGCGTGCGCTCGCGCGGTGGCAAGGTGGTGCTGCATGGTGATTCGTTCCCGGAAGCGTTGGCCTATTCGCTGAAACTGGTCGACGAAAAAGGCTACGTCTACATTCACCCCTACGACGATCCGCACACCATTGCAGGGCAGGGCACGGTAGCAATGGAGATTCTGCGCCAGCACCCGATGCCGCTGGATGCGATTTTCGTCCCGGTGGGTGGTGGCGGCCTGATCGCCGGCATCGCCGCGTATGTGAAGTATTTGCGCCCGGACATCAAGGTCATCGGTGTCGAGCCGGATGATTCCAATTGCCTGCAAGCGGCGATGGCGGCTGGTGAGCGCGTGGTGCTGCCGACCGTGGGCCTCTTCGCCGACGGCGTCGCGGTGGCCCAGATCGGTCAGCATACCTTTGATATCTGCAAAGACTATGTCGATGAGGTGATCACCGTCAGCACCGATGAAATCTGCGCGGCGATCAAGGACATCTACGACGATACCCGTTCAATCACCGAACCTGCCGGCGCCCTGGGCGTGGCCGGGATCAAGAAGTATGTCGAACAGCGCGGCGTCACCGGGCAGACCTTCGTGGCGATCGATTCCGGCGCCAACGTCAACTTCGACCGTTTGCGTCATGTGGCCGAGCGCGCCGAGCTGGGCGAGGGTCGTGAAGCGATCATCGCCGTGACCATTCCCGAGAAGCCGGGCAGCTTCAAGGCGTTCTGCGAGGCCATCGGCAAGCGCCAGATCACCGAATTCAATTACCGCTACAACACCGGCAGCGAAGCGCACATCTTCGTCGGTGTGCAGACGCACCCGGAAAACGACCCGCGCAGCGCGCTGATCGCCAGCCTGAGCGGGCAGGGTTTTCCGGTGCTGGACCTGACCGACAACGAACTGGCCAAGCTGCACATCCGTCACATGGTTGGCGGCCGCGCTGCGCATGTGGTCGATGAAGTGATCTTGCGCTTCGAGTTCCCGGAACGTCCGGGCGCGCTGTTCAACTTCCTCAACAAGCTTGGCGGGCGCTGGAATATCTCGATGTTCCACTACCGCAACCATGGTGCGGCGGATGGTCGTGTCGTCGCGGGCCTGCAAGTGCCTCACGACGAGCGCCACCTGGTGCCGGCGGCGCTGGAAGAAATCGGTTACCCATACTGGGACGAAAGCGACAATCCGGCCTATCAGCTGTTTCTTGGCTGAACGGCTACGCTGACGGGCAAGATAATAAGGAAATCTGACAATGGAATCGTTAACTGCCCTGAAAGCGGCGCACATGGTGGCAACGGTTGTACTGCTGGCTTGTGCGCTGGGGTTGGGAGTCTGGGTTTTGCTCGCGCGGCGCAAGGGTGATGCGACGGCGGGCAGCCGCACCTTGCAGGGGCCAAGAGTGTTTGTCTGGCTGCTGATGGGCCTGGCACTGCTGAGCATGCCGTTCACCGGCTGGGGGATGGTGCATCTGGTGGGCTGGCCGCTGGGCCAGACCTGGTTGCTGGCTTCCAGCGTGCTGTACACCGTGGCGGCGCTCGCGTGGTTCTGGTTGCTGGTGCGGCTGAACAAGCTGCGCAAAACGCCCGGTGACGTGGGGAAATTCACCTTTGCCTTGGCGTTGTTCAGCTTTGTCTGCTTTATCGCCATTGCCGGGTTGATGGGCGCCAAGCCGGTTTAGTGCTTGAGACCGAGTTGAACCTGTCGCCGGCAAGCCAGCTCCCACAGGGCGAGTGCTGCCCTTGTAGGAGCCGGCTTGCCGGCGATGGCGTCTTCAGTCGCGCAGAGTGATTACCGGCCAACCACGTTTCTCGGCCTCTGCCCGCAGATTCGGATCCGGATCCACTGCTACTGGATTCGTCACCTGCTCCAGCAACGGCAAATCATTCATCGAGTCGCTATAGAAGTAGCTGTCCTCCAGCGAATATCCGGTTTCTTCCAGCCAACGATTCAACCGTGTCACCTTGCCTTCGCGGAAACACGGCACATCGGTGCTGCGCCCGGTGTAGCGGCCATCGAGCATTTCGCACTCGGTAGCGATCAGGGTTTCAACGCCCAGACGCACGGCAATCGGTGCGGTGACGAAGCGGTTCGTGGCGGTGATGATCACCAGTTTGTCGCCGGCGTCACGGTGCTTTTTCAGCAGTTCGAGGGCCTTGGGCAGCATGATCGGCTCGATGCAATCGCGCATGTAGTCGCTGTGCCACTGATCCAGCGTGGCCATCTCGGTGCGACCCAGAACCTCCAGGCAGAAGTTCAGGTAGGCAGCGTTATCCAGCTTCCCAGCCAGGTAATCCTGATAGAACTCGTCGTTGCGCGTCTTGTAGGCGACGGCGTCAAGGAAGCCGCGCTCGCACAGGTAATCGCCCCAAGCGTGATCGCTGTCACCGCCAAGAAGAGTGTTGTCCAAATCGAATAGAGCCAGGCGCATTGCAGTTACCCGCTGATATGTCTGTAAAAAGGCGACAAGAATACGGTCTTTTCACAAGAGTGCACATAAGGTAGGAACCTTCGTTGCCGCCTTCACAACCTTTGTGGAACAATGCGACGACATGCGTTTGCGAGGTTGTTGCCGTGATCGACCCCGATGGTTTTCGCCCTAATGTCGGGATCATTCTGACGAATGACGCCGGCCAGGTGCTATGGGCTCGCCGTATCAATCAAGATGCCTGGCAGTTTCCGCAGGGGGGAATCAACCCCGAAGAGACGCCGGAAGACGCCTTGTACCGCGAGCTGAACGAAGAAGTTGGCCTGGAGCGCGAAGATGTTGAAATTCTCGCCTGCACCCGGGGCTGGTTGCGCTATCGTTTGCCGCAACGTCTGGTGCGTACCCACAGCCAACCGCTGTGCATCGGCCAGAAACAGAAGTGGTTTCTCCTGCGCCTGGTCTCGAACGAGCAACGGGTGCGGATGGATTTGACCGGTAAACCGGAATTCGATGGCTGGCGCTGGGTCAGTTATTGGTATCCGTTGGGCCAGGTGGTGACATTCAAGCGCGAGGTGTATCGACGCGCTCTCAAAGAGCTTGCCCCGCGCCTTTTAGCGCGCGACTGACGACGGAGTTCGACCCCGAGCCATGCTCAATACGCTGCGCAAGATCGTCCAGGAAGTTAACTCCGCCAAGGATCTCAAGGCGGCGTTGGGGATTATTGTGTTGCGCGTCAAAGAGGCCATGGGCAGTCAGGTCTGCTCGGTCTACCTGCTTGATCCCGAGACCAACCGGTTCGTATTGATGGCCACCGAGGGCTTGAACAAGCGCTCGATCGGCAAGGTCAGCATGGCCCCCAACGAAGGTCTGGTTGGCCTGGTCGGCACGCGTGAAGAACCCCTGAACCTCGAAAACGCCGCGGATCACCCGCGCTACCGCTACTTCGCCGAAACCGGTGAAGAGCGCTACGCCTCCTTCCTCGGGGCGCCGATCATTCACCACCGCCGCGTCGTCGGCGTGTTGGTCATTCAGCAAAAAGAACGCCGTCAGTTTGATGAAGGCGAAGAAGCCTTCCTCGTGACCATGAGCGCGCAGCTCGCCGGGGTTATCGCCCATGCCGAAGCCACCGGTTCGATCCGTGGCCTGGGTCGTCAGGGCAAGGGCATCCAGGAAGCCAAGTTCGTCGGTGTGCCCGGCTCACCCGGTGCAGCGGTCGGTACCGCGGTGGTCATGCTGCCTCCGGCCGATCTGGATGTGGTGCCCGACAAGACCGTCACCGACATCGACGCCGAACTCGGGCTGTTCAAGACGGCCATCGAAGGCGTGCGTGCCGATATGCGCACGCTGTCGGCCAAACTCGCTACGCAGTTGCGCCCGGAAGAGCGCGCGTTGTTCGACGTCTACCTGATGATGCTCGACGATGCCGCGCTGGGCAGCGAAGTCACCACCGTGATCAAGACCGGCCAGTGGGCCCAGGGCGCCTTGCGCCAAGTGGTCACCGATCACGTCAACCGTTTCGAATTGATGGACGACGCCTACCTGCGCGAGCGCGCTTCGGACGTCAAAGACCTCGGCCGCCGACTGCTCGCCTATTTGCAGGAAGAGCGTCAGCAAACCCTGGTCTATCCCGACAACACCATTCTGGTCAGCGAGGAACTGACGCCGGCAATGCTCGGCGAGGTGCCGGAAGACAAGTTGGTGGGTCTGGTGTCGGTACTGGGGTCGGGCAACTCCCACGTCGCGATCCTGGCCCGGGCCATGGGCATCCCGACGGTGATGGGCCTGGTCGACCTGCCGTATTCCAAAGTCGACGGCATCGGCATGATCGTCGACGGTCACCGCGGCGAGGTCTACACCAACCCCAGCGATGTGCTGCGCAAGCAATTCGCCGAGGTGGTGGAAGAAGAGAAACAACTGGCCCTGGGCCTCGATGCATTGCGCGATCTGCCGTGCATCACGGTCGATGGACACCGCATGCCGTTGTGGGTCAACACCGGCCTGCTGGCGGATGTGGCGCGTGCGCAGAAGCGTGGTGCCGAAGGTGTTGGTCTGTACCGCACCGAAGTGCCATTCATGATCAACCAGCGCTTCCCGAGTGAAAAGGAACAACTGGCGATCTACCGCGAACAACTGGCGGCGTTCCACCCGCAACCGGTGACCATGCGTAGCCTGGACATCGGCGGCGACAAGGCGTTGTCGTATTTCCCGATCAAGGAAGACAACCCGTTCCTCGGCTGGCGCGGCATTCGCGTCACCCTCGACCACCCGGAAATCTTCCTGGTGCAGACCCGCGCCATGCTCAAGGCCAGCGAAGGCCTGAATAACCTGCGCATTCTGCTGCCGATGATCTCCGGTACTCACGAACTCGAAGAAGCCCTGCACCTGATTCACCGGGCCTGGGGTGAAGTGCGTGACGAAGGCACCGACGTGCCAATGCCACCGGTTGGGGTAATGATCGAAATTCCGGCGGCGGTCTATCAGACCAAGGAACTGGCGCGCCAAGTGGACTTCCTCTCGGTCGGTTCCAATGACCTGACCCAGTACCTGCTGGCCGTGGACCGCAACAACCCACGGGTGGCCGACCTTTACGATTACCTGCATCCGGCAGTACTTCAAGCGCTGCAGAATGTGGTGCGTGATGCCCATGCCGAAGGCAAACCTGTAAGCATCTGCGGCGAGATGGCCGGTGATCCGGCGGCGGCGGTGCTGTTGATGGCGATGGGTTTCGACAGTTTGTCGATGAACGCCACCAACCTGCCGAAGGTGAAGTGGATGCTGCGTCAGATCAACCTGAGCAAGGCCAAGGAATTGCTCGCCGAACTGATGACCATCGACAATCCGCAAGTTATCCACAGCTCGTTGCAGTTGGCGCTGAAGAATCTCGGGTTGGCGCGGATGATCAATCCGGCGGCGGTGAAGGCACTTTAAAGATTTTGATCTCGACTTCCCCCAAATGCCCGCCAAACGGCCCGAAGCTGCGCTCGACCATATGTCGCGCCCCATCCGCCTGCACAATCAACGCCGTACTCGCCCGCGTCCCATAACTTTGACTGGCGATAAATACACTCGACAACAACGTCTCGGTCGCCAACCCGACACCGGTATCCGGAAGATCGGCAAACGGCGCCGTCTGTGCGTCGCTCAATAAAGCCAACAGCGCCTGGGGCTGCGGGTCCAGCAGCACCTCGCTCAGGGCAGCCTTGGCCTTGAGCAGTTTCGGCCATGGCGTGTCCAGTCCGGCGTTCGACAATCCATAGATCCCCGGTTGCAGCATCACAGCCTCAGAATCGCGTGCATTGAAGTGCCAAAGTTCATGACTGTTGCCGACCAGCAAGTTAAAGCCGGCGTATTCGAGCGAACGTCGGACAACGTCGCTTAAATAGTCATCAATCGATTGGTCTCCACTGAGAAAGCCGGCCACCAGTTCGCCGCGAGACTTTCGTGAGGGCGGTTGATGGGGGTCGCGAATATTGGTCAAAGCGGCAAAGCGACCGTTGGCACCGATACCCAGCCAGGTACCGCCGGCTTCCAGGTCGCGACCGGCATGCACATGCGGTGCTTCCGGCCATGGCGCGAGCGGCAGGCTGGGGCGGGCGTAGAATTCATCGCGGTTGGCCGCGACAAGCAGCGGCTGGGCATGACCCGGTCGCCAGGCAAAAACAATCAGGCACATAAGGGCGTCCTAGTGTGTTTTTTGCCCACTCTACGCAGACATCGCTCATCGATCCATCGTCTTGCACAGTGGAGGTCGAGGCCATGCATCCGTTACCATGCCGCTCGGTTTTGGGATCGGCGGGGATGCAAAATGGAATTTCTGCTCTATCTGGCGCTAGGCGCCTGCGCAGGCTTGTTGGCCGGATTGTTTGGAGTGGGCGGCGGGATCATCATTGTCCCGGTGCTGGTGTTCAGTTTTACCTTGCAGGGATTCGATCAGTCGATCCTGACCCATTTGGCGGTCGGTACCTCGCTGGCGACGATCATCTTCACCTCGGTCAATGCCGTACGTGAGCATCACCGTCGAGGCGCGGTGCGCTGGCCGATTTTTCTCTGGATGACGGTCGGCATACTGGTCGGCGCCGGTTTCGGCGCACTGACGGCCGAAGCGATCTCCGGCCCGAACCTGCAAAAAATCATCGGCGTGTTTGCCCTGGTGATCGCCGCGCAGCTGGCGCTGGACGCCAAACCCAAGGCCAGTCGAACCGTGCCAGGTAAACTCGGTCTGACCGTGGCCGGCAGTGTGATTGGCTGGGCTTCGGCGATTTTCGGAATTGGCGGTGGTTCGCTGACCGTGCCGTTCCTGACCTGGCGCAGCGTGCCGATGCAGCAAGCCGTGGCCACGTCTTCGGCCTGTGGCCTGCCGATTGCCCTGGCCAGTGCATTAAGTTTCATGATTCTGGGCTGGCACGATCCGTTGCTGCCGGCTCATAGTCTCGGTTTCATTTATTTACCGGCGTTGTTGGGCATTGCCCTGACCAGCTTGGTGTTCGCCCGCTTCGGTGCGCGGTTGGCGCACAATTTATCGCCAAAGTTGCTGAAAAGGTTGTTTGCCGCGTTGCTGTTCTGCGTCGGCCTGAACTTCCTGCTCTGAAGAGCGGCGCAATCCTGGCTTAATCCTGGCGTGACAGCGTCGGCCGGGACATTTTGAGATTTGAACTCTAACGAGGAGTCGCAATGCTGCCTTACCCGCAGATCGACCCGGTGGCCCTGGCCATCGGTCCGCTGAAAATCCACTGGTACGGTCTGATGTACCTGATCGGCATCGGCGGTGCATGGCTGCTGGCTTCCCGTCGGTTGAACCGTTTCGACCCGACCTGGAGCAAGGAGAAACTCTCTGACATGGTGTTCTGGATGTCGATGGGGGTGATCCTCGGCGGACGTTTGGGTTATGTGCTTTTTTACGATCTGAGCGCCTACCTCGCCAACCCGCTGCTGATTTTCGAGGTGTGGAAGGGCGGCATGTCGTTCCACGGCGGATTCATCGGCGTAATGCTGGCGGCATTGTGGTTCGGTAAAAAGAACAACAAGTCGTTCTTCCAGCTGATGGACTTCGTCGCACCGATGGTGCCGATCGGCCTGGGTGCCGGGCGCATCGGTAACTTCATCAACGCCGAGTTGTGGGGCAAGGCAACCGATGTGCCGTGGGCGATGGTCTTTCCTACCGATCCGGCGCAACTGGCGCGTCACCCGTCGCAGCTGTATCAATTCGCCCTGGAAGGCGTGGCATTGTTCCTGATCCTGTGGCTGTTCTCGCGCAAGCCGCGGCCGACCATGGCAGTTTCGGGGATGTTCGCGCTGTTCTATGGCATCTTCCGTTTCATCGTCGAATTCGTTCGCGTGCCGGATGCGCAACTGGGCTATCTGGCCTGGAACTGGCTGACCATGGGTCAGGTGCTGTGCGTGCCGATGATCGTCGGCGGGCTGTTCCTGATCTGGCTGGCGTATCACCGCGCCCCGGCGACGCCAGCGGCAGCCGTATAAAATTCGAATCCTGGGGCTCTGGCTCCGGGTTCAAGGACACAGGTAACTCATGAAGCAATATCTCGAACTGGTCGCCCACGTCATCAAGAACGGCACCAAGCAAGCCAACCGCACTGGCGTGAACACCATCAGCTTTCCCGGCGCGATGCTGCGTTATGACCTGAAGGAAGGTTTTCCGGCAATCACCACGCGCAAGATGGCCTTCAAATCGGCCATCGGCGAAATGTGTGGATTCCTGCGTGGCGTGAACAATGCCGCCGAATTCCGCGCGCTGGGCTGCAAGGTCTGGGACCAGAACGCCAACGAAAACGCCCAGTGGCTGGCCAATCCGTTCCGTCAGGGTGAAGACGATCTCGGCGAGATCTACGGCGTGCAATGGCGCAAGTGGCCGGCGTACAAGCAAATCCCGGTCAGCAACCCGGCTGCCATCGAGCAGACCCTGAGCCAGGGCTATCGCCAGATTGCCGAAGGCGAAGAAAACGGCCAGGCCTACGTGGTGCTGTACAAAGCCATCGACCAGGTTCGCCAATGCGTCGACACCATCATCAACGACCCGGGCAGCCGTCGAATTCTGTTCCACGGCTGGAACTGTGCCCAACTCGATGAAATGGCCCTGCCGCCGTGCCATTTGTTGTATCAGTTCCACCCGAATGTCGAGACGAAAGAGATTTCCCTGACCCTCTACATCCGCTCCAACGACCTGGGCTTGGGCACGCCGT
This sequence comes from Pseudomonas sp. P8_241, assembly GCF_034008315.1. Taxonomy (NCBI): domain Bacteria; kingdom Pseudomonadati; phylum Pseudomonadota; class Gammaproteobacteria; order Pseudomonadales; family Pseudomonadaceae; genus Pseudomonas; species Pseudomonas sp. P8_241. The sequence continues at coordinate 6,267,938 of NZ_CP125377.1, read as the reverse complement.
TCAACCTCACCGAAGGCGCCGCATTGCTGAGCCTGATCGGTCGCCTGACCGGTTACACGCCGCGCTGGTTCACCTATTTCATCGGTGATGCCCACGTCTACGAAAACCACCTGGACATGCTCAACGAACAGCTCAAGCGCGAGCCGTTCCCGATGCCGAAACTGGTGATTTCCGACCGTGTGCCGGAGTTTGCCAAGACGGGTGTATATCAGCCGCAATGGCTTGAGCTGGTGGAGCCAAGCGACTTCTCGCTGGAAGGTTACGAACACCACGCGCCAATGACCGCGCCGATGGCAGTCTGAAGCCGTACCGCAATCCAGAGTAGGAGCTGGCGAAGGCTGCGATCTTTTGATCTTGCTTTTCAAAATCAAAAGATCGCAGCCTTCGGCAGCTCCTACAGGGGTTTTCGGTGTTGTTAGTGGCCGTGACTACGGCCCACATGGGAATGCTCCACCTCCGTCGCCACCACCCCGCCGCTTACTTCCAGCCGCTGCAAAATCCCGCATTGATCGACATCCGGCCCCTCGCCACAGCGCCGGCGCAGGTCAAGCAACTGTCTCTGCAAGGCCAGCAATCCGTCGATCCGGGCTTTTACATGATGAATGTGCTCGTCGATCAACGCGTTGACGCCGTCGCACTGATCCTGTGGACTGTCGCGAAAAGCCAGCAGGCTGCGGATCTCTTCGAGCGTCATGTCGAGGGTGCGGCAGTTGCGGATGAAGGTCAGGCGTTCGACGTGGGCCTGGGTATAGACACGGTAGTTGCCGTCGCTGCGGGCAGGTTCCGGCAACAGATTTTCGCGCTCGTAGTAACGGATAGTCTCAACGGCGCAGTCCGTGAGTTTCGCCAATTCTCCGATCTTCATGACGACCATTCTCCAAAACGGTGCTTGACCCTGTAGCGGCTACAGGGTCTTAACTAGGCAACAGGCACTCTTATGGACGCAACCAATGAGCGATTCCCTGCATTCCCACAAACCCGGGGCTGAGCACGAACACGGTCACACCCTGAAGCCTGTGCATAAGCATGGCCACACGGGTCACGGCGATTCCTGCTGTTCATCCAGTGCGGCGGCCCCTTCGTTAATCACACTGAGCGAAGCGCCGACAACCGGGGCCCGACTGAGCAGTTTCCGCATCGAGGCAATGGATTGCCCGACCGAGCAGACGCTGATCCAGAACAAGCTAAGCAAACTGACCGGTGTGCATCAGCTGGAGTTCAATCTTATTAATCGGGTTCTCGCAGTGTCCCACGATTTGCCCGGGATCGAGCCGATCGTCGAGGCGATCAAGTCCCTGGGCATGCACGCCGAACCGTTGCAACAAGGCACTCAAGCGCCCGCACAACCGCCTGTCAAAAAGCCTTGGTGGCCATTGGCGTTGTCCGGTGCAGGGGCGTTGCTGGCGGAAATTTTGCACTTTACCAGTGCCGCGCCGAACTGGGTGGTGGCGATTATTGCGCTGCTCTCGATCCTCAGTGGCGGTCTCGGCACTTATAAAAAGGGCTGGATCGCGCTCAAGAACCTCAACCTGAACATCAACGCACTGATGAGCATCGCCGTTACCGGCGCAATCCTTATCGGTCAGTGGCCGGAAGCGGCGATGGTGATGTTCCTGTTCACTGTGGCCGAATTGATCGAAGCCAGGTCCCTGGACCGTGCGCGCAACGCAATCAGTGGCTTGATGCAAATGACGCCGGAACAGGCAACCGTACTGCTGGCTGATGGGAGCTGGGGCGAACAGGATGTCAAAACCATCGCGCTCGGAGCCCGGGTGCGAGTGCGCCCCGGCGAGCGCATTGGTCTGGACGGTGACGTGCTGTCCGGCAACTCGACCATCGATCAGGCGCCGATCACCGGAGAAAGTCTGCCGGTGGAAAAAACCGTCGGTGACAAAGTGTTCGCCGGCACCATCAATCAGGCGGGTTCGCTGGAATATGCGGTCACTGCCGCCGCAGACAACTCGACCCTGGCACGTATCATCCACGCCGTCGAACAGGCCCAGGGCGCGCGGGCGCCGACCCAGCGTTTCGTCGACAGTTTCTCGAAAATCTACACCCCGGCAGTGTTTGTCCTGGCCTTGGCGGTGGCGGTGATTCCGCCGCTGTTCATGGGGGCGCTGTGGTTCGACTGGATCTACCGGGCGCTGGTGTTGCTGGTGGTGGCCTGTCCGTGTGCGCTGGTCATTTCCACGCCGGTGACAATCGTCAGTGGCCTCGCAGCGGCGGCGCGCAAAGGCATTCTGGTGAAAGGCGGTGTCTATCTGGAGGGCGGTTACAAGCTCGACTGCCTGGCGCTGGACAAGACCGGCACGATCACCCACGGCAAGCCGGTGCAGACCGATTACCTGTCACTGGACCCCACCGCCGACGAGACGGCCCCGGCCATTGCGGCGGCGTTGGCCGGGCGTTCGGATCATCCTGTATCGCGGGCCATCGCCACAGCGGCTGTGGTTAAACACTCTGCGGTGCTCACTGTGGATAACTTCGAAGCGCTGGGAGGGCGCGGCGTGCGCGGCGAAATCAACGGCCAGATGTATCATCTGGGCAATCATCGACTGGTCGAAGAACTGGGCTTGTGTTCGCCAGCCCTGGAGGAAAAGCTGTTCGCCCTGGAAAAACAGGGCAAGTCGGTGGTGCTGTTGCTCGACCAAGCCGGCCCTTTGGCGCTGTTTGCGGTGGCCGACACCGTCAAGGAGTCCAGCCGCGAAGCGATCCAGCAGTTGCATGATCTGGGTATCAAGACGTTGATGCTCACCGGCGACAACGTTCATACCGCCCGGGCAATCGCTGCGCAAGTCGGCATCGATGAAGCCCGGGGCGATTTGCTGCCGAGCGACAAGTTGCAGGCCATCGAGGCCCTGTATGCACAGGGTCATCACGTTGGAATGGTCGGAGACGGCATCAACGACGCTCCAGCACTGGCGCGATCAGAGATCGGTTTCGCGATGGCGGCGGCCGGTACCGACACAGCGATTGAAACCGCCGACGTTGCCCTCATGGACGACGATCTGCGCAAAATTCCGGCATTCATCCGCCTGTCGCGGCAAACATCGAGCATCCTCAAGCAGAACATTGCGCTGGCATTGGTCATCAAAGCGATCTTTCTTGGGGTAACCTTCGCCGGGCTCGCTACCATGTGGATGGCGGTGTTCGCCGACATGGGCGTGAGCCTGTTGGTGGTGTTCAACGGTTTGCGCCTGCTGCGCAAATAACGGATGAGGGACGGTTGTGCTGAGTGCCGAGCTGAAGGCGTTTTACATGGTTGCCCGATTGGGCAGCATCACCCAGGCGGCAAAGAAACTCGGACTGAGCCAACCGACCGTGACGACCCAGATTCGCCATTTGGAAAGTCAGTATTCGGTCGAACTGTTCTATCGCGGGGGGCGCCGCCTCAGTGTCAGCGAGGAAGGCGCGCGGCTGTTGCCGATGGTCAAGGCGCTGATGCAACAGGAAGCCGACATCGAGTTTTTCCTGCGCAACTGCGGTCACGTCCAAGGCACGTTGCGCATCGCAGCCACAGCGCCGTATTACATCCTGGACCTGGTGAAAACCTTTCGCGAGCGCTTGCCACAGGTGGAGGTATCGGTGGAAATCGGCAACTCCCAGCAGGTGCTCGAAGCGCTGGAGGAGTACCGGGTGGATGTCGCCGCTTCTTCGCAGTTACTGGAGGATGCCAGGTTGGTTCGCCGCGTGCTCGGCAGCGATCCTCTGGTGTTGGCCGTGCACCGCAATCATCCGCTGGCGGTTCATGATCATGTGCCGCTCAGCGCACTGGCCGGGCATACCTTGCTGATGCGTGAGCCGGGTTCGACCACCCGTCGTTTGACCGAAGACCTGCTGGCCAACGCCGGGGTGAATTTCGGGCCGCTGCTGGAGATCGGCAGTCGCGAATCGATTCGCGAAGCGGTGCTACGCAACATCGGCATCAGCATCATTGCCCGGCAGGAAGTGCCCCACGATCCGCAGTTGCGCGTGCTGACCATCGAACATGCGCCGCAAATCCCCGAATACCTGTACTGCCTCAAGGAGCGCAAAAACGCGCGGCTACCGGCGGCGTTTCTGGGGTTGGCACAGGAAATGGCCCCGGTCTGAGATCTTCGGCCGCTGTTCAGGTCTCTTCGCTGGCAAGCCAGCTCCTACAGGGGAATGCGAAACCTTGTAGGAGCTGGCTTGCCAGCGAAGGCGTCAGTCATGACAGCACAGCAACTGAACCAAAATCCTCGAATACCACTATCGGCAGTTTTTGCCTTACTGCCACATGACGGACTCATTACAACTCTAGGATGGCCTCCATCTGCCAGATGAGGTCCGTCCATGAACAATTCGATCGCAACTGCCCTGACCAACCCCGGCGCACCGATGAAAGTGCGCGGCGTACAGAAGCGTTTTGGCGCTTTCACGGCACTGGATAACGTTTCCCTCGACGTCGCGGCCGGCGAGCTGGTGTGCCTGCTGGGCCCGTCGGGTTGCGGCAAGACCACGTTGCTGCGCTGCATTGCCGGTCTGGAAAAACAGGACAGCGGCGAGTTGTACCTCGGTGATCGCGATGTTTCCCACCTGGCGCCTCAGGCCCGGGACTACGGCATTCTGTTTCAGTCCTACGCGCTGTTTCCCAATCTGACCGTCGAAGCGAACATCGCCTACGGTCTCGCCGGCAGCGGTCGTGACGAAGTGCGTCGGCGTGTCGGTCAGATGCTGGAGCTGGTCGGCCTCAGTGGCAGTGAGAAAAAGTACCCTGGCCAATTGTCCGGCGGTCAGCAGCAACGGGTTGCACTGGCTCGCGCACTCGCGCCGGCACCCTCGCTTTTGTTGTTGGACGAACCGATGTCGGCCCTCGATGCGCGCGTCCGCGAGCATCTGTGCACCGAGTTGCGCCAGCTACAGCGCAACCTCGGCGTCACCACCCTGATGGTCACTCACAATCAGGACGAGGCCATGCTGATGGCCGACCGCATCGCCGTGATGAACAACGGCAAGGTCGAGCAGTACGCCACACCACAGGAAATCTACAACCGCCCGGCCACGCCGTTCGTGGCGGAGTTCGTCGGCCAGGGTAACTGGCTGCCTTTCCAGCGCAGCAGCGACAGCCACGCCCAGGTCGGCGGGATGAACATGCGCCTGGCCGACGGCAGCGCCAAGACCGCGTCGGGCCGGTTGTTCTGCCGCCCGGAAGCTATCAACGTCAACCCGCTGGTGCACGAGGAAAACCTGTTCCCGGCCAAGGTTCGCGAGATCACCTTCCTCGGCAACCGCTGCCGCATGAGCTTTGAACTCGATCATTTGCCGGGCCACGCCTTGCTGGCTGAACTGGCGCCGGAAGCCATGCCGCGCCTTGGCGCCCAGCAGATCATGGTCGCTTTGCCGCCGCGCAGCCTGCAGGTGTTTGCCTGATGAGCGCAAACATCGCGCTGCCGATACCGCACAAGCAGGTTCGGCAGACCTCCCGTGCCGAGATCGGCGACCGTGTATTCGTGGTCGGCGGCAAAGTCCTTCTGCTCGTGTTGCTTGGCGTCGCCGTGTTGATGCCGTTGCTGGCGATCTTCTGGCGCGGTTTCAGCGCCGAAGCCGGGCAGGGCGGTGGTTGGGCGGCCGCCAAAGAATTGGTGACCAGCGAAAACTTCCACTGGTTGCTCGGTAACAGTCTGAAAGTTTCCCTCAGCGTCGCGGCCATTGTTGTACCGCTGGCCTACCTGTTTGCCTACGCGCTGCAACGTACGTTGATTCCCGCAAAGGGCATCTGGCGTGGCATCTCGCTACTGCCATTGATGGCGCCATCGATGCTGCCGGGGATTGCCCTGGTTTATCTGTTCGGCAATCAAGGCATGTTGCGCAGCCTGCTCTCGGACAACATCTACGGCTTCTGGGGCATTGTGCTCGGCGAAGTCATCTACACCTTCCCACACGCGTTGATGATTCTGCTGTCGGCCCTGTCCCTGGCCGATGCGCGACTATTCGACGCCGCGTCCAGCATGGGTGCGAGTCCTGCAAAAGCCTTCCGCAGCATCACCTGGCCGGCGACACGCCAGGCCGTATTCGCTGCGTTCTGTCTGGTGTTCACCCTGACCATCACCGATTTCGGTGTTCCGGTGGTCGTTGGCGGCGACTATCAAGTGCTGGCGCTGGAAGCCTACAAAGCCGTAGTCGGCCAGCAGCAATTCGGTCGCGGTGCATTGATCGGCATGGTGCTGTTGCTGCCGGCGCTGTTCAGCTTCGGCGTCGATGCATGGCTGCGTCGGCGTCACGGCGACTCCATGAGCGGACGGGCGCAAGTCTTCAAACCGGCACCGTCGAAACTGCGCGATGGCTGCTACCTGGCCATCGTCCTGCTGATCTGCGCCGCGTTGCTGCTGGTGTTCGGTATGGCGGTGTTCTCGTCTTTGGTGAAGTTCTGGCCGTACAACCTGTCGCTATCGCTCAATCATTATCAGTTCAATGAAACCGCCGGCGGTGGCTGGCTGGCTTATGCAAACAGCCTGAAGATGGCCTTGGGCACCGCGTTGATCGGCAGCCTGCTGATCTTCACCGGCGCCTATCTGATGGAAAAAACCAAGGGCCAGCGCGGCTTGAATCTGGCCCTGCGCATGCTCAGTTTCGTACCGATGGCGGTGCCGGGTCTGGTGCTGGGCTTGGGTTACGTCTTCTTCTTCAACCTCACCGGCAACCCGTTGCATGTTCTTTACGGGACCATGACGCTCTTGATCGTTTGCACCATTGCGCACTATTTGACCACCGCGCAAATGACCGCGACCACCGCGCTGCGTCAACTCGACGCCGAGTTCGAAGCCGCCGCGCTGTCGCTCAAGGCGCCGCTGTACCGCCATTACCTGCGTGTCACCGTGCCGATCTGCTTGCCGGCATTGCTGGACATCGTGCGCTACCTGTTCGTCTCGGCCATGACCACCGTTTCGGCGGCGATCTTCCTCTACAGCCCCGACACCATCCTCGCGGCGGTGGCGGTGCTGAACATGGACGATGCCGGCAACGTCGGTGGTGCGGCCGCGATGTCGACCCTGATCCTGATTACCTCGGCGGGCGTTTCCCTGCTGCTCGCCTGGGCCTCGCGCGGTTTGCTGCGCCGCTCCCAGGCCTGGCGGCAGACCGCGCCCGGTCATTGAATCTGCACACCCCTCAACTCAACAAACAGGAAAAGATCATGTTCAAGCCTTTGGCCCTGGCCGCTGCTGTCCTCACCGCTTTCAGCCTGAACGCCTTTGCGGCGAAAACCGAGTTGACGGTGTACACCGCCCTCGAAGCCGAACAACTGAAGACCTATAAAGAGGCGTTCGAAAAGGCTAACCCGGACGTCGAAATCAAATGGGTGCGTGATTCCACCGGCATCATCACCGCCAAACTGTTGGCCGAAAAAGCCCGTCCGCAGGCTGACGCCGTGTGGGGCCTGGCCGCTTCGAGCCTGGCGATCCTCGATCAGCAAGGCATGCTGCAAAGCTACGCGCCAAAGGATCTGGGCAAGATCGGCGCGAACTACCGCGACGCCGCCAACCCGCCAGCCTGGGTCGGCATGGACGTCTGGGCCGCGACCATTTGCTTCAACACCGTCGAAGCCGAAAAGCAGGGCCTGAGCAAACCCGTGAGCTGGCAAGACCTGACCAAGCCCGAGTACAAAGGCAAGATCGTCATGCCGAACCCGGCCTCGTCCGGCACCGGTTTCCTCGACGTCAGCGCCTGGCTGCAAACCTTCGGCGACAAGCAGGGCTGGGCCTACATGGACGGCCTGCACCAGAACATCGGCCAGTACGTTCACTCCGGTTCCAAGCCTTGCAAACTGGCGGCGGCGGGTGAATTCCCGATCGGTATTTCTTTCGAATACCCGGCCGTTCAGTTGAAACGCCAGGGCGCGCCGCTGGACATCATCCTGCCGAAGGAAGGCCTTGGCTGGGAGATTGAAGCGACTGCCGTGATCAAGGGCACCGCCCACGAAGAAGCGGCGAAGAAACTGGCTGACTTCTCCGCCAGCCCCGAGGCGATGGAACTCTACAAGGAAAACTTCGCCGTGCTCGCCCAGCCTGGCATCGCCAAACCGCAGACCGAACTGCCGGCTGACTACGAACAGCGCCTGATCAAGAACGACTTTGCCTGGGCGTCGAAAAACCGCGACGAGATCCTGACTGAATGGCGCAAGCGCTATGACGGCAAGTCCGAGAAAGTGGCGGCCAAGTAAGTACTTCATCGGCTGACTGGGCCTCATCGCTGGCAAGCCAGCTCCTACAGGGTTCTCGTCGCACTTGTAGGAGCTGGCTTGCCAGCGATAGCGGCCTTGAATTCAGGACACCTCTAGATGACACAACACAACGACATGCTGATCGTCGGCGCCGGCATCCTGGGTTTGTCTCACGCCTATGCCGCCGCCAAGCGCGGTCTCAAGGTCAAGGTTTTCGAACGCAGCGAAACGCCTCTCGGTGCTTCGGTACGTAACTTCGGTCAGGCACTGGTCACCGGCCAGCCCCCAGGCCAGATGCTGGAACTGGCTCGCGCCAGTCGCGGCATCTGGGGCGATTGGGCGCAACTCGCCGGGCTGCAACTCAAGCGCAACGGCTCGTATCTGTTTGCTCGCACCGAAGCAGAAGAACAACTGCTGGAAGCCTTCTGCGAAGGGCGCGCTGTTGAACACGATTACCGCGTCGACCTGCTGCGCGGCGCTGCATTGCGCGGGCTGTACGGCGGCCAATTCCGCCATCACCGTGCCGCGTTGCATGGCATGGACGACCAGCAGCTGTATTCCCGCGAAGCGATTCCGGCGCTGATCGACTTTCTGCGTCGCGACCTGGGCGTCCAGTTTCACTTCTCCACCCTGGTGCGTGATATCGAGCCGGGTCGCTTGCACAGCACGGCCGGCAGCTTCAGTGCCGAGCAGATCATCGTCTGCTCCGGCCATGATTATCAGACGTTGCTGGCCGAGCAGATCGCTGAGCTCGAGCCACAAATCTGTCGTCTGCAAATGCTCCGCGCCCGCCCGCAAATCAACCTCAACCTGCAACACGCGTTGCTCACCGGTTTGAGTTGCGTGCACTACGGCGCCTTCGCGGATTTACCGGAAGCCGCTGCGGTGCAGGCCGAGATTCTGCGCTACGCACCGCACCTGCATGAAAACGGCATCCACCTGCTGATCAGCCCGACACCCCATGGCGAGTTGATCATCGGCGATTCCCACCATTACGGCTGCGATCCGTCACCCTTCAATGCCGAGCAGGTCGATGACTGGATGATCGAACTGGCCGAGCAAACGCTGGGCTGCAAAGTGCAAGTGGTCGAGCGCTGGCAGGGCGTCTATGGTTCACGGGGGCCGGGGCCATTTTCGCTCCTGAGTCCGGCAAAGGGCCTGAGCGTGGCATTGATGCACTCCGGTGTCGGCATGAGTGTCGGGCCGGCGATAGCCGAACGTAACGTCGCCGCTATATTGGGGGAAGTCTGATGGTGCGCAATGAACAAGTCGTCGCTGAAGTATTCGGCCTGTACGAGCGTTTTGGTGACAGCGATTACATCGGCGAACCGGTGTCGCAAATCGAGCACATGTCCCAGGCCGCTGAACTGGCCATGGCCGAAGGCTTCGATGATGAAGTGGTACTGGCGGCATTTTTCCATGACATCGGACACATCTGTGCCGAGAGCGCCGAAAACATGGGTGGATTCGGCGTGGTCAGCCATGAGCGCCTGGGTGCGGATTACTTGCGTCGCGCAGGTTTCAGCGAACGCATGGCGCGGCTGGTCGAATACCACGTTCAGGCCAAGCGTTATCTGACGCTCAAAGAGCCGGGGTACTACGAGCGCTTGAGCGAAGCCAGTCGCCGGACGCTGGAATATCAGGGCGGGGTGATGACGACTGAAGAGGCGCAGGCGTTCGAGCAGGACCCGTTGTGTGCCGTGAGCTTGCGCATGCGCCAGTGGGATGAAATGGCCAAAGAGATGCACGTGCCGGTGATTGATCTGGCGGTATTGAAGGGCAAAGCGGTGCGTCTGTTGGCGGCGTAAGCCTTTAAATCGAGTCGCTGCCATCGCGAGCAGGCTCGCTCCTACAGGGGATTTGTGTCGATCACAGATCCAATGTAGGAGCGAGCCTGCTCGCGATGGCGTCAGTTCAAACAACACAAATGTTCAGGTGACTACAGCTGCTGAGCCAACACCTCAACCTGCTCCTGCCGTTCTGACTGATTCAACTTCGCCTGCGGGTTCAGCGACGACCACTGAGGATGCGCCCGGGCTTTGTTCAGGGCCTCGGGCAACTTGCCTTCGCGCCAGGTTTTATCCTGTGGTGTGGCGACTTGAATGCTGTCCATCGCCGCATGGCCACGGGCATTCAGCGCTTGCAGCAATTGCCGCTGGCGCAGCGCCAACAGCCGGAGCACGTTGTCATCGGCGGTCAGCTCGCGTTGGCCCTTGAGCTTGCCCAGCAAGCGGCTGCCATAACTGCGCGCAGTTTGCAGGGCGCCGCCAGCGATGGCTCCAGCCAATGCCGCCGCACCCAAGGTGATGCCACCCACGAGCAAATCGACCCCGGCCCCGGCGGCTGCACCTGCGGCTATGCCGCTACCCACACGCACACCCAATTGTTTAAGGGTCTCCGGGTTGAACAGATCATCGCCCCAACGACCGTCGAGCAGTGGCAAGTCGCTGGCGGCGGCGTCCTGGGGGCGGAAGGCGTAAAGCTTGAGCAGCGCCTCGACGCAACGCTGTTCGCGTTGACGCACGGCTTTGCGCAATTCGCTGATCGCTTGCTGTTCTTGCTCCGCGTCGGCGACCACACTGCGTCGGCAGGCAGCGCAATCGATCAGTAATTCGGCAATCAACCGCGCCGCACTTTGCTGGCGAGCAAGGCGTTGGGCCTGCTGATCGGCGATCAAGCGTTCCAGTTGTGGCCGTGCGGTTTCCAGCAGCAGAGCGAGACTTTCGTAGAGCCGGCGTTCGCCATCCTCGGGCGGCGCCACGCTATCGAAACGCACCAACGCATGCAGGCCCAGTCGCGCTAGGGCGTCACGCCACGCCGGCTCGCGATGGTTGGCGCTGCTGACGAAATTCAACACCGGCAACAACGGTTTGCCGCAACTGGCGAGCACTTCGAGTTCATCGCGATACTTGGCGAGTACGGGCTCGCGGGCATCGATCACGTAGAGCCCGGCGTCCGACGCCAGCAACTGGCGTAACACTTTGGCTTCCTGTTCAAATCGTTGCCGGGCTTCGCTGCCTTCGAGAAAGCGTTCCAGCCGTTCCGGACCATCCAGGCGCTCGCCGGGACGCTCCAGGCGTTCGAGGTAATCGAGCAGGGCGATAGCGTCTTCCAGGCCGGGCGTGTCGTAGAGATCCAGCAATGGCTCGCCATCCACCGACAGGCGCGCCCCTTCGACGTGCCGCGTGGTGCTGGGGCGATGGGACACTTCGCCAAAGCCGACATCGCGCGTCAGCGTACGCAGCAACGAGGTCTTACCGACGTTGGTGTGGCCGACGACGGCGAGTTTCAGAGGCTGCTTCCTGGTGTCAGTCATGACCCGTCTCCAGCCAGTTCATCGGTGCGCAATCGGCAAACGGCAGTTCCAACTGTTGCAGTGCTACATGCCAATCACCAAGACGCTCGGCGTCCAGCGCTTCACCGGGTGGAGCTTGCAGCAGCCAGACGCGGGTGGCGCTGGCGCTGCGGGCGAGCTCGGCAATCAATGCCAGGCTACCGCGATCCGGCGAGCGTCTTGGATCGCAAGCAATCGCCAATCGTGCCGGGGGGAAACGGCTGAGTTGCTCGAGAAGTTTGTGCCGCGATTCACGGCTGTCGAGAATGCCGGCGTTGCTGACGTTTTTCGGCAGTTGCGGTGGCCAGGGTCGGTCGTTGTCCAGTTCGATGGCGACCAACAATGCGCCGTCGCTTTGCTGTTCACTGACGCCACTTTCCACGCGATGCAGTTGTGCCGGTGCGGCGTCGCTGACACCCAGGCGTTCACTGGTGGGCATCAGCCGTTCTCGCAGCTGGGCGTAACCCGGCAGGTTCAGATCGAGTTGCAAGCTGGCTCGGCCGGACTTCCAGCGCCACAGGCAAAACAGCGCCAGTAACAGGCGCGGCACCACGCCGTAAATCAGTAGCACGCCAACCAGCCACGCGGCCCAGGCCTGACGGGCGCTTTCGATGTTCAGTGCGGCATCGCCGCTGGCGCGGATCATTTCTTCGGTCGGCACGCTGAAGCCGATCAAGGCCGGCAGTGCGCCTAGGGCTTGGGTTACGGCAATGAAGGTGTCGGCGCTGAGGATGGTAGTTTCCCAGACGAAGCCGTAACGCCGGGTCGCCATCAGCGTCAGCAGAATGACCAAGGCACTAAGCATCGCCAGCAACCACAGGCTGTTGACCAGCACGCCAATGGCCCAGCGATTGAGTTTGCGGCGTTGCAGCAACAGGAGCAGGGCGGGGGCCAGTTGTGCCGCTTTGGCGTCGCGGGCGAGTTTCTCACTCAGCCACAGCCACAAGCGCCCGAGGCTGGCGCCGTGCTCGCCAGCGAACAAAAGGCCCAAGGCCCAGCTCAGCAGCAGGATCGAATTCAGCCCGAGCAGACTGCCCAGGGCCCAGAACACATTCACCGGATGCAGGCCGTCGCCCAGCGCGGCAAACGCCAGCCCCGCGCCGCTGACCACAGCCAGCAGCGCCATCACGATCAACGCCAGTTGCGCGCCTTGCAACCAGTGTTTGAGCGCATCGGCCAGACCATCGCGCTCGGCCAGCCACAGGGCGCGGCGTTGAATGCGCGCCGGCAGATCGCCGCCAGCGCTGCGGGCCATTCGGTTGGCTTCAAGGTCTTCCAAAGGGCCTGCATGTTCTTCACGCAGGCGAATGGTTTCTGTCAGCCAGAGGTTATTCAGTTCAGTCACGCGGCATCCCGTCGCTTAATTGAGATGTGAGCATAACCGTTGTGGCGCTTATCGGCGAAAGCGTGGCTCTGGTATCCTCGCCGGCATGACTAAATCACTCCCCCTCAGCCTGATCGCAGCCCTCGGTGAAAACCGCGTGATCGGCGTCGACAACAGCATGCCCTGGCACTTGCCGGGGGACTTCAAGTACTTCAAGGCCACGACGCTCGGCAAGCCGATCATCATGGGTCGCAAGACTTGGGATTCCCTCGGTCGACCGTTGCCGGGCCGCTTGAATATCGTGGTCAGCCGTCAGGCGGATCTGGTGCTGGAAGGCGCGGAGGTTTATCCGTCGCTGGAAGCTGCCGTCGTTCGCGCTGAAGAGTGGGCGAAAGAACAGGGCGTCGATGAGCTGATGCTGATCGGCGGTGCGCAGTTGTATGCGCAAGGATTGGCGCAGGCTGATCGGTTATACCTGACCCGCGTCGCGCTGAGCCCGGACGGGGATGCGTGGTTTCCGGAGTTTGATTTGGGCCAGTGGAAGTTGGTGTCGAATGCGCCGAACCCGGCGGAAGGCGACAAGCCGGCGTACAACTTCGAAGTCTGGGAAAAAGCCTAAAAGCATCGCTGGCAAGCCAGCTCCTACAGGGGAAACGCATTCCATTGTAGGAGCTGGCTTGCCAGCGATAGCGGTCTATCAGGCTCCGATCAAGCCTGCGCCAACGCTGAATGCTCATCCGCATCCAGCAACGCTTTATCGGTCTGCTGCATCACCTGACTGGTAATCGCACCCGCCGTCATCGAACCACTGACATTCAACGCCGTACGCCCCATATCAATCAGCGGCTCGACCGAAATCAGCAGCGCCACCAGTGACACCGGCAAGCCCATCGCCGGCAGCACAATCAACGCCGCAAACGTCGCACCGCCGCCAACCCCGGCGACACCGGCCGAACTCAACGTGACAATCGCCACCAGTGTTGCGATCCATAGCGGGTCCAGCGGATTGATCCCCACGGTCGGGGCCACCATCACCGCCAACATCGCCGGGTACAGGCCGGCACAACCGTTCTGGCCAATGGTCGCGCCGAACGACGCCGCGAAACTGGCGATCGACTGCGGAATACCCAAGCGACTGGTCTGCGCCTCGATGCTCAACGGAATCGTCGCAGCACTCGAACGGCTGGTGAAGGCAAACGTCAGCACTGGCCAGATCTTGCGGAAGAAACGCAGCGGATTGATCCCCGCCGCCGACACCAGCAGGCCATGCACCACAAACATCAGCCCCAGGCCGAGGTAGGACACCACCACGAAACTGCCGAGCTTGATGATGTCCTGCAGGTTGGAACCAGCGACCACTTTGGTCATCAACGCCAGAACGCCATACGGCGTCAGCTTCATCACCAGACGCACCAGGCGCATTACCCAGGCTTGCAGGGTGTCGATGGCGTTGATCACTTTCTGACCATTTTCCACATCATCCTTGAGCAATTGCAGCGCCGCGACGCCGAGGAACGCAGCGAAGATCACCACGCTGATGATCGACGTCGGCTTGGCGCGCGCCAAGTCGGCGAACGGGTTTTGCGGGATGAACGACAGCAGCAACTGCGGCACATTCAGGTCCGCGACCTTGCCTGCATAGTCGGTCTGTATGGTTTGCAAACGGGCCATTTCCTGGGTGCCGGCCACCAGGCCTTCGGCGGTCAGACCGAACAGGTTGGTCAGGCCGATGCCAATCAGCGCCGCGATGGCGGTGGTGAACAGCAGCGTGCCAATGGTCAGGAAGCTGATCTTGCCCAGCGACGAAGCATTATGCAGGCGGGCCACGGCACTGAGGATCGATGCGAACACCAGCGGGATCACGATCATTTGCAGCAACTGCACGTAACCATTACCCACCAGATCGAACCAGCCGATCGAAGCTTTCAGCACCGGGTTGCCGGCACCGTAAACGGTGTGCAACGCCACACCGAATGCCACGCCCAGTACCAAGGCGAGCAGGACTTTTTTTGCCAGGCTCCATGTGGTGTGGCGGGTTTGCGCCAGGCCGAAGAGCAGGGCGAGGAACACCAGCAGATTGAGGATCAGCGGCAGATTCATGAGAACTCCGAAAGTGACTTGTGCCAGCCACCTTCCGGGGCAGCTGCGAACCGGTAAGCCTAACAGCTTGAAAAGTAATGAATTAATATCAAAAAATCAGGGTGTCCGTCGTTTTTGGAATAAGTGAATGTCGCTGTCAGAAATGCAACTGGCGCGAAAGGGACGTGGGCGGTCGCTGACAGACCGGGGATGTCACACTTTTTTGTTAGCGTCGATCTCCTATAAATCAGGGAGATTACCAATGAAGTTCGCACCGAAGTTTCTCGCGGCAGCACTTTGCCTCGGTCTTGCCGGCCAGGTTCTCGCAACGGATTTGAAACACTGGCCAGCCGATCAGGCCAAGGCGCTGGACGCGATGATCGCGGCCAACGCCAACAAAGGTAACTACGCGGTGTTCGACATGGACAACACCAGTTACCGCTACGACCTCGAAGAGTCGTTACTGCCTTACATGGAAAACAAGGGCCTGATCACCCGCGACAAGCTCGATCCTTCACTGAAGCTGATGCCGTTCAAGGACACCGCCGACCACAAGGAAAGCCTGTTCAGCTACTACTATCGCCTCTGCGAACTCGACGACATGGTTTGCTACCCATGGGTCGCCCAAGTGTTCTCCGGTTTTACGCTGCAAGAACTCAAGGGCTACGTCGACGAGATGATGGCCTCGGGCAAACCGGTGCCGGCCACTTATTACGAAGGCGACGTGGTCAAGAAACTCGACGTCAACCCACCTAAAATCTTCACCGGCCAGCAAGAGCTCTACAACAAGTTGATGGAGAACGGCATCGAGGTCTATGTGATGACCGCCGCCTCCGAAGAACTGGTGCGTATGGTCGCGGCCGATCCGAAGTACGGTTACAACGTCAAACCGCAGAACGTGATCGGCGTGACACTGCTGCTCAAAGACCCGAAAACCGGCGAGCTGACCACCGCGCGCAAGCAGATCACCGCTGGCAAATATGACGAGAAAGCCAACCTCGGTCTGGAGATGACTCCTTACCTGTGGACCCCGGCAACCTGGATGGCCGGCAAGCACGCGGCGATCCTGACCTACATCGACGAGTGGAAAAAACCGGTACTGGTGGGCGGCGACACGCCGACCAGCGACGGCTACATGCTGTTCCACGATGTCGACGTGGCCAAGGGTGGCATTCATCTGTGGATCAACCGCAAGGACAAATACATGACCCAGATTAACGGCATGATGGCCAAGCACGCCGCGGCCCAGGCCAAGGAAGGACTGCCGGTGACGGCGGACAAGAATTGGGTGATTGTGAAACCAGAGGAGATTCAGTAAGACCGGGGTGCCTGCATCGCCAGCAAGCCGGCTCCTACAGGAGGGGCTTCGGTAATGGGTCGGTAAAAACGATCGGCAAAAAAATGCCCCGCACATGGCGGGGCATTTTTATGGGCGACGGTTGACGCTTACAGCCCGTCGAGCATCGCCTTGTTACGCACAGCACCCTTGTCGGCGCTGGTGGCCAGCAGAGCGTAGGCTTTCAGTGCGGTGGTCACTTTACGTGGACGCACTTCCACCGGTTTCCAGCCTTTCTTGTCCTGCTCGACCCGGCGCGTGGCCAGTTCTTCATCGCTGACCAACAGGTTGATCGAGCGGTTCGGAATGTCGATCAGCACTTTGTCGCCGTCCTGCACCAGGCCAATCGCGCCGCCGGCAGCGGCTTCGGGCGAAGCGTGGCCGATGGACAGACCGGAAGTGCCGCCGGAGAAACGACCGTCGGTCAGCAGGGCGCAGGCTTTGCCCAGGCCTTTGGATTTCAGGTACGAAGTCGGGTAGAGCATTTCCTGCATGCCCGGGCCGCCTTTCGGGCCTTCGTAGCGAATGATGACGATGTCGCCTTCCTTCACTTCGTCAGCGAGGATGCCACGCACGGCGCTGTCCTGGCTTTCGAAGATCTTGGCGTTGCCTTCGAACACGTGGATCGATTCGTCGACGCCAGCGGTTTTCACTACGCAACCGTCCAGGGCGATGTTGCCGTAGAGCACGGCCAGGCCGCCTTCTTGCGAGTACGCGTGCTCGACACTGCGGATGCAGCCGTTTTCACGGTCGTCGTCCAGGGTTTCCCAACGGGTCGACTGGCTGAACGCGGTTTGCGTCGGAATGCCTGCCGGACCGGCCTTGAAGAAGTGGTGCACGGCTTCGTCGGAGGTCTGGGTGATGTCCCACTTGGCGATGGCTTCTTCCATGCTGCGGCTGTGCACGGTCGGCAGCTGGGTGTGCAGCAAACCGCCACGGGCCAGCGAACCGAGGATGCTGAAGATCCCGCCGGCACGGTGCACGTCTTCCATGTGGTACTTCTGGATGTTCGGCGCGACCTTGCACAGCTGAGGCACGTGACGGGACAGACGGTCGATGTCGCGCAGGTCGAAATCGATCTCGGCTTCCTGGGCAGCGGCCAGCAAGTGCAGGATGGTGTTGGTGGAACCGCCCATGGCGATGTCCAGGGTCATGGCGTTTTCGAACGCCTGGAAGTTGGCGATATTGCGCGGCAGTACCGAGTCGTCGTTTTCGCCGTAGTAACGCTTGCACAGTTCGACGATCGTGCGACCGGCCTGCAGGAACAGTTGTTCGCGGTCGCTGTGGGTGGCCAGGGTCGAACCGTTGCCCGGCAATGCCAGACCCAGCGCTTCGACCAGGCAGTTCATCGAGTTGGCGGTGAACATGCCGGAGCACGAGCCGCAGGTCGGGCAGGCGCTGCGCTCGTACTCGGCGACTTTCTCGTCAGAAGCGCTGGAGTCGGCGGCGATCACCATGGCGTCGACCAGGTCGAGGCCGTGGGAAGCGAGTTTGGTCTTGCCGGCTTCCATCGGGCCGCCGGAGACGAAGATCACCGGGATGTTCAGGCGCAGGGACGCCATCAGCATGCCAGGGGTGATCTTGTCGCAGTTGGAAATGCACACGATTGCGTCGGCGCAGTGGGCGTTGACCATGTACTCGACGGAGTCGGCAATGATCTCGCGGCTCGGCAGCGAATACAGCATGCCGTCGTGGCCCATGGCGATGCCGTCATCGACAGCGATGGTGTTGAATTCTTTTGCCACACCGCCAGCGCGTTCGATTTCGCGGGCGACCAGTTGGCCCAGGTCCTTGAGGTGCACGTGACCCGGTACGAACTGGGTGAACGAGTTGGCAATGGCGATGATCGGCTTCTTGAAGTCGTCATCTTTCATCCCCGTGGCGCGCCACAGTGCGCGGGCACCGGCCATGTTGCGGCCGTGGGTGGATGTTTTCGAGCGGTAATCAGGCATGAAGCACTCCGGGCGGCTAATCAGGTATCAAAAGGGAAGTGAGCTTCTATTGACGTCTGGAACACTCAGAAATAGCCGCGTGTCCGGAAGTTGCCGATAACTTTGCGGGATCGCCGCGCGCTTCAGCTTGAGCTCATAAACCCGCCGGGGATGACTGGCGATGAATGTTCGCGATTCTACACGGCTGACGGCTGGAGGGAATGCCTGCAAGCATTCATGAGACGTGTGGAAAGACGCAACGCTGTAGGAGCGAGCATGCTCGCGATGAACCTGAGAGCGCTGCGGGGTGTCAGGTTGCCAGCGTTATCGTTGACGATCATCGCGAGCATGCTCGCTCCTACAGTGGGGCGGGCGTCAGAGCCACATAGCGTCCCAGAGTGGGTAATCGCCGATATGGTCGACGAGGCCTGCGCGTAGGGGGTTGGCGATGATGTATCGAGCAGCGGCTTTCAGGTCCTCCTCCCGACGTAGTGCCCGGTCGAAATAACCTCTCTGCCATAGTCTCTCGGGCTGGCCCCGCTTGAGATTGATCGCGCGGGCACTTCGGGCTTTGGTGGCTTGCATCAGTTTCGGTAAATCACCGTTATGCAACTCGACCAGCCAGTGAAAGTGATCCGGCATGACTACCCAAGCGATAGAGGTGGCATTTCCTGTTTCATGAGCCTTTCTGAATTCATGCACGAGCAGGCGCCCCAAGCGCCA
Organism: Pseudomonas sp. P8_241; assembly: GCF_034008315.1. Classification (NCBI taxonomy): domain Bacteria; kingdom Pseudomonadati; phylum Pseudomonadota; class Gammaproteobacteria; order Pseudomonadales; family Pseudomonadaceae; genus Pseudomonas; species Pseudomonas sp. P8_241. The sequence continues at coordinate 6,249,032 of NZ_CP125377.1, read as the reverse complement.
GTCTTTGAAGAACGGGATTCGCTCGTGAGTAACAGCGGTGAGCAGATAGGTGCGGCCATGTTCTGAGTGGCGGCCGGTACGTAAGCGGTGGCCGTGTGGCGTGCTGGACATTCCGTTGTCCTCTTCTGTGATTGGAAGAGAAAACGTTAGACGCCACAGGCGGGGCTGTCGTTATGACAGCGAGTCAGAATGTGTCGCCAATGCTTGATCTGTAGGAGCGAGCAGGCTCGCGATGGACTCAAGGACGTCGCGGGGTGTCAGGTTCCCCGCGTTATCGTTGACGACCATCGCGAGCGTGCTCGCTCCTACAGAAATCGCGTTAGCTGTTTGGCAGCAACCGGCAAGTAATGCTCTTGATGTAGCGTGTCTCAGCAATCGCCGGGTGTACCGGATGATCCGGACCCTGACCGCCACGCTCCAGCATCTGGATATTGCGGTCCAGGTGACGGGCGCTGGTCAGCAGGATGTTCTGCAGGTCGTCTTCCGGCAGGTGCATCGAGCACGATGCGCTGACCAGGATGCCGTCCTTGGTGAGCAGGCGCATGGCTTGCTCGTTCAGGCGGCGGTAGGCGCCTTCGCCGTTCTTCATGTCTTTCTTGCGTTTGATGAACGCCGGCGGGTCGGCCACGATCACGTCGAAGCGTTCTTCGCTGGCTTTCAGTTCTTTAAGGGCTTCGAACACATCGCCTTCGATGCAGGTCATTTTCTCGGCGAAGCCGTTCAGTGCTGCGTTGCGCTCGACACCGTCAAGGGCGAAGGCCGAAGCGTCGACGCAGAACACTTCACTGGCGCCGAACGCCGCAGCCTGCACGCCCCAGCCGCCAATGTAGCTATAGAGGTCGAGCACGCGCTTGCCTTTGGCGTACGGCGCCAGGCGTGCGCGGTTCATGCGGTGGTCGTAGAACCAGCCGGTTTTCTGACCCTGGATGACCGGTGCTTCGAATTTCACGCCGTTCTCTTCCAGTGCAACCCACTCCGGCACCAGACCGAACACGGTTTCGACGTAGCGGGTGAGGCCTTCGGCGTCACGGGCAGCGGAGTCGTTCTTGAACAGGATACCGCTTGGCTTGAGCACTTGGGTCAGCGCCGCGATCACGTCGTCTTTATGGGCTTCCATGGTGGCCGAAGCGATCTGCACCACCAGGATGTCGCCGAAACGATCGACTACCAGGCCTGGTAACAGGTCGGAATCACCATAGACCAGGCGATAGAACGGCTTGTCGAACAGGCGATCGCGCAGGGACAGGGCTACGTTCAGGCGATGCACCAGCAGCGACTTGTCCAGCGGCAACTTGATGTCACGCGACAGCAGTCGGGCGCAGATCAGGTTGTTCGGGCTCATGGCCACGATGCCCAGCGGCTTGCCGCCGGCGGCTTCGAGGATCGCCTGGTCGCCGGCCTTGAAACCGTGCAAAGGGGTCGCGGCTACATCGATTTCGTTGCTGTAGACCCACAAATGACCGTTGCGCAGACGACGGTCGGCATTGGCTTTGAGGCGCAGGCTAGGCAGGGACATGACGTCGCTCCGGAAAAAAGAGCGGGAGTATAGCGTGTTGAGATCCCGGATAGGCTTGCGAATGGACATGTGGCGCGTGCTGTCTTGCGATTGGGTATGTTGGATCCATCTTCATAAAGGTTAGAATCGCCGCCTGACCCAGAGTGTGTACTTATGTCCCAAGAGCTGACTTCCGAACAGATCCAACAAGCCCTGCAGGGCATCAGCGTACCGGCCCAGCCGCAAATCATGGTGGATTTGCAGATGGAGCAGTACATGCCTGACCCGGATCTGGAAGTCATTGCCAAGCTGATTTCCCAGGATCCGGGCCTTTCCGGATCCTTGCTGAAGATCGTCAACTCGCCGTATTACGGCCTCAGCAACAAGATTGCCTCGATCCAGCGTGCGGTGAATCTGCTGGGCAGTCGTTCGATCATCAATCTGATCAACGCGCAGTCAATCAAAGGCGAGATGAACGACGACACCATCGTCACCCTGAACCGTTTCTGGGACACCGCCCAGGATGTGGCGATGACCTGCCTGACGCTGGCCAAGCGAATCGGCATTGAAAATGGCGATGAAGCCTATGCGCTGGGCCTGTTCCACGACTGTGGCGTGCCTTTGATGCTCCAGCGTTTCCCCGATTACATGGGCGTTCTGGAACAGGCCTATGCCAATGCCAGTGCCGAATGCCGGGTGGTCGATACCGAGAACAAGGCCTTCAACACCAATCACTCGGTGGTCGGGTATTTCACTGCCAAATCCTGGCGCTTGCCCGAACATGTGTCTGCCGCGATCGCCAATCACCACAATGCCCTGGCGATTTTCAGCGAAGAGTCGTCGCGCAACAGTTCGCTGAAGAACCTGCTGGCGATCCTGAAGATGGCGGAGCATATTTGTGCCTCTTACCGGGTGCTGGGCAACCAGACCGAAGATCACGAATGGAACAGCATCGCGGCGTCAGTGCTCGATTATGTCGGTCTGTCGGACTACGACTTCGAGACGCTCAAGCAGACGATTCGCGACCTCGGGACTCATCGCTGAGTGTCGGACGTTCTTCTTACAAGAGAGCACCATGCCTGAACTGCCAGAAGTCGAAACCACCCGTCGTGGCATCGCGCCTCACCTGGAAGGCCAGCGTGTCAGCCGGGTGATCGTGCGTGACCGACGCTTGCGCTGGCCGATTCCCGAAGACCTCGATGTGCGGTTGTCCGGGCAGCGCATCGTGTTGGTGGAACGACGCGCCAAGTACCTGCTGATCAACGCTGAAGTCGGCACGTTGATCAGCCATTTGGGCATGTCGGGCAATCTGCGCCTGGTAGAGGCCGGCTTGCCGGCGGCAAAGCACGAGCATGTGGATATCGAACTGGAGTCGGGTCTGGCCCTGCGCTACACCGACCCGCGACGGTTCGGTGCGATGCTGTGGAGCCTTGATCCGCTGAACCACGAGTTGCTGATTCGCCTCGGGCCGGAGCCGTTGACCGATCTTTTCGATGGCGAGCGATTGTTCCAGCAGTCCCGCGGCCGCTCGATGGCGGTCAAGCCGTTCATCATGGACAACGCGGTGGTGGTGGGGGTCGGCAATATCTATGCGACCGAAGCGCTGTTCGCTGCCGGAATAGACCCGCGCCGCGAGGCCAAGAGCATTTCCCGGGCGCGTTACCTGAAACTGGCCATTGAGATCAAACGTATCCTGGCTGCCGCCATCGAGCGTGGTGGCACCACGTTGCGGGATTTTATCGGTGGCGATGGGCAGCCCGGTTACTTCCAGCAGGAACTGTTCGTGTACGGCCGTGGCGGTGAACACTGCAAAGTATGTGGCACAGGGTTGCGGGAAGTGAAGCTGGGACAGCGCGCGAGCGTTTTTTGCCCGCGTTGTCAGAGCTGATGCGTTCGGACGATCTGTAAGCTAATCAAGCCTTACCGGTAATCTTCCGGTACTTCTCCATCAACTGCTCTTCAGTCTCTGGATGGGCTTCGTCCAGCGGAATGCAGTCCACCGGGCAGACCTGCTGGCACTGCGGCTCGTCGTAGTGGCCGACACATTGAGTGCAGAGGTTGGGGTCGATCACGTAGATCTCTTCGCCCTGGGAAATGGCGGCGTTCGGGCACTCGGGTTCGCAGACGTCGCAATTGATGCAATCGTCGGTGATGATCAGGGACATGCTAACTCCAGCCGGGGCGGCAGGCCCGGGCGCAATAAATCAATGCGCGTAATTGTGCCGCATTGGCGCCCGCAGTGCACGCGGGCGCGACGTACTGTAGGAGCCAGCCTGCTGGCGATGAACCCGAGAACGCCGCGGGGTGTCAGGTTTTCCGCGTTATCGTTGACGTCCATCGCGAGCAGGCTCGCTCCCACAGTTGCTGGATTTACTTCTTGAAGCGCTCGGTCAGGGCATCCGCCACCACAGGGTGCACGAACTTGGTGATATCGCCACCCAAGGCTGCGATTTCACGGACCAGCGTCGAAGAAATAAACGAATAACGCTCGGAAGGGGTAAGGAACAGACTTTCCACATCCGGCGCCAGCTGGCGGTTCATGTTGGCCAGCTGAAATTCGTATTCGAAGTCCGACACCGCTCGCAAACCACGCAGGAACACATTGGCGTTCTGCTCTTTGGCGAAGTGTGCCAGCAGGGTCGAGAAGCCGACGACTTCAACGTTCGGCAGATGTCTGGTGACCTCGCGCGCCAGTTCTACGCGCTGTTCCATTGGAAACAGCGGGTTTTTCTTGGGGCTCGCGGCAACGGCAATGATTACGTGGTCGAACAGGCGCGAGGCGCGTTCGACCAGATCTCCATGGCCCTTGGTAATAGGGTCGAAGGTACCTGGGTACAACACTCGGTTCATCGCGTCGTCCTGGCGGGAATCCGTTGGGGAGTCGGATGGTATCGCAGCCTTCCCGGTCGGCCAAGTCGCCTGTTGGGTAAGAAAGCACTATAGACGATAGGGATAATCGTCTTTTTCATGGGTTTTTTAAACGTTCGGCCAGGAAAGTCGCCAGTTGCGCCGTCAGTCCGTAGACCGACAGTTGTGGGTTGGCGCCAATGCTGGTGGGGAACAGCGAGCCATCGTGGATCGACAGATTGCCCAGTTGATGATGCCGGCCAAGGCTGTCGGTCACGGCATTTTTCGGGTCCTCCCCCATGGCGCAACCGCCCATCACGTGAGCACTGCCAAGGCGCGTGCGGTACAACTCCAGGCTCAGGCTGTCGATCAGCGTGCGGGCCTCGCCCAGGGTTTTGACGTAGCGAGCGTCGGCGTGCATCGGCATGACCGCCTTGGCGCCGCCGGCAAACTGGATTTCGGCCATGCTGTGGAACGCGCGGCGCAAGCCGTCCCAGGCGTAGGTTGAAACCTGATAGTCGAGCACGGGCGTGTTGTCACCGCGCAACTCGACGCTGCCGCCCTGGCTGTCCGGGTGAAAACCGTCCCTGAGCAATGCCAGCATGGCATGCGTGTGCGGCAGGTTGGCCATGTGTTCTGAGTTTTCCTGGCCGAACCCGCCCAGCAAGGTCGCGGCCAGCGCCGGGTGCAGGGGGGGAACTTCCAGTTTGTAAGCCATCTTGCCGCTGGTGCCGTCCAGCCATTGGAAATGATCGGAGTAGATTGACTGAGGTGCGCCATAGAACGGGTTGATCACCTCGTCGAATAACGCCGCGGACATGTTCACCGGGTGCAGGAACGTGCGTTTGCCGAGCCGCTTGTGCGGATCAGGCGCGCCGGAGCGCATCAGCAAGGCCGGGCTGTTGATACCCCCGCCTGCCAGCACGACATGCCGCGCCTTGACCGTAATGGTGCGGCCCGTCGGCGCAACGCAGCGCTCGTCCATCGCCGAGCATTGCAGCCCCGTGACCTTGTCGCCGCTGATGATGAGCTTTTCCGCCCGAGCCAGGTAAATCAGCTCGCCACCTTTTTCCAGGGTCGCCGGAATGGTGGTGACCATCATTGATTGCTTGGCGTTGGTCGGGCAGCCCATGCCGCAATAACCGAGGTTCCAGCAGCCACGAACGTTACGCGGGATGACGTGCCAGCTGTAGCCGAGCTTTTCACAGCCATTGCGGATCACGTCGTTGTTGGCATTGGGCGGCACCATCCACGGCGCAACGCCCAGGCGCTGCTCCATTTTTTCGAACCAGGGGGCCATTTCGGCCGGGCTGTGACCCTTCACGTTGTGCTCTTTGCCCCAGTGTTCCAGGGTCGGCTCTGGGGTGCGGAAACTGGAGGTCCAGTTGATCAGCGTGGTGCCGCCCACCGCACGGCCTTGCAGAATGGTGATCGCGCCATCCTTGCTCATGCGGCCGATACCTTCCTGGTACAGGCTGGCGTAAGCCTGGTCTTCGAGCAGCTTGAAGTCGGTGCTGGTCTTGAGCGGGCCTTCTTCGATCAACAACACTTTGTAGCCGGCAGCGCTGAGGATTTCGGCGGTGGTACCGCCACCGGCACCGCTGCCGATGATTGCCACGTCGGCTTCGAGGGTCAGGTCCTGGCTCAGTCGCGAGCCGTCATAGGTTTTCCAGCCACGGGCCATGCCCTCGCGGAACGGATCGGGTACGGGCATCTTCGGGTTCTCTTTTTATTGTGTTCGACGGTGTTAGCAAGATCGCCTGTAGGAGCAAGCTTGCTCGCGATCGGGTCGACTCGATTTCAAACGGTAGGCGGCCCGGGATACCCGCAATGCGCCCACGATTCCTTGCGCCCATACCAAGCCATCATCACCAGTTGCACCAAGGAACTGTGACCCATGCGCAGCAAGCTCAACGCGCTGTTTTCCCAGCGATCGAGGAACCGCCGGATGTCGTCGGCACTGGCGTTTTCCCAACTGCCCCAGATCCCGGTCAGCGGTCCGCGGGTGACGGCCATGCCCAGCACATCAAACAGTTGGCGGGTCAGCTTGAGCATTTCCGGTGACAGGTGACCGAGGTTGTAATCCAGGCTTTTCAGCGTGCCATCGACAGCATCGGTCATGCGCTCGACGGGCGCGGCACCGTCGAGCATGACCGGCAGCACGGCCCGCAGAAACAGCAAGTCGGCATCGCGCAACGTGGCAAAACCATTCGCTGAAACACTCGACGAGCAGCCACTGAGGCTGACGCCCAACCCGGCCGTGGCCAGAAAGGCGCTGGCGCCGAGGCTGAATTTAAGCAGGCCGCGCCTTGACAGCGCGGGTGTATCGGACAGGCTTGGGCTCATTATTGTTATTACCCGACAGTGACGATCGTTAGCGGATGAACAGCTTCTGGATCAGCTTCTGAATGGATTTACCGTACGGCGGGTAAATCAGTTTTGCCGCGTTGAGCCGTTGCTTGATCAGTACACCCTTGGCCTTGCTGAAGGTCAGGAATCCTTCATGACCGTGGTAATGACCCATGCCCGAAGCGCCGATGCCGCCGAAGGGCATGTCGTCCTGGGCGACATGCAGCAGGGTGTCGTTCAGGCACACGCCACCGGAATGGGTTTCATGCAGCACGCGGTGTTGTTCGCGCTTGTCGTAGCCGAAGTAGTACAGCGCCAGCGGGCGAGGGCGCTGATTGATATAGGCAAACGCCTGGTCCAGATCCTTGTACGGCACGATCGGCAGCAATGGGCCGAAGATCTCGTCCTGCATCAGCGTCATCTCGTCAGTGACATTGAGCAGCAGGCTATGGCCCATGCGTCGGCCCTGGCCCTGTTCGAACAGCGGGATCAGCAGCGCGCCCTTGCTGGTAGCGTCGCTGATGTAGCCGTTGAGTCGTGCCAGTTGTCGTTGATTGATGATGGCGGTGTAGTCCGGGTTGTCGGCCAGGGTCGGATAAAACCCGCGAACGGCAGTGCGATAGGCTTCGACGAAACCGCCGACGCGGTCTTCCGGCACCAGCACATAATCCGGGGCCACGCAGGTCTGGCCGGCGTTCAGTGTTTTGCCGAAGGCGATGCGCTCGGCGGCGTCCTTGAGGGGGACGTCGTGGGAAACGATGGCCGGCGACTTGCCGCCCAGCTCCAGAGTCACCGGCGTCAGGTTCTCGGCGGCGGCGCGCATCACATGTTTGCCGATGCTGGTGGCGCCGGTGAACAGCAGGTGATCGAACGGCAGTCGCGAGAACGCCACGCCGATGTCAGCTTCGCCCAGCACCACGCAGACCAGGTCTTCTGGGAAGATTTTCGCCAGCAGTTCTTTCATCAGCAAACCGGTGGCCGGAGTCGACTCGCTTAGCTTGAGCATCACCCGATTGCCTGCCGACAACGCGCCGACCAACGGGCCGATGGCCAGGTACAGCGGGTAGTTCCACGGCACGATCACACCGACCACGCCCAACGGCTGATAAATGACTTTGGCCGAAGCGGGCTGGAACGCCATACCGACTTTGCGCCGCGAGGCTTTCATCCAGCCTTTGAGATGTCGGCTGGCGTAATGAATGCCGTGCAGGCTGGGCATCAGTTCTGCAACGAGGGTCTCGTCGGCGCTGCGATGGCTGAAGTCCTGGCTGATGGCATCGATCAAGGCCTGACGCTCGTTGTTCAACATGTCTTTCAACGCTTTGAGCCATTGCTGGCGCTGGGCTGCCGGCGGCATCGGGTTGCCGGCATAGGCGGTGCGCTGAGCGTCGAACCGGGCCTGAAGTTCTTCCAGCGGCTGCTGCAGGTTCTGTAGGTAGGAAATATCAGCAGTCATGGTCGGCTCCGGATTTATTGTAATGAGGCACTTTTTAGAGTCTATGCTCTATAAAGTCAAATGACATCCTGGAACAGCTTTGTTTTATCGCCTTCAGTTAGGCCGTAAGATGCCCGTCAACGCACTCTGAATTTAAGCTCAAGCCATGGCCCCAAGGATAAAAACCAGCGAGCGCATCGTGCAGAACAGCCTGGAGCTGTTCAATCAGCAGGGCGAGCGCAGCATCAGCACCAACCACATTGCTGCCCACATGGAAATTTCCCCGGGCAACCTGTACTACCACTTCCCTAACAAGCAGGCGATCATCGCCGTGCTGTTCAGTGAGTACGAAAGCCTCGTGGACAGCTTCCTGCGCCCGCCACAAGATCGTCTCGCCACGGTGGAAGACAAGCGTTTCTATCTCAAGGAACTGTTGTCGGCGATGTGGCGTTACCGGTTCCTGCACCGCGACCTCGAACATTTGCTCGACAGCGATCCGGACCTCGCGGACCGCTATCGACGTTTTTCCCAGCGCAGCCTGATCCACGGAGCAGCCATCTATGAAGGCTTCGTCGCCGCCGGCATCCTGAAAATGGATCGGGTGCAGATCGAATCCCTGACGCTCAATGCCTGGATCATCCTCACGTCCTGGGTGCGTTTTCTGTGCACCACGCGGGAAAATTCCAGCCATCTGAGTGAACAGGCGATTAAACGCGGGGTGTATCAAGTTTTGGTGCTCGAGGCCGGGTTCGTCACGGATCAGTCGCGCGACGAAGTGAATGCGTTGTTCGAAGAGTTTTATGTGCCGCTGTCCCAGGCGCTTGAGGAAGTGAAGTAGCATCGACATTCGAAAACAATCACAGGAGCCCGTTATGCCCATTGCGCAACTGATCAGCCCGCAAGCACTGGACCTGAGAAAGGATCAGCCGGGGTTGGTGATTGTGGATTGTCGTTTTGCCCTCGAAGACCCGGATTACGGCCAGCGTAGCTATGCCGAGGGGCACATTGCCGGTGCGGTATTCGCCGACCTGGAACGTGATCTCAGCGGGAAGGTGGTCAAAGGTGTGACCGGGCGTCATCCCTTGCCTGAACCGGAACAGCTGATCGAGCGCTTGCAAGCCTTTGGCCTTGATGCCGACAGTGAAGTGGTTTTGTACGATGACGGCCCAGGTGCTTTTGCGGCACGGGCCTGGTGGTTGCTGGCCTGGCTGGGCAAGCGCGATGGCGTGTTTATCCTCGATGGCGGACTAAAGGCCTGGCATGCGGCCGGTCTGCCGTTGAGTCTGGATGCTGCGTCGAACATTCGCGGTACTTTCAACGGTAGTCCTGATGCCTCGCTGTTGCTTGATGCCGAGCAACTGCAAAAACGTCTCGGTCAACCGGCGCTGACCTTGCTCGATGCCCGTGCCTTGCCACGTTTCAAAGGTGAAGTGGAACCGATCGATCCGATTGCCGGGCACATTCCCGGTGCGTTGTGTGCGGCGTTCACCGACAACCTGGGCAGCGACGGGCGCTTCCTGCCGGCCGATCAGCTCCAGCAGCGGTTTGCGGAGAAACTCGGTAATCGCTCCACCGGTGATCTGGTGGCGTACTGCGGCTCCGGCGTGACGGCTTGCCACAACCTGTTCGCGTTGTGCCTGGCCGGTTATCCGCTGGGTTCGTTGTATGCAGGGTCGTGGAGCGAGTGGATCAACGAACCCTCCAGAGGCATCGCCACCGGCGAATAAATCACCACAAATCCCCTGTAGGAGCGAGCTTGCTCGCGATGGCGGCGTCACAGTCAGCATTTTCAGTGGTTGATAACCGCAATCGCTAGCAGGCCAGCTAGCTCCCCACATTGAATACCGTCGATTCAAGCTCCGTGGAGCTGCCGGGCGCTGCGATACGCCCCCGGCCCAACACCGTAAACCTGCTTGAACTGCCGGCTCAGATGACTCTGGTCGGAAAAGCCCAATTGCATGGCCACTTCGAGTGGCAGGCAGCCACTCTGCAGCAATGCACGGGCGCAGGCGATGCGCTGTTGCATCAGCCAGGTGTGCGGTGGCATGCCGGTTGTGCGGCGGAACACGCGGGCGAAGTGAAAGGGCGAGAGGTTGACGGCGGCGGCGAGTTCTTCCAGAGAGGGCGGTGCTGCGAGTTGTGCTCGCAGCAACTCCTTGGCCAGGCTCACAGCGCGATGTTCCTTGCCGGGTCTGGCTGCGTCGGGAATCGCTGCGTGTCGTTGCAGCAATGACAACATCAATTCGCGCCAGGCCGCCTGCTGTTGCAGGGCGGTGGCAGGGCTTTCCAGCAATCGGTGCAATTGGCAGAACCCGTTCACCAGGTCCAGATCGCGGTACAACGTGGCACCGAATGACGGCAGGTTATGGGCCGGCAATTCGAGCTCGGCCAACAGCGACAGAATCTGCCTGCTGTCCGGGTAAAACGCCCGATACAGCCAACCGTCCTCGGTGCCCTTGTGGCCGGTGTGCAGTTCGTCGGGATTGATCAACACCAGTGTGCCGCTGCCCGCCAGGTGCTCGGCGCCGCGATAACGGTACCGTTGGGCACCAGCCATGATCATGCCGATCACATAACCGTCGTGCACATGGGGGGCGAAACGGTGATCGATGTAGCGCGCAGACAACAGCTCGACCCCGGCCAGCGGTGCCGTTTGCCAGAAACGAATTGACTCGCCCTGATCCGCGTCCATGGCTCACTCGTGCCCAATGGCGGCGAGCCACTGGGGAATTCGTCGCTCCAGGTAGTAACCTGGTTGCCGGACCGTGCCATCGACAAAGCCGACATGCCCGCCCTTTGCCTGCAATTCGAACTGCGTGCAGGCGGACAATTCGTCTCCGTGCGGCAAGCTGTGGGGAAACACAAAAGGGTCGTCGGCGGCCTGGATCATCAAGGTCGGCGTGCGAATTTCGCCGAGAAAATAGCGGCTTGATGCGCGGCGATAATAATCCTCGGCATCGCTGAATCCGTGAAGCGGCGCGGTGACGCGACCATCGAAGTCCCAGAACGTGCGCATGTTTTCCAGCGAGCCAAGCGCGGCCAACGCTGCCAGGCCATCCTCGCGCCCGTCGTGTTGAAACTGTCGCTGTTTGTTCTTGATGTAAGCCACCATCTCGCGCATGAAATGCGCTTGGTAGACCTTGGAAAATCCCTGGCCGATGCGGTCGGCGCATTGGTCCAGGCGAAACGGCACCGACACCGCCGCCGCGCCGAGTATTGCGCTGTCACTGCCGGTCTCTCCCAGGTACTTGAGCAGGACATTGCCGCCCAGCGAATAACCCACGGCATACAACGGTGCGAGGGGGCGCTTGGCGCGCAAGTGTTTGATGGTTTCGGCCAGGTCTTCGCTGGCACCGGAATGGTAACTGCGCGCCAGCAGATTGGGTTCGCCCGAGCAGCCGCGCCAGTTCAGCGCGACGCTGGCCCAGCCACGGTCGCCCAGCGCCTTTTGCATGCCGGCGACATAGGGCGAGTTCGACGAACCGGTCAGGCCGTGCAGCACCAGTACCAACGGTGCATCGACGCTGTGTGGGCCATGCCAGTCGAGGTCGAGAAAATCGCCGTCTGCAAGCCAAAGACGTTCGCGTTCGCGGCCGATGTGCACGGTTTTACGCCACAGCGGCCCCCACAAGGTTTGCAAGTGCGGATTGCCGATGCCGAAGGCGGGGGTAAAGGGCGGCGGTAAGGCCAGTGCGGGGTGCGGTTGCACAATCATTCTCGGTGGAAGTGTTCATGAGTCTGCCCGAAGACGCGGTGGGACAGCGCCGCGACCGCGTCATCGTGGCTGTCTAACTTGCCACAATCTCGCCAGGCACGCGACACATGGCATTGGTTGCACTTTCGCTCGGCGCTGGCAGCGGTTGTTGATCTGTCTTCGGCCCGAGGATGACAGCGCGCCATTGGTCGGCGTGGTAATGCCGCTGGAGTGCGTTTTTGATGGATACAAGGTTCAGCTTCAAGCCTGCTTGCGTGGCAAAGTCGAGGTCCAGCGGCAGATTGTGAGCGCTGATGGCGTACAACTGTCTCAGGATCTGCGCGTTGGTAGCGCTGTTCAACGGTGCGCTACCGTTCAGTTGCTGTTGGATGTCTGCGAGTTCCTGTTGGGTCGGCCCTTGGGCGAGGAGGTCGCTGAACATCGTCTTGATATGGGCCAGTACAGCATCGGCCTGTTCCGGTCGGGTTTGCACATTAATGGTCAGCAACCCTTGTGCCTGAAGGGCTGAGAGATCAGCTTCAACGTGGTAGGTCAGGCCTCGGCGTTCACGGAGTTCATTGGTCAGTCGGTTGGTGAAAACCCGCATGGCCAGCTGTAGCGCGACGTAGTCCGGACTGTTTCGCAGGACACTTGGCTGGACAAGGCGAAGGTGAGCCTGGGTCGATGGTCGCTCAATGCGCAGCAGATTTGCAGCGGCTGGACTTGTCACTGGCTGGACCGCCGCAGCGGCCGGTCCAGGGGGCAAGGCTGCGGATATCTGGGCGCCAATGCGCTGGGCTTCATCCGCGGTGAGGTCGCCGACCAGTATGATTTGGGCATTGCCCGCGGTATAAGCCTGGCGATGAAAGTCTTGTGTCTGGGCGCGGGTGATGGAGGCAAGCCCGGCGCGGGTTCCGTAGAGGGATTGAGCATAACCGTGGTCAGGAAACATCTGGCCGAGATTGGCTTCTCTGGCTTGAGCGCCATGGGACTGGTCTTCACGGTCCAGAAAGTACTGCAGTTGGGATTTCACCGCAGGCAGAGACTCTTGCGGCAACAGCGGTTTGCCGAGTACTTGGGCAAACAGTTCCAGGGCTGGACTACGCCGTGATTCATCACTGAGGCTGCGCAAGGAAAACCAGGTCCGGTCCTGGCTGATACCCATATTCATTCTTGCACCCAGATTATCGAACGTAGTCTGTATGGCATTGACGTCCTTGCCAGCCACACCCTCATTCAAAAGGCTGAAGGTCACTGCGGCCAGGCCGGGTTGATGCGGGGTGTGGGCGCTGCCGGCAGCAAAACTCACCAAGGCATCAAACATCGGCAGGCCAGGGGTGCGGATGAACAGGATCTTGGTTCCACTGAGGGTTTTGTAACCCTTGATCGGCAGCGTGCGGTGGGTTGCCGGAGTCTGTGGTTCATTGAGCGATTGCAGCACGGGTTTGCGGGGTGTCGTGGTTGCAGTGGCATGGGCCTGTGCACTCAACAGCAGGCCGGCCAGGATCAATCCATTGATGAGGCCTTTGAGCTTATCCATTGTTTTTCTCCGGCAGGATTTTCGCGGTACTCAGGCGCTCAGGTGTCAGGTAAGTCTTTGCGACCTGTTGAATATCCAGGGGCGTCACCTTGTTCAGCTCATCCGTATCCTGATCGGCCAGCCGCCAGTCGAGGCCGATGGTTTCCAGCAGGCCCAAGGTATTGGCTTGCCCTTCCAGATCATCCTGCGCATAAACCGTGTTGGCGATCAGGAGGTTTTTGGCGCGCTCCAGTTCTGTCGATTCCGGTGCCTTGCTCTTCAGTGATTCGATCACGTGCCACAGACGGGCGAGGGCTTCGTCAGCGTCATTGAGCTTGTCCGGGTTGAGTTGGGTGCTGATGGTCAGCAACGAATCGCCGCGATTGAAAGCGTCGTACTCTGAGTGGGCCTCAGTGAATATCGCCTCGCTCAGTTGCAGTTGCTGTGTGATCCGCGCGCTACTGGTTCCGGCCAGTAACATATTGAGCAAGCGCAGGGCATGGGCGGTCCTACGATCCAGTGCCGTGGCCAGGCTGGGTGCGTTGAAGCTCATGATCAAGCGCGGGGATGTCACGGGTGCGTGCAGGGTCAGTGATCGTTCACCGACAGAAGCCAACTCCACAGGTGCAGGCGCCACGGGTGTCGCACGTCGCTCAAGATGGCCGAAGTGCTGCTGTGCCAGTGTCTTGATTTGCTCGGGTACAACATCACCAACGACCACCAGCGTCGCATTGCCAGGCGAATACCAGGCCTGATACCACTGCCGCAATTGCACGGCGTTCATTCGTTGCAGATCGTGCATCCAGCCAATCGTCGGGGTGCGGTAGCCACTGGCCGGGTAGGCAATGCTGTTCAGTCGTTCTTGAACCGACACGGTGATTTCATCATCAACGTACATCCGGCGTTCTTCCTGAATGACTTTGAGCTCCGGTGTGAAGTCCTGGGTACTCAGCTCGGCCGTACTCATCAGGTCGGCCAGTATTTCGAAGGCGACGCCAGTGCGACCGGAAGGCAGTGTCTGGTAAAAAACCGTGAAGTCAGTACCGGTAAATGCGTTTTGGCTGGCGCCCAGTTTTTCCAGTATCGCCGCGAACTCGCCGGCGCAGGCCTTGCTGCTGCCTTTGTAGACCATGTGTTCGAGGGCGTGGGACAGGCCCGACTGACCGGGTGGTTCGTAGCTAGAGCCGGCCTTGATCCAGAGTTGAGCAGTGGCGATGGGGGAGCGGTGGTCCTCGCGCACGACAACCTTGAGGCCGTTATCGAGTACGAAATCTTGCGTCGCAGGGGGTGTCGCCGCGCCAGCCATGAGCGGCAGCCAGGCGATAAAGGGCAGCATGAATGTGCTGGGGGAGATGTTCATCCGTGGTCATCCTCAGTGGTTTGCAGGTCATTGCGCAAACCACTGTGGATGATCCGTAAGGATGTCAGGCGGTAACTATGTAGTGCACCCCACAACCAATTCGTGGGGCAGTGGTGTGGCCGAATGTCAGGCGCTGCGCTGCCACAACGAGTAATACACACGCCCGGATTTCTGCTCCCGGTGCAGGCGCCAGTTCTCCGGCAGGCCCAGGGTCGAAGGCGCGGACTCGCTTTCGGTGTACACCCAGGCGTCCTCGGCCAGCCAGTGGCGCTCTTCGAGCAAGGTACAAACCGCAGGCAGCAGGTTCTGGTTGAACGGCGGGTCGAGGAACACCAGGTCGTAGGCCATGGCTGTCTGGGTTTCCAGGTAGCGCAGGGCGTCGGCGGTCTGGACCTGGCCGTTGGTGCAGCGCAGTGTGCCCAAGTGTTCCTTCAGGCTGGATACCGCGATACTGCTGGCGTCCAGCGCCTGGCCCATGGCCGCGCCACGGGACAAGGCTTCAAGAAACAAAGCGCCGCTGCCGGTGAACGGGTCGAGCACTTTCGCGCCCGGCACGTAAGGTGCGAGCCAGTTGAACAGGGTTTCACGCACGCGGTCCGGCGTCGGGCGCAGGCCCGGGGCGTCGGGGAAGCTAAGCTTGCGGCTGCGCCATTCACCGCCAATGATGCGCAGTTGGTTCACGCCGTTATGGACGTTTTTGGCGGGTTTTTTTGGACTGGCCATTAATGCTCCGGAACCCCGAGCGGTTGCTCGGAAGGTTTATCAGTAGGGGCCGGTAACGGCTTTTGCGGCACGGTCGGGCCAGCGCTGACGATGACCATTTTGTCCGTGCTCAGGTGTTTGTTCAGTGCGGCTTTGACTTGCTCGACGGTCAGGTTCTGGGACTGTTGCATGAAGTCTTCCAGATGACTGAGTGGCAGATTATAGAAGCCGATGGCGCCGAGTTGCCCGACGATGTCGGCGTTACTGGCGGTGGACAGCGGGAAGCTGCCGGCCAGTTCGCGCTTGGCATCGTCGAGTTCTTTTTCGCTCGGACCGGTTTTAAGGTAGTCGGCGAGCACGTCCTGCACCAGTTTCAGGGTGCCTTCACTCATCTCGGCGCGGGTTTGCAGGTTGATCAGGAACGGACCGCGCGCCTGCATCGGGGTGAAGCCCGAATAGACGCCATACGCCAGGCCGCGTTTCTCACGCACCTCGGTCATCAGTCGCGTGCCGAAACCACCACCGCCGAGGATCTGGTTGCCCATGGACAAGGCCGCGTAGTCCGGATCGTCACGGTCGATACCCAGTTGCGCGAGCATCAGGTTGGTCTGCTTGGACGGAAACTCGATGTGGCCGATGCTCGCCTTGGGCTCGGTCGGTTGCGCGATCTTCGGCAACGCCGGGCCTTTGGGCAGGGCAGCGGAAACCTGGGCGGCAATGGCTTCGGCTTCTGCGCGGGACAAGTCACCAACCAGCGCAATCACCACGTTGCCGGATGCGTAGGCTTTCTCGTGGAATGCACGCAGTTGCGCAACGGTAATCGCCGGAACGGTTTTCGCGGTGCCATCGCTGGAATGCGCGTACGGATGATCGCCGTACAGGCGGCTCATCAGCTCAAGGCTGGCCAGTTTGCCCGGGCTTTGCTTTTGGTATTCGAAGCCGGCAAGCATCTGGTTCTTGATGCGGGCAAACGAATCGGCGGGGAAGCTTGGCTTGCCGACGACTTCAGCAAACAGCTTAAGCGCGGGTTCGCGTTTGTCCGAGGCGCTCAGGCTTCGCAGGGAGGCAACGGCCATGTCTTTATAAGCGCCGTTGCCGAAATCGGCCCCCAGTCCTTCAAAGCCCTGGGCAATGGCGCCGACGTCTTTACCGGGCACACCTTCGTTGAGCATGGCGTTGGTCAACATGGCCAGACCCGATGCGTCGCCATCCTGGCTGCTGCCGGCGGAAAAGATCAGGCGCATGTCGAACATCGGCAGTTCGCGGGCTTCGACGAACAACACCTTGGCGCCTTCGGCGGTGTTCCAGGTCTGAACGTCCAGTGTGCGGTGGCTTGGGGCCTTTCCGTTGAGCTCGGCCAGAGATTGCAGTTTCTGGCTGGCCTTGGCCTTGTCGAGGGCCTCACTGGCAATGGTTACGCCGGAACGCGACAGGTAGAACGCGGCAGAGCCGATCAAGGCAACGGCGATCAGTCCAGCCAGGACCAGACGGGATGGTTTGCGCTCACTCATGAGTCGTCTCCAGTGGCAGAACATGGGCGACGCTGAGACGTTCGCGGGTGAAATACAGCTTGGCGGCTTTCTGGATGTCTTCCGGCGTGACGCTTTCCAGATCGGCCAGTTCGGTGTCCATCAGTTTCCAGGACAGGCCGACGGTTTCCAGTTGGCCGATAGCGGTGGCCTGGCTGGTGATCGAATCACGTTCGTAGACCAGGCCGGCGATGACCTGGGCGCGGACGCGCTCCAGTTCTTCGCTAGACGGTGCGGTGGTTTTCAGTTGCTCAATCAACCTCCACAAACCGGCTTCCGTCTGGGCGATGGTTTTGTGTTTCTGGGTGTTAGGCGTTGCCGACAAGGTGAACAAGCTGTCGCCACGGGTGTAGGCGTCGTAACTCGACGAGCCGCCGGACACCAGCTCTTCGCCGCGTTCCAGCTGTGTCGGGATGCGTCCACTGTAGCCGCCGTCGAGCAGGGCGGAGATCAGGCGCAGGGCGTTGACCAGTCGCTTGTCTTCGGCAGTTGCGATGCTCGGTACGTTGAAAGCCAGCATCAGGCTCGGAAGTTGGGTCTGCACGTGCAGGGTGATCTGGCGCTCGCCGGGCTCGGCCAGCTCCAGCGGTTTTTTCGCGGCCGGTACATCGCGTTTGGCGATCGGGCCGAAATAGCGTTGGGCCAGGGCTTTGACTTCGTCCGGGGTGACGTCGCCGACCACCACGAGCGTGGCGTTGTTCGGCACGTACCAGGTTTCGTACCAGTGGCGCAGTTCTTCGACCTTCATGCGGTCAAGGTCCGCCATCCAGCCGATGGTCGGCGTGTGATAACCGCTGGCCGGGTAAGCCATGGCCTTGAAGCGTTCGTAGGCCTTGGACATCGGCTTGTCATCAGTGCGCAGGCGACGCTCTTCCTTGATGACTTCGATTTCCTTGGCGAACTCATCAGGCGGCAGGCGCAGGCTGGCCATGCGGTCGGCTTCCAGCTCGAAGGCCACGCCCAGGCGGTCGCGTGCCAGCACCTGGTAATACGCGGTGAAGTCGTCGCTGGTGAAGGCGTTCTCTTCGGCGCCGAGGTCGCGAAGGATCAGCGACGCTTCGCCAGGCCCGACTTTGTCGCTGCCCTTGAACATCATGTGTTCCAGGGCGTGGGACAGGCCGGTGTTACCGGGCGTCTCGTAGCTGGAGCCGACCTTGTACCAGACCTGGGAAACCACTACAGGCGCACGATGGTCTTCACGCACAACCACCTTCAAGCCGTTGTCGAGGGTGAATTCATGGGTGGGTTGCGGGTCGGCAGCCAGGGCCGAAAGTGGCAGGCAGACTGTGCTGAGCAGCAGGCCTGCGGCGCGGCGGGCTAGAGCAATCATTCGTTTTTAAACCTTTGGGGCTGCCCGCTTGTTCTTAGCGTCAGCGGGCGAGAGGGTGCTAGGATACTGATCCGTTTTAGCGGCGGCCACGCCTATCAGGCCTTTATGCTTGATCAGGTTGAATGGGTTTGCGACGGAAGGTGGATATTTATCAACTGAATTCCGCTTTTTCGCCGATTTTGCTGCTTTAGTCCAATGAGAAATCGATTCTGGGAGGTGCCATTGAGCACCTCGACAAAATGTTGCGCGTGAACAAGCTGGATCAATCGCAGTCTGTTCTGCATCGATTATTTATTTGCCGGGGCGCCATTGGCGCGTCGCTACCGTGAGATAGCCGTCCTCCATGTTTGGTTCCAACGACGACAAGAAGACCCCAGCTGCGGCTGGCGAGAAAAAAAGCCTGTTCGGATGGCTGCGCAAAAAGCCGCAGGAACCCGTCGTCGAACAGCCACAACCGATTCCCGAGCCTGCGCCGGCGCCGGTAATAGAAGAAACGCCCGCACCGGTTGTCCTGCCGAATGCCGAGCCCGTGCTGCAACCTGTGGTTGAAGCCGCTCCCGAGCCTGTCAGCGAAATTGCTGTCGAGCAACCGCTGAGTCAAACCGCTGAGCCGTGGCTGACCTTGCCAGTGTCGGAAGAGCCGGTGGCGTTGGTCGAAGATGATCGGGCGCCGCATGTGACACCGCCGATTCCTGCGACGACAGCGTTTACCCCGGCGCCGGTTCAAGAGCCGGTGGTTGAAGCTGTGGTTGAAGCTGTGGTTGTGGCTGAGCCAGTACCTGTTGTCAGCGAACCCGTGGCTGCGGTATTCGTTGCCCCGGTTGCCCCGGTTGCCCCGGTTGCCCCGGTTGCCCCGGTTGTCCAAGAGTCCGCACCTGTTCCCGCTCCAATGCTGGAACCGATCGCCGCTCCCGTCGAAACCCCGGTCGAGCCCGCGCGCACGGAAGAGTCCAAAGCCGGTTTCTTTGCCCGCCTCAAGCAGGGCCTGTCCAAGACCAGCGCCAGCATCGGCGAAGGCATGGCCAGCCTGTTCCTCGGTAGAAAGGCCATCGACGACGAGTTGCTCGAAGACCTCGAGACCCGTTTGCTGACCGCCGACGTGGGTGTCGAAGCCACCTCGGTGATCATTCAGCGCCTGACCCAAAAGGTCGCGCGCAAGGAGCTGGCGGATGCCGACGCCTTGTACAAATCTCTGCAAGCTGAACTGGCCGCGATGCTCAAGCCTGTCGAGCAGCCGCTGAAAATCGCCTCGCAGAACAAGCCCTTCGTGATTCTGGTGGTTGGCGTCAACGGTGCTGGCAAGACCACCACCATCGGCAAGCTGGCGAAGAAGCTCCAGCTGGAAGGCAAGAAAGTCATGCTTGCTGCCGGCGATACCTTCCGCGCCGCGGCCGTCGAGCAATTGCAGGTCTGGGGCGAGCGCAACAAGATTCCGGTGATCGCCCAGCACACGGGTGCCGACTCGGCCTCGGTGATCTTCGACGCCGTTCAAGCGGCCAAGGCCCGTGGTATAGACGTGCTGATCGCCGACACCGCCGGTCGTCTGCACACCAAAGACAACCTGATGGAAGAGCTGAAAAAAGTTCGCCGGGTAATCGGCAAGCTCGACGCCGACGCGCCACACGAAGTGTTGTTGGTACTCGACGCCGGTACTGGCCAGAACGCTATCAACCAGGCCAAACAATTCAACCAGACCGTCGAACTGACCGGCCTGGCGCTGACCAAGCTCGATGGCACCGCCAAGGGCGGGGTGATTTTTGCCCTGGCCAAGCAATTCGGGCTGCCGATCCGCTACATTGGCGTCGGTGAGGGCATTGACGATTTGCGTACCTTTGAAGCCGAACCCTTTGTCCAGGCATTGTTTGCCGAGCGGGAGCGTTCATGATTCGTTTCGAACAGGTCGGTAAACGCTACCCGAACGGTCACGTCGGCTTGCATGAGCTGAGCTTTCGAGTCCGTCGGGGCGAATTTTTGTTTGTTACTGGCCATTCCGGTGCCGGTAAAAGCACTTTGTTGCGACTGTTGTTGGCCATGGAGCGTCCGACCAGCGGTAAGTTGCTGCTGGCCGGGCAAGACCTGAGCACCATCAGCAACGCGCAGATCCCTTTCTTGCGTCGGCAGATCGGGGTGGTATTCCAGAATCACCAGTTGTTGTTCGATCGTACGGTGTTCAACAACGTCGCGCTGCCCTTGCAGATCCTCGGCCTGTCCAAGGCCGAAATCGCCAAGCGAGTGGATTCGGCGCTGGAGCGCGTGGCCCTGTCGGACAAGACCGACCTGTACCCAGGCGACCTGTCCACCGGTCAACAGCAGCGCGTCGGCATCGCCCGAGCCATTGTCCACCGCCCGGCCTTGCTGCTGGCAGACGAACCGACCGGTAACCTCGATCCGCGTCTGGCCGCTGAAATCATGGGTGTGTTCGAAGACATCAACCGCCTGGGCACCAGCGTGCTGATTGCCAGTCACGACCTGGCCCTGATCGCCCGCATGCGCCACCGCATGCTGACCTTGCAGCGCGGTCGACTGATCGGCGACGGGGAGGCCGCGGTATGAGTGCAACACGTAGCCCAAAAGTTTCCGAGCGTGTGGCCCCGAAGGCCGCCGATCCGCAGCCACAGAAGAAAAAGCGCGACGATGACGACGGGCCGGACTTTGCCACGTTATTCCGCGCCTGGATCGAAAGCCATCGCGCCAGCCTTCTGGACAGCCTGCGTCGTCTGGGCAAGCAGCCCATCGGCAGTTTTTTCACCTGCATGGTGATGGCGGTTGCCCTGAGTCTGCCTATGGGGCTGTCACTTTTGCTAAGCAACGTGGAGCGACTTGGCGGCTCATGGCAGCGTGCGGCGCAGATTTCCCTGTACCTTCAACTCGAAGCCAGTCCGTCGGAAGGCGAGTCCCTGCGCGAGCAAATCAAGGGCATGCCTGGCGTGGCCGATGCGGAGTTCGTCAGCCGGGATCAGGCGCTTGAAGAGTTCCAGCAGCAGTCCGGTTTGGGCGATGCGCTCAAGGAGCTACCGGAGAACCCGCTGCCAGGCGTGGTTCTGGTGACGCCGAAGGAAGTCGACAAACCGGCGCTTGAAGCATTAAGACAAAAACTTTCCGAACTGCCCAAGGTGCAGCAGGCGCAACTTGATCTAGTCTGGGTCGAGCGTCTGGCAGCCATCCTCAAGCTGGGTGATCGATTTGTCTTTGGTCTGACCGTGCTGTTGGTTTCCGCATTACTTTTGGTGATAGGCAATACCATTCGTCTTCATATTGAAAACCGCCGCACAGAGATAGAAGTGATTAAACTGGTCGGCGGCACTGACAGCTATGTACGCAGGCCCTTTCTCTACATGGGTGCGCTTTACGGCTTGGGTGCGGGGGTTCTGTCCTGGGGCTTGCTGGCGTTTGGCCTGGATTGGCTGAACGACGCGGTGGTCGGGCTGGCCGGTTTGTACGGCAGTGATTTTGCGCTGGCCGGTGTACCGGCTGCCGACGGTCTGTCTCTCTTGCTTGGCGCGGTGCTGTTGGGGTATATCGGTGCATGGATTGCAGTCGCACGCCACCTGAGGGAGCTTGCGCCTAAGTAGTATCATTTTGCTCGTATTGACCTTTCAGCAAATTTAGGGTTTTGGGAACTTCTTTTTCGGTTTCCGGTCAATTTTCGCAGTGCTGAACTGCACGAGTTATGTAAGTCGGAGGTTTTTTCGTATGACCAATTCTTTGCAGCCTGCATATGCTCTGGTCCCGGGTGCGAACCTGGAGGCCTATGTGCACACCGTCAACAGCATTCCATTGCTGACGCCGGAGCGGGAGCGTGAACTGGCCGAGAGTCTCTATTATGAGCAGGATCTTGAGGCGGCTCGGCAGATGGTGCTCGCCCACCTGCGTTTTGTCGTACATATCGCCCGTAGCTATTCCGGCTACGGTCTGGCTCAGGCTGATCTGATCCAGGAAGGTAACGTCGGCCTGATGAAGGCTGTGAAACGCTTTAACCCGGAAATGGGTGTGCGTCTGGTTTCGTTCGCCGTGCACTGGATCAAGGCTGAAATCCACGAATTCATCCTGCGCAACTGGCGCATCGTGAAAGTCGCGACCACCAAGGCCCAGCGCAAGTTGTTCTTCAACCTGCGCAGTCAGAAGAAGCGTCTGGCGTGGCTGAACAACGAGGAAGTCCATCGTGTGGCGGAAAGTCTCGGTGTAGAGCCTCGGGAAGTGCGCGAGATGGAAAGTCGCCTGACCGGTCATGACATGGCCTTCGACCCGGCTGCCGAAGCCGACGACGACAGCGCTTTCCAGTCGCCGGCCAACTATCTGGAAGACCACCGGTATGACCCGGCCCGTCAACTGGAAGACGCTGACTGGAGCGACAACTCCAACCACAACCTGCACGAAGCGCTGGAAGTGCTGGACGACCGTAGCCGTGACATCCTCTACCAGCGTTGGCTGGCAGAAGAGAAAGCCACGCTGCATGACCTGGCGCAGAAGTACAACGTGTCGGCCGAGCGTATTCGTCAGCTTGAGAAGAGCGCGATGAACAAGCTCAAGGTGTCGATCGCTGCATAAGCGCTGTCCAGGCAATAAAAAACGCCCCGATCATTGATCGGGGCGTTTTTGTTTGTGTGCGGTTCTGCTCTTGTAGGAGCTGGCTTGCCGGCGAAGGCGGTATGTCTGATGCACCGAGTCGTCTGGTTCGCTGGCAAGCCAGCTGCTACAAGGGTCTATTGGTCCTTCCACGGCGCCCGGCGCGAATCATTGAGGCCTACCAGATAGCTATCGCCACCCAACTGACTCATCTGCCGCCGAATCCAGCCTGCACGCCGCGCCACGTACGCGGTCGGATGGCTGGCACTCCACACGCGAGGATTAGGCAGCACGGCCGCCAGCATGCTCGATTGCTGACGGCTGAGGCTCTTGGCGCTCACGCCAAAATGATGCCTGGCTGCCGCTTCGGCACCAAACACACCGTCATCCCACTCGACGCTGTTCAGGTAAACCTCAAGGATTCGCTCCTTGGGCCAGAAAATCTCGATCAGCCCGGTAAACCAGGCTTCCAGGCCTTTGCGCAACCAGCTGCGACCGGACCACAGGAACAGGTTCTTCGAGACTTGCTGGCTGAGGGTGCTGGCGCCGCGGATGGTGCCGCCCAGTTCGTTGTGGGCCAGGGCTTTCTGGATCGCACCGAAGTCGAAGCCCCAGTGCTCGGGGAATTTCTGGTCTTCACCCGCGATTACCGCGACTTTGAGGTCGTCGGAGATCTCGTCCCAGGGTTTCCAGTCGCGTTGCAGATCGATAGGTTCGCCGTCGAACCAGGATTCGATCTTGCGCTCGACCATCAGCATCGTCCCTGGTGGCGGCACCACACGGAAAATCAGCACCAGCAATACGCTACCGCCCATGAACCAGAGCACGGCTTTGATGAAGCGACGGAAATAGATACGCAGCATAGAGATGGCTTGGCCGAACCCGTTGAGCGGGCCATTATACAGACCCTGCTGATCGAGACTGACTGGAGTTCTTCATGCTGCGTGGCTTTTTGATGCTGGCTGCTTTTTTCGGCTTCACCGGTGTCGGTCTTGGGGCGTTTGCCGCTCATGGCTTGAAAAACCGCCTGAGCGCCGAGTACCTGGCGATTTTTCATACCGGTGTCACCTATCAGTTGGTGCACACCCTGGCGTTGTTGGGCGTCGCCTTGCTGGCCACGCAGGTCCCCGGGCGTCTTGTGACCTGGGCGGGCGCATCCTTTGCTATTGGCATCTTGTTGTTCTCCGGCAGCCTGTATCTGTTGACGCTGACCGGTGTCAGCAAACTTGGGATCATCACGCCATTCGGCGGTCTGGCGTTTCTGGTGGGCTGGTTTTGCCTTGGGTTGGCCGCCTGGCGCCTGACCTGAACTTTATCGCTTGACCTGGCCCTGTAGGAGCTGCCGCAGGCTGCGATCCTTTGATTCTAAAAATCAAAGTCAAAAGATCGCAGCCTGCGGCAGCTCCTACAGGATTGCATTTCAAGACGAATGGCTTGGGTCAGTCTGACTGATCGGGCTAGAATGCCTGCCCCTAAAAATGATGGCGGCATTCGGCATGCGCATTCAGTTGAACGGCGAATCCTTTGAACTGCCCGACGGTGAAACCGTTGCGGCCCTGCTGGCCCGTCTGGACCTGACCGGTCGCCGGGTGGCGGTCGAACTCAATCTGGATATCGTCCCGCGCAGTCAGCATGCAGACACCGCGTTGAACGACGGCGACAACGTCGAAGTCGTCCACGCCATTGGTGGCGGCTAGCCGTCCGGCCCGCAGGCCGACAGAATTCTGCAAGTACCTCACCCCTACAGAGGATTTCCCATGAGCATCGTTCGTAGCGACAAGCCTTTCGTCCTGGCCGGTCGTACTTACCAGTCGCGTTTGCTGGTCGGTACCGGCAAGTACCGTGACATGGAAGAAACCCGCCTGGCCATCGAAGCCTCGGGTGCCGAGATCGTGACCTTCGCCGTGCGCCGCACCAACCTTGGCCAGATCGAGGGCGAGCCGAACCTGCTCGAAGTACTGTCGCCTGATCGCTACACTTTCCTGCCGAACACTGCCGGATGCTACGACGCCGTCGAAGCTGTGCGCACTTGCCGCCTGGCCCGTGAGCTGCTTGATGGCCACAACCTGGTGAAGCTGGAAGTGCTGGCCGACCAGAAAACCCTGTTCCCCAACGTGATTGAAACCCTCAAGGCCGCCGAAACGCTGGTCAAGGAAGGTTTCGACGTGATGGTTTACACCAGTGATGATCCGATCATCGCTCGTCAATTGGCGGAAATCGGCTGCATCGCGGTGATGCCGCTGGCCGGTCTGATCGGTTCGGGCCTGGGCATCTGCAATCCGTACAACCTGCAAATCATCCTCGAAGAAGCCAGGATTCCAGTGCTGGTGGATGCGGGTGTCGGTACTGCATCCGACGCGACCATCGCAATGGAACTGGGCTGCGACGCTGTGCTGATGAACTCGGCCATCGCTCATGCCCAACAGCCAGTGATGATGGCCCAAGCCATGCAGCACGCCATCCTTGCTGGTCGTATGGCTTACCTCGCCGGCCGCATGCCGAAAAAACTCTATGCCAGCGCCTCTTCGCCGCTGGATGGTCTGATCAAGTAAGAGCTATTGATGACTGAATCGAACGACACGCCAATCCAGACGGAAGAAGGCGACGAGCGCCAACACCGCCGCATCAAGAGTTTCGTGATGCGCGCCGGGCGCATGACCGAAGGCCAACAGAAAGGCCTGGAGCAGGGCACGCCGCTGTTCGTGCTGCCGTTGGCCGACGCACCGGTGGACTATGACCAGGTGTTCGGTCGCTCGGCGCCGCGCTCGCTGGAAATCGGTTTCGGCATGGGCCACTCGCTGCTGGAAATGGCCGCCGCGTCGCCGGAGCAGGATTTCATCGGCGTGGAAGTTCACCGTCCGGGTGTCGGCGCGCTGCTCAATGGCGTGCTGACGCAAGGCCTGACCAACCTGCGGGTCTACGATTGCGATGCAATCGAAGTGCTCAATCGCTGCGTGGCCGATAACAGCCTTGATCGCCTGATGCTGTTTTTCCCGGACCCGTGGCACAAGAGCCGTCACCACAAGCGCCGTATCGTTCAGGCATCCTTCGCTGAGCTGGTGCGTAGCAAGTTGAAAGTAGGCGGCGTTTTGCACATGGCCACCGATTGGGAGCCATATGCCGAGTACATGCTGGAAGTGATGAACGTCGCGCCGGGTTACCGTAACCTCGCCGAAGACGGCAAGTGCGTGCCACGCCCGGCCGAGCGCCCGATCACCAAGTTCGAACGCCGTGGCGAACGTCTTGGGCATGGCGTGTGGGATTTGAAGTTCGAAAAACTGTCCTGAGCCGTAACGCTTCAAACCTGTAGGAGCCGGCTTGCTGGCGATGGTGTCAGCCCACATCGATGTGGCTGACCCGCCATCGCCAGCATGCCGGCTCCTACAGGTTTTTGGGCAACCCGAAATCAGCGACGGTCGGCTACGACGCCAATCAACACCAACACCACCAGCAACACCGGCGCCAGGCTGTAGTTGTTGAACTGGCTCAAGCCGCGCACGACCCAGGGCGTGGCGTAGATCAGCGCCGCACCGCTGCCGATCACGCACAGCAGGGCCATCATCGGTACGCGCAAGGCGCCAGCGATGCTGCCCAGGCGTTGCTCGACCCAGCCTTTGAAATCGGCACCGAACAGCACCAGCAGGCAGCCCACCAGGGCCAGGGCGATTTCCGAGAGGTTACTGCGGCTCCAGCGAGAAACAGTGGCGAGCAGGTCGAGTACCAAATCCATTCGATTTCCTTATGTCAGAAATTTCTGCAGCAAGTCGTTGAGGAAGAGTTGTCCGCGCTCGGTTGCCGCCAAACGTGACGGTTCGACCTGCAACAGGCCACTTTGTTCGGCTTCGCGACGCGCTTCGGCGAGGCTTTCCAGCGTCAGCCCGGTGCGCTCTGGATAAAGACGCGATTCGACGCCTTCAGTCAGACGCAGCGCGTTCATCAGAAATTCGAACGGCATTTCATCATTGGTCAGCGCTTTCTCACCTGCCTTGAAGCTTTTTGCCGGGTTCAGGTAATCCTTTGGCAAGCGCGTTTTCCAGGTGCGGACGATGCGCCCGTCCGGATGGCTGAGCTTGCCGTGAGCACCGGCACCGATACCGATGAAGTCGCCAAAACTCCAGTAATTGAGGTTATGCCGCGCCGGGCGTCCGGGTTGTGCGTAGGCCGAAACCTCGTATTGCGCGTAACCGTGTTCGGCCAGCAGCGCTTGCCCCGCTTCCTGAATGTCCCACAGCGTGTCGTCTTCCGGCAGCGTCGGGGGTTGGTTCCAGAACACGGTGTTCGGTTCCAGGGTCAGCTGATACCACGACAGATGCGTCGGTTTCAGGGCGATGGCGGTGCGCAGGTCGTTCAGAGCGTCGTCCAGGGATTGATCGGGCAAGCCATGCATCAGGTCCAGATTGAAATTATCGAACCCGGCCTGCCGTGCCATGCCGGCCGCGCGTATCGCTTCGTCACCGTTGTGAATCCGCCCCAGCGCCTGAAGTTTTTCCTGTTGGAAGCTCTGGATGCCGATCGACAGGCGATTGATCCCCAGTTTCCGGTACGCCACAAACTTGTCTTGTTCGAAAGTCCCCGGATTGGCTTCCAGCGTGATTTCGATATCGCTGGCAAACGGGATGCGCTGTTCGACGCCTTTGAGCAGGCGCCCCAATGCCTCGGCACTGAACAGGCTGGGCGTGCCGCCACCAAAGAAGACCGAACTCAACTCTCGGCCATAAACCGCGTGCAGATCCTGATCGAGATCCGCCAGCAGTGCATCGACGTACTCTTCTTCCGGCATTACAGGGCTGGCGGTGTGAGAGTTGAAGTCGCAATATGGGCATTTGCGTACGCACCACGGGATGTGGATGTACAGTGCGAGAGGTGGCAGCACGGGCAGGGCGGCCCGCGGCGATTGCGCATCGCCGCCGAAGATCAGCGGCGAAGCGGATGATTCAGGGGTCATTTCAAGCCCAGGCGCTGGCGCAGCAAATCCATTGCACGGGCGCGGTGGCTGATCTGGTTCTTGTCGCCTGGGCTCAACTCGGCGCTGGAGCAGTCGCGTTCCGGCACCCAGAACAGCGGGTCGTAGCCAAAACCGTGCTCGCCACTGGCGGCGGTCAGGATGCGCCCGTGCCACAGACCTTCGCAGAGGATCGGTAACGGATCATCAGCATGACGCACCAGCGCCAGAACGCAGACGAACTGCGCGCCGCGTTCGGCTTCAGGCACGTTTTTCAACACGTCGAGCAGTTTGGCGTTGTTCGCCGCATCGCCCTTGCCATCGGCATAACGCGCCGAATAGATACCCGGCGCACCGCCGAGGAAATCCACCGCCAGCCCGGAATCGTCGGCCAGTGCCGGCAGGCCGGAAATGCGTGCGGCATTACGCGCTTTGAGGATGGCGTTCTCGACGAACGACAGGCCGGTTTCTTCAGGCTCCACGCTGCTGAACTCGCCGATCGAGCGCAGTTGCACCGACTCGCCGAGCATGGCCTGGAGTTCTTTGAGTTTGCCGGCGTTATGGCTGGCCAATACGAGTTGCGTGAAGTTGATCATTGGCCGGGGAAGAGCTCTTGGTTGAAATTGATGGTGTTGATTTTGTCGCCGGTCTGCACCTTGATGTCGAAGGTACGGACTTCCTGCTGATCCACCGGGTATTGCGCGATGTAGTAGATCGCGCCTTGTTCGGTGATCTGTCTGAACTGCAGAGGAACACTCTGGCTGGTCAGGTCCTTGACCGAGCCGCTCACCTGGGCCATCAGCGGCTTGCCTTCCTTGATGACCGAAATATTGATCACGCCCTGGTTCTTGCTGCGGGTGAGTTCCGCTGCTTTGGCAATGTCCGGTGTCAGGAAGGTGGAGTTGAAGGTGTTGTAGTGCACCGTCACGTCGCCGAATGTTTCCTGGCGATCACCCTTGATCGCGTCCGCGGCGATGGCGCCGACGCTCAGGCAGGCAGTGAGTAGAAACAGCGCTAGACGACCCATGATCGTTCTCCTCGAAATGTGGTGGTTCAGACCGCGACCTTGTGGTCTGCAAGCCCCGGGCTGCTGACGCGGTAAATACCGATCTCACCTAACAGATTAGGCCAAAGCTTACTGGCCCACCCGTGTCGATGCTGTTGATCCACGGCAAGCCGATCAATGACCTTCGCTTCACGTTCGCGGCACAAGGCTTCAAAGTCGGCGAAGGTGCAGAAGTGGATGTTCGGCGTGTTGTACCAGGTGTACGGCAGAAACTCGGAAACCGGCATCCGTCCCTTGCTCGCCAGGTACCAGCGGCAGCGCCAGTGGCCGAAATTGGGGAAGGTGATGATGCACTGGCGGCCGACGCGCAGCATCTCGTCGAGGATCTTGTCCGGGTAGTGCACCGCTTGCAGCGCCTGGGTCATGACCACGACGTCAAAACTATTGCTGGCAAAGTTGCCCAGGCCTTTGTCGAGGTCCTGTTCGATGACGTTGATGCCCTTGGCCACGCACTCGGCGATGTTGTCCGCATCGTTTTCCAGGCCGTAGCCGGTCACTTGCTTGTTGTCGCGCAGCCAGGTCAGCAGCTCGCCGTCGCCGCAACCGAGGTCGAGCACGCGGCTGCCGGCGGGGATCCATTCCTGGATGATTTCCAGATCAGCTCTCATGGCTATCTCACAACGTAATGCGGTTCATGTAATTGCCGAATGCCTGCAAGTAACGCGGGATCGGAATCAGGAAGGCGTCGTGGCCTTGCGGCGCGTCGATTTCCAGATAACAGACGTCCTTGCGCGCAGCCATCAGCGCGTCCACCAGTTCCCGCGAGCGGGCAGGGGAGAAGCGCCAGTCGGTGGTAAACGACATCACGCAGAACTTGGCTGTGGCGTTTTCGAATGTTTTGGCCAGGTTATCGTCGAAGTTGGCCGCCGGATCGAAGTAGTCCAGGGCTTTGGTCATCAACAGATAAGTGTTGGCATCAAAACGCCCGGAGAACTCTTCGCCCTGATAGCGCAGGTAGCTTTCGACCTGGAACTCGACGCTGTGGAAGTCGTAGTTGAGCTTTTCGCTTTTGAGGCCGCGACCGAATTTCTCACCCATGGAATCGTCGGACAGGTACGTGATGTGTCCGACCATCCGTGCGAGCATCAGTCCGCGTTTGGGGATGACGTTGTGTTCCTGGAACGAACCGCCGTGGAATTCAGGGTCTGTGAGGATCGCCTGGCGGGCCACTTCGTTGAAGGCGATGTTCTGTGCCGACAGTTTGGGTGCCGAGGCGATGGCCAGGCAATGGCGGATGCGGTCAGGGTAGGTGATGCTCCACTGCATCGCCTGCATGCCACCGAGGCTGCCGCCGATTACGGCCGCAAACCGGGCGATGCCCAGTCGATCCGCCAGACGCGCCTGGCTGTGCACCCAATCCTCGACGGTCAAGACGGGGAAGTCAGCGCCGAACGGCTTGCCGGTGTCAGGATTGATGCTGCTCGGGCCGGTCGAACCGTTGCAGCCACCCAGGTTGTTCAGGCTGACCACGAAGAACTTGCTGGTATCGATCGGTTTGCCCGGGCCGATGCAGCTGTCCCACCAACCGGGTTTTCGGTCGTCGACACTGTGATAACCGGCGGCGTGGTGGTGGCCTGACAAGGCGTGACAGATCAGTACGGCGTTGCTCGCCGCGGCGTTCAGCGTGCCGTAGGTTTCGTAGATCAGGTCATAGGCTGGAAGCGAGCGACCGCAGGCCAACGCCAAGGGTTCGCTGAAGTGCGCCGTTTGCGGCGTCACCAGACCAACAGAATCGGGGGGGAAGGCAGCTGGCATCGACCCTGCTCTCATTGAAATGAGGCGTAAGTCTAAAGACCGCTGGGGTTAGCGGCAAGCAACGATCGGGCCTGAATGTTCCCTGTAGGACCGAGGTGTGGCCATCGCGAGCGAGCTCGCTCCTACAGGGGGAATGCATTCCAATGTAGGAGCGAGCTTGCTAGCGATGAACGATGACACGATCAGATCAGAAGGCGCAGGATTTCCGGCATCATCGTCATGGCGGCGAGGTTGTTGATCACCAGCATGTCGATCAGCTTGAGTGCCAGGAACGCGAAGATCGGCGACAGATCCAGGCCGCCCAGGTTGGGCAGAATCTTGCGGAACGGCGCCAGGGCCGGTTCGCAGATGTCGTTGACCAGCTCAGCGCCCGGATTATGGCTGCCTGGCGCGACCCAGGAGAGGATCACGCTGATGATCAGGGCGAAGAAGAATATCTTCAGGAACAGCGCGGTCACGCCGATGAGCGACCAGATCAGCAGTTGCAACGGGTTGCCGGTGGTGCCGTAGGTCAGCAGCAGGGTCAGGGCCATCAGCGCCAGTTGCACCAGAATCGCCAGCACCAGGGAGGACATGTCCAGGCCGAACATGCTCGGGATAATCCGGCGCAGTGGCTTGAGCAGCGGCTGGGTCGCCTTCACGGCGAACTGGCAGAGCGGGTTATAGAAGTTTGCGCGCACCAGTTGCAGCACGAAACGCAACAACACGATCAGCAGGTACAGGCTGCCGAGGGTTTGCAGCACGTAAACCGCTGCGGTGTTCAATCCAATCATGAAAAGCTCCTTAGTTGCCCAGTTGTTCGGCCATCTCGGCCGAGCGGTGCGCGGCGGCGCCGAGTGCTTTTTCGACCAGGGCTTCGAAACCGTTGGCCTGGAACGACTTGATGGCGGCTTCGGTTGTGCCCGCAGGTGAAGTCACGCGGCGGCGCAGTTCGGCGGCGTCGACGTCGCTTGCGACTGCCATGTGTGCGGCACCCAGTGCGGTTTGCAAGGTGAGCTGCGCCGCGATGTCTGCTGGCAGGCCAAGTTTTACCCCGGCAGCGGTCATGGCTTCGATCAGCAGGAAAAAGTACGCCGGACCCGAACCCGAAACGGCGGTGACGGCGTCCAGTTGCTGCTCCTCATCCAGCCACAGGGCGATGCCGACTGCGGACAGCAGTTCTTGAGCCTGCTGCCGCTGCTCGGCAGTCACTTCGGCGGTAGCGAACAAACCACTCACACCCTGGCGCAAGAGGGCTGGGGTATTTGGCATGCAGCGCACGATGGGCTGGGCACCGAGCCAGTTGTTCATGCTGGCACAGGTAATACCGGCGGCAATCGATACCACCAGCTGACCTGGTTTGAGGCTTTGGCGAATGGTTTCGCAGACGGTTTTCATCGCCTGGGGTTTTACCGCCAGCACGACCACGTCGGCGCCTTCGATGGCCTGGGCGTTGTCGGCAAAGGTTTCGATGCCATGCTCGGCGCTCACGCGGGCGCGAGTCTCCTCGCCCGGATCGCTGGCGCGGATCTGCGCGGCATCCAGACCCTTGGCCCGCAGGCCGCCGATCAGGCTGGCGGCCATGTTGCCGGCACCGATAAAGGCAATACGCGTCTTGCTCATGTCAGGTCCTTATAAAAGAAGAGAAGCGGCCATGGGTTATGACCGATCGTAATCACGGGCGCCAAACAGGGCGGTACCAATCCGCACCCAGGTAGCGCCTTGGGCGATGGCCGACTCCAGGTCGTGGCTCATGCCCATGGAAAGTGTGTCTAGAGGCAGGTTCAGGCTGTCTTTCAGGCTTTGTACGGCAGCAAAAGCAGCATCCTGCGCGGCGCGATCTTCAGTCGGCTCGGGAATCGCCATCAGTCCACGCAACTTCAGGTGCGGCAAGGCGTTGATGGCGTTGGCCAAGGCTGGAAGGTCGGCCGCAGTGCAGCCGGATTTGCTGGCCTCACCGCTGACGTTGACCTGAATGCAGATATTCAGGGGCGGCAAATCGGCAGGGCGTTGTTCGGACAGGCGTTGTGCGATTTTCAGACGATCCACGGAGTGCACCCAGTCGAAATGCTCGGCGATAGCGCGAGTCTTGTTCGATTGAATGGGGCCGATGAAGTGCCAGATCAAGGGCAGGTCGGCCAGTTCAAGCTGCTTGCCCAGTGCCTCTTGCAGGTAGTTTTCGCCAAAATCACGCAGGCCGGCGGCATACGCTTCGCGCAGGGCTTCGGCGGGTTTGGTCTTGCTCACGGCCAGCAACTGGACGCTGTTTTCGGCACGTTTGGCAGCAAGTGATGCGGCATGTATGCGCGAACTAACCTGGAGAATGTTGTCTGCTATGGTGGACATCAATAAGCGCCAGCGGTCTGAAGGTTCGCGGCATTCTACTGGAATTGAGGGGCGCAATGGATATCACTGAGCTGCTGGCGTTCAGCGCCAGACAGGGCGCGTCCGACCTGCACTTGTCTGCCGGTCTGCCGCCGATGATTCGGGTGGACGGCGATGTGCGGCGCATCAATCTGCCCGCCATGGACCACAAGCAGGTGCTGGCGCTGATCCATGCCATCATGAGCGATACCCAGAAGGAGGACTTCGAGGCGCATCTGGAAACCGACTTTTCGTTCGAAATCCCCGGTGTGGCTCGTTTTCGGGTCAATGCGTTCAACCAAAACCGGGGCGCAGGTGCGGTGTTCCGCACCATTCCCTCGAAAGTGCAAAGCATGGAAGAGCTGGGCATGGGCGAAGTGTTTCGAAAAATGACTGATGCGCCGCGGGGCCTGGTGTTGGTGACCGGCCCGACCGGGTCTGGCAAGTCCACCACGCTGGCGGCGATGATCGATTACCTCAACACCCACCGCCATCACCACATCCTTACCATCGAAGACCCTGTCGAATTCGTGCACGAGCCGCGTAAATGCCTGATCAATCAGCGCGAGGTGCACCGTGACACCCGCAGTTTCGCCACGGCTCTGCGCTCGGCGTTGCGCGAAGACCCGGACGTGATTCTGGTGGGGGAGATGCGTGACCTGGAAACCATTCGCCTGGCGTTGACGGCCGCCGAAACCGGCCACCTTGTGTTCGGCACGCTGCACACCACATCGGCGGCGAAAACGATCGACCGGGTGGTGGACGTGTTTCCAGGTGACGAGAAGGCGATGGTGCGTTCGATGCTCTCTGAATCGCTAGTGGCGGTGGTATCGCAGGCGCTGGTCAAGAAGGTTGGCGGCGGGCGCATTGCCGCGCACGAGATCATGCTGGGGACGTCGGCGATCCGGAATTTGATCCGCGAGAACAAGGTGGCGCAGATGTATTCATCTATTCAGGCGGGCGGGTCGCTGGGGATGCAGACGCTGGATATGAGCTTGAAGGATTTGGTGGGCAGGGGGTTGATCAGTCGCGAGCATGCGCGGGAGAAGGCGCGGTCACCGGATGGTTTTTGATAATGCTGACAGCAAAAGATCGCAGCTCCGGCAGCTCCTACAGGGAAATACGAACCCTGCGTAGGAGCTGCCGAAGGCTGCGATCTTTTGCTCTTGCCGCCAATCAGCGCTGAACAACCCGCAACGCGTTCTGTTCTTTTGGCAGTACACGTTTGGCAACGACGTAGTGTTTTTCCCAGTACGGTTTCTTCAAGGTGTCGATGGAAACCGACTTGCCGCGGCGCGGTGCGTGGATGAAGCGGTCGTTGCCCAGGTAGATGGCTACGTGGTTGACTCGACGGCTCTTGATGTTGAAGAAAATCAGGTCGCCGGGTTTCAGGTCTTCGCGATCGACTTTCTCCCCATGACCGCTGGCCATGGCATTGGAAGTGCGTGGCAGGTCAAAGGTGGCGTCGTTGAACGCGTATTTTACCAGGCCGCTGCAATCGAAGCCTTTGCTCGGGCTGCTACCGCCCCAGCGGTACGGTGTACCCAGGACGTTTACGGCGCGGCTCAGCACGTTGCTGCTTTCCTTGGATGCCATAGGTGGCACCAGGCTGCTTTTGCTGGTCAACTCTGGAGCGTTTTTGACCGATTTATTGCTTTTGCTGGATGGAGCAGAAGCGTGGGATTTTGGGGTGTAACCATTAACGTTTGGAAGACGTTGCTCACGATTGGTGGCGTGGGCGGCCAGTGGCATCAAAAGGCAAATGGTTAGCCATGTCTTTAAAAATGAACGCATTAGGCAGGGCTCGAATAGGTGAACGCGCAACTTTATAACAGCTTTTTTTGTGCTTCCGAGGCCGTTGGTCGATTCAGCTTTTGTTCGGTGGAACTAAAAAAGCGTCTTTTAGAAGCAATTGTCGGACAGAAGTCAGGCTCTATAAGGCTTTGGCGGGAAGGACCATAGCACTTGCCGTACGTCGGGTGCCTGTAAAAAAGTCACAAAGAATTCAACAATATTTATCTATCGTGTGAAACGAGGTTATCCATGAACCCCTATCAACAAGCTGTCCAACAGCAAGACACCCACAGCAAAGTCATCGGTTATTTGCTGTGGGTTTTCGGCTTTACCGGCGCTCACCGCTTCTATTACGGCAAGCCGGTGACCGGGACGATCTGGTTCTTCACCTTTGGGTTGCTGGGGATTGGCTGGCTCATCGACCTCTTCCTGATCCCGGCGATGGATCGTGAGGCTGATCTGCGTTTTACCGCAGGGCCGATCGAGTACAACGTGGCGTGGATTCTGCTGACGTTCCTCGGCGTATTCGGCGTGCACCGGATGTATCAGGGGAAATGGATCAGCGGGCTGCTGTACCTGGTGACGGGCGGGTTGTTCTTTCTGGGGGTGCTGTATGACTTCTGGACGCTGAATGATCAGGTTTCGGTGCGTAACGCCCAGAGCCGATAAGCGAAGATCAAAAAGATCGCAGCCTGCGGCAGCTCCTACACGGGAATATGCGTTTCCCCGTAGGAGCTGCCGCAGGCTGCGATCTTTTTGTTTTTACGCCTGGTGGCTGATCCGTCCGTCCACCAGGGTATAGCGCACCACGCCCGGCAGGCTGTGGCCAATGAACGGGCAGTTCTCGCCCTTCGACAGCCAGGTTTCACCCGCGACGGTCGAAGCTGCAGGGTCGAACAGCACGATGTCCGCCGCACCTCCCACTGCCAGTTTGCCCGCCGGCAGCCGCAAGGCCTCGGCAGGACCGGCGCTGAGGCGTGCCAGTAGCGTCGGCAAATCCAGCAAGCCGTCTTCCACCAGCGTCATCGCCAGGGGCAGGAGCAATTCAACACTGCTGATGCCCGGTTCGGTCGCGCCGAACGGTGCCAGTTTGGCGTCGCGTTCGTGGGGTTGGTGATGACTGGAAATGGCCGAGATCACCCCCGACTTTACGGCAGCACGCAGGCCGTCGCGGTCGGCGCGGGTGCGCAGCGGTGGCTGCACGTGATACAGGCTGCTGAAGTCGATCAAGGCTTCGTCGGTCAGAATCAGCTGATACAGCGCTACGTCTGCTGTGACTTTCAGCCCGCGAGCCTGAGCCTGGGCAATCAATTCCACGCCACGGGCACTGGTGAGCTGGCTGAAGTGCGCACGCACGCCACTTTGCTCAACCAGCAGCAGGTCCCGGGCCAGGGCCACGGTTTCGGCGCTTTCCGGAATGCCCGGCAGGCCAAGGAAGCTCGCGGTCGGGCCTTCGTGGGCGAGTCCGCCCTCGGCGAGGTCGTGATCCTGGGAATTGAAAATTACCGTCAGATCGAAGGTGGCCGCGTATTCCAGGGCCCGGCACAGGGTGCGGGTGTTGCGGAAGCTTTCCAGGCCGTTGCCGAAGGCTACGCAGCCGGCATCGCGCAGGGCGACCAGTTCAGCCAGTTGTTCGCCGTCCAGGCCTTTGCTCAGGGCACCGATCGGGAAAACTTTGGTGTTGCCGGCTTCGCGTGCCCGATCAAGGATCAGTTCGGCCACGGCCGAGGTGTCCAGCACCGGTTTGGTTTTTGGCGGGCAGCACAGGCTGGTGACGCCACCGGCCGCGGCGGCGCGGGTTTCGCTGACAATCGAGCCTTTACGGCTGTAGCCTGGCTCGCGCAGGGCGACGTTAAGGTCGACCAGGCCAGGCGCGGCCACCAGACTTTGGGCGTCAAGGGTGTCGACGGCGACAAAACCGGCCGGTGCGGCGCCAAGGGCGACGATCTTGCAGGCTTCGATATGGATGTCGGTAACTTGATCCAGGCCGCTGCTTGGATCGATGACGCGTGCGCCGAGAATGCTGAGCTTCACTGGGCGTTCTCCTGCTCGAATTGACGTTGCGCAGTCTGCCCGCTCATGGCCATGGACAGCACGGCCATACGAATCGCGATGCCGTAGGTCACCTGGTTGAGGATCACCGAGTGCGGGCCATCGGCCACCGCCGACTCAATCTCCACCCCACGGTTTATCGGCCCCGGGTGCATGACGATGCAATCGGGCTTGGCCCCGGCCAGGCGCGCGGTGGTCAGGCCAAACAGGCGGTAGAACTCGCCTTCACTCGGCAGCAGGCCACCGGTCATGCGCTCGCGTTGCAGACGCAGCATGATCACCACGTCGACGTCTTTCAGGCCTTCGGCCATGTCGGTGTAAACCTTCACGCCGTATTGCTCGATGCCGATCGGCAACAGGGTTTTCGGCGCGATTACGCGGATATCCGGGCAGCCGAGGGTTTTGAGCGCCAGCATGTTCGAGCGAGCCACCCGCGAGTGCAGGATGTCGCCGACGATGGCCACCGAAAGGTTTTCGAAGCCGCCCTTGTGTCGGCGGATGGTGAGCATGTCGAGCATGCCCTGGGTCGGGTGTGCGTGTCGGCCGTCGCCGCCGTTGATGATCGCCACTTGCGGGCACACATGCTCGGCGATGAAGTGCGCGGCACCGGAGTCGCCGTGGCGCACGACGAACATATCGGCGGCCATGGCTTCGAGGTTGCGCAGGGTATCGAGCAAGGTTTCACCCTTGCTCGCCGATGATGTCGATACGTTCAGGGTAATCACGTCCGCCGACAGGCGCTGGGCCGCCAGTTCGAAGGTGGTGCGGGTGCGGGTCGAGTTCTCGAAGAACACGTTGCACACGGTCTTGCCGCGCAACAACGGGACTTTTTTCACCGCCCGGGCGCCGACTTCCAGGAAGGAGTCGGCGGTGTCGAGGATTTCCGTCAACAGCTCGCGGCGCAAACCGTCGAGCGAGAGGAAGTGACGCAGCTGGCCCTGATCATTGAGCTGCAGCGGGCGCTTGGTTTCTAGAGGCGTCATCGCGAGGGGGACTCTCAATAGGGCGAATTAAAGGGCGAGGTCTTGCAGTTCGAGCGCAAGCTCCGGACCGGACAGCTTCACGCGCTCGTGGGCGGCCAGCGACAGGGTCGCGCCGACCACGTTCGGGCGGATCGGCAGTTCGCCGGCATCCAGGTCCAGCAGGCAGACCAGCGTCACGCTGGCCGGGCGGCCGTAGTCGAACAGTTCGTTCATGGCGGCGCGGATGGTCCGGCCGCTCATCAGCACGTCGTCGATCAGCACCAGGTGCTGGCCTTCGATCTCGAACGGCAGCGCCGAAGGGCGCACCTGCGGATGCAGGCCGTTCTGGCTGAAGTCATCGCGATAGAAGGAAACATCCAGGGTGCCGAGAGGCTCGTCGTTGCCCAATTCCTTGAGCAAGGCCTGGGCGACCCAGACGCCGCCGGTACGAATGCCGATGAAACGCGGCTCGCTGATGCCACGGTGTTCCAGGTGGGCCTTGAGGCGCGTGGCCATCTGGCTGATCAGTTCGGCGGGATTGGGCAGGCTCATGGTTGCTCCTTCTTGGGCCCGAGCCGGTGCTGCTTCAACGGCAGGCTCGGGTTGTAGCTAAGGGAGGCGTATTAACGACTCGTCAGGATTCGAACAATGCAGTGTTTTCGTCGAGCCAGCCTTGCAGCAGCAGGGCCGCGGCGATGGCATCGACCGGGTTGTCGCGGTAGCTGCCCTTTTGTCCGCCGCGATCGCGGCGCTCACCTTTGGCTTCAAAGGTCGTCAGGCGTTCATCGTGGGTGTAGAAGGGCAGGTTGAAACGGCCGTTCAGGCGACGGGCGAATTTTTCCGCTCGCAGGCACATGTCGCTCGGCGTGCCGTCCATGTTCAGGGGCAGGCCGACCACCACGGCG
Organism: Pseudomonas sp. P8_241; assembly: GCF_034008315.1. Lineage (NCBI taxonomy): Bacteria > Pseudomonadati > Pseudomonadota > Gammaproteobacteria > Pseudomonadales > Pseudomonadaceae > Pseudomonas > Pseudomonas sp. P8_241. Next base: position 6,210,387 of record NZ_CP125377.1, on the reverse strand, counting down.
TCAGGTTTCCACTCTTTAATGAGGGCTTCGACCTGGTTCCAGTCGGGGATGCCGTTCTGTGCTTTGAGGGTGCACAGCTCGCGGGCCTGGCCGGTGATCACCTGGCCGACCGCAACGCCGATCTGTTTGGTGCCGTAGTCAAAACCCAGAATCAGCTTCAGGGCCATCAGGCGTGCCCCGCCTGGCTGGTGAGCAGGTTGAGATTGACGCCCAGGTGTTTGGCCGCCGCTTCCAGGCGCAACTCGCTGCTGGTGTTGAACAGGATGTCGGGGTCAAACGGGCAATTGAGCCAAGCGTTCTGCGCCAGCTCGACCTCCAGCTGCCCGGCTTCCCACCCGGCGTAACCGAGGGCGATCAGGCTTTTTGCCGGGCCCACGCCGTCAGCGATGGCGAACAGCACATCCTGGGAGGTCGATAGGGACAATTCGTCTTCCAGATCAACGGTTGCCTGGAAGCTCTGACCTTTCGGGTGCAAGACGAAGCCACGGTCAGTTTGAACCGGTCCACCGATGAAGATCGGCACATGCTGGCAGAGTGCTGGAGGTTCGATATCCGGGCGCAGTTGCTCAAGGATATCGGCCAGACTCAGTTCTTGCGGACGGTTGACCACCAGCCCCATGGCTCCATTGGCCGTGTGCTCGACGATGTAGGTCAAGGTGTGCGCAAAGTTCGGGTCGGCCATGTGTGGCATGGCGATCAGGAATTGATGCTTGAGGTAGCTGGGGCTGACGTTTTTCATGAGCGCTAGTGTGGCGTTCGAGGGGCAAACTGACAAGCTGGGGAGTGATGTTTGCTTGAGATTGGTCGCTGGTTCGCACGGTCAAACGGGTGTAACGCGGTCCTGCAGGAGCCGGCTTGCTGGCGAATGCGATTTCAAGGACGCCATCGCCAGCAAGCCGGCTCCTACAGGTCATAGGCCCGTCAGTTGCTGGACAGTCGATCGCCGCGGGCAAACTTCCAGGTGCGGATGATTTCCAGGCGATCGATGTCCGACAAATCGCCGGTAAACGGTGCAAAAGGCGCTGCCAGTCGCACAATGCGCTGCGCTGCCTGATCCAGCAGCGGTTGCCCGGAGGACTCCAGCACCAGCACTTCATACAACGAGCCATCGCGGTTGATCGACACCATCAGGCGCAGGTTGCCATAGATCTGCTTGCGCCGTGCCTCATCGGGATAGTTGAGGTTGCCGATGCGCTCGACTTTCTTGCGCCACTCGTCTTTGTACCAGGCGCCTTTGTCGCGCATGGTCGAGGCGGCGCTCAGGCGGTGGATGCGCGGGCGCTTGGCGTAAAGCTGCTGTTCTTTGGCCAGTTCCGCTTCAAGGCTGGCGATGTCGCTGGACAGCTGCTCGCTGTCGAACGTCGGCGCCTGGACCACGGGCTTGGCTTCAGTCTTGGGCTCTTCGGTCTTGGCCGGGGCTTTTTTCGGTTTTGGCGCGACGGTGGTCACGGCAGCCTTTGGCGGCGCTTGCTGCACTTCAGGCTTGGCGGCCGGTGGTGGCGTGACCTTCTGCACCTTGTTGTCCTGGAAGGGTGCGACCTCGGTGGTCTTGGGAATTGCCTTTTTATCCAGGGTGCCGCTGCCTTGCTGATTTTCCTGGGCGAGGAAATCGGCTTTCTCGGGCTTCTTTTCGCTCTTGAAGGTCGCGAGGGTGATTTCCAGGGTTTTGCTGATCTGCCTGGGCTCGACCACTGCAAACCCGACGCCCAGCAACAGCGCCAAGTGGATCAGCGCCGCGAGGAACAGGGTAAAACCGAGGCGATCGGCCGGGCGCACGCCACGGTGGGCGAGTTCTGCAGGCAGATCGGACGGGAGTGTCATGACAAGGAAACCAGCATCGCGTTTTTCACAGGCCGGGCATGATAACGCAATGTTGGTTCTTCATCGGCTGTTCTATATCAACGCGCTTTGAGCTTCTGATCGATGGCATCCATCAGCATGCCGCCGATGTCGGTGCCAAACGCGTTATCAATCTCGCGAATGCAGGTCGGGCTGGTGACGTTGATCTCGGTCAGGTGCTCGCCGATCACGTCCAGGCCAACGAACAGCAGGCCTTTTTCACGCAGCGTCGGGCCAACTTGCGCGGCGATCCAGCGATCCTTGTCGGTCAGCGGGCGCGCTTCGCCACGGCCTCCGGCGGCCAGGTTGCCACGGGTTTCGCCTGCCGCGGGAATTCGCGCCAGGCAGTAATCCACCGGCTCGCCGTCGATCATCAGGATGCGTTTGTCGCCGTCCTTGATCGCCGGCAGGTAGGCCTGGCCCATGATTTGCTGGGCGCCGAGGGCGGTCAGGGTTTCGAGGATCACCGAAAGGTTCGGGTCGCCGGCGCGATGACGGAAGATCGACGTGCCGCCCATGCCGTCCAGCGGCTTGAGGATCACATCGCCGTGTTTGGCGGCGAATTCACGCAGCACATCGGCACGGCGGCTGACCACGGTCGGCGGCGTGCATTGCGGGAACAGCGTGGCAAACAGCTTCTCGTTGCAGTCACGCAGGCTTTGCGGCTTGTTGACGACCAGCACGCCGGCGCGCTCGGCCTGCTCCAGCAAGTAGGTAGAGTAAACGAACTCCATGTCGAACGGCGGATCCTTACGCATCAGGATCACGTCCAGATCGCTCAGCAGCGCGTCGCTTTCGGTGCCCAGTTCGAACCATTTTTCCGGATTGGCGAACACCTGCAACGGACGCATACGCGCCCGGGCCTGGCCTTCGCCCTGGTACAGGTCGCGCTGCTCCATATAGAACAGTTCCCAGCCACGCTTCTGCGCGGCCAGCAGCATGGCCAGCGAGCTATCCTTTTTATAGGAGATGCTGGCGATAGGGTCCATGACAATCCCGACGCGAACGCTCATTGGGTTTTCCTCGAAATTTGGGGGAGCGAGAACCGCTTTTCTGTAGGAGCGAGCATGCTCGCGATGAACTCAAGAACCCCGCGGGGTGTCAGGTTTCGCGCGTCATCGTTGACGTCCATCGCGAGCATGCTCGCTCCTACAGTTAATAGAAGCAGTGCCGTATAAAAGTGGCGTCAGAGTGGCGCTGAGTGTGTTCCCGGTCAAGGAAAAACCACCTTGAGGGTCGGCCGATAGATTGGCACTGGAGACTGTGCTAAAAAGACTGCCGAGTGGTACTGGCCCTTGAGTATCAAGGGTTTCGAGCCGCGTTAGCCGGCAAACGGACAATTTGTTTCGCAAAGGCGACGGTAGAGCATTTTATGGAACAGCAACCCAACGCCTTGAAGGTCATGGTGATCGACGATTCGAAGACGATTCGTCGCACCGCCGAAACGCTGCTCAAGAATGTGGGTTGTGAGGTCATCACGGCCATCGACGGTTTCGATGCCCTGGCCAAGATTGTCGATAACCACCCCGGCATCATCTTTGTCGACATCATGATGCCGCGCCTGGATGGCTACCAGACTTGCGCCCTGATCAAGAACAACAGCGCGTTCAAGTCCACGCCTGTGATTATGTTGTCGTCCAAGGACGGGCTGTTCGACAAGGCCAAGGGGCGCATCGTCGGCTCCGATCAGTTTTTGACCAAGCCATTCAGCAAGGAAGAATTGCTTGATGCGATCCAGGCCCACGTGCCTGGGTTCGCCGCCATATTGCCGTAGTAGGACATGCACAGTGATGCTCGGCCAACGGGTCCGGCGTCGACCAAAATGGGGAAGACCATGGCACGTATTCTGATCGTCGATGATTCGCCGACCGAAATGTACAAACTGACCGGCATGCTGGAAAAGCACGGTCATGAAGTGTTGAAAGCGGAAAACGGTGCCGACGGCGTCGCTCTGGCACGTCAGGAAAAACCCGACGCGGTCCTGATGGACATCGTCATGCCCGGCCTCAATGGTTTTCAGGCGACCCGTCAGCTGACCAAAGACCCGGACACCGGGCACATCCCGGTGATCATCATCACCACCAAGGATCAGGAAACCGACAAAGTCTGGGGTACACGCCAGGGGGCCAAGGATTACCTGACCAAGCCGGTCGATGAAGAAACCCTGATCAAGACCCTGAACAACGTGCTGGCCGGTTGATCGGGCGCCCATGAACGGATCGCTGACGGCTTTCGAACTGCTGCTGCAGATCGACCGACGCTGTCGTTTACTGGCGGCAGACTTGCCGTCCCAACCGACGCGACGGGACAGCTGGAGCGGCGTCGGTTTTCGCCTGGACGAGCACTGGTACGTGGCGCCCATGAGTGAAGTCAGCGAGGTGTTGCACGAACCGCGTGTCACTCAAGTGCCGGGCGTCAAACCCTGGGTCAAGGGTGTTGCCAATTTGCGTGGACGTTTGCTGCCGATCATGGATCTGGGCGGCTTCTTCGGGCACGAGGTGTCGGCAATGCGCGGGCAGCGTCGGGTGTTGGTGGTGGAGCATGACGACGTGTTTGCCGGGCTGATGGTCGATGAAGTCTTCGGCCTCCAGCACTTCGCCCAGGACAGCCTGGAGCCGGTTTCGGCGGATGATTTGCAAGGGCCGATGTCGACGTTTGTCAAAGGACGTTTCCAGCGTGAGCAATGCTGGCAGGTGTTCAGCCCGTTTGCGTTGGCGCGGTCCCAGGGATTCATGAACGTCGCGTTGTAGCTGCGACCCCTACAGGGATTTCGGCAAGCTGCGCAAGTGTGGGTTAACAGGCGAGTACCGATGACAAAAGCAAAAGCAGGCAAACCAATGGAAGGGTCGCGCAGCCGGTCGCAGATTATCGTGCTGTTCATCGCGCTGATCATCTTCATCATGCTGCTGTTCGCCAACTTCGCTTACCTCAATACCCAGGCCACCTACGATAAACAGTACATCGGTCATGCGGGCGAGCTGCGCGTGTTGTCCCAGCGTATCGCCAAGAATGCCACCGAGGCTGCCGCTGGCAAGGCTGCGGCATTCAAGCTGCTCAGCGACGCGCGCAACGATTTCGCCCAGCGCTGGGGTTATCTGAAGAAGGGCGATCCGTCCACCGGCTTGCCTGCGGCACCGTCCGTCGTACGCCCGGAAATGCGAACCGTGCAGCAGGACTGGGATCGGCTGCTGAAAAACACCGACGCGATTCTTTCCAGCGAACAGACCGTGCTGTCTCTGCATCAAGTCGCAGCGACCCTGGCCGAAACCGTGCCGCAATTGCAGGTCGAGTACGAAAAAGTCGTCGAGACACTCCTGCAGCGTGGAGCACCCGCCACGCAGGTGGCGCTGGCCCAGCGTCAGTCGTTACTGGCCGAGCGGATTCTCGGCGCGGTGAACACCGTGTTGTCCGGCGACGAAAGCTCGCAACAGGCCGCGGACGTCTTCGGCCGCGACGCCGCGCAGTTCGGCAAAGTGCTCAACGGCATGCTTCAAGGTGATCCGGCGCTCAAGGTCAGCCAGGTGGAAGACCGCGATGCCCGTGCGCGGCTCCTGGAGATTTCCGAACTCTTCGAATTCGTCTCGGGCTCGGTGGATGAAATCCTCGAAACCTCGCCGGAGCTGTTCAAGGTCCGAGAGGCGGCAACCAATATTTTCGGTCTGTCACAAACCCTGCTCGACGAAGCCTCGCAATTGGCCAACCGTTTCGAAAACCTTGCCGGCGGACGCGACACCGACACCATCGGCGGTTATGTCCTGGGCCTGGCGGCATTGATGTCGATCATCCTCATCGGTCTGGTGATGGTTCGTGAAACCAATCGCCAACTGCGCGAAACCGCTGAAAAAAACGAGCGCAACCAGAACGCGATCATGCGCCTGCTCGATGAAATCGAAGATCTCGCCGACGGCGACCTGACGGTGACAGCCTCGGTGACGGAAGACTTCACAGGCACCATCGCCGACTCGATCAACTATTCGGTGGACCAGTTGCGCGACCTGGTGGCGACCATCAATCTCACGGCCGGCCAGGTCGCCGCCGCTGTGCAGGAAACCCAGGCCACCGCCATGCACCTGGCCCAGGCCTCGGAGCATCAGGCCCAGCAGATTTCCGAAGCGTCCACGGCGATCAACGACATGGCCGAATCCATCGACCAGGTGTCGGCCAACGCCGCTGAATCCTCGGCGGTGGCGGAGCGCTCCGTGGAAATCGCCAACAAGGGTAACGAGGTGGTGCACAACACCATCCACGGCATGGATAACATTCGTGAACAGATCCAGGACACGGCCAAGCGGATCAAGCGACTGGGTGAGTCCTCACAGGAAATCGGCGACATTGTCAGCCTGATCGATGACATCGCCGATCAAACCAACATACTTGCGCTTAATGCCGCTATTCAGGCTTCCATGGCGGGTGATGCGGGGCGCGGTTTTGCCGTGGTCGCCGATGAAGTGCAGCGCCTGGCCGAGCGTTCATCGGCCGCAACCCGGCAGATCGAAACCCTGGTGCGGGCGATCCAGACCGACACCAACGAAGCGGTCATCTCCATGGAACAGACCACTACCGAGGTGGTGCGCGGCGCGCGTCTGGCGCAGGATGCCGGGGTGGCCCTTGAAGAAATCGAAGGTGTCTCCAAGACCCTGGCGGCGCTGATCCAGAGCATTTCCAATGCGGCACAGCAGCAGACATCCTCGGCCGGGCAGATTTCCCTGACGATGAACGTGATCCAGCAGATCACTACACAAACGTCGTCTGGTTCCTCCGCCACCGCCGAGAGCATCGGTAACCTGGCGAAAATGGCCAGCCAGTTACGCCGGTCGGTGTCCGGTTTCACCTTGCCCGCTGCCAAGGCGCAGGTTGTGGACAAAGCTTGAACCGCCCATGGGTAACTGAATTGTGATTGGAGTGGTTATGGGTGATCGGCACGACTATGTGGCCCTCGAGTGGGTCAAAGGCGAGATTGCCGAAACGCTGAAGCAGGCTCATCGCGCGATCGAAACCGTGCTCGATGACCCGCAGGCGACGCACGTGCTGGATGCAAGCCTTTCATGCATCCATCAGGTTCACGGCAGTTTGCAGATGGTCGAGTTCTACGGCGCGGCCTTGCTCGCCGAAGAGATGGAGCAACTGGCCCTGGCCTTGCGGGACAATCGCGTCAGCCATCGTGACGAGGCATTGCACCTGTTGATGCAGGCTTTGGGGCAACTGCCGATTTATCTGGATCGGGTGCAAGGCGCGCGCCGCGATCTACCGCTGGTAGTGCTACCGCTGATCAACGACCTGCGCAGCGCCCGTGGTGAAAAACGGTTGTCGGAAACCAGCCTGTTCAGTCCGCAGCTGCCTGACTTGCCGTCGCTGACGGCTGAGGTGCTGGCACAGCTCGAGCCGGCGGATTTCCCCAGTGTGGTGCGCAAGCTGCGGCAGCTGCTGCAGATGGCACTGGTGGGTTTTTTGCGTGAGCAAGACAGCGAGAGCAACCTCGATTGCCTGGCCAAGGTCTTCGCCCGCCTCGAAGGATTGTCCGGCGACGCCCCCTTGAGCCCGTTGTGGCAGGTGGCTTCGGCACTGGTCGAAGGCATGCGGGGCGGCGTGATCGCCAACAGCCCGGCCCTGCGCAGTCTGTTCAAGGACGCCGACAAGGAGCTCAAGCGCCTGCTCGATCAGGGTATGCGCGGCATCAATCAGCCGGCACCGCCGGAGTTGCTCAAAAGCTTGCTCTTTTACATTGCCAAGGCCGAATTTCCCACCGGGCAGATGCTGACCATGAAAGAACGCTACTCACTGGACGACGCACTACCCGACAGCGCGATGGTCGATGAAGAACGCGCACGGCTGGCCGGTCCTGACCGTGACGCCATGCGCTCGGTGCTGGCCGCGCTCTGTGAAGAACTGGTGCGGGTCAAGGAACGCCTTGACCTGTTCGTGCGCAGCGACCGCCAGCACACGTCCGATCTCGACAGCCTGCTGGCGCCCTTGCGGCAAATTGCCGATACCTTGGCGGTGCTGGGCTTTGGTCAGCCGCGCAAGGTCATCATCGATCAACTGGCGGTGGTGTTGAGCCTCGCCCAGGGCCTGCGTGCGCCGGATGATGCGATCCTCATGGACGTCGCCGGAGCCCTGCTGTATGTCGAGGCGACGCTGGCCGGCATGGTCGGCACTGTGGAGCCCGAGAGTCAGGAAGACAGTCGCCTGCCGACCACCGACCTGACGCAGATCCACCAGATCGTGATCAAGGAGGCCCGTATCTGTTTGCAGCAGGCCAAGGACATGATTGTCGACTACATCGATGCGGACTGGGATCGCCAACATTTGCAGGCATTGCCGGCCTTGCTGACTCAAGTGCGTGGCGCGTTGGCGATAATTCCGCTGAGCCGCGCGGCGAGTCTGGTCGAGACGTGCAATCACTTCATTCGCGAGCATTTGCTGTTGGAGCCGGGTCAGCCGGGTTGGCAGGAACTGGATAACCTGGCTGACGTGATCACCAGCATCGAGTATTACCTTGAGCGCCTCAGTGATGACCCCGAGGCGCCGGGCGAAGCGGTGCTCGACGTCGCGGAAAAAGGCCTGGCATCCCTCGGTTTTGTCCCCAACGAACAGCAGGTGCCGTTGCTTGATGATGTGCTGAGCCTCAGTGAGGCGCAGGACATGCAATCGATGCAGGAACTGGCTGATCCGCAGCTCGTCCAGACCCTGGCCGACGTGCTCGCCAGCCCGGTATCGGCGCTGAACCCTCCCGCGCTGAATACGCCGGGCAGTCTATTGCCGCCACCGGCCGGTGAAGAGCCGGTAGATGAGGAGTTACGGGAAGTCTTTCTGGAGGAAACCGCGGAAGTCCTGGACATCCTTCGCGAATACTTGCCGCGCTGGTCGATCAATCCTGACAACCGTGCGGCCCTCAGTGAACTGCGTCGTGCCTTTCATACGCTCAAGGGCAGCGGCCGGATGGTGCGCGCGCTGGTGCTTGGCGAACTGGCCTGGGCTGTGGAAAACCTGCTCAATCGCGTGCTGGAGCATAGCGTTGAGCCGGGCGCCACCGTGCATCAGCTGATCGGCGATGTGCTGAATCTGTTGCCGGAACTGGTGGCCGAATACGCGGCGAACACCCAGCGCCAGCGCAACGACGTTGATCAGTTGGCCGCTCGCGCCCATGCATTGGCCAAGAGCGATGAGTCGGTGTCCGACGAGGACACGCAAGACGTGGCGGCACTCGATCCGTTGTTACTGGAGATCTTTCGCAAGGAAGCCGAGACTCATTTGGGCAGTCTTGACCGTTTCCTCGATCAGGCCGCCGAGCAAGTACCGTTACAGGCCAGCGACGAGTTGCAGCGCGCTCTGCACACCCTCAAGGGCAGCGCCTCCGTGGCAGGTGTCTTGCCGATTGCCGAACTGGCAACGCCGCTGGATCAGCTGGCCAGGGAGTACAAGGCGCACCTGATTGCCCTGGACCTGGACGAAGTCGAACTGCTGCTGGAAGCCGAAGGCTTGTTTCATCTGGGTCTGCGCCAACTCAAGAGCGATCCGCTGGCGGTAATCCCCGGAGCACAGCGCGTCGTCGAGCGGGCTCGGGCGCTGCTGGCCGAGCGTCTGCAAACCCACCTGAATACGCCGAACGCCGGGTTGCGCCTCAAGCGCGATCCACAGTTGATCAACAACTTCCTCGCCCAGGGCATGGACATTCTTCTGGACGCCGAAAGCCTGTTGCAGGGCTGGCAGCAACATCCCGGTGAGCGTCAGGAACTCAGCGCGCTGCTGGACGAATTGACCACCCTTGGTGAAGGCGCCCACCTGGCCGACCTGCAACCGGTGGATGAGCTGTGCGAAGCCTTGCTCGACCTCTACGGCGCGGTGGAAGAAAGCAGCCTGGCGGTCAGCGAACGGTTTTTCCATGAAGCGCAGGGTGCTCACGAGGCACTGATCAACATGCTCGACGAACTGGCTGCCGGCCAGGAGGTCAGTGCGCAACCGCAGCGGGTCAGGGCCTTGCGCGAGTTGCTCGACGAGAGCCTCGATCCGTCGGCCATGGGCCTTATTCGCAGCGACGGCAGCCGCACCCTGAGCATCCGCGAATTGGGCGACGCTACAGCGGATCTGGCACGTTCCAATGCAGGAGCCGGCTTGCCAGCGATGGACGTCAGCGATGTCGCGTTTTCATTGGAAAAACGCGGTGCCGGTGAGTTCTTCGCTGGCAAGCCAGCTCCTGCCGAGGACCGAGCGGCCGGGCTGGACGATGAAATCGTCGAGATCTTCCTCGAAGAGGCGGTGGATATTCTCGAAAGCGCTGGCCAGGCCTTGGAACGCTGGCTGCGTGATCCGGACAACGCCGCGCCACTGTCCTCTTTGCAACGGGATCTTCACACCCTCAAGGGCGGGGCGCGCATGGCCGAAGTCGGGCCGGTCGGTGATCTGGCCTATGAACTGGAATGCCTGTACGAAGGCCTGGCGGATCGCCGTTACAGCTACAGCGACGGGCTCGCCACTTTGTTGCAGCAGAGCCATGATCGTTTGGCGCATTTGCTTGAGCAGTTGCAACAGCACCAATCCCTCGGCGATCCGAGCGAGCTGATCGAAGCGATCCGTGCGTTGCGCCAGGGTCACGCGGGCCATGCCGATGTGATCGAGCCGGTGGTCAGTAATGACTCGGCCCATCACGACAGCGAGCTGCTGGAGATCTTCCTGGAGGAAGGTTTCGACATCATCGAAAGCTCTGGCGCCGCCTTGACCCGTTGGCAGGCACAGCCTTCAAACCGTCAGGAAGTGGAGACCCTGTTGCGCGACCTGCACACCCTCAAGGGTGGTGCGCGGATGGTGGAAATCGCCGCGATTGGTGATTTGGCCCATGAGCTGGAGTTTCTCTACGAAGGCTTGTCCTCCGGTGTATTGCAACCCACCGCGCCGTTATTTGCGCTGTTGCAGCGCAGCCACGACCGACTTGCACAAATGCTCGACGCCGCCCGCGCTGGCGAACAAATGCCGCCGGCGGATCGCTTGATCGATGCGATTCAGAACTTCAGCCACCCGGCCGTGCCGCAAGCGCCGGCACCGACTCCCGCCACAGCAAAACCTGAACCGCTGGCACCACAACAGGACGCCGGCGCGGACATGGTCAAGGTTTCGGCGGAGTTGCTTGACGATCTGGTCAACCTGGCGGGCGAAACGTCGATCTTCCGTGGCCGGATCGAGCAACAGGTCAGCGATGCGCAGGTCGCGCTGAACGAGATGGAAACCACCATCGAGCGGATGCGCGACCAGTTGCGCCGACTCGACACCGAAACCCAGGGGCGGATTCTCAGCCGTCAGCAAGTCGACGCCGAGCGCCAGGGCTACGAAGACTTCGATCCGCTGGAAATGGACCGCCATTCGCAGTTGCAGCAACTGTCCCGCGCGCTGTTCGAATCCGCGTCCGACTTGCTCGACCTCAAGGAAACCCTCGATCGGCGCAATCAGGACGCGCAAAACCTGCTGCAGCAACAGGGCCGCATCAACACGGAACTGCAGGAAGGCCTGATGCGCACGCGCATGGTGCCGTTCGAGCGCATGCTGCCGCGCTTGCAGCGCATCGTCCGTCAGGTGGCCGGCGAGTTGGGCAAGGATGTAGATTTCATCGTCGATAACGCCGAAGGCGAGATGGATCGCAACGTGCTTGAACGCATGGCGGCGCCGTTGGAGCATATGTTGCGCAACGCCGTCGACCATGGCCTGGAGTCCGCCGAGGCTCGGCTGGCGGCGGGGAAACCGGCCAAGGGCAAGATCACCCTCGATTTGCTGCGCGAGGGTGGCGACATCATTTTCGACATCCGCGATGACGGTGCCGGTGTGCCGCTCGAAGCGGTGCGGCGCAAGGCGATCAAGCGCGGCCTGCTCGCACCGGACAGCGTCATCAGCGATCACGACGTGTTGCAATTCATCCTGCAGCCGGGGTTTTCCACCGCCGAAAAAATCACCCAGATCTCCGGGCGCGGCGTCGGCATGGACGTGGTGCACGAAGAGGTGCGGCAGCTGGGCGGCACCATGAGTATCGACTCGGTACCGGGGCAGGGCGTGCATTTTCGCATTCGCCTGCCTTTTACCGTGTCCGTCAACCGGGCGCTGATGGTGCAATGCTTTGATGACCAATATGCGATTCCACTCAATACCATCGACGGCATCGTCCGCGTGCTGCCCAATGAACTCGAAGGCCATTACCGACTCGATCCGCCGACTTACGAGTACGCTGGTCAGCGTTATGAGTTGGTTTATCTGGGCGAGTTGTTGAAAACCAGCCTGCGCCCGAAGCTGTTGGGCCAAAGCCTGCCGCTGCCGGTATTGCTGATGCAGAGCAACGAACGCCACATCGCGGTGCAAGTGGATACGATGGCCGGCACTCGCGAAATCGTGGTCAAGAGCCTGGGGCCGCAATTTTCAGCGGTGCAAGGCGTGTCTGGCGCCACGATTCTCGGCGATGGTCGGGTGGTGCTGATTCTCGATTTACTGGCGCCGATCCGCGCCTTGCAAGCCCATGTGCCGCAACGTCCGGCGGGCCACGAAATCGAGGCCGAGCCGCAGCGGCCTTTGCTGGTGATGGTGGTCGACGACTCGGTCACGGTGCGCAAGGTCACCAGTCGTCTGCTTGAACGCCATGGCATGAATGTGTTGACCGCCAAGGATGGCGTCGACGCCATGCTGCTGCTTGAAGAGCATATGCCGGACCTGATGTTGCTCGACATCGAGATGCCACGCATGGACGGCTTCGAAGTCGCGACCCAGGTGCGCAATGACGAACGCCTGCGACACCTGCCGATCATCATGATCACCTCCCGCACCGGCCAGAAGCATCGCGACCGCGCCATGGCCATCGGCGTCAACGATTACCTTGGCAAGCCGTACCAGGAGTCGGTGCTGCTCGAAAGCATCGCCTTGTGGAGCAAGACCCATGCTTGAGCATCGCACCAGCAACCTCACCGGCCTGCTGCTGCCGTTGGCGGACCGCAACCTTATCCTGCCCAACGTCGCTGTCGCCGAGCTGATCGATTACCAGCAGCCAGGGACGTTCGACCTCGATACGCCGCCGTGGTACCTGGGGCTGGTGACGTGGCGCGACCGGCAGATTCCGCTGCTGAGTTTCGAGTCGGCGTGCGGCCAGAAAACCGTGATTGGAGAGCGCGCACGAATCGTTATCCTGAATGCCCTGGGCGGCCGTCCGGAGTTGAAATTCATTGCGCTACTGGTGCAGGGAATTCCGCGTTCCTACAAGCTCGACAGCCAATTGAGCTACGTGGATGTGCCGTTGTGTTCGCTGGAACAGGCCGCAGTGCAAGTGGGGGATCAAGTGGCCAAGGTGCCGGATCTGTTGGCGCTGGAGGCGTTGCTGGTGGATGCCGGGTTGATCGGCTGATCGCGGTTTTTGTATTGAAAGTGCTGGCCTGATCGCGAGCAAGCTTGCTCCTACAGAGTTATCGGATGTACTCGGCATTGGCGTACAACCGAAATACCTGTAGGAGCTGGCTTGCCAGCGATGGGGCCGCCATGAACGCCGCCCATATTGATCATTAACCTGAGCGTAACGATCCTCCACTCTGCTTGATTGATACGCCCCACCCAACGCTCCTAAGGTAGCTCCACGACAGCGAACCCGTGGAGTGGTCATGACAACAACAATATCCCCCGACTCGCGATGGACGCGGCGGCGCAGCGAAAAGCAGCGACGCCTCGAGCTGGTGCGAGGTCTTGCCGACGGCGTGGTGTTGCCCACCGATAACATCGTCGCGGCGCTTGAAGCGCTGATTCTGCCCGGTGACCGCGTGGTGCTCGAAGGCAACAACCAGAAGCAGGCGGATTTCCTTTCCCGCTCCCTGGCCAAGGCCGACCCCGAGAAGCTGCATGACCTGCACATGATCATGCCCAGCGTCGGACGTTCCGAACACCTGGACCTGTTCGAGCGTGGCATCGCCCGCAAGCTCGACTTCTCTTTCGCGGGTACCCAAAGCCTGCGCATCAGCCAGTTGCTTGAAGATGGCTTGCTGGAAATCGGCGCGATCCACACCTACATCGAACTCTACGCACGGCTGGTGGTGGACCTGATTCCCAACGTTGTGCTGTCGGCCGGGTTCATGGCCGACCGCGCCGGCAACATCTACACCGGGCCGAGCACCGAAGACACCCCGGCGCTGATCGAACCGGCGGCCTTCAGCGACGGCATCGTCATCGTCCAGGTCAATCAGCTGGTGGACGACGTCAGCGACCTGCCGCGTGTGGACATTCCCGCCTCCTGGGTCGACTTCGTGGTGGTGGCCGACAAGCCGTTCTATATCGAACCGCTGTTCACCCGCGACCCTCGGCACATCAAGCCCGTGCACGTGCTGATGGCGATGATGGCGATTCGTGGCATCTACGAAAAACACAACGTGCAGTCGCTTAATCACGGCATCGGTTTCAATACCGCTGCCATCGAACTGATCCTGCCGACCTACGGCGAATCCCTCGGCCTCAAAGGCAAGATCTGCCGTAACTGGACCCTCAACCCGCACCCAACACTTATCCCGGCGATTGAAAGTGGCTGGGTCGAAAGCGTGCATTGCTTCGGCACCGAATTGGGGATGGAGAACTACATTGCGGCGCGGCCGGATGTGTTCTTTACCGGGCGCGACGGCTCCCTGCGTTCCAATCGGATGTTCAGCCAACTGGCCGGGCAATACGCCGTGGACCTGTTCATCGGCGCGACTTTGCAAGTCGATGGCGACGGTCATTCCTCCACCGTTACCCGCGGGCGCCTGGCCGGTTTCGGCGGGGCACCGAACATGGGCCACGACCCGCGCGGTCGCCGCCACGGCACTCCGGCCTGGCTCGACATGCGCAACACCGATGTGGCCGAACCGATGCTCGAGCGCGGCAAGAAACTCGTGGTGCAGATGGTCGAGACCTTCCAGGAGGGCGGCAAACCGACCTTCGTCGAAACCCTCGATGCGGTCGATGTGGCGAAGAAAAGCGGCATGCCGTTGGCGCCGATCATGGTCTACGGCGACGACGTGACCCACCTGTTGACCGAAGAAGGCATCGCCTACCTGTACAAGGCGCGCTCACTGGAAGAGCGCCAGGCGATGATCGCCGCCGTCGCCGGGGTGACCACCATCGGCCTGCGCCACAACCCCAAAGACACTGCGCGCATGCGCCGCGAAGGCCTGATCGCCTTGCCTGAAGACCTCGGCATCCGCCGCACCGACGCCACTCGCGAGTTGCTCGCGGCAAAAAGTGTGGCCGATCTGGTGGAGTGGTCCGGTGGCCTCTATAACCCGCCCGCCAAGTTCAGGAGCTGGTAATGCACGCACTTAACCTGCAACCCAAAACCCTGAGTCTGGCCGAATGGCTGGCGGACCAGGCGGTGGACGCGCTGATCGACGAAGCTGATCTGTCGCCGAAACCGGCACTGGTCGACCGTCGCGGCAATGGCGCCCACACCGATTTGCACCTGGGGCTGATGCACGCGTCGGCGCTGTCCTTGTGGTCGGCCTTTAAGGAAATGGCTGAAGCCGCCATCGAGTGCGGCGAGATCGGCTTACCCCTGCGCGAAGCCGTGGGTCGCATCGGTCGCGAAGGCGAGCAAGCCATGCTCGACACCACCGGCGGGGTGAACACCCACCGCGGGGCGATCTGGGCCTTGGGCTTGTTGATCACTGCCGCGGCGCTGGAGCCTCAATCCTGCAGCGCCAATAGCGTGGCGTTACGGGCTGCGCGGTTGGCCCTGCTCGACGATCATTTTGCTCCACGCCCGCTCAGTCACGGTGCGCAAGTCGCCCAACGCTACGGCGCTCGCGGCGCCCGTGAAGAAGCGCAACTGGGTTTTCCGGCGGTGACTCAACGGGCTCTGCCACAACTGCTGCGCAGTCGCGCCGCCGGCTATGGGGAACAGAACGCCCGGCTCGATGCGCTGCTGGCGATCATGACGAATCTGGCCGACACCTGCGTGCTGTACCGCGCCGGGGAAGAAGGCCTGCACACCATGCAATCCGGCGCTCAAGCGGTGCTCGACGCGGGCGGCACTGCCAGCCTCGCGGGCCGTCGCCGTCTGCATGAACTGGATCAACAACTCATCGCATTGAATGCCTCGCCCGGTGGTGCCGCCGACTTGTTCGCCGCCACTCTGTTGCTCGACCGTATCGAGCGCGACGGCATCCTTCAGGGAGCGTTTTGATGGAAACCTTATCCTTTGAATTCCCCGCCGGGCAGCCGCCACGCGGTCGTACCCTGGTGGGCTGTGTCGGCTCGGGTGATCTGGAAGTGCTGATCGAACCGGGTCAGGCCGGCAAGCTAACGATCAACGTACAGACCTCGGTCAATGGCAGTGAACAACGCTGGCAACATCTGTTCGCACGGATGTTCGACGGCCAGACGCCACCGGCGATGGACATCGATATCCACGATTTCGGCGCGACTCCCGGTGTGGTGCGTCTGCGTCTGGAACAAGGCTTCGAGGAGATCGGCCATGACTGACAGCGCATCCCTGCTCAACAAGCTCAGCTTCGTCGAACTCGGTGCGCGGCAACGGGCCAAGGCGTTGCTCGACGCCGGTACGTTCCGCGAACTGCTCGACCCCTTTCAGCGGATCATGTCGCCGTGGTTGTCGCGCCAGGGCGTGGTGCCGCAAGCCGACGACGGCGTGGTGATCGCCAAGGGCAATCTCGATGGTTTGCCGGTGGTGATCGCGACCATCGAAGGGGCGTTCCAGGGCGGCAGCCTCGGTGAAGTCGGCGGAGCAAAAATTGCCGGCGCACTGGAACTGGCCGCCGAAGACAACCGCAACGGCATCCCGACCCGCGCCGTGCTGCTGCTGGAAACCGGCGGCGTGCGCTTGCAGGAAGCCAATCTGGGCCTGGCGGCGATTGCCGACATCCACGCCGCGATTGTCGATTTGCAGCGGTATCAACCCGTGGTCGGTGTGGTGGCGGGCAGTGTCGGTTGCTTTGGTGGCATGTCGATTGCCGCCGGGTTGTGCAGCTATCTGTTGGTGACCCAGGAGGCGCGACTCGGACTGAACGGCCCGCAGGTGATCGAGCAGGAAGCCGGGCTTGAGGAATACGACTCCCGCGACCGGCCTTTCATTTGGAGCCTGACCGGTGGCGAGCAGCGCTTCGCCAGTGGCCTGGTGGACCGCTATGTTGCCGACGACGTGGCGCAGATCCGACAGCAGGTGGGTGAGTTACTCCAGCAAGGTTTGCCGGCGCAACCCCGTAGCCAACAGGTCGAGCTGTTCCTGCAACGGTTGGCGCGTCTGGACGCCGAACCGCAAATCGAGCCGTCTGTGGTTCGCGATCTGTACCAAGGAGAACGCCCATGAGTTCGTATTCCCTGCGAGGCTTGAACTGGTTCAACGCCTTGAGCGCCGGGGCGAAAGCGGTCGAAGGTTTGCCCGCTTCGCTGAAGGTCGCGGACGGTTCGCTGGGCAATCAGCCGGTGCGTTTCATTGCGGTGGTGGTCGATCCGGAAAACCGATTCGTCCGTGCACGCAACGGCGAGGTGGGCTTGCTCGAAGGCTGGGGCCTGGCCAAGGCCGTGGATGAAGTCATCGCCGCCGATCAGAACAGGACACACAAGCGCGCCGTGATCGCTATCGTCGACGTGCCGAGCCAGGCCTACGGTCGACGCGAAGAAGCCCTCGGCATTCATCAGGCACTGGCCGCTGCGGCGGACAGTTATGCCCGTGCCCGTCTGGCGGGTCATGCGGTGATCGGTTTGCTGGTGGGCAAGGCAATGTCCGGGGCGTTTCTGGCCCACGGCTATCAGGCCAATCGCTTGATCGCCCTGCGCGATCCGGGGGTGATGGTGCACGCCATGGGCAAGGCATCGGCGGCGCGGGTGACCTTGCGCAGCGTCGAAGAACTCGAAGCCCTGGCGGCCAGCGTGCCGCCGATGGCCTATGACATCGACAGCTATGCCAGCCTCGGGCTGCTGTGGGAAACCCTGTCGGTGGAACAGATCGAGCAGCCGACGGCAGCGGATCTGGCGCGGGTGACCGAGTGCCTGTATCAGGCGATTGGCGATGTGGCTGCTGGTGACCGTGATCTGAGCGGTCGTCTGGGGGCCGCCAACCGGGCGGCGTCGAGCAAGGTTCGCCAATTGCTGAGAGCTCAGTGGTGAGCACGCTATTGGCTCACGACCTGCTGTGGGGCATGACCCCGCAGCAGTTGCCTGTGGATGCGCCTGCCTGGGTGATCGAGTCGATCAGTGCCGGTCAGCCGGTGGTGGTCCGTCGCGCCTTGAGCGCGGCGGGGCAGGTGGCTGTGGGCGTGCGCGGTCCGTTGCGCGAACAGCGATTTGCCGCGTTGATGCAAGTCTCTTCCCTTACGCGGCGGGTGCGGCCTGAAGAGCTGTGCCATGTTCAAGGCCAGCGCGATTTCCCGGCGCTGCGGGCCTTGGCGCAACTGCGCTCGCACCTCGATGACAGTGGTTGGGTCTGGGGTGTCAGCGGCAGCGCCGGGTTCGAGTTGGCCAGTGGATTTGCCGCTTTGCACGAGGGCAGCGACCTCGACCTGATCCTGCGTACACCGAGTCCGTTGAGTCGTCGCGACGCCCAGGCGTTGGTGGCCGTTCTTGATGCCGTCTTGTGCCGCGTTGACCTGCAATTGCAGACACCGTCGGGCGCCGTTGCCTTGCGCGAATGGGCCGGCACTTCGTCGCGGGTCCTGCTGAAAAGTGCCACTCAAGCCACGCTGGTGACTGATCCGTGGAATCCTCAGGAGCAAGCAGCATGAGCAGCTTGCTGGTGTTCCCCGGCCAGGGCGCGCAACAACCCGGCATGCTCGCGCGTTTGCCTCGGGAAACGTTGAACGAGGCAAGCGACCTGCTCGGTGAAGATGTGACGCAGCTGGACTCTGCCGAGGCGTTGCGGTCGACGAGGGCGGTGCAGCTTTGCCTGCTGATCGCCGGTGTCGCCGCTTCACGCCAGTTGGCCATGGCCCCGGACTACGTGGCCGGCTTGTCGATCGGCGCTTACCCGGCAGCGGTGGTGGCCGGTGCCCTGGGTTTCAGCGATGCGTTGCATCTGGTTAGCCTGCGCGGTGAGTTGATGCAGCAGGCTTATCCACAGGGCTACGGCATGACCGCAATCATCGGTCTGGACCTGGCCGCCGTGGAAGGGTTGCTGGCCCGGGTGCACA
Organism: Pseudomonas sp. P8_241; assembly: GCF_034008315.1. Lineage (NCBI taxonomy): Bacteria > Pseudomonadati > Pseudomonadota > Gammaproteobacteria > Pseudomonadales > Pseudomonadaceae > Pseudomonas > Pseudomonas sp. P8_241. Next base: position 6,191,425 of record NZ_CP125377.1, on the reverse strand, counting down.
GCGCGCAAATGCCGGTTTATCTGGCCAATATCAACGCCGATAACCAGCTGGTGATTGCCGGTAGCGACGCGGCGATGAAAGCGCTGGCCGAGTTAGCGAAAGGTTGCGGGGCTGGCCTGGCCAAACGTCTGGCAGTGAGCGTGCCGTCCCACTGCCCATTGCTTGAGGCGCCCGCACAACGGTTGGCCCAATCCTTTGCTCAGGTGTCGCTGCACACCCCAAAAATCGGCTACCTGAGCGGCAGTCGCGCGCGACCGCTGATCAAGCCCGAAGCCTTGCGTGACGACCTGGCCTTCAACATGTGCCGCATCGTCGATTGGCGCGGCACGGTACAAAGCGCTTACGAGCGCGGTGTACGTTTACAGATCGAACTGCCGCCCGGTGCGGTGTTGACCGGGCTGGCGCGCCGGGTGTTCGAGCAGGGCACCGTGATTGCCTACGACGGTGCCCGGCTCGATACCTTGCAGGCGCTGATGCGTGAGGAGGGAAGTCGCCACTCTTAAATCACCCGACTTAAGGCTTCGAACAACAAAAACAACATTCGAAATGCACTTTGAGGACTACGACAATGATTATTTACGGTGTGGCGCTGTTGGCGATCTGTACGCTGGCAGGGGTGATCATGGGTGACATGCTCGGTGTTTTGCTAGGCGTGAAGTCAAACGTCGGCGGCGTCGGGATCGCGATGATCCTGCTGATCTGCGCACGGTTGTGGATGCACCGCCACGGCGGCATGACCAAGGATTGCGAACTGGGCGTCGGCTTCTGGGGCGCGATGTACATCCCGGTGGTGGTGGCGATGGCGGCGCAGCAAAACGTGGTCACGGCACTGCATGGCGGTCCGGTGGCGGTGTTGGCGGCGATCGGTTCGGTAGTGATCTGCGGCTGCACCATTGCCCTGATCAGCCGGACCCACAAAGGCGAACCCTTGCCCGATGAACCGGTGGATGTAACGCCGGTTGGCGCACCGGCAGGAGGTCGCTGATATGTGGGATCTCATCAAGAGCGGTCTGGAACACAACGGTCTGGTCACCGCATTCGCCTTTGTCGGCGTGATCATGTGGGTGTCAGTGCTGATTTCCAAACGTCTGACCTTCGGGCGCATCCACGGCTCGGCGATTGCCATCGTCATCGGCCTGGTGCTGGCTTGGGTCGGCGGCACAATGACCGGGGGGCAAAAAGGCCTGGCGGACCTGACGCTGTTTTCCGGCATCGGGTTGATGGGCGGTGCCATGCTGCGGGACTTCGCCATCGTCGCCACGGCATTTGAAGTGCAGGCCACGGAGGCGAAAAAGGCCGGTTTGATCGGTGTGATCGCGCTGCTGTTGGGCACAGTGTTACCGTTTATTGTCGGTGCTTGCCTGGCCTGGGTTTTCGGTTACCGCGACGCGGTGAGCATGACCACCATTGGTGCCGGTGCGGTGACCTACATTGTCGGGCCAGTGACCGGCGCGGCCATTGGCGCCAGTTCCGATGTGGTGGCGCTGTCGATTGCCACCGGTCTGATCAAGGCGATTCTGGTGATGGTCGGCACGCCGATGGCGGCGCGCTGGATGGGCCTGGATAACCCGCGCTCGGCGATGGTGTTCGGTGGGCTGGCCGGGACGGTCAGTGGCGTGACCGCCGGATTGGCGGCGACGGATCGGCGCCTGGTGCCTTATGGCGCGTTGACCGCGACCTTTCACACCGGGCTTGGCTGTTTGCTCGGGCCTTCGTTGTTGTTCTTCATCGTTCGCGGGATTGTCGGCTAAACCGCGAGTTGTATTGCCTGGTCTGACGCCATCGCCGGCAAGCCGGCTCCTACAGGATTTACGCAGTCTTTGAAGGAGCCGGCTTGCCGGCGATGGGGGCAACACGGTTTCAAGCCTGCCGATTGGCATACATCCGACATTCCGCCAGCAACGCCAGCAGATTCGGATCACGCTCCTTGGCTTTCAGGAACACCACGCCAATGTGCTGCTGCAACCGGTACTTTTCCTGCAATGGGATCAGCTTCACACGGTTCTCGTACACCGCCGCGATCCTTCCTGGCAGCAACGCATAACCGACGCCCGAACTGACCATGCTCAGCAGGGTGAAGATGTCGTTGACCTGCATCGCCACCTTCGGTTCGAACCCTGCCTGCTCGAATACCCGCTTGCCGTCCTGATGGGTGGCGAAGCCCTGGGTCAGGGTGATGAAGGTTTCGGCGCGAACCTCGGCCAGGTCGACTTCGGTTCGTTGGGCAAACTTGGAGTCGGCGGGTGTGGCGAGGAAGATGTCGTCGGAAAACAGCGGGATCTGCTCGCAATCCGGATCGTTGACACTGTCGTCCAGCGACACCAGGATCGCATCGACTTCCATGTTCTTCAGCTTGTAGAGCAGGTCGAAATTGGAGCCCAGAATCAGGTCGATATTGAGTTCGCTACGGCGGATCTTCAAACCCATGATCAGCTGCGGCACTGTCTTCACTGTCAGTGAATACAGTGAGCCGAGTTTGAACCGTTCGGCGGAGAACCCGGCGGCTTCGCGAGTCAGGCGCACGCTTTCGACGACATCCTGAATCAGCTTCTGCGCCCGCTCCTCCAGCACATAAGCGCTTTCCAGCGGTGTCAGGTTGCGGCCTTCGTGCTTGAACAACGGGCACCGCAGAGCGCTTTCCAGGGAATGGATCGCCCGATGCACGCTGACGTTGCTGGTCTGCAATTCGGCAGCGGCCCGCGCCAGGTTGCCGGTGCGCATGAAGGCCAGGAATACCTCAAGCTTTTTCAGGGTCAACTCTTCATCGATCAGCATGGGGCGTGGCTCTTATTCGAATGCCTCGATTGTGCCTAATTCCATAAGCCCACGCAGGCCTTTGTAGGCGCTGGCTTGCCGGCGATAGCAATCTTCAAAGCAGCGCAAAATACCATGGCCCCATCGCCGGCAAGCCGGCTCCTACAGGGGGATTTGTGTTCTGAAACATTGCGCTTTTACGCTTCAGGCCTGAGCCTTGCGTTCTGCGGCAATGAATTGCGAGGTGAGCAACCTATGTATCACGGGGAAAGACTGAACGCCTGGACGCACTTGGTGGGAGCGGTCGCGGCGACGGTCGGCGTGGTGTGGATGCTGGTGATCGCCAGCCTCGACGGCAGTCCATGGAAGATCGTCAGCGTGGCGATCTACGGATTTACCTTGATGTCGCTCTACAGCGCTTCGACCGTTTACCACAGCGTTCGCGGGCGCAAAAAAACGATCATGCAGAAGGTCGATCACTTTTCGATCTACCTGTTGATCGCCGGCAGCTACACGCCATTCTGCCTGGTGAGCTTGCGCGGGCCGTGGGGCTGGACGTTGTTCGGGATTGTCTGGGGGCTGGCGTTGATCGGCATCCTGCAAGAGATCAAACCGCGCTCGGAAGCCCGCGTCCTGTCGATCGTGATTTACGCGGTGATGGGTTGGATCGTGCTGGTGGCGGTCAAGCCGCTGTTGGCTGCATTGGGTATAGCAGGGTTTGCCTGGCTGGCGGCGGGCGGGATTTTCTACACCGTGGGCATTATCTTTTTTGCCCTGGACCATCGCTTGCGGCATGCCCACGGGATCTGGCATCTGTTCGTGATCGCGGGGAGTTTGCTGCACTTTGTGGCGATTTTCTTTTATGTCCTCTAGACCGCGTCGCGGTCTTCGCCAGCAAGCCGGCTCCTACAGATGCCTTTGATCTTCGTAGGAGCTGGCTTGCCAGCGAAAGGGCCCTAGAAGTCACCCCAAAGCTGCTGGGCCACCGCCAATGCCACCACCGGCGCAGTCTCGGTACGCAATACCCGAGGGCCGAGGCGGGCAGCATGGAAGCCGGCGCCCTTGGCCTGATCCACTTCAGCATCCGACAATCCACCTTCCGGCCCGATCAGAAATGCCAGGGTCGCAGGCTTGGCGTGACTGACCAATGGCTCGGCGACCGGATGCAGCACCAATTTCAATTCGGCTTCAGTCTGTTTCAACCAGTCGGCCAACAGCAGCGGCGGATGGATCACCGGCACTGTGGAGCGACCGCATTGCTCGCAGGCGCTGATTGCCACCTGACGCCAGTGCAGCAAGCGTTTGTCGGCGCGTTCATCCTTGAGCCGGACTTCGCAGCGTTCGGTGAAGATCGGGGTGATTTCAGTGACGCCCAACTCCGTGGCCTTCTGAATCGCCCAGTCCATGCGTTCGCCCCGGGACAGGCCCTGGCCGAGATGGATTTGCAGCGGCGACTCGATCTGCCCGGCGAAATTTTCATCGATCTGTACCACCACGCGTTTTTTGCCGACGTCGACCAGCGTGGCGCGAAACTCCTGGCCTGAGCCGTCGAACAGTTGCAGCGCATCACCCTCGGCCATGCGTAGCACACGGCTGATGTAATGGGCCTGAGCCTCCGGCAGTTCGTGCTCGCCGATGCTCAGGGGGGCGTCGATAAAGAAGCGGGACAGTCTCATGCTGGGTCTCTGAAAAAGATACAAATCATCTGAAGGTCGTACCGACCTTATAGCTGGCAAGCCAGTTCCTACAGGTTAGGTGCCGCACACAAAGTTTGTGGAACATACAAATCCTTGTAGGAGCTGGCTTGCCAGCGAAAACGGTCTACCAGATCCAACAGGATTACGGTTGAAATCAATCAGCCCGGATCACGGAACCCCGGATGAAAGTCCTTCGGCACCGCCACGCTGACGCTTTCGCGGGTCGCGATGTCGATGCCTTCAGTGGCCACTTTGGCGAGGAAGTCAATCTGCTCCGGGGTGATCACATACGGCGGCAGGAAATACACCACACTGCCCAACGGACGCAGTAAAGCACCGCGCTCCAGCGCGTGCTGGAACACCTTCAGGCCGCGACGCTCCTGCCACGGATAGGCTTCTTTGCTCGCCTTGTCCTTGACCATCTCGATGGCCAGCACCATGCCGGTCTGGCGCACTTCGCTGACGTTCGGGTGATCGACCAGATGCGCAGTGGACGAGGCCATGCGCTGGGCCAACGCCTTGTTGTTCTCGATGACGTTGTCTTCTTCGAAGATATCCAGCGTCGCCAAGGCTGCCGCACACGCCAACGGGTTGCCGGTGTAGCTGTGGGAATGCAGGAAGGCGCGCAAGGTCGGGTAGTCGTCGTAGAACGCGCTGTAGACCTCGTCGGTGGTTATGCACGCCGCCAGCGGCAGATAGCCGCCGGTCAGGGCTTTGGACAGGCACAGGAAGTCCGGGCGGATGCCGGCCTGCTCGCAGGCGAACATCGTCCCGGTGCGGCCGAAGCCGACGGCGATTTCGTCGTGAATCAGGTGCACGCCATAGCGGTCGCAGGCTTCGCGCAGCAGCTTGAGGTACACCGGGTGGTACATGCGCATGCCGCCGGCGCCCTGGATCAGCGGCTCGACGATCACCGCCGCGACCGTGTCGTGGTTTTCGGCCAGGGTCTGTTCCATGGCGGCGAACATGTTGCGCGAGTGCTCTTCCCAGCTCATGCCTTCGGGACGCAGGTAGCAGTCCGGGCTCGGCACCTTGATGGTGTCCATCAACAGCGCTTTATAGGTCTCGGTGAACAGCGGCACGTCGCCCACCGACATCGCGGCCATGGTTTCGCCGTGGTAGCTGTTGGTCAGAGTGACGAAGCGCTTCTTGTTCGTCTGGCCGCGGTTGAGCCAGTAATGAAAGCTCATTTTCAGTGCCACTTCGATGCAGGACGAGCCGTTGTCGGCGTAGAAGCACCGGGTCAGGCCTTCCGGTGTCATCTTCACCAGACGCTCTGACAGCTCGATCACCGGTTGATGGCTGAAGCCGGCGAGGATCACGTGCTCCAGCTGATCGACCTGATCCTTGATGCGCTGGTTGATCCGCGGATTGGCGTGACCGAACACATTGACCCACCAGGAGCTGACCGCATCGAGGTAGCGCTTGCCTTCGAAATCTTCGAGCCAGACGCCTTCACCGCGCTTGATCGGGATCAGCGGCAGTTGTTCGTGATCTTTCATCTGGGTGCAGGGATGCCACAACACCGCGAGGTCGCGTTGCATCCACTGATTATTCAGGCCCATTTTCACTCTCCTGGAGGCGGTCCGAGACAAGCGCGGACCTACAATCGCGCAAGCCTATGCAATGCGTGCCACGGGGACAACCCATTGTGTCGATTGAGCTACTTTGTATAGGTCGATAGACGTCGCTGGCGGCGTTTTGATGGCTGACGTATTCTTCGCGGTTCTTGAGCCGTCTGGCTGCAAAAAAAACCGCTGTTTTCCTCGTGTATTTCCGGAGTTCGCTGAATGTCTGTCGGTTGGCTGCGCGCCTGTGCGCTGGTGATGTTGGGGCTGTTCAGCGTGTCTGCGCTGGCCAAGGATAAAACCGCAATCGTGATCGGCGGCGGGGTCTCGGGCCTCACGGCGGCATACGAGCTGCAAAACAAGGGCTGGCAGGTCACCCTGCTGGAAGCCAAGTCGAGCCCGGGCGGTCGCTCCGGCATGGCCACCAGTGAGTGGATCGGCAACGACAAGGCCCAGCCAGTGCTGAACAAATACGTGTCGACCTTCAAGCTGAGCACCACGCCGGCGCCTGAATTCGTGCGGACTCCGAGCTACCTGATCGACGGCGAGTATTTCTCCGCCGCCGACCTGGCGACCAAGCAACCGGCCACCGCCGAGGCGCTCAAGCGCTACGAAAAGACCGTGGACGATCTGGCGCGCTCGATCGACGACCCGCAGAACCCGTCGGCCAACAGCACCCTGCACGCCCTGGACCAGATCAACGTGTCCAACTGGCTGGATCGCCTGAATCTGCCGGCCACTGCCCGTCAGCTGGTAAACCAACAGATTCGTACCCGTTATGACGAACCGTCGCGGATCTCGCTGCTGTATTTCGCCCAGCAGAGCCGCGTTTACCGTGGCGTGTCCGACCGCGACCTGCGCGCTTCGCGTCTGCTCGGTGGCAGCCCGGTACTGGCCCAGGCCTTCGTCAAGCAGCTGAAAACCATCAAGACCAGCTCGCCCGTCTCGGCCATCGTCCAGGACAAGGACGGCGTGACCGTCAAGGTCGGCAGCGTCGGTTATCAGGCGGATTACGTGGTTCTGGCCGTGCCATTGCGCGCCCTGAACAAGATCCAGATGACCCCTTCACTGGACGCCCAGCACCTGGCAGCGATCAAAGGCACCAACTACGGCTGGCGCGACCAGATCATGCTGAAGTTCAAGACGCCGGTGTGGGAGCCTAAAGCGCGCATGTCCGGTGAGATTTACAGCAACGCCGGTCTGGGCATGCTGTGGATCGAGCCAGCCCTGAAGGGCGGCGCCAACGTGGTGATCAACCTGTCCGGCGACAATGCGCGAGTGATGCAGGCGTTCGGCGACAAGCAAATGGTCGACCAGGTGCTGATTCGTCTGCACGCGTTTTATCCACAGGCGCGCGGCTCGTTCACCGGCTATGAAATCCGTCGCTACAGTACCGACCCTTCGATGGGTGGCGCTTACCTGGCGTTCGGCCCAGGCCAGATCAGCAAATTCTGGCGCCTGTGGGAACGTCCGATCCAGCGCGTAGCCTTTGCTGGCGAACACACTGACACCCTGTACCCAGGCACCCTGGAAGGTGCGTTGCGCACCGGTCAGCGTGCGGCCGCTCAGGTTGAAGACATGGCCGCTGGCAAGTCGTTCGAAGCGGAAAAACTGGTTCCGGCCACCGCAGCGGCGGTAGGCGCTGGCGCGGTTGCCGCGAAGAAGGGCAACTTCTTCAGCAACCTGTTCGGCGGTTCGGATGACGAGAAGAAGCCAGAGCCGGTCAAGGCACCTGAGCCTGTCGCACCGCCAGCTCCGGCGCCAGTTCCAGCCCCTGCAGCTGCACCGGTCCCGGTTGAAGCGCCGAAGCCTGTGGCCCCGGTGAAAACCGAGCCGGCGAAGAAAGCACCGGCCAAAGCACCTGCGAAGAAAACCGAGGCGAAAAAAGCCCCGGCCAAGACACCGGTGAAAAAAACCGATTCGGCCAAGACACCGGCGACCAAACCAGCGGCTACGACGCAAGCGAAGGCTTAACAAGACTTCGTGATGAACAGAAGCGCGGCTCATGGGCCGCGCTTTTTTTTGCCTGGACCATCGCTTTCGCGGGCAAGCCCCGTCCCACAAGGATCAGCGCAAACCCTGTATGAGCAGGCTTGCCCGCGATCAGACCGGTTCAGGCGACGATTTTTTATAAGCAGTTCATTCACACCCCGCCACAATTTCGCCTTTAATCTTTCCTTAACTCACCTGTTTCAGACTCTTGATCGTATTTCTCGATATTTCAAAGCGAAATTTTCGGCTTTAATTCGATAGATAAATCTTTAGTCTTGGTCGCAGTTCTCACAGGATTTGGGCAATGCAGCTACGAAACTCTACTTCCCGTTACGGTTGGGTCAGCATCTTCATGCATTGGGGTGTAGCGCTGGCGGTGTTCGGTTTGTTCGCCCTGGGGCTGTGGATGGTCGGCCTCGACTACTACAGCACCTGGCGCAAAGATGCACCGGACCTGCACAAGAGCATCGGCCTGGTGTTGTTGGGTGTGATGGTGTTGCGCGTACTGTGGCGCTTCATCAGCCCGCCGCCGCCGACCTTGTCCAGCTACAGCCGCACGACGCGCCTTGGCGCCAGGTTCGGCCATGGCTTTCTGTATCTCAGTCTGTTCGCTGTGATGATTGCCGGTTACCTGATTTCCACCGCAGAAGGTGTCGGGATCCCGGTGTTTGGCTTGTTTGAAGTCCCTGCGCTGGTCTCCGGACTGCCGGACCAGGCAGACACTGCTGGCGTGATTCATCTGTACCTGGCATGGGCGCTGGTAATTTTTTCCGGCCTCCATGCGTTGGCAGCATTGAAACACCACTTTATCGATCGTGATGTGACCCTCAAGCGAATGCTGGGTCGCAAAGCCTGAAGTTCAACCTCGACTCCAAAGGAAAACAAAGCATGTTGAAAAAGACTCTGGCCGCTCTGGCAATCGGTTCGGCCCTGTTGTCCGCCGGTAACGCAATGGCTGCTGACTATGTCGTCGACAAGGAAGGCCAGCACGCCTTCGTTGACTTCAAGATCAGCCACCTGGGCTACAGCTACATCACCGGGACATTCAAGGACATCGACGGCAAGTTCAGCTTCGACGCAGCCAAGCCTGAAGACAGCAAGATCGAGTTCAACGTGAACACCGCCAGCGTGTTCACCAACAACGCCGAGCGCGACAAGCACATCTCCAGCAAAGACTTCCTGAATGGCAGCAAAGCTACGTTCGTTTCCACCAGCGTCAAATCCACCGGTAAAAACGCCGCTGGCAAGGACACAGCTGACGTAGCGGGCGACCTGACCATCCTCGGCGTAACCAAGCCAATCGTGGTCAAGGCCACTTTCCTGGGTGAAGGCAAGGATCCATGGGGCGGCTACCGTGCAGGCTTCGAGGGTACCTTCAGCCTCAAGCGCTCCGATTTCGGCAAGCAGAAAGACCTGGGCCCATCGTCCGATGCCGTTGAAATGTACGTGACGTTTGAAGGTGTGAAAGCGAAGTAATGCTGAGCCCGTAGGAGCCGGCTTGCTGGCGATAGCGTCTTTCGCAACACAGCAAAACCGAGTCGCCCCCATCGCCAGCAAGCTGGCTCCTACAGGTTTTTCGCCATAAAAAATGCCCCGACTCTCCCGAGCCGGGGCATTTTTTATTTCAGCGATAACTCAGCGATTGCGGGTCAGCAATGCCGGTTTTTCGCCGCGAGGACGGCTTGGCAGTTGATCCAGCTGCTCAGGTGTCGGGAAGCGATCAGCCTTCGACTCCTTGTGCATGATCTTCGGCGCAGGGCCACGCGGATTTTGCACAGCCGGTTCCGAACGCGGTTGATCGTCACGGGCCGGGCGGCGATTGCGCGAGTCTTCACGACGGGCCTGACCGTCACGCGGCGCACCGCTGCGTGGACCGCTGCGCTTGGCTGGCGGCGTACCGGTGCTGGCACCGTCGCTGTTGCGTGGAGCGTTCGAGCGACCGCCCTGTGGCTTGCCGGAGCGCGGAGCCCCCGAACCTGCCGCAGTGCCTTGTGCCGGAGCACCTGGACGGCGGCCACGGCCTTGAGCAGGTTTTTGCTGCGGCACGTAGTCGACGCGATTGCCGAAGTTATCGATATCGTCGTCCAGGAACTCGTCCGGCGCACGATCTGCGGCGGCGCGTGGCGGCTGCGACGGACGCTGTTCGCGAGCCGGAGTGCCTTCACGTGGCTTTTGCTGACGGGCCGGACGTTCGCCGCGCTCGCCTGCCGGTTTTTCCTTGCCCTTGTCCTTGCCTTTGTCCTTGCGACCGCCGCCGCCACCACCGCCGTTCGGACCGTCGCCGCGTGGGCCACGTGGATTGCGCGGGTTGCGCATGTCCGGACGCTCGCGGACTTCAGGCTTCTCAGCCTCAATGGTGCTGGCATCGAAGCCCATCAGGTCGCCGTCGGCGATTTTCTGCTTGGTCATGCGTTCAATGCTTTTCAGCAGTTTTTCTTCGTCCGGCGCCACCAGCGAAATCGCCTCGCCCGAACGACCGGCACGGCCGGTACGGCCGATGCGGTGCACGTAGTCTTCATCGACGTTCGGCAGTTCGAAGTTGACCACGTGTGGCAACTGGTCGATATCGAGGCCGCGAGCGGCGATGTCGGTGGCGACCAGGATGCGCACGGTGCCAGCCTTGAAATCGGCCAGGGCTTTGGTGCGCGCGTTCTGGCTCTTGTTGCCGTGGATGGCGACGGCGCTCAGGCCGTGTTTGTCCAGGTACTCGGCCAGGCGGTTGGCGCCGTGCTTGGTGCGGGTGAACACCAGCACCTGTTCCCAGGCGCCGGCGGTAATCAGGTGAGCCAGCAAGGCGCGCTTGTGGCTGGCCGGCAGGCGGAATACGCGCTGTTCGATGCGCTCGACCGTGGTGTTCGGCGGCGTGACTTCGATGCGTTCCGGGTTGTGCAACAGCTTGCCGGCGAGGTCGGTGATGTCCTTGGAGAAGGTCGCCGAGAACAGCAGGTTCTGGCGCTTGGCCGGCAGACGGGCCAGGACCTTCTTCACGTCATGGACGAAGCCCATGTCGAGCATGCGGTCGGCTTCGTCCAGCACGAGGATTTCCACGTGGGACAGGTCGACGCTGCCTTGGCCGGCCAGATCGAGCAGACGGCCAGGGCAGGCCACCAGCACGTCGACACCACGAGACATGGCCTGAACCTGCGGATTCATGCCGACGCCACCGAAGATGCAGGCGCTGACGAACTTGAGGTCACGGGCATAGACCTTGAAGCTCTCATGCACCTGTGCCGCCAGTTCGCGGGTTGGGGTCAGGACCAGTACGCGCGGTTGGCGCGGGCCGTGACGCTGGGATTTGTCCGGATGACCGTTGGGGAACAACCGCTCCAGGATCGGAAGGGCGAAACCGCCGGTTTTACCAGTACCTGTCTGTGCCGCGACCATCAGGTCGCGACCTTGCAACACGGCGGGAATGGCCCGCTGTTGCACCGGAGTAGGCTCGGTATAGCCCGCTGCCTCGATGGCGCGGACTAAAGCCTCGGAGAGACCGAGGGAAGCAAAGGACATGAGTAATCCTGTTCTAAGTTAGGGCTTGGCCCAATGGGAGTCTTGCCTGGCGCGAATAGCGTTTAAGAGGAACGCAATCCCGTCCGGTCCTGCTTCGGTCACGAAGGCTCGTCTAGAGCGCTCGCGCGGGCTGCAAAGCTGCGCTGTAGCGGGGTATAGATGCCTTGAACGATTCCGAGCGTCCGGGCGTGAGCCTGGCGGGAAGGCCGGAGTATAACAGAGCAATCACTGCGCGCTGCTTTCATGCTGCTCAACGGCTTTTTCTGTGGCGGCGGTGGTTTTTTCTTTCTTCATGATGGCGGACGGCTCCGCGCCATAGCGCGCGCTCAATTCGGCGTAGGCGGGTTCGCGCTTGAAACGTTTGAGTTCTGCGCCGAAACGTTGAACCAGCAAATCCATGCCGGCATTGCGGCGCACGGCAAGGAACTGGCTTTGTTGGCTGATGACCATCGGGTTTTCGGTGATCTTGTCGCGGATTTTCAACTCGTCGAGCAAGTGTTGACCAACCCGGCGGTCGGTAATGAGCAGGTCGATTCGGCCGCGAACCAATTTGCCGAAGTTGGCCTCGTGGCTCGGTGCCGGCTCGCGGGTGAATACCGTCGAGTCGCTGAAGTCCTTGCTGTACAGGTAGCCCGGCGAGGTGCCGATAGTCAGGCCGCGCAGATCTTCCAGCGTGCGAAACGGATGAGGTCGGTTGTTGGCGTAGAACATTACGAACTGCACGTCAGAGAGGGGCTCGCTGGGGTAGAGCAAGGTCGCATCGCGTTCGTCGCTGTGGAAAATGTCCAGCGCGCCATCGGCCTGGCCGGACTCCAGCATCGACAGGCAGCGTTTCCACGGCAGGAACTGCCATTCCACTTCAATGCCCAGACGCTTGAACACAATGGCGGTGGTTTCGTAGTCCAGACCCAGAGCCTTGCCGCCGTCCTCATACACGTAAGGTGCCCACGGTTCAGTGACAATACGCAACTTCTCGCCCCGAGCGGCGAAGCTCAGGCAAGTGAAAGCAAGCACGGCGATTAACTGCTTGATCAAAGGCATGGGCTGAGATTACGACGAGAAATCGGAAAGAGCCAGAAACCGAGCGCAGATGCTCTAACTCCGTGGATTACTGCACAAAAAAAGTGCGTTGAAAGTAAAAGATCGCAACCTTCGGCAGTTCCTGCACAGGGATGTGTAACCCGTGTAGGAGCTGCCGCAGGCTGCGATCTTTTGATCTTGCTTGAACGACTTTTCTAGCGAGGCAACTTCAGGTTGTTCCACACCGCCAGGCTCGCTTCAGCCTGGTTCAATGTGTAGAAGTGCAAGCCAGGAGCGCCGCCTTGCAGCAGGCGTTCACACATCTCGGTGATGACTTGCTCACCAAAGCCTTGAATGCTTTGGGTGTCGTCGCCGAAGGCTTCCAGTTGCTTGCGGATCCAGCGCGGGATTTCCGCACCGCAGGCATCGGAGAAGCGCGCGAGCTTGCTGTAGTTGGTGATCGGCATGATCCCCGGAACGATCGGAATGTTCACGCCCAGTGCCCGTACACGCTCGACGAAGTAGAAGTAACTGTCGGCGTTGAAGAAGTACTGGGTGATTGCACTGTCGGCGCCAGCGTTGGACTTGCGCACGAAATTGGCGATATCGTCTTCGAAATTGCGCGCTTGCGGATGCATCTCCGGATATGCGGCCACTTCGATGTGGAAATGATCGCCGGTTTCTTCACGAATGAATTCAACCAGGTCATTGGCGTGGCGCATTTCACCGCTGGCCATGCCCATGCCCGAAGGCAGGTCACCGCGTAGCGCTACGATGCGCTTGATGCCAGCTGATTTGTACTGGGCCAGCAGGCCGCGCAAGTCTTCCTTGCTGTCGCCTACGCAAGACAGATGTGGCGCGGCCGGCACTTTGACTTCGCTTTCGAGCTGCAACACGGTGTTGAGCGTGCGATCACGGGTCGAACCGCCGGCGCCGTAGGTGCAGGAGAAGAAGTCGGGATTGTAGGTAGCCAACTGACGAGCAGTGGCGAGCAGCTTTTCATGCCCAGCATCGGTCTTCGTAGGGAAGAACTCGAAGCTGTAGCGACGATCTTGGGACATGGTCATACCCTTTAAAACGCGTAAGCCTGTGAGCCGGTTTGCCCGCAATCGCCAGCAAGCCGGCTCCTACAGGATTTGTGTCGTACGCGTTACTCACATACGACCGTCCCTTGTAGGAGCCGGCTTGCCGGCGAATCAGGCGACGCGGTGTATCAGCACACCGCGATCAACCAATCAGTAGCGGTAAGCGTGCGGCTTGAACGGACCTTCAACGGTCACGCCGATGTAGTCGGCCTGGGTCTTGGTCAGTTGAGTCACGACGCCGCCGAAACCGCGGACCATTTCCAGGGCCACTTCTTCGTCGAGTTTCTTCGGCAGTACTTCAACGGTCAGACGCTCGGCTTTCTGGGCTGGCGACAGGTCGGCGTACTTCTGGCCGAACAGGAAGATCTGGGCCAGAACCTGGTTGGCGAACGAGCCGTCCATGATGCGGCTCGGGTGGCCAGTGGCGTTGCCCAGGTTAACCAGACGGCCTTCGGCCAGCAGGATCAGGTAGTCGTCGTTCTGCGGATCGAAATCGCCAGCGCCGGTGCGGTGGATCTTGTGAACCTGTGGCTTCACTTCTTCCCATGCCCAGTTCTTGCGCATGAAAGCGGTGTCGATTTCGTTGTCGAAGTGGCCGATGTTGCAGACAACCGCACGTTTCTTCAGAGCTTTGAGCATGTTCGAGTCGCAAACATTGACGTTGCCGGTGGTGGTCACGATCAGGTCGATCTTGCCCAGCAGTGCTTTGTCGATGCTCGCTTCGGTGCCGGTGTTGATACCGTCGATGAACGGCGAAACCAGTTCGAAACCGTCCATGCAGGCTTGCATGGCGCAGATCGGATCGACTTCGGAAACTTTAACGATCATGCCTTCCTGACGCAGGGACTGAGCGGAACCCTTGCCCACGTCGCCGTAACCGATGACCAGCGCTTGCTTGCCGGACAGCAGGTGGTCGGTGCCGCGCTTGATCGCGTCGTTCAGGCTGTGACGGCAGCCGTACTTGTTGTCGTTCTTGCTCTTGGTCACCGAGTCGTTGACGTTGATGGCCGGGATCTTCAGCTCGCCCTTGGCCAGCATGTCCAGCAGGCGGTGAACGCCGGTGGTGGTTTCTTCGGTCACGCCGTGAACGCGGTCCAGAACGGCTGGGTATTTCTTGTGCAGCAGCTCGGTCAGGTCGCCGCCATCGTCGAGGATCATGTTGGCGTCCCATGGCTGGCCATCCTTCAGGATGGTTTGTTCCAGGCACCACTCGTACTCTTGCTCGGTCTCGCCTTTCCAGGCGAAAACCGGGATGCCGGCAGCGGCGATGGACGCTGCAGCCTGGTCTTGAGTCGAGAAAATGTTGCAGGACGACCAGCGTACTTCGGCACCCAGGGCAACCAGGGTTTCGATCAGCACGGCAGTCTGAATGGTCATGTGGATGCAGCCAAGGATCTTGGCGCCTTTGAGCGGCTGCTCGCCGGAGTACTTGCGGCGCAGACCCATCAGGGCTGGCATTTCGGATTCAGCGATGATGGTTTCGCGACGGCCCCAGGCAGCCAGGGACATGTCGGCGACTTTGTAGTCGTTGAAATCTGCAGGCGTGTTGACAGCGCTCATGAAGAGCCTCCATTCGTAATGTATGCGAATGGGCGCCGTTGTGCGTTTAGTGTCCGGCCTCAAGGCCAGGCAACGCCCCATCCGAGCCTGACAGGTCAAACCTGCTGCAGCGCCCCTCGGACAGGTGGCGGGAAAACGGTAGCAATTGAAGATGACCGTTTTGAAACGGGGGCGATTATAGCGGGCTATGCTGATCTTCCAAAGCGTTTCTGTTGGGCAATGTCCGAACGGTAATCGAGCCCATAGTTTAAGCGTGATAGAGCTCTGGCCCGCGCTCTGCCAAGATACCGTCCATCATTCGGCAAGACGCTCAGGAGTGAACATGAATTTCCACACCCGCAAATGGGTAAAACCCGAAGACCTCAACCCTAATGGCACCTTGTTCGGCGGCAGTCTGCTGCGCTGGATCGATGAAGAAGCGGCGATTTATGCCATCGTCCAGTTGGGCAACCAGCGCGTGGTCACCAAGTACATTTCCGAAATCAACTTCGTCAGCGCCTCGCGCCAGGGCGACATCATCGAGCTGGGCATCACCGCCACCGAGTTCGGCCGCACCTCGATCACGCTGACGTGCGAAGTGCGCAACAAGATCACCCGCAAAAGCATTCTGACGGTGGAGAAGATGGTCTTCGTCAACCTCGGGGAAGACGGCTTGCCCGCACCGCACGGCCGGACGGAGATCAAGTACGTCAAAGACCAGTTCCAGGACGACGACACCGGCTCTTAATGCGAGCCGTGTAGGACCTGCCGCAGGCTGCGATCTTTCGACTTTGATCCTGGCGTCATCTCTGACTGCTTAAAATCAAGATCAAAAGATCGCAGCCTTCGGCAGCTCCTACAGAACGTAAGGCCAACCCCGCGTGTCGTAGCTAGATAACCCGCCACCGGTTGCGCAGCTCATGAACTCGGCACAAAAAGGCAAGACCCCGAATCTTTCGGCGCAAGAAGAGCACGAAGTCGAAAAGAACCAGCCGCCCCGTGCAGCGGTATTGCACGAGATCATTCGCACCCAGGGCGATCAGGAACTGGAGCGCAGCATTGCGGCGTTGTGGTGGTCGGCGCTGGCGGCGGGGTTGACCATGGGCCTGTCGCTGATGGGCATGGGATTGCTCAACTCGCGTCTGCCGGACGGCGAAGGGTTCAAGGTGGTGGCGAGTTTCGGCTACTGCGCGGGTTTTCTCGCGGTGATCCTCGCTCGTCAGCAATTGTTCACCGAAAACACCCTGACCGCCGTGCTGCCGGTGATGACCAAGCCGACGCTGGCCAATTTCGGACGTTTGTTGCGTCTATGGACGGTGGTGCTGGTCGGCAATCTCTGCGGCACCCTGCTGGTGGCGTACGTGATGCTGGAGCTGCCGATTTTCGACAGCAAGACCGACGTGGCCTTTCTCGACATCGGCCGCAAGGTCATGGAAAACGACGCCAGCCAGATGTTCGCCAAGGGCATCGTTTCCGGCTGGATGATTGCCACCATGGTCTGGATGATTCCGTCCATGGAGAGCGCCAAGATGTGGATCATCATCCTCATCACCTATCTCATGGCGCTGGGGGATTTCACGCATATTGTGGTGGGGTCGGCGGAGGTGTCCTATCTGGTGTTTGCCGGGGAATTGCCATGGCGCGATTTCTGGCTGGTGTTTGCCGGACCGACGCTGCTGGGGAACATCATCGGCGGCAGCTTCATCTTTGCGCTGATCAGCCATGCGCAGATTCGCAGCGAAAGCGGCCCGCCCAAACCGCCTGCGAATCAAGCACAGACGCCTGATTCGCAGTCGCTCAAAAAGTAGACATCACGACACTCAGCCAGCCACATTCAGTGGGGCGTCGGCCCGACGCTGGCGGTAGATAAAAAACAGCGCGGTCAGTACCGTCAGCACGCTGACCAATGCGCCGGTCCACGGCAGATCCGCCAGATCGGCACCACTGGCGACCACCAGCCCGCCAATCCATGCGCCGGCCGCGTTGCCGAGATTGAACGCACTCTGGTTCAAGGTCGACCCCAGGTTCGGCGCTTCGTGGGCCTGATCGATGATCAGCAGTTGCAGGATCGGGCACAGGGCAAAAGCAAAAATTCCCCACAACACCAACGTGATGGCGGCCGGGATCACCGAATGGCTGGTCTGGCTGAAGGCCGCCAATACCACGACGACCGCCAGTGCCATCCCCACCAGTGACGGCAACAAACGGCTGTCGGCCAGTCGCCCCCCGAGCATGCTGCCGGCGGTCAGGCCTACGCCGAACAACAGCAACATGATGGTCACACCGTGGGGACTGACACCGGTGATGTCCTGCAGAATCGGCGCGATGTAGGTGAACACGCTGAACAGGCTGGTCGAAGCCAGTACGCTCATGCCCAGCGCCAACAGCACGTTGGCCTTGCCCAGTACCTTGAATTCGCTGGCGAGGTTGGCTTTGTCCATTGCAATGTTTTTGGGCAGCCAGAGCCATTGCGCGATGGCGGCAATCACGCCAATCACCGACACGGCCCAGAAAGTCGAACGCCAGCCCGCGTATTGTCCAAGGGCCGTGCCCAGTGGCACGCCGAGCACGTTGGCCAGGGTCAGGCCGGTGAACATCATGGCAATCGCCTGGGCGCGTTTGTTTGGTGCGACCAGCCCTGCAGCCACCACCGAACCGATGCCGAAGAATGCACCGTGACACAACGCAGTCACCACCCGCGCGGCCATCAGCGTGGCGTAATTCGGTGCCAGTGCGCAGAGCATGTTGCCGAGGATGAACATCAAAGTCATGCCCAGCAGCGTGGCCTTGCGCGGCATGTTGGCGGTGCCGACCGCGAGGATCGGCGCGCCGAACACGACGCCCAGGGCATAGCCGGTGATCAGCAAGCCGGCATGAGGAATGCTCACGGCAAGGTCGCGTGCAACGTCGGGCAGCAGGCCCATGATGACGAACTCGGTGGTGCCGATGCCGAAGGCGGCAACGGCGAGGGCTAGCAAAGCAAGTGGCATGCGCAAGGTCTCTGTCGGTAGTCTTGACGCTGTGATCAGGCATACGCAGACCGGTGTCCGTTCTCGACGAGAGCGGCCAGGGCAGGATTTTTATTGGAATTAGTCGTGCGCAACTGAGTGCGGCGTGGTCGGTTGCAGTATAAACAGCCACTGACATATGGCGAATCAATTCTCTCCCCCCCCTTGTAGGAGCCGGCTTGCTGGCGATGGCGTTCTTAAGGTCACTTCGCCAGCAAGCCGGCTCCTACAAGGGGGGGACAATAAAAGGAGTGGGCCGTGCTTGCGACGGCGTTGGTGTTGGTGGCGGCGCTGTTGCACGCAGCGTGGAATACCCTGATCAAGTTCAGTGCCGAGCGGTTGCTGGTAGTGGCTTGCATGGACAGCGTGGCGCTGATTTTTGTCGCTCTGATGCTGCCTTTCGTGGCGTTACCGCCGCTGGACATCTGGCCTTGGATACTGGCGTCGGCGGCGTTCGAACTGCTCTATCGCTATTTGCTGATCCAGGCTTATCGGGTCGGGGATCTGGGGCTTGTTTACCCGTTGATGCGTGGCCTGTCACCGCTGGTGGTGCTGGCCTTGACGCTGATCTTTGCCGGGGAAGTGCTGACCCATCAGCAGATTTTCGGAATCCTGCTGATTCCCTTCGGCATGTTATGCCTGCTCTGGCAGGGCGGTGGTGGCGCGCGTCTGCCGTGGTCGATGCTGCCGGTGGTGGTGTTGATCGGTCTGTGCATCGGCTGCTACACCTTCATCGATGGCCAGGCACTGCGGCGCTGGTCGCATCCATTGGATTACCTGGTCTGGGTCACCCTGCTCAGTGCCTGGCCGTTTCCGCTGCTGGCGTGGGTGCGCAAGCGACCTGCGTTCATGCTGTTCTGGCGCGAGCAGTGGCGGTTGGGACTGGCCGTCGGATTCTGCGTGTTGTTCAGCTACGCTCTGGTGCTGTGGGCCATGCAGCTGGGATCGATTGCCGAAGCGGCGGCACTGCGCGAGATCAGTGTGATTCTGGTGGTGCTGTTCGGTATGCGTTATCTGAAAGAACCTTTTGGCGGGCCGCGCCTCTTAGCCTGTGGATTGGTGTTGATCGGCATATTGGTGATGAAATTTTGATCACCGTTGATGGATGCGATTTTCTATAATTTGAAGAAGGGACTGCGTAATGACGGTTGCTCTGTGGTGCATTTTGATTGCGATCTTCCTGCCTTACCTGTGCACGGGCGTCGCGAAGGTCAGTGGCGGATACAGGCTGAGAGACAACCATGACCCTCGGGATTTTCTCGACTCCCTGGAAGGTTTGGGCAGGCGGGCGAATTCGGCGCAGTTGAACAGCTTTGAGGTGACTCCGGCGTTCGCGGCCGCAGTGATCGTTGCGCACCTGGCCGGCAATGCCGAGTTGGTGACGATCAATGTGTTGGCGGTATTGTTCATTACCAGTCGACTGCTTTACATCATTTGCTATCTGGCGGACTGGGCAACGTTGCGGTCGTTGATGTGGTTTGTGGGGATGGGGTTGATCATCAGTTTCTTTGTGGTTTCTGTTTAAAGGCTGGATCAAAAAGATCGCAGGCTGCGCCAGCCCCTACTGGATTTCGAGTCATCTGTAGGAGCTGGCGCAGCCTGCGATCTTTTTGCTGTTAGAGCTTGTCAGCCACCTGCGGCACTTGCGGAAGTGCCGCGCCTTTAGGCCAGAGCATCCAGATCTGTCCTTGCTGTTTCATGTCCCCAGCCAACTGCCCGGCCGCCTCGCCGGTGCCCCAGAACAGGTCCGCTCGAACCTCCCCGGCAATTGCACCGCCGGTGTCCTGTGCCGCCACGGGGCGAACCAGCGCCGTGCCATCCGGTTTGGTGGTAGACAGCCACAGCAGGCTCCCCAGCGGAATCACCTTGCGATCCACCGCTGCGCTATAGCCCGCAGTCAGTGGCACGTTCAGCGATCCGCGAGGACCTTCGTTGCTGTCCGGGTTGCGAGTAAAAAACACGTAGCTCGGGTTGCTGCCGAGCAGTTCAGGAATGCGTGACGGGTTGGCCTTGGCCCACGTGCTGATGGCGCCCATGGTCACGTCTTCCTTTTTCAGCTCGCCTTGCTCCACCAGCCAACGTCCGATGGGGCGATACGGGTGTCCGTTCTGGTCGGCATAAGCAATGCGCAATTGACGCCCGCTATCGAGCTGGATGCGACCCGAGCCCTGGATTTGCAGGAATTGCAGGTTCATCGGGTCGGTCAGCCAGGCCACGACGGGTGCCTTGACCCCGTTGCTCTCGATAGTGGCTGCATCGTCGTAAGGCTTGAGCACGCGGCCTTCGAGCCGGCCGCGCAGGCGTTTGCCCTTCAATTCCGGATAAATGCTGTCGAGGGAAACGATGATCATGTCTTCGGGCACGCCATACACCGGGACATTCGCCACGTCGGTCTGGGTCAGGCTGCCGGGGTAGACCGGCTCGTAGTAGCCGGTGATCAGGCCGTTCGGGTTGTCATTGGCGGCGCGCAGGCCGTAGACGTCGAGGTTCTGCTTGAGGAAGCCGCGAATGTCGCTGGCGGTTTGCGGCACATTGGCAGCCGCGGCGCAGGTGCCGCCCCAGACAGCGTCAGCCTTGAGTCGCGTGCAGGCGCTACGCCATGAGCCGAAACCGGCGACGAGGTCGCTGTCGGACACCGCTGGGAGTGCTTCCCACGTGGCGCTTGAGTACGTGGCCAGGGCGTGGGTTTTCGGTTTGTTGTCATCGCTTCCACCGGTGCAGCCTGCGAGCACGGCCACCATCGGAAGGGTCCAGGCAAGGCTGTGACGCCAGGTGTTGAAACGGCTGTTCATGGAGTGATTCCTTTGCCGGTTGCCCGAGTGCTCCATGCGCTCAAACAACCCGTATTGATAATAGGGCTATTGGTCTTTACCGATCAGGCGAGGATACTGGCCGCCGTTTTCCGTGACCTGAAGCCACCATGACTCTTAAAAGACTTTCTGTTGTATTGCTGGTCTGTCTGACCCTGTCCGCCTGTGGCGGGGTCGACCCCAACTCGCCGCTCGGTCAACGCAAGGCCATTTTCAAGCAGATGCTCAAGACCGGTGAAGATCTGGGGGGCATGTTGCGTGGGCGTATTGCGTTCGACGGCCCGAAGTTCGCCGAGGGTGCGGTGAAGCTTGATGCCTTGTCCCATGAACCCTGGAAACATTTTCCGAAGGTGCGCGAAGAAGATCACACCAGCGCCACGAGCGATGTCTGGGAGCAACAGGCTCGCTTTCAGGGAATGGCCCGCGACCTTGAGGCGGCCACCGGTGAATTGGTGATTGCCAGCCAGGTCCAGCCCTACAAGGCCAGCAATCTGGGGCCGGCGGTGCAGAAGGTCGAAGATGCTTGCAGCGCATGTCATAAGGCGTTTCGGGACCATTGAATCAGGAAAGGATCGCAGCCTTCGTCAGCTCCTGCGTAGGCTGCGATCTTTTAATCTCAAACCGAGCGGTTACTTATCCAATTCATCCAGCGCTTCCTGCAATTCCTTGCGGGATTCGGCGAGCTTGTCCTTGCGCTTGTTGATCTTGTCGGGATCGCCTTTTTTCATGGCCTTGTCGAGATCGGCCTGACGCTGGCTGACTTCATGCTTGGCGTCGAGCACCTTGTTTTCCCGTTCTTTTTTCAGCGATGCGTCCGTGCAGTTTGCCTCGACTTCGCTCAGAGCCTTTTCCAGACCGGCCTGTTGGTCGAGATTAGCGTGGGATTTGGCCAGTTCGATCTGGTTGATGATGCCTTGCTTCTTGGCGGCGCATCCGGTCAGCCCCGGTGCTTCTTCATCCGCCATCAGCGGAGTGGCCAGCACGCTGCAAAGGGTCAACAGGGCCAGCGGTGAAAGAAGTTTCATAAAAGCTCCATGTAAGAAAGCAAGCGGGGTGACGATGGCTTGTTTGAGCCGATCGACACCTTGGGGTTCCCGGTGGACGTCGGCTAAAAGCCGTCGATCCCGATGTCACGTAACGTTTCACTCAGAGCCAGCACCTGCGGATCGCGGAAAAAGGCGTTCAATTGCGCCGCGCGCCCCGGTCCGATACCGGCTTCGGCCTGCCACTGTTCGGTGTTTCGTTGTGCCAGTGCCTGCCATGAATCGGCGAGTTTCGCCTGGCCTGTCGGCGGCAATCCCAACGCGTTGAGCCAGCGAGCGAAAGGACGTTGTCGGGCGCTGCTGAAACTGGCAGCAAGACGCATTGCACTGCGTTCGCCGAAACCGTCAATGTTAGCAAGCTCTCGGGCATCAAGGGTCATCCAATCCAGCAGGCTATTCAGGTGACCTGTTGCAAGAAGTTTTTCCCAGGTGCCGGCGCCGACATGGGGCAAGGCCAGGCCTTGTTTGCCGCTAAGCCAGGTCAGGCGCGCAAGAAACTGGCTTTCGCATCCAGGGGTCGGCTGCCAGCAGCTCAACGGATGAAAGTTCTCGGTCTGGGGCACGTTTAATTCAACGCGTTCCGTACTGCGCAAAACGACGTCATCGAGCCTCGGAATCGTCAGGCCGGCAAGGCTGATGGAGACCCGATCGCCCGGGCGAATATCCATCTCCTGCCAGCGTTGCAGGGAGCTGGCGCTGACACGCTTGATTTGCCGATCATCCAGTTTCACCGGTTTGAGCTCCAGCACCGGGGTAATGCGCCCGGTCCGTCCGATCTGGAAGTGAACCTTGCGCACGTCGGCCAGAGCCTGGGCGAACGGGTACTTCCAGGCCACGCCCCAGTAAGGCGGTTTCGCCTGCCAGCGGTCGGCGGACGGACGCTGGCTCTGGCGCAGGACAATGCCGTCACTGGCGAAGGGCAGGGCGGAGCGATACCAGTGGTCGCGCCAGCGTTCGGCGTCGGCCAGTCCATGGATCGGCTGGCTATACGCGACGGTGTCGGGGAAACCCAATTCATTCAATGCAGCCGCTCGTGCTGGCAAGCTCGCCGGGCCTTGGGGCCAGTCCCAGACGAACACACCGATACCGGCAGCCTGTGCATCATTCAACATCTTGCGACCCATCAACCCGGCCACCGTGGCACGGGCATTGAGACTGCCGTCCCGGGCTTGTACGTGTTTGTTCAGGCGCCAATAGATTTCACCTTGTACAAGCAGGTTCAGGGATTGTGATAACTGGTTGGGAATGGCCGGAATCTGCCGTGCGGCCACTGTCCAGTCCAGACCCTTTACGCCGTCGCCGCGACTGATTGCCTGAGCCAGTTGTCCATTACGGTAAATCAGCGTGACCGCCACGCCGTCGATTTTCGGTTGTGCCCAGACATCTACCCGGTCACGCAACCATTTTTCGACAGCACTTGCATCGTGCAGTTTTCCCAGCCCGGTATGGACAATCGGGTGGGAGATTGTCCCGCGAGCCGTGCGTAAAGGATCCGCGGCAGGGCCCAGATTGAAGCATTGGCGCCAACTGCTCAGCCGCGCGTGGGACTGATCATAGAGTTCATCGGCAACCAGTGAGCGACCTTGTCGATGATAGTTGTCGTCCCAGATGTCGATTTGCTGTTGCAGCTTGCCGACTTCATTCAGGGCGCGTTCGGAAGGCCAGTCGGGGCACTCAGTGGCGCTGGCGGTCAGGTGGGCAAAGGTCAGAAGAGCGGAAAAAAGCAGGCGCAGGTCGGGAAGCATCTTGAGCGTCCTTGCTCGGTGAGGTGCGTGAAGGCTAGATCAGTATCAGTTGGTGCAGCGAGGGGGTGTTTTGCTGGGTATTGCCGGTGACAGGACTGGCCGCGCCACGGTGTAAAGCCAACCCCAATAAAAAGCCCCGCAGGGCGCGAACCGTGCGGGGCTTTTGGGTGCAGCAGGAAGTTACAGGCCGGCAGCGGAGCGCAGGGCGTCGGCGCGGTCGGTTTTCTCCCATGTGAACGTGGTGAAAGTGTCGTCACCAACGGTCTTGGTTGCCGGGGTGCGACCGAAGTGGCCGTACGCTGCGGTTTCCTGGTACATCGGGTGCAGCAGGTCGAGCATGGTGGTGATCGCGTATGGACGCAGGTCGAACACTTCGCGGACCAGTTTGACGATCTTGTCGTCGCTGATCTTGCCGGTGCCGAAGGTGTTCAGCGAGATCGACGTCGGCTGGGCAACACCGATGGCGTAGGACACCTGAATCTCGCAACGCTCAGCCAGGCCGGCAGCTACGATGTTCTTGGCCACGTAACGCCCGGCGTAGGCTGCCGAACGGTCAACCTTCGATGGATCCTTGCCGGAGAATGCGCCGCCGCCGTGACGGGCCATGCCGCCGTAGCTGTCGACGATGATCTTGCGACCGGTCAGACCGCAGTCACCCACTGGGCCGCCAATGATGAACTGGCCGGTCGGGTTGATGTGGAACTGGGTGTCCTTGGACAGCAGTTCGGCAGGCAGCACGTGCTTGACGATCAGCTCCATCACGCCTTCGCGCAGGTCGTTGTACGACACTTCAGGGTTGTGCTGGGTCGACAGAACGACGGCGTCGATACCGACAACCTTGCCGTTTTCGTAACGGCAGGTTACTTGCGACTTGGCGTCCGGACGCAGCCAAGGCAGCAGGCCGGATTTACGGGCTTCAGCTTGCCTTTGTACAAGCTGGTGCGAGAAGGTGATCGGTGCAGGCATCAGCACGTCGGTTTCATTGCTGGCGTAGCCGAACATCAGGCCCTGGTCGCCGGCGCCCTGATCTTCAGGCTTGGCACGGTCGACACCCTGGTTGATGTCCGGGGACTGCTTGCCGATGATGTTCATCACGCCGCAGGTCGCGCCGTCGAAGCCAACGTCGGAGCTGGTGTAGCCGATGTTGGTGATCACGTCACGAACGATCTGCTCCAGGTCAACCCAGGCCGAAGTGGTAACTTCGCCGGCGATGATCGCCACGCCCGTTTTCACCAGAGTCTCGCACGCCACACGGGCGAACTTGTCTTCAGCAATGATGGCGTCCAGCACCGCATCAGAAATCTGGTCGGCGATTTTGTCCGGATGCCCTTCAGACACGGACTCGGAGGTGAAAAGGGAGTATTCGCTCATCTCGATGTTTTCCTGAAATTACCGATGGTGAGTGTCGCCAGCCGGCCGCTGAAAGTTACGGACCTGGATCTGGAAACCATTACGTAAGCCTACATAGAGGCTTTCCCCGGGAACGAGTCCCGCAGCGGTGGCCCAACGGGCCAGATCGTCCTGTTCAAACCCCAACCAGAGATCACCGCAGGCCTCCTTGGCCCAACTCTGGTTGTGGCTACATAACTCTGTCACTAACAGGCTACCGCCTGGTTGCAGCAAGTGGGCCATGTGCTTGAGCGCATCGGCCGGTGCGGCAAAGTGGTGCAGCACCATGTTCAGTACCACGCAATCGGCCTTGAGAGAGACGCCGTTCAAGGCGTCGGCCAGTTGCAGGCTGACGTTAGTCAGCTTGTCGCGTTCGCAGACCTGGCGCGCCAGTTCGAGCATCGCGGTGCTGTTGTCCAGCGCCGTGACCTCGGTGAAGCGGCGCGCCAGTTCCGGCAGAAATGCGCCGTCTCCGGGGCCGACTTCAATGGCTGTGGCGCCTTGACCGAAGCTCAACTTGTCGAGCAGGGCCACCACGCTGTCGCGGTACTGCGGCAGGCCGGCGATCAGGTCTTGCTGGGCGCGAAACTTCTCCGCGACCCGTGAAAAAAAGTCCTGGCTGGCCGCTGCGCGTTGCCCATGGACCTGTGCGATGCGCCCCAGTACGTCAGCCGGCAGCGTCAGATTGTCCACTTCGTCGAGCAGCGCGGCGTGCAGTTTGCCGCCCAGCAGTTCGGTGTGAGGCAGGGCGCGACGGTAGAAAATCGCGTTGCCCTCACGGCGGGTCGCCACCAGGTCGGCCTGGGCCAGGACCTTGAGGTGGTGGCTCATGCCCGACTGGCCAATGCCGAAAATCTGCGCCAGTTCCAGCACGCCGAACGAGTCGTTGGCCAATGCGCGCAAGACATTCAACCGCAGAGGATCGCCGCCAGCCTTGCACAGGGCCGCCAGCTCATCGCAATCGTCATGTTGAATGGAGGGCACGCGTAAGTTCATAGGGCCGGCAGTCTAGTCATGGGTCGAAAGCATCGCAAGGGCAATATCAAAAAGTTTTGATATTGCACGATAGATGGCACTTCCAGGCGTTAGCTTCAGTCAACAAACGGACGGCGGAAAGGATTCACCAACCGAAACCGCCGTTATCCGTTGGAAAAACGCCTTCAGATGACTATCTGTCATTGCCCCGAGGCGTCCGGGTGAGGGAAAATGCTCGCCTTTTTTCCGATTCGTTTTAATCAAGCCCCCAGGAGAACAGCGATGCCTAGCCGTCGTGAGCGTGCCAACGCCATTCGTGCCCTCAGCATGGATGCCGTGCAAAAAGCCAACAGCGGCCATCCGGGTGCCCCCATGGGTATGGCGGATATCGCCGAGGTACTTTGGCGCGACTACCTCAAGCACAACCCGAGCAATCCATCCTTCGCCGACCGTGACCGCTTCGTGCTGTCCAACGGTCACGGCTCGATGTTGATCTACTCGCTGCTGCACCTGACTGGCTACGACCTGTCGATCGAAGACCTGAAGCAGTTCCGTCAGCTGCACAGCCGCACCCCGGGTCACCCGGAACTTGGCTACACCCCGGGTGTTGAGACCACCACCGGTCCATTGGGCCAGGGCTTGGCCAACGCCGTGGGCTTTGCCCTGGCTGAAAAAGTCCTGGCGGCGCAGTTCAACCGCCCAGGCCACAACATCGTCGATCACCACACCTATGTGTTCCTGGGTGATGGCTGCATGATGGAAGGCATCTCCCATGAAGTCGCTTCCCTGGCCGGTACCCTGGGCCTGGGCAAGCTGATTGCCTTCTACGATGACAACGGCATCTCCATCGACGGCGAAGTCGAAGGCTGGTTCACCGATGACACGCCGAAGCGCTTCGAATCCTACAACTGGCAAGTGATCCGCAATGTCGACGGTCACGATCCGGAAGAGATCAAGACCGCGATCGATACGGCCCGCAAAAGCGAGCAGCCGACCCTGATCTGCTGCAAGACCACCATCGGCTTCGGTTCGCCGAACAAGCAAGGCAAGGAAGACTGCCACGGCGCCCCGCTGGGTGACGCGGAAATCGCCCTGACCCGTGCGGCGCTGAAGTGGAACCACGGCCCGTTCGAAATTCCGGCCGACATCTATGCCGAGTGGGATGCCAAGGAAGCAGGTAAAGCTGCCGAAGCCGAGTGGGACCAGCGTTTCGCGGCCTACTCCGCAGCATTCCCGACCGAAGCCAACGAACTGGTTCGTCGTCTGAGCGGCGAACTGCCGGCTGATTTCAGCGAAAAAGCCTCGGCCTACATCGCTGAAGTCGCTGCCAAAGGCGAAACCATTGCCAGCCGTAAAGCCAGTCAGAACGCGCTGAATGCATTCGGCCCGTTGCTGCCTGAGTTCCTCGGCGGTTCGGCTGACCTGGCCGGCTCCAACCTGACCCTGTGGAAAGGCTGCAAAGGCGTGACTGCCGAAGACGCCAGTGGCAACTACATGTATTACGGCGTGCGCGAATTCGGCATGACCGCGATCATGAACGGCGTTGCCCTGCACGGCGGCCTGGTGCCTTACGGCGCGACCTTCCTGATGTTCATGGAATACGCCCGCAACGCAGTGCGCATGTCCGCTCTGATGAAGCAGCGTGTGATCCACGTCTACACCCACGACTCCATCGGTCTGGGCGAAGACGGCCCGACTCACCAGCCAATCGAGCAACTGGCCAGCCTGCGCTGCACGCCGAACCTCGACACCTGGCGTCCAGCCGATGCTGTTGAATCGGCCGTGAGCTGGAAATACGCACTGGAGCGCAAGGACGGTCCTTCGGCCCTGATCTTCTCGCGTCAGAACCTGCAGCACCAAACCCGTGATGCCGGCCAGATCGCCGACATCAGCCGTGGTGGTTATGTGCTGAAAGACTGCGCTGGTGAGCCAGAGCTGATCCTGATCGCCACCGGTTCGGAAGTGGGTCTGGCCGTTCAGGCCTTCGACAAACTGACCGAGCAGGGCCGCAAGGTTCGCGTGGTTTCCATGCCATGCACCAGCGTCTTCGATGCCCAGGACGCCGGCTACAAGCAATCGGTTCTGCCGTTGCAGGTCAGCGCCCGTATCGCCATCGAGGCTGCTCACGCAGACTACTGGTACAAGTACGTGGGCCTGGAAGGCCGCGTGATCGGCATGACCACCTACGGCGAGTCGGCGCCTGCGCCTGCCTTGTTCGAAGAGTTCGGTTTCACCCTGGAAAACATCCTGGGTCAGGCTGAAGAGTTGCTGGAAGACTAAGCAACAACGGCATCTGCGATACCCTGTAGGAGCTGCCGAAGGCTGCGATCCTTTGATCTTGATCTTTAAAGATCGCAGCCTCGTTTCACTCGACAGCTCCTACAGGGGTTGTGTTGTTAGCGAATACTATCGAGAACCCCATGCCTCAACCGCGTCCTTACAAAGTTGCACTCAACGGCTACGGCCGGATTGGTCGTTGCGTCTTGCGTGCGTTGTTCGAGCGAGGCGACAAGGCCGGGTTTGAAATTGTCGCGATCAACGATCTGGCGGACATGGCCAGCATCGAATACCTGACACGCTTTGACTCCACTCACGGGCGTTTTCCCGGCGAAGTGAGAGTGGATGGCGATTGTCTGCATATCAATGGCGACTGCGTGAAGGTCCTGCGCAGTGCCACCCCCGAAGGCATCGATTGGACGTCCCTGGGCGTTGATCTGGTGCTGGAGTGCTCCGGCGCTTATAACACGCGCGAAGACGGCCAGCGGTTCCTCGACGCCGGCGCCCCGCGCGTGCTGTTTTCCCAGCCGATGGCCAGCGAGACCGATGTCGACGCCACCATCGTCTACGGCGTGAACCAGGACTGCCTGACCGGCGACGAACTGCTGGTGTCCAACGCGTCCTGCACCACCAACTGCGGCGTGCCGTTGTTGCGTCTGCTGAACCAGGCGATCGGTCTGGATTACGTGTCGATCACCACGATTCACTCGGCGATGAACGATCAGCCGGTCATCGATGCCTATCACCACGAAGACCTGCGCCGCACCCGTTCGGCGTTCCAGTCGGTGATCCCGGTGTCCACCGGTCTGGCGCGCGGCATCGAACGCCTGTTGCCGGAACTTGCCGGGCGAATTCAGGCCAAAGCCGTGCGGGTGCCGACGGTTAACGTGTCCTGCCTCGACATTACGATGCAGACCGCCACCGCGACCGACGCCTGCGAAGTCAACCGGATCCTGCGCGAAGCCGCCACCAGCGGACCGCTCAAAGGCCTGCTGGCCTACACCGAGCTACCTCACGCAAGCTGTGATTTCAACCATGACCCACATTCGGCGATCGTCGATGCCAGTCAGACCCGCGTTTCCGGCCCTCGGCTGGTGAACATCCTGGCCTGGTTCGACAACGAATGGGGTTTTGCCAACCGAATGCTGGACGTTGCAGAGCACTATCTGCAAACAGCGACTTCAAAAAAACCTGCTCTCTAAGATCAGCTACTCAGGAAATGCGACCCATGACCGTGTTGAAGATGTCCGACCTCGATCTGCAAGGTAAGCGCGTATTGATCCGCGAAGACCTCAACGTCCCAGTCAAGGACGGTGTTGTCACCAGCGATGCGCGTATCCTGGCCTCGCTGCCGACCATCAAGCTGGCCCTGGAAAAAGGCGCGGCCGTGATGGTCTGCTCGCACCTTGGCCGACCGACCGAAGGCGAGTTCTCGGCCGAGAACAGCCTCAAGCCAGTCGCCGACTATCTGAGCAAGGCGCTGGGCCGTGAAGTGCCACTGGTCGCTGACTACCTGGGCGGTGTTGACGTCAAGGCCGGCGACATCGTGCTGTTCGAAAACGTGCGCTTCAACAAAGGCGAGAAAAAGAACGCCGACGAACTGGCCCAGCAATACGCAGCCCTGTGCGACGTGTTCGTGATGGACGCCTTCGGCACCGCTCACCGTGCCGAGGGTTCGACCCACGGCGTGGCCAAGTTCGCCAAAGTTGCTGCTGCCGGCCCGTTGCTGGCCGCTGAACTGGATGCACTGGGCAAAGCCCTGGGCGCTCCGGCCCAGCCAATGGCGGCCATCGTCGCCGGTTCCAAGGTGTCGACCAAACTCGACGTGCTGAACAGCCTGAGCCAGATCTGCAACCAGTTGATCGTGGGCGGCGGTATTGCCAACACCTTTCTGGCCGCTGCCGGTCACCCGGTCGGCAAATCCCTGTACGAGCCGGACCTGCTGGACACCGCTCGCGCCATCGCCGCCAAGGTCAGCGTACCGCTGCCAGTCGACGTAGTGGTTGCCAAGGAATTCGCTGAAAGCGCGACGGCCACCGTGAAGCTGATCGCTGACGTCGCGGCTGACGACATGATCCTGGACATCGGCCCGCAGACCGCGGCGAATTTCGCCGAGTTGCTGAAGTCGTCGCAAACCATTCTGTGGAATGGTCCGGTCGGCGTGTTCGAGTTCGATCAATTCGGTAACGGCACCAAAGTTTTGGCCCAGGCGATCGCCGACAGCGCAGCGTTCTCCATCGCTGGCGGCGGCGACACACTGGCCGCCATCGACAAATATGGCGTTGCCGCGCAAATCTCCTACATTTCTACCGGCGGCGGTGCGTTCCTCGAATTCGTTGAAGGCAAAGTGTTGCCAGCCGTTGAAGTCCTGGAAAGCCGGGCCAAGGCCTGAGGGTCGCCCGTTTGACCAGGCAAGGGAGTGTTGAAATGGTCAAGACGCTAGCGCTGTTGATTGTCGCAGGTTCACTGGTGGCTTGCGGGAGTAACCCGAAAGCCACAGCGGAACCTGCGCCATCCGCGCCGGAAAAAAGCTGCTACCAGGCCGACTGGCAAGCGGAAACCAACCCGGTGCTCAACAAGCGTTCCGGACCTGATGGCCTGGACAAATACGAGACACAGACCCCCGCCAAGGAACATGGCTGCCCTTGACGGGTCTGACTCTTTACTCAGGGCCGGCGGCGTGTGCCATCGGTCGAGGGACATGGATGAAAGGTTTTATCGCCGTTACGGCACTGGCATTGCTGGCAGGGTGCGCCTATCTGAATCCGTTCCAGTCGTCCGCCCCCGTGGATAACTGGACGGCCTGGACCTGCGACAGCCAGGCCAAAGTGCTGTGGCGCTTCACCGATGACAGCCGCAAAGAAGTCGACGTGCGCCTGGGCGGTGCCGATCAGGTTTATCGCTTGAAAGAGGAACCGGGTGCGTCGGGCTCGCTGTACAGCAACGACATGCTGGCGTTTCACATGAAAGGTGAGGAAGGCCTGGTTTACTGGGTTGCCACCAATGATTTGATTGGCCGCGGCTGCAAGGCGCAATAAACAGACTATGCCGTACCTGTAGGAGCGAGCCTGCTCGCGATGGTCGTTAACGATAACGCGGGGTGCCTGAATGCCCGCGTTGTCTGGGCCACCATCGCGAGCAGGCTCGCTCCTACAGAGGGCAGTGACCAGATGCAGCACTGAATTCGCAGGTACGGGCTCAACCCCCGATCTGCAATAACTTGAATAGCCGCCGCCGCTCCGGCAGGCTGGCACGATTAACG
Organism: Pseudomonas sp. P8_241; assembly: GCF_034008315.1. NCBI lineage: Bacteria > Pseudomonadati > Pseudomonadota > Gammaproteobacteria > Pseudomonadales > Pseudomonadaceae > Pseudomonas > Pseudomonas sp. P8_241. The sequence goes on along the minus strand of NZ_CP125377.1, from coordinate 6,159,754 downwards.
ACCCTCAACCGGGAGAGATACACAAAATGGCACTTATCAGCATGCGCCAGATGCTGGACCACGCAGCCGAGTTCGGCTACGGCGTTCCAGCCTTCAACGTCAACAACCTTGAGCAGATGCGCGCCATCATGGAAGCCGCTGACAAGACTGACTCCCCGGTGATCGTCCAGGCTTCGGCCGGTGCTCGCAAATACGCCGGTGCACCGTTCCTGCGTCACTTGATCCTGGCCGCCATCGAAGAATTCCCGCACATCCCGGTGTGCATGCACCAGGACCACGGCACCAGCCCTGACGTCTGCCAGCGCTCCATTCAACTGGGCTTCAGCTCGGTCATGATGGACGGTTCCCTGGGTGAAGACGGCAAGACCCCGACCGACTACGACTACAACGTCCGTGTGACCCAACAAACTGTAGCCTTGGCTCACGCCTGCGGCGTTTCGGTAGAAGGCGAGCTGGGTTGCCTGGGTTCGCTGGAAACCGGCATGGCCGGTGAAGAAGACGGCATCGGCGCCGAAGGCGTTCTGGATCACAGTCAGATGCTGACCGACCCGGAAGAAGCCGCTGACTTCGTAAAACGCACTCAGGTCGATGCCCTGGCCATCGCCATCGGCACCAGCCACGGCGCCTACAAGTTCACCAAGCCGCCTACCGGCGACGTGCTGGCCATCGACCGCATCAAGGAAATCCACAAGCGCATTCCGAACACTCACCTGGTGATGCACGGTTCGTCTTCGGTTCCGCAAGAGTGGCTGGCGATCATCAACCAGTACGGCGGCGACATCAAAGAAACCTACGGCGTACCGGTTGAAGAAATCGTTGAAGGCATCAAGCACGGCGTGCGCAAGGTCAACATCGACACCGACCTGCGCCTGGCGTCCACCGGCGCCATGCGTCGCCTGATGGCCACCAACCCGAGCGAGTTCGACCCACGTAAATTCTTCGGCGCCACCGTTACCGCCATGCGTGACGTGTGCATCGCGCGCTACGAAGCCTTCGGCACTGCCGGCAACGCTTCGAAGATCAAGGCGATCTCGCTGGAAGGCATGTATCAGCGTTACCTGAAAGGTGAGCTGAACGCCAAGGTCAACTAAGCCTTAGTGTTTGAGTCGCATACAAACCCGCCGAGAGGCGGGTTTTTTTTATTGAAATCCAATGATCGCAGCCTGCGGTTTGAATACCTGTAGGAGCTGCCGAAGCCTGCGATTTTCTACTTGTCGTGATCAATATCCAGCTTGCTGAACGTCACCTTCCCGCCCTCGCTGGTGTAGCCGGTGTTGTCCTGTACATACACCCCGGCTTTGAAATACAGCGGTTTGTCGCGCCAGGTCGCGCTTATGTTGGTGTCCCACTGGTAGCCTGCCGCACTGATGCCCAACGCGCCGCCGGGGCTCAGGTGAATGAGGTAGGAGAATTCGCGGTCGAGTTTGACCCCGGTGGCAATGGTGATCACCCGGCCTGTGTCATCGGTAGGGTGCATGCGTACCTTCGCGACGATGTTGCCGGTCTGGGTTTTGGTCTTGTACTGATACTCCACTTTCACCATGGGTTTTTGGCTTTCGTACGCATGGATTTGACCAATGACGATTTTCCCTGAACTCGGCACCTGGTTGACCGCCAGGGTGGCGCGCAAGGTGTTGTCGGCGTCGGGGTAATACCAATTGCGCAAGGTGCCATTGCTGTAGGTTTCGCGTAGTTCGGTACGCGGATAGATCGCATTTTCGGTGCGAGAACCGGTCACCGGGGTCCAGAAAAACAGGGTGCCGGTGTCGGAATGGAAGTATTGATCCTTGAAGCCGTCCACCAGTCTGGAGGTTTGTACGGTGTACGGCGGGCTGCCAACAGGAACGCTGAGGTTCCAGGTTGCGAGGTCGATCATGTCGGTTCTTCCATTTGATTCATGCTGCACGCACGTGCCAGAAGCTCTAGCCCGCGCCTTTTGGGGCGGTCTTTATAATCGTGGAGGGGTGGTTTGTTAACGCCCGTCTGGCAGATGGTTGACGCCAACATCCTGTCGTATTGCCATCTGTCCCGGTTTTAGCGGCCTGCAGGTGTGACCGTTAGTCGGCGAATTAACCCTTTGGTTAGATGATGGCGCACTGACACCTACTGCTTTATTGGATCCAGGTCTAGAGTAATGGCTTAGTAAATGTCCGGTTTTCACGAGACACCGGCCTGACTCCCCCGCAGAAAGAGAAGCAGCATGGAATGCGCGCAACCCACGCCGGATGAAAGCCGCTCAACATTATTGATAGTCGATGACTACCCTGAAAATCTGATCAGCATGCGCGCCTTGCTGCAGCGTCAGGATTGGCAGGTCATTACCGCTGCGTCGGGTTTCGAGGCGCTGGGCCTGTTACTTGAATACGATGTCGACCTGGTGCTGCTGGATGTGCAGATGCCAGGCATGGACGGACTTGAAGTGGCCCGTCTCATGCGCGGAAGCCAGCGGACTCGCCTCACGCCGATTATCTTCCTGACGGCCAATGAGCAGTCCCAGGACGCGGTGATCAAGGGCTACGCCAGCGGCGCCGTGGATTATCTGTTCAAGCCCTTCGACCCACAGATCCTCAAGCCCAAGGTTCAGGCGCTGCTTGAGCATCAGCGCAATCGCCGACAATTACAGCGCCTTAGTCAGGCCCTGGAGCGCGCTCGGGCTTTTAATGCGTCGGTGCTGGACAACGCCGCCGAAGGGATCCTGGTAGTGGGCGAGGACGGTGTCATTCGCTTCGCCAACCCGGCGATTTCGCGGCTGCTCAACGCGACGGTGCAGGAACTGCAAGGCGAAGAATTTCTCGATTACCTGCAAAAACCACATTTTTCAGTCTGGGCCGAATCCGATTTTTTCGCCTGTTACAAACGGGGCGAAACCCTGCGTCTGCACGATGCCGTATTACGTACGGCGCCCGGACAGCAGTTGCCGGTCGCGTTGTCCTGCGCGCCACTGCCCTCGGAGCAGCCGTCGATGGTGGTGACCGTGCTGGACATGTCGGTGGTGCGCCATCTGCATCAGCAACTGGAGTTCCAGGCCGTCACTGACCCACTCACCGGTTTGCTCAATCGCCGGGGCTTTTACCAGACCGTGGAAAACCTGTTGCTGCGGGGCGAGCGTTCCGATAGCGCTTGGGTCTTGCTGTATCTGGATCTCGACGGTTTCAAGCGTGTCAACGATTCCCTGGGGCACGACGCCGGCGATCGTGTGTTGCGTTGGGTGTCCGAACAGTTGAAATCCTGCCTACGGCCCTTTGACATTCTGGCCCGCATGGGCGGAGACGAGTTTACGGCGTTTCTGGATCTGGAGTTTCCCGAGCAAGCGGCCAAGATTGCAGAGAAGCTCATCGAACGAGTATCGATCTGTCAGCAAATTGACGGGCTCGATATCGCCCTGGGGGCCAGCATCGGGATTGCCACATTTCCCGATTGCGGTGCCAACCTTGATGGGCTGCTGCGGGCCGCTGACATCGCCATGTATGAAGCCAAGCGTGCCGGGCGTCAGCAATATCGATTCTACGATCATGAGATGAACGGACGGGCACGCTCGCGCCTGATGCTCGAAGACAGCGTGCGCAGCGCCATCGACAATCGGGATTTCAATCTGGTGTATCAGCCTCAGGTGGCGATCGCCGACGGGCGGATTCGCGGATTCGAGGCCTTGCTGCGCTGGCAGCATCCGAGTGTTGGTGATGTGCCGCCGGGGCTGTTTTTACCCTTGCTGGAAGAAGCGCGGCTGATCAGTCGTCTGGGCAGCTGGATCTACCATCGCAGCGCCGGACAACGCAAAGCCTGGGAAACGTTGTTTACCGAGGACCTGGTCCTGGGCATCAGTTTGAGCAGCACGCAATTCGGCATGCCCAATCTGGCCACCGAACTGCGTCAGGTGCTTGAGCGTCATGGCTTGCAACCGCGTCATCTGGAAGTCGAAGTCACGGAAGAAGCCTTGATGCATAACCCCGAAGAAACCCGCAAACAACTGCGCCTGCTGCGCGATCTCGGGGTGCGGGTGGCGTTGGATGATTTCGGTTGCGGGTCCTGCTCGCTGTCGCATCTGCGCGACCTTGAACTGGACACGCTCAAGCTGGACCGCCACTTGATCGCCCGGCTGCCGGAATCCGTACGCGATGCGGCATTGGTGCGCAGTGTGATCGATCTGTGCAAACAGTTCGGCATGCTGGTGATTGCCGAAGGCGTGGAAACGGTCGCGCAATATGACTGGCTGCGAGCCAATGGCTGCGAGTATGTGCAAGGGTTTCTGGTTGCGCGGCCCATGACAGCCGAAGACTCTGGCGAATTTGTGCAGCCATTCGACTGGAGCGCGCTGAGCCGCTGAATTCGCTACACTGGCGACCTTTCAGTGACTCTAATGCCGCCCCGATGACCGTGTTGAAATACCTCCAGGCCTATCCCGCCAACTTGCAGGATCAGGTGCGACAGCTGATCGCCGACGCCCGGCTGGGCGATTACCTGAGCCAGCGTTACCCGGAAAAACACGCGGTGCAGAGCGACAAGGCGCTGTACACGTATGCGCTGGATCTCAAACAGGAGTACCTGCGCAATGCTCCGTCCATCGACAAAGTGTTGTTCGACAACCGCCTGGATCTGACTCACCGCGCGTTGGGCCTGCACACCACGATTTCCCGTGTGCAGGGCGGCAAGCTCAAGGCCAAGAAGGAAATCCGCATCGCGTCGCTGTTCAAGGACGCGCCGTCCGAGTTCCTGAAAATGATCGTGGTGCATGAACTGGCGCACTTCAAGGAGTCGGACCACAACAAGGCGTTCTACAAGTTGTGTGAACACATGTTGCCGGGGTATCACCAGGTCGAATTTGATGTGCGGGTGTACCTGACGTGGCGGGACCTGTAGGAGCTACCGCAGGCGGCGATCTTTGACATTGAAAGGACTGAACGTGACGGACGTAAGCAAAACCAAAAGCAGCTTTTATCGCCGATTGTACGTGGCGTACCTGATCGACAGTGGACTGGCCAGTAGCGTACCGGCACTGATCGAAGCGACCGGCATGCCCCGGCGCACGGCTCAGGACACCATCGTGGCGTTGGCGGATCTGGATATCGTTTGCGAATTCAAGCAGGAAGAGGGCGCTCGCAACCATGCGGGGTGTTATCTGATCCGCGATTGGGGGGCGATTGACTCAGGCTGGATCGAACGTCATCTGCGGGAGATCAAGGCGGTGTTGGAGTATCCCTGAGATTTGCGTTGCCTGTGCTGACGCCTTCGCGAGCAAGCTCGCTCCTACAGTAATCGCGGTTGGATCAAAATTTTTCAATCCAATCGGTACCCTGTGAGAGCTGGCTTGCCAGCGATGGGGCCGTCAGGAACGACGCATTCCAATATGTGGAATACCGTCCTCGTCAAACTCCTCACCGGCCACAACAAATCCGTACCGCCCGTAATACCCCTGCAAATGCGTCTGGGCCGAAAGGTAGATTGGTGTCTGCGGCCAGCGTTCTTCAATCTGCTTCAACGCCTGGTCCATCAACGTATGTCCAAGCCCGGCGCCGCGTGCGTGCGGGGCGATGATCACCCGGCCGATCACGACGTCCCCGCCTTGCAGCTCAGGGTCAAGCAAGCGCAGATAGGCCACCAGTTGATTGCCGTCCCAAGCCATCAGGTGGCACGTGTCACCTTCCAGGTCCTGGCCATCCACGTCCTGATAAGCGCACTGCTGCTCGACGACGAACACCTCGGCGCGCAGCTGCAAAATGGCATACAGCTGTTCCTTTCCCAGATCGCTGTGATGTTTGCAGATCCAATCGACTGTCATTTTTTTACTCCCTGAAAACGTCGTTCCGATACTAAGCGCACTGGCGGCAGAAGTCTTTATGGCGGAGGAATCTGTGATAAAGGCCAAAATGCCATCATTCAATTGTCGCAGCGCAGACTTCTTTGTGTAATCTGCAATGAAGGGCTTTGCAGTGGTTCGATGAGCTAAAGATGAGTACCCGGGGCATGCCGGAACGGGCCTTGGGGTTTTGGCTGAAAACAAGACGGGTAAACCGCCCACTAAGGATTTTCTGGCATGCCGCGATTGCATCGAGCCGTTGCCTTGATTGGATTGTTGCTGGTTCAAAGTGCGGCAGCAGAAAGGTTGCGCCTGATCGCTGATGCCTGGCCGCCCTTTACCGATGCCACGCTCGTCAATGGTGGCCTGGCCACGGATATCGTCAGCACGGCATTGGCCAGGGCCGGTTATGCCAGTGAGTTTGAACAGGTGCCTTGGGCAAGGGCGCTGATGGGATTGGGTGACGGGCGCTACGATGTGCTGGTCAACGCCTGGTACAACGATGAGCGCAGGAAGATTGGCCAGTTTTCCGGCGAGTACTTGCTCAACCGCGTGCGCTTTATCAAACGCAAAGACGCGCCGATTGAATACAACGATTTGCAGCAGATGCACACTTACCTGATCGCTGTCGTGCGCGGTTATGCTTATTCGCCGGCGTTCGATGAAGACGAATCGATGCAGAAAGTTCCGGTGCACAGCTTTGCCATGGCAGTGCGCATGCTGGCTGCCGACCGGGTCAAGCTGACCCTTGAAGACGAGTACGTCGCGCGTTATTACCTGGCGCGCGAATCACCCAAAGTACGCAATGCCGTGGAGTTCCTCCCCAAGCCGTTGAGCGAGAACAGCCTGCACATCCTGGTCAGCCTGAAGAACCCCAGGCACCAGCAGATCGTCGCCGGTTTTGACCGGGAGATAGCGGCAATGAAGGCGGATGGAAGTTATGCCAAATTGATGAGGCAGCATGGGATGTGAGTAGGCGGATCCAGAATTGCCGGCCTCATCGCGGGCAGGCCCGCTCCCACAGTGGGCGAAGGTGAACGCAAAACGTGTGACCACCAGATAACCCTGTGGGAGCTGGCTTGGCAGCGATTGCGTCGGTCCGGACAGCGAAAATCTCAATCCTCACTGGTGTCCTTGATCAGGTGCGCCGCCAATGTCCGCAGCGGCCCAAGCTGCCGGCAGATCAACGCCAGTTGAGTCTGCACCAATCGCTGGCCTTCATCGATTTCATCGGGCATTTGTTCCAGCTCGTTGGCCAGCGCTTCCTCTTCATCGCTCTGAATCGCAATCGCGGATTTGCTCGCCAGGCCCTGCGCGATCTCGTCGATACTGGCGGCCAGCTTCACGCCGGCGCCTTCGATCAAGTGCTCGCGCACGTCCGCCGGCAGCGGGGTTTCGCGGTGAGCGCCCAGGCCTGACAGGTAACTGAGCAGCGTGTGCGACAGCACCAGGAAACGAAAGCCCACGTCCGCCTCCTTACGGAAATGCCCTGGCTCCATCAGCATATTGGCCAAGGTGGTCGACAGCGCCGCATCGGCGTTGTGCGCGTTGCGGCGCGCCAGGCGATAGGCCAGGTCGTCACTTTTGCCGGCGGCGTATTGCTGCATGATCTGGCGCAGGTAAATGCTGTTGCAGGTCAGGGTGTTGGCCAGCACTTTGTTCAGGCGTCGACCCTGCCAGTCCGGCAGGAACAGGAACACCGCCAGCCCGGCGATCAGACTGCCGAGCAAGGTGTCGAACAGCCGCGGCAGGAACAGACCGTAACCATCGCCAACCTGATTGAAGCAGAACAGCACCATCAACGTAATCGCCGCTGTCGCCAAGGTGTAACGGGTGGTGCGGTTGGTAAAGAAGACGATCCCGGCGGCGATAGCAAAGCACGACTGGATCAGCGGGTTGGGAAACAGGTCGAATAGCGCCCAGGCCAGAGTCAGGCCGATGGCGGTGCCGATGATTCGCTGACCCAGTTTGCGCCGGGTCGCGCCGTAGTTCGGCTGGCAGACAAAAAGCGTGGTGAGAATGATCCAGTAACCCTGGGACGGGTGGATCAAGTGCACCATGGCGTAGCCGATGCTCAAGGCCAGGGGCAATCGCAGGGCATGACGGAACAGCAGCGAAGTCGGCGTCAGCTGCGTGCGCAAACGCAGCCATACATCCTTGAGGTTGCGGGGTGAGCGGTCGAGCAGGCTGCTGTCGGTGGCATCGGCCAGGGCATCGGGGTTGCTGGCGTCGCTGAGCAAACGGTCGAGGGTGCCAAGGTTCGCTGTCAGTGCCCGCAACGAGCGTAGCAAACCACGCCAGGCCGGGTTGCTCTGGATGCGCAGGTGTTCGAGGGAGGCATCCAGATCGCTCAACGCTTCGGCGAAGCTGGCGTCGTAGATGAACGGCTGGCGCATCTGGATCGACTCAGCCAGGGCCCGGCAAGCCTTGCCCTGCTGGCGCAGCAGGCGCTGACAGCGGAACAGCACGTCGCTGTGAAAAAACGCTTCGGCCAAGGCGTTGTAAGGATAGTGCGAGGAACTGGCCCGCTCGTGGATGTCCTGGGCGAGGAAATAGAGTTTGAGGTAGCGGCTGACTTTCGAGCCCGGCCGACCATTGCCGACCCGGTGCAGAATGATTTCCTTGGCGGCGTTCAGTGCGGCGACAACACGGCCATTCTGCTGGGCCAGTTCCAGACGTCGTGCTTGCACGTCCATCTGCCGGATCGGCTCGAACAACGACGATTTCAGCTTCAGGTAAAAACCCAGCTCCCGAAACAATCGCGCCAGGCTCTGCTGTACCGGTTGATTGGAAAACAGCGCCTGCCACAGCACCGACAGCAGGCCATACCACGCGGCGCCGGCCACCAATAGCACCGGCTCGTGCCAGAAATCGGTGACCGCACCGCCACGCTGGTCCACGCCGATCATGGTGTAGACCGACAGAATCAGCGTCGCCGAGGCAATCGCGCCATAGCGTTCGCCCAAGGCACCGAGCATGGTCAGGCAGAACGCGGCGAGGGCGAAAGCGATGATGAAGAGGTAGGGATAGGGGAACAGAAGTTCGACGGACAGGGCGGCAACGGCGAAACACACCAGGGTTACCGCCAACGCGTTGAGGCGGCCCTGCCAACTGTCGTCGGTCTCGGCGAGGGCGCTGGCGATAATCCCCAGGAACAACGGGATCAATAGCCCCATTTCATCCTGATACCAGCACAGCGCCATGGTGCCGGTCAGGGCGATGAACACCCGCACGCTGTAGCTGAATTTATCCAGCGCCCACAGGCGCCGCAGAGACTGACGGAGCGAAGTCGATGACATGAAGTGCGAAGGCCTTCCGAGGCAATGACGCTAAATTGAGCCACTAATGACGCCGACGCAATGGCGCCGATCACATCTGACAGCAAAATTTGTTCCTTCCCTGTGACACACGGCATTTGTAGGAGCCGGCTTGTTGGCGATGAATGATCAAGCGGTCTGTCTGGCAGACCGTGTTGTCCGCATCGCTGGCAAGCCAGCTCCTACAGGGCTTTGGGTGTCAGGCGTATTGCGCCGCCGCGTAACCCGAGGCCCAGGCCCACTGGAAATTGAACCCGCCCAAATGCCCGGTCACATCGAGCACTTCGCCGATGAAGTACAAACCAGGGCTTTTCAGCGATTCCATGGTCTTGGAGGAGACTTCATTGGTGTTTACGCCACCCAGAGTCACCTCGGCTGTGCGGTAGCCTTCAGTGCCCGCCGGCACGACTTTCCAGCTTGCCAGTTTTTCCGCGATGGCGGCCATTTCCGCGTGGGTGTATTGCTTCATCGGTTTGGAAACGAACCAGTTGTCCGCCAACAGGTTGGCCATCTTCTTGGTGAAGATTTCACCGAGCAGGGTTTTCAGCTCGCTGTTGGGGCGTTCGGCCTGCTGCTGTTGTAACCAGCTCGGCACGTCGTGGTCCGGCATCAGGTTGATCTCGACCGTATCGCCGGATTCCCAGAACGAAGAAATCTGCAGAATCGCCGGGCCGCTGAGGCCTCGGTGAGTGAACAGGATATTTTCGCGGAAGCTCTGGTCGTTACAGCTCACCAGGCAATCCACCGACGTGCCAGACAGCTCGGTGCACAATTCCTTGAGCTGATCGGTGATGGTGAACGGCACCAGACCGGCACGGGTCGGCAGCAGCTCGTGACCAAATTGCCTGGCCACTTGATAACCGAAACCGGTTGCGCCCAGGGTCGGGATAGACAGACCGCCAGTGGCGATCACCAGGGATTCGCACGTCACTTGACCAAGCGTCGTATCCAGCAAATAGCCTTTTTCCAGCTTCTCGATGGTCTGGATCGAGGTGTCCAGGTGCAGGCTGACGCCGACCTGATCGCACTCGTTCAGAAGCATTTCGAGGATGTCGCTGGACTTGTTATCGCAGAACAACTGGCCGAGTTTTTTCTCGTGGTAAGGCACGCCGTGCTTAGCGACCATGCCGATGAAATCCCACTGGGTGTAACGGGCCAGAGCGGATTTGCAGAAGTGCGCGTTCTGCGAGAGAAAATTGTTCGGTTCGGTGTACATGTTGGTGAAATTACAGCGGCCACCACCCGACATCAGGATTTTCTTGCCAGCCTTGTTGGCGTGGTCGAGCAACAGCACCTTGCGCCCGCGCCCAGCGGCTGTCAGCGCACACATCAATCCTGCGGCGCCAGCGCCAATGATCACGACTTCGGTAGAGCGCAAAACGGTGTCCTCACAAATTTTTAATCCAACGCAAAACCAGTAGGAGCCGGCTTGCGGCGATGCAAACGCTGCGGTCCATCGGGTCGACCGCGTCATCGTTCATCGCCAGCAAGCCGGCTCCTACAGTGAATCAGAGGATGCGAACGCGCAACGAACGGCCCTTGATCTTGCCGTCGTTCAAACGCTGCAGGGCCTGCTTGGCGACGCTGCGATCCACGGCCACGTAAGCCTGGAAGTCGAAGATCGCGATCTTGCCGACCTGAGCGCCCGGAATGCCGGCGTCACCGGTCAAGGCGCCCAGAATGTCGCCCGGACGAACCTTGTCCTTGCGGCCAGCGCCGATGCACAGGGTGCTCATCTGCGGCAGCAGCGGACCACCGCCCTGGGAGGTAAGGTTGTCTACCTGATCCCAGGTCAATGGGGTTTTTTGCAACAGTTCGATGGCTTGTGCGCGCTGTGCTTCGGACGGTGCGACCAGGCTGATCGCGAGACCTTTTTCACCGGCACGACCGGTACGGCCGACGCGGTGGATGTGGATTTCCGAATCACGGGCCAACTCGACGTTGATCACCATGTCCAGGGAATCGATGTCCAGACCACGGGCAGCAACGTCGGTGGCAACCAATACCGAAGTACTGCGGTTGGCGAACATTGCCAGCACCTGATCGCGGTCGCGCTGTTCCAGATCGCCGTGCAGGCCGACGGCGGAAATGCCTTTGGAGGACAGGTGATCAACGGTTTCCTGCACTTGCTGCTTGGTGTAGCAGAAGGCGACGCAGGACGCCGGACGGAAGTGACCCAGGACCTTGGTCACGGCGCTCATGCGGTCGTCCGGGGAGATTTCGTAGAAGCGCTGCTCGATCTGCGTGTCGTCGTGGAACGCTTCGGCCTTCACCTGCTGCGGGTTGCGCATGAACTTTGACGCAAGCTGCTTGATGCCTACCGGGTAGGTGGCAGAGAACAGCAGGGTCTGGCGACGCTCCGGGGCCTGCATGATGATTTCTTCGATGGAGTCGTAGAAACCCATGTCGAGCATGCGGTCGGCTTCGTCGAGGATCAGCGTGTTCAGGCCATGAAGGACCAGCGAACCCTTGCGCAGGTGCTGCTGGATACGACCCGGGGTGCCGACGATGATGTGTGCGCCGTGCTCCAGCGAAGCGATCTGCGGGCCGAGGGAAACACCGCCGCACAGGGTCAGGACCTTGATGTTGTCTTCGGCGCGGGCCAGACGACGGATTTCCTTGGCGACCTGATCAGCCAGTTCGCGGGTCGGGCACAGGATCAGTGCCTGGCAACCGAAGTAGCGCGGGTTGATCGGGTTCAGCAGGCCGATACCGAAGGCAGCGGTCTTGCCGCTGCCGGTCTTGGCCTGGGCGATCAGGTCCATCCCCTTGAGGATCACCGGCAAGCTTTGCGCCTGGATCGGCGTCATCTGGGCATAACCGAGGGAGTCGAGGTTAGCCAGCATGGCGGCGGACAGCGGCAAAGTATTAAATTCGGTGGCGATGGTGGTCACGGGACTGGCCTGCAAAACAAAATGTCGCGCAGTGTACCAGTCCGGTGGCCATTCGCCCTAAGGTTCGATGTGCTCTTCCGGACGCTTGACGCGCCGTCCGTCTTCCTTTGAGAGTTGCGAGAAGATGGTCGCGGCCAGCATGGCCATGATTCCGACGGTCACGAAGGTCAGCTGGAATGCACCCAAAACCGTCTCTACGCCGTCGTTTCCAATCTCCGCCGTGAACCCGCCAAGCAGCGCACCGGCGCAGGCAACGCCCAGGCTCAGGGACAACTGCGCGACCACCGACAGCAGGCTGTTGCCGCTGCTGGCGCTGGCGTCGTCGAGGTCGATCAGGGTCACGGTGTTCATCGCAGTGAACTGCAAGGAGTTGATCGCCCCGAGCACTGCCAGCAGACACAACAGCAGCCAATATGGCGTCTGCTCGCTGACAAGTCCCATGCTCGCCAGCATGATCCCCAGCGCCAGGGTGTTGCCGGTGAGCACGATGCGGTAGCCCAGGCGTTCGATCAGCGGTCGCGCCACCCACTTGGCGACCATCGCCGCAGCGGCCAGCGGCAACATGCTCATCCCGGCCTGGGACGGTGAATAGCCCAGCGCCACTTGCAGCAGCAACGGCACCAGAAAGGGCAGGGCACCGCTGCCGAGGCGGGCGAACAGGTTGCCGAGAATGCCCACGGCAAAGGTCCGGGTCTTGAACAGCGAAGGCGCAAACAATGGGTTTTCGATATGCCCGGCGCGCAGCCAGTACGCGGCGAGGCACGCCATGCCGCCGAACAGCAGCAACATCACTCGCAAGTGCGGCAGGTGCAGTTCGCCCAGGCCTTCCATGGCGATGGTGATCAGAATCATCGCCGCGCCAAACAGCACGAAGCCCAGACTATCGAAACGGGTGCGCTCGGAACCGCGCAGGTCCGGGATGAATCTCCACACGGCGTAGCAGCCGACCAACCCCACCGGCAGGTTGATCAGGAAGATCCAGTGCCAGGTCAGGTACTGCACCATCCAGCCGCCCATGGTCGGGCCGATCAACGGGCCGAGCAGGCCGGGAATGGTGATGAAACCCATGATCCGCACCAGTTCCGAGCGCGGGTAGGCGCGCAGCACCACCAGTCGCCCGACCGGCAACATCAATGCGCCGCCCAGTCCCTGAATGACGCGGGCACCGATCAACTGGGACAGGCTGGTCGATAGCGCGCAGAGCAGCGAGCCGAGACTGAACAGCAGGATCGCACTGAAGAAGATTTTCTTGGTGCCGAAGCGGTCGGCAATCCAGCCAGAGGCGGGAATCAGCAAAGCGACGGTGAGCATGTAGGCGATGATCACGCCCTGCATGCGCAACGGGTCTTCGGCAAGGTCCCGGGCCATGGCCGGCAGGGCGGTGTTGAGGATGGTGCCGTCGAGGGACTGCATGAAGAAGGCAATGGCAACCACCCAGGGAATCCAGCGGGCGGTAACGGCGTCGAGAGGCGGGCGGTTGGGCATGGGACCTCTTGTCAGGGAAGATCAGCGTTTCACCGATACTGTAGGAGCTGGCTTGCCGGCGATGAGGCGGTCAAATTCAACATAGTTGTTGGCAGAAAGACCGCGATCACTGGCAAGCCAGCTCCTACAGGGTATTGCGGTGTTACAGGGTCAAGGTCAATCGGCTGACAAGGGCCCCCGGCAGGAGCGCCGATGCCGTTGCCCGCTGACTGTAAGTACTCGCCGACAGCAGCAACTCGCGCTCCTCGGTCAGCGCTTCCAGCTGCGAACCCAGCAGGCTGAAGGCACTGTCATCAAACCGCATGGTGCTCACCGGCGCCTGAATCTCGCCGTTCTCGACCCAGAACGTGGCAAACCGAGTCATGCCGGTCAGGCGTGCCGCCGGTTGATCCGAGTAGTTCAGGTACCACAGGTTGCTGATGTACAAACCGGTCCCCAGTTGTTGGAGGATGTCTGCCTCTGGCAATGCCCCGGCCTGCATGTTCAACGCGCTCGGCGATTCACCGCCGCTGGCACCGTTGGCGCTCAGGCCATATTCAGCGGCGCTGCGTGAGCCCACCAGTTGCGCGCCGGCCTTGCCCTGGACAATCAACTCAAGGTCGCTGCGTGGATAGCCTTCCTCGGAGAACGCCGGGCTCAATGAACCGCTGACTTTTTCATCCAGCGAAACCAGCGGGCTGAACGACTGGTCGCCGCCGTAGAGCTTTTGCAGCGGGCTGCTTTTACTGGCAATCGACTGCGCCGAAAAACCGCCCCAGCACAGCATGCCCATGATTTCTTCCAGCGCGGCCGGCGCAAGGTAAGCGCGGTACTGACCCGGTGCCAGCGTGCGCAATGGGCGACCCAAATACTCCAGTTGTTCTCGGGCCTGCTGGAAGCGCCTGGCAAATCCTTCGCTGCTCCAGTCGTGCCCGGCATAGCAGGCTTTCACCGCCTGACCGTTTGCGTGGAACAGGCTGAAATCGAAATTGAAGCTGTTGGCCTGATGCCAGCCGAATGCGCCTGAGGAGCTGGCGAAGCCGCGGCTGATGGGGCCGGCCGCGTAAAAGCCGACCAGGTCCAGTCCTTCGGCGGCCTTGGCAATCTCGGCGACCACCTGTTCGGTATCCGGCAGCGGATGCTCCTGCACATTCTCGCTCTGCCAGCCGTTATGGTTGAGCAGCAGGTACGGGTCCTGCGGCAGCAGCGGCAGCGTTTCGCGCAGCTGTTGCACACCTTCCATCAAGCGCTGAAGGTCAACTTCAGCGTCGCCCGACAGGGTGATGTGCAGGTCGGCGTGGCGACCATCGTTGATCAGCTTCAGACCGATGCTCGCTTGCTGCACCTGTCCGGCCTGACGCACCTTGGCGTGATTGAAGCGCACGAAGGCCGATGACTCGGCGGCGTAGCTGAGGGTGAACTGCTCTGGTTCGTTCAGCGCTTCGCGCAAACCAGTGACCAATGCCTTGAACGACTCGGCCTGAGCTTTCGATGGACTCATCAGGCATCTCCCCCAAACACATCAACGTTGCTAAACACGCAGGCCGGCGAGGCATGGCCGACGCGAATCACCTGATTCGGTTCGCCCTTGCCGCAGTTCGGTGTGCCGAGCACCTTGAAGGTGCTCGCATCGCCAACAGCGCTAAGGCTCTTCCAGAACTGCGCGGAAATCGCCCGGTAATTCGGATTTTTCACCACGCCTTTGAGCTCGCCATTTTCGATCAACTGGCCCCATTCACAACCGAACTGGAATTTGTTGCGCGCATCGTCGATGGACCACGAGCGGTTGGTGCTCATCAGGATGCCATGCTCGATGTTGCCGATCAGTTGTTCCAGCGGCTGATCGCCTGGCTCGATATTGAGGTTGGCCATGCGGTCGATCGGCGGACGGTTCCAGCCGCAGGCGCGGCTGTTGGCGACGCCATCCATACCCGCGCG
The DNA here is from genome assembly GCF_034008315.1 of Pseudomonas sp. P8_241. Classification (NCBI taxonomy): domain Bacteria; kingdom Pseudomonadati; phylum Pseudomonadota; class Gammaproteobacteria; order Pseudomonadales; family Pseudomonadaceae; genus Pseudomonas; species Pseudomonas sp. P8_241. The sequence goes on along the minus strand of NZ_CP125377.1, from coordinate 6,144,347 downwards.
GAACTGCGACAGCGCGCCACCCAGCGGGCGCAGCAACCGGCCTTCGCGGATCAGGAATTGTTTGCTGGCGGCGCTGCCTTCGTCGTCATGGCCGTAGCTGGCGAGCTGTTCGGGGATGTCCGGGTCGAAGGTCACGTTGAGCAATTTCGAGCCGTATTGCAGGCTGCCGAAATCTTCGGCTTTGACGAAACTGGTGCCGGCGTAATTGCGTTCATCGCCAAGGATGCGGTCCAGTTCCAGCGGATGACCGATGGATTCGTGGATCTGTAACATCATCTGGTCGGGCATCAGTAGCAGATCGCGCTGGCCCTGCGGAGTGTTTGGTGCCAACAGCAATTGCAGCGCCTGATCGGCGACTTGCGCGCCGGCACCGATCAGGCCGCAACGGCTGATGACATCGGCACCGCCCTGCTGGCCGAAGTTCTCGCGGCCAAGGCTGCGGGTCTGGCTGTCGTTGCCGTCGTAGGCCGTAACGTCCATGCCCGGATAGACAAAACGTTGGGCCTGGCGCAATTCGGCACCAGCGCTGTTGAGGTAGATCTGCTCGACGTGGGTGATACCGAGGCTGACTTGCCAATTGACCAGGCGTTCATCCTTGGGTACGGCGGCGGACTCGGCACCGAGCAGTTGATAGCAGTCGCTCAGGGACGGGAACGGCTGATCGAGATTTGGCGAGAAGTAATCGGCGCGATCACTTGAAACGGCCTGAGCGCGCAGATCCAGCAGGGCGTGGGGTTTGAGTCGTCGAGCTTGTTGCTCGGCGCGGTCCAGCGCCGCTTGCAGGCCTTGTGGCGACAGGTCATTAGTTGCGGCATAGGCTTCTACACCATTGACCCGCACCGTCAGCATCGCCCCTTCGTCACGGCTCAGGCTCGGTGGTTCGGCGACGTTCTTGCGTACCGACAGGTACTGGCCGGACTCGCGCACGTAACGCAGGGAAAAGAATTCAGCGCCCGTGCGCAAGGCAGCAAAACGCTGCTTGAGCTGGGGGTGGAAATCGAACATTCGGGAACCTCCTTGGTATGGAGTGACGGTGAAGCGGTGTAGCGAGGGGAGAGGTGAAACGATTGCGTGGCGCTAGATTAGGCTTGCGCGGGGGGAGGATCAAGTTTGGAATGGGGTAGGGGTGGATTGCTGAGTCTGACGGCACGATGTGTGCTGAATGGTCTGGCCTCATCGCTGGCAAGCCAGCTCCCACAGTGACCAAGTTGGACGCAAATTTTGCGGCCGACATAAAACCTGTGGGAGCTGGCTTGCCAGCGATTGGCCGTGACGCGGTATAACGCCTTACGCGATCTGGGTCACTTCACGCAAAGGCTTGCCCTTCACCGGCGCTTCACCCGCCACATAATAAGTGGCGGTGCTGCGCGGCAATGGTTTGCGGCCACGGATCTTGTCGGCGATTTTCTCCGCCATCATGATCGTCGGTGCATTGAGGTTGCCGGTGGTGATGATCGGCATGATCGAGGCATCGACCACACGCAGAGCTTGCATGCCGTGCACGCGACCTTCGCCATCGACCACGGCCATGTCGTCGGTGCCCATCTTGCACGAGCAGGACGGGTGGAACGCGGTTTCGGCGTGTTCGCGGATGAACTTGTCCAGCTGCTCATCGGATTGCACGTCGATGCCCGGGCTGATTTCGCGGCCACGGAAAGCGTCCAGTGCAGGTTGCTGCATGATTTCACGGGTCAGGCGAATGCCGTCGCGGAATTCCTGCCAGTCCTGCTCGGTGGCCATGTAGTTGAACAGGATGCTCGGGTGCTGGCGCGGGTCCTTGGACTTGGCCTGGATGCGCCCGCGGCTTGGCGAACGCATGGAGCCCATGTGCGCCTGGAAACCGTGTTCTTTCACACCGTTGCTGCCGTTGTAGTTAATGGCGACCGGCAGGAAGTGGTACTGGATGTTCGGCCACTCGAACTCTTCACGGGTACGGATGAAACCGCCGGCTTCGAACTGGTTGCTGGCGCCGATGCCGGTGCCGTTGAACAGCCACTCGGCGCCGATGGCCGGCTGGTTGTACCAGAGCAGCGACGGGTACAGCGAGACCGGTTGGGTGCACGCGTATTGCAGGTACAGCTCAAGGTGATCCTGCAGGTTTTCACCGACACCCGGCAGGTCGTGAACCACCGGAATGTCGAGCTTGTTCAGCAGTTCGGCCGGGCCGACGCCGGAGCGTTGCAGGATCTGCGGCGAAGCGATGGCGCCGGAGCACAGCAGTACTTCCTTGCGCGCTTTGACTTCAACGCGCTCCTCAGCGTCGCCGACCAGGTAACGCACGCCGACCGCACGCTTGCCGTCGAACAGGATCTTGTCGGTCAGGGCGTGGGTAACGATGGTCAGGGTCGAACGCTTTTTGGCGACGTCCAGGTAACCGCGTGCGGTGGAGGCACGACGACCTTTCGGCGTCACGGTGCGGTCCATCGGGCCGAAGCCTTCTTGCTGGTAACCGTTGAGGTCTTCGGTGCGCGGGTAACCGGCCTGCACACCGGCTTCAACCATGGCGTGGAACAGCGGGTTGTTGCCTGCCTTCGGCGTGGTCACGCTGACCGGGCCGTCGCCACCGTGGTAGTCGTTCGGGCCGATGTCACGGGTTTCGGCCTTGCGGAAATACGGCAGGCAATCGAGGTAGGTCCAGTCTTCCAGACCTGGCAGTTTGGCCCAGCCATCGTAGTCCATGGCGTTGCCGCGGATGTAGCACATGCCGTTGATCAGCGAAGAACCACCCAGGCCCTTGCCGCGACCGCATTCCATCCGGCGACCGTCCATGTGTGGCTCGGCATCGGTTTCGTAGGCCCAGTTGTAGCGACGGCCCTGCAGCGGGAACGCCAGTGCGGCCGGCATTTGCGTGCGGAAGTCGAAACGGTAGTCCGGGCCGCCGGCTTCGAGCAGCAGGACGGTGACGCCTGCGTCTTCAGTCAGACGGGTCGCCAGAGTGTTACCGGCCGAGCCGGCACCGATGATGATGTAATCGAATTCTTGGGACATTGAATGCACCCTCTTTGAAGTTGGTCAGGTCTTGGCGAGTGCTGCGCACTCGATCGCCAGCAAGCCGGCTCCTATAGAAGTGCGGGGCGCCGTGACTGTTGTGCACGACGCCACCTGTAGGAGCCGGCTTGCTGGCGATAGCGGGGTCCCGGGAGAAGCAGAGGCTGCCTTAGAACACCGAGACGTAATCGCCCAGCTCAACCTGTACCGATTTGATGCGGGTGAAGTTGTTCAGCGAGCTGATCCCGTTCTCACGGCCAACGCCCGACTGCTTGTAGCCGCCCACCGGCATCTTCGCGTCGGACTCGCCCCAGGCGTTGATCCAGCAGATACCGGCTTCCAGTTGATGAATCACGCGGTGGGCGCGGTTCAGGTCCTTGGTGACGATACCGGCGGCCAGGCCGAAGTCGGTGTCGTTGGCCCGACGGATCACTTCTTCTTCGGTTTCGTAGGTGAGGATCGCCATCACCGGGCCGAAGATTTCTTCGCGAACGATGGTCATGTCGTCGGTGCAGTCGGTGAACACGGTCGGTGCCACGAACGCGCCTTTGGCGAATTCGCCGTCGGTCATGCGGTCGCCGCCGCACAGAACGCGAGCGCCTTCTTCCTTACCTTTGGCGATGTAACCCAACACGCTTTCCATGTGGGCGAAGCTGACCAGCGGGCCGAAGTTGGTGTTTTCGTCTTCCGGGTTGCCGACGCGGATGCGCGCAACACGCTCAACGATCTTGGCTTCGAACGCAGCTTTCAGGTGGGCTGGTACGAACACGCGAGTGCCGTTGGTGCAGACCTGGCCGGAGCTGTAGAAGTTGGCCATCATTGCGGTGTCGGCGGCGCGATCGAGGTCGGCGTCGTCGCAGATGATCAGCGGGGATTTGCCGCCCAGTTCCATGGTCACGTCTTTGAGGGACGAGGCCGAAGCGCTGGCCATGACTTTCTTGCCGGTGTCGGTGCCGCCGGTGAAGGAGATCTTCTCGATGCGTGGGTGCTCGGTCAACCAGGTGCCGACTTCACGGCCGCTGCCGGTCAGGACGTTGAAAACGCCGTCGGGCAGGCCGGCTTCGGTGTAGATCTCGGCCAGTTTCAGGGTGGTCAGCGAGGTGACTTCGCTTGGCTTGAAGATCATCGCGTTACCGGCCGCCAGGGCCGGGGCGGATTTCCACAGGGCGATCTGGATCGGGTAGTTCCACGCGCCGATGCCGGCAACCACGCCCAGCGGCTCGCGCCGGGTGTAGACGAACGACGTGGTGCGCAGCGGAATCTGCTCGCCTTCGATGGCCGGTACCAGGCCTGCGTAGTATTCCAGCACGTCAGCACCGGTGACGATGTCGACGTAGCGGGTTTCGGAGTACGACTTGCCGGTGTCCAGGGTTTCCAGGGCAGCCAGTTCGTCGTTGCGCTCGCGCAGGATTTCCACGGCGCGACGCAGGATGCGCGAGCGCTCCATGGCGGTCATCGCCGCCCAGATTTTCTGGCCCTTTTCGGCGCTGACAACAGCGCGCTCTACGTCTTCCTTGGTCGCACGCTGGACCTGTGCGAGGACTTCACCGTTAGCCGGGTTGATGGCTTCGAAAGTGGCGTCGCTGCTGGCGTCGGAGTACGCGCCATCGATGTAGAGTTTTTGCAGTTCGAAACGGGCCATAAAGTCCTCGCAAGAGCATTAAGTGGTTGGCGCGAGTCAGGGTTGAGCGTCTATGTGTGCTCTAACTCACCCGCTTGGCCAATTGGATATCCATGTATTCGTAAGCGATCTGTTGCGCCTGCCCGGTGTCGAAAGCGTCTCCCGACAGCGCGCCGCGCAACCACAAACCGTCGATCAACGCTGCCAGGCCGCGGGCGGCGCTGCGCGCATCATCGAGCGCCAGCACGCGGCGGAACTGGCAGCACAGGTTGGAATACAGACGGTGATCGTTGATCCGCTGCAACCTGTGCAAAGACGGCTGGTGCATGCTGGTGGCCCAGAAGGCCAGCCAGGTTTTCATTGCCGGGCCATTGACCTGGCTGGCGTCGAAGTTGCCTTCGATGATCACCTGCAGATGCGCCCGTGGGCTGTCATCTGCCAGCGCCTGACGGCGCGCGGTGACGCTCTCGCTGAGGGCGGTCATCAGATACCGCATCGTGGCGGCGATCAGGCCATTCTTGTCCTGAAAGTAGTGACTGATGATGCCATTCGAGACACCGGCCAAACGGGCGATCAGCGCAATGCTGGCGTCCCCCATTCCGACCTGATCGACTGCCTGCAATGTGGCTTCGATCAATTGCTGACGACGGATGGGTTGCATACCGACCTTGGGCATCTTGCACATCTCCTTAGGCCTTCCGGCAGACGTAGAACGTCTATCGGCTTGTAGGCCAGTCTATTTTGTTTTGATTGAACGTTCAATCAACAAAGAATAAGATCTGCGACAAATCGTCGCTGCCTGGAGATTTTTTCCACGTGTAGCGGCGAAAAAAATCGACTTCCGAAACTGCTCGAAACCTGCGCGCTGCGGCGCCTACGGGCTTCGGGCTTTTTTCGGGCTGTCTTTATATCACCCGTCGGTCGGCTGCCCACTAACCGATTAGTCGGGTAACACGTTTGTCTTGCGTTCTTCTCTCGCACTGCCCGGAGCATCTGTGCCATGAGTTCTGCCTCGCTAATAAAGACCCCACCGGAAAAGGTGACGGTCAACGGTTGGGTGTTTTACACCTCTACCGCGTTGATTCTGTTGTTGACCGCCATTCTGATCATCGCCCCGCAAGAGGCCGGCAGAATGCTGGGTACGGCGCAAGCCTGGCTGTCCCGCAGCTTCGGTTGGTACTACATGGTAGTGATCGCCGCCTACCTGATTTTTGTCGTCGGCCTGGCGTTCTCGTCCTACGGCAAACTGAAACTGGGCAGCAAGGACGACACCCCGGACTTCAGCTACGGCGCCTGGGCGGGGATGCTGTTTTCGTCGGGTATCGGCATCTCGCTGCTGTACTTTGGTGCATCGGAGCCGCTCGACCACTACTTCAATCCGCCGGAAGGCGTCTCCGCCAGCAACCTCGCGGCACGTCAGGCGGTTCAACTGACATTCATGCACTGGGGCCTGCATGGCTGGGCGATCTATGCGCTGGTGGGGTTGGCGGTGGCATATTTTGCGTATCGCCATAACCAGCCGCTGGCGCTGCGCTCGGCGTTGTATCCGCTGGTGGGCGAGCGTTGGGTCAAAGGCGCTGCCGGCCATGCGGTGGACGGCTTCGGCATGTTCGTGACCCTGTTGGGTCTGGTGACCAACCTGGGGATCGGTTCGCTGCAAGTGTCGTCGGGGCTGGAAAACCTGTTCGGCATGGAACACAGCAACACTAACCTGCTGATCGTGATCATCGTGATGAGCACCGTGGCGACCATTGCTGCCGTGTCGGGCGTGGAAAACGGCATCCGTCGTCTGTCCAACCTCAACATCGTGCTGTTCAGCGGCCTGCTGATTTTCGTGCTGCTGTTCGGCCCGACCCTGCACCTGCTCAACGGCTTCGTGCAGAACGTCGGCGACTACTTGAACGGCGTGGTGCTGAAGACCTTCGACCTTTACGTGTACGAAGGCGACAGTGAGAAGTCCGACCGTTGGTTGGGCCTGTGGACCCTGTTCTACTGGGCCTGGTGGATTTCCTGGGCACCGTTCGTTGGCATGTTCATCGCGCGTATTTCCCGTGGTCGCACGGTGCGTGAACTGGTGGCGGGTGTGCTGCTGATCCCGCTGGGCTTCACCCTGGCGTGGCTGTCGATCTTCGGTAACTCGGCCCTGGATCTGGTGATGAACCACGGGGCCGTGGAGCTCGGAAAGACCGCACTGGAACAGCCATCCATGGCGATCTACCAGTTGCTGGAACATTACCCCGCGTCGAAAGTAGTGATCGGCGTGTCGATCTTCGTCGGCTTCGTGCTGTTCCTGACCCCGGCGGATTCCGGTGCTGTAATGATGGCCAACCTGTCGTGCAAGGGCGGCAACGTCGACGAAGACGCTCCACACTGGCTGCGGATTTTCTGGTCGGTAGTGATCACCCTGGTGACCATCGGCTTGCTGTTTGCCGGCAACTTCGAAGCCATGCAAACCATGGTGGTGCTGGCGGGACTGCCGTTCTCGGTGGTGCTGGTGTTCTTCATGTTCGGCTTGCACAAGGCCATGCGCCAGGATGTGCAGATCGAACAGGAGCAAGCGCAGTTGGCGGAACGTGGCCGTCGTGGTTTCAGCGAGCGTTTGACTCAACTGGATCTGCAACCGAGCCAATCGGTAGTGCAGCGTTTCATGGACAAGCAGGTGAGCCCGGCATTGGAAGATGCGACGGCGCAGATGCGTGCGCAAGGTCTGGAAGTGCAGACGTTGCTCGGCAAGTCCAAGCGTTGCATGGGCGTGCGCGTGGAGATGGAAGAGGGCAACCCTTTCGTCTACGAAGTGAGCCTGGATGGCTATCTGGCCACGCCGACCGAGTCTGTTCAATCCGATGAGGCGCGTCAGCGTTTCTATCGTGCCGAGGTGTACCTGCACAACGGCAGCCAGGACTACGACTTGATGGGCTTCACCCAGGATCAGATCACCCGTGATGTGCTCGATCAGTTTGAAAGCCATCGGCAGCTCCTTGGCCGGGTTTATAGCTGAGTTGTGAGTAGTGCCTTTGTAGGAGCTGGCTTGCCAGCGAATGCCATACCGCGGTGTATCTGATACACCGCCATCGCCGGCAAGCCGGCTCCTACAGAGATAGCGTTGATACAAATAACGCGTTCAAACAAAAACGCCGCGATCCTCTCGCGGCGTTTTTGTGTCTGTTGCCTTACCCCAGGTTCTTGCCGAGCAGCGCGTGATACAGCTCGCTGTCACCCAGTATCCCCACCACATGGTTATTGTCGTGCAGCACCAGTTTGTTGCCGGTCTGATAACGAATCTGCAATGCGTCGCGCATGCCGATGTTCGAGTCCACCAGGGTTGGCCGACGACCCAGGCCTTCAACGGCCTGACCCGGTATCCAGTTCTGCAAGTCCAGCGCCGAGCCGTTCTGGCGAGCACCCTTGATGGTGTTGCCTTCCGCCAGATCCAGCCACGAATCGCCGCCCGGATCGAGGCACACTGAACCGTTGATGCGTTTGCAGTTGTCCAGTGTGCGCATCAGGCTGCGGCCGCACAGCACGTTCAGCGGGTTAGTGTGGGCGACGAAGGTTCGTACGTAGTCGTCCGCCGGGTTGAGGACGATTTCTTCCGGTTTGCTGTATTGGATGATCCGACCGTCTTTCATGATCGCGATGCGGCTACCCAGCTTCAGGGCTTCATCGAGGTCGTGACTCACGAACACAATGGTCTTGCTCAGCTTGCGTTGCAGTTCCAGCAGTTCATCCTGCAAGCCCTGACGGATCAGCGGGTCGAGTGCCGAGAACGGTTCGTCCATCAGCAGGATGTCAGCGTCCATGGCTAGCGCACGGGCCAGGCCCACTCGCTGCTGCATACCACCGGAAAGCTCATCGGGTTTCTTGTTGCGCCATTGGGTCAGGCCCACCAGTTCGAGTTTCTCGTCGACCAGTTTCTTGCGTTCTTTCTCCGGACGACCCTGCATTTCCAGACCAAAACTGATGTTTTCGCGCACGGTCAGCCAGGGCATCAAGGCGAACTTCTGGAACACCATCGCGATGCGCTTGGTGCGCATCATTTTCAGTTCTGCCGGGGTGCAGGAGGCGATGTCGATCTGTTTGCCTTCATGCTCGACGAACAGCTTGCCGCGACTCACGGTGTTGAGGCCATTGATGCAGCGCAGCAGGCTGGACTTGCCGGAGCCGGACAGGCCCATCAGCACGCAGATTTCACCTTTCTCGATATCCAGGCTGGCTTTTTCAACGCCGACAATCTGCCCGGTCTTTTTCAGGATTTCGTTTCGGGTCATGCCTTGGTCGAGCAGTTTCAAGGCTTCGCGCGGATCTCTGGCGAAGATCACGTCGACGTCTTCAAAGCGAATAATGCTCATGCGTCACCCCCTACTTTGGCGTCGGGTTGTTTGCAGATACGGTCGAGCATGATCGCCAGCAGTACGATCGCCAGGCCCGCTTCGAAGCCCAGGGCGATATCAGCGGTATTCAGTGCGTTGACCACCGGTTTGCCCAATCCATCGGCGCCCACCAGTGCCGCGATCACCACCATCGACAACGACAGCATGATGCACTGGGTGATGCCGGCCGCGATGCTCGGCATGGCGTGAGGCAGTTCGATCCGTGAGAGCAATTGGCGACGCGAGCAGCCGAAGGCCTTGCCGGCGTCCATCAGTTCTTGCGGGACATCGCGGATGCCCAGGTAGGTCAGGCGGATCGGCGCGGCAATGGCGAACACCACTGTGGAGATCAGGCCCGGCACCACGCCCAGCCCGAAGAGGGTCAGGGTAGGAATGAGGTAAACGAAGGTCGGTACGGTCTGCATCAGATCGAGTACCGGACGCATTACAGTGTAGAACATCGGTTTGTGTGCGGCGACGATGCCCAACGGCACGCCGATCAATACGCAGACCAGGGTGGCGAACAACACCTGGGCGAGGGTTTCCATGGTTTCCTGCCAGTACCCCAGATTGAGGATCAGCAGGAAGGAGGCGATGACAAAGGCGGTGAGGCCCCATTTGCGTTGGATGAAGTGGGCGAGCAGTGCGATCAGGCCGATCAATGCCAGCGGGTTGAACCAGGTCAGCGCAAAAGTCACGCCGTGGATCATCGTTTCCAGTGTCACGGCGATGGCGTCGAAGGTGTTGGCGCCGTGTTGCGTCAACCATTCAACGAAGCCTGCGATGTACTGGCCTAAAGGTATTTTCTGATCAATCAGCATGGTAGTGAACGTCCGCATGCGAGGAAATAAACAGCCCGGGCGGCTACACCGCCCGGCATAAGCGATGCTCCCTGATTCAAGGCGTCAGTTTGGCTTTCACGGCCTCCAGGCCAGGTTTACCGTCAATGGTGGTCACGCCAGCGAGCCAGGTATCGAGCACCTGTGGATTCTTTTTCAGCCAGGCCTTGGCGGCCGCGTCAGGCTTCATCTTGTCGTCCAGGATGTTGCCCATCAGTTCGCTTTCCATGTCGACGGTGAACTCCAGGTTCTTCAGCAACTGACCCACGTTGCTGCACTCCTGGGCGTAACCCTTGCGGGTGTTGGTCGCCACGGTGGCGGCACCGAAATCCGGGCCGAAGAAGTCATCGCCACCGGTCAGGTACTGGATTTTGAAACGCTTGTTCATCGGGTGCGGCGCCCAGCCGAGGAACACCACGGCGGTGTCGCGTTTCTGTGCGCGGTCGACCTGCGAGAGCATGCCGGCTTCGCTGGACTCGACCATCTTGAAACCAGCGTCCTTGAGACCGAAAGCGTTCTTGTCGATCATCGACTGGATAAGGCGGTTGCCGTCGTTGCCCGGCTCGATGCCATAGATCTTGCCGTCGAGTTCTTTCTTGAATTTGGCGATGTCGGCGAAGTCATGCAGCCCTTTGTCGTACAGCGCCTGCGGAACGGCGAGGGTGTACTTGGCGCCTTTGAGGTTGGTGCGCACAGTCTCGACGGTGCCCGCATCGCGGTAGGCCTTGATGTCGTTTTCCATGGTCGGCATCCAGTTGCCCAGGAACACGTCCATGTTCTTGCCGTCGGCCAGGGACTTGTAGGTCACGGGCACGGAAATCATGGTGGTCTTGGTCTTGTAGCCGAGGGCGTTGAGTACGACGCTGGTGGTCGCGGTAGTCGCGGTGATATCGGTCCAGCCGACATCGGAGAAGTTTACGGTGCTGCATTGGGCCGGTTCGGCGGCTTGCGCGAGAACCGGCAGACTAAGCAGGGCGGCCAACAACAACGACGGGGAACCTTTCATGGATGGACTCCTTGGTGTTTTTTTTGGCAGTGTTCTGACTGGACCACCGCACTTATAGGTTGCGGTTGGATGGCGTTCTGGAGACAGCTCTACCACGGCGCCTTGCAATCGAGTCGATATGATCATGTACCAGTGAAAATCTGACGCCTACAGGGTGCGTCGTATCCAGTACAGGGATGGTCGCATCCAGTGTCGGTGACGTCGTTTACAGATTTTTTCAGCCTCCTTCGTCCTTCCTGAGCGCAAATAAACGGCTAAAACGCGGCGTAAAAGACACGCGGCGTTCGTGGGCATGAGTGCGTCGGTTAGAGACGTCGAACAACTGGATAAAAGCTTGATGATGCGGCCACCTCGACGGATTGCAGCTTGAGCGTAGCAGCTCCGTCACCGGGCGTTTTTGCGCCTGGAGTTGGTACATCCAGGAGTTCTGCAGTCATGGCTATCAGTGTTTTCGACCTGTTCAAAATCGGCATCGGCCCTTCCAGTTCACACACCGTGGGGCCTATGCGGGCGGCCGCGCTGTTCGTTCAGGGCCTGCGTGAGCGAGGGTTGCTGGAACACGTGCGGCGCGTCGAAGTCCAGCTGTTCGGCTCGTTGTCGGCCACCGGTATCGGGCATGGCAGCGACAACGCGGTCGTCATGGGTTTGATGGGCGAGTGGCCGGATGCGATCGATCCGTCGCAAATCGGCATTCGTATCGCCACGCTGCGCGAAACCGATACGCTGCTGCTCGACAGTCGCTTGCCGGTGCCCTTCATCTGGGGCCGGGACATGCGCCTGATCGACGAGAACCTGCCATACCATCCCAACGCCATGACCCTGATTGTCGAGGGTGATGACGGCGAGTTGTCTCGCGACACCTACTATTCGGTCGGCGGTGGTTTTGTCGTCGATGAGGCTCAGGCTTCCAGCGGTGTCGTCGACCTCGACCGCACTGTGTTGCCTTATGACTTTTCCAGCGCTGCCGAGCTGCTGGAGCTATGTAAGAAGCACAACCTGCGGGTGGCCGAACTGATGATGGCCAACGAAAAGGTCTGGCGCAGCGAGGAGGAAATCCGCAGCGCCCTGATGACGCTCTGGCGTGCCATGCAGGATTGCGTCGAGCAGGGTCTCAAGCATGAAGGCATCCTGCCCGGTGGTCTGAACGTGCGCCGTCGCGCGGCCAAACTGCATCGCAGTTTGCAGGAGCTGAACAAGCCCAACGTCATTGGCTCGACCTTGAGCGCAATGGAATGGGTCAACCTGTTCGCCCTGGCGGTCAACGAAGAAAACGCCGCCGGCGGGCGCATGGTTACGGCACCAACCAATGGCGCGGCGGGAATCATTCCAGCGGTGTTGCACTACTTCATGAAGTTCAGCGAAGCGGTGACCGACGCCAACGTTGTCGATTACCTGCTTGGCGCGGCGGCGGTGGGAATTCTGTGCAAGAAGAACGCTTCGATCTCTGGCGCCGAGGTTGGATGCCAGGGTGAAGTCGGATCGGCCTGCGCCATGGCGGCGGCGGGGCTGGCGGAAATCCTCGGCGCCACGCCGGAGCAACTGTGCAACGCGGCGGAGATCGGCCTGGAGCATAACCTCGGCCTGACCTGCGATCCGGTGGGCGGGCTGGTCCAGGTGCCGTGCATCGAGCGCAACGCGATTGCGGCGGTGAAAGCGATCAACGCAGCGCAGATGGCCTTGCGCGGTGATGGGCAGCACTTTATTTCGCTGGACCGGGTGATCCGGACCATGCGTGATACCGGTGCCGACATGCATGACAAATATAAAGAGACATCGCGGGGTGGCCTGGCGGTGAGTGCGGTTGAGTGTTGAGTGTAGGAGCCGGCTTGCTGGCGATTCAGACGACGCGGTGAATCAGTCAATCCGCGTTATCGTTTATCGCCAGCAAGCCGGCTCCTACACACGAGGCTTTACCATTCAGAACTGCGCGTTAAGTGAACACCCGATTTAAACCGCGCCACCTTTTGGCGCGTCGCTAACAGATAACTCGTTTCACCGATGGTCGTCTCCTATTCAAAGGCTCGACCACTCGTCCCCCGTGCCTGCGGTGACACTCTCTCCCTGCGGCACTCAGCCCTGTTCCCACAAGTGCTACCGAATTGCTCACGGCGTGTGGAGCGGGGCGCTTGCCAGCCTTGATGGCCATTTAAATCCCCACTCCTTGCGTGTCTTGTATAGACACATTCCGACGTCGTTTTCAGGAGTTATTGAACGCGCATTCAAATTTAGGCACGGCAATTGCTCTGTCATTACAAAGCCCGTCTCCCACGCGAGAACGATGGCAATAACAAGAGCCTCCGCCTGAGGCCATCACCCGCTTTGTGTGAGGAGATACCGCGATGACGTCGTTCAACTCCGGGGCCCAACCCCAGAACCGTGCGCCTCAATCCATCGGCTTTCTGCTGCTGGACAATTTCACGCTGATTTCTCTGGCCTCCGCAGTAGAACCGCTGCGCATGGCCAACCAGTTGTCCGGTCGCGAGCTGTATCGCTGGACGACCCTCACCGTTGATGGCGGTCAGGTCTGGGCCAGTGATGGCCTGCAAATCACCCCCGACGCCTCCATGCACAAAGCCCCGCCGATGGACACCATCATCGTTTGCGGCGGTATCGGCATCCAGCGCACTGTTACCCGGGAACACGTGTCATGGCTGCAAAGCCAGGCGCGTCAGTCCCGTCGTCTCGGCGCGGTCTGCACCGGCAGTTGGGCTCTGGCTTGCGCCGGTCTGCTCGATGGTTTTGATTGCAGCGTGCACTGGGAATGTCTGGCAGCAATGCAGGAAGCTTTCCCGCGTGTGGCGATGAGCACTCGCCTGTTCACCCTCGATCGTAACCGTTTCACCAGCTCCGGTGGCACCGCGCCGCTGGACATGATGTTGCACCTGATCAGCCGTGATCACGGTCGTGAACTGTCGGCCGCAATCTCGGAAATGTTCGTCTACGAGCGCATTCGTAACGAGCAGGATCACCAGCGTGTGCCGCTCAAGCACATGCTCGGAACCAACCAGCCAAAGTTGCAGGAAATCGTTGCGCTGATGGAAGCCAACCTCGAAGAACCGATCGATCTGGACGAGCTGGCGGTGTATGTCGCGGTGTCGCGTCGACAGCTGGAGCGGCTGTTCCAGAAATACCTGCACTGCTCGCCGTCGCGCTACTACCTCAAGCTTCGCCTGATCCGCGCACGGCAGTTGCTCAAGCAAACGCCGATGTCGATCATCGAAGTGGCGTCGGTGTGCGGGTTTGTGTCCACGCCGCACTTCTCCAAGTGCTACCGCGAGTACTTCGGTATTCCGCCGCGTGATGAACGCGTAGGGTCCAACACCACCCAGCAAGTGGCGATGATGCCGCTGCCGCAGGCGCTGGTACTGTCGCCGTTGTCCGGGCCGTTGTCGGCACTGAGCCAGGCGCGTAATGAGTCGACGTTTGCCAGTGTAAGGCTCTAGGCCGAGGGGCCATTAAAACATCGCAGCCTTCGGCAGCTCCTGTAGGCGCTGCCGAAGGCTGCGATCTTTTGATCTTTTATCGGCTGGTGTGGCTCTGCTGATACTCCGCCAATGCCGGCAACAACTGCTTGTCGATGGCCTGGCGCACTGCCGGCAATATCGTCGCGCTGCTGGTGTACATCTGCTTGACCATCGTGCGCAGCACTGTTGCCCGTTCGTTGTTCAAACCTCGCACCGCACATTCACAAGCCTGCTCGGCTGTGGATCCGATCGGTACTTGAAAGCCCAGCGACTTGAGCTGGCCCAACAGGTCTTCCTGGTCTATCAAATCGGCGTGCATCATGACGCAATCCTTCTTCAGGGAACGGTGTCGTGGCTCGATTCTGGTGGTGGTGCCAGGTGTCGGCAAGGGCGATTTGTCGCAATGGCTCAATTGGTTATGAACATGTCGTTTTCGGCTAACTTGTTTGCGAGGGGAGTGGGCACACTGGACACAGCTCGCTTCACGAAGGTTTGGTCACCATCGCACGGCAGCTCCTCAACAGTACCCTCTGCCTCGATCCTGTCACGGCTTGATCGGGGCTTTTTTTGTCTGCTTGAAAAGCAAAAGATCGCAGCCTTCGGCAGCTCCTACCGTTGAAACACGATCCCTGTAGGAGCTGCCAAAGGCTGCGATCTTTTAACGCTTTAACGCTTTAACGCTTTAACGCTGCAATACGAGAATGCGCGACAGCAACTCATCCCGGTCGACATAACAACCCTGGAAATGCCTCGCCCCGCTGGCCGGGTCAAACGCGTTGCGGGCATGCAGGGTGCGGCGGTTGTCGAAGCACCAGAGTTCGCCCGGGTTGAGCCGCTGCATCAACCTGAACCGGGGCTCGCGTGTCATTGCGATAAAGCGACGATAGGCGTGATAAAGCCTGGGCATTTGCTCCACCGACGCATCGAACGGCCCGCGCAGAAAGTTCGCCATACGGATTTCCGACACCTGTCCCAAGGTGTCCAGGGCGATGATTGGTGCGAGGCAGCGGTAGTCGCTGTGGCGGTCCTTGTTGCGAAATTCGACGGGTATTTCACACAGGCTTTTGAAGGCCTCCGGATCCTCGCGGCGCAAGGCATCGGCGATGGCAAATCCATCGACAAAAATGCTCTCACCGCCGTCGGCATCATTGACCAGGCAGTGCAGGAATTGCAGCCCCGGTTGCAACTCCCGGGTTGGCAGATCGCTGTGCAACGGCAGGTTGAATGCGGTGTAGGCATTGCTGTCGGCATCGGCCTTGGATTGCACGTTGAACAGCACGCCAAAATTGCTCTCGCGGATGAAGGAAATCCGTTGGGCGATCAGCTTCAACGAACCGGGTTCAGTGGGTACGCCGCGGACTTGGGTCAGTCCGATATCACGCACGGCCAGCAGCCATTGCAATAGCGCATCGTTGTCGGTCATCAGCGCCTGATAGTCGAAAACCGGCAGCTGTAGATCGCTGTGCCACAGCCTGGCTTTCGGCTTGCCTTCACGGCGCTCGGCGCGAGATTCGTCATCATAGGCGTGAGCGCGAAGCCAGCCGGGATCGAAGCGGCTGAGGTGGCCGTCCTCCCATCGAATACTCAGGCAACCTTCAGCATCAACGCTGCTTTCGGCGGGCGTCAGGTTTTGCGCAACATCGACGATTTCCAACACCTGCTCACGGGTCACCGTGTACACGCATTGGGGGCACGGGCAGTTGTCCCGCAGCCATTGATGATGGAAGGGACTGACACGATCGTCGGCCCACTTCACCAGCACGCGATCCGCCATGGCGTGCACGCCAGCCAGCGCGCTGATCATCGGATAAGTACGAAAGTCGGCAAATGCTGCGGCGGTGTTCATGGTGATCTCCTTGTTATTTTTTTGGGGGCAATGCGATCACTCGGCCAATGTAGGCGGGTGTGGGCAGGTCAGCCTGTTCGGCGACGATGGCTTGCAGCTTGCTCAATGACTGTTCACTGAACGGTGTTGATCTTGGCCCGGCGAGATCGACATGCAGCAGCATTTGCTCGTTGCCCGCCAGCTCCTTGTCGTCCCCGACGAGGTGCAGGCTGTGGTAGAGGTGCAGGCGTTTGCTGTCGTGAGCGATGATTTGCGTGTGCACTTCGACGTCGGCGTCGAGCTTCACTTCGTGCAGGTAATTGAGGTGCAGTTCGAGGGTGAACAGCGAGTTGCCGCTGGCCTCGCGGCTGTTGCTGTCGAGGCCAAGGCGATCCATCAGCGCGTCGGTGGCGTAGCTGAAAATCAGCAGGTAGAACGCGTCGCGCAGGTGGCCGTTGTAGTCGACCCAGTCGGAGATGATTCGGGTTTTGTAGGTGGTCAATGCAGGCATGTCATCAAATCCTGAAATCACGAAAACCTGTAGGAGCCGGCTTGCTGGCGATAGCGATGTTCGCAGCGCCACAGAGGTGGTGGTTGTGCCGGCCTCATCGCCGGCAAGCCAGCTCCTACAAGGGTAGGGTTATTCGGCGAATGCCATCCCATGCTTCTCTTTTGTGGTCTTCACCGCCTCCAGCACGGCTAGCAGGCAATCATCACGATAGCGCTCCAGCGCCGAAATGCTGTGTTTGCCCAGTTGATCGCTGGTGCCATCGACCACATCGTCGATCAGTTTGTCGGTCAGCTCCGGTGCCGGCAGATAGGTCCACGGCAACTGCAACGCCGGGCCGAATTGCGCCATGAAGTGACGCATGCCGGCATCACCGCCCGCCAGAGTGTAGGTCAGGAACGTGCCCATGAACGACCAGCGCAGACCGGCGCCAAAACGGATCGCGTCGTCGATTTCGCCGGTGGTGGCCACGCCGTCGTTGACCAGGTGCAAGGCTTCGCGCCACAGCGCTTCGAGCAGACGATCGGCGATGAAACCTGGCACTTCCTTGCGCACGTGCAAGGGTCGCATGCCCAGGGATTCGTAGACTTTCATTGCCGCCTGCACGGCTTCAGGTGCGGTGTTTTTACCGCCCACCACTTCGACCAGTGGCAGCAGATAAACCGGGTTGAACGGGTGACCGACTACACAGCGTTCAGGGTGCGTGGCGCTCTCGTAGAACTCACTCGGCAGAAGGCCCGAGGTACTGGAGCCGATCAACGCATTGGGCTTGGCCGTCGCGCTGATCTTGCTGTGCAGTTCCAGCTTCAGTTCGAGGCGTTCCGGGGCGCTTTCCTGAATGAAGTCAGCGTCGCGAACGCACTCTTCAATGGTGGCGACAAAGCGCAAACGGTCCTGCGATGCACCCGGTGCCAGGCCTTGTTTCTCCAGCGCCCCCCAGGCATTGGCGACACGTTTGCGCAGCGCCGCTTCGGCACCTGGCGCCGGGTCCCAGGCCACCACATCGAGGCCGTGGGCCAAGGCGCGGGACACCCAGCCACTGCCGATGACACCGCTGCCCAGTGCGGCGAAGGTTTTGATTTCGGTGATGAAGGTCATGGTCATTTCCTGAAAATTTCGGTGTTCCCTGTAGGAGCCGGCTTGCTGGCGAAGACGGTATTCCCGTCACGGAAAATGTGGCGGATGTACTGGCCTCATCGCCAGCAAGCCGGCTCCTACAGGGGGGAGTGGGGGTTAACCGCGCTGGGTCAGGCCCATTTTCTTGCGGCCTTCAGCCGGGGTCAGGACGCGGGCGCCGAGGCGGCTGAGGATTTCCGTGGCGCGCTCGACCAGTTGGCCGTTGGTCGCCAGTACGCCTTTGTCCAGCCACAGGTTGTCTTCCAGACCGACCCGCACGTTGCCGCCCAGCAGCACCGCTTGCGCCGCCATGGGCATCTGCATGCGCCCGATACCGAAGCCGGCCCAGACTGCGTCCGCAGGCAGGTTGTCGACCATGGCTTTCATGGTGGTGGTGTCAGCCGGTGCACCCCAGGGGATGCCCAGGCAGAGCTGGAACAACGGGTTATCCAGCAGACCTTCCTTGATCATCTGCTTGGCGAACCACAGGTGACCGGTGTCGAAGATTTCCAGCTCGGCTTTCACGCCCAGCTCTTGAATGCGTTTGGCGCCAGCCCGCAGTTGCGCCGGGGTGGACACGTAAATGGTGTCGCCATCGCCGAAGTTCAGGGTGCCGCAATCGAGGGTGCAGATTTCCGGCAGCAGTTCTTCGACGTGGGCCAGGCGGGTGAGCGGTCCGACCAGGTCGGTGTTCGGACCGAACTCCATCGGGTTCTCGCCGGCGCCGATTTCCAGGTCGCCGCCCATGCCGGCAGTGAGGTTGACGATGATGTCCACGTCTGCCTCGCGGATGCGCTCCATCACTTCGCGGTACAGCGCCACATCACGGCTGAACTTGCCGGTTTGCGGGTCGCGAACGTGGCAGTGCACCACGGTGGCGCCGGCCTTCGCGGCTTCCACGGCAGCGGCGGCGATCTGTTTCGGGGTGACCGGCACGTGTGGGCTTCTGGCGGTCGTGTCGCCAGCACCGGTGAGTGCGCAGGTGATGATGACGTCGTGGTTCATTGGGCGGTTTCCTTCAGGCGTGTGGGTCCCGTTCGCAGCCCGGTCGGGCTGCGAGTCGGTGATTCAATCAGGGTTTATTTGCTGGTCAGTTTCAGGTTTTCCGCAGCCGGTTTGCCGTCGAAGGTGGTGACGCCTTCGAGCCAGCGTTGTTTGTCCTGCGGGTGATCCTTGAGCCATTGCCGGGCCGACTCGAAGGCGTCCTTGTGATCCAGCAGCGGCTGCATCATTCGGCTCTCGTCTTCGGCGGTGTAGGTCAGGTTGCTCAGCAGGCGGCCGATGTTCGGGCATTGTTCGGCGTATTTCGGCGCGGTAACGGTCCAGACCGTGGCCATGCCCTCGTTCGGGCCGAGGGCGTCTTCGCTGCCGGTCAGGTAAGTCATTTGCACATTGACGTTCATCGGGTGCGGCGCCCAACCGAAGAACACCACGGCCTCCTTGCGGCGCACGGCACGGTCCACGGCGGCGAGCATGCCGGCTTCACTGGATTCGACCAGCTGGAATTTGCCGAGACCGAACTGGTTCTTGGCAATCATCGCTTTGATCTGGGTGTTGGCGCCCGAGCCCGGTTCGATGCCGTAGATCTTGCCGCCCAGTTCTTTTTCGAATTTGGCGATGTCGGCGAATGTCTTCAAGCCTTTGTCGGCGAGGTAGGTCGGCACGGCAAGGGTGGCGCGAGCGTCTTGCAAACTAGGGGCTTCAAGCACCCTGACCTGGTTGGCGTCGACGAACGGGGTGATGGTCTGGGTCATCAGCGGGTTCCAGTAACCCAGGAACAGGTCCAGACGCTGGTCGCGGATCCCGGCGAAGATGATTTGCTGGGAGGCGCTGGTTTGTTTGGTGTTATAGCCGAGGCCATCGAGCAATACCTGGGTCATCGCGCTGGTCGCGATCACGTCGGTCCAGTTCACTACACCCATGCGCACGTTCTGGCACGCGGCGGGTTCGGCGGCCATGACACTGGCGCTCAGAAAAGCGGTACCACTGAGTGCAAGAACACAGCTGCTGATCAGTCGTTTCATTCTCAGGTTCCTCGGCAGTTCGTTTATTGTGAGTTCCGGCGTCTGATGCGCCGGTGATCACACGTTACGCAGCAAATCGGCCATGAAAGCGCACTGCGGCGACCAGCACTTGCACTGCAGCGACCTGTGCTCTTGAATGCACCTTGCAAGTGGCGTATCAACATCCCTACGCTGCCCGCCCCTCGTTACCTGGCCTCTTGTTACCTGCTAAGCGAGTGCGCTCCATGTCTCAGGATTTCTACTTCTTGTTGATGCCGGGTTTCTCGGCCATTGGCTTTATCTCGGCGATCGAGCCGCTGCGGGTCGCCAATCGCTTTCGTGGCGAACTGTATCGTTGGCATGTGCTGAGCGCGGACGGCGGCGCGGTGCTGGCCAGCAACGGCATGTCGGTCAACGCCGATGCGGCGCTGGAACCCTTGAAGAAAGGTGCGACGCTGCTGGTGGTCGCCGGGTTCGAACCTTTGAAGTTCGCGACTCCGGGGCTGGAGCATTGGCTGCGGCGGCTGGACAACGAAGGTGTAACCCTCGGCGCCATCGACACCGGCAGCTTCATCCTCGCCGAGGCGGGTCTGCTCGACGGGCATCGCCTGACCCTGCACTGGGAAGCCATCGACGCGTTCAAGGAATCTTATCCGCAGCTCAGCGTCACCCAGGAGCTGTTCGAAATCGACCGTCGGCGCATCACCTCTGCCGGTGGTACCGCTTCCATCGATTTGATGTTGGATTTGATCGCCCAGGCCCACGGTGCGGAACTGGCGATCCAGGTCAGTGAACAGTTCGTGCTCGGCCGTATTCGCCCGCGCAAGGACCACCAGCGCATGGAAGTCGCCACACGTTATGGCATCAGCAACAAGAAACTGGTGCAGGTGATCGGCGAGATGGAGCAGCACAGCGAACCGCCGTTGAGCACGCTGGAATTGGCGGAATCGATCAAGGTGACGCGGCGACAGCTGGAGCGATTGTTTCGGTTGCACCTGAACGACACACCGAGCAATTTCTACCTGCGGTTGCGCCTGGAAAAGGCGCGGCAGTTGTTGCGTCAGACCGACATGAGCGTGCTGGAAGTGAGCATTGCCTGTGGCTTTGAATCGCCGTCGTACTTCACCCGCAGTTATCGGGCGAAGTATGAGCGGTGCCCACGGGAAGATCGGCGCACCGCAAAAGCATGATCAATTGAGAACCCTGTAGGAGCTGGCTTGCCAGCGATGGCACTCTCAAGATCACCACGATGCCCATGGCCTCATCGCCAGCAAGCCGGCTCCTACAGGGCGGCGTTTTTACTTTTTCATCAGTGCAGAGCAGGCTGCTTTGTAAGCCTCATGCTGATACTTGTTCAGCGTCCCCGGCAGCTCGAAGTTGTGCTTTTTGGCCTGGGCATTGATCGTCTGCGGCGACAGCAACGTCACCTCACAATTCTCTAGCAACTGGAAAACCCCTTCGATCTTGAACGTCGTCGGCCCGCCCGCGAACTCGCCTTTCTTGCTGCGCTTCTTGATCACAATACGATCAATGGAATTCTCACGCACAAACGACGCAACCTGAGCCGCAAACACTTTGACGTTGGCGGCCTCGTCGTCATCGTCCAGGGCAATTTTCTTGGTGGCGAGCGCAACATGGCTCAACGTCGTGCCGTCCAGGCTGGCCACGGCGATGATCGCTTCGCTGCCTTTGATTTCGATGCCGCAGAGTTTCATGTTGAATCCTTTTACTGGCTGATGGCGTGCAGCTTACAGCTCAAGTTGACTGGCGGTGATGCCAAACGCCATGGCGATTTTTTCGCGGGTCGCTTTGCGGGGCTTGGCGACTGTTTCCTGTTGAGCGAAGGCTGGTTGAGAAATGCCCATGCGTTTGGCTACTTCATCTTGGGTAAGGTTCAAGTGTTCTCGCCATGCACGGATGGGAGTGGCGCCGTCGACGATGCGACTGACCACTTCGTGAGGGATCAGATCGGGCTCGATTTTCTGCGCCACATATTGCGCGTATGGAATGACCACAAAGGCTGGATTGCCTTCGGCGTCGTTGATGATTTGTACGTCAGTAGGTGCGCTCATCGCGTTTTTTGACCTGTTGAATGCTGACCACTTTGATCGCGCCATCCCAATCAAACATGACCCGATAGTTACCGACGCGCAGCCGATAAGCGTAGTCATGACCGACCAGTGCTTTGACATTGCCCACATCGGGCATGCCAGCGAGCGCCGTGATGGCATCACGAACCTGAATCTGGTGAACGAAATGCAATCTCAAGAGTTGCTTAACGGCCTTTCGAGTCCAGTGAATGCTGTTCATGGAAGAATATAAGTCTTTTATAAGATTTGCGAATCTTTGCTTATATTTTTCAAATAGCCAATGAACAACAATTGTCAGCGTGTTGCGTGAAAAGCCCACAGACTTGGGCTTTTAAGCAAAACGTGTAGGCGAGGTTAGAACGTGCTGTAGGAAAAACGGAATCTGCTGGTGAAGGCAGGAAAAATTTCCAGCTTTCACCGCTATACCAGGATCACTCCTGCCCAATCGACTCCAAAAACTCCGACCGCTCGTCACTCATTCGCGCCACGCAATCGTTCTGCGCAATGGTGAATGCTTTGCTGCCGGACGTGGTGGGAAAGGCTTCTACGGCGCAATCGGCATCGCGGGTTTTCAGCCATAGCGCCTGAGCGGCTTTGATTTTGGCGATGATGTCGTTCAGTTGCGACGGGTTCTTGCCGTACAGCGACTGCATGCGCTCGTTCAGGCTTTTGAGGTTTTCGTTCAGCAGCTCTTCAGCGGTGGTTTTACTGAAAGCCGAGCATTCCAGGGTCTGGATGTCGTTTTCGACTTTGTCGCACGGGTTGTCGTCGGACTCCTCCGCTGCGTGTACGCCAGTCGCAATCAGTGCCAAAGCCAGGAGGATGGATTTCATTGAAGTCGCCGCTCTATTCCAGTGATGCGGCGAATTCTGGCTCAAGCAGACGGCCTTGAACAGGTCGCCGATTGTGCCTGGCGACGACCCTTTGTCGCGGATTGACGCTTTCGGCAATTCCCCTGTCGTTTTTGCACCCGGCTGCCCCGGTGCGCAGGCATATGCTGGCCCCAAAGCGCCGGCAGACGATTCGGCGCATGAATCGCTAATAAGGGGACAGCCTGATGAGCCCAGCCGAATTGCACGCCGACAGCATCGTTATCGACGGGCTGATTATCGCCAAGTGGAACCGTGAACTGTTCGAAGACATGCGCAAGGGCGGTTTAACGGCGGCCAACTGCACCGTTTCAGTGTGGGAGGGCTTTCAGGCCACCGTCAATAACATCGCCGCCAGCCAGAAACTGATTCGCGAAAACGGCGATCTGGTAATGCCGGTGCGCACCACCGCCGACATCCGCAAGGCCAAGGAGCAGGGCAAGACCGGCATCCTCTTCGGTTTCCAGAATGCCCACGCCTATGAAGACCAGATCGGCTATGTCGAGGTGTTCAAGCAGCTGGGCGTCGGCATTGTGCAGATGTGCTACAACACCCAGAACCTGGTGGGCACCGGTTGCTACGAACGTGATGGCGGCCTGTCGGGTTTCGGTCGCGAAATCGTCGCCGAGATGAACCGCGTTGGCGTCATGTGCGACCTGTCTCACGTTGGCTCCAAGACCTCTGAAGAAGTCATCCTCGAATCGAAAAAACCTGTGTGCTACTCCCACTGCCTGCCGTCGGGGCTCAAAGAGCACCCGCGCAACAAGTCCGATGAAGAGCTCAAGTTCATTGCCGACCACGGCGGTTTTGTCGGCGTGACCATGTTCGCGCCATTCCTGGCCAAAGGCATCGATTCGACCATCGACGACTACGCCGAAGCCATCGAATACGTGATGAACCTCGTCGGCGAAGACGCCATCGGCATCGGCACAGATTTCACCCAGGGTCATGGCCAGGACTTCTTCGAATACCTGACCCACGACAAGGGCTACGCCCGCCGCCTGACCAGCTTCGGCAAGATCATCAACCCGCTGGGCATCCGTACCGTGGGCGAGTTCCCGAACCTGACCGAGACCCTGCTCAAGCGCGGCCACACCGAGCGCGTGGTGCGCAAGATCATGGGCGAGAACTGGGTCAATGTCCTCAAGGACGTCTGGGGCGAGTAAGCCGCCGCACTTCTGAATCCTTTCCTGCGGCCGTCCGCGCCGCAGGCAACACAACGAATTTTCTGGAGTTAAGTTTCCATGGCCAAGATCGCCCCGCAATTGCCTATCGAAGTCGACAGCGAAACCGGTGTCTGGACCTCCGATGCCCTGCCGATGCTGTACGTGCCGCGCCATTTCTTCGTCAACAACCACATGGGCATCGAGGAAGTGCTGGGCGCCGACGCCTATGCTGAGATCCTCTACAAGGCCGGCTACAAATCCGCCTGGCACTGGTGTGAAAAGGAAGCCGAATGCCATGGTCTGGAAGGCGTTGCGGTGTTCGAGCACTACATGAAGCGCCTGTCGCAGCGCGGCTGGGGCCTGTTCAAGATCCAGGACATTGACCTCGACAAAGGCACCGCCAGCGTCAAGCTCGAACACTCGGCGTTCGTTTACGTGTACGGCAAGGTCGGGCGCAAGGTCGACTATATGTTCACTGGCTGGTTTGCCGGTGCGATGGATCAGATTCTCCAGGCCCGTGGCAGCAAGATTCGCACCGTCGCCGAGCAAGTCTACGGTGGCTCCGAAGAAGGCCACGATGACGGTTTGTTCACCGTCAAGCCGTTGTAAGTCGAGGAACCCGCCATGGCTTTCGAAGCAATGTTCCAGCCGATTCAGATCGGCAAACTGACCATCCGTAACCGCGTACTCAGCACCGCGCACGCGGAGGTCTATGCGACCGACGGCGGCATGACCACCGACCGGTACGTCAAGTATTACGAAGAGAAGGCCAAGGGCGGGATCGGCCTGGCGATCTGCGGCGGTTCGTCCGTGGTGGCGATCGACAGCCCGCAGGAATGGTGGAGTTCGGTGAACCTGTCCACCGACCGCATCATCCCGCACTTCCAGAATCTGGCCGACGCCATGCACAAGCACGGCGCCAAGATCATGATTCAGATTACCCACATGGGTCGTCGCTCGCGTTGGGACGGCTTCAACTGGCCAACCCTGATGTCGCCATCGGGCGTGCGTGAGCCGGTGCACCGTGCCACCTGCAAGACCATCGAGCCGGAAGAAATCTGGCGGGTGATCGGCAACTATGCGCAAGCGGCACGCCGCGCCAAGGCCGGTGGCCTGGACGGCGTCGAACTGTCGGCTGTGCACCAGCACATGATCGACCAGTTCTGGAGCCCACGGGTCAACAAGCGTACCGACGAATGGGGCGGCACCTTCGAAGGCCGCATGAAGTTCGGCCTGGAAGTCTTGAAAGCGGTACGCGCCGAGGTCGGTGACGATTTCTGTGTGGGCATGCGCATTTGCGGTGACGAGTTCCACCCCGATGGTTTGTCCCACGAGGACATGAAGCAGATCGCCAAGTATTACGACGACACCGGCATGCTCGACTTCCTCGGCGTTGTGGGCTCGGGTTGCGACACCCACAACACCCTGGCCAACGTTATCCCCAATATGAGTTATCCACCGGAGCCGTTCCTGCACCTGGCGGCCGGCATCAAGGAAGTGGTCAAGGTCCCGGTGCTGCATGCGCAGAACATCAAGGACCCGAACCAGGCGACCCGTATTCTGGAAGGCGGTTACGTCGACATGGTCGGCATGACTCGCGCCCACATCGCCGACCCGCACCTGATCGCCAAGATCAAGATGGGCCAGATCGACCAGATCAAACAATGCGTCGGCGCCAACTACTGCATCGACCGTCAGTATCAAGGTCTGGATGTGTTGTGCATCCAAAACGCTGCGACGTCTCGTGAATACATGGGCCTGCCGCACATCATCGAAAAAACCACCGGTGTGAAGCGCAAGGTTGTGGTGGTCGGTGCCGGTCCTGCGGGGATGGAAGCCGCACGCGTTGCCGCCGAACGTGGCCACGACGTGACCCTGTTCGAGAAAAAAGAATTCATCGGTGGCCAGATCACCACCGCTTCGAAAGCGCCGCAACGGGACCAGATCGCCGGTATCACCCGCTGGTATCAGCTGGAACTGGCGCGACTGAAAGTCGACCTGCGCCTGGGCACTGCGGCCGATGCGCCGACCATCATGGACCTGCGTCCGGACGTGGTGGTGCTGGCGGTTGGCGGTCATCCGTTCATCGAGCAGAACGAACACTGGGGCGCGGCTGAAGGTTTGGTGGTCAGCAGCTGGGACGTGCTCGACGGCAAAGTCGCGACGGGCAAGAACGTGCTGGTCTACGACACCATTTGCGAGTTCACCGGTATGTCGACTGCCGACTTCATCGCGGACAAGGGCAGCCAGGTCGAGATCGTCACCGACGACATCAAACCGGGCGTGGCCATTGGCGGTACGTCGTTCCCGACCTACTACCGCAGCATGTACCCGAAAGAAGTGATCATGACCGGCGACATGATGCTGGAGAAGGTCTACCGCGAAGGCGACAAGCTGGTGGCGGTGCTGGAGAACGAATACACCGGCGCCAAAGAGGAGCGGGTGGTCGATCAGGTTGTCATCGAAAACGGCGTGCGTCCGGACGAAGAAATCTACTACGCGTTGAAGGAAGGCTCGCGCAACAAAGGCCAGATCGACGTCGAAGCGTTGTTCGCGATCAAGCCGCAACCGTGTCTGGAACAGAGTGGTGACGGTTACCTGCTGTTCCGCATCGGCGACTGCGTGGCCCAGCGCAACGTGCATGCGGCGATCTATGACGCGCTGCGGCTGTGCAAGGATTTCTAAGCCTGCCACCTGTAGGAGCCGGCTTGCTGGCGATGAACGATAACGCGGTCTGCCTGATTCACCGCGTCGTCTGAATCGCCAGCAAGCCGGCTCCTACAAGATCGATGCATGACTCCGTGGTTTGTGGGAGCAACACCTATGTTGAACACCCTTCTTCCAATCCTGTTGTTCGCAGCCCTGGCCCTTGCGGTGCTGGGCGCGTTGCGGCGGGTGGCCATGTGGCGTCGGGGCCGGGCCTCGAAGGTCGACCTGATCGGCGGCCTGTTCGCCATGCCCAAGCGTTACATGGTCGATCTGCACCACGTGGTGGCGCGGGACAAGTACATCGCCAACACCCACGTCGCCACGGCGGGCGGTGCGGTGGCGTCCATCGTGCTGGCGATTCTGGTGCATGGTTTCGGCCTGCATAACCGCATCCTCGGCTACGCGTTACTGCTGATGACGGCGGTGATGTTCGTCGGGGCGATCTTTGTTTACCTGCGTCGCCGCAACCCTCCGGCGCGTCTGTCGAAAGGCCCGTGGATGCGCCTACCGAAAAGCCTGCTGGCGTTCTCGGCCTCCTTCTTCCTGTTGACCTTGCCGGTGGCCGGGATCCTCCCGGAACACTTCGGTGGCTGGCTGTTGGCGGCGATTCTCGGGGTTGGCGTGTTGTGGGGCGTGTCGGAACTGTTCTTCGGCATGACCTGGGGCGGTCCGATGAAGCACGCCTTCGCCGGTGCCCTGCACCTGGCCTGGCACCGTCGCGCCGAACGCTTTGGCGGTGGTCGTTCCACCGGTTTGAAACCACTGGACCTGAGTGATCCTGACGCGCCTTTGGGCGTGGAAAAACCCAAGGATTTCACCTGGAACCAGTTGCTCGGTTTCGACGCCTGCGTGCAGTGCGGTAAGTGCGAAGCAGCATGTCCGGCCTTCGCCGCCGGTCAACCGCTGAACCCGAAAAAACTGATTCAGGACATGGTCGTCGGCCTGGCCGGTGGCACCGATGCCAAGTTCGCCGGCAGTCCGTATCCGGGCAAGGCCATTGGCGAGCATTCAGGGAACCCGCATCAACCGATCGTCAACGGTCTGGTAGACGCTGAAACCCTATGGTCGTGCACCACCTGCCGCGCTTGCGTCGAGGAATGCCCGATGATGATCGAGCACGTCGATGCCATCGTCGACATGCGCCGCCATCTGACCCTGGAAAAAGGCGCAACGCCGAACAAGGGCGCCGAAGTCCTGGAGAACCTGATCGCCACCGACAACCCCGGTGGTTTTGCGCCGGGCGGGCGGATGAACTGGGCGGCGGACCTGAACCTCAATCTGCTGAGCGAGAAGAAATCCACTGACGTGCTGTTCTGGGTTGGCGACGGCGCCTTCGACATGCGCAACCAGCGCACCCTGCGTGCGTTCGTCAAAGTGCTGAAAGCGGCTAAAGTCGACTTCGCGGTACTCGGCCTGGAAGAACGCGACAGCGGTGACGTGGCCCGACGCCTGGGCGATGAAGCGACCTTCCAGTTGCTGGCCAAGCGCAACATTCAGACCTTGGCCAAGTACAGCTTCAATCGCATCATCACCTGCGATCCGCACAGTTTCCACGTGCTGAAAAACGAGTACGGCGCCTTCGATGGCAACTACCTGGTGCAGCACCACAGCACCTACATGGCAGAAATCATCCAGGCCGGCGCGCTGAACCTCGGCCAGCACAAAGGCGACAGCGTGACCTATCACGACCCGTGCTACCTCGGCCGCTACAACGGCGAATACGAGGCGCCGCGTCAGGTGTTGCGCGCCCTCGGGATCGAAGTCAAAGAGATGCAACGTTCCGGTTTCCGTTCGCGCTGCTGCGGTGGCGGCGGCGGGGCGCCGATCACTGACATTCCGGGCAAGCAACGGATTCCGGACATGCGCATGGAAGACATCCGCGAGACCGGCGCCGAGCTGGTGGCCGTGGGTTGTCCACAGTGCACGGCGATGCTCGAAGGGGTGGTCGAGCCCCGCCCGCTGATCAAGGACATCGCCGAGCTGGTGGCCGACGCGTTGCTCGAAGATGCCGCGCCGAGCAAACCGGCTGCACCAGCCCAACGTGAACCTGCGGAGGTGCACTGATGAGCGACATTATCCGCCGCGACCCGCGTGCCGAATGGATCGCCCGTAACCGTCTGCATCCGCTGCACGCGGCCATGCAACCGGCGCAACACAGCTGGATGGGGCCCAACGGCGTCATCCGCAAGAACCCGCATGGGATGGGTTTCATCGGACCCAACGGCATCAAACGGATCGACCGAAGTGGCGAACAACAGGGTGGCGCCACCAAGCGCACCGCCGCCGTTGAGGTGCAATTGCCGCTGCATCAAGTGCCAGCACCGGCGTTCTACATCTGCGTGGTGCCGGACATGGTCGGCGGCCGCTTGAGCAGCCACGACCGCGATCTGTTGGGCCTGGCTCATCAACTGGCCGGCAGCGACGGCGCGGTACTGGCCGTGGTGTTCGGCGAGCACAAGGAAACCACGTTCGCCACTGCAGGCGTCGATCGCTTGCTGGTGCTGGATGGCGAAGAATTCAGCGGTTATGCACCGGAACAGCGAGTCCAGGGCCTGCGGGCTGTGGATAACCAGTTCAGCCCGCGTCACTGGTTGCTGCCGGACAGCCGCAGCGGTGGCGGTGAATTGGGTCGGCGCTTTGCTGCGGCTTTGGCTCAACGCCCGGCCACGCGGGTCTGGCAGGTCAAGGATCAGGAGTGCATCGGCCGCGCTGGTGCGGGTTTGCAAGACTTGGCCCGTCCGCTTGCGCGCTTGATTCTGGCGGCCGTCGAGTGCGCCGAACCGGTCAACGAAACCCGTCATGAAGCCTTGCCCGTGGAGTTATCCACAACCGTGGCACGCAGCCTGTCGCGGATCGAAGATCTGGGTGCGGTGGCGGTGGACCCGGCGGCGATCCCCATGGCCGAAGCCGAGTTCATTTTCTCCGGCGGCAACGGGGTCAAGGACTGGGGACTTTTCCACAGGACAGCCGAAGCCCTCGGCGCGACCGAAGGCGCCTCGCGGGTGGCAGTGGACGACGGCTTCATGGCCCGCGACCGTCAGGTCGGCGCGTCCGGCACCTGGGTCACGGCACGGGTCTATGTGGCGGTGGGGATTTCCGGGGCGATCCAGCACCTGCAAGGCATTGGTGCCTGCGACAAGGTGGTGGCGATCAACCTTGACCCCGGTTGCGACATGATCAAGCGCGCGGACCTCTCGGTGATCGGCGAGAGCGCGGAGATTCTTCAAGCCTTGATCGAGGCGGTAGAGGCTTACCGCAACGACGCCAAGCGCGACGCGGCTTAAGGGAAGGAAAGGGTTATGAGCACGAAAATCATCAGCCTGGTGTCCATCGGCGCCCACCCGACCTCCGGCCGGCCACGTCGCGCGGAACAGGATGCGCGGGCGGTGGAATTGGGTCTGCAACTGGCTGGGGATAACTTGCAGGTGCTGCATGCCGGCGACATCGCCGAACCTGCGTTGCGCGCCTATCTGGGTATGGGCCTTGAACAACTTCACGTACTTGAACAACCAGAAGGTGCTGATGCGCTGCCAGCGTTGACCGACTATTTGCGCGACGCGGGCGCTCAAGTGGTGCTGACCGGCAGCCAGGCGGAAACCGGCGAAGGTTCGGGGATGTTGCCGTTCCTGCTGGCCGAAAGCCTCGGTTGGCCGCTGGTGGTGGGACTGGCGCAGGTCGAGTCCATCGATGGCGGTTCGGCGCTGGTGCTGCAAGCCTTGCCCCGTGGCCAGCGGCGCCGGTTGAAAGTCCGGTTACCGTTTCTGGCGACTGTGGATAACGCTGCACCCAAACCTCGACAAAGTGCCTACGGCCCGGCTCGACGCGGAGTGTTGCGGGCCGATGAAGTGGAGGTTATCGATGATGAACTGCTGGCGGTTTCCACCCTGCAACCAGCCAAGCCACGGCCCAAACGTTTGAAAGTGATCAAGGCCAAGAGCGGCGCCGACCGCATGAAAGCGGCGACTGCCAAGGCCAGCGGCGGCGGTGGCCAAGTGCTCAAAGGCGTTACGGCGCAAACCGGCGCCGAGGCGATCCTTAAGCTGCTCATCGAAGAAGGGGTCGTCCGCTGACGAACCAACTGCAACAAATCCAATGTGGGAGCAAGCGCGCTCCCACAGAATATTGCGTCGCACCGAGCTGCCCGGTGAACTAAAGTTTTCCCATGCGCTGCTTAAAGGGCAATACGAGGTCGGGAGCTTTCAGACGTTCAGCGCTGACCCATAAAACCGGTTTTTATGATTGGCCTGAATATGAAGACTTTCGCTCTTCTGGCGCTCTTTGCATCGGCTCTGTGGCTCACCACGGGCGCCATATCTGCCGCCCCGACAAAGGCCCCCGTGGTTGAACCGGATTTTTATCAGTGGCTTGAGACCGAACAGGGGCGCAACGCCTCTTTGGCGCAATTGAGGCAACAGTGCGACGCGGTGCTGGATGCCACGAAGAATCTCAGTTGTTCAGTGACGGTCTTCGCCAGAATGCTCGAAGCCAAAGCCGCCAACCAGCTCCCTGAATACTATCTGGCGATCAAGGACAAACACGCGCGGGCGATTGAGGCTAACCCCGATCTGAAACCGTTGTTCTCCACGTTTGGCAGCGAATCGCTGGCAATGCTGGCTTCCACCGGCAGTTTCTCGGTCAATGGTTTAGCGCGGCATGAAGTACTGCCGCTCCATCCGTATGCCGACGACTTTTACATTGCTGATCAAGTGCTGCCATTTATTGAGGTCGGCGCGGCCAACGGTGTCTCGGCGCGTTTTGTACTGGACACGGGCGCACCACAAACCCGGGTCAACATCGCCACAGCGAAACAGATGGGCATCCGGTTGTTGCCCGATGCTCATTATCGCTACAACACGTTTTATGGCGAAAAGGGCCTTGCTGCGAGGCTGGGAATCCTCGGCTCACTCCGGGTCGGCAGCCGCGAATTCAGGAACGTCCTGGTCTTTGTCAGCGACCGGGAGAATCTGTTGGGGCTGGATCTGCTCAGCAAGCTGGGACGCCTGAAGATCACCCAACGAGCGCTGGAGCTCAATCCGCCGTCCGCCAGGCGTTGTGATGCGCCAATTGCCTACAGCCGCCTGGATCTCAATCAACGGCTGGTGGTTGCCGCACAACTGGATCGCCGGGCAACGCTGGCAATCATAGATACGGGAAATGTCGACTACCTGACGGCCGGATCGCCCGGCAGGCAAGAAAGCGTTGTGCAGGCGCTGACACCGGGAAGCTCAAGCTCCGGCGACAACTATCACTTCCAGCGCTTCGATGGCTTATTGGCCCTGCAAGGTGAGAGCATGGCAGTCACCTACAAATACTACCCCGGCTTTACCATCCCTCCGTCGCTGATGGATGGGCGTTACGTGCCGTCGATATTGCTCGGATGGCGCGCCTTCAAAGACTTTGAATTGAACCTGGATTTGACGTCAGGCCGTTCATGCCTCAATAAAGTCTGAACCACCTCGGCATTTACCCACAATCCCTGTTGGTGGTTCTGTGGATAACGTGTTCGCCACTCGCTGCACCCCATACCAATCAAGCCCTACAAGGCGTCGTTCAAAAAACAACCAGCCACAGCCTTGATTTTTCCAAGCTTTTTCAAGGGGATAAGTGCTGACGGTGATGCAGAGTTGCCCCCAATCTCTGTTGGCGGTTCTGTGGATAAGATGTTCGCTCAGTGCTACAGCCCTTGCAGGACGTAACGTTCATGGCTTTGATCAAATATTGATCATGTCGACGTTTTTTGCCCCTGAACACCGTGAAACCCTCTGTTTTTCACGGTTTGCAGGGGTTTTCCACAGGCGTGCTGAAGTTGTACCCAAAGTCTGTTGGCGATTCTGTGGATAAGGTGTTCGCTATAGTCTGTGAGCCACGTGATACGTGACTTTCAATGGTTTGGTTGAAAAATGATCAGGCGCATTTGAAAAGCCTGGTTCTGGATAAGTCACGGATTTTCTTTGGTTTTTGTGGAGAAAGTTTTCAACATTTCCACAGTTGTCCCCATTTGCTGTGGGTGGAGATGTGGATAACTTGTTTGCGGAAGGCTGAGAGGCGCGGTCTGTATAGCGCGGAAGGGAATAGGTCATATTTCGTACAGTTCTAAACCCCTTTAGGAGCAAGCGTGCTCGCGATGGACGCCAACGATAACGCTGGCAACCTGACACCCCGCGGCGTTCTCAGGTCCATCGCGAGCAGGCTCGCTCCTACAGGGGGCAGTGGCATCAGCCTTGGACGGGTACGCCTTTGAGATACGGCGCAGGCTCGGCCCCCAGGTTGCTCAGCAGGCGTTCGCTGTACCAGTCCACAAAGTTCACCACACCAAACTCGTAGGTCTTGGAGTAAGGCCCTGGCTGGTAAGCCGTGGAGTTGATCCCACGCTGGTTCTCTTCGGCCAGGCGACGGTCCTGGTCGTTGGTGGCGTCCCAGACCTGGCGCATGCGGTCCACGTCATAATCCACGCCCTCGACCGCGTCCTTGTGCACGATCCACTTGGTGGTGACCATGGTTTCCTGGGCGCTGATCGGCCACACGGTGAACACGATGATGTGGTCGCCCATGCAGTGGTTCCAGGAGTGCGGCAAGTGCAGGATGCGCATCGAGCCCAGGTCCGGGTTCTTGATGCGGCCCATGAGTTTGGCGCAGCCCTGTTTGCCGTCCAGGGTCATCGACACGGTGCCCTTGAGCAGCGGCATGCGCACGATGCGGTTACGCAGGCCGAAGCTCGCGTGGGCGTATGGGATCTTCTCGGCGTCCCAGGCCGCGGCGGAGGCGGCGACGTGGTCCTTGAAGGCCTGGTCGGCGCGTGGATCGGTGACGTCGTCCCATTCCAGCAGGGTTTTCAACAGTTCCGGGTGCGACGCGTTGCAGTGGTAGCACTCGCGGTTGTTTTCCAGCACCAGTTTCCAGTTGGCCTTTTCCATCAAGGTGGTGGTGATTGCCACCTTGGTGTTTTCCATGTCGTACGGTTCCATGTAATGGCTGAGCGTCGACAGGAAGTCATCGATGGCCGGCGGGTTCTCCGCCAGGCTGATGAAGATGTAGCCGCCGGCGGTTTTCACGTTCACCGGTTTGAGGCCGTACTGCTTCATGTCGAAGTCGGCACCCATCTCGGTGCCGGCGAACAGCAGGCGGCCGTCGAGTTCGTAGGTCCACTGGTGGTAGTGGCAGACCAGTTTGGCGACCTTTCCCTTTTCGCTGGTGCACAGGCGCGAGCCACGGTGGCGGCAGACGTTATGGAACGCATGCACCACACCCTCGGCGCCACGGATCACGATGATCGGGTTCTTGCCGACCTGCAGGGTCAGGTAGTTGCCCTTGGTAGGGATTTCGCAGGTCATGCCGGCGATCAACCACTCTTTCTGAAAGATTTCCTGCATGTCGATATCAAACAGGCGCTCGTCAGAGTAGAACGGCTGCGGCAGCGAGAACGTGCGCTCGCGCTCTTGCAGCATCTGCGCAGTGGCCTTGCGTGCGGGTTCCAGCGGATCGCCCAGGCTCAGGGTAGTAGTGACGTCCATCGATTCAGTCCTCATGGCCATTCTGTGTGGCCGGCGAAATGTGGCTACGGTTGTGCGACGCAAGACAAAAAACAGCAGTTCTCTGTTGAAGCGAGTGTGGGGCCGGCGCAGGCCAGAACCTTATCCATGGGCGACATGATGCAATCTGTTCCCGACGCGCAACCCCCGGTCGTTGGGGGCTGGTCGCGATAAGCATGTCAATGTCGCAGATAGGTAAACGGGTGGTTCGCGCTATACGCAGAATCGCCAACATGAAGGCCGACAGTCGGCCGTGGAGATCAGCATGTCCAACACCTTCCTGAACCCGGTAACCACCCAGACCTGGGCCAATGGTCGACACATCGTCCGTTGCGTCAAAGTCATCCAGGAAACCTGGGACGTGCGCACCTTCTGCTTTATGGCCGACCAGCCGATCATGTTCTTTTTCAAGCCGGGGCAGTTCGTCACCCTGGAGCTGGAAATCGAAGGCGAGCCGATCATGCGCTCGTACACCATTTCCAGCTCGCCGTCGGTACCCTACAGCTTTTCGGTGACCATCAAGCGTGTGCCCGGCGGTCGGGTTTCCAACTGGTTGCACGATACCCTGCACGAAGGCCAGGAGCTGGCGGTACACGGCCCGGTCGGGCTGTTCAATGCCATGGATTTCCCGAGCCCGAAAGTGCTGTACCTCAGCGGCGGCGTCGGGATCACGCCGTGCATGTCCATGGCACGCTGGTTCTACGACACCAACGCCAACGTCGACATGACGTTTATCCACAGCGCCCGCTCGCCGAAAGACATCATCTATCACCGCGAGCTGGAGCACATGGCGTCGCGGATCGACAACTTCAGCCTGCACCTGATCTGCGAGAAACACGGCCTGGGCGAGCCTTGGGCCGGTTATCGCGGCTACCTGAACCACAAGATGCTGGAACTGATGGTTCCGGACTTTCTCGAGCGTGAAGTCTTCTGCTGCGGCCCGACGCCGTACATGCACGCGGTCAAGCGCCTGCTGGAAAACGCCGGCTACGACATGAAGCGTTACCACGAGGAATCCTTCGGTGCGACACCACCGGAGGCGCGTGCCGATGCAGTGGAGCAAGCCGAACAAGCGGCCGATGCGCCGGAAGTCGATGCGGCTGATCTGCATCAGGTGGAGTTCACCGCGTCCGGCAAGAGCATTCGCGTGGCGCCGGGCGAGACCGTGCATGCGGCGGCGGCCAAGGTCGGTCTATTGATCCCTAAAGCTTGCGGCATGGGAATCTGTGGGACCTGCAAGGTGCTCAAGCTCGGCGGCGAGGTAGAGATGGAGCACAACGGCGGGATCACCGAGGAAGACGAAGCCGAAGGGTACATTCTGTCGTGCTGCAGCGTGCCGAAGGGGGATGTGCGCATCGAGTTCTGACGGTCACGCAATAACCCCTGTAGGAGCGAGCCTGCTCGCGATGAACCTGAGAACGCCGCGGGGTGTCAGGTTGCCAGCGTTATCGTTGACGTCCATCGCGAGCAGGCTCGCTCCTGCAGGGGAGGGTGTTTAGTCGATAAACAAGTCTGTCATGAGTTTGTCGCTACTGTCCGGCGCGAAGCGGTAGTGGTCGAACTCGGTCACACCGCTTTCCCGCAGAATCTCCTCATCGATCAGCAAACGCCCGGTCAGGCTGCGTCCGCTGCTGCTCAGAATGACGTGGGCCGCATCCGCCATGATCGCCGGCGTGCGCGCATGCTTGAACGACTCCCGCGACCCCAGCTGAAACTCAATGGCGGCGGTGGCAATCATCGTCTGTGGCCACAGGGAGTTGACGCTGATGCCGTAGTTCTTGAATTCCTCGCTCATGCCCAGCGTCAGCATGCTCATGCCGTACTTGGTGACGGTGTACGGGCTGTATTGGGCGAACCATTTGGTCGCAAGGTTCAGCGGTGGGGACAGGTTGAGGATGTGGCCGTTGGACTTCTTCAGATACGGCAGGCCCGCTTGACTGCACAGCAACACCGCACGGGTGTTGATCTGGTGCATCAGGTCGAAGCGCTTGAGTTCGAGGTGTTGAACGCCGGTCAGCTTGATTGCGCCAGCGTTGTTGATCAGTGCGTCGATGCCGCCAAAGTGTTCGTTGGCCTGGGCCAGCGCTTCGCGCACGGCGTCTTCTTCACGCACGTCCACTTGCAAGGCCAGTGCTTTACCGCCAGCGGCTTCGACTTCCTGGGCCACGCTGAAAATCGTCCCCGGCAGCTTGGCGTGGGGTTCGGCGCTTTTTGCAGCGATCACGATGTTGGCGCCATCGCGTGCGGCGCGCAGCGCGATCTCGCGGCCGATGCCCCGGCTGGCGCCGGTGATGAACAGGGTTTTGCCTTGCAATGACATGCGTACGCTCCTGATTATTGTTATGTGAGCGGAGTGGCTCGACAAACAATGTAGACGAAGTCTTCAGGTGCGAAGGTTTCCTGTAGGAGCTGCCGAAGGCTGCGATCTTTTGATCCTGATCTTGAGCATCGAAAGATCGCAGCCTCGTTTCACTCGACAGCTCCTACAGGGGCAGGTGTCAGAGGGACATGACTTCGCGGATGTCGCGGGCCAGCTCACGCACCCGCTCTTCCTCGGTATCCCACGAGCACATGAAGCGTGCGCCGCCGTTGCCGATGAAGGTGTAGAAACGCCAGCCCTTGGCGGTCAGCGCAGCGATGGCCGGTTCCGACAGTTGCAGGAACACGCCGTTGGCCTGCACCGGGAACATCAGCTCAACCCCAGGAATATCGCTGACCAGTTCGGCCAGCAGTTGCGCGCAATGGTTGGCGTGGTTGGCGTATTTGAGCCAGGCGCCGTTTTCCAGGATCCCGACCCACGGCGCCGACAGGAAGCGCATCTTCGATGCCAGTTGTCCGGCCTGTTTGCAGCGATAGTCAAAGTCTTCCGCGAGTTTGTGGTTGAAGAACAGAATCGCCTCGCCCACCGCCATGCCGTTTTTCGTGCCGCCGAAGCACAACACGTCGACACCAGCCTTCCAGGTCAGGTCAGCCGGCGAGCAGCCGAGGAAGGCGCAGGCGTTGGAGAAGCGTGCGCCGTCCATGTGCAGGTTCAGGCCCAGTTCCTTGCAGGTGGCGCTGATGGCGCGGATTTCGTCCGGGGTGTAGACGCTGCCGACTTCGGTGGCCTGGGTCAGGGTCACGACACGCGGTTTCGGGTAGTGGATGTCCTGGCGCTTGAGCGCGACTTCGCGAATCGAGTCCGGGGTCAGCTTGCCGTTTTCAGTGCGGGCGATCAGCAGTTTGGAGCCGTTGGAAAAGAATTCCGGCGCGCCGCATTCGTCGGTTTCGACGTGGGCGGTTTCCGAGCAGATCACGCTGTGGTAACTCTGGCACAGCGACGACAGGGCCAGCGAGTTGGCAGCGGTGCCGTTGAAGGCGAAGAACACTTCGCAATCGGTTTCGAACAGTTTGCGGAAACCGTCGGATGCGCGGGCGGTCCATTCGTCGTCGCCGTAAGCGCGTTGATGGCCATGGTTGGCCTGCTCCATGGCAGCCCAGGCTTCAGGGCAAATGCCGGAATAGTTGTCGCTGGCGAATTGTTGGCTCTTATCGGTCATGGCCTGCTTCCGTGGTCGGGACGCCTATGGTGAAGCGTTCCGTGGTCAATGAGGGTGCGCACGTTGCCCAAGATCGTCAGGCGCGCGCACGGGATGTCGCTGTCGGGAAAATACACAATCGAAGGACGATTATGCACGTGACTATGCACTTAAGGCAGCGCGACGGGGCACTGGATCTGCTCAAGTGGTTGGCGCTTTTGAGCATGGTTCTCGATCACCTGCGATACGTCGGCTTTTCCGCCGATCTGTTGTATGTGCCGGGGCGGTTGGCGTTTCCATGGTTTTGCCTGGCGATGGCCGCGAATCTGGCGCGGGTGCGAGAAACGACGACGGGTGGTCAATGGCGCTATCTGGGCTGGTTGATTCTGTTCAGCGCAGCAAGCGAAATCCCCTATCGGATGTTCATTGCAGATCACGATACCTTGAACGTCATGCCAACATTGGCCCTCGGCCTGCTGGTGGCGCGGGGCTGGCAGCAACCGACCTTGCAATCGCGCCTGCTGGCGGCCGGGGCCTTGCTGTTGGCGGTGTTCTTTTCCCCGCGCGTGATGTTTGGTTTCTTCGGCGTTTTATTGCCGCTGGTGTTGTTGTGGGTGATCCATCGTCCCTGGTACTTCGCGCTGATGGCGGGGCTGGTCTGCCTGGCGTGCAATCAATGGCAGGTGCTGTATTACTCCGTTCGATTGGGCAATGGCGTGGCGATGGCGGCGGTCGCCACTTGTCTGATTGCGCCATGGCTGGGTCTGTTCCTGTTGCGACACGCGAAGGACGTAAAAGCACCGCCGATGCGCCGTTGGGCGTATGCGTTGTATCCCGCGCATTTCCTGCTGTTGCTGGCACTACGTCAGGCCATCGCATGACCCTGCAGGAGCTGGCTTGCCAGCGATTGCGGCGGGCCTGCCGATATCAATGCCGGATGTGCTGCCCCATCGCTGGCAAGCCAGCTCCTACAAGGGATCTGCGTTGAATTGATGGTTGTGTTCGGCCAGCCATTTCTTGCCATGTCGTAAACGCACCTTTGCGTGGCGCCCGTAGGCATTTGATCTCTCCAAGCCAGTCATACCATCGCTACCAAAGGGCACTGCCGAAACGCCGGTGCCTTACCGAGACGAATGGCGCACTGATGCCGCTGGGAGAGACGCGATGTTCAGCAAGCAAGACCAGATCCAGGGTTACGACGATGCACTGCTGGCGGCGATGAATGCCGAGGAGCAACGTCAGGAAGATCACATCGAGCTGATCGCGTCGGAGAACTACACCAGCAAGCGCGTGATGCAAGCGCAAGGCAGCGGCCTGACCAACAAGTACGCCGAAGGCTATCCGGGCAAGCGCTACTACGGTGGCTGCGAGCACGTCGACAAGGTCGAAGCCCTGGCCATCGAGCGCGCCAAGCAACTGTTCGGCGCCGATTACGCCAACGTCCAGCCGCACTCCGGTTCTTCGGCCAACAGCGCCGTGTATCTGGCCTTGCTGCAAGCCGGCGACACCATTCTGGGCATGAGCCTGGCCCACGGTGGTCACCTGACCCACGGCGCCAAAGTGTCGTCCTCGGGCAAGTTGTACAACGCCGTGCAGTACGGCATCGACACCAAGACCGGCCTGATCGATTACGACGAAGTTGAGCGCCTGGCCGTCGAGTGCAAGCCGAAGATGATCGTTGCCGGTTTCTCGGCTTATTCCAAGACTCTCGACTTCCCGCGTTTCCGCCAGATTGCGGATAAAGTCGGTGCGCTGCTGTTCGTCGACATGGCCCACGTGGCCGGTCTGGTCGCCGCCGGTCTGTACCCGAACCCGCTGCCCTACGCCGATGTGGTCACCACCACCACCCACAAGACCCTGCGCGGTCCACGTGGCGGCCTGATCCTGTGCAAGTCCAACGAAGAGATCGAGAAGAAGCTCAACGCCGCAGTGTTTCCAGGTGCCCAGGGCGGCCCGCTGATGCATGTCATCGCCGGTAAAGCCGTGTGCTTCAAGGAAGCGCTGGAGCCTGGCTTCAAGACCTACCAGCAACAAGTGATCGACAACGCCCAGGCCATGGCCGGCGTGTTTATCAAACGCGGCTACGATGTAGTGTCCGGCGGCACCGACAACCACCTGTTCCTGGTCAGCCTGATCCGTCAGGGCCTCACCGGCAAAGAGGCGGACGCAGCACTCGGTCGCGCCCACATCACCGTGAACAAGAACGCTGTCCCGAACGATCCACAGTCGCCGTTCGTGACCTCCGGCCTGCGCATCGGCACCCCGGCGGTGACCACTCGCGGCTTCAAGGTTGCCCAGTGTGTGGAACTGGCCGGCTGGATCTGCGACATCCTCGACAACCTCGGCGACGCCGATGTCGAGGCCAATGTTGCCCAGCAAGTGTCGGCACTGTGCGCGGACTTCCCGGTTTATCGCTGAGCGCGGTTTTGGAGTAAATGACTATGCAACGCTACTCAGGTTTCGGCCTCTTCAAACACTCCCTCAGCCACCATGAAAACTGGCAACGCATGTGGCGCACGCCGACCCCGAAGAAAGTCTACGACGTGGTCATCGTCGGCGGTGGCGGGCATGGTCTCGCCACGGCCTACTACCTGGCCAAGGAGCACGGCATCACCAACGTGGCCGTGGTCGAAAAGGGCTGGCTGGGCGGCGGTAACACTGCGCGCAATACCACCATCGTACGTTCCAATTACCTGTGGGACGAGTCGGCGCACCTGTACGAACACGCGATGAAACTGTGGGAAGGCCTGTCCCAGGACCTGAACTACAACGTGATGTTCTCCCAGCGCGGCGTCTACAACCTGTGCCACACCCTGCAGGACATCCGTGATTCCGAGCGTCGGGTCAGCGCCAATCGTCTCAATGGCGTGGACGGTGAACTGCTCGATGCCAAGCAGGTTGCCGACGAGATTCCGTACCTCGACTGCTCCAAGAACACCCGCTACCCGGTGATGGGCGCCACCGTACAGCGTCGCGGCGGCGTGGCTCGTCACGATGCCGTGGCGTGGGGCTTTGCCCGTGCCGCCGACGCCCTCGGCGTGGACCTGATCCAGCAGACCGAAGTGATCGGCTTCCGCAAGGAAAACGGCGTGTGCATCGGCGTGGAAACCAACAAGGGCTTCATCGGCGCCAAGCGCGTCGGTGTGGTCACCGCCGGTAACTCCGGACACATGGCCAAGCTCGCCGGTTTCCGCCTGCCGATCGAATCCCACCCGCTGCAAGCGCTGGTGTCCGAGCCGATCAAGCCGATTATCGACAGCGTGATCATGTCCAACGCCGTGCACGGCTACATCAGCCAGTCCGACAAGGGCGACCTGGTGATCGGCGCCGGTATCGACGGCTACAACGGCTACGGCCAGCGGGGTTCGTACCCGGTGATCGAGCACACCATCCAGGCCATCGTCGAGATGTTCCCGGTGCTGTCCCGCGTACGCATGAACCGCCAGTGGGGCGGCATCGTCGACACCACGCCTGACGCCTGCCCGATCATTTCGAAAACCCCGGTGCCGAACATGTTCTTCAACTGCGGTTGGGGAACCGGTGGCTTCAAGGCCACACCTGGCTCGGGCAACGTATTTGCCGCGAGTCTGGCCAAGGGCGAAATGCACCCATTGGCCGCACCTTTCTCCATCGACCGTTTCCACAACGGTGCGTTGATCGATGAACACGGCGCTGCTGCGGTTGCCCACTAACAGGAGAAATCCCCATGTTGCATATCTTCTGTCCTCACTGCGGCGAACTGCGCTCCGAAGAGGAATTCCACGCTTCCGGCCAGGCGCACATCCCGCGCCCACTGGACCCAGGCTCCTGCACCGACGAGGAGTGGGGCGACTACATGTTCTTCCGCGATAACCCGCGCGGTCTGCACCACGAGCTGTGGGATCACGTCGCCGGTTGCCGCCAGTACTTCAACGTCACCCGCGACACCGTGACCTACGAGATTCTCGAAACCTACAAGATCGGCACCAAGCCACAATTCACCGACAAGACCGATAGCCCGAAAGCGGCCAGCACGGCTCTGGGAGAGAAGGTATGAGCCAGATCAATCGCCTGTCCAACGGCGGACGGATCGACCGCAACAAAGTCCTGACCTTCACCTTCAACGGCCAGAGCTACAAAGGCTTTGAAGGCGACTCGCTGGCCGCCGCCCTGATCGCCAACGGCGTCGATATCATCGGTCGCAGCTTCAAGTATTCCCGTCCGCGCGGCATCTTCGCTGCCGGTGCCGAAGAGCCGAACGCGGTGCTGCAGATCGGCGCCACCGAAGCCACGCAGATTCCGAACGTGCGCGCCACGCAACAGGCGTTGTATCAGGGCCTGGTCGCCACCAGCACCAACGGCTGGCCGAGCGTGAACAACGACATGATGGGGATTCTCGGCAAGGTCGGCGGCAAGCTGATGCCACCGGGTTTCTACTACAAAACTTTCATGTACCCGCAATCGTTCTGGATGACTTACGAGAAGTACATCCGCAAGGCTGCCGGTCTTGGCCGCTCGCCGACCGAGAACGATCCGGACACCTACGACTACATGAACCAGCACTGCGACGTGCTGATCGTGGGTGGTGGCCCGGCGGGTCTGGCCGCTGCTTTGGCGGCTGCACGCAGTGGTGCTCGCGTGATTCTCGCCGATGAACAGGAAGAGTTCGGCGGCAGCCTGCTCGACTCCCGCGAAAGCCTCGACGGCAAGCCTGCAATGGAGTGGGTGGCCGGTGTCATCGACGAACTGAAGAACACCCCGGACGTGCTGCTGTTGCCACGCGCCACGGTCAACGGCTACCACGACCACAACTTCCTGACCATTCACGAGCGCCTGACCGATCACCTCGGCGACCGTGCACCGATTGGCCAGGTGCGTCAGCGTATTCACCGGGTCCGCGCCACTCGCGTAGTGCTGGCGACCGGCGCTCACGAGCGTCCATTGGTCTACGGCAACAACGACGTGCCGGGCAACATGCTCGCCGGCGCCATCTCGACCTACGTGCGCCGCTACGGCGTGGCACCGGGCAAAAAACTGGTGCTGTCGACCAACAACGACCACGCCTACCGCGTTGCCCTGGATTGGCTCGATGCCAGCCTGCAAGTGGTGGCCATCGCCGACGCCCGCAGCAACCCGCGTGGTGCGCTGGTGGAGGAGGCTCGCGCTAAAGGCATCCGCATCCTCACCGGCAGCGCCGTGATCGAGGCCCGTGGCAGCAAGCACGTGACCGCTGCCCGCGTTGCCGCGATCGATGTGAAGGGACACA
This sequence comes from Pseudomonas sp. P8_241, assembly GCF_034008315.1. Lineage (NCBI taxonomy): Bacteria > Pseudomonadati > Pseudomonadota > Gammaproteobacteria > Pseudomonadales > Pseudomonadaceae > Pseudomonas > Pseudomonas sp. P8_241. The sequence continues at coordinate 6,101,481 of NZ_CP125377.1, read as the reverse complement.
AAGTCACCAGCCCGGGCGAATGGCTCGACTGCGACATCGTCGCCAGTTCCGGCGGCTACAGCCCGGTGGTTCACCTGGCTTCGCACTTGGGCGGCAAGCCGATCTGGCGCGAAGACATCCTCGGTTTCGTACCGGGCGAAGCACCGCAGAAACGCGTGTGTGTCGGTGGCATCAACGGGGTCTATGGTCTCGGCGATTCTTTGGCTGACGGTTTTGAAGGGGGCGCCCGCGCCGCCGCAGAAGCCGGGTTCCAGACCGTCGAAGGCCTGTTGCCAAAAGCCCTGAGCCGTCTTGAAGAGCCGACGCTGGCGCTGTTCCAGGTGCCACATGAAAAGAACACCGCACGGGCGCCGAAGCAATTCGTCGACCTGCAAAACGACGTCACCGCCGCCGCCATCGAACTGGCGACGCGCGAGGGTTTCGAGTCGGTCGAGCACGTCAAGCGCTACACCGCCCTGGGCTTCGGCACCGATCAGGGCAAGCTCGGCAACGTCAACGGCCTGGCCATCGCTGCCCGCTCGCTGAACGTGACCATCCCGCAGATGGGCACCACCATGTTCCGCCCGAACTACACGCCGGTGACGTTCGGCGCCGTGGCCGGTCGTCACTGTGGGCACATCTTCGAGCCGGTGCGTTACACCGCACTGCATCAATGGCACCTGAAAAACGGCGCCGAGTTTGAAGACGTCGGCCAGTGGAAACGTCCTTGGTACTTCCCGAAATCCGGTGAAGACCTGCACGCCGCCGTCAAGCGCGAATGCAAAGCCGTGCGCGACAGCGTCGGCCTGCTGGACGCTTCGACCCTGGGCAAGATCGACATCCAGGGCCCGGATGCGCGTGAGTTCCTCAACCGCGTCTACACCAACGCCTGGACCAAGCTCGATGTGGGCAAGGCCCGTTACGGCCTGATGTGCAAAGAAGACGGCATGGTCTTCGACGACGGCGTGACGGCTTGCCTGGCGGACAACCATTTCGTCATGACCACCACCACTGGCGGCGCGGCTCGCGTACTTCAGTGGCTGGAGCTGTACCACCAGACCGAATGGCCGGACATGAAGGTGTACTTCACCTCCGTCACCGACCACTGGGCGACCATGACCCTGTCCGGGCCGAACAGCCGCAAGCTGCTCGCTGAAGTCACCGACATCGACCTGAGCAGCGAAGCGTTCCCGTTCATGACCTGGAAAGAAGGTCTGGTGGGTGGTGTGCCGGCGCGGGTATTCCGGATTTCGTTTACCGGTGAGCTGTCGTACGAAGTCAACGTGCAAGCCGACTATGCGATGGGTGTATTGGAGAAAATTGTTGATGCTGGCAAGAAGTACAACCTGACGCCATATGGCACCGAAACCATGCACGTGCTGCGGGCCGAGAAGGGCTTCATCATCGTCGGTCAGGACACTGACAGCTCGATGACCCCGGACGACCTGAACATGGGCTGGTGTGTCGGTCGCACCAAACCGTTCTCGTGGATCGGCTGGCGTGGCATGAACCGTGAAGACTGCGTGCGTGATCAGCGCAAGCAACTGGTGGGCCTGAAGCCAATCGATCCGAACAAATGGCTACCGGAAGGTGCGCAACTGGTGTTCAACACCAAGCAAGCCATCCCGATGACCATGGTCGGTCACGTGACCTCCAGTTACCTGCACAACTCCTTGGGCTATTCGTTCGCCATGGGCGTGGTCAAGGGCGGGTTGCAGCGGATGGGTGAGCGCGTGTTCGCACCGCTGGCCGACGGCAGCGTGATCGAGGCGGAAATCGTTTCTTCGGTGTTCTTCGATCCGAAAGGCGAACGCCAGAACGTGTGATTGCCGGATGTCCGTAGGAGCCGGCTTGCTGGCGATGAACGATAACGCGGTGCATCTGATACACCGCGTCGTTTGGATCGCCAGCAAGCCGGCTCCTACAGGAGGCAACCGCACCATCAACAGAATTCAGGAAAGGTGCTTTATGACCACAGCCAATGTTTATCAGCAACGCCCAACCACCGGGACCAAGGCCGAGTCGTCGCTGCATCATGCCGACCTCGCCAGTCTGGTGGGCAAGGGCCGAAAGAGTGCCGGCGTCATCGTTCGCGAGAAGAAACTCCTCGGCCACCTGACCCTCCGTGGCGATGGTCACGACGCAGCATTCGCCGCAGGCGTACACAAGGCCCTGGGCATCGAACTGCCGGGTGCGCTGAGCGTGATCGTCAAAGGCGAATCCAGCCTGCAATGGATGGGGCCGGATGAATGGCTGCTGATCGTGCCGAGTGGTGAAGAGTTCGCCGCCGAGCAAAAACTGCGCGCAGCACTGGGCGATCTGCACATTGCAATCGTCAACGTCAGCGGTGGCCAGCAGCTCCTCGAGCTGAGCGGCCCGAACGTGCGCCAGGTATTGATGAAGTCCACCAGCTACGACGTGCACCCGAATAACTTCCCGGTGGGCAAAGCCGTCGGCACGGTGTTCGCCAAGTCGCAACTGATGATCCGTCACACCGCCGAAGACACCTGGGAGCTGCTGATCCGCCGCAGCTTCTCGGATTACTGGTGGTTGTGGCTGCAGGATGCTTCTGCCGAGTATGGGCTAAGCGTTCAGGCTTGAGATTTATCGCCGGCAAGCCGGCTCCTGCAGGATTGATGTCGGTCTTGAGAGCGACGTGAACCCCTGTAGGAGCTGGCTTGCCAGCGATCAACCGCGCAGCGGTTGTCATTAAACGAACAGGAGTCACCGCACTATGAGCCGCGCCCCAGACACATGGATCCTGACTGCCGACTGCCCCAGCGTGCTCGGCACCGTGGACGCGGTGACGCGCTTTCTGTTCGAGCAGGGCTGCTACGTCACCGAACACCACTCCTTTGATGACCGGCTCTCGGGCCGTTTCTTCATTCGCGTGGAGTTTCGCCAACCTGATGGCTTCGACGAGCAGTCCTTCCGCGCAGGTCTCGCCGAGCGCGGTGAATCCTTCGGCATGATCTTCGAACTGACACCGCCGCATTACCGGCCGAAGGTGGTGATCATGGTCTCCAAGGCCGATCACTGCCTCAACGACTTGCTCTACCGCCAGCGCATCGGCCAATTGTCGATGGACGTGGCTGCCGTGGTCTCCAACCACCCGGACCTCAAGCCGCTGGCCGACTGGCACCAGATTCCGTACTACCACTTCCCGCTGGACCCGAACGACAAGCCCTCCCAGGAACGCCAGGTGTTGCAGGTGATCGAAGAGGCCGGGGCTGAGCTGGTGATCCTCGCCCGCTACATGCAGGTGCTGTCGCCGGAGCTGTGCCGCAAACTCGATGGCAAGGCGATCAATATCCACCACTCCCTGCTGCCCGGTTTCAAAGGTGCCAAGCCCTATCACCAGGCCTACAACAAGGGCGTGAAACTGGTGGGTGCGACGGCGCATTACATCAATAACGATCTCGATGAAGGGCCGATCATTGCTCAAGGCGTCGAGGTGGTGGATCACAGCCATTACCCGGAAGACCTGATCGCCAAGGGGCGGGATATTGAAGGCCTGACCCTGGCGCGGGCGGTTGGGTATCACATTGAACGACGAGTGTTTTTGAACGCCAATCGCACCGTTGTGCTTTAGATTTTTGGGGCCGCTTCGCAGCCCATCGCCAGCAAGCCGGCTCCTACAGGATTGAGGCCGGCATAAGATCTGGCTCGGCCGCGATCCCTTGTAGGAGCCGGCTTGCTGGCGATGAGGCTCGCACGAACAACACAAAACACACAGGCAACACCCAGAGCAATCAACGCGGCGCCGATCCCTGGCGACGCGACCGCTACATAAAAACAACAGCGAGGTGAAAGCATGTCTGGCAATCGTGGTGTGGTGTATCTCGGCGCTGGCAAGGTCGAAGTGCAGAAAATCGACTATCCGAAAATGCAGGACCCGCGCGGCAGGAAGATTAACCACGCCGTCATCCTGCGTGTGGTTTCCACCAATATCTGTGGTTCCGACCAGCACATGGTGCGCGGCCGTACCACGGCGCAAACCGGCCTGGTGCTGGGACATGAGATCACCGGTGAAGTGATCGAGAAGGGCAGCGACGTCGAGAACCTGCAGATCGGCGATCTGGTGTCCGTGCCGTTCAACGTGGCTTGCGGGCGCTGCCGTTCCTGCAAGGAAATGCACACCGGCGTCTGCCTGAGCGTCAACCCGGCGCGCCCCGGTGGTGCTTATGGTTACGTCGACATGGGCGACTGGACCGGTGGTCAGGCCGAATACGCCTTGGTGCCGTACGCCGACTTCAACTTGCTCAAACTCCCGGATCGCGACCGGGCCATGGAGAAAATTCGCGACCTGACCTGCCTCTCCGACATCCTGCCGACCGGTTACCACGGTGCCGTGACCGCTGGTGTTGGCCCGGGCAGTACCGTTTACATTGCTGGTGCCGGTCCGGTCGGCCTGGCGGCGGCTGCTTCGGCCCGTCTGTTGGGCGCGGCAGTGGTGATCATCGGCGACGTCAACACCGTGCGCCTGGCTCACGCCAAGGCCCAGGGTTTTGAAATCGCTGACCTGTCCCTCGACACCCCGCTGCACGAACAAATCGCCGCGCTGCTCGGTGAACCGGAAGTGGATTGCGCCGTCGACGCCGTAGGTTTCGAAGCCCGTGGCCACGGCCATGATGGCGTCAAACACGAAGCCCCGGCTACCGTGCTCAACTCACTGATGGGCGTGGTGCGTGTCGCTGGCAAGATCGGCATCCCCGGCCTCTACGTCACCGAAGACCCGGGCGCTGTCGACGCTGCGGCAAAAATGGGCAGCCTGAGCATCCGCTTCGGCCTCGGCTGGGCCAAATCCCACAGCTTCCACACCGGCCAGACACCGGTGATGAAGTACAACCGCCAGTTGATGCAGGCGATCATGTGGGACCGCATCAACATCGCCGAAGTGGTGGGTGTGCAAGTCATCAGCCTGGATCAGGCGCCGGAAGGTTACGGCGAGTTCGATGCGGGTGTGCCGAAGAAGTTTGTGATCGATCCGCACAAGCTGTTCAGCGCGGCGTAAGTCTTCAGGCCAAACAAAACGGCGACCTTCGGGTCGCCGTTTTCGCTTGGATCGACTGACAAGGTAAAAATGCCTGAGTCGCACAGGAACATGCCGGTCGATGTCCGGTCAAACCGGCAGCTTTCCGTCCGTTCAACCGGACGGTTTACATGCACAAGAGGATGTCTGGATGAAGATTTCACGCGGTATTGCACTGGCTTCGCTGTTGGCCTTGTCCGCCAGCCCGGTCTTCGCACAGTTCAGCCTGAACGATGCGGCCAATGCCATTTCGGGCATGCAGGGCGGCAACGCGGCTACCGACGCGGCGCCCACTACGCAAACGGCAGATCTGCTGGGCGCGCTCACTCAATTGAACATCACCCCGCAGCAAGCCGTCGGCGGTGCCGGCGCGATGTTGGGGCTGGCGAAGAACCAGTTGAGCTCGACCGATTACTCGGAACTGGCCAAGAGTGTGCCGGGGATCGACAAGTTGTCAGGTGGCGGTGAGTTGGGTGCGCTGGCCGGGCTGCTCGGCTCCACCGGCAAAGCCGCCGGGTTGGACAACGCCCTGGGCAACGTCAAGGACACCAGTGACCTGAGCAACGCCTTCAGCGCCCTGGGCATGGACACCGGCATGATCGGCCAGTTTGCCCCGATACTCCTGCAATACCTCGGTCAGCAGGGTGTTGGTGGTTCGCTGCTGAGCAGCCTGGGCAGCATCTGGGGCACCGGCACCGGCACCGGCACCGGCACCTGATTCAGTTACGCTCGGCGCGCAAAGCGTCGATGCGCTGGTCCTTCTCGATCCAGAGCTGGTTGACCCAGTTCTGGATTTTCTCGCGAAACAGCGGGTCGTTCTCGTAATCGCCTTGGGACAACGACGGATCAAGTTCGCGGGTCTTGATGTCGATAATCACCCTTGGCACATTGCCGCAGATCAGATCCCGGAAACCCGGAATCGTTTGCTGCGGATAAACCACCGTCACATCCAGAATGGCGTCCAGCTGTTCACCCATGGCTGCCAGCACAAACGCCACGCCACCGGCCTTGGGTTTGAGCAAATGGCTGAACGGTGATTGTTGCTGGGCACGTTTGGTCGGCGTGAAGCGAGTGCCTTCCAGATAATTGACCACGGTGACCGGCTGACGCTTGAACAGCTCGCAGGCCTGTTTGGTGATTTCCAGATCCTTGCCCGCAAGTTCCGGATGCCTGGCCAGGAAGGCCTTGCTGTAGCGCTTCATGAACGGATAATCCAGCGCCCACCACGCCAGACCGAGGAAGGGCACCCAGATCAGTTCTTTCTTGAGGAAGAATTTGAAAAACGGCGTACGTCGGTTGAGCGTCTGGATCAGCGCCGGGATATCGACCCAGGATTGATGGTTGCTGATCACCAGGTAAGAAGTGTCGCGGCGCAGATCGTCACCGCCGCGAATGTCCCATTGGGTGGGGATGCACAGGCGGAAAATCAGCTTGTCGATTTCCGACCACGTCTCGGCGATCCACATGACCAACCTTGAGGCATAGTCGCGAAAGGGGCCCGGCAGGACCAGTTTGAACAGGGCAAACACCATCAGCGGACCGATCAGGACCAGCGTATTGAGCAATAGCAGCAAGGCGACGAAACAGCCGGTGAGCAGGCGGCGCATAAGTAACTCTTGAAATCATTTGGGCGCGACATGATAAGCAGCTTCGGACGGCAGGCCAAATCGGTGGTGACGAATGTTTCACTTCCCTGCCGCTAACCTTGTGGGAACGATCATGTGGACAACGGTCTAAAATCCCGCTGCTCACTTCTCATGGAAGCCCATTACGTGAAATCCCTCCTTGCACTGCTTTCCCTCATCGCCCTGCCGGTCATGGCCGCCGAGCCGACCCTTTACGGGCGCTACGAATACATCGCACTGCCGGAAATCGGCGGCGAAGTGCTCAAGGCCAAGATGGATACCGGCGCGCTGACCGCTTCGCTCTCGGCCAAAGACATCGAAACCTTCACCCGCGATGGCGAAGACTGGGTACGTTTCCGCCTCGCTACCAAAGATGCGAGCGACAAGGTCTACGAGCACAAAGTCGCGCGGATCAGCAAGATCAAGACCCGCTCCGAAGAGGACGAAGATGAAAGTGAAGTGATCGCACCCACCAAGCGCCCGGTGGTTGATCTGGAACTGTGCCTGGGTAACGTCAAACGCACAGTCGAGGTCAACCTGACTGACCGCAGCAGCTTCAACTACCCGTTGTTGATTGGCGCGAAGGCGCTGCGTGAGTTTGGTGCAGCGGTGAATCCGGCTCGTCGGTTTACCGCAGACAAGCCGGATTGCTGACCGATTGCTTTCGAGCAGACTGCAATGCTCGCTTCAAACCTTGGGCATTGTCGCGATCATCGAAGGCCGTTGGCTGACCTCGAAATACCACGCCGCCAGCTGCGGATTCGCCGTGCGCCAGTCCAGATCCGGGTGGCGCAGGTCCACGTAACCCAGCGCACAGGCCACGCTGATCGCGGCGACGTCGAAGTGGCTGGTCAGCTCGGCAATCGCGTCTTTTTCCAGCAAGGCCAAAGCGCGGCGGATCTTGTCGCGCTGGCCGTCGAGGTACGCGTCCCACTGTTTTTCCGGGGCGCGCAAGACGACTTCGTAACGCACCAGTACGGCGGCGTCCATGATTCCGTCGGCCAGAGAGGCCAGGGTCAGACGACGCCACCGTGCGGAGCCCTCACGGGGGATGAGCGGGTTGCCGACGTGTTGATGGTCGAGGTAGTCGAGGATCACCCGGCTGTCATGAATGATGTTGCCATCGGCCAGGCGCAGCGCGGGGATTTTGCTCAGCGGGTTGTCATTGATCAGCATCAGGTCCGGATCTACCGGCGTGAGCACGCAGTTCTGCAACGCCACGCGGTCCTGTTGACCGGTTTCATGCAGCATCACCATGACTTTACGGACGAAGGGGGAAAGGGTGTTGTGGTACAGGGTCATGCTCGGGGCGGACATGGCAGTGTCTCGATCGGTGGGCAGTGCCGGGCAGCATAGCGCGTTGGCTCGTTGGCTCAAATGTCGATCTCCTGTGGGAGCGAGCCTGCTCGCGATGGCGGCCTGACATTCAACAGCTATGTTGGCTGACAGACTGCTATCGCGAGCAGGCTCTTTCCCACAGGGATTGCGTTTTAGCTGGCGGCTTGCAGTGTCTGCCCGGCTTGTGGCCCTGAAACGGCTTGCGGCTTGAGTTCGCGAGCCACCGTCCAGACGATGAACGCCGCGACGATATCGAAAATCGCCAGCACCACGAACAGCGGGCTGTAGCCGATCCTGGTCACCATCACACCAAACACCAAGGTAAACGCAGCGGCGCCCAGGTAGCCGAACATGCCGCCCATGCCGGTGGCGGTGGCCACTTCGTTTTTGCCGAACGAGTCGGAGGTGATCGCGTACAACGCACCGGACAACGTCTGGTGAGCGAAGCCGCCGATGCACAGCAGCGCAATCGCCGTATAGGGGCTGGCGACCAGACCGATGCAGGCCGGGCCGATCATGCACGAGGCGCCGAACAGCAGGACCATTTTGCGCGAGGTGAACAACGACACATTGCAGTGCTTGTGGAAGAACGGGCTCAGGTAACCACCGAGTACGCAGCCCAGGTCGGCGGCCAGGAATGGTAGCCAGGCAAACATCGCGATCTCCTTGATGTTCATGTGTCGCTCGGTCATCAGGTACAACGGAATCCACGCATTGAAGGTCTGCCATGCCGGCTCGGAGAGCATGCGGGCGCTGGCGATGGCGTAAAAGTTGCGGCTGCCGATGATCTTTTTCCAGCTGCCTTTTTGCTTGGTGGTGTCTTTGAAGTGATCTTCCTGACCGCTGAGGATGTAATCGCGTTCTTCATCGCTCAGACGCTTTTGATCCCGTGGATGCTTGTAGAGGACCATCCACAGAAAGGTCCAGGCCACGCCCAGTCCGCCGACGATCAGGAACGCCAGTTCCCAGCCGCTGTTCAAAATCGCCCAGACCACCAGCGGTGGCGCCAGTACGGCACCAATCGAGGAGCCAATGTTGAACCAGCCGATGGCCACCGAACGTTCTTTGGCGGGAAACCATTCGGTGGAAGTCTTGACCGCTGCCGGCAAGCCCGCGGCTTCCGTCAAGCCGAGCAGGCCACGGACGAATGCCAGGCCCTGCCAACCCGTCGCCAGTGCAGCCAGCGCACAAGCGATCGACCAGGCAAAGGCGAAGATGGCGAAGCCCATTTTGGTGCCGATGGCATCGATGATGTAGCCGGCCACCGGTTGCATCAAGGCATAGCAGACCTGCCACGCGACAACGATGTGCGAGTACTGCTCGGTGGTGATGTTCATTTCGCTCATCAGGGTCGGTGCGGCCACTGAGAGGGTATTGCGAGCCAGGTAGTTGACCATCAGACCAGCCGTCACCAGGCCGACCATCCACCAGCGGATGCCTTTGACTTTCATCACGTCACCAATATTTTTTGGATTTATTTTTGGTTGCTGCGCTTGTTGTAGGTTGTCGTACAACGCGTGACTTTATAGAAGCGCAAGGGTGAAACTGTCAACAAATATGTCAGAGGATTTGCGAGGCAGGCTGACGAGCGGAAGAGGGCGTCATCGTATGACTTGGGAAAATTCCGAAGTGTAGGAGCTGCCGAAGGCTACGATCTATTGATCTTGAAAGGCAAAGATCGCAGCCTTCGGCAGCTCCTACAGGGATCAGCGGCGTTGCAGGAGGCCGCGCAGGCCGAGGATGGCCGGGATGCCGAGTCCCAACCAGCTCAACGCATCCCACACACCATCACCCAGCAACGCGGCAAACAAACCCGCCGCGCTGAACAGGGCGATGAGGGTGGGGGTGCCGAAGACCTTCCAGAAGTTTGACTGCCGGGGTTTCATGCCGCGCTCTCCGATTTTTCCAGCACGGGTTTCGCGGCCTTGCGTCGCACCACCCACAGGTAAACCCCGCTCCCGAGCACGATGATGGTCAGCACATCGAGGGTCGCCCAGAGGATCTGCATCGGCATGCCGCCATAGTCACCGAAGTGCAGCGGTTGTGACATGCCCATGACGTCCATGTACCACGGGCGTTCGACCACCGCGGTGACCTGCAGGGTGCTGGCATCGATCAGTACGGGCGTCAGCAGGTGCGAGGTCAGGTGTGTGCTGCCCTTCATGAACACTGCGTAATGGTGCTCACTGGAAAAGCGCGTGCCTGGGAAGGCGATAAAGTCCGGCTGCATGCCCGGTGCGACTTCCTCGGCGATGTCGAGCAAGCGGGTGGCGGGCGCCAGTTGCGTGAGCGGCGGAGCATCGCGATAAGGCGCGATCATCGCGGTCAGCGAGTCGTTGCGCCAGGCGGCAATCAGCAAGTCCGCGCAGGCGCTGACAACGCCGGTCACACCGACAACCAGCGCCCAGGTCAGCGTCACGACGCCGATCAGGTTATGCAGGTCGAGCCAGCGCAGGCGGGTGGATTTGTCCTGCCTCACGGTGGCGAATTTCAAGCGACGCATGAACGGCAGGTACAGCACCGTGCCGGAGACAATCGCCACCACGAACAGAATCCCCATGAACGCCAACAGCAACTTGCCCGGCAACCCGGCGAACATGTCCACGTGCAGGCGCAACATCACCATCATGAAGCCACCATTGGCCGAAGGCATCTCCAGGGCTTCACCGGTACGGGTGTCGAGCATGAAGGTGTGGGACGAATTCGGCTCGGTGCCGGCCGTGGGCGCCATGATCGCAATCGCGGCGTTGGGTTCGTCCTCTTCATAACCGAAGTACTGCACGACTTCGCCGGGACGATGCTTTTGCGCGGCCTGCACCAGTTGCTGCAGGTTCAACTGCGGCGTGTCCGCCGGCATGACCTTCAACTCGGCGGCATCGCCCAACAAGTGGTCGATCTCGTGGTGGAAGATCAACGGCAGACCGGTCAGTGCCAGCATCAGCAGGAACGCGGTGCAAATCAGGCTGGTCCAGGTATGTACAGCGGACCAGCGGCGAATTGTTTTACTTTTCATTTCATAGCCTTCAGAAAAACCAAAGCCGTCCACGAAGGACGGCCTGGTCGTTGGGCGTGTCAGGTCAAGCGGTTACCACTTGTAGTCGAGGCTGGCCATCACGTTGCGACGGTCGCCGTAGTAGCAGTAGAAACCGTCACAGGTCGAAATGTATTCCTTGTCGAATACGTTGTTGGCATTGACGCTGACACTGACGCCCTTGAGTACGTTGTCCAGGCGACCCAGGTCGTAATGGACGGCCGCATCATAGACGGTATAGGAATCGCTGTGGCCATCGGATGGATCGCGTACGAAAGCCATGCTGCCAATGGCGATGTTGTCGGTTTCGCCGACATAGCGCACGCCGAAGCCGATTCCGAAGCCATCCAGAACACCGGTATGCCACGTGTAGTCAGCCCATGCAGCGGCCTGGTTTTCCGGGGTCAGTGGCAGCGGGCGGTTTTTGTCCAGTGGATCGGTGACTTTGGTCATCTTGCTGTTGGCGTAGGTGTACGAGGCGGTCAGGTTCAAGTTCTCGTTGACGTTACCGGTCGCTTCCAGCTCGAAACCACGTACTTTCGCTTCACCCAGTGGGCGAGATACGCCCAGGGTGTCGCTCAGTACGATGTCCTTGCGGGTCAGGTCATAGGCGGCAGCTGTGAACAGCATGTCGGTGCCCGGAGGCTGGTACTTGATACCGACTTCGTATTGCTTGCCGGTTCCCGGACGGAATGCTTCGCCATTGGCGCCACCGGCTTCTGCCTGGAAGGATTCGGCATAGGAGACGTAAGGCGTGAAGCCGGAGTCGAACACATAGCTCAGGGCCGCGTTGCCGCTGAAGTTGGTGTCGTCGCGGGTGTCCTTGGCATTGTTCATGTTGTAGAACGTCGAATCGGTGTGTAGCCAGTCCTGACGACCGCCCAGGGTCAGGCGCCAGTTGTCGAGGGCCATCTGGTCCTGAACGTAGAGGCCAGTGTCATGGGTCTTCTGGTTGTAATCGTTGAACGCGTTGAAGGGGACGTTACTGAAGTCCTGACCGTAAATCGGGTTGTTGATGTTGCTGGTTGGCGCGCTGCCAAACAGCCATTTGTAATTGGTGTTGACGCGTTGGTGGTCCAGGCCCAGCAATACCGTGTGCTTGATTATGCCGGTGTCGAAATCAGCCTGGAAATTGTTATCCACAGCAAACTGACTGAGGTCTTCGTCGACAACGTTGGCACCACGAGACAGTGTGCCGTCGTCTGCAACCGAACCGTAGAAACCGCCCGAAGTGATGCTCTGGAAGGACAGGTCGCTTTTGGTGTAGCGCAGGTTCTGCCGGAACTGCCAAACGTCGTTCATCCGGTGCTCAAAGGCATAACCCAAGGCGTAATAGGTCTTGTCGTAGAATTCCCATTCTGGATCGCCGAGATTCTTGTGGAACTTCACTTCACCGGCGGGCGTGGACAGCTTGGTGCCTTGTAGCGGCAGGAACTGGCTGGTGGTGCCGGTATCGTCACGGTTGTACTGGCTGAGGAACGTCAACGTGGTGTCGGGATCGATGTTCCAGGTCAGGCTGGGAGCGATGTTGTAGCGCTTGTCGTCAATGTGCTCGATGGTGGTGTTGCTATCGCGTACCACACCGCTGACACGATACAAAAAACGCCCTTCGTCATCGACCGGACCGGTGCTGTCGAAGCTGATCTGCTTGCGCTCGTAGCTGCCGACCTGCAATTGCACTTCATGGCTGGCCAATGCATCAGGGCGCCGACTGACCATGTCGACCAGACCGCCTGGTGGTGTCTGGCCGTACAGCGAAGAGGCAGGGCCACGCAGCAGCGCTACGCGTTCAAGATCCCAGGTCTCCATCTTCGGCATGGTGTAAGTGCCCTTTGGCAGCGGCAAGCCATCGAGGAACTGGGTGGGTTCAAATCCACGAACCTTCAGCCACTCGGCACGGCTATCGCTGCCGTAGCTGCTGGCGATCACACCGGGCATGTAACGTACGGCGTCATCCAGATTCTGTACGGCACGGTCCTGCATCTGTTCACGGGTGGCGACAGAGATCGAACGCGGTACTTCAGCCAGCGCGGTATCGGTCTTGGTACCGGCAGCGGTGCGCTTGGCCAGGTAGCCTTGTGCCGGGCCCCAGGCACTTTCGGAGTCTTCCACGCCAATCACGCTGGTCGCCGGCAGCGCCATCACACCTTCAGGCACAGCCACCAGGCTGTAAGTGCCAGCGCTGCTTTGCTCCAGTTGCAGCCCGGTGCCACGCAGGGCTTCGCGCAGGGCGCCCGCCGCGTCGAACTGGCCTTTGACCGGGGCCGAGGTCTTGCCCGCCGCCAGCGACGGATTCAACGACAGCGCCAGGCCGGCCTGGCTGGCAATCTGGTTGAGGGTGCTGGCCAGCGGGGCGGCCGGCAGGTTGTAGGCGCGAACGCTGGATGCCTGTTCAGCGGCGATCAGTTGGCTGCTGGCCAAAGGGGTGCAAAGGGCAATGGCTACCGCCAGCAAACTGGGGCGCAACAAGGTGTCTAGCGAACGGGACATACAGCGGCTCCTGAAAGGGAATACTTCTCAATTGCCTAGGTGCCGAATGAAAATCGAAAAGTGATAGGGCTGGATGAAAATAATTTAGATTCAGTAAACGGTTTTTGGTTTGTGGTCAGGCTGATGGCCCTATCGCTAGCAGGCTAGCTCCCACAATGGACCTTTGTTCGCAGGTCAAATGTGGGAGCTAGCCTGCTAGCGATAGGGCCTGACAGAGAAGCATCCGTCAGGGTTTGGCGTCTGCCTTTGCCACCACCGTCACCCACCATTGCGTGTGCTGTTCGATCTTCACCGGCAGGGTCGGCAGCAGGGCATTAAGCGCCAGGTCGGTATCGCGCAGCGGGAAGCTGCCGGTGATCCGCAGGTCAGCGACTTGCGGTGCCACCCCCAGATAGCCGGGTCGGTAGCGACCGATTTCCTGCACCAGATCTTCCAACCGTGTGTTGTCCACCACCAACATGCCACGGGTCCAGGCGTCTGCACCCATGTTGACGGCCACTATCGGCCCCAGGCCGTTGTTTCGGATCAGCACTTGCTGACCTTCACGCAGGATCTGCTCTTCGGGGCTGGATTGCGGATGGGCCGCCACCGCCGACTGCAACACGCTCAGGCGCGTGCCTTCTTCCTCGCGCTTGACCAGGAACCGCGTCCCCAGTGCGCGCATGCTGCCTTCGCGGGTTTCGACGATGAACGGCCGCGCGTCGCCATGACCGGTCTCGACGAGGATTTCACCTTCCTGAAGGACGATCAGACGCTGCTTCTCATCGAAACGTACGTCCACGGCGCTGTGGGTGTTGAGATTGATCACGGTGCCGTCGGCCAGGCGCAGGGTGCGCTGCTCGCCGGTCGCGGTGCGCTGGTCGGCCAGCCAATAGTCGACCGGCAGATAACGTTCGCCGGCGAACAACGCCAGACCGATCACTGCGACGACACTGGCCAGGCCGCTACCGAGTTTGCGCACGCGCCGCCGAATGCCCTCGCGCGATTGCAGCAGCGCAGTTCGCGCCGGGCCGCTGGCAACACTGAAGCGTTGATCGAGCATGCCCAACTGACGCCAGGCCCGTGCGTGTTCTTCGTGGGCGGCGTGCCAATTAGTGAATGCTTCGCGCTCTACCGGGTTGCCGGAGTCCAGGGACAACTGCCACGCAATCGCGGCGTCCAGCACTTGCGCCGACACCGGTTTGGAGCTAACCGGGCTCATGTCGGCTCACCGTACAGCGCGATGTAGCACTGACGAACGCCCTGAGCCAGGTACTGACGAACCCGCGGCACCGAGACACCCAAACGCTCGGCAATTTCCGCATGGCCCAGGCCATCGAGACGGTTAAAGAGAAACGCCGCCCGGGCCTTGCTTGAGAGTTTGCCGAGCAGGCGATCAATGTTTTTCAGGTCTTCGAGGATCATCTGCTGTTCTTCCACCGACGGTTGTTCGGCTTCGGGGATCAGCATCAGTTCGGTGAGGTAGGCCTGCTCGAGCGCGGCGCGACGGAAATAGTCGAACAGCAAGCCCTTGGCAATCGCCACCAGAAAAGCTCGCGGCTCGCGAGGCACCTTCAATTCTTCACGACCCAGCAAGCGCACAAAGGTGTCCTGGCTCAGGTCTTCGGCCCGTTGCGGGCAAGCGACGTTGCGCCGAAGCCAGCCCAATAGCCAACTGCGGTGGTCGCGATATAGCGCACCGACGAGCTCACTTTGAGGGCTGGGGACTGACGACACGCAGCATCACCGAGTGGGAAGGGTTAACCAACGAGAATTGTTCGCGATTGTGTCAGAGGCCGGGACGGGAAGCAATTGGCGCTGGTCGGGTGGTTGGTGGCGCCAAACTCCGTAGGAGCTGCCGAAGGCTGCGATTTTTTGATCTTGAAAAAAGATCGCAGCCTTCGGCAGCTCCTACGTTGACCGCGTCGTTATTAGAAGGACGGCGCCTGCTGCCGCCGTTTCCATTGGCTCAAGCGCTGTTGCAGGTTTAACGGGCTATGAATCTGCTGCTGTCGCGCCCGGCTGAACAGGATCAGCGCCAGTTCTGCGGTGGCCAGCGCATCGGCACTGGCGTGGTGACGCTCGAAGACTTCCAGCTTGAACCAGTCGATCCAGTCGTCCAGCCCGGCCTCGCGAATGTGCGCCTGTGGGCACAGCAACGGAGCAATATCCGCCACGTCCATAAACAGGTGCCGCAACTTGTAGCCCAGATGATCTTTCAATGCGCGCCCGAGCATGTGTTGATCAAACGGCGCATGGAAGGCCAGCACCGGGCTGTCACCGATGTACTCCATAAGGTCGAGCAACGCCTCGGCCGGATCGCTGCCTGCCGCGATGGCACTGGGGCCCAGCCCGTGGATCAGCACGCTGGGGCCGAGTTTGACTTCAGCGCATTGCAAGGTGCGCTCGAACTGCTGACTGAAGTCGATCGCCCCGTCCTCGATCACCACCGCACCGATGGACAGCACCCGATCCTTGTTCATGTTCAGCCCGGTGGTTTCCAGGTCGAGCACGACCCAACGTTGTTCGCGCAGGCTGCATTCGCCCGGGGTGGCGGGATCTGGCAAGCGTTCGAGCCGATGCTGCAGGTCGGCGGACAGCGTTGGGCTGGCCGCACGCAGCCATGAGAACAGGCTCATAGCTGATACCGCAGGCTCAGGCTGCTTTGCAGGCGCTGGGCCTGACGCAGGGATTCGCGCAGGATGCGGCGGTCCAGGTGATTAAGGCTGTCAGGATCGACCCGATTGGAGTAGGGAAAATTCTCCCGGGTCTGTAGTTGATGTTGCTGCATGCGCGTTTGCTGAATGAAGTGATAAGCCTCTTCGTACGCCGCGCCATCCAGAGGCTCGATCACTTCTTTGGCGATCAACTGACGAAAGCGCTCCAGGGTGTTGTTGGCTTCGATGCCATGGGCGAGAGCCAATACGCGAGCGCCGTCGACAAAAGGGGCCAGGCCCTGGGTCTTCAGGTCCAGCGTGGCTTTCTCACCATTTTTGCGCGCCAGCACAAAATCACGGAAACGCCCTACAGGCGGACGATTGCGCAGCGCATTCTCGGCCATCATCCGCTGGAACAAACGGTTGTCGCCGACCTGATCGAGAATACCCCGACGCAACTGTTCGCAACTCTGTTCGCTGCCCCAGACCACGCGCAAATCGAAATAGATGCTGGAGCCCAGCAAATTCTCCGGCGTCGCCTCGCGGATAAACGCCGAAAAGCGTCGCGCCCATTCCGCACGGGACAGGCACAGCTCGGGGTTGCCGGCCATGATGTTGCCCTTGCACAGGGTGAAACCGCACAGCGCCAGGCTCTGGTTGATCTGCTGGGCGATGGGCAGCAACTTGCCGCGAATCTCCGCCGCATGGGCTGCGTCCCGGGCTTCGAACACAATACCGTTGTCCTGGTCGGTATGCAGCGTCTGTTCGCGGCGACCTTCGCTGCCGAAGCACAGCCAACTGAACGGCACGCCGGGGTCGTCTTTCTCGGCGAGGGTCAGTTCGATCACCCGGCACACGGTGTGATCGTTGAGCAAAGTGATGATGTGTGTGATCTGGGTCGACGACGCACCATGGGCCAGCATGCGCTCGACCAGTTGGCCGATTTCGCCACGCATCGCCACCAGGTTTTCCACCCGGGGCGCATTGCGGATGGTCCGCGCCAGGTGCACCAGATCGACCCGTTGCAGGGAAAACAGATCGCGCTCCGACACCACGCCGCAAAGGCGCTGATCCTTGACCAGGCAGACGTGGGCGATGTGGCGCTCGGTCATGGCAATCGCGGCATCGAAGGCGCTGTGATCCGGCGACAGGTAAAAGGGCGCGGGGGTCATGAATCGCTCAATGGCTTCGTTGAAGTCACTGCTGCCATTGGCCACGGCCTGGCGCAGGTCGCGCAGGGTGAATATACCCAGGGGCGCTTTGTGTTCGTCGACGGCCACGATGCTGCCGACCTGCTGCTCATGCATCAGCGTCACGGCCTCGCGCAGCGGCGTGAGCGGGCTGCAAGTCACCGGGTGACGCATGGCCAGTTCGCCGAGTCGGGTGTTGAGCGAATACTGGGTGCCGAGGGTTTCCACGGCCTTCTGCTGGACCTGCTGATTGACCTGGTCCAGCAAGCTGCTGACGCAACGCAGGGCGAAATTACGAAAGGTGTCCGACAGTGAAAACAGGCGGATGAATGCGGCTTTGTTCAGTTGCAGGCAGAAGGTGTCCTCGCCCGCCAGATGCTCGGTGCGGGTCGCCCGTTCGCCCAGCAACGCAGCAAGGGGGAAACACTCGCCGGTGGTGATTTCAAACACCGTTTCGGTACCACCCTTTGCCGTGTGCGGACGTTCGCCCACCACCCGGCCTTGCTTGACGATATAGAAGTGTTCAACGGGTCCGTCGGCGGGCTTGATGATGCTCTCGCCGGGGGCATAAAAACGCAGCTGGCATTGTTCCACCAGGTACGCCAGGTGAGCGTGTTCCATCTGATTGAAGGGCGGGAAGCGCTGAAGGAATTGCAACGTACCCTGGATGTTCTGCAACACCGCGGTTTTCCCTGCCTGTGTGAAGGCGTCCGCTCTACTCATAACCGTTACCGCAGTCTTTGTTTGAATTGTTGTGGTCGGATGACTCAGACATGGTCGACCCCTAAGACCGAGGTGCCCATTGGACGTAAGTCTAGGTAGGCAATCTATGGGATGGAGTGTCGGAAGAGTCTTACGCAACTGTGCGAAAAACCTCTCTGCTCGCCTATTGGAAAAATATCCGACGAAGCGCACATTGGAGGTCTGCTTAGCGATGTCTCACCACTGTGCTAGGGAACCGTATTGAACATGTAGAGAAAGCCATGTCCGACCACGATATTTTGAGTGACGCCGAGCGGGAACTGCTCAATGCCGTCATGCTGGAACCTGACTTGCCGCCGCAACGGGTGCTGATCGTCGATGACGATAAAGATGCCCGCGAGTTGCTGTCAGAGATTCTGGCACTGGATGGTATTCGCAGTATGTCGGCGGCCAGCGGCGAGGCTGCGCTCAAGATCCTGGTGGCCGAAACGGAGATCAAAAAGCCCACCATAGGCTTGCTGATCACTGACCTGCGAATGGGGCGCGTCGATGGGCTTGACCTGATCCGCCAGGTTCGCGAGTCGGTACGGGCTGCGTTGCCGATCATTATCGTCTCGGGCGATGCCGACGTGAAGGATGCGATCGCCGCGATGCATTTGAGCGTGGTGGACTTTCTGCTCAAGCCGATCGATGCCGACCAGTTGCTGGCGTTGGTCAAACGTGAACTGGGGATGAAGCCTTAGCTCAAACCTGCCGGCCTCGCACATTCCCTGTAGGAGCCGGCTTGCCGGCGATGGACTCAAGTGCGCCGCGTTTATCCGGTTCAAACGCGTTATCGTTAACGACCATCGCTGGCAAGCCAGCTCCTGCAGGTATGCGTTATCTGTCTTTCCCGGGGGCTTGCGTGAAGAACCAAAAAAAAGCCCTGATCGAAAGATCAGGGCTTTTTCATGTCCGGCGTAATCGCTCAGTTACAGACCGTTGGCAGCCTTGAACTCGCGACGACGACGGTGCAGGACCGGCTCGGTGTAGCCGTTCGGCTGCTTGGTGCCTTCAACCACCAGTTCGACCGCCGCCTGGAAGGCGATATTGCTGTCGAAGTCGGGGGCCAGTGGGCGATACAGCGCATCAGCGGCATTCTGACGGTCAACCACCGGCGCCATGCGCTTGAGGCTTTCCATCACTTGCGTTTCGGTGACGATACCGTGACGCAGCCAGTTGGCGATGTGCTGGCTGGAAATACGCAGCGTCGCACGGTCTTCCATCAGGCCGACGTCATTGATGTCCGGCACTTTCGAACAGCCGACGCCCTGGTCGATCCAGCGCACCACATAACCGAGAATGCCCTGGGAGTTGTTGTCCAGTTCGTTCTTGATCTGTTCGGCGGTCCACTGAGGGTTCACCGCCAGCGGGATGGTCAGGATGTCGTCTACCGAAGCGTGGGCACGTTTGGCCAGTTCGGCCTGACGGGCGAACACGTCAACCTTGTGGTAGTGCAGCGCATGCAGCGCAGCAGCGGTCGGCGATGGAACCCAGGCGGTGTTCGCACCGGCCATCGGATGAGCGATTTTCTGTTCGAGCATCGCCGCCATCAGGTCCGGCATGGCCCACATGCCTTTACCGATTTGTGCGCGACCTTGCAGGCCAGTGCTCAAGCCGATATCGACGTTGGAATTCTCGTAGGCGCCAATCCATTTTTCCGCCTTCATGTCGGCCTTGCGCACCATCGGGCCGGCTTCCATGGAGGTGTGGATTTCATCGCCCGTGCGGTCGAGGAAACCGGTGTTGATGAACACCACACGCTCGCTCGCAGCCTTGATGCAGGCCTTGAGGTTGATCGTGGTACGACGCTCCTCGTCCATGATCCCGACTTTGAGGGTGTTGCGCGGCAAGCCCAGCACGTCTTCGATGCGACCGAACAGCTCGTTGGTGAACGCCGCTTCTTCAGGACCGTGCATCTTCGGCTTCACAATGTAGATGGAGCCGGTGCGGGTGTTTTTGCGCGAGGTGTTGCCGTTCAGGTTGTGCATCGATGCCAGGCAAGTCACCAGGCCATCGAGAATTCCTTCCGGCACTTCGTTGCCGTCCTTGTCGAGGATCGCGTCGATGGTCATCAGGTGACCAACGTTGCGCACGAACAATAGCGAGCGGCCATGCAGGCTCAATTCGCTGCCGTCGACGCCGGTGTAGGTGCGATCGGCGTTCATGGTACGGGTAAAGGTCTGACCACCCTTGGCGACTTCTTCCGACAGATCGCCCTTCATCAGGCCGAGCCAGTTGCGGTAGATCACCACTTTGTCATCGGCATCGACGGCGGCAACGGAGTCTTCGCAGTCCATGATGGTGGTCAGTGCGGCTTCCATCAGGATGTCTTTGACGCCGGCTGCGTCGGTCTGGCGGACCGGGGTGCTGGCGTCGACCTGGATTTCGAAATGCAGGCCGTTGTTTTTCAGCAGGATCGCGGTGGGTGCCGATGCATCGCCGTGGAAACCGATCAGTTGTGCATCGTTGCGCAGCCCGGTGTTGCTGCCGCCTTTAAGGGCGACCACCAGTTTGCCGTCAACGATCTTGTAAGCGGTGGACTCGACGTGGGAGCCGGCCGCCAAAGGCGCCGCTTCGTCGAGGAAGGCACGAGCGAAGGCGATAACCTTGTCGCCGCGAACCTTGTTGTAGCCTTTGCCTTTTTCCGCGCCGTCAGCTTCGCTGATGGCGTCGGTGCCGTAGAGCGCGTCATACAGCGAACCCCAGCGGGCGTTCGAAGCATTGAGGGCGAAGCGGGCATTCATCACCGGCACCACGAGCTGTGGGCCGGCCATGCGGGCGATTTCTTCATCGACGTTTTGCGTCGTTACCTGGAAATCGGCCGCTTCTGGCAGCAGATAACCGATCTCTTGCAGGAAGGCTTTATAGGCCACGGCGTCGTGCGCTTGACCGGCGCGTTCCTGGTGCCAGGAATCGATACGAGCCTGGATATCATCGCGTTTGGCGAGTAGGGCTTTGTTCTTCGGCGCCAGGTCATGAATGACCTTGTCGGCACCGGCCCAGAATTGATCGGCGGTGAGGCCGGTTCCGGGAATGGCTTCGTTGTTCACGAAGTCGAACAGGACTTTGGCGACCTGCAGGCCACCGACTTGAACGTGTTCAGTCATTGCTTGCCTCACTCTGCTCAGCTATTTCGCTTTTCAGCTCTTCAATTTAACAATGAAGCCTTGGGCCATTTAAACCACAAACCCGTCTACCAGTACATGCCAATTACGGGCGGCTGGGTTGGGACCAATCAACGGCTTGGGGCCTTGCTGACAGGGCTTTCAGGGTTGCGAACGTGCCTGCGGCAGACATCGATCCAACGTTATGTAGTGCGCGCTGCGGCATACTACATGATGAATTGCGGTTGTGAAAATTAGACTAATTACGTCGTTCTGCGACCCCATGACGCATTGCAGTCACGGCGCGGAGCAGGATGTTCTCAAAAAACCAATGGATTGTTCCAGTTAAATATCGAAAGTTGTACACGATTTGTCTTCCACAGCAGATCGGCGGTGGACTGGATCGCTGGCAGGCCAGCTCCTACAGGGCCTTTTGCAATCCTTGTAGGAGCTGGCTTGCCAGCGATGGCGTCAGCCCATTCAGCACATGAACAACCCTTGCCTATACTTGGTTTTCTATAACAAAAGTCATGACCAGAGGGCTGCGCCATGGACCACCTCGTACTCACAGTGATTGCACCGGACAAGCCAGGGCAGGTCGAGCGCATTGCCCAATGCATTGCCGAGCACGGCGGCAATTGGCTGGAAAGTCGCATGTCGCGCATGGCCGGACAATTCGCCGGGATTCTTCGGGTAGGCGTACCGGCCGAGGCCTACGATGAACTGGTGGATGCCTTGCAAGGCTTGTCGACGTTGGGCATTCGCGTGTTGATCGCCGAAAGCGGTATCGAACAATCGTGTACGTGGAAACCGATTGCCATGGAGCTGGTGGGCAATGATCGTCCGGGGATCGTGCGCGATATCACGCGGTTGCTGAGCGAGCAGGGGGTAAACCTGGAGCAACTGGTCACGGAAGTGCGTCCGGCACCGATGAGCAGTGAGCCGTTGTTCCACGCTGAAGCGCTTTTGGCCGTACCGCTGACGCTGTCGCTGGATGTGTTGCAATCACGTCTGGAAACCCTGGCCGATGACCTGATGGTCGAACTGGTGCTGCGCAGCGATCCTTGATCAGTTATCCAAGTTAAACGTGCACCTGCCTGTGGATAACCTGTAGAGACACCCCGCCAGCCCACGCGGCCCGGGGTTCTTCAGGATATGATCAAAAAACCAGCAGTTTCAGAGACTTGCGCACAATCGGCGGGGATCACGCTGTGGATAACCTTGGGAAGGATCGATACAGGCCACGGGGGACGTGGCCTGTGCGGATTTGTGTGTTTTTTGATCAGCTGCGGCGACGCAAACTGACCCATGCATCGATGCTGTAAACGGCCAGGCCGGCCCAGATAAAGATGAACGCAACCAGCGTGCTGGAGGACAGTTGTTCGCCAAACAGCAGTACCGCTTGCAGCAATACCAAGGTAGGCGCCAGGTACTGGAGAAATCCCAATGTGGTATAGGGCAAATGCCGAGCCGCTGCGTTGAAGCAAACCAATGGCACTAGCGTGACCGGCCCTGCGGCGACCAGCCACCAGGCTTCGGACGTGGTCCAGAATTCGGCCTGAGCGCTGCTGGCGGTTGGATTGAACAGCAGCCAGGCCAGGGCAATCGGCACCAGCATCCAGGTTTCCACTACCAGGCCCGGCAATGCCTTGACCGGCGCCTGCTTGCGAATCAACCCGTAGAAACCGAAGGTCAGTGCCAGGACCAACGACACCCACGGCAAACTGCCGACCTGCCACACCTGCTGCGCCACGCCAACCGCCGCCAGACCCACCGCGACCCACTGCATGCGCCGCAGTCGTTCGCCGAGAATCAGCATGCCGAGCAACACATTCACCAGCGGGTTGATGTAATAGCCGAGGCTGGCTTCAAGCATGCGGCCATTGTTCACCGACCACACGTAAGTCAGCCAGTTGGCAGCGATCAGGGTGCCACTGAGGGCCAGGATCGCCAGCCGTCGGGGATTCTCGCGCAGTTCACGCCACCAACCGGGATGTTTCCAGACCATCAGCAACAGTGCACCGAACAGCGCCGACCACAACACGCGGTGAATGATGATCTCCACGGCGGGCACGCTGGCGATGGCTTTGAAATAGAGCGGGAAAAGTCCCCAGATGATGTAGGCACTCAGGCCCAGAATGTACCCGCGACGCGGGTTGGTAACTTGCATGCAGAATCCTTGCTTAGGCAGCTAACAAAGAAACCGATTGTATAGATGTGTCAGGACTTTTGTAGGAGCCGGCTTGCTGGCGATTCGTACGACGCGGTGTATCAGGTAAACCGCGTCTTGGTTCATCGCCAGCAAGCCGGCTCCTACGAGGGTTAGAACAATTTCAGTGGCTCTTCGTTGAGCGCCGCGAGTTGCTCGCGCAACGCCAACACCTGATCGCCCCAATAGCGCTCGGTACCGAACCACGGGAAGCTGTGCGGAAATGCCGGGTCATCCCAGCGACGGGCGAGCCAGGCGCTGTAATGCATCAGGCGCAACGCTCGCAGTGGTTCGATCAGCGCCAGTTCCCGCGGATCGAAGTCGTGGAATTCATTGTAGCCATCCATCAATTCCGACAGCTGGCCCATGCATTCGTGGCGATCGCCGGCCAGCATCATCCAGATGTCCTGGACCGCCGGACCCATTCGGCAGTCGTCAAGATCGACGATGTGAAACATCTCGTCGCGGCACATCATGTTGCCGGGGTGGCAGTCGCCGTGCATGCGGATGTTCTTATGCTGCGTGTTGCTGTAAGCATCTTCCACACGCTTGAGCAGATCACGGGCCACTGATTCGTAGGCCGGTAGCAAACTGCGGGGGATGAAATTGCCTTCGAGCAACGTCGTGAGTGAATCGTGGCCGAAGTTTTTCACCGCCAAGGCTTCACGATGATCGAACGGCTTGGTCGAGCCCACGGCATGCAGGCGACCGAGCAATTGGCCCAGTCGATAGAGCTGATCGAGATTGCCCGGTTCCGGTGCACGACCGCCACGGCGCGGAAACAGTGTGAAGCGAAAACCGTTGTGTTCGTGAAGGGTTTCACCGTTGTGGATCATCGGCGCGACAACGGGAACGTCGCAATCGGCGAGTTCGGCAGTGAATTGGTGTTCTTCCAGGATCGCTTCATTGGTCCAGCGTTGAGGCCTGTAAAACTTGGCGATCAGTGGCTCGGCGTCTTCGATGCCAACCTGATAGACGCGGTTCTCGTAGCTGTTGAGCGCCAGAATGCGCGCGTCGCTGAGGAAGCCAATGCTTTCGACGGCATCGAGCACGAGGTCTGGCGTGAGGGTTTCAAACGGGTGGGCCATGCTGACTCCTGCGCGCAGCAGGCTGCTGCGTCCGGCCAGGCATGGTAGCGCAGACGGGCGCTCTTTAGGGGCAGGGTTGCGAGATGTGTTGTCTGGGCTGACGATATCGCGAGCAAGCTCGCTCCTACAGGTTATGCAAATGCCCTGTAGGAGCTGGCTTGCCAGCGATGAGGGCCTGTCAGGCGCCGACGATCCCGCCATCTTCCCGCGAAATCGCCATCACCGATGAGCGCGGCTTGCCATTGGGCAGATGCTCGGGGAAGGTCGAGCCGCCGTTCTCGCCCGGATGCTGAATCCCGACAAACAACGTTTTCTGGTCCGCGGAAAAACTGATCCCTGTCACTTCGCAGCCCACAGGCCCGACCATGAAGCGGCGAATCTCACCGGTTTCCGGATCGGCACAGAGCATCTGATTGTTGCCCATTCCGGCAAAATCACCGGCGTTGCTCGAATCGCCATCGGTGAGAATCCACAAGCGTCCTGCCTTGTCGAAACCCAGGCCATCCGGGCTGTTGAACATGTTCTGCGGTGTGATGTTCGAAGACCCGGCCTTCGGCGTTCCGGCGTGAATACCGGGGTTGCCGGCGACGACGAACAGGTCCCAGGCAAAACTTTTCGAGCCGTGATCGTCGCGGTCGGTGTGCCAGCGCAGGATTTG
Organism: Pseudomonas sp. P8_241; assembly: GCF_034008315.1. Classification (NCBI taxonomy): domain Bacteria; kingdom Pseudomonadati; phylum Pseudomonadota; class Gammaproteobacteria; order Pseudomonadales; family Pseudomonadaceae; genus Pseudomonas; species Pseudomonas sp. P8_241. The sequence goes on along the minus strand of NZ_CP125377.1, from coordinate 6,076,357 downwards.
CCCGTAGACGTTCTTCTCGCGCGGGTTCGGCCCGCCCACCGGTTGGCCGTCTTCGCCACGTTTGGCATTGTTGGTCAGCGTGCAGTAAACCTGGCCGTCCTTGGGGCTGACGACGATCCACTCCGGACGGTCCATGCGCGTGGCCTTGACCACGCTGGCAGCCAGCCGCGCATGGATCAACACTTCGGCCTGATCAGCAAAGCCGCTACTGGCGTCGATGCCGTTTTTGCCGTGGGTCAGTTCGATCCATTCGCCCTGGCCCTTCGGGTGATCGGTGTTGCCGTCGCCCGCGTCGAAACGCGCGACATACAGCGTGCCGTGATCGAGGATGTCGCGGTTGGCCTTGGGGTTCTTGTGGTCGATCTTGTCGCGGCTGACGAATTTGTAGATGAATTCGCCGCGCTCATCGTCGCCCATGTACACCACGGCCTGGCCGTCCGCAGTTTCGGCGAGGGCAGCATTTTCATGTTTGAAGCGACCGAGGGCGGTGCGTTTGACCGGGGTTGACTTTGGATCGAACGGATCGATTTCCACGACCCAGCCATGGCGGTTCAATTCGTTGGGGTTCTTCGCCATGTCGAAGCGCTCGTCGTGCGGGTGCCAGTTGATCTCCTTACTGGTCGCCACCACGCCGTAGCGTTTCTGCGCCGCGTCGAATTTTTGTTCGGCGTTGCTGCTGCCGAAGCAGTCGGTGAAGTTTTCTTCGCAGGTCAGGTAAGTGCCCCACGGCGTTTTGCCGTTGGCGCAGTTCTGGAAGGTGCCGAGAACGTGCTTGCCCTGAGGGTCGGCGCTGGTTTTCAGCAGGGCATGACCCGCCGCCGGACCGCTCACGCTAATAGGCGCGTTGCCGTGAATGCGGCGGTTATAGCGCGAGCCCTGGACGAACTTCCACTCACCGTTTTGGCGCTGCACTTCGATCACCGACACACCTTCGCAGGCCAGCGCCTTGCGCACTTCTTGCGCCGATTGCGGCATCCCGCCGTGGGGGTAGAGGTAGCGGTAGTTGGTGTATTCGTTGTTGATCGCCATCAGCGCCCGGTCGTTCTCACCCGGAAACTCGAACAGGCTCATGCCGTCGTTGTTGTCACCGAACTGGAGTTCCTGATGCTCGGCGCTGCCGTTGCCGCTCGGGTCGAACACCGGGCCGTTTTTATGCAGGGGTTGGCCCCAGCTGATCAGCACCGAAGACTTGTAGCCTGGCGGCAGGGTTATCGTGTCGCTGGTCGCAGTGGCAATGCTGTCGAAGCCCAGTAGTTGGCTGGTGCCGGCGCTGACACTGGCCGCCAACACGCTGCGACTCAACAGGTTGCCCCCCAAAAACATGGCCGCCCCACAAAGTGCGCCCGCGCTGATAAAGCCGCGACGGCTGAGGCCGACCATTTTTTCGAGGTCGGTGGATTGGTTTTCTTCTAATAGGCTCACATCAGGCTCCCTGCGGTTTTTGCAGTCACCTTAAAGATGGGCGATGAAGGTTTTGTTGCAGTTTGTTAAAGCGGCGTACCCAGCAGTATGTTGGACGGTGAAAACTCGACGCGCACCGATTTGCCGATAGCCAGTCCCAACGATTTTAGATGTGCAGGTTCGGTTAGCGCGCACAGCATCAAACCGTTGGGCAACGTGATACGTACTTCGCTGGGGCCGTCGTCGGCGTCGAGAATCTTCTCGATGATGCCCTTCAGGCAATTGTTTCCAAGGGTTGCCGTAGAGTCGGCATCCAAAACCTCGAGCCAGCCAGCCTTGATCAGGGCCACGACTTCAGTGCCGATTTGCAATTCCAGACGTTGAGTACTGTCGTGGGTGATTTGCGCCTCGATGATCAGATCGTCCGTCACTTGCAGGCGAATCAGGTCATTGCGCCCTTGGACCGCTATCGCCACGACCTTGCCGTGCAGCTGGTTGCGCGCGCTGGTTCGCATCATCAAGCGGCCGAGCAAGTCCAGGTCGCCTGTATCTTCGGCCGCCTCCAGCACTTGCGCCTGCAACGCCTGCAGTCGCTGATAAAGGCGCAATACCCGTTCGCCTTCGCTGGACAGTCTGGCACCGCCACCGCCCTTACCGCCGACTACCCGTTCCACCAACGGTGTTTGTGCCAGGTTGTTCAGCTCCTCGATAGCATCCCAGGCAGCCTTGTAACTGAGCCCTGCGCTTTTTGCGGCGCGGGTGATCGAGCCCTGTTCGGCAACGTGATGCAACAGCGCGATGCGCTGCGGGCGACGGACAATGTGCTGGGACAACAACGTAGACAAGGCCATGGTGAATCGCTTTGGGCTGTGACAATGGCGAAGACGTTGGCGGCTCGGGACGCAGGAGTCAAGTCAGGACGTCTCCCCCGGTTTTGGCGTGCGGGCCAGACAATAGACGTCGACACGGGCTGCTCCGGCATTCATCAGCAGAGCGGCCAACGCCTGAGCGGTGGCGCCGGTGGTCAGAACGTCGTCGATCAGGGCGAGGTGACGGCCCTTCACGACTGCATCGGGCGCCAGTGCGAACGCATTGCGCAGATTTTTGCGACGCGCATCGGCGTTCAGTGCCTGTTGCGCATCAGTGTCGTGAGTGCGCAATAACAGCCGTTCGTCGACAGGGATATCGAGGTCGGTTCCGAGCCAGCGAGCCAGCATCGCCGCCTGATTGAATCCCCGTTTGCGCAAGCGCCGATCGGCCAAGGGGACGGGGACAAGCACGTGGGGGCGATCCAGGCCGTCGGTGAAGCGATATTGCAGCGATTGAGTGACAATTTCGGCGAGCAAGCGCCCAAATGGCCAGTTGGCGTTGTGTTTGAAGCGTGTGATCAGGCTGTCGATCGGAAAGCCGTAAACCCAAGGCGCAATGACCCGTTCAAAGGCCGGAGGCTCTTGCAAACATTGGCCGCACGTCAGGCCCGCCGCGGGCAAGGGCAGGGCACAGGTGTGGCAATGATCACCCAGCCAGGGCAGTTCGGTTTCGCACGCCATGCAGATCGGGGTGACGTCTTCGGAGGGTTCGTTGCAAAGCAAGCAGTTCTGGTTGTTTTTTAGACAGATGTAAACCGGTCCTTCGTATCTTGGTTGACAGCTCATCACTCTTCCTTAAATATGCCGAAACACTGTGATGCGACTCAGGGCGTTCCATTGCCCAGCCGCCTGTACAAGCATAATTCAAAGGAAACGCCCATGAGCGCCAGCACCACTGCAACCCTGCGTCATGACTGGTCTTTGGCCGAAGTCAAAGCACTCTTCGTACAGCCATTCAACGACCTGTTGTTCCAGGCGCAGACGGTGCACCGCGCGCATTTCGACGCCAACCGCGTCCAGGTCTCGACCCTGCTGTCGATCAAAACCGGCGCTTGTCCGGAAGATTGCAAATATTGTCCGCAGTCCGGTCACTACAACACCGGGCTGGAAAAAGAAAAGCTGATGGAGGTTCAAAAGGTTCTTGAAGAGGCCGCTCGTGCCAAGGCCATCGGTTCGACCCGATTCTGCATGGGCGCGGCCTGGAAGCATCCATCGGCCAAGGACATGCCGTACGTCTTGAAGATGGTCGAAGGCGTGAAGGCACTCGGCCTGGAAACCTGCATGACCCTCGGTCGCCTGGATCAGGACCAGACAGAAGCACTGGCCAAGGCTGGTCTGGACTACTACAACCACAACCTAGACACCTCGCCTGAGTTCTACGGCAGCATCATCACTACCCGCACCTACAGTGAGCGACTGCAGACCCTGGCGTATGTGCGTGAGTCGGGGATGAAGATTTGTTCCGGCGGTATTCTCGGCATGGGCGAGTCGCTGGACGACCGCGCCAACCTGCTGATCCAGCTGGCCAACTTGCCGGAGCATCCAGAGTCGGTGCCGATCAACATGCTGGTGAAGGTGGCCGGTACGCCTCTGGAAAATGCCGAAGACGTTGACCCGTTCGATTTCATCCGTATGCTCGCCGTCGCTCGCATCCTGATGCCGCAATCCCACGTGCGATTGTCCGCCGGCCGCGAAGCCATGAACGAACAAATGCAGGCCCTGGCCTTCTTCGCGGGCGCCAACTCGATTTTCTACGGCGAGAAACTGCTGACCACTGCCAACCCGCAGGCCGACAAGGACATGCAACTGTTTTCGCGCCTGGGCATCTTGCCGGAGGCGCGTGAAGAGCACGCCGATGAAGTTCACCAGGCTGCCATCGAGCAAGCACTGGTGGAGCAGAAGAGCAGCGAGCAGTTCTATAACGCGGCGGTTTGAAGCCTTCCATCGACTCCTCTGATTGGAATGCGAAACCCTTGTAGGAGCTGGCTTGCCAGCGATAGCGGTCTGTCAGCTGATGGGTATGTCGAATCTGACGCACTCATCGCTGGCAAGCCAGCTCCTACAGGTTCGGTGTCTACCTTGATTGTTTGTCCGAGGCCTGCATGTCTTTCGATCTCGCCGCACGCCTTGCTGCCCGTCGTGCCGAAAATCTCTACCGCCAACGCCCATTGCTCGAAAGCCCGCAGGGGCCGCAAGTGGTGGTCGATGGCCAGCCGTTGCTGGCGTTCTGTAACAACGACTACCTGGGTCTGGCCAATCACCCGCAAGTGATCGAAGCCTGGCGAGAAGGCGCGTCGAAATGGGGCGTCGGTGGCGGGGCGTCGCACTTGGTCATCGGCCACAGCGGCCCGCATCACGCGTTGGAAGAAGCCTTGGCGGACCTCACCGGTCGCCCGCGGGCCTTGCTGTTCACCACTGGCTACATGGCCAACCTCGGTGCGGTCACCGCATTGGTCGGGCAGGGCGATACGGTGCTGGAAGACCGGCTCAATCATGCCTCGCTGCTCGACGCGGGGCTGTTGTCCGGGGCGCGGTTCAATCGTTACTTGCACAACGACGCCGTGAGCCTGGCCAAGCGCCTTGAGAAAGCCACCGGCAACACGCTGGTGGTCACCGACGGCGTGTTCAGTATGGACGGCGACATCGCCGACTTGCCGGCACTGGCGCGGGAAGCCAAGGCCAAAGGCGCGTGGCTGATGGTCGATGACGCCCACGGTTTCGGTCCGTTGGGTGCGAACGGTGGCGGCATCGTCGAGCATTTCGGCTTGAGCCAGGAAGACGTGCCGGTACTGGTCGGTACTCTCGGCAAAGCGTTCGGCACGGCCGGGGCTTTTGTCGCCGGCAGTGAAGAGTTAATCGAGAGCCTGATTCAGTTTGCCCGCCCGTACATTTACACCACCAGCCAACCGCCGGCATTGGCGTGCGCCACACTGAAAAGCCTTGAACTGCTGCGCAGCGAGCATTGGCGCCGCGAGCATTTGCAGACGTTGATCCGCCAGTTCCGCCACGGCGCCGAGCAAATCGGCCTGGAACTCATGGACAGTTTCACGCCCATTCAACCGATCATGATCGGTGACGCCGGGCGTGCGGTGCGTCTGTCGCAGATGTTGCGCGAGCGCGGACTGATGGTGACCGCGATTCGACCGCCAACGGTGCCTGCTGGCAGTGCTCGTCTGCGTGTGACGCTGAGCGCCGCCCACAGCGAGGCGCAGGTTCAGTTATTGCTGGAAGGATTGGCCAATTGTTTTCAACAACTGGGACCGGAGCCAGCCCATGCGTGATCGTCTGATTCTGCTGCCTGGTTGGGGGCTCGGTGTTTCGCCGCTGGAACCGCTGGCGGCGGCGTTGCAAGGGCTGGATGAACACCTGCGGGTCGAGATCGAGCCGTTACCACAATTGCAGTCGAACGATCTTCAAGAGTGGCTCGCTGAACTCGATTCGACGCTGCCTCAGGATGCCTGGCTGGGTGGCTGGTCGTTGGGTGGCATGCTCGCTTCGGAATTGGCGGCGCGTCGCGGCGATCGCTGCTGCGGTTTGCTGACGCTGGCGAGTAATCCTTCTTTTGTCGCCCATGAACAGTGGTCGAGCGCGATGCCTGGCGAAACCTTCGATGCGTTCCTGGCTGGCTGTGCTGCTGACCCGCGCATGACCTTAAAGCGCTTTTCACTGCTTTGCGCTCAAGGTGCCGAAGACCCTCGCGGGTTATCACGGTTGTTGCTCGGGGGTGCGCCGCACACGGCTGGCCCCTTATTGATGAGCGGCCTGGAGTTGCTCGCTCAGTTGGATACCCGCCAAGCCTTGCAGACGTTCCGTGGCCCGCAACTGCACTTGTTCGCCGGCCTCGACGCACTGGTTCCGGCTGAAGCCACCGCAGAACTGCTGGCATTGCTGCCGGATATCGAAATCGGTCTGATTGAACAGGCCAGCCACGCGTTTCTTCTGGAAGACCCCCACGGTGTGGCAGGGGCGATCCAGGCTTTTTTGCATGAGTGCGGCGATGACTGATTTGTCTCTTCCCAACGTACCCGGCGATCTGCCTGACAAACGCCAGGTGGCGGCTTCGTTTTCCCGTGCAGCGTCGAGCTATGACAGCGTGGCCGAACTGCAACGTGACGTGGGCAGCCAATTGCTGAGCCGCCTGCCAGCAGATTTTATGCCGCAACGCTGGCTCGACCTGGGCTGTGGCACCGGGTATTTCAGTCGTGCATTGGGTGAACGTTTTGCCGGTGCTCACGGTGTGGCGCTGGATATCGCCGAGGGCATGCTCAATCACGCACGGCCATTAGGCGGCGCCACCGATTTCATCGCCGGTGATGCCGAGCGCCTGCCGTTGCAGGATTCGACCTGCGATCTGATCTTCTCCAGCCTGGCAGTGCAGTGGTGTGCAGACTTCGGCGCGGTACTCGGCGAGGCCCATCGGGTGCTCAAACCAGGCGGGATTTTCGCGTTTGCTAGTCTGTGTGTTGGGACGTTGATTGAACTGCGAGACAGTTGGCGTAAGGTCGACGGCATGGTGCACGTCAATCGCTTCCGGGAGTTCGGCGTTTATCAACAATTGAGTGCCGATAGCGGTTTAGAGGTGGTCAGTCTGCAAACCTGTCCCCATGTGTTGTACTACCCGGATGTGCGCAGCCTGACCCATGAGCTCAAGGCCTTGGGCGCGCACAACCTTAATCCCGGTCGGCCGGGTGGCTTGACTGGCCGGGCGCGGATTCTGGGTTTGATCGAGGCCTATGAGCAGTTTCGTCAGGCCGAAGGTTTGCCGGCGACTTATCAAGTGGTGTACGCCGTTTTGGAGAAACCCTTATGAGCTCAGCCTATTTCATTACCGGCACAGATACGGATGTCGGCAAAACCACGGTCGCGGCGGGGTTGCTGTATGCGGCGCGGTCGGCGGGTTTGAGCACGGCGGCGGGTAAGCCGGTCGCCTCGGGGTGCGATGTCACGCCCAAGGGTCTGCGCAACGCGGATGCGCTGGCGCTGCTGGCGGAATGTTCGTTGCCATTGACGTATTCGCAGGCGAACCCGGTGGCGTTCGAACCGGCGATTGCCCCGCATCTTGCAGCGCGTGAAGCGGGTGTGGCACTCACGGTGCAGTCATTGTTGACGCCGATGCGGCAGATCCTTGAAATGCAGGCCGACTTCACGTTGATCGAAGGTGCCGGTGGCTGGCGCGTGCCGTTGGCCGATCAGGATAATCTGTCTGATTTGGCGAAAGCCTTGGGCCTGCCGGTGATTCTGGTCGTCGGCGTTCGCCTGGGCTGCATCAGCCATGCCTTGCTGACGGCTGAGGCCATCGCTCGTGACGGTTTGCAGTTGGCGGGATGGGTGGCGAATATCATTGATCCGAAAACTTCACGGCTGGAAGAAAACCTAGCGACACTCGCCGAACGCCTTCCAGCGCCATGCCTGGGAAGGGTGCCAAAACTCAAGTCAGTCACAGCTGAAGCGGTGGCGGAACATCTTCAGCTGGATTTGCTTGACTAGCGTTTGCTATGACAAGGCACTGCGCCATTGGTGTTTTTGACGGGTGTTTTACCGAACCCTCTGCTTCAATGAACACTGATGAACCTTTTCAAGGACGAGTCCTCCCATGGAAATCTCAGGAAGCACCGCTTTTTATGCCGGTCTGAGCACTATTCAGACAGGGCAGAACCGTGTCGATCAAGCCGCCGGGCAGATCGCCAACACCACCATCGATCGTTCGGTCACTAGTCAGTCTTCCGACGCTCAGGTCGATCGCCTTCGATCTATCGATCGCAGCCATCAATCGGACCTTGCCAGCAATGTCGTCGAAATGGCCCAAGGTAAATTTCAGGTCGAACTCGGCGTCAGGCTCGCCAAATCGTCCGATGAAGTGCTGGGTACGTTGATCGATACCTTCGCTTGATTTCTCACTGAGCACGACTGCCAACGCCGCGAAATATTGCGGCGTTTTTCTGCGTAAGCCTTTCTTCCTAAACTAATCTTTCTTGCACTGCGTATCACTCGATCCGCGACGTGGCGATGTTGCGCGACCTGAATTTGCGTGAGGGGATGACGAACGGAAAAAGATCGATGCTTGACAAGATTTCGGCGTAAACGTATGTTTCAAACAACTGTTTGATCGCAACAACAATTCAGCGCGGTCGTTCATTCCCGGTTACATCAGCAGAGGTTTATCGCTATGCCTGACTACAAGGCCCCCTTGCGTGATATTCGCTTCGTTCGTGACGAGCTGCTCGGCTACGAAGCGCACTATCAGAGCCTTCCAGCGTGTGCAGACGCAACGCCGGACATGGTTGACGCCATTCTCGAAGAAGGCGCCAAGTTTTGTGAGCAGGTATTGGCTCCGCTGAACCGCGTGGGCGACCTCGAAGGCTGCACCTGGAGCGAGTCCGGCGTTAAGACCCCGACTGGCTTCAAAGAAGCGTACAAGCAATTCGTAGAAGGCGGCTGGCCAAGCCTGGCTCACGACGTCGAGCACGGCGGCCAAGGCCTGCCGGAGTCCTTGGGTCTGGCGATCAGCGAAATGGTCGGCGAGTCGAACTGGTCGTGGGGCATGTACCCAGGCCTGTCGCACGGCGCGATGAACACCATCTCCGAGCACGGCACCCCTGAGCAGCAAGAGGCTTACCTGACCAAGCTGGTCTCGGGCGAGTGGACCGGCACCATGTGCCTGACCGAGCCGCATTGCGGCACTGACCTTGGCATGCTGCGCACCAAGGCCGAGCCTCAGGCCGACGGTTCCTACAAGGTTTCCGGCACCAAGATCTTCATCTCGGCCGGTGAACACGATATGGCCGACAACATCGTCCACATCGTACTGGCTCGCCTGCCGGATGCACCGGCTGGCACCAAAGGCATCTCCCTGTTCATCGTGCCGAAGTTCATGCCCAACGCTGATGGCTCGGTTGGCACGCGTAACGCGGTATCTTGCGGTTCCCTGGAACACAAGATGGGCATCCACGGCAACGCCACCTGCGTGATGAACTTCGACGGCGCGACCGGTTTCCTGATCGGCCCGGCGAACAAAGGCCTGAACTGCATGTTCACCTTCATGAACACCGCACGTCTGGGTACCGCGCTGCAAGGTCTGGCCCACGCCGAAGTCGGTTTCCAGGGCGGCCTGAAATACGCTCGCGACCGTCTGCAAATGCGCTCGCTGACTGGCCCGAAAGCGCCGGACAAAGCCGCTGACCCGATCATCGTGCACCCAGACGTACGCCGCATGCTGTTGACCATGAAGGCATTCGCCGAAGGCAACCGTGCGATGGTTTACTTCACCGCCAAGCAGGTCGACATCGTCAAGTACGGCGTGGACGAAGATGAGAAGAAGAAAGCCGACGCACTGCTGGCGTTCATGACGCCAATCGCCAAAGCCTTCATGACCGAAGTCGGTTTTGAATCGGCCAACCATGGCGTGCAGATCTACGGCGGTCACGGCTTCATCGCCGAGTGGGGCATGGAGCAGAACGTTCGCGACAGCCGCATTTCGATGCTGTACGAAGGCACCACCGGTATCCAGGCGCTCGACCTGCTGGGCCGTAAAGTGCTGATGACTCAAGGCGAGGCTCTGAAAAGCTTCACCAAGATCGTCCACAAGTTCTGCCAGACCAACGAAGGCAACGAAGCGGTTCAAGAGTTCGTCGCACCGCTGGCTGCACTGAACAAAGAGTGGGGCGAGCTGACCATGAAGGTCGGTATGGCTGCCATGAAAGATCGCGAAGAAGTCGGCGCGGCCTCCGTGGACTACCTGATGTATTCCGGTTACGCCTGCCTGGCCTACTTCTGGGCTGACATGGCGCGTCTGTCTGCCGAGAAACTGGCTGCCGGCACTTCCGAAGAGGCGTTCTACACCGCCAAGCTGCAGACTGCGCGCTTCTACTTCCAGCGCATTCTGCCGCGTACCCGCACTCACGTTGTAACCATGCTATCGGGCGCTAACAACCTGATGGACATGAAAGAAGAGAACTTCGATCTGGGCTACTAAGTCTCGACGAAGCACTTCAAAAAGCCGCTGATCCTTCGGGACAGCGGCTTTTTTGCTTTAAAGGTTGTCGGTGAAATGGAAGCGGGCGACACCCGTTTAAAAAATACCTCAGTCATTCACTCAGCAACTCGGGGTTTCTGCCGTTACAGTGGTGGGCACATTGCCATCTATTGAATTGACGGGTCGGAGCTTTACCCTTGCTGCGTAATTCCGCTGTGCGTTTGAGTCATTTCCTGCCGTCATTACTGCTGTTACTGGCGGGGCTGGCGGCTGCATACATCAAGGATCTGAACGTCTTCTTCACGTCGCTGTTCAATGTGCTGCCCACTCTGGTGTTGTTGCTCGGAGGTGCCTATTGCGCGGTTTACCGGCGCCAGCGTGAACTGTTTCTGATGGTCACGGTGTACATCGCCTACTTCCTGCTCGACACCCAGACCGACTACTACCGCGACAACGGCAAGGTGCGCGATGACGCCGCGGTGGTCTTTCACTTGTGTTGCCTGTTGCTGCCCCTGCTGTTTGGCATCTTCGCGGCGTGGCAAGAGCGCACGCATCTGTTTCAGGACATGGTGGCGCGTTTCGCGGTGTTGCTGGCGGTGGGCAGCGTGGCATTGGCACTTGAGCAAAGTTATCCCCATGCGCTGCTGATCTGGCTTTCGGAGATTCGCTGGCCCGCATTGCACGGCGCATGGATGAGCCTGATCCAGCTGTCCTATCCGGTCTTCATCGCGGCTTTTGTGTTGTTGGCTTATCAATACTGGCGCAACCCGCGACCCCTGCATGCCGCGCAATTGGTGGGCCTGCTGGGGTTGTTCTGGATGTTGCCGAAAACCTTCATCCTGCCGTTCACCCTGAACATCATGTGCAGCCAGGTGATGTTGATGATCGCTGCAGCCGTTGCCCACGAAGCCTATCAAATGGCCTTCCGCGACGAACTGACGGGTCTGCCGGGTCGCCGTGCACTGAATGAGCGCATGCAGCGGCTGGGGCGTAACTACGTGCTGGCCATGAGCGACGTTGACCACTTCAAGAAATTCAACGACACCCATGGTCACGATGTGGGTGATCAGGTGCTGCGGCTTGTGGCCAGTAAACTGTCGAAAATCGGCGGCGGCGGTAAGGCGTATCGCTACGGCGGTGAGGAGTTTGCCCTGGTGTTTGCGGGCAAGACGCTCGAAGAGTGTATGCCGCATCTGGAAGCCATCCGAGAGTCGATTGCCACTTACAACATTCAGCTGCGCAATCAGGACAGCCGGCCACAGGATGATAATCAGGGTCGGCAGCGCCGCGCAGGTGTCGGTGCTTCGAGTGTATCGGTGACGGTCAGCATCGGCGTCGCCGAGCGTATTGAACAGCGCACCCCGGAAGAAGTGCTCAAGTCCGCTGACCAGGCACTCTATAGCGCCAAGGGCGCGGGTCGAAACTGTGTGATGGCGTTCGGTCAGAACCGCCGTGGCGCCGTGCGCATGGACGCCGCTACGGCTGAGTGATGATGGCGCATTCAGCGTCTGGACTGTGATTGTGAGGTCGGGTCAGCGGCAGTAGGTTGGAAAAATCTGCTGAAGGAGAATGACCATGCCCGAGTACAAAGCTCCCTTGCGCGATATGCGCTTTTTGATCGATCACGTTTTCGATTTTCACAGCAACTACACCGCACTGGGGGCTATCGATGCCAGCCCGGACATGGTCAATGCGATCCTCGACGAGGGGGCGAAATTCTGCGAGAACGTCCTCTCCCCACTCAACCGCAGCGGTGATGAAGAAGGCTGCCATTTCGACAATGGCGTGGTCACCACGCCTGCAGGTTTCAAGCAGGCTTTTGCACAATACGTGGAAGGCGGCTGGCATGGGCTGGCGGCGGATCCGGCCTACGGCGGTCAGGGATTGCCAAGCTCATTGGGGCTGGTCATCAGCGAAATGGTCGGTTCCAGCAACACATCCTGGGGCATGTACCCGGGCCTGACCCACGGCGCCATGTCGGCCATCCACGCCCACGGCACCGAAGCACAAAAAGCGACTTACCTGAGCAAGCTCACAGCGGGTCAATGGACCGGCACCATGTGCCTGACCGAAGCTCATTGCGGCACCGACCTGGGCATTATCAAGACCCGCGCCGTGCCTTCTGCGGATGGCAGTTACGCGATCACCGGCAGCAAGATCTTCATCTCGGCCGGCGAGCACGACATGAGCGACAACATCATTCACCTGGTGCTGGCGAAATTGCCGGACGCGCCGGCGGGAACCAAGGGTATTTCGCTGTTCATCGTGCCCAAGTTTTTACCCGATGCAGCCGGCGAAGCAGGCGAGCGCAATGGCGTGTCCTGCGGCTCCATCGAACACAAGATGGGCATCAAGGCTTCGGCCACCTGTGTGCTGAATTTCGATGGGGCCAAGGGCTTCCTGATCGGCGAGCCGAACAAAGGCTTGAACTGCATGTTCACCATGATGAACCACGCACGCCTGGGCACCGGCATGCAGGGACTATGTCTGGGCGAAGCGAGTTTTCAGGGTGCGATCAAGTACGCCAACGACCGCTTGCAGATGCGTTCCCTGACCGGCCCGAAAGCGCCGGAAAAACCCGCCGACCCGATTATCGTGCACCCTGATGTGCGGCGGATGTTGCTGACCATGAAGGCCTTCAACGAGGGCAATCGGGCGCTGACCTACTTCACTGCGCAACTGCTCGACGTGGCGCACCTGAGTCCGGATGAAACCGCCCGCCAGGACGCTGAAGATCTGTTGGCATTCCTCACGCCGATCTGCAAAGCGTTCATGACCGACACGGGCCTGGAAGTGACCAACCACGGTATGCAGGTGTTTGGCGGTCACGGGTTCATTCGCGAGTGGGGCATGGAGCAGTTGGTTCGCGATTGCCGGATCGCACCGATCTACGAAGGCACCAATGGCATTCAGGCGCTGGATTTGCTCGGGCGCAAAGTCCTTGGCAGCCAGGGCAAATTGCTGCGCGGCTTCACCAAAATCGTCTACAAGTTCTGTGCCGTGAACGCCGAGCATCCACAACTGGCCAGCTATGTGGCGCAGCTCAACGGTCTGAATCAACAGTGGGGCGAGTTGACCACCAAGGTTGGCATGGCGGCGATGAAAAATGCCGATGAAGTCGGTGCTGCGTCGGTGGACTACCTGATGTACAGCGGTTACATCATCCTCGGCTACCTGTGGTTGCGAATGGCGCTGGTGGCTCAGGCGCAGCTCGAAAGCGGCAATGGCGATGCCGATTTCTGCCGAGGCAAACTTGCAACCAGTGAGTTTTACTTCAAGCGCTTGTTACCGCGAACCGCCGCTCATCGCGCAGCCATCGAGGCGGGCAGCGATTGTTTGATGCAATTGCCAGCGGAGTTGTTCGCGCTTTAGTCATGTAACTCCGTTAAAACAAAGCCCGCTGAATGCGGGCTTTCTGTTGCTGACCAAAAATTACAAAACGGTCACGTGCTGACCCTATGTGTCGCAAAAGTTGTTGGGGTACACTCCGACTCAGCGAAAACCACCTTCCTACGAATCACCTGTAAAGATCTTGCGAGGTTTGCCATGGCTGACTACAAAGCGCCCCTGCGCGATATGCGCTTCGTCCTCAATGAAGTTTTCGAGGTCGCCAAACTCTGGGCCGAGCTGCCTGCGCTGGCCGAGACTGTCGATGCAGAAACGGTCGAGGCAATCCTGGAGGAAGCGGGCAAAGTCACCAGCAAAAGCATCGCGCCTTTGAGCCGTGCGGCTGACGAAGAAGGTTGCCACTGGGCGGACGGTGCTGTCACCACGCCGGCCGGTTTCCCTCAGGCTTATCAGACTTACGCCGAAGGCGGTTGGGTCGGTGTCGGTGGTGATCCCGCCTACGGCGGCATGGGCATGCCAAAAGCCGTTTCGGCCCAGGTCGAAGAAATGGTCAACTCCGCGAGCCTTTCGTTTGGTCTATACCCGATGCTGACCGCCGGGGCTTGCCTGTCGATCAACGCCCACGCCAGCGAAGAACTGAAAGCGGCCTACCTGCCGAACATGTACGCCGGCATCTGGGCTGGCTCGATGTGTCTGACCGAGCCGCACGCCGGTACCGATCTGGGAATTATCCGCACCAAGGCCGAACCTCAGGCCGACGGTTCCTACAAGGTCAGCGGCACCAAGATTTTCATCACCGGCGGTGAGCACGACCTGACCGAAAACATCATTCACCTGGTGCTGGCCAAGCTGCCGGACGCACCGGCGGGCCCGAAAGGCATTTCGCTGTTCCTGGTGCCGAAGTTCATGGTCAACGCCGATGGCAGCCTGGGCGCACGTAACCCGGCCAACTGCGGTTCGATCGAACACAAGATGGGCATCCAGGCGTCCGCGACCTGCGTGATGAACTTCGACGAAGCCGTGGGTTACCTGGTTGGCGAGCCTAACAAAGGCCTGGCGGCGATGTTCACCATGATGAACTACGAGCGACTGGGCGTGGGTATCCAGGGTCTGGCCACCGGCGAGCGTTCATACCAGAACGCCGTTGAATACGCCCGTGACCGTCTGCAAAGTCGCTCGCCAAGCGGCGCGCAGAACAAGGACAAAGTGGCTGACCCGATCATCGTCCACCCGGACGTGCGTCGCATGCTGCTGACCATGAAAGCCTCGAACGAAGGTGGCCGTGCGTTTTCCACTTACGTGGCCATGCAACTGGACACCGCCAAGTTCAGCGAAGACGCGACTACCCGCAAACGCGCCGAAGATCTGGTCGCCTTGCTGACCCCGGTGGCCAAAGCGTTTCTGACCGACCTCGGCCTGGAAACTACCGTACACGGTCAGCAGATTTTCGGCGGCCACGGTTACATCCGCGAGTGGGGCCAGGAGCAACTGGTTCGCGACGTGCGCATCACCCAGATTTATGAAGGCACCAATGGTATTCAGGCGCTGGACCTGGTCGGGCGAAAGATCGTCGGTAGCGGTGGGGCGTTCTACAACCTGTTCGCTGACGAAATTCGTCACTTCACCGCTACCGCCAGTGCGGACCTCGCCGAGTTCACCAAGCCATTGAATGATGCGGTGACCACCCTCGACGAACTGACCGCGTGGCTGCTGGATCGGGCGAAGAGCAATCCAAACGAAATCGGCGCGGCATCCGTCGAGTATCTGCAAGCGTTTGGCTATGTTGCTTACGCTTATATGTGGGCACTGATGGCGAAGGCTGCCTTCGGCAAGGAAGCACAGGACGATTTCTACGCGAGTAAACTGGGCACGGCGCGTTTCTATTTCGCCCGCTTGCTACCGCGGATTCACTCGCTGAGTGCTTCGGTAAAGGCCGGCAGCGAGTCACTGTTCCTGCTGGACGCTGCACAGTTCTGACTATGTAACGCCATGTAAGCATTCACTTACATGGCGTGCTGCTGTTCTCCCATAGAAGCAAATTGGATCCACAGCTAATCTACTGCACATGGACGTAGCGCAGGAAGCGCAAAGCAACAACACGGACACGTAGGATTCTGCCAGGACGGTGGAGTGAAAAGGATGTCAGGGAAACAGTCTGCAAAGCCCCGCTTCGGCGGGGTTTTCTTTTGTCTGCGAAAAAGTATTCAGCTCAACCCATCCACAGCCGGCGCGCTGCTCAAGCGTTCATCCGGTCGATTGATCACTTCCTCCAGCAACGTTCGCAACAACGCCAACGAGGCCTGTTGCCTTTGCACATCGCGACACACCAATCCGACCTTCAAAGGTACGCGAGGCTCACTCAGGGGCTTCCATAGCAGTTCTTGATTGCCGTGGGTTTTTTGCGAACGCCCGGGCAACACTGTCGCCAGTCGAGTGTGTGGCAGGCTGTCGAGAATTCCCGCCATGTTGTTCAGTTCAGCTTGCACTTGAGGACGTCGTCCAAGGCTGGCCAGTTGGGTCTGCCAGATCTGACGTATCTGGAACTCTTCCCCCAATAGCAACATCGGCAATTCGGCAGCCTGACTCATGGAGACTTTCTTGAATTCGCGCAACGGATGCTCGGCCGGGATGACAAGGGTCAGTTCATCTTCGTACAGCATCACGCCATGCAGGCCAGGCTGACGGGGAGGCAAGTAGCTGATTCCTATGTCCAGCGAGCCATTGAGCAGCCGTCGCTCGATCTCAAGCCCGGTCAGTTCATAGATCTGCACCACCAGATGCGGCTGCGCCTTGCGCACCCGCTCAAGCATCTGCGGCACGAGGCTGGTGTGGACCGTTTGCAATACGCCAATGGCCAGAGTCCGCAGCGCCTGGCCCTTGAAACTGCCCAAGGCTTCGCGCGCTCGCTGCAAACCATCCAGAAGCGGCTGGGCATGGTTGTACAGCGTATGAGCGGCGAGGGTCGGCAACAGGCGCTTGCTGCTGCGCTCGAACAGACTCACATCAAGGTTCTGTTCCAGGTGGCGGATCTGCTGGGACAACGCTGGTTGTGAGATTGAAAGCCGCTCGGCGGCCCGGCCCACATGCCCTTCTTCGTAGACCGCGACGAAATAACGCAGTTGCTTGAAATCCATAAGTAATTCTTATCGAAAATGCTGGTAAATCGAAATGGCTCAGCGCCTTGTCTGGGCCTAGTCTAACTGCATTCACTAGGCTTACAGGGCCAATTAGCGCAATGGATACCGTTTGTTTCGGTGGTGTTTACATAGGTAAGACAAAAAATCTCAGAAGAGGTTTTCTTGAATGAACCTATTCAGCCTTCGTCGTAGTACGCCCAGTCTTGATGATCTTGCGTTGGACGCGGTCATGCCATCCAGACGCGACAACCTTTGCAGCGAGAACCTGATGCCCGGTGTCGAGCGGCCGAAACAAGTGTTTGTGCGCGGCCAAGGGTCTTGGTTGTGGGATAGCGCTGATCGCGCTTATCTGGATTTCTCCCAAGGCGGTGGAGCCAACAGTCTCGGCCACAGTCCATCGGTCCTGGTCAATGCCATCAACGCTCAAGCCCAGTCGTTGATCAACCCGGGTTTGAATCTGCATGACCGAGGCATGCTCAACCTCGCCGAACGACTGTGTGTCAGCACCGGCAGCGATGGGGCTTATTTGCTCAATACGGGCAATGAGGCCTGTGAGGCAGCGATCAAACTGGCGCGCAAATGGGGTCAAACGCATCGCGGCGGTGCCTCGAGGATCATCGTGGCCACCAGCGATTGCCATGACGGTATTCGGGCGACGATGTCGACGTCGGTCAGCCATGTTCCGTTCAACGATCTTCCCGCATTGCACGCCGCAGTGGATAAGCGAACCGTAGCGATCCTGCTTGAACCGATCCAGAGCGAGGCCGGGGTCATTCCTGCCACCGCCCATTATCTCAAGGGTGTCGAGCGGCTCTGCCGAGAGCTCGACATCCTGCTGATTTTCGATGAAGTACAAACCGGAGTCGGTCGCTGTGGCACCTTGCTTGCCGAAGAGTCGTGCGACGTGCGGGCCGATATTGTCGTGCTCGGCGAAGGCCTGGGCGGTGGCGTGCCATTGGCCGCCTTGCTGGCACGGGGAAAGGCGTGCGGTTTCGACATGGGGCAGATGACTGGTACCCATCACAGTAACGCGCTGATGGCAGCGGCAGGATTGGCGGTGCTCGACACCGTACAGGACAAGGGCGTGCTCAAGCACGTCGCAGACACCGGTCAACACCTGCGCGAAGGTTTGGGGCGTTTAGCCCACCGCTATGCCCATGGTGAACTGCGCGGCCAAGGACTGCTGTGGGGACTGACATTATCTGACGACTCAGCCGATGCAGTGGTCAAGGCCGCGCTGTATGAAGGCTTGCTGCTCAATGCGGTGCAACCCGACTGCCTGCGCTTTACCCCTGCGCTCAACGTGAGCAACGCCAACATCGACGAAATGCTCCTGCGCCTCGCCCGCGCCTTCTCCCGCGTACGCACCACGCAACTGCAGTGCCGCAAAGGGATTGCCGTCTGATCAGACCTGCCCTACACAAATTCCAGAACCGTCTCGCGGTATAACGCACGCCCCACGCCTGATTCTTTCGGCGTGGGGCGTTTTTTTGTCTATGAGGTTCAGCGAAGCGAAGGAGGTCAGTCACAGAGACTGAACCCTGACGAACGGCACCTGTCGATTAGGTGTAGGGTTTTAACGAGCCCACCCCAATCAGGAGCTGCCCCATGGACTTTATTCGCATCATCATTGCCATTCTGTTGCCGCCGCTGGGCGTGTTTCTGCAGGTAGGATTTGGCGGGGCGTTCTGGCTGAATATTCTGTTGACGTTGTGCGGTTACATTCCAGGAATCGTGCATGCGGTGTACATCATCGCCAAGCGTTGAGTTTGCGGTCTTCGCGAACTGGCTCGCTCCCACCTCTGACCGCGTTCTCCCGCCGTAACGCGATCAAGTGTGGGAGTGAGCCTGCTCGCGAAAAGGGGGGGGGCCAAGTTTCTATCCTGAACGCTTGAATCAGTCCCCCTGATCCATCACCCGCCGATAAAACAACCACTCCTGTTCCAGCGCATGGGCCTGGTTTCCTGCCTTGCGCAGGCCGTGGCGTTCGTCGGCGTAATAGTGCGCTTCGACCAGGATGCCATTGCTCTGCAGGGCTTCGACCATGTCCCGGGTCTGTTGCGGGACAACCACGGCGTCCAGCTCTCCTTGAAAGAAGATCACCGGTACGCTGATGTTGCCTGCATGCAATAACGGCGTGCGTGCGGCGTAGCGCTCGGCGTCCTGTTCTGGATCGCCGATCAGCCAATCCAGGTAATCACCCTCGAACTTGTGGGTTGCCCGCCCCAGGGCGACAGGGTCGCTGACCCCATAAAGGCTTGCCCCGGCCCGGAAAATACGGTGAAAAGCCAGAGCGCACAGGGTTGTGTACCCGCCGGCGCTGCCACCTCGGATGAACGCCTTGCTGCCGTCGATCAATCCGCGTTGGTCAAGATGGCTGACAACAGCGCAAGCGTCTTCGACATCGACGGCTCCCCAACTCAAATGCAGTGCCTGACGGTAAGCCCGGCCATAGCCACTGCTGCCGCGATAGTTGAGATCGGCCACGGCGAATCCGCGCTGAGCCCAATACTGAATGCGCGGGTCGAGCATCGGGTAGCACGCGGAGGTCGGGCCGCCGTGAATGAACACCACCAGTGGCGGTTTCGCTTTACCCGTCATCGCCGGGTAGAAGAAACCGTGAGCTTCGCCTGAACCGCTTGGATAGCGCAGGATTTGCGGGCGGCTGATCTGCTCGGCGGGCAATGGGGCAATGCCGCCAGCCAGTACTTTCACTTGTCGTGACTGACGATCAAGGGCGATCACGGCGGTCGAGCTGACCGGCGACGCGGCGATGCAGTAGATGAATTGCTCATCCAGCGCGAGATGACGAAAGCGGCTGTAGTCCCCGGTGAAGTCTTCGCACGATGCACCACGCAGGCCCAGTCGGCCAAATCCCTCTTCGGTCCAACTTGCCAGAAAGTTGTCTTCGCCCAGCGGCAACCAGGTACAGCCGCCGAGTTGCCAGGGTGCGGGGCCATGGTCGGCGGCGGTGCTTGGCAGTGGGCTCAGGCCGTTTTCGCATTCCACCCATGGCTGCCAGTAACCCCTGCGATCGGTCAGGCAATACAAGCGGCCGGCGCGGTCAAATCTCGGTTGTTGCAGCGACTCCTGAGCGTTGTCTCCGGCCACGCATCGGGCAGGGCCAAAACCATCGTCGCTCTGGCGCTCGGCAACCATTAAACGGGTCGCGGTCCAGGGCTGATCCGGGCGACTCCATTCGATCCAGGCCAGTCGACGGGCGTCGGGACTGAGCGTCGGAGCGGCGTAGAAGTCGGCGCCTTCGGCCAGCAAATGCCGCGCGCCGTCTGCCAGATCGATGGCCACCAATCGGTGCTCATTGCGGTTTTCCTCAACCGCCAATACCTGATCATCGGCGAAATGCAGATCACCGTAGCGACACAATCCGGTCGTCAACACTTCGGGCGTTTCACCCTGTATCGATTGGCGATACAGCTGCTGGTCCGCCTCGTTGACGAAAACAATGCCATCGTCCGTCAGACAAAACGCACCACCGCCATATTCGTACACTCGGCTACGCACGCTGAAGCCTGTCGGCGTCAGGCATTTCAACACACCGTCGCGCCAATGCCAGATCCGGCACGCGGCGTCTTCAGGGCGATACTCGTTCCAGAACAAGCCCTGTGGGCCGAGCTGCAATTCGGCGTAATCAATGCCGGCCGCAACAGCTTTGGCCGCGCTGAAAGGCTCAGCTTTTGGCGATGAGGCGTGAGTTTCGTTCATTGCGAAAGGCCAGTTGTTCGATGGTCTGGGTCGCGTGCTCGGCCTCTTCGCGGGCCTTGATGATCACGCCATGATGTTCTGATTTACTGCACACCGGGTCGGCATTGCTGGCATCACCCGTGAGCATGAACGCCTGGCAGCGGCAGCCGCCGAAGTCTTTTTCTTTCTCGTCACAGGAGCGACACGGTTCGGGCATCCAGTCGTATCCGCGAAAGCGGTTGAAGCCGAACGAGTCATACCAGATGTGCTGCATGCTGTGGTCGCGCACGTTGGGAAACTGCACCGGCATCTGTCGGGCGCCGTGACAGGGCAGCGCGGTTCCGTCTGGCGTGACCGTCAGAAAAATACTGCCCCAGCCGTTCATGCAGGCTTTGGGGCGTTCTTCATAATAGTCCGGGGTGACGAAAATCAGTTTGCACGGATGGCCTTCGGCTTCGAGTTTGGCCCGGTATTCGTTGGTAATGCGCTCGGCCCGCACCAGCTGTTCCTTGGTCGGCAACAGACCGACGCGATTGAGCTGTGCCCAGCCGTAAAACTGGCAGGTGGCGAGCTCGACGAAGTCCGCTTCAAGGGCGATGCACAGCTCGATGATGCGGTCGATCTTGTCGATGTTGTGCCGATGAGTGACGAAGTTCAGCACCATCGGATAGCCGTGGGCTTTCACTGCCCGGGCCATTTCCAGTTTCTGCGCGAAGGCCTTTTTCGAGCCCGCCAGCAGGTTGTTCACCTGTTCGTCGCTGGCCTGGAAACTGATCTGGATGTGATCGAGCCCGGCCTTCTTGAAGTCGCTGATTTTCTGCTCGGTCAGGCCGATGCCGGAGGTGATCAGGTTGGTGTAGAAACCTAGCTTGCGAGCTTCGGCAATCAGCTCGGCGAGGTCCTGGCGCACCAGCGGCTCGCCACCGGAAAAGCCCAGTTGCGCCGCACCCATCTCGCGCGCCTCGCGGAACACTTTGATCCATTGTTCGGTGCTCAGCTCCTTGCCTTGCTCGGCAAAATCCAGCGGATTGGAGCAGTACGGGCATTGCAGCGGACAGCGGTACGTCAGCTCGGCGAGCAGCCACAGCGGCAGACCGATTTCAGGGTTTGGCGGTACTTGCACCGATGAATCAGGCAAGTTCGATCCAGTGCTGCGCACGGGCAACCTCCATGAATTGCTCGATGTCGTCACCGAGCTCGGGCACGCCGGGGAACTGCCGGTCGAGTTCGGCGATGATCGCCGCGACATCGCGCTCGCCATCGATCAATCCACCGATCAGCGCGGCACTTTCGTTTAGCTTGATCATGCCCTCCGGGTACAGCAGCACGTGGCCTTTTTGCGCCGGTTCGTACTGGAAGCGGTAGCCGGGACGCCAGGTCGGGGTCTTGCTGCGATCGAAACTCATACGGTGATTCCTTTGTGCCAGACCCGCTCCCCGGTCACGCTGTGATACGGCGGGCGTTTCAGTTCGTAGGCCATGCTCATGGCATCGAGCATGCTCCAAAGAATGTCCAGTTTGAACTGGAGAATTTCCAGCATGCGTTCCTGACCTTCGCGAGTTTTGTAGTGCTCAAGCGTGATCGCCAGACCGTGCTCGACATCACGTCGCGCCTGGCCCAGGCGGGTGCGGAAATACTCGTAGCCGGCCGGGTCGATCCACGGGTAATGCTGCGGCCAGCTGTCCAGGCGCGACTGGTGGATCTGCGGTGCGAACAGTTCGGTCAGCGAGCTGCTGGCGGCTTCCTGCCAACTGGCACGGCGGGCGAAATTGACGTAGGCGTCCACGGCGAAGCGTACGCCGGGCAGCACCAGTTCCTGGGAGCGCAGTTGATCCGGATCGAGTCCAACGGCTTGGCCCAACCGCAGCCAGGCTTCGATGCCGCCGTCTTCGCCGGGGGCGCCGTCATGGTCGAGGAGGCGTTGAATCCACTCGCGGCGGATCTCGCGGTCCGGGCAGTTGGCCAGAATGGCCGCGTCCTTCAGGGGAATGTTCACCTGATAGTAAAAACGGTTGGCGACCCAGCCCTGGATCTGCTCGCGGCTCGCCCGGCCTTCATACATCGCCACGTGATACGGGTGATGGATGTGGTAGTAGGCGCCTTTTGCGCGCAGGGCGGCTTCGAACTCGGCGGGGGACATTGGGGTGTCAGTCATTGCGGTTCTCCGGGTAGGACCGGTGGATTCTTCATCGCCTGGGCTGGCCTGCTAGCGATAGGCCGCGCAGCGGTCTGGGCTACTTACAACACAATACTCATGCCGTCATACGCCACTTCAACCTGACGCCGATCCAGCTCCGCACGCTCTGGCGAGTCCTCATCGAGAATCGGGTTGGTGTTGTTGATGTGGATAAGAACTTTGCGCGGGTCAGGCAATTGCTCAAAAACTTCAAGCATCCCGCCAGGACCGTTCTGCGCCAGATGGCCCATCTCGCGACCGGTGCGAGTGCCGACGCCACGGCGCTGCATTTCATCGTCGTCCCACAACGTTCCATCCACCAACAGGCAATCACTGCCCGCCATGATCTCCAGCAGCGCTGCATCGACCTTGCCCAGCCCTGGTGCGTAGAACAGCTTGCCGCCGGTGTTCATGTCTTCAACGATCAAGCCGATGTTGTCGCCCGGATGAGGATCAAAGCGGTGGGGCGAGTAGGGCGGAGCGGCGCTGCGAAGCGGTAGCGGAGTGAAGCGCAGGTTCGGGCAGGCGGGCACGCTGAAACTTTGATCGAGCTCGATTCGGTTCCAGTTCAACCCGCCATTCCAGTGCTTGAGCATGGTGAACAGCGGGAAACCGGTGCTCAGGTCTTCGTGGACCATGTCGGTGCACCAGACCTGGTGCGGGCAACCTTCACGCAACATCAGCAGACCGGTGGTGTGGTCGATCTGGCTGTCCATCAGGATGATTGCGCTGATCCCGGTATCACGCAGGGCGCGGCCCGGTTGCATCGGGGCGAAGCTCTGGAGTTGCGCGCGGATGTCCGGGGATGTGTTGCACAGCACCCAGTTCACGCCGTCATCGGAAATCGCGATAGACGACTGCGTCCGCGCCTTGGCCCGCAGGCTGCCATCGCGAAAGCCTGCGCAGTTCACGCAGTTACAGTTCCACTGGGGGAAACCGCCGCCGGCAGCGGAACCTAGAATCTGGACAAACATGGGCGCTCCATCATTTCAACGCTGAAAATAAAACGCCTCGGATAACCGAGGCGTTGTGCTGCTCATCTGCCAGGGCAGAGATTAGCGGCTTGCGAAGTACATGGTGACTTCAAAGCCGATACGCAGGTCGGTGTAAGCCGGTTTGGTCCAGGCCATAAATCGAACTCCTTCAGGTAGGGTGGGACAGCGCTATCTATAGGTATAGTCCACCTCAAATCAGAGATGTTCCAAATAGTTAGGCTGCTATGTTACTCAAAATTTCAAAGAAATTGCCCGTGAATCTTTGAGAAAGCTCCTTACAGCCCTGGTAATGATCATTTTGTCGCTTGCCATGAGGCGTCGGGAACAGGGCTGGTGGCCAGACAGCGCCAGCCGCCTTCGACCTGATTCAAACGCTGTGCGGCGTCAAGCAATGCGGTGCGACCCGTCAGCAGGATGGCTTCAGTCAGTTGGGTCAGATAATCCGACGAGCGGCCGGCCAGTTTGCCCTGCCAAAGCAGCTCGCCGGCCTGGGCGGTAGGCAACGCGTTGCTCGAAAACTGCTCGGCCAGAACCTGGCGCTGAGCGATCAAGGCATTGTCGTCGATGGCCGCGATCAGTTCCGGTAACCCGCTCAGAAAATGTTCGATGTGTTGTAGCAGCTCCGTCGGCGCAACGCTTGGTGATTGCACACCGAACAGCAGCCCGGTTTGCCCATGAATCTGGCGCAGGGCGCTGAACACGGCATAACCCAGTTGCAACTCCACCCGCAGCCGTTGGTAGAACGGTGTCTGGCAGAGGTGAGCGAGAAAGCGCCACGCGGCTTCGTCGGCGATTTCTGGGGTCGATGTAGGACAGAACAGCAGCAACGCATGCTCTTCGGAGCGGGTATCGACGTAACTCCACAGACGTTGCGAACGAATCGTAGAGGGTGGCGTGAGTTGATTGTCCGGCGTGCCAGGGATGCGGCTCAATGCCAACCCCATGGCCGCTTGAGTCTGAGCGGATAAACCCGCCGCCAGACCATCCCAGCGAGCACTCGACCAGAGTTTCTGTACATCATCCGAGTTCACGGCAGGTTCAAGGCAGTGATCGGGCAACGCCTTGAGCAACTGTCGAATGGGTATGAGCGCGGCGCGGGTTGGTATTTCCTGTGGGAAATCGGCAGCAGGTTTTGTCAGCTCTTTCAGCGCATGCTCCAGGACGATCGGCATCGGTTCCTGTAGCCCGGTCATTTTCAGCAGCCATTCATTTCCCGAGGCACTCAAGGAGAAATCCACACCGGCCTGACGGGCGTCTTCGCACAGCGGTTGCAGTTCATTTTCCAGCCGTGAATGCAGTTGGCTGTCGGGAGCGGAATCCAGCCGCCAGCGTACATAAATCGCACCTTCAGCACTGTTATCCGGCAATGCCTGACTGAACTGCATCGGTGAGCCTTCCCGTCGACTGCGCGAGCGATCCTGGGCAAAAGTGCGCAGGCCTCGGTGGGCGCTGGTCTGGCCGCGAATCAGGCCGGCGTTCGATGCCGGTGCTTCGCAGCGCAAGAACGGGTTGGCTGCAGGCAGTTGCCAGGGGCCGCTGAAGTTATCCACAGCACCGATTTGTTGAAGGATGTGCTTGAGGGCTGTAACCCCCTGCTGGGTTAACCCTAATTCCCCTTGCTCGCTGTCCTGACGGGCCAATTGCAGCGCACCGCAGACCTGTTGCTGACGCTCAAGCAGCGCTGCGTATTCTTCGCGCAACCCGCTCCAGTCTTGCCGGGCGAAGAAGCTCAGCCAATCCATGAGCCGTTCAGCAATTGCGATCGTCCCTGCATTCGCGGGCAAGGTGAATTCGAGGTGCAGCAAGGCTTGACCCTCGAACTGATACATCGGGGATGCCTTGAGTTCGAGGGCTAGCCCGCGCTCGCGTAAATCCGCCAGCAATCCGCCCGATTTCCCGGTATTGAGCCAATGACACAGGAACGCCTGCGCTTGGGCAGACGACGCGGGCAGCGCTTCGAGCGCGAACAGCAAATCCAGCCGCCGCTCGCCAGCCTGTTGATAACTTTTATCCGACGTGTCCATCAGCGGCGTTGGGGCTTGTTGTGGCACGAATTTGCCTTTGGCTATTGCGCTGCCAAATGCTTCGGCCATCCCCCTCAATTCCTCGAGGCTTTGTGGGCCGGCGAGGCTCAAGGTCATCTGCCCGGTCTGATAGTAACGCTGGTAAAAACTCTGCAAGGCTTGCTGAAACTCGGGTTGTGCAACAGGTAGGCTGTCGCGATTGCCGGCATGAAAACCCCGCAATGGATGAGCCTGCGAAAGTCCGTTGAACAGCGCAAACTGCTGCTGCGCTGTCGGATCCTGCGACCACGCGACATATTCCGCGTGCAGAACTTCACGTTCGCGCAGTTGATCGTCCGGATTCATACGCGGATGGGAGAGCATATCTGACAGCCGCTCCAGCCCTGCGGCGAATGCCTGAGGCTGCAGTTCGAAAAAGTAATCGGTGGTGCGTTCGCTGGTCCGTGCGTTGACCTGACCACCGTGGCTCTGCACATAGGCCATCAACCCTTGGGCCGCAGGAAAACGCTCAGTCCCCAAAAACAGCAGATGCTCAAGAAAGTGCGCCAGACCGGGCCACGCCAGCGGCACGTCATGGCTGCCCACGGCGACCCTTAACGCCGCCGCGCAGCGCTTCAAATACGGTGCGTGACGCAGCGTCACCCGCAGGCCGTTGGCGAGGGTTTCTGTATGGGGGCGAGGGGGATTCAGCGCGGGCATGGGCACTTCCAGAACAGTGAAGTGCCAATGCTAGCGGATTACTGTGGGCTAGCGCTTGTTCAGGTCGCCGTAAAGCTCAGGGCGGCGATCGAAGAAGTAGCGATTGGCAGCGCGTGAGTCGACCATCAACTGCCGTTCCAGCTCACCGACAATCAACGCTTCATCAAGCCCGGCCTGCGCGATGCGGCTGCCATCGGGTGCGGCGATGCTGCTCTGGCCGCAATAGTGAATGTCGCCTTCGTTGCCACAATAGTTGGCGTAGGCCACGTAGCACTGGTTTTCAAAGGCGCGGGCGCGAACCGTGACGTCGGCGATGAAGTCGTAAGGAATCATGTTGGCGGTCGGCACCAGAATCAGTTCGGCGCCGGCCAGGGCCAGACGTCGGGCGTTCTCCGGAAACTCCAGGTCGTAGCAGATCAGGAAACCGAGCTTCCAGCCGTTGAGCTCCACGATGGGGAACGCGTCGGAACCTGCGCTGAACATCGAACGATCGAGTTCGCCGAACAGGTGGGTCTTGCGGTAGTTGCAGACGCGCTCGCCACTGGCGTCGATCAGTTGCACGGCATTGTAGATTTGCCCGTCCGCGGTGCGTTCGGGATAACCGTACAAAATGGCCATCCCGGCCGCCTTGGCAATGCGCGCGATCTGCTGCGCCGATTCACCGTTGTGCACTTCTGCCAGCACGCTGACGGCATCGACGCCGATGTTGTAGCCGGTCAGAAACATCTCCGGCAGCACCAGCAGATCGGCGCCTTTGGCTTCAAGCGCAAGCTGATGCAAACGTTGCAAGTTGCCGGCGACGTCCAGGGGCAGGGGTGGACATTGGTAAAGGGCTACGCGCATTTCGGATTCCTCTTACTCGGGCAGGGCGATCGGCCCGATCTCGTTGAACACATCTCCTGGACCCGGATTCTCGGCGTGAGTTGCACCGCCGAAGTGTTTCATGATGCCCCACACCGCGTTGAGCGACGTCTGCACCGCGCCCTCAACCCAGGCCGGCGTCCACGAAACGTCGTCGCCAGCGATGAAAATTCCGCGTTGCTCAGCGGGCATGTCGTCCTGCATGAAGTGCGCGTACATGCGCTGGTTGTAGCGGTAGTGACCGGGCAGGGCGCCTTTGAAGGCTCCCAGGAAGTGCGGGTCGGCTTCCCAGGACACGGTGATCGGATCGCCGATGATTCTCGCGGCAATGTCGACTTTCGGGTAGATCTTCTTCAATGCATCCAGCGCCAGTTTCACGCGTTTTTCCACCGGCTGCGGGAGCATTTTCAACGCGTCGCTCATCCACGAGTACGACAGGCAGATCACCCCCGGCTTGTCGTCGCCGTTGTCGAACAGGTAGGTGCCGCGGGTCAGGCGATCAGTGAGGGTCATGCTCATCAGGTCGCGGCCGGTTTCCGGGTCTTTGTCCTTCCAGAACGGACGGTCGACCATGACGAAGGTTTTCGACGACTGCATGTAACGGGTGCGGTCCAGGGCCATCCACATCTTTTGCGAGAACAGGGTTTCGTCGCATTCGATCTGGGTGGTCAGCAGCCAGCTCTGGCAGGTGGTCAGCACCGCGGCATATTCGCGGGTATCGCCCCAGTTGTCGGTGACGGCGAAACGGCCACCCGGCGCGTGGGCAATTTTCTTCACGCCGGTACGCGGCGCACCCTTGTGCAGAGAGCTGAGGCTGGTGCCTTCGGGCCAGTGCACGCAACGTTCCGGCACATGGCGCCAGATGCCCTGCGGTACCTGTTCCACGCCACCCACCACGAGGTGTTGGTGATCGTCGCAGTTGGTCATCACCACACGGAAAATTTCCAGCATCGAGTTCGGGAAGTCAGAGTCCCAGCCGCCGGTGCCGAAGCCGACCTGGCCGAACACTTCGCGGTGATGGAACGAGAGCTTGGCGAACGCTTTGGAGGTGGCGACGAAATCGTAGAAGGTGCGGTCGTCCCACAGCGGCACCAGGGTGTTCCACAGTTCCTTGAGGCGTGGCACGTCGCGGTCGCGAATGGCTTGCTGGATATCGGAGAACTGCGAACCGGCTTCAAGCGCATCAGCCCAGGCGTCAGCCACTTCCTGAAACAGTGCAGGAAGGTCCGACAGCTTCTGTGCGTAATGGGTTTTACCTTCGAGGTCGATCACCGTGCTGCCCGACGCAGGCGTCAGCGGGTTAGGGAACGGTTTGGTTTCCAGGCCCAGCTTGTCGACGTAGTGATAGAACGCGGTAGATGACACCGGGAAGCGCATTCCGCCCAGTTCGGCAACAATGCCTTCGGCGCCGTTGAACGCCTGAGAGCGCAGACGGCCGCCCATTTTCGACGCTTCGTAGACGACCGGTTTCAAGCCAAGCTTCATCAGCTCATACGCCGCCACCAGGCCGGCAATCCCGCCCCCGACAATCGCCACTTCGGCACCGTGATTGTGCTCGGGAATGCTGCCCAGGCCGGCGGGGTGTTCGATCCAGTCGTCGAAGGCGAAGGGAAAGTCCGGGCCGAAAATGGTGACTGGTTTCTTACCGTCTGCAGGATGGCGATTGTTCTTGTTCATGGCTGACCTAGCTGGCGACCCGACGCGGAATGCGCATCTGAGTATAGGAAAAGATGCCAGCCATTCTAGAGAGCACAGAACACGTTAATAAGACGCAAAGTGTCGTCGTTTTGATGATTGCTTGATCAATATGACGATCAAATCTCACACACTGACCACTGTAGGAGCTGGCTTGCCAGCGAAGAGGCCGTGGAATTTTGTGTTGAAGGTCCGAACGCCTTCGCTGGCAAGCCAGCTCCTACAGGTCTTTGCTAGCCTGTCAGGCACCTAAAACCACCGGAAAAACTCAAACCGGCTGCCCCCGATCAATCTTGCTGCTCAAGATGATCGAGGTCGTGGTCTTCTCCACCCCATCCACGCTGCCGATCTGATCCAGCAACTGATCCAGCTGCTCCGGCGAATCGGTGCGCAGCCACGCCACATAATCAAATTCGCCACTCACCGCACACAACTGCTGCACCTGCGCCATCGCGCTCAGGCGTCGCAACACCTCCTTGCCCGAGCGTGGCTGCACGGTGATCCCCACATACGCCTGCAACCCGCCATCTACCAGGCGCTGCCCGAGGCGCACGCCGTAACCGGTGATCACTTTGGCCTTTTCCAGACGCGCCAGGCGCGATGTGACGGTGGTGCGGGCGATGCCCAATTGCCGCGCAAGCATGGCCACACTCTCGCGGGCGTTGATCTGCAGGGCGGCAATCAATTGGCGGTCAATTTCATCAAGAACGGGTGGGCGAGTGTCAGGCAAGGGGTATCTCCAGTGGCATGGATCAATGCGCACGCATGTTACAGGCAGTTCCAGCAGGACGCTCGCGACGGAAATTTGATCTAGCCTCAATACCGTTCATGACATTTTTGCCTGCGACAAATTGCCATAAGTAACTAGGTAGTACATTATTCCGCCCTTGTCACAAATGGGGAAAACTTCCGACATGAACAATTCTGGGGCTGCCGCCGGCAGCAAATGGTTGCTGGCGGGGCTGGGTGTGCTGATTGCACTGATCGGGCTCGGCCTGGCCGCTGGCGGTGGCTATCTGATCGCGCTGGGTGGCAGCTGGTATTTCCTGCTGATGGGGCTGGCGATGCTGGCGTCCGGGTTGATGATTGCCAGGCGCAAGCCGTTCGGTGCCAAGTTGTATGGTGTGGCGTTGGTCCTCACTGCGATCTGGGCCGTTTGGGATACGGGGCTTGAATACTGGCCCCTGGTCTCTCGGGTGCTGACGTTTGCGGTGATCGGCCTGGTTGTAGCGTTGGTCTAT
The DNA here is from genome assembly GCF_034008315.1 of Pseudomonas sp. P8_241. Classification (NCBI taxonomy): domain Bacteria; kingdom Pseudomonadati; phylum Pseudomonadota; class Gammaproteobacteria; order Pseudomonadales; family Pseudomonadaceae; genus Pseudomonas; species Pseudomonas sp. P8_241. Next base: position 6,046,237 of record NZ_CP125377.1, on the reverse strand, counting down.
CCGACCCTCGTCCGCGCTTCGGGTGCGACAGGTGGTCGTGGTGCCTACGGTTTGGCGGGCATTCTGGGTGTTGGCGTCGTTGCGACCATGGCCTACATGTTCGTGCCGACCCACGTGGTGAAAAACACCACTGTACCAGCGGTAACGCCGGTCGCTCCGGGCACCGAGCAAAAAGACTGGGCGCACTGGGGCAATACCACTGCCGGCAACCGCTTTGCCGCGCTGGACCAGATCAACAAGGGCAACATCGACAAGTTGCAGGTTGCCTGGACCTTCCGCACCGGCGACATCCCGCAAAGCACTGGTGCGGGCGCCGAAGACCAGAACACCCCGCAGCAAATCGGTGACACGGTCTACACCTGCACCGCCTACGGCAAAGTCTTCGCCCTGGATGCCGACACCGGCACTCAACGCTGGAAGTTCGACCCGCAGGGCACCGCGCCTAACTGGCAGCGCTGCCGTGGCCTGGGTTACTCCGAAACCCCGGTGTCTTCGGACAATCAGCCAACCGCCTGTAAGAAACGTCTGTTTTTGCCGACCGGCGATGCGCGTCTGATCGCCATCAACGCTGAAACCGGCAAGCCCTGCGAAGAATTCGGCAATAAAGGCACCGTCGATCTGACCATCGACATGGGCGAAGTGAAGCCCGGTTACTACCAGCAAACCTCGACCCCGTTGGTTGCGGGTGACGTAGTGATCGTCGGTGGCCGCGTGGCCGATAACTACTCCACTGGCGAGCCGCCGGGCGTGGTGCGTGCCTACGACGTGCGCAGCGGTGAACTGGTCTGGGCGTGGGATCCGGGTAACCCGAACACCACCCAACGCCCTCCGGCCGGTGAGACCTACACCCGTGGTACGCCGAACGTCTGGTCGGCCATGTCCTACGACGCCAAGCTCGGTCTGGTCTACCTGCCAACCGGCAACGCCACGCCGGACTTCTTCGGCGGTCAGCGCACCGAGATGGACAACAAGTGGAACTCGTCCGTCGTTGCCATTGACGTGAAAACCGGCCAGGTGCGCTGGCATTTCCAGACTACCCACAACGATTTGTGGGACTTTGACCTGCCGGCCCAACCGCTGCTGTACGACGTGCCCGACGACAAGGGCGGCACCCAGCCGGCGCTGGCGCAAGTCACCAAGCAGGGCGAGATCTTCCTGCTCAACCGTGAGACCGGCGTGCCGATCGCTCGCGTTGAAGAGCGTCCGGTGCCGCAGGGCCATGTGCCCGGCGAACACTACTCGCCAACCCAGCCGTTCTCTGTCGATATGCCGTCAATCGGCAACAAGACCCTGACCGAATCCGACATGTGGGGCGCCACGCCGTTCGACCAATTGATGTGCCGCATCCAGTTCAAAGGTATGCGCCACGAAGGCGTCTACACCCCGCCGGGCATGGATCGCGCCCTGCAATTCCCGGGCTCGCTGGGCGGCATGAACTGGGGCAGCGTCTCGGTTGATCCGAACACTAACTACATGTTCGTCAACGACATGCGCCTGGGCCTGGCCAACTACATGATCCCGCGTGACAAGATCGGCGCCGGGGCCAGCGGTATCGAAATGGGCGTGGTGCCGCAGGAAGGCACGCCGTTCGGCGCCATGCGCGAACGCTTTCTCTCGGCGGTCGGCATCCCGTGCCAGAAACCACCGTTCGGCACCATGTCGGCCATCGACCTGAAGACCCACAAACTGATGTGGCAAGTCCCGGTCGGCACCGTGCAAGACACTGGCCCGATGGGCATCCGCATGCACCTGCCGATCCCGATCGGCATGCCGACCCTTGGCGCATCGCTCGCCACCCAGTCGGGCCTGCTGTTCTTCGCCGGCACCCAGGACTTCTACCTGCGCGCCTTCGATACCGGCAACGGCAACGAAATCTGGAAATCGCGCCTGCCGGTAGGCAGCCAGTCCGGGCCGATGACCTACGTTTCACCAAAAACCGGCAAGCAGTACATCCTGCTGACGGTGGGCGGTGCGCGTCAGTCGACGGATCGCGGGGATTATGTGATTGCTTACGCTTTACCCAAGTAAGGCACGGTGAACCTTTGTAGGGGCGAGCTCGCTCGCGATGGACGTCAACGAATACGCGTACTCGCTGAATAAACGCGTCGTACTTGAGTTCATCGCGAGCGCGCTCGCTCCTACAGAAGGCGCCTGATGCCTTGATTGCTCAGCACTACGCCGTTGCGCGACGTCGGCTAGCATTGAGGTAATCAAGGGTGCGAGGCGAAAGACATGACGACAAACCTGCCTGCCGCTGTACGAAACCGTGCGTTGCAGATTGCCCATCACGAGATGGGTCACTACGTCGTGGCCCGCACACTGGGCTTTGAAACGGGCGGAGTGACATTGACCGTGACCATGGATCTACGGCATCAAGGTGGCGCGTCCATTTCCCTGGTGCGGCCAATCACTTCGATGGACGCCATGACGGAGTATCTGGAAGCCCGGATGATGGTCCTCCTGGCTGGCGCAATGGCGCAGACACTCCCTTCAAAACCTTCAGCCGCCAAACGCGTCGATAAAGCGAAAGCCACGGCCATCCTCAAAGGTGAGCAGGGGGCGGAACAGGATTACGCGAAAGTCAGAGAGTTACAGCACCTGCTACGTAACATCACATATCCAGATACCGATCCAGCGTCGTCCGAACACATCGCAGCGCAGCTTAAAGCGATGACTGATCGGGTGTGGATTCAGACGCAAAAAATCATCGAGGATCAGGCCGGGACGATTTTCGAATTGGCTACCGCGCTGGTCGACGGCATGGCGCTCGTTGAGCAATGGGGGCGGGCGGCGGATACGTATGAGGTCGTGTTCACCGGGGCGATGCTGGAGGGGATGAGGGCGGTGCAGGCCATCCCTTCGTTACCTGGTTGGACTGACAGTTGCAGTGATGTTGTTCAGCACTGGAAGTAACGACGGGTCGAAGAGTCTGGTTCTAAAGGTCCCAAAAAGGGAATGCTCGGTCCCTTTTTGGGAATCTTCACCTTTGCCGTGATTATGAGTTTTTCGATGCGGCTGCTTCCTTTGTTGTTTGAACTGGCCGGCGATCCAGCACCTTCGCCACATCATCGATGACTGCCTTGCTCATGGCCGTCAGGTAATGCGCTGCCCAGGCGTGGCGGTCGGTGCCTCTGGTGTAGGCGGCGTCGATGGTCAGCTCTTTGGCGAGACACAACAGATCGGAGGCCTGAGCCAAAGCATCGGCAAGCGGAACGCCGCGACTGACGTGGAACAGCGCCTGATTCTTGCAGTAGATGAAGGGGGTGAAGCCGATGGTTTTTAGTTCTGAGGGTGCGGGCTAGTCTGTTTTGCTCATGGGATTGCTCCTGGTTACTCAAGAAGCCGCCACTTTCGTTTCCAAGCGAATGGGTGGCAGCTGTGCGCAGGTTGGAAAACCGGGAACCAGAGAAACCGGCACGCCCAAAGGCGTCCCACGCACAGCTGCCATGAAGCAGGATTGCAGTCGTAAAAACGTATGCAGTCCTAACTGGGCGCCTTTGCGTTACGGTTCGACGGGTTTCCAAGCCCGATCGCTGATCGGTCAGCGACGGCGGAGACTGTCCCGTCAAAGAAAGGCGCAACAAGGCGGCAAAGTGCCCAAACAGCAGATTCGGAGTTTGCCTACAACGTCCTACGGCGTCATCCGATAAAGCGAAACCTTAATTAACCAAAACTACACAGCAGACACAAAATAACCGAATGAGCATCTGCCTTTCGTAAAGACAAAAACCCGTTCAAAATCAGCGCACGTTCGAAACCATTTTGACCCCCAAAATCGCCCGCTCGGGCAACCCTTCGGTGCGCTTCACGCCTTGGGCCCAATGGCCGTCCGGGTAATAAGTCGTCGGGGTGGCGCTCACGCCAATGGCTTTACCGGCATTCTGCTGCGCGGCAAGGGTGCTGATGTCTTTACTGCTGCATGTTTGCGCCTTCACCGACTTGCCATGCATTGCGTCGTCGAGTGCCTGTTTCGGGTCGTCGCTGCACCAGACGTTTTTGTACACCGTCCAGGCCGGTTCATTGAGTTGGCCCGATGGCCAGGCGACGTAGCGCACCTCAATCCCCTTGGCATTGAACTCAGGCACCTTCTTGTGCAATTCACGGGAGTAGGGGCAGGTCGCATCGGCGAACACATAGACGTAAGCCTTGGGGTTAGCCGGGCTGAAGGAGATCCAGTTTTCCGGCTGCAGCTTACCCAGCGCTTCACGAACATAGCGCAATTGCGGTTCAGGCTTGGGTATCGGTGGCTGCGTCAGTTGCGAAAAGAAACTGCCGATGCTTTTTGTAGCATCGCCGAGGCCAACGGTTTCCGCCTGAGCAGACGGTGAGGTGAGAAAAAGCACGGCGGTGAGACTGGCACTTGCCAGGCTGCACGAATCTTTATTTAGAGTCATCCCTGTTGCGCGAGCGTCGCGCCTCCGAGTCAGGTCATATTTTGCGGTGATTGGCTGTACGCGCAGCGCCAGAGCCTGCAGGCGAGGGAGATGGCTGCGCCAATGTGGCGACAGAGGCTGCAATGTGCCGCAGCCTCTGGATGTGAAGTAACAACTAACTTTGACGATCGGCTAGTCGTGAGTGGTTAGAACCACGGCTTGGCAGAGTTGACGTAGGTACGTTCGAAATCTTCGTCTGACTTGGTGAGGTAAATAATGAATTCAACAAAGGCAATGATGCCGATGATCATGGATGGAACGCCCAGCAGGATAAACCCGAAGAGGAACAGCAACAGCATGATCACGCCTTGCTTGTTGTAGCCAAGGAAGAACTTGTGAGCACCAAAGGCGCCAAGAAACAAAGCCAGAAGTGCGGCGGTTATTTTCTTTGAGTTACCGACGGTCACGCCGGGTTCCTGGTAGATCGTCTCGGCAACACCATTGTTTGTAGAGAAATCCACTTTGACGCCAGATTTCGGCAATACCGAGCTTTTCCACTGTGCAACTTCAAAAGTGTAGCGATTTCCGTCATCGGCACTGATGATGCCGGTGCGGCTTTCACTATTGAAGTCCAGGATTTTCCCTTTCATGCAGTATTTCCTTTTGCTATTGGATGTTGGTTTTCAGTAAGTGTTGGTCAAGGCGGTCGTGCCGCCTTTTACCCGTGCCTGCTATTCAATTTCTGCGGTCAGTTCCGGTGTGCCAAAGCCTGCAAGTTCGGCATTTGATTGTTCAAAATAGCCTTGCCAGAAAGACTTCAGGTTGCTGATCATCTTGCCGGAGCGATAGCCGTTCTTGCTGGAATCAGGCACGAAGGCCGCGCCATGAACAAAAATGCGTGCGCCTCCAAAATCAGCCAACATGTTCTGCTTCTTGACCTTTTCCAGTTCAGCAGGGGCGTTGATGTCGCGAATGCGGTTTGCAGCGTAGAAGCTGCCAAAGTCGCTGTATTCCAGCATGTCGGACATCAGCAGCACGACTTGCTGGTTGGTGTCCTTGGCTTTGCTGGTATCTCTGGAGATTTCACGCAGGCTGAACAGGATCTCGCTGCGCGGAATATCGGTGGTCGATGCTCTCATCGTGCCCGCAAAAGCTTTGCCAAAACGCTGGAAGAGCACTTGCTGTTGCTGCTTCAGGCAACCGTCGAACTTCTTCGCGGCCATTATCGGCACGTTCGGGATGGCTTCAGGATCGATGGGGCTTTCCAGTTCACCGGCAAACTCCAGCTTGGTGTAGCGACCGTTCAAGTAGGCGCTGAAGCTGTACAGCCGAAGTTTGTCACCAGACTTCATGTACCGTTTGACGTGATTCCAGGCGGTCTTTTGCAGGTCTTCGGTCAACGGGGTCGTCTGATCAACGATGACCGTCAACAAGCGCCCTGAAGAGGGCGCCTTGAACTCGGTCAGTTTGGTGATCTCGTAACAGCTCGGCACGTCATTGCGCTCAACAGCCATCAGGGCTGCTGGGGCAAAGGCAAGGGCGGCGATGAGGTATCTGATCTTCATCAGCTCAGCTCCGCGTCCAGCTTCTGCAGCTTGTACGCGCGGCGAATCAGTGCGATATCAACGCCTTTCTTCCCGGCCACATAATCCAGATCGTCTTCTTCGAAGCCCATCAGATTGCCCCAGGCGTGCGGATCGAAACCTGCCTGTGCAACTGCTGCAACTGCTGCAACCGGCTCAGGGTTGACCACTTCGACCGCAGGTGCCGGCGCTGCGTGGACCACAGGCGTGGCTGCGTGGGCGGGTTCCGTCTTGGCTGCCACGACGGCCGGTGCTGGTGCTGCAACCGTTTCGGTGCCGTTGAGGCTGTTGATGCGGGCGCGAATCTCGTTAGCCTTGGCCATTGCAAGGTCGGAGCCTGCCTGGTCACCCTTTTTGGCCAGCTCTGTCGATTGCTTGTTCAGATTGTCCAGAATGCCGCTCAACACATCCCGTTGGTCCTTGACCATTTTCTCCGCGTGTTTGATCGCGAGGAAACGCTCAAAGGTGCGTTCGTGTTTATTGATTTCCTTCTCGTTATTGTCGTTACCCGAGATATGGAACTGCGCGCTCAGCAGGGCCTGCAAGTTGCCAAGGGCGCGTTGGGCATCAACGGCAATGGAGCGTGCAATCGTTTCATGATGAACAATAAATTCATCGGCGTTGGCAAAACCGCGGGTGGTCTTCCAGGCTTCACTCGAATGGCTGCCGGCGAAGCCGCGGGAATAGGCCATGATCGTCGAGGTGAACTGAATAAAGCAGAACAAGGCGCTCAGTACGGCGAAGGTGATCATCGATGCCCGGTGCATCGAGTCGATCTGGTCTTGCGCACTCTTGGATACCGAAGCTTGCTTGACTTCCTGCATGTCCTCGCCCAGATCGAAACTGTTTGAATCAGGCGGTGCCTGCTCCATGGACATGGAGATCGGGTTCGAGATCAGTTCGGCTTCGGTCGCTTTCAGCGTCTCGGTACGCACCGCAAACGCCGCTATTGCCAAGCCCACAATGAACACCGAGTAGATGATCAAGTAGTTGAAGGACTTGCTTGGCTTGGCAGTGTCACCCCCAACCTGGATGCGATTGAGCATCTGCTGGTAGGCCGGGCGATCGTCATCTTCAAAAGTCTTGTCGATGTTCAGACGATCCTTGCGGATGAAGTCACCGGCCGATCCGCTTTCGCGCATCGAGCTGTAGGCCATCACCTGATTGATCTTGTGGTTGATGTAGAGCTGGTGGCCGCTCTTCTCGGAAAGATAGAGGCCCACAACCGAAATCACCAGACCGATGCCCCAGGCCGTGATCATCGCCGTGTTGGGTGTAGCCATCGCCAGCACATAGGGCGCCAGTGCGTATCCGAAGGCCGAGGCTTCGACAACCATCAAGGTAAGGATCAGAGCCCACAACATCAGACCTTTTTCTTTACGGCCATCTTCATTGACCTTCAGAAGATAGTCTTCGGCCTTCTTGTAGAAAGTCCCGTCCTTGCTGTGCTTGAGGTAGTAGTGGTGATAAGCGCCGCAGAGTTCTGTTTCCGATTTCAGGAAGTGAGTTTGAGCGTCCTGCTTGCCCGGATTTTTAACCCAGTAGCTGATGGTCCCAATGAGTGGGAAGCGATGCCGGGCGATCATTAATCCATAACGAACTTTTTCCCAGTACACGATCACCGGAATCATCATTATCAGGGTGGCGATGACCGGCACCACGATGTACCAATAGGCCGTCGCAATTGCTTTTATGGTCTCTAGCATGGTGTCTTCCTTGTAAATTACTGACGGTTTGGATCGAACGAGGCGACGAACGCTGTGCCGCCCTTCGGATAGAAGATTTCGCCGCCCGATGCTTTGCCCGTGCGCTTGTCAAATACGATGTCCATGCAAGAGACCGGTGAGCTCTTCGCGTCGACCGAGAAGACTCGGTAGAGAACCTGGGACTCACCATCGTAGGTATTGGCCGAGGCCGGAACTTTGCCGGTCAGTTTCTCTTTGCTGGTCTTGTAGTCCGACTTGAAGGACATGAACGGTTGTTGGGCGAGCGCCGAGTCCTCCTTGAGGATCGAAACCGGACCGACACTGGCCAGGTGGCCATTGACCAGCTGTGCCCACGGACGCCCATCCATGCCCGGCAGATAGTCGGTGGTTTCGATCTCGTCGATCGATTTGCCAGTACCCAGGTTCATGACTTCGCCTTCGGTGCGTGGCATGTCGGCAATACAGGATCCGACCGGGGCGGATGCATAGGCGCTGGAAACCAGGGTGAACATCGACTTCTTCGGCACGATGGATTGCGCCAGTGTCGAGTTGCCATTGGTCACCGCGTGCCCGCCAAAGTCGATGCCACCCTTGCCGATAATTGCCAGAGGAGAGGGCGCCGATGTTGTCTGTTGCGGTATCGAGGGGGAAACAGCTTTGTTTGGCTTGGCCTTTGGCGCTGCCATTGGTACTTCAGCGACCACCGCGGAGGTCGCGGGCCTTGAAGCTTTCACCGGTACGGCAGGAGCCGGGGCTGCCTGTGTGCGGGTACCGTGTTCAAGGTACCTGGTGCTGTTGCGCTCACTGCGAACCCGTTCGACCAGCAATTGCTGGCTATCGATTTGCGACATCTCGACGCGCCGGTTCTTCGCACGACCCTGCTCAGTGCTGTTGTCCGCGACAGGGCGCGCAGAGCCAGCGCCCTGGTAGTAGATGTCAGTGGGCTTGATCCCGGCTTCAGCCAGAATATTGCCGACGGCGCGTGCACGTTTTTCAGACAGGGACTGGTTGAATTGCGCTGCACCGGTGGAGTCTGTGTGTCCGACGACCAGAATCTTCATGCCACCGGCGGGCGTGGGCTTCAATGCCTGGGCTTTTTGAGCGTCGGCCATGGCTTGGGCAATTTTGCGCAGTTGACGCTGACCTTCGGGGGTCAACTCAGCCGATGCGGGCGTGAACATCGTCGTATCACGCGCCTGTGCCTCAATGCCTACCGACGCCTCTTTGGAAGCCCCGCCGGCAGCCGTATTGGCAACGATCTCTTTGACGTCCATGTCCATGTGCTCAGCCTGAGCAATGTCCTGGAGGCGCTTGACTCGGTTCTGATAGAGCATTGTTGCTCCGCAACCAATACCGGCACCGACGACCGCTCCGACTTCTGGTTTGCCGTTAACAGCGGCGGCCAGTAGAGCCCCTGCGACCGCACCAACCGCGCCACCCACAACGCAGGCTGTAGCCCCTGATGACGAACCCAGCTGATTATCAATAGTGGCGCAGCCCGCAACCCCAGTCGCAATCGCCACTGCGAGAGCAGTCGGCCGGAGAAACCCCTGTTTCAACATCATGTTCAATCGTTCCTTCGCAATTAGGCCGGGGACCGGTTTGAGTCCAGGTCGTCCTGTCTGTTTTTAGCCGTTGGCCTCGCCGGGTCGGCATCCAGTTCGTTTTGGAATGTCGCCTTCCCCCAGTGTTCGACGCGTTCACACGCCTGCTTTGCAATCACGGGGCGATATCATATTGGCATCATCGGAAAATCTAAATGATTAGATTGATTTCTTGCTCTGAGATGTCGCAAAAGCCTTGCCCATAGGAGCAGCTGCAAGTGGACAGGGTCGCCATCGCGCATTCGGAATTGCTTTGCGCACATGATCCGCAGGGCGCGGCGGTCACCGACCGGGAGGGCTAAAAGTGAAATGGCAAGACAAGAGCTGCCAGGGAGGCGTTGTTCAGAGAACACTCGGCATATGGGGCTGGAAAGGAGTGAAACTTAGCGGCGACTGTCGATCAGAAACGCGAAAGCCGCGCATTGCGCGGCTTTCGGATTTGGTGGGCCCACAGGTCCGGTACTCACAGAGTAGACGGTTTTTTTGAGAGATCGTTCCCGACCTTCCATAGCGGACTGGGTTCCGAAGCTGGCGTAGGCCACCTCAATAGAGCGTCGAGAATAGAGAAAGAAAATGAAATCAATAATTCCTCTGAAAAACATCTGTAGCCCTGAAACCACAAGGGCTACAGCCATGCAGTTGTCCCCGCCAGACCTCAAAATTCGGACGCTGAAAAGTTGGCGTGTAGATTCTGAAAATACCTCATCCCCTGCATTTTCTTGTTTTTCACCGCTCTAGTCTGGGCCTCTTCTCTTTTCGCTGCCTGCGCTCCACCTGGGGCATCGTGCGCAATATCTTTTCCAAAAATTGCAAAACCTTTAACAAAATGAAAAACGCCATAACCCGCCAAGGCTCTCAGCCGGCTTGGGCTGGAGGGTTGTTTTCATCACCCGATTCTTTTCGCAAAAAAAGTGCACGAAGCCCGTCGGCGGGAGGGGGAAAAGTGCGTTCCCATCCGTGCTTTTCTCAACTCGTAGATTTTTCGAGTACCTGGATTCGTGACTTGTGGGACCGGGTCATGTATCGAGTCGCGCGCCCCCTAGCACTAGACATATTCTGTATAGCTTTCCGGTACTTGCCCGACGGCACGGCTAAAACCCTTGTAATAGGATGTTCGCCTAACCGAATGGAGTGATACGAATGGCGAACCCGGGTTACATGAGCATCACAGGTAAGGCCCAAGGTCTGATTTCCGCGGGCTGTTCCACGGCCGCATCGGTTGGCAACAAATACCAGTCAGCCCATACCGATGAAATCATGGTGCTGGCTTTCCACCACAACATGACCAACATTGGGAACATCTCTAAACCCACGCACAACCCGATTATCATCACCAAAAACGTCGACAAATCCTCCCCGCTCCTCGCGCAAGCTCTGGCTAGCCAAGAAGAAATCAACTGCACCATTAATTTCTATCGTGTGTCTGCTGCGGGCAACCAGGAAAAATTCTATTCCGTGTCGATCACGGGGGGAGTCATTGCGGATCTGACGCTGGAGATGCCCCATGCGGTGTTGCAAGGTGACGCCGAACCCGAAGAGCAGTTGGCCATTCGCTATCGCCAGATTACCTGGAACCACCACGCGGCAGGCACCAGCGGCTACGCCTCCTGGGGCACGGAAGGGTGAGTCGTTTCGGTGTCTGGGACGTTCAGAGCGCGGCGGGCCGACTGATCGCGCAAGCACACACGGTCAGTGCTCGCCATCTGGTCCACGGAGTGGCGCGTGTCCGGTTCAATCGGGAGGTGGCCGCTTACGCCAAGCGCATTGCCGATGAGGTCGCGCAAGGGCGCAAAACCCCTGAGCAAGGCATTCAGGCCCTACTCCAAGAACAGCGCGACCTCTTGAACCAATCGCGGATCGTGGCGCGCTACAGCCAAGACGCCATACCCTGTGCGGTTAAACGCCTGCCACTTTCGAGGCTCTCCCAGCCCGTCTTGAAGCCTGACCCTGAACGGCTGCTGCGCTCTGTCCATGCTCAACATCTCAAGGCAGACACTCATACACAGACCATCACGCCGGCTGCCCCACCGCCTCCACCTGCAGAGCGTCTCGCGTTTTTCCCGCGTGAGCTCTGGCCGGAAGCTATTCCATTGCACGATCCGGGGTTCTACATCGTCCCCCAAAGCATGACAGCGGATAAGTTGAAGGCTCAGCTGTTCACAGCACCCACCCCCGCAGTTCTCGCCAAATTCAGGGCCCTCAATCCGGGTTTGGATCAGGTCAAGGCGGGGACGATGATTGTCCTCGGTGATCCCAACAACCCCAACTGCATGTGGGAGGAAGCACAGTTGATGCTGGCCGCAGCACAGGTGAATCGAGCACTTGAGCCGCTGACACCGGAGGAGGCTGATTTCATGGCGCGTCACCGTGAGGAAATTGAGTCGTTTCTCACCAAAGGCTCCCCGGCTATCGGTGTCGGGGTCGCAATCTTCGCCAGTAATCTGGACAACGTACAAAACACGCTGCGCGACATCGAGGCCTTGCACCAACGCACCTTTCAGCGAGATGGCCATCTGCGTTCCCCTGAGTTTTTCGCCGAGCGTCAGCGCTTGCTTGGCCAACTCGATACCCATCTCACGGGGTTCACCAAAAAAGGGATTGGTTTTCCCGATCACCCAAATCTCAAGAGTGCCCTGGGGATTTCCAGTCGCAGTCTGGTGCATCGTTGGCGCAAAGCCGGTGCACCGGGGCAGATACCCGGTTATGCCACGCACATTGATGGTGTGGCCAAGGCCGCCCAATACGTCAAGTACGGAGGCTGGGTTGGTACGGCCATGGGCGGTGGTGCCTCAATTATGAAGGTCCAGGACGTGTGTAACGCGGGAAATACCGAAGCCTGCGAAAAAATTAAATTTACGGAGACGGGCAGCTTTACCGGTGGTGTGGTCGGGGGGGCAGCTTCGGGGGCGTTACTTTCAGGTTCCACGGTAGGCGTATTGTGCGTTGGACTTGGCGTTCCGACGGGAGGCATAGCTACTTTGGCTTGTGGCGTGGTGGTAGTTGGCGCGGCGTCATTCGGAGCAGGTGAAATCGGAGGACGAATCTTGGAAGCTACGGCTGAAAAGATTTACGAGGCTATTCAATGAGTTTGAGCACTGCGGATAAAGTTTTTTTAGTTGTTAGCTTGATCGATTTCGGAGGGATGATTGCTTGCATCGGAGTTGCGCTCCATTTGGCATACACCCGGATGGACGAATTACTGGAGCATCTTAAAAACTGCTCGGCAATCATGATTCGGGCGCCACTTCGACATGGCGGTCCCTGGGGGAAGCTGCTATTGGTTGGAGGTATTTCTGGAATCGTTACATTCCCTAATTTTTATCTCAAAAGAGGTCAGCTAAATCCCGAGGAATTGAGAGACTTCCCCGCACAACTAAAACGCACGCTGGCCAGATTACAATGGAGTCTAATTAGCTTTTTATTGCTAATGCTCGTCCTTTGGGTGGTGGTTGAGTTAGAACTGGTTTAGCACCGCTGGCGTGGGAAACCGCCTTGGCTTCGGCCAGGGCGGCTTTTATCCCGTAATGGGCTTCATCTGGCTGCCCAGTGCGGTGGCGGTGCCCGCATGCGACAAAAAGGCCGCCGCATCGCCGGGGCTCGGTTGCGGTCCCGGCACATGGGTGTGCACCGCGATCTGATTGTTCGTCTCGGCAACCAGGTCGATCAGGTCGCAAAGGATCTGCAGCAGGTTGGTGGACTCGGAGCCGATCCATGACTTGGGCGCCTGCAGACGTTGGCTGACCTCGGACACGCTGCGACGCAGGCCCTTGATCTGCTCGTGCATCTCGCCCCCCACCGAGGCGTTGTGCTTCTGCCCCACCACCAGATTCAGGTCGCGACCGGTGGCCTGGTGCAGGTCATCGACCGCCGCCAGGCTGGCCGAGCCACCTGACAACAGCTTCAGCGCGCCCAGCGCCTCCAGCGTTTTAATCCCACCTACCGATTCGCGGCTGTGGTCCTCCACCGTGAGGCGGGTGCTCTGGTAGCGCTCCTGGTTGTCCAGTGCTTCTATTTCGCGTTCGCTCGCCGTGTCGCTGATCCTGGCATCGGTCTGGCGCGTCCAGTTGCCATCGGCGTCGACGCGCTGCTGCACCGCCTCGCTGTGTTGCCAGACCTGATCGCCTTTGGACAGCGAGGGCAGGCTCAAGCACATAGGGTTTGTGCGGCAGGCCGTAGGCGAACATGACCACCACCAGGGTGTCTTCACCCGGGAAGGCGAACAGACCCATGGCTTCACCACCGAGCGGCAGGGGCAACGGCACACCGGGCAGGATCGGCACGTCGGCATCGGGTTCGCCATCCGGACCGAGCACCTGCTTCAGGGCGACGCAGGTCCAATCGGTGAACTGGCTTTTTGCGCCAGCTGATTACAAAGTGCTTACAAAATCATCAGACACAAAAAAGGCCAACCGCAATGGTTGACCTAACTTGTTGATTTTATTGGTGGGCCCACACGGACTTGAACCGTGGACCAAAGGATTATGAGTCCTCTGCTCTAACCAACTGAGCTATAGGCCCTCAGTAGGTCGCGGATTATAGCGACGGTTTCGCGGCAGTGCCATCCGAAAAAGCCATTAGGTTTGTACGAAGAAACGTTGCGGCAAATTCATTCGGAGGTAGCGGTGGGCTGACGATGTAGCCCTGGATCTGTTCACACCCTTCGGCGGCGAGGAATTGTTGCTGTGCCTGGGTCTCGACGCCTTCGGCGATGATCGTGAATTGCATGCTGCGTCCGAGTGCGATTATGGCTCGCACGATGGCCGCGTCGTGCGGGTCGTCGGGCAGTCCGCGGACGAAAGACTGATCGATCTTGAGAATATCTAAAGGCAAACGCTTGAGGTAACTCAGGGAGGAATAGCCCGTGCCGAAGTCGTCGATAGCCAGTTGGACGCCCAATTGTTTGAGTTGGTGCAGCACCGCCAACGCCTCCTCGGCCTGGCTCATGATGAAATTTTCGGTAATTTCCAGTTGCAGAAATCCGGGGTTGAGGCCGTTGTCCTTGAGCAGTTGTTCGATCCGCCCGAGCAGGTTCGGCTGGCGCAGTTGAGCCCCAGCGAGGTTGACCGAGAGGGGGCCGAGGCCGTCATACAGCTGGTTCCATTCATACATTTGGCGGCAAGCGGTTTCGAGGACCCAGTCGCCAATTTGCAGGATCATGCCGTTTTCTTCGGCCAACGGTATGAAGTGCTCCGGCGGAACGTCACCGAAGGTCGGGTGGCGCCAGCGAATCAAGGCTTCGGCGCCGACCAGGCGGTAGTCGGCGAGGCTGATTTTCGGCTGGTAGTACAGCTGCAGTTCGTTGCGTTCGATGGCGCGGCGAAGTTCGTGTTCCAGGGCCACGCGCTCGCTGGCCTGAGCCGTCAGGTCGCGGGTGTAGCTTTCCACGCGGTTGCGGCCCTTGGCCTTGGAGCGGTACATCGCTGCGTCCGCATTCTTGATCAGCGTGGCGACATCGCCACCATCCTTGGGATAGAGACTGGTGCCGATGCTGGCGCTGATGAAAAACTCATGCTCGCCGGCCTGGAAGGGTGCGGCGAAGCAATTGAGCAGTTTGGTGGCGATGTTGTCGGCATCAGTGGGTTGTTGCAGGCCAGGTAGCATAATGATGAACTCGTCGCCACCCAGACGCGCCACGGTATCGATATCGCGCAGTTGCTCTTTGAGCCGGATGGCGATGCCTTTCAACAGCAGGTCGCCGACGGGGTGGCCGAGGCTGTCGTTGATGTGTTTGAAGCGGTCAAGGTCGAGGAACAATACGGCGCCTTGACCGCCATTTTCCTGCTGGTTGTTGAGTGCGGTCTGCAAGCGGCTTTCAAACAATGTGCGGTTGGGCAGGCCGGTCAGCGGATCATGGTGCGCCTGGTAGTCGAGTTTGGCCTGAGCGTGCTTGAGGCTGGAAATGTCGGCGAACACGGCAACAAAGTGAGTGATGAACTTGTCCCGGTTGCGCACGGCGCTGATGGTCAGCCAGCTCGGATAGAGTTCGCCATTCTTGCGTCGGTTGGAAATCTCGCCTTGCCAATGCCCCTCGGCGGTCAGTTGGTGCCACATTGCTGCGTAAAAGGCGCTGTCGTGCAGGCCCGAGGCAAGCAGGCGCGGCGTATGACCCAAGGCCTCGCTTTCGCTGTAGCCGGTGATTTCGCTGAATGCACGGTTGACCGCGCTGATGTGCTGCTGGGTATCGGTGATCAGAACGCCTTCGGCAGTGCTTTCGAACACGGTCGCGGCCTGTTGCAGTTTTTCCTGCATCAGGTGCCGCTCGGTGATGTCCCGGGCGATGGTCAGCATGCAGTCTTCATCGCCAATCGGCAGCGGACGGCTGGACACTTCGCAAAGCCGGATTTGCCCGTCGCTGCGGCGGATGTGGCAGCTGAAGTCGCGCACGAAGCCATCGCGATGCAGCAGGTCGAGCATTTGTTTGCGTTCGTTGAGGTTGACCCAGATCCCCAGATCCAGCGCGGAACGATCGACTGACATTGCGCTGTTGAACCCTGTAATGCGGCTGAAACCCTCGTTGACCTCCAGCAGCAAGCCATCGCTTTGGCGCGACAGCAGCAGACCGTCAGGGGAGGCGTGGAAGGCCTTGGCGAATTTCTCTTCGGATGTTTGCAGTTGTTGCTGGGTTTCCTTGAGCTGAGTGATATCCCGGACCACGACCACCAGCGCTGGTGTCATGTCGAGATCGAATGGTTCGGCGGAGATCAGGCCGGTAAACACCTGGCCGTTGTTGCGTCGAAAGGGCATCTCCAGGTTGCGGATGCTCCCGGCCTGCAAGCGCTGCAACAGACCCGGTCCAACGCCGGGGATGCCCCAGATATTGAGGTCGGTGGCGGTCAAGCCGATGACGTCCTCGGCCTTTAGGCCAATCTGTTCTTCAAACGCTTCGTTGACTTCCAGCAGACAGCCGTCGCAGAGCCTGGCGATTACCAGAATGTCCGGGCATTGCTGGAATACCGAGGCGAATTTCTGTTCCGACAGGCGCAGGGCTTCTTCGGTGCGCTTGGCGTCGGTGATGTCGATCATCAGCCCGCGCATCACCGGCTCATGGCCGTGTTCGATCAGGCTGACGATATCGCGCACCCACAAGCAGCGACCATCGGCGGTGATGACCCGGTAATCGAGCGTATGGTCACGTCCGGCCAGCACTTCGTGATCGCAGTAAGACTGGGCGCGGGTCAGGTCGGCGGGATGGATGATGTTGCGCCAAAAGCCCGGAATCAGCCAATGGGACAAGGGATAACCCAGCAGGTCCTCGGCGTGGGGCGATACGTAGCTGTAGGTAAAATCGTCTATCTTCGCTTCCCACGCGATGGCCGACAGGCTCTCCACCAGACCACGGTAATGGTATTCGCTGCTTCGCAGTTCCTGTTCCAGATCAACCCGACGGGTAATTTCCGAACTTAAACGGCGGTTGATCCGGATGACCACCGCCAGCACGATGGTCAGCAGCAGCAGCCCCGGCAGGCCATAGGCCAACAAATCGTTCCAGAACGTTCGATGATCGAGGACGTTACCGACCCAATGCTCTTGAATGGAGCTGATTTCCGCGGGGCTCATGTCTGCCAGGACTTTGTCGAGGATACCGACCAGGATTTTATTATCCCGGGGGACACCCATGGCCAGCTGATAGCGATAAGGGGTTTCGCCGCTGACATACAACCCGTCGAGCTTGAGCTGGCGCAGGCTCCAAACGCTGGACGCAAGATCGCCCACAACGGCGTCTACTTCATCAAGGGCCAGTGCTTGCAGGGCAGAGCTGACGTTTGGCATCGCCACCAGGTTGAGGTCTGGATGTTGGGTGCGCAGCAGTTCGTGGGGGGCGTAATTCTCCACCACGGCGATTTTCAATCCGTACAGGTCTTCGATGTTGTGGGGCTGCGGACCTCCGACATGGGCCAGAATGACGATCGGGAAGTCCAGGTAGGGGCGGGTGAAGGACAGGAAAGTCTGGCGCTCCGGAGTCGACATCACTCCGGGTAGCAGGTCCAGTTTGCCCTGTTTGGCTTGATCCAGGACAACGGTCCAGGTCACGGGCTCAACGGGTGTAAGTTTGACCGCCAGCCGCTGGCGTATCACTTGGATATAGTCGGCTGCCAGACCCTGGTAACGACTCTGGTCGTCGCGAAACTCAAACGGGGGCCAGGACGCATCGACACCCAGGCGCAAGTCCGGGTGAGCCGCCAGCCAGCTACGTTCTTCGTCAGTGAGAGTCAGCGCGCCAGCCGTTGCGGTCCAGGTCATCAGCGACAGCAAAAAAAGCACGGTCGGCAGTCTGGGCATAACGGTCTCGTTATGGCTCGGGGGAATGCTTCGAGTGTAGACGGGCTATGGGGTGGGAGGGGAGGAGCGGGGATTTTATCTGCACAAAACAAAACCCCCGGCCTGGGCCGGGGGTTTATGTTTACTCGTCGAGGAAGGAGCGCAGATGCTCGCTTCTCGTCGGGTGGCGCAGCTTGCGCAGCGCTTTGGCTTCGATCTGACGAATCCGTTCACGGGTCACGTCGAACTGCTTACCAACCTCCTCGAGGGTGTGGTCGGTATTCATGTCGATACCGAAGCGCATGCGCAGTACCTTGGCTTCACGGGCGGTGAGGCCGGACAGCACTTCGCGAGTCGCTTCTTTGAGGCTCTCAACGGTTGCAACATCGATTGGCGACTGCATGGTCGAGTCTTCGATGAAGTCGCCCAGATGGGAGTCTTCGTCATCACCGATCGGGGTTTCCATGGAGATCGGCTCTTTAGCGATCTTCAATACCTTGCGGATCTTGTCCTCAGGCATTTCCATGCGTTCGCCCAGCTCTTCCGGGGTCGGTTCGCGACCCATTTCCTGCAACATCTGGCGGGAAATACGGTTGAGCTTGTTGATCGTCTCGATCATGTGCACCGGAATACGGATGGTGCGGGCCTGGTCGGCGATCGAGCGAGTGATCGCCTGACGGATCCACCAGGTGGCATAAGTCGAGAATTTGTAGCCGCGGCGGTATTCGAACTTGTCTACCGCTTTCATCAAACCAATGTTGCCTTCCTGGATCAGATCGAGGAATTGCAGGCCACGGTTGGTGTACTTCTTGGCAATCGAGATCACCAGACGCAAGTTTGCTTCGACCATCTCTTTCTTCGCGCGGCGGGCCTTGGCCTCACCGATCGACATGCGACGGTTGATGTCCTTGATCTCGGCGATCGTCAAACCGGTCTCGGTTTCCAGTGCGGTCAGCTTCTGCTGGCAACGGAGGATATCCGGCTGCAGACGACCAATGGCTTCAGCGTATTTGCTTTTACCCTTGGCCAGAGCGTCGCTCCAGCTTTCGTCAACTTCGTTGCCCGGGAACTGGCGCAGGAAGTCGGCACGCGGCATGCGTGCATCACGAACGCACAGCTGCATGATTGCGCGCTCTTGCTGACGCAGGCGATCCAGGGCGCTACGAACACGCTCGACCAGGCCTTCGAATTGCTTCGGCACCAGCTTGATCGGCATGAACAGCTCGGCCAGGGCCAACAGCTCGGCAATCGTTGCCTTGTTGTTGCGACCGTGCTTTTTCAGCGCCTTGCGGGTGATTTCCATCTGATCGGCGACAGCGCCGAAACGCTGGGCTGCGATGATCGGATCCGGACCGCTTTCGGCTTCTTCTTCGTCATCGGAAGATTCGGCTTCTTCATCGTCGGAATCGTCATCCGCTTTCACGGCTTTCGCGTCGATTGGCGGCGGCACTTCTGCCGCAGGCGGCGCGATGCCGTCGTCCGGGTCGATATAACCGCTCAGGACGTCAGACAGGCGACCACCTTCGGTGGTAACGCGGGTGTACTCGGAGAGAATATGATCAACCGTGCCAGGGAAGTGCGCGATTGCGCTCATCACTTCACGGATGCCCTCTTCAATACGTTTGGCGATTTCGATTTCGCCTTCACGTGTGAGGAGCTCTACGGTTCCCATTTCGCGCATATACATGCGCACTGGGTCGGTAGTGCGACCAATGTCGGTCTCGACCGCTGCCAACGCAGCAGCTGCCTCTTCGGCCGCGGCTTCGTCGGTATCGGCGTCGGCCAGCATAAGGGAATCCTTATCTGGCGCAACCTCGAATACGTTGATCCCCATGTCGTTAATCATGCGGATGATGTCTTCCACCTGTTCCGGATCTGAAATATCCTCCGGCAGGTGGTCGTTGACCTCCGCGTAAGTCAGGTAGCCCTGCTCACGACCAAGTGTGATCAACTCTTTGATACGAGACTGCTGTTGCGCTTTTCCGGACATAACACCCTATCCACTGAAGGTCTTGGCGGGCAAAAAACAAGCCGAGGATTATACCTGAGCTATGACCTCACGCGCCAGTTGAGGTCGGGTTTGATGCGGAAACATTGCGACTTAATAGGTCGCGCAGTTGATTTTTCTCTTCACTGCTCAGCTCGCTTTGACGCGCTTTCCTGAGAAGTTGTTCCAGGTTTCGCTCGCGTTGGCGGGCTGACAAGCTAGTTATGGTGTCGAAAAACTGTTGTTCAAGGTTATCTCCCTCTATCAGCCATTCCTTTTCCGCCAGGGCCTTGAGCAAGCGGCCTTGCTCCGTGCCATGCCAGCGTGCGATCAACTGAATTGAGTTTAGCTTGGGATTCTTTTGCACGGCTTCGAGCAGCGCCACCAGCAATTGCGTGTTGGTGTGATCCTCGGCGGCAAAGTGCCCGGCGTCCTCGACTTTTTCCGCCAGCTGCGGGTGATGCAGCAGCGTGCGCAAGGCGGCGAGGGTTGGCGGCTCTACAGCGGCAGGCACCCGCGGGGCGCGAGGTTGATCGCGATCACCGCCACGTTTGCCATTTTTGTCCCAGGGCTTCTTGTCCCATTTCTTGCCTCCTGCACCGGGTTTTTTCGGCGTCCATTCCTGCTGCGGCACATACATTTCCTGCGCCTGCGGCTGATGATAGTCGCTGTAATCGGGCATTGCGTCGTAATCGATGCCCGGATCGTAGGCCGGAGGGGCTTCTTGCGGGGCGCTTTGGGCTAGCTGACTCACCGCTTCACCGCTCAGGCCGGTGATTTCGCTCAGGCGCTGACGCATCAGGATGCGCAGGTTGGCCCCGGGGACTTTGTCGATCAGTGGTGCAGCGAGGGTGGCCATGTGGGCCTTGCCCTCGAGCGAGCGCGGGTCGGCTTCTTCCGTCAATTGCTGGAAGAAATAGTCCGCCAGCGGCTGCGCATGCTGGTTGATCCGGGCGCGGAAAGCATCAGTGCCTTCGGAGCGAACCAGCGTATCCGGGTCTTCGCCCTCTGGCAGGAACAGAAAGCGGGCGCGCCGGCCGTCCTGCAGGCTCGATAACGTGGCTTCCAGGGCTCGCCAGGCGGCGTTGCGGCCGGCCTGGTCGCCGTCGAAGCAAAACAGCACGTTGGGCACGACGCGAAACAGTCGCTTGAGGTGTTCTTCGCTGGTGGCGGTGCCCAGGGTCGCGACGGCGTTGCGCAAACCTTGCTGGGCGAGGGCGATGACGTCCATATAGCCCTCGACGACGATGATTTCGTCGAGATTGCGGTTGTTCTTGCGTGCTTCATACAGGCCGTAGAGTTCCTGGCCTTTATGGAATACCGGGGTTTCCGGGGAGTTCAGGTATTTTGGCTTGTCATCGCCCAGTACCCGGCCGCCAAAGGCGATGATGCGGCCACGGCTATCACGAATCGGAAACATGACGCGATCACGGAAGCGATCGTAGCGTTTGCCGGTCTCGGCGTTTTCGATCAACAGGCCGGCATCGATCATGGCTTTTTGTTGCAGGGTATCGCTGCTCAAGTGCTTGAACAGGTTGTCCCAGCCGGGTGGCGCGAAGCCGAGGCCAAAGTCCCGGGCAATCTCGCCGGTCAGTCCACGACCTTTTAGATAATCCACGGCGGCT
Organism: Pseudomonas sp. P8_241; assembly: GCF_034008315.1. NCBI lineage: Bacteria > Pseudomonadati > Pseudomonadota > Gammaproteobacteria > Pseudomonadales > Pseudomonadaceae > Pseudomonas > Pseudomonas sp. P8_241. The sequence goes on along the minus strand of NZ_CP125377.1, from coordinate 6,025,100 downwards.
TTGCGCGATGGATGGCTTTTCAGGGCCTGGCGATAGAAGTCGGCGGCGGCACTGAGCAGCGGGTACAGCGGCGAATCGGTGGGCTGCCGAGGTTTGTGCGGGCGACCGCTTTCTTCTCGGGGGATTTCCATCCCGGCGGCTTTCGCGAGCTCTTCGACGGCCTGGACGAAGTCCAGGTTGTCGTGGTCCATGATGAAGCCGAGGGCGTTGCCCCCTGCGCCGCAACCGAAACAGTAGTAGAACTGTTTGTCGGGACTGACGCTGAAAGAGGGTGTTTTTTCTTTATGGAACGGGCAGCAGGCGGTGTGATTCTTACCGGCTTTTTTCAGTTGCAGGCGCGAGCTGACCACGTCGACGATGTCGGTGCGGTTCAGAAGGTCGTCAATGAAGCTCTGGGGAATTAGCCCGGCCATGGCGTTCTCGTCATCTGCGCTGATAGGAGTCCGAAACGAAGGGCGGCCGAACGCGGGTGATTGTAGGAGGCGCGCAAGATGTGCGGCTCGACCGGTGTCGTCTGCGTAATCGCTGTCGGGAAGTGTATCTGTCGTAAATCCACTGACGTTAGTGCCAATCAGTATTCGACGGTTTGAAAGTGTTGCGCTGAATCCGGCTGCGACCAATCAATGGTCTCGGATAGCTCACAATTTGGCACGCATGCAGGTGCCTTGGGCTGATCGTCGTGAGAGGAATCAGTGGGTGTGCTCGTCAGTAGCCTTGAAAGGCTCGTCAGAAAAGACGTGCACCGCTGGCAAAAGAGCCAGGTCTGACGCTTTAAAGCAGATTTGTCTCGGTCGCGTCTGCGGCTTCGACGGTGAAGCATCAAGCGTTTTACGCAAATGCCATAAGCCCGGCTGAGGGCCGGGCTTGGCAGAAGCTTGCTACGATCGTCTGTGTATTAGTACAGACGAACGGCGCGGCGCTGTTCGCGCTGAACTTTCTTGGCGTGACGCTTAACAGCGGCTGCTGCTTTGCGCTTACGCTCAGAAGTTGGCTTCTCGTAAAATTCGCGGCTACGAACTTCAGCCAGTACACCGGCTTTTTCGCAGGAGCGCTTGAAACGACGCAGAGCTACGTCGAAGGGTTCGTTCTCTTTTACTTTGACGGCTGGCATCCAGAGCTACCTTCATTCATTACCGGGGTCAACATCCTCGCGGCAAAAGAGCACTTGAAGACGTCGGTTTTTAAGGGTTGCGGATGTTAACCCCTCATCGCACGGAATGCAAAGCCTCTGATCGAAAACCGCTGGTCGGGGCATCACGCGACGACTATTATGCGCGCCTTCGAATTCAGCCTAAACAAGGCGCAAACCCATGCTAGTACTGGGATTAGAAACCTCCTGCGACGAAACTGGTGTCGCATTATATGACAGTGAACGCGGCCTGCTGGCCGACGCGCTGTTTAGTCAAATCGACTTGCACCGCGCCTATGGTGGCGTAGTGCCAGAGCTGGCCTCGCGGGACCACGTCAAGCGCATGCTGCCCTTGATTCGTCAGGTGTTGGCAGAAGCTGACTGTGTGCCGACCGAGATCGACGCGATCGCTTATACTGCGGGTCCTGGCCTGGTCGGCGCGTTATTGGTGGGTGCTTCCTGCGCTCAGGCGCTGGCGTTTGCCTGGGGTATTCCGGCCCTCGGCGTGCACCACATGGAAGGCCATTTGCTGGCGCCGATGCTGGAGGCGCAACCGCCGCAATTTCCGTTCGTCGCTTTGTTGGTGTCGGGTGGTCATACGCAGCTGGTTCAGGTCGACGGAATCGGTCAATACACGCTTCTGGGCGAGACCCTGGATGACGCAGCGGGAGAAGCCTTCGACAAGACCGCGAAGATGATGGGTCTCAACTACCCTGGCGGTCCGGAGATCGCTCGCCTGGCGGAGCAGGGCACTGCAGGACGTTTTGTCTTCCCGCGTCCGATGTGCGACCGCCCGGGCCTGGATTTCAGCTTCAGTGGCTTGAAAACCTTCGCCTTGAATACCTGGCAGCAGTGTGTCAGCGCCGCAGACGACGGCGAGCAAGCTCGTTGCGACATCTCGCTGGCGTTCCAGCAGGCTGTGGTGGAGACTTTGACCATCAAGTGCAAGCGTGCCCTCAAGGCGGCAGGCATGAAGCGCCTGGTGATCGCAGGGGGCGTCAGTGCCAACAAGGCTCTGCGTACTTCGTTGGAGAAAATGCTCGGCGACATGAAGGGCGATGTTTTTTATGCTCGCCCGGAGTTTTGTACCGATAATGGCGCGATGATTGCGTTTGCCGGTTGCCAGCGCTTGCAGGCCGGTCAGCAGGAAAGCCTGGCAATCAGCGTGCAGGCGCGTTGGCCGATGGAGCAATTGTCCGCGCTGTGATGAGGGGGGCGTTCACATTCGGCATTTAAAAATGCCGTTCGCGCCCGGCAAACAGGTCACGTAGATTGCCGCGATGGCGCCAGACGATCAGTCCGGTAAGCGCGCTCATGGGAAGCAGCGCCGCCGGCTCTTGCCAGGCCAGCAGCGGCAGGGTCAGTGGTGTGGCGATCAAGGCGGCCAGCGAGCTGGTGCGGGTCAGGTAGAACGTCAACAGCCAGGCGCTCACCGCCAGCAACGCTGCAGGCGGATACAGCCCCAGCAGCATGCCGGCAGCGGTGGCGACACCCTTGCCACCGCGAAAGCGGAAGTACAGCGGGAACAGGTGGCCGATGACGGCGCAGACGCCAACCCAGGCCTGCTCCTGCAACGTAAGTCCTGCAAGGCTTGCAATCAGTACCGGCAGCAAGCCTTTGCAAAGGTCGCCGAGTAGAGTCAGGATCGCCAGCTTCCTGCCCGCAACGCGCAGCATGTTGGTGGCGCCGGCATTACCCGAGCCACTCATTCGCGGATCGGGGTTACCGGTCAGACGGCTGAGCAAAATGGCGAAGGACAGAGAGCCAAGCAGGTAGGCGAGGATCGCCAGTAACCAAAACATGCTAACTATTCCGGGCGAGGACGCCCTGATTCTAACGGCGCATTGCGCCCTTGTCGTGTAGCGGAGAGAAGTGCTTGGACAGAGTGTTTATCGAGGGCCTGGAAGTCGATACGGTGATCGGTGCCTACGACTGGGAGCGGGGCATCCGACAGTGCTTGCGTCTGGATCTGAGTTTCGCCTGGGATAATCGCCCGGCCGCTGGTGGCGATGACCTGACTTTGGCGCTCGACTACGCAAGCGTTTCCTCGCGCATTCAGGCTTTTGCAGAGCAGGCGCAGTTCCAGCTGGTTGAAACCTTCGCCGAGCGTCTGGTTGAAGTGCTTATGAGCGAATTCAAGATCACCTGGATGCGCCTGAAGCTGACAAAGCCAGGTGCGGTTCCGGCTGCTACCGGCGGTGTTGGCGTGGAGATCGAGCGCGGATGTCGCTGACTCAGGTTTATCTCGGGCTCGGTAGCAATATCGAGCGCGAAACCCATTTGCAGGCCGGCCTGGAGGCTCTGTCGGGTTTTCTGCTCGACATTCATTGTTCGCCGGTATTCGAAAGCCAGCCCGTCGGAATCAAGAGCGGGCCCTTCTTCAATTTCGTGGTATCGGCCTGCACTGACTTGCCGCTCATGGAGCTAGACCGCCGACTTAAGTTTATCGAGGCGGATAACGGTCGTTATGCACCAGATCGCCGAGGTTTGCCGCTGGATATCGACGTGTTGCTGTTTGGTGATCTGGTGGGTAATTTCGATGGCCTGATATTGCCGCGGGCAGAAATTCTGAAGAATGCGTTCGTTCTGTGGCCGTTGTCTTTTATTGCGCCGGATCGTGTACATCCCGGAGTAGGTAAAAGTTTTTCCAGGCTGTGGGATGAATCGCAGATTGATCAGGTGTTGGCGCCGGTGGCTTTCGAGTGGCGTGGTGCGCAGCTGACGCCTTCGAATTTGCTGTAAAGAGAGAAGATCGCAGCCTTCGGCAGCTCCTACATGGATTGATGTGCGTCCTGTAGGCGCTGCCGAAGGCTGCGTCTTTGCGCTTAGGCTTTTTCCTTGTAAGCCTTCAGCGCCTTGAGCCGCTCACGCTTGATCGCCTCACCCAGCTCCGGGCCTTTGAATCCTTTTTCCAGCAGTGGCTGAACCTCCACGCTGCGAGCTGCGTTAGCGGCGCCGCGTAAATAATCCGCCTGTGGATAACTTCTCTCTTCCAACCCTTTGCGTCCGCGGGCATCCATTTCGCATGCCGCGATGAACTCTTCGAATCGCTGCGGACGACGGTACACGTCGAAGCGCTGCAATAACTCCAGCAAAGTCGACGGCTTTAGCTCTTGGGCGCGATGGCCGTGAGTGTGAAATTCGCCCACCAATAACGCCAGTTCCTGGCAATCCCTCGGCGCCTTGAATCGTTCATTGACCGCTTTGATCAGCTTGAGTCCCTTGAACTCGTGGGCAATGTGTCTGGGCCATTCGTCTTCCGGCGTCAGGCCTTTGCCCAGATCATGCAGCAGGCAGGCCCAGCGCACGGTCAGCGGTTGTTCGTGCTTTGCGGCTTGTTCCAGCACGCTCAGGGTGTGCGCGCCGGTATCGATTTCCGGGTGGTGGGTCTCCGGTTGCGGTACGCCAAACAGTGCGTCGATTTCCGGCATTAACACCTTCAATGCTCCGCATGCACGCAGGACTTCTATGAACACCTGAGGCCGATCTTCCATCAGTGCGCGGGAGATTTCTTTCCAGCTCCGTTCTGCCGTCAGCGCTTGCAGTTCACCTGACTCACTGAGTTGGCGCATGAGATCCAGCGTTTCGGCTGCGACGGTGAAGCCGAGTCCGGAATAACGCGCAGCGAAGCGGGCAACACGCAGCACCCGGAGCGGATCTTCGGCAAACGCAGGGGAAACATGTCGAAGAATCCGTGCTTCCAGATCGCGCTGGCCATGATAAGGATCGGTCACGTTCTGCTGATCATCCTCTGCCATGGCATTAATCGTCAGGTCGCGGCGTATCAAGTCTTCTTCGAGAGTCACTTCAGGGCTGGCGTGGAACGTGAATCCGCCGTAACCACGACCACTTTTGCGTTCAGTTCGGGCGAGGGCGTATTCCTCGCCCGTTTTTGGATGAAGAAACACCGGGAAATCCGCACCCACCGGGCGAAAACCCTTGGCGAGCATTTCTTCGGTAGTAGCGCCTACGACCACGCGGTCGATGTCGGCGACAGGTATGCCCAGCAAGCGATCACGTACCGCACCGCCGACTTTATAGATCCGCATAAAAAACCTCCGTTAGCTCGACAGGATAACCGCAACGTCGAGCTTTCGGAGGCCTGAACCGGATCAAAGATGAATGACAGCCAGGTCCAGTCGACCGTATTCGCTTTCGGTATGCTCGCTTCTGGGTGGTACATGGTGGGTTTTCATCACCTGATCCCCTTGTAGGGTTTCCAGATGAATATCAAAGCCCCAGAGACGGTGCAAATGCTTCAATACCTCCTCGGTGGACTCTCCCAACGGCTTGCGGTCGTGTTGTTGGTGGCGCAGGGTCAGCGACCGATCGCCACGGCGGTCGATGCTGTAGATCTGCACATTGGGCTCGCGATTACCCAGGTTGTACTGCGCCGCGAGGGTTTCCCGGATGGTGCGGTAGCCGCCCTCGTCGTGAATGGCGGGTACCAGCAGGTCGTCCTTCTGGTCGTCATCGAGAATGCTGAACAGTTTCAGATCGCGGATCACCTTGGGTGACAGGTACTGCAGGATAAAGCTCTCATCCTTGAAGCTGCTCATGGCGAACTTGATGGCGGCCAGCCAGTCGGTACCGGCAATGTCCGGGAACCATCGGCGATCTTCTTCCGTGGGCTCTTCACACATGCGGCGGATGTCGCGGTACATGGCGAATCCCAGGGCGTAGGGGTTGATGCCACTGTAGTAAGGGCTATCGAAGCCAGGCTGGAACACCACGCTGGTGTGGGACGTCAGGAACTCCATCATGAAACCGTCCGTGACCAATCCCTCGTCGTACAGGTCATTCATCAAGGTGTAGTGCCAGAACGTCGCCCAGCCCTCGTTCATGACTTGGGTCTGGCGTTGTGGATAAAAATACTGGGCGATCTTGCGCACGATGCGCACGATTTCCCGCTGCCATGGCTCCAGCAGCGGCGCATGTTTTTCGATGAAGTACAGGATGTTTTCCTGTGGCTCGGCCGGGAAGCGTGCGTTGTCCTTGTCGCTGTACTTGTCCGCGCCTTTTGGAATGGTGCGCCAGAGGTCGTTGATCTGTTTCTGCAGGTGTTCTTCCCGGTCCTTTTGCCGACGACGTTCTTCTTCGGCGGAAATGGGGTAGGGGCGTTTGTAGCGGTCGACTCCGTAATTCATCAGTGCGTGGCAGGAATCGAGCAAGTCCTCGACTGCATCGATGCCGTGGCGCTCTTCGCATTGCATGATGTACTGCTTGGCAAACACCAGGTAATCGATGATCGAACTGGCGTCGGTCCAGGTGCGGAACAGGTAATTGCCTTTGAAGAAGCTGTTATGCCCATAGCAGGCATGGGCCACGACCAACGCCTGCATGCAGATGGTGTTTTCTTCCATCAGATAGGCAATGCATGGGTCGGAGTTGATCACGATCTCGTAGGCCAATCCCATCTGACCACGAGAGTAGGATTTTTCGGTGCTAAGGAAGTGTTTGCCGTAGGACCAGTGGTGATAGCCCAGCGGCATGCCGACGGAGGCGTAGGCATCCATCATTTGTTCGGCGGTGATCACTTCGATCTGGTTTGGGTAGGTATCGAGCGCATAGCCAGCGGCAATACGGCTGATTTCGCGGTCGTAGGCCTGGATCAGCTCGAACGTCCATTCGGAGCCGGTGGAAATGGGTTGGCGCTTCTGCTCTTTGGCGGTCATGTCACTAACCTGCGCTGGAAGAGTTCACGGAAGACCGGATAGATATCCCCGGCCGAGACCAGTTGTTGCTGGGCAAACGTGTCGGAAAAGGCTTCGGCGATGCGCTCGTATTCGAACCACAGAGCCTGATGTTCGCGCGGGGTAATCTCAACGTAAGTGTAGTACTGCACGAACGGCATGATCTGGTTGATCAGGATGTCGCGGCAGATCGGCGAGTCGTCATTCCAGTTGTCGCCGTCGGAAGCCTGGGCGGCGTAGATGTTCCACTCATTGCTTGGATACCGCTCGGCCATGATCTCTTGCATCAGTTTCAAGGCGCTGGACACGATGGTACCGCCGGTTTCCCGGGAGTAGAAAAACTCTTCCTCGTCCACTTCGCGGGCGCTGGTGTGGTGGCGGATGAACACGACGTCGATCTTGTCGTAATTACGCTTGAGGAATAGATAAAGGAGGATGAAAAAGCGCTTGGCGATGTCCTTGGTCGCCTGGGTCATCGAGCCGGAGACGTCCATCAGGCAAAACATCACGGCCTTGGAGCTGGGGTTGGGTTGTTTGATGAGCAGGTTGTACTTGAGGTCGAACGTGTCAAGAAACGGCACACGATGGATGCGTGCGCTAAGTTTTTCAATTTCGGCTTCGATTTCCTGGATATCGCCGAAGTTGTCTGGTTCTTCCAGCTTGAGTCGCACGAGTTCTTCTTTGGCTTCGCGCAGTTTCGCCCGGCTGCTGCCGGACAGGGCAATCCGTCGGGCATGGGCTGAACGCAGGGTGCGAATGATGTTGATCCGCGACGGGTTGCCTTCGTTGCTGATCCCCGCTCGTACGGTCTTGAAGGTGTCTGTGCCGGTCAGGTTGCGTTTGACCAGGTTCGGCAGTTCGAGGTCCTCGAACATGAATTCAAGAAATTCCTCCTGAGTGATCTGGAAGACAAACTCGTCCATGCCTTCGCCCGAGTTACCGGCTTTTCCGGGCCCTCGGCCACCCCCACCGCCTGGCGGACGGGCAATGTGCTCGCCGCTGGTGAACTCCTTGTTGCCCGGATGCACGACCGTCTGTTTGCCGCCGCGACCGTGGTGAAGCACCGGCTCATCGATATCGCGGCCGGGAATGCTGATTTGCTCGCCGTGTTCCATATCGGTAATGGAGCGCCGGCTGACCGCCTCTTCGACAGCCTTTTTGATGTGATCACGGTATCGCCGCAGAAACCGCTGGCGGTTCACCGTGCTCTTGTTCTTGCCATTGAGACGTCGGTCGATCACATAGCTCATGACTGCTCCTTAGAAGCTGTCCTGAAAGGGGCGAGCGGTGATGCTGCATCGAACGAGAGCCGAGGGATATGCAACGCTCCCCCAAGCGCCTGGATGCTGCCTGAACTCGCTACCGACTTTCGAACACCTTCCAGAGGCCTGTGTAACAGAAAAAGCGCACACAGGTCTCTGGCTGACGACAACCGGTCTGACCGGCAGCGGGTTATTGTGATTTTCTGACCCGCAAGTACCACTCGGACAGCAGTCGTACCTGTTTGTCGGTGTAACCCCGCTCGACCATTCGTGTGACGAAGTCGTTGTGTTTCTGCTGGTCCTCTTTGCTCGCCTTGGCATTGAAGCTGATGACTGGCAGCAGGTCTTCGGTGTTGGAGAACATTTTCTTCTCGATGACCACCCGAAGTTTTTCGTAGCTGAGCCAGGTCGGATTCTTGCCGTTGTTGTTGGCGCGGGCACGCAGGACGAAGTTAACGATTTCGTTGCGGAAATCTTTCGGATTGCTGATGCCGGCCGGTTTTTCGATTTTCTCCAGTTCCTCGTTCAGTGCCACGCGGTTGAGGATCTCGCCGGTTTCCGGATCGCGGTATTCCTGGTCCTGGATCCAGAAGTCGGCGTACAGCACATAGCGGTCGAAGATGTTCTGGCCATATTCGCTGTAGGACTCGAGATAGGCGGTCTGGATCTCCTTGCCGATGAATTCGATGTAGCGCGGTGCCAGGTACTCCTTGAGGAAGCGCAGATAGCGTTCACGGGTCTCGGCCTGGAACTGTTCCTGCTCGATCTGTTGTTCCAGTACGTAGAGCAAGTGCACCGGGTTGGCGGCGATTTCGTGGGGATCGAAGTTGAACACCTTCGACAGGATCTTGAACGCGAAGCGGGTCGACAGTCCGTTCATGCCTTCGTCGACGCCCGCATTGTCGCGGTATTCCTGGATCGACTTGGCTTTCGGATCGGTGTCTTTGAGGTTCTCGCCGTCGTACACGCGCATCTTCGAGTAGATATTGGAGTTTTCCGGCTCCTTGAGGCGCGAGAGCACGGTGAACTGGGCCAGCATCTTCAGGGTATCCGGCGCGCAGTGGGCCTTGGCCAGCGAGCTGTTGAACAACAGCTTGTCATAGATCTTCACTTCGTCACTGACCCGCAGGCAGTATGGCACTTTGACGATGTAGATCCGGTCGATGAAAGCTTCGTTGTTCTTGTTGTTGCGGAAGGTGTGCCACTCCGATTCGTTGGAGTGGGCCAAAAGGATCCCAGTGAACGGAATTGCACCAAGGCCTTCGGTACTGTTGTAGTTGCCTTCCTGGGTGGCAGTCAGTAATGGGTGCAGCACCTTGATCGGCGCCTTGAACATTTCGACGAATTCCATCAGGCCTTGGTTGGCCCGGCACAGTGCGCCCGAGTAGCTGTAGGCGTCGGCGTCGTTTTGAGGGAACTCTTCCAGTTTGCGAATATCGACCTTGCCCACCAGAGCGGAAATGTCCTGGTTGTTTTCGTCACCCGGTTCGGTTTTTGCCACGGCGATCTGGTTGAGGATCGACGGGTAGAGTTTCACCACGCGGAACTGGCTGATGTCGCCACCGAATTCGGCCAGACGCTTGGTCGCCCATGGCGACATGATGGTGTTGAGGTAGCGCCGTGGAATGCCGAAGTCTTCCTCGAGGATCGCCCCATCTTCAGTGGAGTTGAACAGACCCAGAGGTGACTCGAACACTGGCGAGCCCTTAATGGCATAGAAGGGCACTTTTTCAATCAGCTGCTTGAGTTTCTCGGCCAGGGACGATTTACCACCACCGACAGGGCCGAGCAGGTAAAGAATCTGTTTCTTCTCTTCCAGGCCCTGAGCGGCATGCCGGAAGTACGATACGATCTGATCAATGCACTCTTCCATCCCGTGGAAGTCTTCGAAGGCCGGATAGCGGCGGATGACCTTGTTGGAGAAGATTCGCGACAGCCTCGAGTTGGTCGAGGTGTCGAGCAGTTCCGGTTCACCGATGGCGAGCAGCAGACGCTCGGCGGCGGAAACGTAGGCGCTGCGGTCTTTTTTGCACAGCTCAAGATACTCTTGCAGAGAGAGTTCTTCCTGGCGTGTGGACTCGAAGCGTTGTTGGAAGTGGCTAAAGATACTCATGACGTCACCTCGCTCGATACGTGGAGCCGACGCCGGATCACTCAGTCGATGCTGGCAGCAACCGAACAGGCGATTGCTGTTTACCCCCCAGAACTCTCCCGGAGCTGACCGCCCCGAAAGCTACTCCCGATGACCCGCGCGCCGGTGTACCGGCTCTCCCCTGTTTTGGATGGCCTGCGCTTAAGGATAGTTGGGAATTCGGGAGGTAAAGGCGAGATACGTAATTAGTTGTGGCAGACCGTTCGTCTGCCACCGCGCAAGCCCAAGGCAGCCGGGGGCTTGCGTGTTACAAAAAAATTATTCAGAAGTGCCTTGCGCCGTTTCTGAAGGGTAGGTCGTACGCCACAGCTCAAAACCGCCATCCATGCTGTAAACGTCCGAGAAGCCCTGGCTGACCAGGTAGGCGGCCGCGCCTTGGCTGGAGTTGCCGTGATAGCAGACCACAACTGTCGGCGCGTCGAGATCGGCGCCCTGGATAAAGGCGTGCAGGGAATGGTTGTCCAGATGCTTCGAGCCTGCGATGTGCAGGGCGGCATAAGTGGCGGGGTCGCGGACGTCGACCACCACGGCGCCTTGTTCGCGCAGGGTCTGGGCTTGTTCCGGGGGGATTCTTTTGAATTCGCTCATGTCGGGCTCCTGTGGCTCGGCTGAATGGGCAGTCTAGCGCGGGGCGCTGGCTGGCGATGGTTCGCAGATTTGTGAGGCGACTGACGGCACGGCAGGTTGGCCATGCTCGTCGCATTTGCAGTTCAGACGCTCGCCGCTGTCGACGTTCATCAGGGTCAGGGCGCCGCCCCAGACGCAGCCGGTATCGAGCGCCGAAATGCCAGGTGCATCTATGTTGCCTTCCAGCGCAGCCCAATGACCGAAGATGATCTTCAGATCCTTGGTCTTGCGTTTTTTGTGCTGGAACCAGGGCTTGTAACCCGGCGGGGCGGTGTCGAGACCTTCCTTGCTCTTGAGGTCGAGTTTGCCTTCGGCGGTGCAGAAACGCATACGGGTGAAATAGTTGGTGATGACGCGCAGGCGTGTCACGCCTTTGAGGTCGTTGTCCCATTTCGCCGGATCATTGCCGTACATGCCGTCAAGATAGGGCGGCAGCAGGTTGTCATCGCGCAATGCGGTCTCGACTTCGGCGGCACACTTCAGCGCTTTGCGCAGTGACCACTGCGGTGGAATGCCGGCGTGTACCAGAGCGGTATTGCGTTGTTCGTCGTAGTGCATGAGCTTTTGCTGACGTAGCCATTCGAGCAGTTCAGCGCTGTCCGGTGCGTCGATAATTTCGCGCAGGGTATCGGTTTTCTTCAGGCGTTCGATGTTGCGTCCGGCGGCCAGCAAATGCAGGTCGTGGTTGCCGAGTACACACACCAGCGATTCGCGGATAGTGTAGAGAAAACGCAGGGTTTCCAACGACTGCGGGCCGCGATTGACCAGATCTCCCACCAGCCACAATCGATCTTTTGCAGGATCGAACGCGACTTGCTTGAGCAGGCATTGCAGCGCTTCAAGGCAGCCTTGCAGATCACCGACCGCGTACGTTGCCATCAGTGTAACGACCCCGGCACCGCCAGGCGAAACGGGGCAATAATGGCATCGAAGTGCTTACCGTCGTCGGCAATCATCTGATACGAGCCTTGCATGGTGCCGACCTTGGTGGTCATGACCGTGCCGCTGCTGTAAGTGTGGCTCTTGCCCGCCTCGATCAAGGGTTGCTGGCCAACCACGCCAGCCCCACGAACCTCTTCGACGTGTCCGTCGCCATCGGTGATCACCCAATGCCGTGAAAGCAAGGTGGCTGGCACCAGGCCATTGTTTTTCACGGTAATGGTGTAGGCGAAGGCAAAACGGTCATGCTCGGGTTGCGATTGTTCTGCCAGATAGCGGGTGACGACGCTGACGTCGACCTGATAACGAGGATCGGACATGCAAGAGGCCTTAAAAACGAAGCGGGACGCGGGGCGTAGCTGATGGAGTTCAGTCTAGGCCAAGTATCGGGTAGTAGACCAGAGTGTCGTCCTACCCGATAGCGTTCATCGCCTGTCAGTCTGTGGCAGGCTTTTGCTCGCTGAGCTTGTCGGCCAGGCGCACGAACGCCGCCAGGTCGAGTTGTTCGGGGCGCAGACTGCCGTCGACGCCGGCAGCTTCGATTTCGTCGTTGCTCAGCAGCAGCTTGAGCGTATTGCGCAGGGTTTTGCGACGCTGGTTGAAAGCTTCGCGCACGACGCGCTCAAGCAGGCGATGGTCCTTCGCCGGGTGCGGCAACACGGCGTGAGGCACCAGACGCACAATGGCCGAATCGACTTTTGGCGGCGGATTGAACGCTCCCGGGCCGACGTTGAACAGGTGTTCGACCCGGCAGTGGTACTGAACCATGATCGACAACCGACCCCAATCGCCACCGCCAGGCCCTGCGGCCAGGCGCTCGACCACTTCTTTTTGCAGCATGAAGTGCATGTCGCGGATCAGGTGCGAGTTGTGCAACAGGTGAAAAATCAGCGGTGTCGAGATGTTGTATGGCAGGTTGCCGACCACTCGCAGGCTGCCGGGCGCGGCATTCAGGCTGTTGAAGTCAAACTTCAGCGCATCGCCCTGATGCAGGTTGAAGTTGCTCTTGCCGGCGAATTGCTGGTTGAGGATCGGGATCAGGTCCTTGTCCAGTTCCACTACGTCGAGTTGCGCGCCGCTGCTGAGCAAGCCTTGGGTAAGAGCGCCCTGGCCCGGGCCGATTTCCAGCAGGCGGTCCTCGGTCTTGGCATGGATGGAGCGCAGGATGCGGTCGATAACGCCGGCATCGTGCAGGAAGTTCTGGCCAAAACGCTTGCGCGCCTTGTGTTGGTAGTGCTCGGTCATAAACGGGTCTCGGCCATCTGGTAGGCGGTTTCCAGGGCGACTTGCAGGCTGCCGGTGTCGATCTTGCCGCTGCCGGCCAGATCCAGGGCGGTGCCGTGGTCGACCGATGTGCGGATAATCGGCAAGCCGAGGGTCACGTTGACTGCCGCGCCGAAGCCTTTGTACTTCAGCACAGGCAAGCCCTGGTCATGGTACATCGCCAGCACTGCGTCGCAGTGCTCCAGATACTTGGGGGTAAACAGAGTGTCGGCGGGCAGGGGGCCGCGCAGGTCCATGCCTTCGCCGCGCAGACGCTCCAGGGTGGGTTCGATGATATCGATTTCTTCATGGCCCAGGTGTCCACCTTCACCGGCATGTGGGTTGAGTCCGCACACCAGTATGCGTGGCTGGGCGATACCGAATTTGTTTTGCAGATCAGCGTGCAGGATTCGTGTGACTCGTTCCAGACGCTGCGGCGTGATGGCGTCGGCAATCTCGCGAAGGGGCAGGTGAGTCGTCACCAGTGCCACGCGTAACCCGCGGGTGGCCAACATCATCACCACTTGTGCGGTGTGGGTCAGGTCGGCGAGAAATTCCGTGTGCCCGGAAAAGGCGATGCCGGATTCGTTGATCACGCCTTTGTGCACCGGGGCCGTAATCATTCCGGCGAAATGCCCGTCCAGGCAGCCTTGGCCGGCGCGGGTCAGGGTTTCCAGAACGAAGGCAGCGTTGGCCTTGTCCAGTTGCCCGGCGACGACCTTGGCATTGAGCGGTGTGTCCCAGACATACAGGCTGTTGGCTGGCGCGGGTGCATCCGGCCAGTTATCCGGTGTGACCGGCAGCAAGTCGACAGCCACGCCCAGTTGCGCGGCCCGCTCAAGGAGCAGGTCGCGGCTGGTGATGGCAATCAGGGGATGTGGCTGGGCTTGCGAGGCGAGCAGCAGGCACAGGTCGGGACCTATGCCGGCTGGTTCGCCGGGTGTCAGCGCGAAACGTTGGAGTTTCACTGCGCTGCCTGGTCGACGCCAGGGAGTTTGATTTCTACATACGCTTCGTCACGGATCTGACGCAACCAGGTTTGCAGTTCTTCGTCGTATTTGCGGTTGCGCAGTACGGTCATCGCTTGCTGCTCACGCGCCTGGGTGGTGCTGTCAGTGGCGCGGCGGCCGAGAACTTCCAGTACATGCCAGCCATACTGCGTCTGGAACGGTTTGGATAGCTGGCCTTGTGGAGTCTTTGCCATGACCTCGCGGAACTCTGGAACCAATGCGTTCGGGTCGATCCAGTTCAGGTCGCCGCCGTTGAGGGCAGAACCAGGGTCTTCCGAGTAGCTTTTGGCCAGTTCGCCAAAGTCTTCACCCGCTTCGATACGGGTATAGAGCGAATCAGCCAGCGCCTTGGTCTTTGCTTCGTCGCGGATCGGACTCGGTTTGACCAAGATATGACGCACATGCACTTCGTCGCGCATTTGAGTCGCACCGCCGCGCTTGTCGAGGAGCTTGAGAATGATGAAACCGCCTGGAGTGCGTGCCGGTTGAGTGATATCACCCACGGTCATTCTGCTCAGTTCGCGGTCGAACGGAGGCGGCAATTGAGCTGCCTTGCGCCAGCCCATGTCGCCGCCTTCCAGTGCGTTTTCGCTGGCGGATTTGGCAACGGCCATTTGACCGAAGTCGGCGCCTTGCTTGAGTTGCTGGTAGACCTCCATCGCCTGTCGTGCGGCATTCTGAATGGCTTCAGAATTGGCGCTTTCTGGCGTTGGAATCAGGATGTTGGCCAAGTGCAGTTCTTCGGACAGCTGCATTTTGCCGAGGTCCGAAGCCAGGAAGTTTTTCACTTCCTGCTCGGACACCTGGATGCGCTCCGCCACGCGGCGTTGGCGAACACGGCTGATGACCATTTCGCGACGAATCTGCTCACGGGCGTCGTCATAAGACAGACCGTCGTGAGTCAGAGCTGCGCGGAATTGCTCAAGCGACATGTTATTGCGCTGGGCGATGGTGCCAACCGCCTGGTTCAGTTCTTCATCGGTAATGCGGATGCCGGAACGTTCGCCGATCTGCAGTTGCAGGTTTTCGACGATCAAGCGCTCAAGGACCTGCTGTTCCAGCACGTTGGCTGGGGGCACGGCGGAGCCACGCTTGGCAATGGTTTGCTGAACTTCATGAACGCGTTGGTCCAGTTGGCTCTGCATGACCACGTCGTTGTCGACAATGGCCACCACTTTATCGATGGACTGTACGGCGGCGCCAGCCGCGGTACTCAGGAACAGCGCGCCCAGCATCAGCGGGCGCAGACAATCAGAAAGCTTGGTCTTCACGTTCACGATAACCTTGAATGCCTTTGTCGAGGAAACTCTCTACCTTGGCGCCGGTGAGGCCGCCGAGTCCCTTCAGAACAATTTGGAGGAAGACGCCATGGTCGCCTTTTTCGTTTTCCGGTGCTTCCTGACTGAATTCGTCATAAGAAACCCAGTAACGGTTGATCAGGCGCAATTTCCAGCAGCAGTTGTCGTACTCGAAGCCACCGAAGGCTTCCAGGGTACGGTTGCGGTTGTAGTCATATTGCCAACGGCTGATGGCGTTCCATTGCGGCACGATCGGCCAGATCACCGAGAAGTCGTGCTGTTCGATCTTGTAGTAGTCCTTTACGTAGCCAGGAGTGCCCGGGGTGCCGTAGTCGCCGCCGCCCACTGTCCATTTACCGGTGTTCTGGTCGTAACGGACCTGGTCATTGCGATAGCGATAACCGGCGTTGATCACCTTGTTCGGATTGTCTTCTGGCTGGTAGTGGAACATCGCGCTACCCGAGCGAGGGCTGCGGCTGTCCGGATCCCAGTTGTAATCGGCGGTGGTGCGCCAGTCACGGTTCCAGCGGTACTCGTATTCCAGCGCATAAGGGGATACGTCGGAATGGGCATCTTCGCGGGTTTTGGCATCGATGCCCGGCATCTGCACTTCGCGATCCTTGAAGTACAACGCCTGACCGACGCTAATGCGTTGACGCTCGAAACCGTTGTCTTCGATCCAGCGACTGGTTACGCCCAGCGACAATTTGTTCTCGTCGCCGACACGGTCAGATCCGGAGAAGCGGTTGTCGTAAAACAGCGAAGAATAGTTGAAGGTGTATTCGCCAGTGTCGAACACCGGAATGTCTTCCTGATCTTTCTCTGGTACATAGAGGTAGAACAGACGGGGTTCAAGCGTCTGGCGATAGTTTTTGCCGAACCACTGGGTGTGGCGATCGAAGTACAGGCCGCTGTCGATGCTGGCAATCGGCACGCCGCGGTTCTGGTTGCTGTCGAAGGTGCCGTTGAGTCTGTCTTGCTCTGCGTTTTGCGCGGCAACCTGGGATTTTCCGATGCTGTCCAGATCCAGTTGGTACTGGGTGTACTGGTACTTCAGCGCCGGCCTCAGGAAACCATAGGACCAGGTCAGTGGCAGGCTGACAGCCGGGGCAAGGTTCAGGCGGTCGCCAGTGGCACGTGCGAGTCCCTGGATGTTGTTATCAAGACGTCGCGCTACATTGCCGTCTTCATCGATGTAAGTTCCGTTCTCCAGATCCCGATCAAATCGCACGACTTCAGTTTGATAATCGAAATTCAGGCCGCTTGGATGATATGGCAGAGCACCATTGAAGGTGATCTGCGGCAAGCGATCATAGGGTGTGAGGTTCGATACCGTTGCCAGCTGGTAAGCCTGTGCATTCACGCGAGCGGTGTAATTGTCGCCGCGATAGCTGACGGAACCCTGCTGGTTCACGAAGTCAGCGCTTTTCACACCAATCTGGTCAGTCTGCAGATCCTGGAAATAATACGGATCGCTGATCTTGGTGTAGTCGACTTGCGTGAGGACACGCGAATCCAGGCCACCGACGTGCTGCCAGTTGTACATATAACGAGTGCTGTCATAGTCGCTTTGCAACTCGCGATCGTTGCTCTCGTCATTGAGATACGCGGCACCGAACTGTCCTTCGCTGGTTTGTGTCAGGTAGCGGAATTCGCCTTCCATCAGCAAGCCATGCTTGGACATGTAGCGTGGGTACAACGTGGCGTCGTAGTTCGGCGCCAGGTTGAAGTAGTACGGGGTGACCAGCAGGAAGCCGGTATCGCTGCCGGTGCCGATGGTCGGCGGCAGGAAGCCGGACTGGCGACGGTCGTCGATCGGGAAATAGATGTACGGCGTGTACAGGACCGGAATGTCCTTGACCCGCAGTGTCACGTTGGTCGCCGTACCGAAACCGGTGGCCGGGTTCAAGGTGATGTTGTTGCCCTTGAGCTGCCAGGCGTTGCTGTTCGGTTCGCACGTGGTGTACGTACCATCCTTGAGGCGGATGATCGCGTTTTCGGCACGTTTGGCGTACAGCGCATTACCGCGGATGCGCGATTTGTGCATCACATATTCGGCATTGTCGACCTTGGCTTCACCGGTGTCGAGTTGCACATCGGCGTGATCGCCTACGATCAGTGCACCATTGTCGCGAATGCGCACGTTGCCGTTCAGCTCGCCACGACTCTCGGCCTGGTACAGGTTCGCCTCGTCGGCTTCGACCTGCATGCTACCTTGTCGCATGACCACGTCGCCGGCCAGGGTCGCAATCTGCTCATCCTGCTTATAGCGGGAGGCTTTTGCGCCGATAAAGGTAGGAGCGTCACTTTTACTCGTCTTGTCATTCATGCCAGGACGAATCGGTTCGATATAGGAACCAGCGCAATAAGGACCGGTTTCAGCCAATTGTGCCGCAGTGAGCTGTTCGCGCGGAACCCAGTCAAGGTGACTGTAGTCTTCACTGCGCGACTTCAGGCCACGGCCTTTGGACTCGGTAACCAGAGCTGGCTTGGCACCCATGTCTTCGCTGGTACCGCTCTCAGCCGGGGTTTCTCCGGTCGCGGAGGCTGTACTGCCATCATGGACGGGACGCGGAGGCAATGCAGCTGCCGGTGCTTTTGGCGCACAGTTCCAGGCACCCGAAGCAGAGACAGAGCAGTCAAACTGTTCCGCGGCGACCACGAAGGAAGTGGTAAGAGGTTGCAGGGCCAGCAGACTGCCGGTTACCAGCAACGGAAATTTTTTACGAAACGCGGGGGATTTCAATGCCATCTTATTAGTCCGGGCTTCCTGCGTGCCATCTGCCCGCGGTGTGGGCCGCACGCCTCTCGATGGTCTGAAAAAGATGCTGGATAATAAAGCATGACCCGCTTGACGGCTAGCGCCGTCGGAGACCCTTGCAATGCCTGACCAAGATGTACGTTTGCAACACCTGAAAGTTTGGCTCGATGAGCAGTTGGCAACCCTTTTTGCTGAACAGGGATGGGGTTGCGTACCCCCGGCCACGTTGACCGCGGCCAGCAGTGACGCGAGCTTTCGGCGGTATTTTCGCTGGGAGGGCGGTGATAGAAGTTTCATTGTGATGGACGCACCTCCGCCGCAGGAAAACTGCAAGCCGTTCGTGGATATCGCTTTTCTGTTGGCAAAATCCGGAATAAATGTGCCGAAAATTTATGCCGAAGACCTCGAACGCGGGTTTCTTTTGCTAAATGACCTGGGCAACAAGACCTATCTGGACGTGATCGACAGCGAAAATGCGGACAATTTGTTCGCAGATGCCATTCAAGCACTGCTGGCTTTTCAGCAGTTGCCGATGGTTGCGCCACTGCCGAGCTATGACGTGGCCTTGTTGCGCCGCGAACTGGAACTGTTCCCCGAGTGGTATGTAAAGCGGGAACTGGGGGTCGAATTCGATTCCGCACAACAAGCCCTTTGGCAGCAGGTCAGCGACTTGTTGATTGACAGCGCCCTGGCCCAGCCGAAAGTCCTGGTGCACCGCGATTACATGCCGCGCAACCTGATGCTCAGCGAGCCGAATCCCGGTGTGCTGGATTTTCAGGATGCCGTGTATGGCCCGGTGACCTATGACGTAACCTGCCTGTTCAAGGATGCCTTCCTCAGTTGGCCCGAAGAGCGAGTGCGTGGCTGGCTTGAGGATTACTGGCAGCAAGCGGGCGCTATGGATATTCCCGTTCAACCCGACCTGGAGGACTTCCTGCGCGCGAGTGACCTTATGGGGGTTCAGCGTCACCTGAAAGTCATCGGTATCTTCGCCCGTATCTGCCATCGCGACGGCAAGCCACGCTACTTGGCCGATGTACCGCGCTTCTTCGGTTACATAGAAGCTGTGGTCGCCCGGCGTCCTGAGCTGGCAGGTTTGGCTGAGTTGCTGGGTAGTCTGCGAGCTGGAGCCAACTCATGAAAGCAATGATTCTGGCCGCGGGAAAAGGCGAGCGTATGCGCCCGCTGACGCTCACGACGCCAAAGCCCCTGGTGCGAGCAGGCGGAGTGCCACTAATCGAGTATCACTTGCGTGCGCTGGCAGCGGCCGGCTTTACCGAAATCGTCATCAATCATGCGTGGCTAGGCCATCAGATTGAAGACTATCTGGGCGATGGCTCACGGTATGGCGTCAGCATTCAATATTCTGCGGAAGGTGAGCCTCTGGAGACGGGCGGCGGTATTTTTCGGGCATTGCCGTTGCTGGGTGACGAAGCTTTCCTGGTGGTCAACGGCGACATCTGGACCGATTACGACTTCAGTGTGCTGCACCCCCCCATCACCGGGTTGGCGCACCTGGTGTTGGCCGATAACCCGGCGCACCACCCGACAGGGGATTTCAGCCTGATCGGCGGCCAGGTACACGACGGACAATCGGACGCCGCGACGCTGACCTACAGCGGGATCGCCGTACTGCATCCGCAATTGTTCGACGGTTGCTCGCCAGGCGCTTTCAAGCTCGCGCCGCTGTTGCGAAAAGCCATGGCGCAGGGACAAGTCAGCGGTGAGCAATTGAAAGGACACTGGGTTGATGTCGGCACGCACGAACGTCTGGCCGAAGCGGAAGCATTGATAGAAGCGAACCGCTGACATGTTGTGGCCAGGGACTCTGATTGGAGCCGGAGCGGGTTTTGCCATAGCCAGCATCCCGGGGGCCATGCTCGGTGCATTGTTGGGGCAGGCGCTGGATCGGCGCTTGCAACTGCAGAGCTGGGGGCATTTGCGGGAAAAACTGGGCGGCCGTTCGGTGTTGCGCAACGATGAGCTGCTATTTGTGTTGCTAGGGCGGCTGGCCAAATGCGACGGGCGGGTATCGGCAGGTCATATCGAGCAGGCGCGAGCGGAAATGCGCTCGCTGGAAATGTCCGAGTCGGCCCAGCGCCGGGCGATTGCCGCGTTCAATCGTGGCAAGTCGGGCAGTGACCGGTTGCGCGGTTACCTGCGTCGCTTGAGCGCTCAGCCCCATGCCGCGGAAGGGGTGTTGCGGGCGTGCTGGCGGATGGTGTGGGCCGACGGTCGCGCCGGCAGCAGTGAGCGCGAGTTGATCAGCCGATGGGGCAAGTGGCTGGGGTGGTCATCGCATCAGGTGCAGGCGCTGGCCCACGACTATGAGCCGCAGAGGCAGCCATTGGCCAGCGGTGCGCCAACCTATCAGGATGCTTTACGGCTATTGGGCGTGTCGGCCACCAGCGAACCGGCACAGATCAAACGCGCGTACCGGCGCCTGCTCAGTCGCCATCACCCGGACAAGATCGCCGGCAGCGGGGCGACGGCATCGCAGGTTCGTGAAGCGACCGAGCGCACGCGTGATCTGCACAGTGCCTATACCTTGATTCGTGAACGGCGGGATTTTCGGTAGTCAGGAAGGATTGCGTTGTTTGTGGGGCCATTTCGCTAGCAGGCTTTCTGCCCACATTAGATCTCCAGTACTGGAAGATTTCCTGTAGGAGCGAGCTTGCTCGCGATGAGGCCACCTCGACTTGTCAGTCTGTCGCAGGTTTAGGATTCAACCAGCCCCGCACCCGACGGAACAGCTGCTCCTGCTCTGCCTTGTTGTCAGGCAGCGCCTTGAGCGATACCTGGCTGAATGCCGACGATTTTACCCGCTTGCTGGCCTGCAGTCGGGCGAGCGCCGCATTGCGATCCAGCGGCTTGTCCATGTAGAAAATGTCCGCGGTCGGCAGCTTCAGATTCGGTGTCAGTTCGTCCAGTCCGGGTTTTGCTTGAACAGGTGTTTGTGCGGCGACCATGACGAAGCGCTCGACTTGCGAGGGCTGCTTCTCGCTTAAATAGCGCGCCGCCCAGTAGGCGCCGGTGCCATGGCCCAGCAGCACGATGCGGCGAGCGCTTTGCTGTTCAGCGAAGGCAAGCGCCGCATCGATACGGGCGAAGATTCGCTCGGCATCTTCATTGCTCTGTTCCTCGCTGGTGGCGGCGATGACTTTGTCAGGCACGTCCGCTTCACCGCCAGCCGCCTGCTCGATGGGGGCAGCCGTGGTGGAGTCTTTGCTGGCACTTTCCGGTGTCTTGGGGGCGGGTGGCGCTT
Organism: Pseudomonas sp. P8_241; assembly: GCF_034008315.1. NCBI lineage: Bacteria > Pseudomonadati > Pseudomonadota > Gammaproteobacteria > Pseudomonadales > Pseudomonadaceae > Pseudomonas > Pseudomonas sp. P8_241. Next base: position 6,003,701 of record NZ_CP125377.1, on the reverse strand, counting down.
GCGCGATTCGTGGGGCGATGGCATCGCTTTGCAGGTCCGGCAAGGTGATACTCAGGCTGCTCCAATCGGCATCCGGCAGTTTGCGCCGCAACGGGCCGATTGCTTGCGGCCAGTCAACGGTTTCACCGGCGCCGGGGATGATAATCACCTCACCTTTGGGCTCGGCGGTATTGGCGGGTTTCCAAAGGGTCAGAAATGTGTCCGTACCCGCTTGCAGTGGTTGCTGCTCCTGAGCTGGAATTTTTCGTTCAAGGGCTGTCGCTTCTTCCTGACTACGCTCAGGCAATGGTTGGCGTTCGAGCGGTTTTTCTTCGGCAGGTTTTTCCGTAGCGGCAGGCATCGGGTCGCTAGCCTGGACAGAAAAAGCGCTAGGCAGGATCAGCGACAGGCACAATGCTGGCAGTGCCAGGCGGTAGACAGGGGGCATCGGATATTCCAGGCCAGAAGTGATTCCGGCAGCCTAATGGGTTGGTCAGTATTTGTCAGTGTGTGAGAGTTCGATGATGCGTTTTCGCTGCCTGTGGGTTATCGGCTGTTTGTGGTTTCCCTTGATGGGCTGGGCGGCCCCCGCGCCCCCGGAGCACATTGCGCAGCTGTCACCGAACCAGCGACAGTGGCTGGCGCAGCAGAGTGAACTGCGGGTCGGACTGGTGTTGCAGGTGCCCTATGCGCAATACGATCGCCGCTTGCAGCGCCTGTCGGGGGTCAATGTCGAGTTGATGAAGTGGCTGGCCAAGGCTCTGAATGTCGAGCTGAGCTGGCGCAATTTTCCTGACCTTGAGCAGCTGGAAGCCGCCGCGCGCGAAGGCGAAATCGATATCGCTCCCGGGTTGACCCAGACTCCGGGAGGACTGCGACTGTGGCAGTTTTCCGATCCGTACATGCGCGTGCCGCAATTGGTGGTCAGCGACCAGAAAAGCACCGGTACGGTGGAACTGGAAAAACTCGACAGCCAGACCCGTGTGGCCGTGCGCATGCCCAGCGCCACCGCCGACTATCTGCGCAGCAATTATCCTCATTTGAACCTGCAAGGCGTGCCGGTCGAGCGTCAGGCACTGCAACTGCTGGCAAGTCAGCAAGCCGGTTATGCGGTGGTGGATGAGGCGCAATTGGGGCGATTGTCCGTTGAGCCGGAGTTCTCCGGGCTGGTCGTGGTCGGTGATATTGGTCTGCCGCAATTGTTGCGGGTGGCCACGCGGCGCGACAAGCCGGAGCTTGCCGGTATCGTCGAAAGCGCGTTGCGGGCCATTCCGGCCAAGGACCTTGAGCAACTGCACAATCAATGGCTGCAACCCAAATATCCGCGGCTGACTGAATCGCCGGGGTTCTGGCAAAACCTTTGTCTGCTGCTGGCCGTACTTACGCTGAGCTGCATGGCCATCGTGTTCTGGCAACGCCGCCAGCAGCACAGCCTGGAACTACGCCTGTCGGCCGCGCGGGAAGACATTGCCTTGCGTGCCGCCAGCGAAGAGGCGTTACGACTCACACAGTTCTCCATTGATCAAAGCACCGTCGGTATCCTGTGGGTCAATTGGGACAGCCACGTGCGCTATGCCAATCGTGCGGCGGAAAACATGCTTGGTTATCCATCGGGCGCAATCATCGATCGGCCATTGATCGACTTCGAGCCTGGACTGCACATGGATCGCTGGTTGAACCTGTGGAAACGCGCCCGGGCCAGCGATGAAGGGCCGCAAAGTTTCGAAACCCACTGCGTGCGCGCCGATGGCAGCATCTTGCCGACCGATGTCTCATTGAGTTTTCTGCGTTTTCGCCAGAGCGAGTATCTGGTGGTTTATCTCAACGACGTCACCGAGCGTCGCCGTGCCCTGGCGGCGCTGCAGGAAAGCGAAGCACGGCTGCAAGGCATCGCGGCGAACGTTCCGGGACTGGTCTTTCGCCTGGAGCGGGCGCCGGTGACCGGTCAGATCGATTTCGCCTACATCAGTGAAGGCAGCGAGAGTCTGGTGGGTTACTCCCCGGCAACCCTTGCTCATCGCGACAAAGGCTTGCGCAGTCTGGTGCATCCGGACGACAAGGCCAGTTATCACCGGACCCAGGATCATGCGCTGGATACCGACAGCGACTGGTCCTGGCAAGGTCGCATCCTCACGCGTCAGGGCGAGCAGCGCTGGGCAGAAATCAAGGCCATCACCCGTCAGCTCGAAGACGGCGCCTATGTCTGGGACGGGATTGTCTGGGACATCAGCGAGAGCAAGCGTATCGAGCTGGAATTGGCCGGTTCGCGGGCGCAATTGCGCGAGTTGTCGGCGCACCTGGAAAGCGTGCGGGAAGAGGAAAAGGCGCGTATTGCCCGGGAAGTTCACGACGAATTGGGTCAGATGTTGACCGTGCTCAAGTTGGAAACCTCCATGTGCGAACTGGCCTACGCCCAGCTCGACCCCGGTCTGAACGAGCGCTTGACCAGCATGAAGCGCCTGATCGCGCAGTTGTTCCAATTGGTCCGGGATGTGGCGACAGCGTTGCGCCCGCCGATTCTCGATGCGGGCATCGCCTCGGCCGTTGAATGGCAGGCCCGACGATTCGAAGCGCGTACGCAGATTCCGTGTCTGGTGCAGGTGCCTGACAATTTGCCAGTGCTCAGCGATGCCAAGGCGATTGGCCTGTTCCGGATCCTCCAGGAAGCGCTGACCAATGTGATGCGTCACGCCCAGGCGCATACTGTTGAACTGTCGCTTGCGTTGGAAGGCGACGAGTTGTGTCTGACGGTCAGCGATGATGGCGTAGGATTTGTCGCCGAGCTTGGCAGGTCGACGTCCTTTGGGATTGTCGGGATGCGTGAGCGGGTGTTGATCATGGGTGGGGAATTGTTCCTTGAGAGTGAACCGGGTGAGGGCACGACTCTGAGTGTGCGTGTGCCGCTGGATGCAGCCTGATGTTTTTTTGTTGTCTGCTCTGACGCCATCGCGAGCAGGCTCGCTCCTACAGGGGAGCGCGGCTAACTGTAGGCGCGGGCTTGCTCGCGAATAGACCTTGAATCTGGAGAAAAACGTGATCCGAGTACTGGTAGCCGAAGACCACACCATCGTCCGCGAAGGCATCAAGCAGTTGATCGGCCTGGCCAAGGATTTGCTGGTGGTGGGGGAGGCGAGCAATGGCGAGCAGTTGCTCGAGACCTTGCGCCATGTGCCCTGCGAAGTGGTGCTGTTGGACATTTCCATGCCCGGGGTTAACGGTTTGGAAGCAATCCCGCGGATTCGTGCACTGAGCAATCCTCCGGCGATCCTGGTGTTGTCGATGCACGACGAGGCGCAGATGGCCGCCCGGGCATTGAAGGTCGGGGCGGCGGGTTACGCGACCAAGGACAGCGATCCGTCGCTGTTGCTGACGGCGATTCGCAAGGTGGCAGCGGGCGGGCGTTACATTGACCCGGATCTGGCGGATCGCATGGTCTTCGAGGTGGGCTTGACCGACTCGCGTCCATTGCACTCGCTGCTCTCGGAACGTGAATTCTCGGTGTTCGAGCGCCTGGCCCAGGGCGCCAACGTCAACGACATCGCCCAGCAACTGGCGCTCAGCAGCAAAACCATCAGCACCCACAAGGCCCGGCTGATGCAAAAGCTCAACATCACGTCGCTGGCGGAACTGGTGAAGTACGCGATGGAACACAAACTCCTCTGAGTGCACTGAATCTCCTGTGGGAGCCGGCTTGCTGGCGATGGTGTCATTGAAATCGCTATCGCCAGCAAGCCGGCTCCTGCAGGGTTCGTGGTGGCATATCCATTTGCGACACCTCAAAACATTGCTTTTGCCTGTGCTTGCGGCTTGTAACTGCAAGCTTGCCGCTGCCTCTATCAAAACGCGCCATCCTTGTAGGGCAATCCCTACCCTCAACCTTCCATCCGGCTGAGGCCAATCTCTCTTGCGCCCCGATTTGCGTGGTCCCCAGCGTCCACTAGGCTTAACCCCACAGCAGTCATCAACAACAAAGGTGTGGGTATGAGCCAGGTCGATTCAAGCGCAGGGGCCAATGATGTTCTGGTCAGCTTTCGTGGAGTGCAGAAGAGCTACGATGGCGAGAACCTGATCGTCAAGGACCTCAACCTGGACATTCGCAAAGGCGAATTCCTCACCCTGCTCGGGCCGTCCGGCTCCGGCAAGACAACCAGTCTGATGATGCTCGCCGGTTTCGAAACCCCGACCGCCGGTGAAATTCTCCTGGCCGGGCGCTCGATCAATAACGTGCCGCCGCACAAGCGTGACATCGGCATGGTGTTCCAGAACTACGCGTTGTTCCCGCACATGACGGTGGCTGAGAACCTCGCGTTCCCGCTGACCGTGCGCGGCATGAACAAGAGCGACGTCAGTGCCCGGGTCAAGCGTGTGTTGAGCATGGTCCAGCTCGATGCTTTCGCCCAGCGTTACCCGGCGCAGCTTTCCGGCGGACAGCAACAGCGTGTGGCGTTGGCTCGCGCATTGGTGTTCGAACCGCAATTGGTGTTGATGGACGAACCCCTCGGCGCACTCGACAAGCAATTGCGCGAACACATGCAGATGGAGATCAAGCACCTGCACCAGCGCCTCGGCGTAACGGTGGTCTACGTGACCCACGATCAGGGCGAAGCCTTGACCATGTCCGACCGCGTGGCGGTGTTTCATCAGGGCGAAATCCAGCAGATCGCGCCACCGCGCACCTTGTACGAAGAGCCGAAAAACACCTTCGTTGCCAACTTCATCGGCGAGAACAACCGTCTCAACGGGCGCCTGCACAGCCAGACCGGCGACCGTTGCATTGTTGAGCTCGGGCGCGGTGAAAAGGTCGAAGCGCTGGCGGTAAACGTCGGCAAGACTGGTGAGCCGGTGACCCTGTCGATTCGTCCGGAGCGCGTCAGTCTCAATGGCTCCAGCGATCAATGCGTCAACCGCTTCTCCGGGCGAGTCGAGGAATTCATCTATCTGGGCGACCACGTCCGGGTTCGCATGGAAGTCTGCGGCAAGACCGACTTCTTCGTTAAACAACCGATTGCCGAGCTCGATCCGGCGCTCGCGGTCGGCGACGTGGTACCGCTTGGCTGGCAGGTCGAACACGTTCGCGCGCTCGATCCACTTTTAGAGGCGCATTGATCGCCCCGGCAATACCAACACCAACCCTGCACGTGGAGAGAACAATAAATGTTGAGATCCCTGAAATTCACCGCTTTGGCACTGGGCATGATGGGCGCGGCCAGCGCAATGGCCGCCGGCCCTGACCTGACCGTGGTGTCCTTTGGCGGGGCGAACAAGGCCGCGCAGGTCAAAGCCTTCTACGCACCATGGGAAGCGGCAGGCAACGGAAAAATCGTGGCCGGCGAGTACAACGGTGAAATGGCCAAGGTCAAAGCCATGGTCGACACCAAGAGCGTGTCCTGGGACCTGGTGGAAGTCGAGTCGCCGGAATTGTCCCGTGGTTGCGACGAAGACATGTTCGAGCAACTGGACCCGGCGCTGTTCGGCAAGACCGAAGACTACGTCAAGGGGGCAATCCAGCCTTGCGGCGTGGGATTCTTCGTGTGGTCGACCGTGCTGGCCTACAACGCCGACAAGCTGAAAACTGCACCCACCAGTTGGGCGGATTTCTGGGACACCAAGCAATTCCCGGGCAAGCGTGGCCTGCGTAAAGGCGCCAAGTACACCCTGGAATTCGCCCTGATGGCCGACGGCGTTGCGCCCAAAGACGTCTACAAAGTGCTGGCAAGTAAAGATGGCCAGGACCGCGCGTTCAAGAAACTCGATGAACTCAAGCCAAGCATTCAGTGGTGGGAAGCCGGCGCACAGCCGCCGCAATACCTCGCTTCCGGTGATGTGGTCATGAGTTCGGCGTACAACGGCCGCATCGCTGCCGTGCAGAAAGAAAGCAACCTGAAAGTGGTGTGGAACGGCGGTATCTACGACTTCGACGCATGGGCCATTCCCAAAGGTTTGGATGCCAAGCGCGCCGAAGCGGCGAAGAAATTCATCGCCTTCTCGGTACAGCCGCAGCAGCAGAAGACCTACTCGGAAAACATCGCTTACGGCCCGGCGAATATCCAGGCCGTACCGTTGCTGGCCAAGGATGTCCTGAAAGACATGCCGACCACCCCGGAAAACATCGCCAACCAGGTGCAGATCGACGTCAGCTTCTGGGCTGACAACGGCGAGCAACTGGAACAGCGCTTCAATTCCTGGGCGGCGAAGTAAGCAGCGATTGAACCTGTAGGAGCTGGCTTGCCAGCGATCCGGGCGACACGGTGTATCAGCCAGACCCCGTTATCGTTCATCGCTGGCAAGCCAGGCTCCTACAGGTGATGAGTTGTTATCAAGAACAGAGGTGGCCTTGTCCTCAAGAAGCGCCACCTCTGTAACGATCAAAGATTTCCGGAGTACGCCATGGCTATCGCCGTTCCCGTGAACGCGGGCACTGACCCCACCTTGAAGCAACGGCTCAAGCACGCCGAGCGGGTCAACCGCTGGAAGGCCCAGGCGCTGATCGCGCCGCTGGTGCTGTTTTTGTTGCTGGTGTTCCTGGTGCCGATCGTGGCGCTGCTCTACAAAAGCGTGGGCAACCCGGAAGTGGTAGGCGGCATGCCGCGCACCGTGACCGCCATCGCCAGTTGGGACGGTCGCGGCCTGCCCGCTGAACCGGTTTACAAAGCGGCCGCCGAAGACCTCGCCGAAGCCCGCAAGAATCAAACCCTGGGCGATTTGTCCAAACGCCTGAACATGGAGCTGGCCGGCTACCGCAGCCTGCTGACCAAAACCGCTCGTGCCTTGCCGCTCGCTACTGAACCGGCTTCTTATAAAGAAGCGCTGGAAGGCCTCGACGAACGTTGGGGCGATCCGGCCTATTGGCAAGCGGTACGCCGCAACACCAGCAGCATCACCCCGTATTACCTGCTGGCAGCTGTCGATCACCGTATCGACGACCTCGGCGAAATCGCTCCGGCGACCCCGGACCAGGCGATCTACCTCGACATCTTCGCCCGGACCTTCTGGATGGGCCTGGTCATTACCGTGATCTGCCTGGTGCTGGCGTATCCACTGGCTTACCTGCTGGCCAACCTGCCGTCGCGGCAGAGCAATTTGCTGATGATTCTGGTGTTGTTGCCGTTCTGGACGTCAATTCTGGTGCGCGTCGCAGCGTGGATCGTGTTGCTGCAATCGGGTGGCCTGATCAATAGCGGCCTGATGGCCATGGGCATCATCGATAAGCCGATCGAGCTGGTGTTCAACCGTGTCGGCGTCTACATCTCGATGGTGCATATCCTGCTGCCATTCATGATCCTGCCGATCTATAGCGTGATGAAAGGCATCTCGCCGACCTACATGCGCGCCGCGATTTCCCTCGGCTGCCATCCGTTCGCCAGTTTCTGGCGGGTGTACTTCCCGCAGACCTATGCCGGTGTCGGCGCTGGTTGCCTGTTGGTGTTCATCCTCGCCATCGGCTACTACATCACCCCGGCGCTGCTGGGCAGTCCGAACGACCAGATGGTCAGCTACTTCGTCGCTTTCTACACCAACACCAGCATCAACTGGGGCATGGCGACCGCACTCGGTGGGCTGCTGCTGCTGGCGACGGTCGTGCTTTATCTGATTTACAGCTGGCTGGTTGGCGCGAGCCGCCTGCGCTTGAGCTAAGGGGAGAACGAAATGCTGAGTCCTTATATGTCGCCCATTGAACGGGTGTGGTTCTACAGCTTGCGGATTCTCTGCGGCTTGATCCTGTTGTTCCTGATCCTGCCGGTGCTGGTGATCATTCCACTGTCGTTCAACTCCGGCAGTTTCCTGGTGTATCCGCTGCAAGGGTTCTCGTTGCAGTGGTACCACGATTTCTTCGCCTCGGCGGAATGGATGCGCGCTCTGAAGAACAGCATCATCGTGGCCCCGGCAGCAACGGTGCTGGCAATGATCTTCGGTACGCTGGCGGCCATTGGCCTGACCCGGGGAGACTTCCCCGGCAAAGCGCTGGTGATGGCATTGGTGATTTCACCGATGGTGGTGCCGGTGGTGATTATCGGTGTGGCCAGTTACTTGTTCTTCGCGCCGCTGGGGCTGGGCAACAGCTTCTTTTCGCTGATCGTGGTGCATGCGGTGCTGGGTGTGCCGTTTGTGATCATCACGGTATCGGCGACATTGCAGGGTTTTAACCAAAATCTGGTGCGTGCCGCTGCGAGCCTCGGTGCTTCGCCGCTGGTCGCGTTCCGTCGCGTGACGTTGCCGTTGATCGCGCCGGGTGTGATTTCCGGTGCACTGTTCGCCTTCGCGACCTCGTTCGACGAAGTGGTGGTGACACTGTTCCTCGCCGGACCGGAACAAGCGACCTTGCCACGGCAGATGTTCAGCGGTATCCGCGAAAACCTCAGCCCGACCATCGCCGCCGCCGCAACATTGCTCATCGCCTTTTCGGTGGTGCTGTTGCTGACCCTGGAATGGCTACGCGGCCGTAGCGAAAAACTGCGTACCGCTCAGGTTTGATACCGCTTCTTGTAGGAGCCGGCTTGCTGGCGAATGGTGCAACGCGGTGTGCCTGATACACCGCTTTCGCCGGCAAGCCGGCTCCTACAGGGTCGTGTCAGGCGTGGGTCATTCACCACCTGAATGGCAGACAACCCGCAATCCCAAGCTACTATTGTGCCCAGCTCCCCTACCTATAAGAGGCTGCGCACATGAGTCTTTCCTCTTTCAAAATCGCTCACAAACTGATCACCGGCGCAGGGGCTATCGAGCAACTCGCTGCCGAGCTGACGCGTCTGGATATCGACAACCCACTGATCGTCACCGACGCCACGCTGGTCAAATCCGGCACGGTAGAGCTCGCTCTGGCGCAGCTCGGGGGGCGGGCGTACGAAATTTTTGATCGCGTGTTGCCGGATCCGGAAATCGCCATCGTCGAAGACTGCATGCAGGTCTATCGCGATGGCGGGCATGACGGTTTGATCGGGCTGGGCGGCGGCAGTGCCATCGACATCGCCAAGAGTGTGGCAGCTTACGCCGGTTATCACGGTGCGCTGGAAGATCTGTTCGGCGTCGACCAGGTGCCGCGCAAAGGCCCGCCGCTGATCGCCATTCCGACCACTGCCGGCACCGGCTCGGAAGTGACCAATGTGGCGATTCTTTCCGACAAGGTCGCGCAGCTGAAGAAGGGCATCGTCAGCGATTATTTGCTGCCCGATGTGGCGCTGGTCAGCCCGCAGATGACCCTGACGTGCCCGCGCAGCGTCACCGCCGCCAGTGGTGTCGATGCGCTGGTGCATGCCATCGAATCCTACCTGTCGGTCAACGCTTCGCCGATTACCGACGCGCTGGCCATCGGTGCAATCAAGCTGATCGCCAAGGCATTGCCCAAGGCCTACGCCAATCCATCGAACCTGCAAGCCCGGGAAGACATGGCCACCGCAAGCCTGATGGCGGGCATGGCATTCGGTAATGCCGGGGTCGGCGCGGTGCATGCGCTGGCGTATCCGCTGGGCGGGCGTTTCAATATTGCCCACGGCGTCAGCAACGCCTTGCTACTGCCCTATGTCATGACCTGGAACAAGATGGCGTGTGTTGAGCGCATGCAGGATATCGCTGAGGCCATGGGTGTACAGACCGCTCACCTGAGTGCCAATGAGGCGGCGGACAAAGCCGTTGTAGCCATGACTGAATTGTGTGCGGCAGTGGAAATTCCACAGGGGTTGCGCAGTTTCGGCGTTCCCGAAGACGCCATCCCGGCCATGGCCGTGGAGGCGGCCGGGATCGAGCGCCTGATGCGCAACAATCCGCGCAAACTGAATGCCGTCGATATCGAAAAGATTTATCGCGCGGCGTACTAGGGCCTTCTCTGATCATGGATGATGGCTAAGCCCAATCATCGCGCTTACGGTGCGCGCGCCAAAGTATGAGGTATACAATGCGCGCCATCGTGATTCTGCTCAGAAAAGGTGCGTCATGCAGCCCTTCGTAATTGCTCCGTCGATTCTCTCCGCCGACTTCGCCCGCCTGGGCGAAGAAGTGGACAACGTCCTGGCCGCTGGCGCCGATTTCGTGCACTTCGATGTCATGGACAATCACTATGTGCCCAACCTGACCATCGGCCCGATGGTGTGTGCGGCGCTGCGCAAGTACGGCGTGACCGCGCCGATTGACGCGCATCTGATGGTCAGCCCGGTGGACCGCATCGTTGGCGACTTCATCGAAGCCGGCGCGACCTACATCACCTTCCACCCGGAAGCCACCCAGCACGTCGACCGCTCTTTGCAATTGATCCGCGAGGGCGGTTGCAAGTCGGGCCTGGTGTTCAACCCGGCGACTCCGCTGGATGTGCTCAAGTACGTGATGGACAAGGTCGACATGATCCTGTTGATGAGCGTCAACCCGGGCTTTGGTGGGCAGAAATTCATCCCAGGCACGCTCGACAAGCTGCGTGAAGCGCGGGCATTGATCGATGCCTCGGGTCGTGACATCCGCCTGGAAATCGACGGCGGCGTGAACGTGAACAACATTCGTGAAATCGCCGCGGCCGGGGCTGACACCTTCGTCGCCGGGTCGGCCATTTTCAATGCGCCGAACTATCAGGAAGTCATCGACAAAATGCGCTCCGAACTGGCACTGGCTCGCCCATGAGTGGTTTTGAGCAGCTTTTCGCGGGGCGTCTGCCACGGCTGGTGATGTTCGATCTGGACGGTACGCTGATCGATTCGGTCCCGGACCTGGCGGCGGCTGTGGATAAGATGCTGCTCAAACTGGGTCGCGAGCCCGCAGGCCTGGAAGCCGTGCGCGAATGGGTCGGTAATGGCGCGCCGGTGCTGGTGCGTCGTGCACTGGCCGGTGGCATCGATCATTCGGCGGTCGATAACAGCGAGGCCGAGCGGGCGCTGGAATATTTCATGCAGGCCTATGGCGAGAGCCATGAGCTGACCGTGGTCTATCCCGGCGTACGCGATACCCTCAGATGGTTGAAAAAGCAGGGTGTCGAAATGGCGCTGATCACCAACAAGCCGGAGCGATTCGTTGCGCCGCTGCTGGATCAGATGAAAATCGGCCGGTATTTCCGCTGGATCATCGGCGGTGACACCCTGCCACAGAAAAAACCGGACCCGGCCGCACTTTTTTTCGTGATGAAAATGGCCAACATTCCGGCCTCGCAATCCTTGTTCGTCGGCGATTCGCGCAGCGATGTGCTGGCGGCGAAAGCGGCGGGAGTCAAGTGCGTGGCCCTGAGCTACGGCTATAACCACGGACGTCCGATTGCCGAAGAGTCGCCGGCCTTGGTGATCGACGATCTGCGCATGCTAATTCCCGGTTGCCTGGATCCGGCCGCTGAGATAACGTTGGCCGACGCTGTCAAACCCCCTTCTGGAAACGCCATCGTGGTGGTCACTCGCAAACTCTGGATGAAAGTCATCAAGGCCCTGGCCCGCTGGCGTTGGCGCGCCTGACTTTATCCTGGCCGGTCCCCCGGCGCGTTTGCACACCTGACTGTTCGACCCTCAAGCCACGAGGCACCTCATGATCCGCGAAGAATTCCTGCGTTTGGCCGCTGCCGGCTACAACCGCATCCCGCTTGCCTGCGAAACCCTGGCCGACTTCGACACCCCGTTGTCGATCTACCTGAAACTGGCCGATGAGCCCAATTCCTACCTGCTGGAGTCCGTACAGGGCGGTGAGAAGTGGGGCCGTTACTCGATCATCGGCCTGCCGTGCCGTACCGTACTGCGAGTCCACGATCATCACGTCAGCGTGACCGTTGATGGCATCGAGACTGAAAGCCACGATGTTGAAGACCCACTGGCTTTCGTCGAGACCTTCAAGGCTCGCTACAACGTGCCGACCATCGCCGGTCTGCCACGCTTCAACGGTGGCCTGGTGGGTTACTTCGGTTATGACTGCGTGCGTTATGTGGAGAAACGTCTGGGCAAGTGCCCGAACCCGGATCCGCTCGGTGTGCCGGACATTCTGCTGATGGTGTCGGATGCCGTGGTGGTGTTCGATAACCTGGCCGGCAAGATGCACGCCATCGTCCTGGCCGATCCGGCCCAGGATGACGCCTTCGAACAAGGTCGCGCGCGCCTCGAAGAGCTGCTGGAAAAGCTCCGACAGCCGATCACCCCGCGCCGTGGCCTGGATTTCAGCCAGCAACAGTCCGCCGATCCAGTCTTCCGTTCGAGCTTCACCCAGAACGATTACGAAAAAGCCGTCGACACCATCAAGGAATACATCCTGGCCGGTGACTGCATGCAGGTCGTGCCTTCCCAGCGTATGTCGATCGACTTCAAGGCAGCGCCGATCGATCTGTATCGCGCACTGCGCTGCTTCAATCCGACGCCTTACATGTACTTCTTCAACTTCGGCGACTTCCATGTCGTTGGCAGTTCGCCGGAAGTGCTGGTGCGGGTCGAAGACAACCTGATCACCGTGCGCCCGATTGCCGGCACCCGACCACGGGGCGCCAACGAAGAGGCTGACCTGGCGCTGGAAAAAGACCTGCTGTCGGACGACAAGGAAATCGCCGAACACTTGATGCTGATCGACCTCGGTCGCAACGACACCGGTCGCGTATCGGAAATCGGCTCGGTGAAACTGACCGAGAAGATGGTCATCGAGCGTTATTCCAACGTCATGCACATCGTGTCCAATGTTACCGGCCAACTGAAGAGCGGGCTGACGGCGATGGATGCACTGCGGGCGATTCTGCCGGCGGGCACCTTGTCTGGCGCACCGAAGATCCGCGCGATGGAAATCATCGACGAACTGGAGCCGGTCAAGCGCGGCGTGTATGGCGGTGCGGTCGGTTACTTCGCCTGGAACGGCAACATGGACACCGCCATTGCGATCCGCACGGCGGTGATCAAGGATGGCGAGCTGCACGTGCAGGCCGGTGGCGGCATCGTCGCCGACTCGGTGCCGGCGCTGGAATGGGAAGAAACCCTGAACAAGCGCCGTGCCATGTTCCGTGCCGTGGCCTTGGCCGAGCAAACCCCAAACACCTGAGTTCATGCGGTAAAGGAGCTTCTGTGGCGAAGGGGCTTGCCCCCGTAGCGAGTGCTCAGCAAAAAGATCGCAGGCTGCGCCAGCTCCTACAGCACATCCCCAGGTGCATGTAGGAGCTGGTGCAGCCTGCGATCTTTTGATTTTCAAACGCGGATCAGAAATCCAGCGCGACCCCAACCGTCAGCCCTTGCTGGGTAAAGTCATCATCCTTGCGGAACGTGTACCCGCCACGCAGCGCCAGATCGGCCGTCAACTTGTGGCTGACGCCCAGGCTCACGCGATTCAAGTTGCTTTGCGGCGCGTATCCATCAAGCTCGAAATCCAGGGATGGCAGACTGTTGAGGGCGATGTTTACATTCTGCACGTCATCCTCGTATTCATGCTCGTAGGCATACTCGCCGAACACTTGGGTCTGTGAAGTGATCTGGTATTTCCCCTGCAGTCCTGCACCGAGGCGTTTTGAGTCGCGCTTCTGGTCGTCAAACGTCAGCGCCGTAGAACGTGCGGCGTTTTCCGAGTAGCCGTCGACTTCGACCTTCGCGTAATCCGCGCTGATGAACGGTGACAGGTGCCAGTCACTGCCCGGCCGCGCAATGTCGTAGCCGACACGTGTGCTGAACGCCCAGAGATAGCCATCGGTATCACCTTTCTCCGCACCTTGCGCCGCACCCAGATCGAATTTGCGCTTGAGGTTGTCGTAATCCAGTTTGCCCCCGGTCAACGCAGCGTCCGCCCACCAGCGATCTTGCTGGAACTGACCGAAGGCGGTGGCCAGGTAGCTGTTGAGTTTGTAATCCGAGTCGTTATTGCCTGCCTCCAGATCTTGACGGTAGAAGCCTGCCGCTACACCCACACGCCAGGCTTCGTTAAGCCGATAGCTGCCGCCGATGTTGAGGTTGTAACCACTGCCATCGGCGCTGGCGCCGCTGCTTTGGCTGTCGACATCGAGGTGCTGTCCACCCCCGGCGACAATCGCACGCCATTGACCGACGGCTTGCCAATTACCCCAATCCGATTGCCATTGGCTACGCAGTTCATCCTGATGCGCCCGCAACGTTGCGTGAGCCATCTCCGGCAACAGCGTCAGTTCCCAAGGCGCCGCCAGTAAGGAATAGGCGTAATCGGAAATCAGCTTTTGCCCGGTCTCAGTCGGGTGAACACCGTCGTTGTAGATCAGCTTGCTCGGATCCGGGGTCGCGCTGTTGATGCCAAAGGTCGCGTTTTCGGTGCAGCCATTTCCGCTGAAGCAAGTCGCAGTCAGGTTCTGCCCGGTGGCCAGTCCGAATCGCGCCGGATCGGCGAAGGTTTCCTGCAATAGCAGTGGAATATTCAGTGGAATGATTTGCGCATCGATCCCCGCCAGTCGAGTGACCAATTGCCGATTGAAGGCCGCGCTCAGTTGTGAGGTCGGTGTCTGCAAAGGGGTCCCATTGATGGCTGGAGTCAAACCCAGGTCCGGTAGCAGCCAAACCATGATGTACTGGGCGCCGGCGGTTTGCAGTAGCTGAACGCTGTTTGCCAGCCGGTCCGCCGCGGCATTCGCCTGGGCGCCACTTTGTACGCGGCCCTGCAGGAAATCATTACCGCCGCCGGAAAGGTAGTACAGCGCGTTGGGATCGGCGCGAAAGCTGTTGGTCGGCAGATAGCCGGCGCGGGCACGTTCGCCCGTCGCGGATACGGTGGTGATCGAGTCAAGGATCTGGTCGGTACGGTAGCCACCTACAGCCCAGTTGTTACCATCCGGCAAACCTTGGGCGGCCCGTGCGGCCGAGGTCGAAGCGGAGGTCTGGTCCGCTGAAAATCCAAGATTCCCGCCCAGCAGTTGGGTCGAGTTGGCGGAATAGACTTCGCCGCTACCGTCCCGATAAGTCGGTCCGGTACGGTTGGTGAAGCGCAGGGTCGAACCGGGAGGGCCGCCCCTGTCGGTAAACTGTCCCGCATCGTTGAGGCTGTCGCCAAAGACGATGAAGTTCGAGTAAGGGGTGGGCGCCGCAATCGCCTGGGCGCAGGCCATCGCGAGCACGCAACCGGCGAGCGGTGCAGCCAATCTCTGCTTGATCATGAGCAAGTCCGTTTGTTTATTGTTTTGGTAGGCAAAACGACAGTGCCAAAAAACTATAGAGCCAGATGCCATTCGGCGCGAACCCGCCAAATGTTTCAGGCGCTTCGATCGCACCATATTGCACGCTCTGCCCAGCTAAGTTACTGTGCCAAGACGTATAAATGAGACCTTCCCCGTGTTGATCGTCAGCAAACTTCTGGATCAAGTCATCAAGGCACACGCCCGTTGGCGTTGGCGCGCCTGAATCCTTCTGCCGGCCCGGCCGGATCTTTACCGCTTCGCCTTCTTTACCCGTAAGACATGCCGCTTTGCTGCGCAATTCCAGCGCCTGACAAAAGTGCAGGACGCTGCGGGTGAATCATTCGAAGGCTGTTTTAGTAGTCAGTGAATCAAAGAGGTTCTTAACGCCATGTTGCTGATGATCGATAACTACGACTCTTTTACCTACAACGTTGTGCAGTACCTTGGTGAGCTAGGCTCCCAGGTCAAAGTCGTGCGCAACGACGAGCTCACCATCGCTGAAATCGAAGCCCTCAACCCAGAGCGCATCGTTGTGTCGCCCGGCCCGTGCACGCCGACCGAAGCCGGCATCTCTATCGAAGCGATCAAACATTTCGCCGGCAAGTTGCCGATCCTGGGCGTGTGCCTGGGCCATCAGTCCATCGGCCAGGCCTTTGGCGGCGACGTGGTGCGTGCCCGTCAGGTGATGCACGGCAAGACCAGCCCGGTGTTCCACGAGGACAAAGGTGTATTCGAAGGTCTGAATCGTCCTCTGACGGTCACGCGCTATCATTCCTTGATCGTCAAACGCGAAACGCTACCCGACTGCCTCGAGTTGACCGCCTGGACGCAGCTTGAAGACGGCTCGGTCGACGAAATCATGGGCCTGCGTCACAAGACCCTGAATATCGAAGGCGTGCAGTTTCACCCTGAGTCGATCCTCACCGAGCAGGGCCACGAACTGTTTGCCAACTTCCTCAAACAAACCGGCGGCACGCGCTAAGGACGACTCATGAATATCAAGACAGCCCTGGGCCGTATCGTCGAACATCTCGACCTCAGCACCGAAGAAATGCGCGACGTGATGCGCGAAATCATGACCGGGCAATGCACGGACGCGCAGATTGGCGCGTTCATGATGGCCATGCGCATGAAGAGCGAAAGCATCGACGAAATCGTCGGCGCCGTATCAGTGATGCGTGAACTGGCCGACAAGGTCGAACTCAAGACCCTCCACGGTGTGGTCGATGTGGTCGGCACCGGCGGCGACGGCGCGAACATTTTCAACGTGTCGACCGCTTCGGCGTTCGTGGTTTCGGCAGCCGGATGCACCGTGGCCAAGCACGGCAACCGTGCAGTCTCGGGCAAGAGCGGCAGTGCCGATTTGCTGGAAACAGCCGGTATCTATCTGAACCTGACGCCGGTGCAAGTCGCGCGTTGCATCGACAACGTCGGCATCGGCTTCATGTTTGCCCAGACTCACCACCGCGCCATGAAGTACGCCGCGGGTCCGCGCAAGGATCTGGGCTTGCGCACCTTGTTCAACATGCTCGGCCCGCTTACGAATCCGGCCGGTGTTAAACATCAGGTGGTCGGCGTGTTCACCCAGGCGTTGTGCCGGCCATTGGCTGAAGTGTTGCAGCGTCTGGGCAGCAAGCACGTGTTGGTGGTGCATTCGAAGGATGGCCTGGACGAATTCAGCCTCGCAGCGCCGACCTTTGTCGCTGAGCTGAAAGACGATCAGATCACCGAATATTGGGTCGAGCCGGAAGACCTGGGCATGAAGAGCCAGAGCTTGCACGGCCTGGCGGTCGAAAGCCCGGCGGCATCCCTGGAACTGATTCGCGATGCCTTGGGCAAGCGCAAGACCGAAAACGGTCAGAAGGCTGCCGAGATGATCATGCTCAATGCCGGCGCCGCGTTGTACGCCGCCGACCATGCCAGCAGTCTCAAAGAAGGTGTTGCCTTGGCGCACGATGCGCTGCACACCGGCCTCGCTCGGGAAAAACTCGAGGAGCTGGGTGCGTTTACCGCGGTATTCAAAGTGGAGAATGAGGGATGAGTGTGCCGACGGTTCTGGAAAACATTCTGGCGCGCAAGGCTGAGGAAGTCGCCGAGCGTCGTGCTCGCGTCAGCCTCTCCGAGCTGGAAAGTCTGGCCAAGGCGGCCGATGCACCCCGTGGTTTTGCCCAGGCATTGATGGCTCAGGCCAAGCTGAAACAGCCGGCGGTCATTGCTGAAATCAAGAAAGCGTCGCCGAGCAAGGGCGTGATCCGCGAGAACTTCGTTCCCGCTGACATCGCTAAAAGCTACGAGAAGGGTGGCGCGACCTGCCTGTCGGTGCTCACCGATATCGACTTTTTCCAAGGGGGCGATGCGTATCTGCAACAGGCGCGTGCGGCATGCAGCCTGCCGGTGATCCGCAAGGATTTCATGCTTGATCCGTACCAGATCGTTGAGGCGCGTGCATTGGGCGCCGATTGCGTGCTGTTGATCGTCTCCGCACTGGATGACGTGAAAATGGCCGAGCTGGCGGCCGTGGCCAAAAGCGTCAATCTCGATGTGCTGGTGGAGGTCCACGATGGCGATGAGCTGGAGCGGGCCCTGAAAACCCTCGACACTCCGCTGGTCGGCATCAATAACCGTAACCTGCACACCTTTGATGTCAGCCTCGAAACCACGCTTGACCTGTTGCCGCGTATTCCGCGCGATCGTCTGGTGATCACTGAGAGCGGCATCCTCAATCGTGCCGATGTCGAGTTGATGGAAATCAGCGATGTCTACGCATTCCTGGTCGGCGAGGCATTCATGCGCGCCGAGAGTCCGGGTACCGAGTTGCAGCGTCTGTTCTTCCCAGAGCGCGGTGTGCCTGTCAGCGGTTCGACCCTCGACTGAAACGCATCGCGAGCCTGCTCGCTCCCGCATTGGATTTTTTGGTGTAAACAAATCCTTTGTAAGAGCGAGCTGGCTCGCGATAGCGGCATAGGAAGCACCACAGGCTTTGTGTCCGACGGATTCCCTCATGACCTCACCTCTCTCCCTGACCATCGAAGCCGGCCTGCAAATGGAACAGGATCTGTTGGCGTCAGTCTGTGCCGGCGACGCAGAATTCGGTCTGCTGTTCTGGCAACCAAGCGATCAAGCCTTGGTTATGCCGCGCCGCTTGAATCGCTTGCCAGGTTTCGAGGCCGCTTGTGAGGTGTCGGCAGCAGCAGGCTGGCCCGTGCTGTTGCGCGATACCGGCGGCGAACCCGTCCCGCAATCAGCCACCACGATCAACATCGCACTGGTTTACGCCCCCCCGCGCAGCGAAGGGGATCTGAACCGCATCGAATCTGGATACCGCCGATTGTGTGATCCGATCTGCCAGCTACTGGATGAATTGGGTGGCGCTTCGTCTCTTGGCGAAATCGACGGTGCGTTCTGCGATGGCCGTTTCAACGTCAACCTGGACGGACGCAAGATGGTTGGCACCGCCCAGCGCTGGCGCCAGAGCCAGGGCGGTCAACGTCCAGTGGGGCTGGTGCACGGTGCAATGTTGATCGATAACGAGCGCGAGTCGATGGTCGCGGCGGTCAACCGCTTCAACCAAGCGTGCGGACTTGAACAACGGGTGCGTGCCGAAAGCCACATTGCCCTGCATGAGAAATTCGTCGCGCCGGATGCGTTGGCGCGTCTCGATGAGCTTTACCGTCTGATGCTCGAACAGATGTTCAGCGGCTAGGTTTTCGAGCTTATCGGGTGCCGAAGACCACCATGGTCTTGCCTTTGACGTCCACCAGGTTGCGTTCTTCCAGATCCTTGAGCACACGACCGACCATCTCTCGCGAACAACCGACAATCCGTCCGATTTCCTGTCGTGTCACCTTGATCTGCATCCCGTCCGGGTGAGTCATGGCATCCGGCTGCTTGCACAATTCCAACAAACAACGCGCAACGCGACCGGTGACGTCGAAGAACGCCAGGTCACCCACCTTGCGCGTAGTGTTGCGCAGGCGTTGTGCGATTTGTCCGCTAAGCACGTAAAGAATGTCAGGATCCTGCTGCGACAGTTCACGAAATTTCGCGTAGCTGATTTCCGCGACTTCGCATTCGACCTTGGCCCGCACCCAGGCACTTCGCTCCTGCTCCAGACCGGCCTGTTCGAACAGGCCCAACTCACCAAAGAAGTCCCCGGCATTCAGGTAAGCGATGATCATCTCCCGACCGTCCTCATCTTCGATCAGGATGGTGACCGATCCTTTAATGATGAAGAACAGCGTCTCCGAACGGTCGCCGGCGCAAATGATGTTGTTCTTGGCCTGATAGCGACGGCGCTGGCAATGCATCAGCAGCTTGTCGAGGTTTTTGATCCTGGGGGTGTGGGCAAGAGCAACCATGGTTGTATCCCGAAAAGACTGCGCGGTGTGTTTGGTTTTTTTATGAATAGCGAAAACAGCGACAAGGCCGACCATGCGCCAGCGAATTGGCGTCAGCTTATCAGACACTTCCTAGAATATTCGAGAAATTACCTACGGTGCAGATGCTTATGTCCTAGGAAGGCAAGCGCTGCCATTCGAGGGCCCTGTGCTAAGCTGGCGACCCTTTTTTAGACAGTGGAGTCTTGGCGATGAAGGCACGCATCCAATGGGCTGGCGAAGCCATGTTCCTCGGCGAATCCGGTAGCGGTCATGTCGTGGTCATGGACGGTCCGCCCGAAGCCGGCGGTCGTAACCTGGGAGTCCGGCCGATGGAAATGCTCCTGCTGGGTGTTGGCGGTTGCAGCAATTTCGATGTGGTCAGCATCCTCAAGAAGTCCCGCCAGGCTGTGGAAAGCTGTGAAGCCTTCCTGGAAGCCGAGCGTGCGACCGAAGATCCAAAAGTGTTCACCAAAATCCACATGCATTTCGTGGTCAAGGGCCGTGGCTTGAAAGAAGCCCAGGTCAAACGTGCCATCGAGCTGTCCGCCGAGAAGTATTGCTCGGCTTCGATCATGCTCGGTGCAGCAGGCGTGGCGATCACTCATGACTACGAGATCATCGAACTCGGTTGAATAGACATTCAACTATCATAAAAGCGGTGCAGACTCTGGCGATCCCAAGCGGACGTCTGCATAATGCGCCACTTTTTTCAGGGTAGTGGCCGGTCGACCGGCAGGCCGCGCGCCCGAAACAGACAACCAAAATCGCCATCGCGAAGAGGTGTTAACCGTCCTACGCAGGTGCGTTGTTCGCATCTGACGGGCATGCTTGATCACGCGGCCGGGCCGCAAACACATAGAGAGTTTTTAACGGTGAAAAGCAAACTCAAGCTCCACGGGTTCAATAACCTGACCAAGACCTTGAGCTTCAACATCTATGACATCTGCTACGCGGAAACCCCGCAAGATCAACAGGCCTACGTCGAGTACATCAATAAAGAGTACAACGCCAAGCGCCTGACGCAGATTCTCACGGAAGTTGTCGATATCATTGGTGCCAACATCCTGAACATTGCGAGTCAGGACTATGAGCCACAGGGCGCCAGCGTCACGATCCTGATCTCTGAAGAACCGGTAACCCCGACCGAGAGTCAGATCGAAGAGTCCCCGGGCCCGCTGCCGGAAATCATCCTGGCCCACCTCGACAAGAGCCACATTACGGTGCACACCTACCCGGAAATCCATCCGGATGACGGTATTGCAACCTTCCGTGTGGATATCGACGTGTCGACTTGCGGGGTCATTTCACCGCTTAAAGCGCTCAATTTCCTCATTCACCAGTTCGACTCGGACATCGTGACCGTGGATTACCGTGTGCGCGGTTTCACCCGTGACGTTGAGGGCAAAAAGCACTTCATCGACCACGAGATCAATTCGATCCAGAACTACCTCTCCGAAGACACCCGCGACGCGTATCAGATGACCGACGTGAACGTGTACCAGGAAAACCTTTTCCACACCAAAATGCTGCTGAAGAACTTCGAGCTGGATAACTACCTGTTCGGTGACGCTACCAACAGCCTGTCCTCTGAGCAGCGCACTCAGGTGACCGAGCGGGTGAAGCACGAAATGCTCGAAATCTTCTACGCGCGTAACATGTCGTAAGATTCTCGAACTCAAAAAAGGCGACCTCGGTCGCCTTTTTCATGTCCGTCGCAAACCCCTGTAGGAGCGGGCTTGCCCCCGAAGAGGACCTATAAGGCAACAGAGCCCTCACATCCGATAAGTACTCTTGGTCATCACCTTGGCCATCAGACTCATTCCGAACTTCACAGGTGCCGGAAAACGGAAGCCCCCCGCATCCAGCGCACTTTCGGCATGTTGCTCTTCATCAATGCGCATCTGCTCAAGAATCGCCCGGGACTTTTCATCCTCGGCCGGCAATTGCTCCAGATGTTCGTTCAGGTGTTTGCACACCTGATCTTCCGTCGCCGCAACGAACCCCAGGCTGACTTTATCGCTGATCAGGCCGGCCACTGCGCCGATCCCGAAAGACATGCCATAAAACAGCGGATTGAGAATGCTGGTGTGGCTGCCCAACTGATGAATGCGTTGTTCGCACCAGACCAGGTGGTCGATTTCTTCCTCGGCGGCGTGCTCCATGGCTGCGCGCACTTGCGGCAGTTTCGCGGTCAGGGCCTGCCCCTGATACAGCGCCTGGGCGCAGACTTCGCCGGTATGGTTGATACGCATCAGGCCGGCGACGTGGCGGGTGTCTTCGTCGCTCATTTTTGCGTCCGGTTGGACGATGGCCGGCGATGGGCGGTACGGATGGCCATTGGAAGGCAACAGAGTACGCATCGCGGCGTCTGCTTGCAGCAGAAGACGGTCAATCGGCGAGTAGTGACGTTGGGTAGTCATGCTGACCTCCGGAGGAATCTCGGCGGCCAGTTTAACCCAATCGGCCGGGGAAGGTTTGCGCTGGGTCAAGATCAAAAAATCGCAGCCTGCGGCAGTTGCTACATGGGTTCGCGATCCACGTAGGGGCTGCCGAAAGCTGCGATCTTTTAAGTACCTACACTCAGCCCGGCGGCCAATGCATTTGGCGCTGACCCAGCACGTGCATATGAATGTGATAGACAGTTTGCCCACCTTCTTCATTGCAGTTCATGACAACGCGGAAACCTTTTTCACAACCCAGCTCCAGCGCCAGACGCTGGGCCGTGAACAGAATGTGTCCGGCCAGTGCCTTGTCATCTTCGGTGAGGTCGTTCAGGGTGCGCACCGCTTTCTTCGGGATCACCAGAAAATGCACGGGTGCCTGTGGGGCGATGTCGTGGAAGGCCAGAACCTGGTCGTCCTCGTAAATGATCTTCGCCGGGATTTCCCGATTGATGATCTTGGTGAACAGAGTATCCACAGCTGTTTTCTCCGTTGTTTGGGCTGGTCTGAGTGTACTCACGGGTTCAGTCCGAGCCCAGTCTTTTACCGGCAAGTCGGTCAGCGTGGGCAGTGTGCCTTGATGACCATCCCGGTGATTGTGCGAATCAGCCAGCGCGAGCCGAACCGGGGCAGGGTGGCCAGCCATCGGTTGCGCCGTCCCGGAATGATGATCGCACGGTTTTTCTCCAGGGCGCGCACGGTATAGAGGGCGACCTCTTCCGGGCTCATCAGCATTTTGCTGTTGGCCAGTTTTTCAGTGTTCAGTTGCGCGGTATGGAAAAACGCCGTGCGGGTCGGTCCTGGGCAAAGCACTGAGACCTTCACTGCGCATTTTTTAAGCTCGACCCGCAAGGCTTCGGAAAAGTGCAGCACATAAGCCTTGCTGGCGTAATACGTGCTCATCCACGGCCCGGGATGAAAGGCTGCAACCGAAGCCACATTCAGTATTTGCCCGCCGCCTTGCAGCGCCATGCTATTGCCAATGGCGTGGCAGAGGCGGGTGAGGGCAAGGATGTTCACTTCGATGAGGTCCTGCTCGGTCATCCAGTCCTGGGCCAGGAACGGGCCGCATGTACCGATGCCGGCGCAGTTGACCAGCAAGTCGATCTGCCGCTCACCTTCTTCCAATTCCAGCAAGAACCCGGACAGGCGCAGTGGCTCACCCAGGTCGCAGGCGCGAAACAGCACTTCCACGCCGAAGCGTTGAGTCAGTTCAATCGCAATACTTTCCAACTGATCACGTTGTCGGGCCACCAGAATCAGGCTTCGGCCGCGCCGGGCCAGGGCTTCGGCCATCGCCAGGCCGATGCCACTGGAAGCGCCGGTGATCAGAGCGTAACGGGTCATGCAGTTCTCCATCGCAACAGCTCCGCGCCGCGACGCAGGTGTCACGGGCCAGGAGCGCTGTTCATTCTTTCGCAGAGTCTACAGGGGGCTGGGCCTCTTCGGCTGCATCGTCGTTGGAATTTGGCGCAGGCTCGGCCTCGACATCGATTTCTTCGGAGATGACAGAACCGCTGTCGTAGCGGCTCTGCGCAGCACTTTCATACTCTTCCTGAAGGCTCGAGATGCCTCCGGCCAATACGCCCACCAACATCAACGCGATGAACGCCAGCCACAATGAAGCCAGCACTTTTACCGCAGCGCTGTTTGGCGGGGGCGGCGGGCCGTAGCGATTGGGACCTGTGTCGCCGGGCATCGCCATGGTTACAAACGGGAAGATGCTGCCAACAAACGGAACGAGGTTGATCAGCCACAGCCAGCCGGACCAGCCGATGTCATGCAGGCGCTGAACATTGATCTGAATGCTGACGAAGGCGAACCCGACAAACACGATCAAGGCGAGCAGACTGCCTAAAATCAGGCCCGCAGTAGAGTCTGAATCGATAAGGGCCAGGGCGACCACGGCAAACACCCCGCAAACCGCCATGAGGATCAGGGTCAAGACCATCGTCCAGGCCAGATAGCGCAAGCGACCGATACGCCCATCGAAGCTGAATGGCTTGAGTGTGGCAAATTCTGTGGAGGTTGCCCCAAGGTCCGCTCGGGGTGGGGTGTAAGGCGACGGAGGATCGACCGATGTGGCTGAGTAATGCTCATGAATCTCGGTGAGGTTCAATTCTACAGGCGGCTCGGCTTCGATGCGGGCATCGATGCCGGTTTTGCTCAGTGCTTGCAGATAGGTTTGAGCGTCGGCATGGCTCAGGTCGCGTTTGAGCGCGACCGGGCGGCCGCTGAACAGGCGCTCGATTGCCGCGACATCACTTTTGAACAACTGCGCAAGGTTGACCTTTGCAGTCGTGATATCGACACCGGGCTGCAAAGCGCCTTCGAATACGATCTTGAAACGGTTTTCGCCCATGTTCGAAGCATCCTTGTCACGAGAGATTGAATAAGAAATCCAGGCCTGGGCGTGTAAAGGGTCAGCCGTGGGAGGTCGACCCAGGGTTGACTGTCAGCGCGGCCACCGCTTTGGCAGCTGTGCGGCGTGTTCCAGCGCCTTGCGATACTCCCCATCAAGACGCGCGACCAATTGATCGACACTTGGCAAATCATCGATCTCGCCGACGCCCTGGCCCGCGGACCACACGGTTTTCCAAGCTTTGGCTTCATCGCTGATGGGCTTGAGCTTGGAGCCGAAGTTGATTTCGCCCTTGCCTTGCAGCGCTGACATGTCGAAACCGGCGGCTTCCAGGCTCTGACGCATGAAGCTTGCCGGAACGCCTGACACCGCTGGAGTATGGATGATGTCTGCGGCTCTGGCTGTCAGCAGCATTTCTTTGTAGGCGTCAGACGCATGACTTTCGGTTGTGCCGATAAATCGCGTACCGAAGTAAGCTAAATCCGCACCCAGCAATTGTGCGGCGAGAATTTCGTGGCCGTGGTTCAAGCATCCGGCCAATAGCAGGGTCTTGTCGAAGAACTGGCGGATTTCGGCCATCAGCGAGAACGGGCTCCAGGTGCCGGCGTGGCCACCGGCACCGGCGGCCACTGCGATCAATCCATCTACCCCGGCTTCGGCAGCTTTCTCGGCATGACGGCGGGTGGTGACGTCGTGGAATACCAGGCCGCCGTAGCTGTGGACCGCATCGACCAGTTCCTTTACGGCGCCGAGGCTGGTGATCACGATCGGTACTTTGTGTTCCACGCAGATTTCCAGATCCGCTTGCAGCCTTGGATTACTGTTATGGACGATCAGGTTCACAGCATACGGTGCGGGGTTGTCCATTGTCGCCAACCCGGCCTCGATCTCCTTCAACCAGGCTTTGAACCCACTGCTTTCACGCTGGTTCAGCGCCGGGAAGCTGCCGACCACGCCGTTGCGACAGCAGGCCAGCACCAATTGCGGGTTGGAGATGAGAAACATCGGCGCAGCCACCACAGGCAAGCGCAGACGTTGTTCGAGCAAAGCGGGCAGCGACATTGGAAGTACCCCGAAATAACACGATCAGTAGGATTTAGAACGGCCGAACCACGACCAGAATTACGATTGCCAGCAATAGCAGAACCGGCACTTCATTGAACCAGCGATAAAAGACATGGCTCCGGGTGTTTTCGCCACGGGCAAATCGTTTTACCTGGGCGCCGCACATATGGTGATAGCCGATCAGCAGTACGACCAGTGTCAACTTCGCATGCATCCAGCCACCCTGGGTGAAATATGCACTTGGGTTGAGGCTGATCAACCAGCCGCCAAAGATCAGCGTGGCGATCATTGCCGGGCCCATGATTCCCCGATACAGCTTGCGCTCCATGATGCTGAAGCGTTCCTTGCTCACGGTGTCTTCGCTTTGAGCGTGATAGACGAACAGGCGCGGCAGGTAAAACAGGCCGGCAAACCAGCAAACGATGCTGATGATGTGAAAAGCTTTTAGCCACAAATAGAGCATTTTTAGTTATTCCAGGATTCACGGTAGACCGAATAGTAGAGGCTTGAGCGTCCGCACGTCACCTTGGCGGTTGTCGCAGGGGCGCGCGGCCCCTATTATCGACGGCTTTCCAGTGGGTTCGTTGAGGGCAGGTTTATGGTCAAGGTCGGTATCGTCGGCGGCACGGGTTACACCGGTGTCGAACTGCTGCGTCTGTTGGCGCAACATCCGCAAGCTGAAGTGGTTGTCATCACTTCCCGATCCGAGGCAGGCCTGGCCGTTGCCGACATGTACCCGAACCTGCGAGGCCACTACGACGGCCTGGCGTTCAGCGTTCCGGACATCAAGACCCTGGGCGCTTGCGATGTGGTGTTCTTCGCCACACCGCACGGTGTTGCCCACGCCCTGGCCGGCGAGTTGCTGGCGGCGGGGACCAAGGTCATCGACCTGTCGGCCGATTTCCGCCTGCAAGACGCGGATGAATGGGCCAAGTGGTATGGTCAGCCGCACGGCGCACCGGAGTTGCTGGACGAAGCGGTCTACGGCCTGCCGGAAGTCAATCGCGAGCAGATCAAGAAAGCGCGTCTGATTGCGGTGCCGGGTTGCTATCCAACTGCCACGCAATTGGGCTTCCTGCCATTGCTGGAAGCGGGTCTGGCCGACGCCTCGCACTTGATCGCTGACTGCAAATCCGGCGTCAGTGGTGCTGGTCGTGGCGCCTCCGTAGGCTCGTTGTACTCCGAAACGTCGGAAAGCATGAAAGCCTATGCCGTGAAAGGTCACCGTCACTTGCCGGAAATTCGCCAGGGCTTGCGTCGTGCAGCAGGCAAGGATGTCGGCCTGACTTTCGTTCCACACCTGACGCCAATGATCCGTGGCATTCACTCGACGTTGTACGCGACCGTCGTTGATCGCTCGATCGACCTGCAGGCGCTGTTTGAAAAGCGTTATGCCAACGAACCGTTCGTCGACGTTATGCCGGCCGGTAGCCACCCGGAAACCCGCAGTGTGCGTGGTGCCAACGTCTGCCGTATTGCTGTGCATCGTCCTCAGGATGGCGATCTGGTGGTCGTATTGTCGGTGATCGACAATCTGGTCAAAGGTGCGTCGGGTCAGGCGGTACAGAATATGAACATCCTGTTCGGGCTGGATGAGCGTCTGGGTCTGTCCCACGCTGGCATGTTGCCCTAAGGCTTGTACCGAACAGCAAAAAGGCCCTTTGAAAGGGCCTTTTTGCATTCTGGCTTGGCGATTGGATTGGCTGATATACCATAACAATAGTTGACCGCTTTTCTAGGAGAAGCGGATAATGCGCGTCATCACGCAATATGACGGCGTAACGCCGGGAGATAGTCAGCATGAGCGTCGAATCCTTCACCCCCACGGCTTTGCAATTCACCCACGGTGCCGCGCACAAGGTGAAGAGCCTGGTCGATGAAGAGGGGAATGATCGCTTGAAGCTGCGCGTATTCGTTACGGGCGGCGGTTGTTCAGGTTTTCAATACGGCTTCACCTTCGATGAAGAAGTGGCCGATGACGACACCATCGTCGAGCGCGAAGGTGTGAGTCTGGTTGTCGATCCGATGAGCTTCCAATACCTGGCGGGCGCCGAGGTGGATTACCAGGAAGGTCTGGAAGGCTCGCGTTTTGTCATCAAGAACCCTAACGCGACCACTACCTGTGGCTGTGGCTCTTCGTTCTCGATCTGATCAGCGCGTCGCTACCAACAAAACGCCGTATGGCCTCAAGGCCCTGCGGCGTTTTGCTGTCCGGCATTTATGCGGGGTAGATGGCGCCGAGCACGCGTAATCCACGGGCTCCAGTGACGCTAGGGCGATTGGCCGCGATGCCTTCGAGGCAGCAGTGGGCCAACCAGGCAAAGGCCATCGCTTCGACCCAGTCAGGGTCTACGCCGTAAATGGCGGTGCTGCTGACTTTTGCGTTTGGCAGCAGGCTGGACAGTCGGCTCATCAGCGCAGCGTTATGCGCGCCGCCGCCGCAGACCAATAGTTCCTGGGTATCCAGCTGAGCGCTTTGCAGTGATTCAATGATGGTCAGCGCGGTCAGCTCAAGCAGCGTTGCCTGCACATCCTCGGCCGCAAAGGAGGGCAAGTGCGCGAGGTGTTGCATCAGCCATGGCAGGTTGAACACTTCGCGGCCGGTACTCTTCGGGCCTTGGGTAACAAAGAATGAATCACTGAGCAGTGCCTTCAGCAGATCAGGTTCGATCTTTCCACTGGCCGCCCATTGGCCGCCACGGTCGTAATTGTCGCCACGATGCTGATTGATCCACGCATCCATCAGCACATTCCCTGGACCGCAGTCGAAGCCGGCTACAGGTTTTCCGGGCTCGATCAGGCTGAGATTACTGAAGCCACCAACATTAAGCACTGCGCGATGGCCGGTGCGCTCTTCGAACAGGGCTTCGTGAAAGGCGGGTACCAGCGGTGCGCCTTGACCGCCAGCGGCGACGTCGCGGCTGCGGAAATCGCTGACTACCGTGATGCCGGTGAGCTCTGTCAGCAGGGCGGGATTACCTATCTGCACCGTGAAGCCTCGTGCGGGCTCATGGCGAATGGTCTGGCCGTGGCTGCCAATCGCTCGAATGCTTTGAGGCTTGAGCTGCTGTTGAGTCAGGAGGGCGTTAATGCCCTGTGCAGCCAGCTTTACCCAGTTTTGCTGGGCCACGGCAGAGCGGGCAATCTCGTCCGCCCCACTGACGCACAAGCCAAGCAGCTCGGCACGCAGTGAATCGGGCATTGGGATGTAGTGGGTGGCGACCAGTTTGATCGCCGGGGATTGCTCGATCAGCGCTATGTCCAGGCCATCAAGGCTGGTCCCGGACATCACGCCTATATAGAGCGACATGGCTTAGCGCCTGGCCGAGGCTAGCTGGGTGGATTTTTCCTGATCCATGCGCGCCATCAGCGGTTGGCTCTGAGCAAGGAAGCGCGCACGCTCGCCTTTGGAAATTGGATCGGCCATTGCTACTTTCTGGCCCAGCGGATCAACGTGCACGCCATTGACCTGGAACTCATAGTGCAAGTGCGGTCCCGTGGAGAGGCCAGTGGTGCCGATATAACCAATGACCTGACCTTGCTTGACCGTGCCGCCAGTCTTGACGCCTTTGGCGAAGCCCTGCATGTGGCCATACAGCGTGCGGTAGGTGTTGCCATGCTGAATGATGACCGTATTGCCGTAACCGCCACGGCGGCCGGCGAGCAAGACTTTGCCGTCACCGGCGGCCTTGATGGGGGTGCCGCGCGGCGCTGCGTAGTCGACACCTTTGTGGGCGCGGATCTTGTTCAGGATCGGGTGTTTGCGGCCCATGGAGAACTTGGAACTGATACGGGCGAAGTCCACCGGCGTACGAATGAACGCCTTGCGCATACTATTGCCGTCAGCGGTGTAGTAGCTGCTGTTGCCTTGTTTGTTGGTGTATCGCACGGCAGTGTAGGTCTTGCCGCGGTTGGTGAAGCGTGCGGACAGGATTGGGCCATTGCCGACAGCCTTGCCGTTGACAACCTTCTGCTCGTAGATCACGTCAAACTCGTCGCCCTGTCGAATATCCTGGGCAAAGTCAACGTCGTAGCCAAATACGCTGGCCATATCCATGGTCAGGCTATGGGACAGGCCGGCTCGAGCCGCGGACTGCGATAGCGAGCTGTTGATCACGCCATGTACATAGGCTGAGCGCACGGTGGGTTTGGCAGTAATGCGGTTGAACGTGTAACCCTTGTCGTTCTTGGACAGGGTGATGGTTTCCAGATCGCTGATTTTACTGTGCAGGCTGGTCAGTTGGCCGTCCGGGCCCAGTTCGAATTCAAGTTTCTGCCCGCGCTTGAGTTGGCTGAACTGCTTGGCCTGCTTGTCACTGGCGAGTACTTCTTTCACGGCAGTGGTTGGAAGGCCTACTTTTTCGAACAGGGTAGAGAGCGTGTCGCCTTTGGCAACGGTCACTTCCCTGTGGCTATCGAGCTTCTTTTCTTCAGCGACCGCTACTGTCACGGGAGCAGGTGCTGGCGCGGCTTCAGCGGTTTCCTGTGGCTCTTCTGCGCTGTTTTCAATCTGTGCGAAAGGAGAAGCTGCTGACTCATTTGTGGCTTCGACGGCTTCAGCGACGTCTTGATCTTGTGTCAGTTGTTCAGCAGGGCTTTCCAGTTCAAGACTCAGGGTCGTCTTTTTGGCTTCAACATCACTGGAAGGGAATACCAGAAGCGCCAGGCTCAGAAGGGCGGCGATGCCACTTGCAGCGAGCAGATGGGTCTTCGGGTAAAGCGGAGGCGCTTTAGACGATTCTTTGGTCATAAGTAGTGTTTTGACTTTGAAAATGATGAATTGGAAAAGATGAATGACATGATGAAGATGAAATAACTGTATAAAATATAACCAAATCATCTCTGAAGCAAGTCTACGGACGTTCCGTCCGTGGATTGGTGTCCGTGTGCCGGGCAAACCTTGTATTTGACGCCCGATCTTGTATGGTTGGTCCCCTTTGAATTCGAGCCTTGCGGGTCTGTTATGAAGTCGGTTGAAGAGCAGCTAGCGCTGATCAAACGTGGTGCGGAAGAACTGTTGGTCGAGTCCGAGCTGATCGAAAAGCTCAAGCGTGGCCAGCCGCTGCGTATTAAGGCAGGCTTCGATCCGACGGCGCCGGATTTGCACCTGGGTCACACCGTGCTTATTAATAAGCTGCGTCAGTTCCAGGAGCTGGGGCATCAGGTGATCTTCCTGATTGGTGACTTCACCGGGATGATCGGTGATCCGAGTGGCAAGAGCGCGACGCGTCCTCCGCTGACTCGTGAGCAGGTTCTCGAGAACGCCGAAACTTACAAGACTCAGGTTTTCAAGATTCTCGATCCGGCCAGGACGGAAGTGGCATTCAACTCCACCTGGATGGATCAGATGGGGCCGGCCGACTTCATTCGCCTGACTTCGCAGTACACCGTGGCTCGCATGCTCGAACGCGATGACTTCGACAAGCGCTACACGACCAATCAGCCAATCGCCATTCATGAGTTCCTTTATCCGCTGGTCCAGGGTTACGACTCGGTAGCGCTGCGTGCGGACGTCGAGCTTGGCGGTACCGATCAGAAGTTCAACCTGCTGATGGGGCGTGAGCTGCAGCGTGGTTATGGTCAGGAAGCTCAGTGCATTCTGACCATGCCGCTGCTTGAAGGTCTGGATGGCGTGAAGAAAATGTCCAAGTCGTTGGGCAACTATGTCGGTATTCAGGAAGCGCCGGGTGTGATGTACGGCAAGCTGGTTTCCATTCCGGATGCGCTGATGTGGCGTTACTTCGAGCTGCTCAGCTTCCGTTCGATGGATGAGATCAATGCGTTCCGTGCCGATGTGGAGGCGGGTGCCAATCCGCGTGACATCAAGATCAAGCTGGCTGAAGAGATCGTTGCACGTTTCCATGGTGAAGAGGCTGCGGCCAGCGCTCATCGTGCGGCGGGCAACCGTATGAAGGATGGCGAGCTGCCGGATGATCTGCCAGAGATCGAATTGACTGCTGCTGAGGATATGCCGATCGCTGCTGTCCTTAATAAGGCTGGCCTGGTCAAGAATTCGGCTGTAGCGCGAGATCTTCTCGGTTCTGGTGGAGTGCGTATAGATGGTGAGGTTGTTGATCGCACCTTTATACATGCGCTGGGTGCGACCCATGTTTGCCAGGCTGGCAAGAAGGCATTTGCGCGTATTACGCTCAAATCCGAATAAACCTGAAATAAGGGGTTGACGGCGAATTTTAGAAGCCTATAATTCGCCCCACTTCCGGCGCAGTCGAAACGGAAAACTCCTTGGTAAACAAAGAGTTACGCAGTTTCGGCAGCAGGTTGCTTCAGGTCATCGAAGCCAGAAAGAAGTTGAAAAAGAGGTGTTGACAGCAGCGTGTAACGCTGTAGAATTCGCCTCCCGCTGACGAGAGATCTGAAGCGCAAGTGGTTGAAGTTGTTAAGGAAATCCTTGAAAACTTCTGAAAAATACCACTTGACAGCAAATGAGGCTGCTGTAGAATGCGCGCCTCGGTTGAGACGAAAGATCTTAACCAACCGCTCTTTAACAACTGAATCAAGCAATTCGTGTGGGTGCTTGTGGAGTCAGACTGCTAGTCAACAGATTATCAGCATCACAAGTTACTCCGCGAGAAATCAAAGATGTAACCAACGATTGCTGAGCCAAGTTTAGGGTTTTCTCAAAACCCAAAGATGTTTGAACTGAAGAGTTTGATCATGGCTCAGATTGAACGCTGGCGGCAGGCCTAACACATGCAAGTCGAGCGGATGACAGGAGCTTGCTCCTGAATTCAGCGGCGGACGGGTGAGTAATGCCTAGGAATCTGCCTGGTAGTGGGGGACAACGTTTCGAAAGGAACGCTAATACCGCATACGTCCTACGGGAGAAAGCAGGGGACCTTCGGGCCTTGCGCTATCAGATGAGCCTAGGTCGGATTAGCTAGTTGGTGAGGTAATGGCTCACCAAGGCGACGATCCGTAACTGGTCTGAGAGGATGATCAGTCACACTGGAACTGAGACACGGTCCAGACTCCTACGGGAGGCAGCAGTGGGGAATATTGGACAATGGGCGAAAGCCTGATCCAGCCATGCCGCGTGTGTGAAGAAGGTCTTCGGATTGTAAAGCACTTTAAGTTGGGAGGAAGGGCATTAACCTAATACGTTAGTGTTTTGACGTTACCGACAGAATAAGCACCGGCTAACTCTGTGCCAGCAGCCGCGGTAATACAGAGGGTGCAAGCGTTAATCGGAATTACTGGGCGTAAAGCGCGCGTAGGTGGTTTGTTAAGTTGGATGTGAAAGCCCCGGGCTCAACCTGGGAACTGCATTCAAAACTGACAAGCTAGAGTATGGTAGAGGGTGGTGGAATTTCCTGTGTAGCGGTGAAATGCGTAGATATAGGAAGGAACACCAGTGGCGAAGGCGACCACCTGGACTGATACTGACACTGAGGTGCGAAAGCGTGGGGAGCAAACAGGATTAGATACCCTGGTAGTCCACGCCGTAAACGATGTCAACTAGCCGTTGGGAGCCTTGAGCTCTTAGTGGCGCAGCTAACGCATTAAGTTGACCGCCTGGGGAGTACGGCCGCAAGGTTAAAACTCAAATGAATTGACGGGGGCCCGCACAAGCGGTGGAGCATGTGGTTTAATTCGAAGCAACGCGAAGAACCTTACCAGGCCTTGACATCCAATGAACTTTCCAGAGATGGATTGGTGCCTTCGGGAACATTGAGACAGGTGCTGCATGGCTGTCGTCAGCTCGTGTCGTGAGATGTTGGGTTAAGTCCCGTAACGAGCGCAACCCTTGTCCTTAGTTACCAGCACGTCATGGTGGGCACTCTAAGGAGACTGCCGGTGACAAACCGGAGGAAGGTGGGGATGACGTCAAGTCATCATGGCCCTTACGGCCTGGGCTACACACGTGCTACAATGGTCGGTACAGAGGGTTGCCAAGCCGCGAGGTGGAGCTAATCCCACAAAACCGATCGTAGTCCGGATCGCAGTCTGCAACTCGACTGCGTGAAGTCGGAATCGCTAGTAATCGCGAATCAGAATGTCGCGGTGAATACGTTCCCGGGCCTTGTACACACCGCCCGTCACACCATGGGAGTGGGTTGCACCAGAAGTAGCTAGTCTAACCTTCGGGAGGACGGTTACCACGGTGTGATTCATGACTGGGGTGAAGTCGTAACAAGGTAGCCGTAGGGGAACCTGCGGCTGGATCACCTCCTTAATCGACGACTCAGCTGCTCCATAAGCTCCCACACGAATTGCTTGATTCATTGAAGAAGACGATAGAAGCAGCTTTAAGCTCCAAGCTGATAGCTCCAAGCTAACAGTTGCGCGCTCGAAATTGGGTCTGTAGCTCAGTTGGTTAGAGCGCACCCCTGATAAGGGTGAGGTCGGCAGTTCGAATCTGCCCAGACCCACCAATTTTGTTATGGGGCCATAGCTCAGCTGGGAGAGCGCCTGCCTTGCACGCAGGAGGTCAACGGTTCGATCCCGTTTGGCTCCACCATATAACTGCTTCTGAAAGTTTAGAAATGAATATTCCGATGTGAATATTGATTTCTAGTCTTTTGATTAGATCGTTCTTTAAAAATTTGGGTATGTGATAGAAAGATAGACTGAACGTTACTTTCACTGGTAACGGATCAGGCTAAGGTAAAATTTGTGAGTTCTCTTAGTTGAGAAATTCGAATTTTCGGCGAATGTCGTCTTCACAGTATAACCAGATTGCTTGGGGTTATATGGTCAAGTGAAGAAGCGCATACGGTGGATGCCTTGGCAGTCAGAGGCGATGAAAGACGTGGTAGCCTGCGAAAAGCTTCGGGGAGTCGGCAAACAGACTTTGATCCGGAGATGTCTGAATGGGGGAACCCAGCCATCATAAGATGGTTATCTTGTACTGAATACATAGGTGCAAGAGGCGAACCAGGGGAACTGAAACATCTAAGTACCCTGAGGAAAAGAAATCAACCGAGATTCCCTTAGTAGTGGCGAGCGAACGGGGACTAGCCCTTAAGTGGCTTTGAGATTAGCGGAACGCTCTGGAAAGTGCGGCCATAGTGGGTGATAGCCCTGTACGCGAAAATCTCTTGGTCATGAAATCGAGTAGGACGGAGCACGAGAAACTTTGTCTGAATATGGGGGGACCATCCTCCAAGGCTAAATACTACTGACTGACCGATAGTGAACTAGTACCGTGAGGGAAAGGCGAAAAGAACCCCGGAGAGGGGAGTGAAATAGATCCTGAAACCGTATGCGTACAAGCAGTGGGAGCCCACTTTGTTGGGTGACTGCGTACCTTTTGTATAATGGGTCAGCGACTTATTTTCAGTGGCGAGCTTAACCGAATAGGGGAGGCGTAGCGAAAGCGAGTCTTAATAGGGCGTCTAGTCGCTGGGAATAGACCCGAAACCGGGCGATCTATCCATGGGCAGGTTGAAGGTTGGGTAACACTAACTGGAGGACCGAACCGACTACCGTTGAAAAGTTAGCGGATGACCTGTGGATCGGAGTGAAAGGCTAATCAAGCTCGGAGATAGCTGGTTCTCCTCGAAAGCTATTTAGGTAGCGCCTCATGTATCACTGTAGGGGGTAGAGCACTGTTTCGGCTAGGGGGTCATCCCGACTTACCAAACCGATGCAAACTCCGAATACCTACAAGTGCCGAGCATGGGAGACACACGGCGGGTGCTAACGTCCGTCGTGAAAAGGGAAACAACCCAGACCGTCAGCTAAGGTCCCAAAGTTATGGTTAAGTGGGAAACGATGTGGGAAGGCTTAGACAGCTAGGAGGTTGGCTTAGAAGCAGCCACCCTTTAAAGAAAGCGTAATAGCTCACTAGTCGAGTCGGCCTGCGCGGAAGATGTAACGGGGCTCAAACCATACACCGAAGCTACGGGTATCATCTTAGGATGATGCGGTAGAGGAGCGTTCTGTAAGCCTGTGAAGGTGAGTTGAGAAGCTTGCTGGAGGTATCAGAAGTGCGAATGCTGACATGAGTAACGACAATGGGTGTGAAAAACACCCACGCCGAAAGACCAAGGTTTCCTGCGCAACGTTAATCGACGCAGGGTTAGTCGGTCCCTAAGGCGAGGCTGAAAAGCGTAGTCGATGGAAAACAGGTTAATATTCCTGTACTTCTGGTTATTGCGATGGAGGGACGGAGAAGGCTAGGCCAGCTTGGCGTTGGTTGTCCAAGTTTAAGGTGGTAGGCTGGAATCTTAGGTAAATCCGGGATTCTAAGGCCGAGAGCTGATGACGAGTGTTCTTTTAGAACACGAAGTGGTTGATGCCATGCTTCCAAGAAAAGCTTCTAAGCTTCAGGTAACCAGGAACCGTACCCCAAACCGACACAGGTGGTTGGGTAGAGAATACCAAGGCGCTTGAGAGAACTCGGGTGAAGGAACTAGGCAAAATGGCACCGTAACTTCGGGAGAAGGTGCGCCGGTGAGGGTGAAGCATTTACTGCGTAAGCCCACGCCGGTCGAAGATACCAGGCCGCTGCGACTGTTTATTAAAAACACAGCACTCTGCAAACACGAAAGTGGACGTATAGGGTGTGACGCCTGCCCGGTGCCGGAAGGTTAATTGATGGGGTTAGCTAACGCGAAGCTCTTGATCGAAGCCCCGGTAAACGGCGGCCGTAACTATAACGGTCCTAAGGTAGCGAAATTCCTTGTCGGGTAAGTTCCGACCTGCACGAATGGCGTAACGATGGCGGCGCTGTCTCCACCCGAGACTCAGTGAAATTGAAATCGCTGTGAAGATGCAGTGTATCCGCGGCTAGACGGAAAGACCCCGTGAACCTTTACTATAGCTTTGCACTGGACTTTGAATTTGCTTGTGTAGGATAGGTGGGAGGCTTTGAAGCGTGGACGCCAGTTCGCGTGGAGCCAACCTTGAAATACCACCCTGGCAACTTTGAGGTTCTAACTCAGGTCCGTTATCCGGATCGAGGACAGTGTATGGTGGGTAGTTTGACTGGGGCGGTCTCCTCCTAAAGAGTAACGGAGGAGTACGAAGGTGCGCTCAGACCGGTCGGAAATCGGTCGTAGAGTATAAAGGCAAAAGCGCGCTTGACTGCGAGACAGACACGTCGAGCAGGTACGAAAGTAGGTCTTAGTGATCCGGTGGTTCTGTATGGAAGGGCCATCGCTCAACGGATAAAAGGTACTCCGGGGATAACAGGCTGATACCGCCCAAGAGTTCATATCGACGGCGGTGTTTGGCACCTCGATGTCGGCTCATCACATCCTGGGGCTGAAGCCGGTCCCAAGGGTATGGCTGTTCGCCATTTAAAGTGGTACGCGAGCTGGGTTTAGAACGTCGTGAGACAGTTCGGTCCCTATCTGCCGTGGACGTTTGAGATTTGAGAGGGGCTGCTCCTAGTACGAGAGGACCGGAGTGGACGAACCTCTGGTGTTCCGGTTGTCACGCCAGTGGCATTGCCGGGTAGCTATGTTCGGAATAGATAACCGCTGAAAGCATCTAAGCGGGAAACTAGCCTCAAGATGAGATCTCACTGGGACCTTGAGTCCCCTGAAGGGCCGTCGAAGACTACGACGTTGATAGGTTGGGTGTGTAAGCGCTGTGAGGCGTTGAGCTAACCAATACTAATTGCCCGTGAGGCTTGACCATATAACACCCAAGCAATTTGCTTCTCGAAAGAGCATCAGATTGCGGTGTGTGAAGACGCAACGAACCGAAAGTTCGAAATACTCACAAAACACCAAGCTATCACATCCCCAATTTGCTGAAGCGCGGCCAGCTGGCCACGATTCGGTACCCGAATTTCTTGACGACCATAGAGCATTGGAACCACCTGATCCCATCCCGAACTCAGCAGTGAAACGATGCATCGCCGATGGTAGTGTGGGGTTTCCCCATGTGAGAGTAGGTCATCGTCAAGATTAAATTCCGAAACCCCAATTGCGAAAGCAGTTGGGGTTTTGTTTTGTCCGCGGGAAAGTTTCGTCTCCGGGATTTCTATGCAATGGCTCGGAGCGTGGCTATTATGCGGGCCTCATTGTGAGGCGAGACTTGCATGCTGACGTTGTTAAAGCTTCTTAAAGATGGTCGATTTCACTCCGGCGAAGCCTTGGGGGCGGCCTTGGGTATCAGTCGTAGTGCCGTGTGGAAACAGCTCCAGCATCTAGAAGCTGAACTAGGTCTTTCTATTCACAAGGTCAGAGGTCGTGGTTATCAGCTATCGACTTCATTGGTACTGCTGGACCCTGCGGAGATCCTGCGAGCATCTTCCTGTGCCTGGCCAGCCCTCGTTTACGACTCGATCGACTCTACAAATGCAGAGGCGCTGCGTCTCATCGAGCGGGGCCAGGCGGCACCCTTTCTAGTGCTTGCTGAGCGGCAAACGGCCGGTCGCGGGCGACGCGGCCGCAAATGGGTGAGCCCATTTGCAGAAAATGCCTATTACAGTCTCGTTTTGCGTATTGATGGTGGTATGCGTCAGCTAGAAGGCTTAAGCCTGGTTGTTGGGCTTGCCGTAATGCAGACCTTGCGTGAACTGGGTATTCCAGGAGTCGGGTTGAAATGGCCTAACGATGTCCTGGTAGGGCAGAAAAAAATAGCCGGGATACTGTTGGAGTTGGTCGGGGATCCTGCTGATGTTTGTCACGTGGTCCTTGGTGTTGGGATTAATGTGAACATGCAATCGACTGATGAGGTTGATCAGGAGTGGACATCCATGCGGCTCGAATCAGGCAGGGTCTTTGATCGCAATCATTTGGTCGCATCGTTGAGTGTGACGCTTCAACGATACCTGGCTCGTCATCAGGCGGATGGCTTTTTGGCTATCCAGTCTGAGTGGGAGCAAAATCACCTGTGGCAAGGGCGAAATGTGTCGTTGATTGCTGGCGTCAACAAAATAGAAGGCCAGGTGATAGGTATCGACAGTCAGGGTGCGTTGCGTTTGAGGGTTGGTGGCGTGGAGAAAGTTTTCAGTGGTGGTGAGCTGAGCCTGAGGTTGCGTGATGATTCTTGAGCTCGACTGTGGAAACAGCTTCATCAAATGGCGTGTGCTCGCAACGCATGTCCGGCAGGTAGTTGGTGAGGGGGTCGTTGATTCGGACCTTGCGTTACTGGAGAGTCTTGAGGCGATTGGAGGGCTTGCTCTTACCTTTTGCCGGCTGGTAAGTGTCAGGACTGCAGAGGAAACCACCGCTTTGATGTCGTTGCTTTCAGGCGCCTTCAGCGTCTCCGTAGTCTGTGCTGGGCCGGCGCGTGAGATGTCTGGCGTTCGAAATGGATATGAAGAGTTCGAGCGTCTAGGGCTTGATCGTTGGCTGGCTATGCTTGGTGGCTTCCATTTGGCGGGCGGCGCCTGCCTTGTGCTTGATTTCGGAACAGCGGTCACTGCTGACTTCGTTGCTGCGGACGGAGAGCATCTAGGTGGTTTCATCTGCCCCGGCATGCCATTGATGCGCAACCAGCTGCGTACCCATACCCGTAAAATTCGATATGGAGATCTGGCGGCTGAGCGGGCACTGGAGGTGCTTGTTCCTGGTCGAACCACTGTCGAAGCTGTCGAGAGGGGCTGCTCCCTGATGTTGCGTGGCTTTGTTCTGACTCAGCTCGAATTGGCACGCAGCTACTGGGGTGAAGATTTCACCGTCTTCCTCACTGGTGGGGATGCGAGTCTGGTCGCCGAGGTTGTGCCTCAGGCCAGAGTCGTTCCGGACCTGGTCTTTGTCGGTTTGGCTATGGCTTGCCCTTTGTCCTGAGGTTTTTATGCGTTGGTTGTTTCTGCTGCTACTGGTCCTCAATGGCTTTTATTACATCTGGCATCAGCAGGAAGCGCCTCTGCGTGCGAAAGACGTAACACCCTTGAATTTGTATCGCGGCGCTCAGCAAGATATCCGCTTGTTGAGCGAAGCATCTGAAGCCCCCCGAGACAAAGCCAAGGCGCCTGCGGACAATAACTGCCTTTATTTGGGGGGATATGTTCGTCAGGACGCCGCACAAGCGGTAGAGCGGCGCTTGACTGGCATGGACGTAAAGTTTCAATCGTTGCCAAGGAGTGGGGGAGAGGCCTCTGGTTACTGGGTGCGTATCGCGCCTGAAAGCAGGCGATGGCTGGATGATCTGCAGCTGATAAACCTTTCTAAAGAATTCAACGAGTTAAAACATAAAATAATGCTATGCGAGGGGGTTGCGCCCACTGAATAGTTTGCATAGAATGGCGCCCGCTCCACAGCGAACACCGGAAACGGTAAGCGGTGTGAAGCGAGGTCAACGCAGCTAAGCTCAGGTTTTTAATGAGAAAAATGCTTGACAGAAGGCTGGCATGATGTAGAATGCCGGCTCGCTTAGGAGGGGTTCCCGAGCGGCCAAAGGGATCAGACTGTAAATCTGACGTCTACGACTTCGAAGGTTCGAATCCTTCCCCCTCCACCATTTTAGCGAGAGCTGTAAGCCTCGCGGGTATAGTTTAGTGGTAGAACCTCAGCCTTCCAAGCTGATGATGCGGGTTCGATTCCCGCTACCCGCTCCAAGTTTACAGGTTTTGCACAGTTTTACGCTCTTGTAGCTCAGTTGGTAGAGCACACCCTTGGTAAGGGTGAGGTCAGCGGTTCAAATCCGCTCAAGAGCTCCATATAACAAGGCAGATATGAAAATATCTGCCTTTGTTTTAGGTGGTAGTGGTTGCGCCTGATTGTGTTTTTGAAGGTTGCCGGTGTCGTGAATGCCGGTGTTGCAGCCAGGGTTGCCTAGTAAGTGTTGTAAAGTCTTTTTCGGGTCGGCATAATGGTCGGCCTGATTTTGTTTTAGGTCAGTAGCTCAATTGGCAGAGCGACGGTCTCCAAAACCGTAGGTTGGGGGTTCGATTCCCTCCTGACCTGCCAGATTCACTCGGTGTGTCTGGCTTTCTTTTCACAGGATCTTCATAGATGACTCCTAAAGCTGAAGCTCAAGGCTCTCGTTTCGACCTCCTCAAGTGGCTTGTAGTAGTCGCTCTGGTGGTTGTTGGCGTTGTTGGCAATCAGTACTTTTCTGCTTCGCCGATCCTGTACCGCGTACTCGCATTGCTTGCTATTGCTGCTGTAGCTGCCTTTGTAGGCCTGCAGACGGTCAAGGGCAAGTCTTTCTTTGTACTGGTTAAGGAAGCGCGCACCGAAATTCGTAAAGTCGTTTGGCCAACTCGCCAAGAAACCACGCAGACCACGTTGATCGTTGTGGCTGTTGTTCTGGTTATGGCGTTGCTGTTGTGGGGGCTTGATTCCCTGCTCGGCTGGCTTGTTTCCTTGATTGTCGGCTAAGGGTGTCCCGTGGCTAAGCGTTGGTATGTTGTGCATGCTTACTCCGGTTACGAGAAGCATGTTATGCGCTCGCTCATCGAGCGCGTAAAGCTGGCCGGTATGGAAGATGGCTTCGGCGAGATTCTGGTTCCCACTGAAGAAGTGGTTGAAATGCGCAATGGCCAGAAGCGCAAAAGCGAGCGTAAATTCTTCCCTGGCTATGTGCTGGTGCAGATGGATATGAATGAGGGTACTTGGCACTTGGTCAAGGATACTCCTCGGGTGATGGGTTTCATTGGCGGTACTGCCGATAAGCCTGCACCAATCACCGATAAAGAGGCAGAAGCGATTCTGCGCCGCGTTGCCGATGGCAGCGACAAGCCGAAGCCGAAGACGTTGTTCGAGCCGGGCGAGTCGGTGCGTGTCAATGACGGTCCGTTCGCAGAC
The DNA here is from genome assembly GCF_034008315.1 of Pseudomonas sp. P8_241. NCBI lineage: Bacteria > Pseudomonadati > Pseudomonadota > Gammaproteobacteria > Pseudomonadales > Pseudomonadaceae > Pseudomonas > Pseudomonas sp. P8_241. Next base: position 5,962,752 of record NZ_CP125377.1, on the reverse strand, counting down.
TTTACCGGTGTTGTTGAAGAAGTTAACTACGAAAAGAGCCGGATCCAGGTCGCGGTGCTCATTTTCGGTCGCTCTACTCCGGTGGAGCTCGAGTTCAGCCAGGTCGAAAAGGTCTAGTTGAACAAAAATCCCAACCCCGCAGCCGTAGGCTGTGGGGTTTTGTCGTCACTGGGATAAACGCGCAAGTAACCGGGGAGCCTTTCGAGGCGCTTGAACCCGTAATTGGAGTGCCTCATGGCCAAGAAGATTACCGCTTACATCAAGCTGCAAGTGAAAGCCGCTCAGGCTAACCCAAGCCCACCAGTTGGTCCTGCTTTGGGTCAGCACGGCGTGAACATCATGGAATTCTGCAAGGCTTTCAACGCCCGTACTCAGGGTCTTGAGCCAGGTCTGCCGACTCCAGTGATCATCACTGTCTACAGCGACCGTAGCTTCACTTTCGAAACCAAATCCACCCCTGCTTCGGTTCTGCTGAAGAAGGCGGCCGGTCTGACCAGCGGTTCCGCTCGTCCGAACACCGTTAAGGTTGGCACTGTAACTCGTGCTCAGCTGGAAGAAATCGCGAAAACCAAAAACGCGGATCTGACTGCAGCTGATATGGAAGCAGCCGTGCGTACTATCGCCGGTTCTGCTCGTAGCATGGGCCTTAACGTGGAGGGTGTGTAATGGCTAAGCTGACCAAGCGTCAAAAGGCTATCGCCGGCAAAATCGAAGCAGGCAAGGCCTACAACTTTGTAGACGCTGCTGCCCTGCTGGCTGAGCTGTCGACTGTCAAGTTCAGCGAGTCGTTCGACGTTGCTGTAAACCTGGGTGTTGACCCGCGTAAATCCGACCAGGTCGTTCGTAGCGCTACTGTGCTGCCGCACGGCACTGGCAAGACCGTTCGCGTTGCTGTGTTCACTCAAGGTCCTGCTGCTGAAGCCGCTCTGGCTGCCGGCGCTGACCGTGTGGGCATGGACGACCTGGCTGCCGAAATGAAAGGCGGCGACCTGAACTATGACGTAGTGATCGCATCCCCGGATGCCATGCGCGTTGTAGGTCAGTTGGGTCAGATCCTCGGTCCACGTGGCCTGATGCCTAACCCTAAAGTCGGCACCGTAACGCCAGACGTCGCTACCGCGGTTAAAAACGCCAAGGCTGGTCAGGTTCGTTATCGCACCGACAAAAACGGCATCATCCACACTTCCGTTGGCAAGATCGGCTTCGACGCCGTCAAGCTGAAGGAAAACGTTGAAGCCCTGATCGCTGATCTGAAGCGTATCAAGCCAGCTTCCTCGAAAGGCATTTACGTCAAGCGCGTTACCCTGAGCACCACTATGGGCCCAGGTCTGGTCATCGACCAAAGCTCGCTCGACGCGTAAGACACAGATTGGCGCAAGCGATTGCGCCAATTGAAAAATTGGGGTCCCTGCCTGGCGGGGGCTATCCAAGACCGTAGGCGACGCAAGTCTTAAACCTCAAGCCTACGCAGATGGTGCTCCCGGTTCCTTACCGAATCAGACACCAAAACGACATCGGGTTTCGACCAGATGAAACGGTAACAAGCAGGAGTTAAACCCGTGGCAATTAAACTCGAAGACAAGAAGGCCATCGTCGCTGAAGTCAACGAGGCTGCCAAAGTCGCTCTGTCCGCTGTCGTGGCTGATGCCCGTGGCGTAACAGTAGGCGCGATGACCGGACTCCGTAAAGAGGCTCGTGAAGCTGGCGTTTACGTACGTGTTGTACGTAACACCCTGCTCAAGCGCGCTGTTGCTGACACTGAATTCAGTGTCCTCAACGACGTGTTCACTGGCCCTACCCTGATTGCATTCTCCAAAGAACATCCAGGCGCTGCTGCCCGGATTTTCAAAGAGTTCGCAAAGGGTCAGGACAAGTTCGAGATCAAGGCAGCTGCGTTCGAGGGCAAGTTCCTCGCAGCTAACCAAATCGACGTACTGGCAACTCTGCCGACCCGTGACGAAGCAATTTCTCAGCTGATGAGCGTGATTCAAGGCGCTACCAGCAAATTGGCTCGTACTCTGGCGGCAATTCGCGACCAGAAAGAAGCTGCTGCAGCCTAAGGCTCGTCAACTTCTCGCGTTTTTTGTTTTTTTCGATGGTCGCGTAGGCCGTCCCCAATATCAGGAATTAGATTCATGTCTATCTCTCAGAACGATATCCTTGAAGCAGTTGGCAACATGTCCGTAATGGAAGTTGTTGAGCTGATCAAAGCTTTCGAAGAAAAATTCGGCGTTACCGCTGCTGCTGCATCGGCTGGTCCAGCTGCTGCTGCCGCCGTTGTTGAAGAGCAAACTGAATTCAACGTCATGCTGACCGAAGCTGGCGAGAAGAAAGTTAACGTGATCAAGGCAGTACGTGAACTGACCGGTCTGGGCCTGAAAGAAGCCAAGGCTGTAGTTGACGGCGCTCCTGCCATGGTTCTGGAAGCTGTTGCCAAAGAAGCAGCTGACAAAGCCAAAGCAACTCTGGAAGAAGCAGGCGCTAAAGTCGAGCTGAAGTAAGCATCGACTTTGCTCCTCCAGCCCGAGCGTTAAGCGACAGGCTGATGGCTGGTGGCTCTTGCCACCGGCCTTTTTCCGTTATTGGCAGCCGACTGGGTCGGCACCGATAACGTGCTGTAACCACCCGATGCGGTGGCGCAAACCATGGGGTTTGCACGATTTTCTGGCTGCTCCCGTCGGGAGGGGCCAAACAAGCAGGTGACCAAGCTGGGGAACGCTGATGGCTTACTCATATACTGAGAAAAAACGTATCCGCAAGGACTTTAGCAAGTTGCCGGACGTCATGGATGTGCCGTACCTCCTGGCCATCCAGCTGGATTCGTATCGTGAATTCTTGCAAGCGGGAGCGACTAAAGATCAGTTCCGCGACGTGGGCCTGCATGCGGCCTTCAAATCCGTTTTCCCGATCATCAGCTACTCCGGCAATGCTGCGCTGGAGTACGTCGGATATCGTCTGGGCGAACCGGCATTTGATGTCAAAGAATGCGTATTGCGCGGTGTTACTTACGCCGTACCTTTGCGGGTAAAAGTGCGCCTGATCATTTTCGACAAAGAATCGTCGAACAAAGCGATCAAGGACATCAAAGAGCAAGAAGTCTACATGGGTGAAATCCCCCTGATGACTGAAAACGGTACCTTCGTAATCAACGGTACCGAGCGTGTAATTGTTTCCCAGCTGCACCGTTCCCCGGGCGTGTTCTTCGACCACGACCGTGGCAAGACGCACAGCTCCGGTAAACTGCTGTATTCCGCGCGCATTATTCCTTACCGCGGTTCGTGGCTGGACTTCGAGTTCGACCCGAAAGACTGCGTATTCGTGCGTATCGACCGTCGTCGCAAGCTGCCTGCTTCGGTACTGCTGCGCGCGCTCGGTTACACCACTGAAGAAGTGCTGGACGCGTTTTATACCACCAACGTATTCCACGTGAAGGGCGAGACCCTGAGCCTGGAGCTGGTGCCTCAGCGCCTGCGTGGTGAAATCGCTGTCCTTGATATTCAGGATGACAAAGGCAAGGTTATTGTCGAGCAAGGTCGTCGTATTACCGCTCGCCACATCAACCAGCTGGAAAAAGCCGGGATCAAAGAGCTGGATGTGCCTCTGGACTACGTCCTGGGTCGCACAACCGCCAAGGTCATCGTGCATCCGGCAACCGGCGAAATCCTGGCAGAGTGCAACACCGAGCTGAACACCGAGATCCTGGCCAAAATCGCCAAGGCTCAGGTTGTTCGCATCGAAACTCTGTACACCAACGATATCGACTGCGGTCCGTTCGTCTCCGACACCCTGAAGATCGACTCCACCAGCAACCAATTGGAAGCGCTGGTCGAGATCTATCGCATGATGCGTCCAGGCGAGCCGCCAACCAAAGACGCTGCCGAGACCCTGTTCAACAACCTGTTCTTCAGCCCTGAGCGCTATGATCTGTCAGCGGTCGGCCGGATGAAGTTCAACCGTCGTATCGGTCGTACCGAGATCGAAGGTTCGGGCGTGCTGTGCAAGGAAGACATCGTCGCGGTACTGAAGACTCTGGTCGACATCCGTAACGGTAAAGGCATCGTCGATGACATCGACCACCTGGGTAACCGTCGTGTTCGCTGCGTAGGCGAAATGGCCGAGAACCAGTTCCGCGTTGGCCTGGTACGTGTTGAACGTGCGGTCAAAGAGCGTCTGTCGATGGCTGAAAGCGAAGGCCTGATGCCGCAAGACCTGATCAACGCCAAGCCAGTGGCTGCGGCGGTGAAGGAGTTCTTCGGCTCCAGCCAGCTGTCCCAGTTCATGGACCAGAACAACCCGCTGTCCGAGATCACCCACAAGCGTCGTGTTTCAGCACTCGGCCCTGGCGGTTTGACTCGTGAGCGTGCCGGCTTTGAAGTTCGAGACGTTCACCCGACGCACTACGGTCGTGTTTGCCCGATCGAAACGCCGGAAGGTCCGAACATCGGTCTGATCAACTCCCTGGCTGCCTATGCGCGCACCAACCAGTATGGCTTCCTGGAAAGCCCGTACCGTGTGGTGAAAGACGCTCTGGTCACCGACGAGATCGTATTCCTGTCCGCCATCGAAGAAGCCGATCACGTGATCGCTCAGGCTTCGGCCACGATGAACGACAAGAAAGTCCTGATCGACGAGCTGGTAGCTGTTCGTCACTTGAACGAATTCACCGTCAAGGCGCCGGAAGACGTCACCTTGATGGACGTATCGCCGAAGCAGGTAGTTTCGGTTGCTGCGTCGCTGATTCCGTTCCTCGAGCACGACGACGCCAACCGTGCGTTGATGGGTTCGAACATGCAGCGTCAAGCTGTACCAACCCTGCGCGCCGACAAGCCGCTGGTAGGTACCGGCATGGAGCGTAACGTAGCCCGTGACTCCGGCGTTTGCGTCGTGGCTCGTCGTGGCGGCGTGATCGACTCCGTCGACGCCAGTCGTATCGTGGTTCGTGTTGCCGATGACGAAGTTGAAACCGGTGAAGCCGGTGTCGACATCTACAACCTGACCAAGTACACCCGCTCCAATCAGAACACCTGCATCAACCAGCGTCCGCTGGTGCGTAAAGGTGATCGGGTTCAGCGTAGCGACATCATGGCCGACGGCCCGTCCACCGACATGGGTGAACTGGCACTGGGTCAGAACATGCGCATCGCGTTCATGGCATGGAACGGCTTCAACTTCGAAGACTCCATCTGCCTGTCCGAGCGTGTTGTTCAGGAAGACCGTTTCACCACGATCCACATCCAGGAACTGACCTGTGTGGCCCGTGACACCAAGCTTGGCCCAGAGGAAATCACTGCCGACATCCCGAACGTGGGTGAAGCGGCACTGAACAAGCTGGACGAAGCCGGTATCGTTTACGTAGGTGCTGAAGTTGGCGCAGGCGACATTCTGGTCGGTAAGGTCACTCCGAAAGGCGAGACCCAGCTGACTCCAGAAGAGAAGCTGTTGCGTGCGATCTTCGGTGAAAAAGCCAGCGACGTTAAAGACACTTCCCTGCGCGTACCTACCGGTACCAAAGGTACTGTCATCGACGTACAGGTCTTCACCCGCGACGGCGTTGAGCGTGATGCTCGTGCACTGTCGATCGAGAAGTCCCAGCTGGACGAGATCCGCAAGGACCTGAACGAAGAGTTCCGTATCGTTGAAGGCGCTACTTTCGAACGTCTGCGTTCCGCTCTGGTCGGCCACAAAGCCGAAGGCGGCGCCGGTCTGAAGAAAGGCCAGGACATCACCGACGAAGTTCTTGACGGTCTTGAGCACGGCCAGTGGTTCAAACTGCGCATGGCTGAAGATGCTCTGAACGAGCAGCTCGAGAAGGCTCAGGCCTACATCGTTGATCGTCGCCGTCTGCTGGACGACAAGTTCGAAGACAAGAAGCGCAAACTGCAGCAAGGCGATGACCTGGCTCCAGGCGTGCTGAAAATCGTCAAGGTTTACCTGGCAATCCGTCGTCGCATCCAGCCGGGCGACAAGATGGCCGGTCGTCACGGTAACAAGGGTGTGGTCTCCGTGATCATGCCGGTTGAAGACATGCCGCACGATGCCAATGGCACCCCGGTCGACGTCGTCCTCAACCCGTTGGGCGTACCTTCGCGTATGAACGTTGGTCAGATCCTTGAAACCCACCTGGGCCTCGCGGCCAAAGGTCTGGGTGAGAAGATCAACCGCATGATTGAAGAGCAGCGTAAAGTTGCCGAGCTGCGTAAATTCCTGCACGAGATCTATAACGAGATCGGCGGTCGTCAGGAAAGCCTCGATGACTTCTCGGACCAGGAAATCCTGGATCTGGCTCAAAACCTGCGTGGCGGCGTTCCAATGGCCACTCCAGTGTTCGACGGCGCCAAGGAAAGCGAAATCAAGGCCATGCTGAAACTGGCGGACCTGCCAGAAAGCGGCCAGATGCAGCTGACCGACGGCCGTACCGGCAACAAGTTCGAGCGCCCGGTTACCGTTGGCTACATGTACATGCTGAAGCTGAACCACTTGGTAGACGACAAGATGCACGCTCGTTCTACCGGTTCGTACAGCCTGGTTACCCAGCAACCGCTGGGTGGTAAGGCGCAGTTCGGTGGTCAGCGTTTCGGGGAGATGGAGGTCTGGGCACTGGAAGCATACGGTGCCGCTTACACTCTGCAAGAAATGCTCACAGTGAAGTCGGACGATGTGAACGGCCGTACCAAGATGTACAAAAACATCGTGGATGGCGATCACCGTATGGAGCCGGGCATGCCCGAGTCCTTCAACGTGTTGATCAAGGAAATTCGTTCCCTCGGCATCGATATCGATCTGGAAACCGAATAACACGTGACGCGAATCGAGAGCGGGGCAGGATTGCCCGCTCTCTGCTCCGCCAGGAGGAAAGGCCTTGAAAGACCTACTGAATTTGCTGAAAAACCAGGGTCAAGTCGAAGAGTTCGACGCCATCCGTATCGGATTGGCATCGCCTGAGATGATCCGTTCGTGGTCGTTCGGTGAAGTTAAAAAGCCGGAAACCATCAACTACCGTACGTTCAAACCTGAGCGTGACGGCCTGTTCTGCGCCAAGATCTTTGGCCCGGTAAAGGATTACGAGTGCCTGTGCGGTAAGTACAAGCGCTTGAAGCACCGTGGTGTGATCTGCGAGAAGTGCGGCGTTGAAGTTGCGCTGGCTAAAGTTCGTCGTGAGCGCATGGCGCACATCGAACTGGCCTCGCCAGTTGCCCACATCTGGTTCCTGAAATCGCTGCCGTCCCGTATCGGCTTGCTGATGGACATGACCCTGCGTGATATCGAGCGCGTTCTCTACTTCGAGAGCTATGTCGTTATCGATCCAGGCATGACCACCCTTGAAAAAGGCCAACTGCTCAACGACGAGCAGTACTTCGAAGCGCTGGAAGAGTTCGGCGACGATTTCGATGCCCGCATGGGTGCTGAAGCTGTCCGCGAACTGCTGCACGCTATCGACCTGGAGCACGAGATTGGCCGCCTGCGTGAAGAAATTCCGCAAACCAACTCCGAAACCAAGATCAAGAAGCTGTCCAAGCGTCTGAAGTTGATGGAAGCCTTCCAGGGTTCCGGCAACCTGCCAGAGTGGATGGTGCTGACCGTTCTGCCGGTTCTGCCGCCAGATCTGCGTCCACTGGTTCCGCTCGATGGCGGTCGTTTCGCGACTTCCGACCTCAACGATCTGTATCGTCGAGTGATCAACCGTAACAACCGTTTGAAGCGCCTGCTGGATCTGTCCGCTCCGGACATCATCGTGCGCAACGAAAAGCGTATGTTGCAGGAAGCTGTCGACGCACTGCTCGACAACGGTCGTCGTGGCCGCGCTATCACAGGTTCCAACAAGCGTCCTCTGAAATCCCTGGCTGACATGATCAAGGGTAAGCAGGGTCGTTTCCGTCAGAACTTGCTCGGTAAGCGTGTTGACTACTCCGGTCGTTCGGTAATTACCGTAGGTCCGACCCTGCGTCTGCACCAGTGCGGTCTGCCGAAGAAGATGGCTCTCGAGCTGTTCAAGCCGTTCATTTTCGGCAAGCTGGAAATGCGTGGTCTCGCTACCACCATCAAGGCTGCCAAGAAGATGGTTGAGCGCGAGCTGCCGGAAGTTTGGGACGTTCTCGCCGAAGTGATTCGCGAACACCCGGTGCTTCTCAACCGTGCACCGACCCTTCACCGTCTAGGTATCCAGGCGTTTGAACCGGTACTGATCGAAGGTAAGGCTATTCAGCTGCACCCTCTGGTCTGCGCCGCGTACAACGCCGACTTCGACGGCGACCAAATGGCCGTGCACGTACCGCTGACGCTGGAAGCCCAGCTCGAAGCGCGCGCGTTGATGATGTCGACCAACAACATTCTGTCGCCAGCCAACGGTGAGCCAATCATCGTTCCGTCGCAGGACGTTGTATTGGGTCTGTACTACATGACTCGTGAAGCGATCAACGCCAAGGGCGAAGGTCGTGTGTTCGCGGATCTGCAGGAAGTTGACCGTGTATTCCGTGCCGGCGAAGCCGCACTGCACGCCAAGGTCAAAGTCCGGATCAACGAAACCGTCAACGACCGTGATGGCGGCAGCGTGAGCAACACCCGTATCGTCGACACCACTGTCGGCCGTGCGCTGTTGTTCCAGGTTGTGCCAAAAGGTCTGTCGTACGACGTCGTCAACCTGCCGATGAAGAAAAAGGCAATCTCCAAGCTGATCAACCAGTGCTACCGCGTGGTTGGTTTGAAAGAGACTGTGATCTTCGCTGACCAGTTGATGTACACCGGTTTTGCTTATTCGACCATTTCCGGCGTTTCCATCGGTGTTAACGACTTCGTTATCCCGGATGAAAAAGCCCGCATCATCAATGCTGCTACTGATGAAGTGAAAGAGATCGAAAGCCAGTACGCCTCCGGCCTGGTAACCCAGGGCGAGAAGTACAACAAAGTGATCGACCTCTGGTCCAAGGCGAACGACGAAGTTTCCAAGGCGATGATGGCCAACCTCTCGAAAGAGAAAGTCATCGACCGTCATGGCGTCGAAGTCGACCAGGAATCGTTCAACTCGATGTACATGATGGCTGACTCGGGTGCGCGGGGTTCCGCAGCACAGATTCGTCAGCTGGCCGGTATGCGGGGCCTGATGGCCAAGCCGGACGGTTCCATCATTGAAACGCCGATTACTGCGAACTTCCGTGAAGGTTTGAGCGTACTCCAGTACTTCATCTCCACTCACGGTGCTCGTAAAGGTCTGGCGGATACCGCGTTGAAAACGGCGAACTCGGGTTACCTGACTCGTCGTCTGGTAGACGTGGCGCAGGATCTGGTTGTAACCGAGATCGATTGCGGCACCGAACACGGTCTGCTGATGACTCCGCACATTGAAGGCGGTGACGTTGTAGAGCCGCTGGGTGAGCGCGTATTGGGTCGTGTTATCGCCCGTGACGTATTCAAGCCAGGTACCGAGGACGTCATCGTTCCTGCCGGCACTCTGGTAGACGAGAAGTGGGTCGAGTTCATCGAACTGAACAGCATCGACGAAGTGATCGTGCGTTCGCCGATCAGCTGCGAAACCCGTTTCGGTATTTGCGCCAAGTGCTACGGTCGCGATCTGGCTCGTGGTCACCAGGTGAACATCGGTGAAGCGGTCGGCGTTATCGCTGCCCAGTCCATCGGTGAGCCGGGTACCCAGCTGACCATGCGTACGTTCCACATCGGTGGTGCGGCAAGCCGGACCTCCGCAGCCGACAGCGTTCAGGTGAAGAATGGCGGTACCGTCCGTCTGCATAACCTGAAGCACGTTGAGCGAGTGGATGGTTGCCTGGTTGCAGTGTCCCGTTCTGGTGAGCTGGCCATCGCTGATGACTTCGGTCGTGAGCGTGAGCGTTACAAGCTGCCGTACGGTGCCGTGATTTCGGTTAAAGAGGGTGACAAGGTCGAAGCTGGCGCTATCGTGGCCAAGTGGGATCCGCACACTCACCCAATCGTTACCGAAATGAAAGGTACCGTGACCTACGTGGGCATGGAAGAAGGCATCACGATCAAGCGTCAGACTGACGAATTGACCGGTATGACCAACATTGAAGTACTCGATGCCAAAGATCGTCCAGCTGCCGGTAAAGACATCCGTCCTGCCGTGAAGATGGTCGATGACAACGGCAAGGATCTGTTGCTGCCAGGCACTGACGTTATCGCTCAGTACTTCCTGCCAGCCAACGCCCTGGTCGGTGTAGCGGATGGTGCGAAGATCGCGATCGGTGATGTTATCGCTCGTATCCCGCAAGAAACTTCGAAGACCCGTGACATCACCGGTGGTCTGCCGCGTGTTGCCGACTTGTTCGAAGCTCGCCGTCCGAAAGAAGCGTCGATTCTGGCTGAAGTCAGCGGCACCATCGCGTTCGGTAAAGAGACCAAAGGCAAGCGCCGTCTGGTTATCACGCCGAACGACGGTAGCGATCCGTACGAAGAGCTGATTCCGAAGTGGCGTCACCTGAACGTATTCGAAGGCGAACAGGTAAACCGCGGCGAAGTTATCTCCGACGGTCCAAGCGATCCGCACGACATCCTGCGTCTGTTGGGTGTGAGTGCGCTGGCCAAGTACATCGTTAACGAGATCCAGGACGTTTACCGTCTGCAAGGCGTGAAGATCAACGACAAGCACATCGAGACCATTCTGCGTCAGATGCTGCGTAAAGTTGAGATCGCTGAATCCGGCGATTCCAGTTTCATCAAGGGCGACCAGATGGAATTGACTCACGTACTGGTAGAGAACGAGCGTTTGAGCGGCGAAGACAAGTTTGTCTCCAAGTTCACTCGCGTTCTGCTGGGTATCACCAAGGCGTCGTTGTCCACCGAATCGTTCATCTCGGCGGCTTCCTTCCAGGAAACCACTCGCGTACTGACCGAAGCGGCGGTAACCGGCAAGCGCGATTACCTGCGCGGCCTGAAAGAAAACGTGGTCGTGGGTCGTCTGATCCCGGCTGGTACCGGCCTGGCCTATCACAGCGAGCGTAAGCGCCGTCGTGATGCTGACAAGCCGTTGCGCGTAAGCGCCAGTGAAGTGGAAGCTGCACTGACCGAAGCGCTGAACTCGAGCGGTAACTGAGTTCTGCGGTAAATGAGCGTGAGGCCCTGGTCGCTCCGTTCATCGAATCGAGACAATTTGTCGAGGTTGGATGAGCGGAGAGGGCGGGGCCTTGCCTTGACTGGGGACAAGATCCTCTTTAGACTCTTGTACCCCTAAATTTGGCGGGAATTCGTTCCTGCCATTTTGCTTTTCTTGCAAGACAATAGCGTCGCAAGACAACAGTGGAGCTAGTAGATGGCAACTATCAACCAGCTGGTACGTCAGCCGCGTAAGCGTATCGTCGAGAAATCCGACGTACCTGCGCTGCAGAACTGCCCGCAACGCCGTGGCGTGTGCACCCGTGTGTACACCACCACGCCGAAAAAACCTAACTCGGCACTGCGTAAAGTATGCCGTGTGCGCCTGACCAACGGTTTCGAGGTTTCCTCGTACATCGGCGGTGAAGGTCACAACCTGCAAGAGCACAGCGTGGTACTGATCCGCGGCGGTCGTGTAAAAGACTTGCCAGGTGTTCGTTACCACACCGTACGCGGTTCTTTGGATACTTCCGGCGTTAAAGGTCGTAACCAGGGTCGTTCGAAGTACGGTACCAAGAAGCCTAAGTAGTAGCGGCTTTTTGTAAAAACTGATTTTCTATTTTTCTGAGTCGATAAGAGTAAGGTCGGAGGCGTCCCGTAAGGGCACCGATTCCGAGCGAACCTGAAGACCGTTTGAGGGCTTATCCATGCCAAGAAGACGCGTAGCAGCCAAGCGCGAAGTGCTTGACGATCCAAAATACGGAAGCCAAATTCTGGCCAAGTTCATGAACCACGTGATGGAAAGCGGCAAGAAAGCCGTTGCCGAGCGTATCGTTTATGGCGCGCTGGAAAAGGTTAAAGAACGCAAGAACAGCGACCCCCTGGAAATCTTCGAGAAAGCTCTCGACGCCATCGCTCCGCTGGTCGAAGTAAAGTCGCGCCGTGTAGGCGGTGCTACTTACCAGGTTCCGGTTGAAGTTCGTCCGTCCCGTCGTAACGCTCTGGCAATGCGCTGGTTGGTAGACTTCGCCCGTAAGCGCGGCGAGAAGTCTATGGCTCTGCGTTTGGCTGGCGAACTGCTGGACGCTGCCGAAGGTAAAGGTGCTGCAGTTAAGAAGCGTGAAGACGTGCACCGTATGGCTGAAGCTAACAAAGCTTTCTCGCACTACCGCTTCTAATTTTTGCGTCACTAATTTTGCGAGGGCTTTATGGCTCGTACTACACCGATTAACCGCTACCGTAACATTGGTATCGTAGCTCACGTGGATGCTGGTAAAACCACCACCACCGAGCGCGTCCTTTTTTACACTGGCAAAAGCCACAAGATGGGCGAAGTGCATGACGGCGCTGCGACCACTGACTGGATGGTTCAGGAGCAGGAGCGTGGTATTACCATTACTTCTGCTGCCATTACCGCCTTCTGGCAGGGTTCGGCCAAGCAGCACAAAGACCAATACCGCTTCAACGTAATCGATACCCCGGGCCACGTAGACTTCACCATTGAAGTTGAGCGTTCCCTGCGTGTACTCGACGGCGCTGTCGTTGTGTTCTGTGGCACTTCCGGCGTTGAGCCGCAGTCCGAAACCGTATGGCGTCAAGCCAACAAATACGGTGTTCCGCGTATCGTTTACGTGAACAAGATGGACCGTGCCGGCGCTAACTTCCTGCGCGTGATCGCTCAGATCAAGCAGCGCCTGGGTCACACTCCGGTGCCGATCCAGTTGGCTATCGGTTCCGAAGACAACTTCCAGGGTCAGATCGATCTGATGTCCATGGAAGCTGTTTACTGGAACGATGCTGACAAGGGCATGACTCCACGTCGTGAAGCCATCCCTGCCGAGTTGCAGGAGCTGGCTGAAGAGTGGCGCGGCAACATGGTTGAGGCTGCGGCCGAAGCCAGCGAAGAGCTGATGAACAAGTACCTGGAAGGTGAAGAGCTCACCATCGAGGAAATCAAGGCCGCTCTGCGTCAGCGTACTATCGCTGGTGAGATCGTTCTGGCTGTTTGCGGTTCTTCCTTCAAGAACAAGGGCGTTCCCCTGGTTCTCGACGCCGTTATCGACTACCTGCCGGCTCCTGTCGACATTCCTGCTATCAAGGGTTCCAACCCTGATAACGAGGAAGAAGAGATGGAGCGTCATGCGGACGACAACGAGCCGTTCTCGGCTCTGGCGTTCAAGATCGCTACCGACCCATTCGTGGGTACCTTGACCTTCGTCCGCGTTTACTCGGGCGTGTTGGCCTCCGGCGACGGCGTGATCAACTCGGTCAAAGGCAAGAAAGAGCGTGTGGGTCGTATGGTGCAGATGCACGCAAACGCCCGTGAAGAGATCAAGGAAGTGCGCGCTGGCGACATCGCGGCCCTGATCGGCATGAAGGACGTCACCACTGGTGAAACCCTCTGCAACGCTGACAAGCCAATCATCCTGGTTCGCATGGACTTCCCGGAGCCGGTTATTTCGGTTGCTGTTGAGCCTAAGACCAAGGATGACCAGGAAAAAATGGGTATCGCTCTGGGCAAGCTTGCTCAGGAAGACCCGTCTTTCCGCGTAAAAACTGATGAAGAGACTGGTCAAACGATCATCTCCGGCATGGGCGAGCTGCACCTGGACATCCTGGTTGACCGGATGCGCCGTGAGTTCAACGTCGAAGCCAACATCGGCAAGCCTCAGGTTTCCTATCGTGAGCGCATCACGAAGAGCTGTGAAATCGAAGGCAAGTTCGTTCGTCAGTCCGGCGGTCGTGGCCAGTTCGGTCACTGCTGGATCCGTTTTGCTCCTGCTGACGAAGGTCAGGAAGGTCTGCAATTCGTGAACGAAGTAGTGGGTGGTGTGGTTCCTAAGGAATACATCCCGGCTATCCAGAAAGGTATCGAAGAGCAGATGAAGAACGGTGTTGTTGCCGGCTATCCGCTGATCGGCCTGAAGGCTACCGTGTTTGATGGTTCCTACCACGACGTCGACTCGAACGAGATGGCGTTTAAGGTGGCTGCTTCCATGGCGACCAAGCAACTGGCCCAGAAGGGCGGTGGTGAGCTGCTTGAGCCGATCATGGCGGTAGAGGTTGTTACGCCTGAAGACTATATGGGTGACGTGATGGGCGACCTTAACCGTCGTCGCGGCATGATTTTGGGTATGGAAGATACGGTCTCCGGTAAAGTAATTCGTGCCGAAGTTCCGTTGGGCGAGATGTTCGGTTATGCGACCGACGTTCGTTCCATGTCCCAGGGTCGCGCAAGCTACTCTATGGAATTCAAAAAATACAATACAGCTCCGTCGCACATCGTCGAAACTGTAACCAAAAAACAAGGCTGATTCAGCCCCTTTAGGCTAGGAGTTAATTGTCGTGGCTAAAGAAAAATTTGATCGTTCCCTTCCGCACGTCAACGTTGGCACCATCGGTCACGTTGACCACGGTAAAACCACTCTGACCGCAGCTCTGACTCGCGTTTGCTCCGAAGTTTTCGGCTCGGCAATCGTTGATTTCGATAAAATCGACAGCGCGCCAGAAGAAAAAGCTCGTGGTATCACCATCAACACCGCGCACGTCGAGTACAACTCGAAGATCCGTCACTACGCTCACGTTGACTGCCCAGGTCACGCTGACTACGTGAAGAACATGATCACCGGTGCTGCCCAGATGGACGGCGCGATCCTGGTTTGCTCGGCCGCTGATGGTCCGATGCCACAAACCCGTGAACACATCCTGCTGTCCCGTCAGGTAGGCGTTCCGTACATCGTGGTTTTCCTGAACAAGGCTGACCTGGTAGACGACGCTGAGCTGCTGGAACTGGTCGAGATGGAAGTTCGCGACCTGCTGTCCACCTACGACTTCCCAGGCGATGACACTCCAATCATCATCGGTTCGGCTCGTATGGCGCTGGAAGGCAAAGACGACAACGAAATGGGCACCACTGCCGTTCGTAAACTGGTTGAAACTCTGGACAGCTACATCCCAGAACCAGAGCGCGCTATCGACAAGCCATTCCTGATGCCAATCGAAGACGTATTCTCGATCTCGGGTCGTGGTACTGTTGTGACTGGTCGTATCGAGCGCGGTATCGTTCGCGTTCAAGATGCACTGGAAATCGTTGGTCTGCGTGACACCACCACCACCACCTGCACCGGTGTTGAAATGTTCCGCAAGCTGCTCGACGAAGGTCGTGCTGGCGAGAACTGCGGCGTTCTGCTGCGTGGTACCAAGCGTGACGACGTTGAGCGTGGCCAGGTTCTGGTTAAGCCAGGTTCGGTTAAGCCGCACACCAAGTTCACCGCAGAAGTTTACGTTCTGAGCAAGGAAGAAGGCGGTCGTCACACTCCGTTCTTCAAAGGCTACCGTCCACAGTTCTACTTCCGTACTACTGACGTGACTGGTAACTGCCAGCTGCCAGAAGGCGTTGAAATGGTAATGCCAGGTGATAACATCCAAATGGAAGTTACCCTGATCAAGACCATCGCAATGGAAGACGGTCTGCGTTTCGCTATCCGTGAAGGCGGTCGTACCGTCGGCGCTGGCGTCGTAGCCAAAATCATCGAGTAAGCATCTCTTTTGAGATAGCTTCGATGCTTTGAAAAAGCCCCCGCTCAGCGGGGGCTTTTTTATTGGGTTGACACCTATCTGGGGCGTCTATAGAATTGCGCCTCCTTTTAACGGGCGTATTGCGCTCGGTGGGAATAGCAGCCGGAGTCTGAAATCCAATGCAAAATCAGCAAATCCGTATCAGGTTGAAGGCTTTCGACCATCGCCTGATCGACCAATCAACCCAGGAAATCGTGGAAACCGCGAAACGTACTGGTGCTCAAGTGCGTGGTCCAATTCCACTGCCTACCCGTAAAGAGCGGTTCACCGTTCTGGTCTCCCCGCACGTCAACAAAGACGCGCGTGACCAGTACGAGATCCGTACTCATAAGCGCGTTCTGGACATCGTCCAGCCAACGGATAAAACCGTTGATGCTCTTATGAAGCTTGATCTTGCGGCCGGTGTGGAAGTGCAGATCAGCCTCGGCTAAGACTCGGTCTTAGTCGTGTAACGCTCTGAAATGGGCGGCCATAGCGGGTGAAAGCCCCGTACACTCATGAGGTTTACAACATGACTATTGGTGTAGTCGGTCGTAAATGCGGTATGACCCGTATTTTCACCGAAGAAGGTGTCTCCATTCCGGTCACGGTCATTGAGATCGAGCCGAATCGCGTCACCCAGTTCAAAACTGAAGAGACCGATGGCTATCGTGCAGTGCAAGTCACTGTCGGCGAGCGTCGTGCTTCGCGTGTAACAGCAGCTCAGGCTGGCCACTTCGCTAAAGCGAACGTTGCCGCTGGTCGTACCGTAATGGAATTCCGCCTTGAAGAAGGCGAGTACCAGGCCGGCGATCTGATCAACGCTGAAATCTTCGCCGCTGGTCAACTGGTTGATGTAACCGGTCAGTCCAAAGGTAAAGGCTTCCAGGGTACGATCAAGCGTTGGAATTTCCGCGGGCAAGATAACACCCACGGTAACTCCGTATCCCACCGCGTTCCAGGCTCTATCGGCCAGTGCCAGACTCCTGGTCGTGTATTCAAGGGCAAAAAAATGTCCGGTCATATGGGCGCTGAGCGCGTGACCGTGCAGTCCCTCGAAGTAGTGCGCGTGGACGCTGAACGCAATCTGTTGTTGGTCAAGGGCGCTGTTCCTGGCGCTACTGGCGGCAACTTGGTTGTACGTCCAGCAGCCAAGGCTCGCGGTTAAGGGGAAGCTGACATGCAATTAAATGTAAATGACGCTCAAGCGATCGAAGTTTCCGAACTGACATTTGGCGGCGAATTCAACGAGACGCTGGTTCACCAAGCAGTCGTGGCCTACATGGCCGGCGGCCGTCAAGGTAGCAAGCAGCAAAAGACCCGTTCCGACGTTCGTGGTGGCGGTAAGCGCCCTTGGCGTCAGAAAGGTACTGGCCGCGCTCGTGCCGGTACTATCCGTAGCCCAATCTGGCGTGGCGGCGGTACCACTTTCGCAGCTCGTCCTCAGGATCACTCCCAGAAGCTGAACAAGAAGATGTATCGCGCAGCAATGCGTTCCATCCTTGCTGAGCTGGTGCGTACTGATCGTCTGGTAGTAGTTCAGGATTTCGCCGTTGAAACGCCGAAAACCAAAGACCTGCTGGGCAAACTGAACAACATGAGCCTGACCGACGTTTTGATCGTGTCGGACGCTGTTGATCAGAACCTGTACCTGGCTGCTCGTAACCTGCCACACGTTGATGTACGTGACGTGCAAGGTTCCGATCCAGTTAGTCTGATCGCATACGACAAGGTGTTGATCACCGTGTCGGCCGTGAAGAAATTCGAGGAGCTGCTGGGATGAACCAGGAACGCGTATTTAAAGTTCTGCTTGGCCCGCACGTTTCCGAGAAGGCTACGGTTCTGGCAGACAAGAAAGGCCAGTTCGTTTTCAAGGTTGCTACCGACGCAACCAAGCTGGAAATCAAGAAGGCCGTCGAAAGCCTGTTCAGCGTGAAAGTAGAGCGTGTTACTACCCTGAATGTTCTGGGTAAGAGCAAGCGCACTGCTCGCGGTCTGGGCAAGCGTAATGACTGGAAGAAGGCAGTTATCTCCCTTCAGCCAGGCCAAGATCTCGATTTCAGCAGCAGTGCTGAGTAAGGAAGGGGTGCATCATGGCAATCGTTAAATGCAAACCGACTTCCCCTGGCCGCCGTTTTGTGGTCAAGGTGGTCAACCAGGAGCTGCATAAAGGCGCTCCTCACGCACCGCTGCTCGAGAAGAAGTCGAAGTCTGGTGGTCGTAACAACAATGGCCGTATTACCACTCGTCACATCGGTGGTGGTCATAAGCAGCATTATCGTCTGGTCGACTTCCGTCGCAACGACAAAGATGGCATCTCTGCCACTGTCGAGCGTATCGAATACGATCCAAACCGTACTGCTCACATCGCTCTGCTGCTGTACGCAGATGGCGAGCGTCGCTACATCATCGCCCCTAAAGGCGTGAGCGCTGGCGACCAGCTGATCGCAGGTGCTCTGGCACCGATCAAGCCGGGCAACGCTCTGCAACTGCGTAACATTCCAGTTGGTAGCACCGTACACGGCATCGAATTGAAGCCAGGTAAAGGCGCACAGATCGCTCGTTCCGCTGGTGCTTCGGCTCAGCTGATCGCTCGTGAAGGCGTGTACGTTACCCTGCGTCTGCGTTCCGGTGAAATGCGTAAAGTCCTGGCTGAATGCCGTGCGACCCTGGGCGAAGTCTCGAACTCCGAGCACAGCCTGCGTTCGCTGGGTAAAGCTGGTGCCAAACGCTGGCGTGGCGTTCGCCCAACCGTTCGTGGTGTTGCCATGAACCCGGTTGACCACCCACATGGTGGTGGTGAAGGTCGTACCTCTGGTGGTCGTCATCCGGTATCGCCATGGGGCTTCCCGACTAAGGGCGCGAAGACTCGTGGTAATAAGCGTACCGACAAAATGATCGTCCGTCGTCGCAAGTAAATAGAGGGATACGACAGTGCCACGTTCTCTGAAAAAAGGTCCTTTTATCGATCTTCACCTACTGAAGAAGATCGAAGTGGCGGCGGAAAAGAACGATCGCAAACCGGTGAAAACCTGGTCGCGTCGTTCGATGATCCTGCCACAAATGGTCGGTTTGACCATCGCAGTACACAACGGTCGTCAGCACGTCCCAGTTCTCGTGAACGAAGACATGGTCGGCCACAAACTGGGCGAGTTCGCCGGTACCCGCACTTATCGCGGGCACGTGGCAGACAAGAAAGCCAAGCGTTAAGGGGTTAGGAAATGGAAGTAGCCGCTAAGTTGTCGGGCGCTCGAATCTCCGCCCAGAAAGCCCGCTTGGTCGCCGACCAGATCCGCGGGAAGAAGGTGGGCGAAGCGCTCAACCTGTTGGCTTTCAGCAGTAAGAAAGCCGCCGAGATCATGAAGAAAGTGCTGGAGTCGGCCGTAGCCAACGCCGAGCATAACGAAGGCGCAGACGTTGATGACCTGAAGGTCAGCACCGTTTTCGTCAACGAAGGGCGTTCGCTGAAGCGCATCATGCCGCGTGCCAAAGGCCGTGCTGATCGCATCGTCAAGCGGTCTTGCCATATCACTGTCAAGGTTGCTGACAAGTAACGGAGTCGAAGAGATGGGTCAGAAAGTACATCCCATTGGCATTCGCCTGGGAATCGTCAAGGAGCACACCTCCGTCTGGTACGCAGACGGTCGGACTTATGCGGACTATTTGCTCGCAGATCTGAATGTGCGTGAGTACCTCCAAGACAAACTAAAAAGCGCGTCCGTAAGCCGTATCGATATCCATCGTCCGGCCCAAACTGCACGCATCACCATCCACACCGCTCGTCCAGGTATCGTTATCGGGAAGAAAGGTGAAGATGTTGAGAAACTGCGTCAGGACCTGACCAAGCAAATGGGTGTGCCTGTGCACATCAATATCGAAGAGATCCGCAAGCCGGAGCTCGACGGTATGCTGGTTGCGCAGAGCGTAGCTCAGCAGCTGGAGCGTCGCGTAATGTTCCGTCGCGCTATGAAGCGCGCTGTACAGAACGCCATGCGCATTGGTGCCAAAGGCATCAAAATCCAAGTGAGCGGTCGTCTCGGCGGTGCTGAAATCGCACGTACTGAATGGTATCGCGAAGGTCGTGTGCCACTGCACACCCTGCGTGCCGACATCGACTATGCCAACTACGAAGCTCACACCACTTACGGTGTGATCGGTGTAAAGGTTTGGATCTTCAAAGGCGAAGTAATTGGTGGTCGCCAAGAAGAACTGAAACCACAAGCACCAGCGCCTCGTAAAAAAGCTGCTAAGTAAGGGGTACGCCAAATGTTGCAACCAAAGCGTACGAAGTTCCGCAAGCAAATGACTGGTCACAACCGTGGCCTGGCATTGCGCGGTAGCAAAGTCAGCTTCGGCGAGTTCGCGCTGAAGTCTGTTGCTCGTGGTCGTCTCACCGCTCGTCAGATCGAGTCAGCGCGTCGTGCTCTGACCCGTCACGTAAAACGTGGCGGCAAGATCTGGATCCGTGTATTCCCGGACAAGCCTATTTCCAAGAAGCCACTCGAAGTTCGGATGGGTAAAGGTAAGGGTAACGTCGAATACTGGGTTGCCCAGATTCAGCCAGGCAAAGTCCTGTATGAAATCGAGGGTGTTTCTGAAGAGCTGGCGCGTGAGGCTTTCGCCCTGGCTGCTGCAAAGCTGCCGCTCGCCACCTCCTTTGTTAAACGGACGGTGATGTGATGAAAGCGAATGAACTTCGTGAAAAATCCGCACAGCAGCTGAACGAGCAACTGCTCGGCCTGCTGCGCGACCAGTTCAATCTGCGTATGCAGAAAGCAACTGGCCAGTTGGGGCAGTCTCATCTGCTCTCGCAAGTTAAGCGTGACATCGCTCGCGTGAAGACTGTGCTCAACCAGCAGGCAGGTAAGTAATCATGGCTGAAGCCGAAAAAACTGTCCGTACGCTGACTGGCCGTGTTGTCAGCGACAAGATGGACAAAACCATCACCGTTCTGATCGAGCGTCGCGTTAAGCACCCGATCTACGGTAAATACGTTAAGCGTTCGACTAAGCTGCACGCGCACGACGAAACCAATCAGTGCCACATCGGCGACAAAGTCACTATTCGTGAAACTCGTCCTTTGGCCAAGACCAAGTCTTGGGCGCTGGTTGATGTTCTCGAACGCGCTGTGGAAGTCTAAGGACTAGGGGTCGGAGAAATTATATGATTCAGACTCAATCCATGCTCGATGTGGCCGATAACAGCGGCGCTCGCCGTGTTATGTGCATCAAGGTGCTGGGTGGCTCCCATCGTCGTTACGCTGGTATCGGTGACATCATCAAAGTTACCGTGAAGGAAGCAATTCCTCGCGGTAAAGTGAAAAAAGGCCAAGTGATGACTGCTGTTGTAGTCCGCACTCGTCACGGCGTACGTCGTGCTGATGGCTCCATTATCCGCTTTGATGGCAACGCTGCTGTTCTGTTGAACAACAAGCAAGAGCCGATCGGCACCCGTATCTTTGGGCCAGTGACCCGTGAACTTCGTACTGAGAAGTTCATGAAGATCGTCTCGCTCGCCCCAGAAGTGCTGTAAGGAGATCCGACATGCAAAAGATTCGTCGTGACGACGAGATCATCGTGATCGCCGGCAAAGACAAAGGTAAGCGCGGTAAGGTGCTTAAGGTTCTCGCTAACAACCGTCTGGTTATTGGTGGTCTGAACCTGGTCAAGCGTCATACCAAGCCTAACCCGATGTCGGGCGTGCAGGGCGGTATCGTCGAAAAAGAAGCTCCACTGGATGCTTCTAACGTCGCCATTTTCAACGGCGAAACCAACAAGGCTGACCGCGTTGGTTTCAAAGTAGAAGACGGCAAGAAAATTCGTGTCTTCAAGTCGACCCAAAAAGCGGTTGATGCTTGAACACTGCTAGGTAGATGAGACCATGGCACGACTAAAAGAGATTTACCGGAAGGAAATTGCTCCGAAACTTAAGGAAGAACTTAAGCTTTCGAACGTGATGGAAGTTCCGCGCGTTACCAAAATCACCCTGAACATGGGTCTGGGCGAAGCGATCGGCGACAAAAAAGTCATCGAGCACGCTGTTGCTGACCTGGAAAAGATCACCGGCCAGAAAGTCGTTGTGACCTACGCTCGCAAATCCATCGCTGGCTTTAAAGTCCGTGAAGGTTGGCCGATCGGCGTCAAAGTGACCCTGCGCCGTGAGCGTATGTACGAGTTCCTGGATCGTCTGCTGTCGATCTCCCTGCCTCGGGTTCGCGACTTCCGCGGCCTGAATGCCAAGTCCTTTGATGGTCGTGGTAACTACAGCATGGGCGTGAAAGAGCAGATCATCTTCCCGGAAATCGACTACGACAAGATCGATGCTCTCCGCGGTCTGGACATCACCCTGACCACCACTGCCAAGAACGATGATGAAGGCCGCGCTCTGCTGCGTGCGTTCAAATTCCCGTTCCGCAACTGATTGGAGTAGGACCATGGCCAAGATGAGCATGAAAAACCGCGAGCTGAAGCGTCAGCTCACGGTTGCCAAGTACGCCAAAAAGCGTGCAGCACTGAAAGCTATCATCGTTGATCTGAACGCAAGTCCAGAAGCGCGTTGGGAAGCTACAGTAGCTCTGCAGAAGCAGCCACGTGACGCAAGCGCTTCGCGCATGCGTAACCGCTGCCGCCTGACCGGTCGTCCACACGGCGTTTACCGCAAGTTCGGCCTCGGCCGTAACAAACTGCGTGAAGCTGCCATGCGTGGTGACGTACCGGGTCTGGTTAAAGCCAGCTGGTAAGTACTATCAAAGTCTCGGTGTCCAGGATCGCAAGATCCTGACCACCGGTGGCCTTGAATCTGAAACAAGCCCCTTTTGGGGCTTGTTTCATTTCCGCAGTGTGTCTAGAATACCCGGCTCGCCTGAGCCCGTGTTTTCATGCTCGGAGATTCTCGGCGACACGTAATAGCCGCAAGGCTAATTTTTTTGTATTAGGAGCGTCTAGCCCATGAGTATGCAGGACCCGTTAGCGGACATGCTAACTCGTATCCGTAATGCCCAGATGGCTGAAAAGTCCGTCGTAAGCATGCCATCTTCCACGTTGAAGGTAGCTGTTGCCAAAGTCCTGAAGGACGAAGGTTACATTGCGGGTTATCAGATCAGCAGCGAAATCAAACCACTGCTGTCCATCGAGCTGAAGTACTTCGAAGGCCGTCCGGTTATCGAAGAAGTGAAGCGCGTTAGCCGTCCAGGCCTGCGTCAGTACAAGTCCGTCGATGATCTGCCAAAAGTTCGTGGCGGTCTCGGTGTGTCTATCGTCTCCACCAACAAGGGTGTGATGACTGATCGTGCTGCGCGCGCTGCCGGTGTCGGCGGCGAAGTTCTTTGCACTGTGTTCTAAGGGGGGATAAGCATGTCTCGCGTCGCTAAGAACCCCGTTAAGCTGCCAGCCGGTGTCGAAGTAAAATTCGCAGGCCAACAGCTTTCGGTGAAGGGTGCCAAGGGCACTCTCGAACTGAACATCCATTCGTCCGTTGAGATTGTTGAAGAAGCTGGTGAGCTGCGTTTCGCTGCTCGCAATGGCGATCAACAAACTCGCGCAATGGCTGGTACCACTCGTGCGTTGGTAAACAACATGGTCCAAGGCGTAAGCCAAGGCTTCGAGCGCAAGCTCCAGCTGGTCGGTGTTGGTTACAAAGCGCAAGCAAAAGGCACAGTGCTGAACCTGGCTCTTGGCTTCTCGCATCCAGTGGATTACGAACTGCCGGAAGGCATCACCGCTGAGACTCCTAGCCAGACCGATATCCTGATCAAGGGCATCGACAAGCAGCTGGTAGGTCAAGTGGCCGCCGAGATCCGCGACTTCCGTCCACCAGAGCCGTACAAAGGCAAAGGTGTGCGCTACGCGGACGAAGTCGTCCGTCGTAAAGAAGCCAAGAAGAAGTAGGGCATAGCAAATGACCGACAAAAAAGTTACTCGACTGCGTCGCGCTCGCAAAGCACGCCTGAAAATGCACGAACTCGAAGTCGTGCGTCTCTGCGTGTTCCGCTCTTCGCAGCACATCTACGCCCAGGTCATTTCGGCCGACGGCAGCAAAGTCCTGGCAAGCGCCTCGACTTTGGATAAAGAACTGCGTGATGGTGCCACTGGCAACATCGACGCGGCCACTAAGGTTGGCCAGCTGGTCGCTACGCGTGCTAAGGCCGCTGGCGTCTCGCAAGTGGCTTTCGACCGCTCTGGCTTCAAGTATCACGGCCGCGTTAAAGCGCTGGCTGATGCTGCTCGTGAAGCTGGGCTGGAGTTCTAAGTTATGTCAAATAACGACCAAAAGCGCGACGAAGGCTACATCGAGAAGCTGGTTCAAGTTAACCGCGTAGCCAAAACCGTTAAAGGCGGCCGTATCTTCACTTTCACCGCGTTGACCGTGGTGGGTGATGGTAAGGGCCGTGTTGGCTTCGGCCGTGGCAAGTCGCGTGAAGTGCCTGCTGCGATCCAGAAGGCAATGGAAGCTGCTCGCCGCAACATGATCCAAGTTGATCTGAACGGCACCACTCTGCAGTACGCAATGAAGTCCGCTCACGGCGCTTCGAAGGTGTACATGCAGCCTGCTTCTGAAGGTACCGGTATCATCGCTGGCGGCGCTATGCGTGCTGTCCTCGAAGTTGCTGGCGTTCAGAACGTTCTGGCCAAGTGCTACGGCTCGACTAACCCGGTAAACGTGGTTCACGCCACTTTCAAAGGTTTGAAGGCTATGCAGTCTCCTGAATCCATTGCCGCCAAGCGTGGCAAAAGCGTCAAGGAGATCTTCTGATCATGGCTACCGTTAAAGTTACGCTGATCAAAAGCATGACCGGCCGCATCCCTAACCACAAACTGTGCGTTAAGGGTCTGGGTCTGCGTCGCATCGGTCACACTGTAGAAGTCCTGGATACTCCCGAGAATCGCGGGATGATCAACAAGGCTTACTACATGCTGCGTGTCGAGGGTTAATCGATGAAACTCAATGATCTGAGTCCAGCGCCGGGTTCCCGTCGCGAAAAGCATCGTCCGGGCCGTGGTATCGGTAGCGGTTTGGGTAAGACCGGTGGCCGTGGCCACAAAGGTCAGACCTCCCGCTCCGGTGGCACCATCGCTCCAGGCTTTGAAGGCGGTCAACAGCCGCTGCATCGTCGCCTGCCGAAGTTCGGTTTCGTTTCCCTGAAGGCCATGGATCGCGCAGAAGTGCGTTTGTCCGAGCTGGCTAAAGTGGAAGGCGACATCGTCACCGTGCAGTCCCTGAAAGATGCCAACGTGATCAACGTCAACGTACAGCGTGTGAAAATCATGCTGTCCGGTGAAGTGACTCGCGCTGTCACTATCGGCAAGGGAATCGGCGCCACCAAAGGTGCGCGTGCGGCTATCGAAGCAGCTGGCGGCAAGTTCGAGGAATAAATGGCTAAGCAAGGTGCTCTCTCTGCGCTCGGCAAAGGCGGTATGTCTGAACTCTGGGCTCGTCTGCGTTTTCTGTTCCTGGCGATTATCGTCTACCGAATAGGCGCACACATCCCGGTTCCAGGTATCAACCCAGACCGACTCGCGGACCTGTTTCGACAGAATGAGGGGACCATTCTTAGCTTGTTCAACATGTTTTCCGGCGGCGCGCTGGAGCGGATGAGCATCTTTGCACTGGGGATCATGCCTTACATTTCGGCATCGATCATCATGCAGCTGATGACCGCCGTCAGCCCGCAGCTGGAGCAGTTGAAGAAGGAAGGTGAAGCTGGCCGTCGCAAGATCAGCCAGTACACCCGCTACGGCACTGTCGTCCTCGCTCTCGTCCAGGCTATTGGTATGTCCATTGGTCTGGCGGGGCAGGGCGTTGCGTTCACTGGTGACTTTGGCTTCCATTTCGTCGCGGTATCCACTTTTGTGGCTGGTGCGATGTTCATGATGTGGCTGGGTGAGCAGATTACTGAGCGTGGTGTTGGCAACGGTATCTCGATGTTGATTTTTTCGGGTATCGTCGCCGGTCTTCCGAGAGCGATCGGGCAGTCTTTCGAGTCTGCACGTCAGGGCGATATCAACATCTTCGCTTTGGTTGCCATCGGTTTGCTGGCAGTAGCGATTATCGGTTTCGTGGTGTTCATTGAGCGTGGTCAGCGTCGTATTGCTGTTCACTACGCCAAGCGTCAGCAGGGCCGTAAGGTCTTCGCTGCGCAGACTAGCCACTTGCCGCTGAAGGTGAACATGGCCGGTGTTATTCCGGCTATTTTCGCGAGCAGCATTTTGCTGTTCCCGGCTTCGTTGGGTGCCTGGTTTGGTCAGTCTGAAGGTATGGGCTGGTTGCAGGACATCTCGCAGTCGATCGCTCCTGGTCAGCCGTTGAATATTCTGCTGTTTAGTGCAGGGATTATTTTCTTCTGCTTCTTCTATACGGCGTTGATGTTCAATCCGAAAGACGTAGCGGAAAACCTGAAGAAGTCCGGTGCCTTTATTCCGGGCATCCGTCCAGGTGAGCAGTCTGCGCGCTACATTGATGGCGTTCTGACTCGCTTGACCATGTTCGGTGCTCTTTACATGACGGCCGTGTGCCTGTTGCCCCAGTTTCTGGTGGTCGCAGCCAACGTTCCGTTCTACCTTGGCGGGACCTCGTTGCTGATCGTCGTCGTGGTTGTGATGGACTTCATGTCCCAAGTACAATCGCACCTCGTTTCGCACCAGTACGAATCCCTGATGAAGAAAGCCAACCTGAAGGGTTACGGCAGCGGCATGCTGCGCTGACCCATAAGGTTCGAGGAGTTGGTGATGAAAGTTCGTGCATCGGTGAAAAAGCTGTGCCGTAACTGCAAGATTATTCGCCGCGAAGGTGTTGTTCGAGTAATTTGCAGCGCGGAACCGCGTCACAAACAGCGCCAAGGCTGAGTGTGATTGTGCTTCAAGCCCGGTAGCTAGTGCGCTACCGGGTTGATTATTTGTTATTACAGCGATATTATCTCGCGCCCTATTTCTTGGCTTCCGGGGCGTAGGTAGCTGTCAATTGGAGTCCCACTGAATGGCCCGTATTGCAGGCGTTAACATTCCAGATAACAAGCATACTGTTATCTCGCTGACCTACATCTATGGTGTTGGTCGCACTACTGCACAGAAAATTTGTGCAGAGACTGGGGTAAACCCAGCCGCAAAGATCAAGGATCTGAGCGACGAGCAAATTGAACAGCTGCGTGGCGAAGTGGCGAAGTTCACCACTGAAGGTGACCTGCGTCGCGAAATCAACATGAAAATCAAGCGCTTGATGGACCTCGGTTGCTATCGCGGTCTGCGTCATCGTCGTGGTCTGCCAGTACGCGGTCAGCGTACCAAGACCAACGCGCGTACCCGTAAAGGTCCGCGTAAGCCGATCCGCAAGTAATCGCCCCAGCGAATCGACAGGAAAATTATCATGGCAAAACCTGCTGCTCGTCCTCGTAAAAAAGTTAAAAAGACAGTGGTTGATGGCATCGCCCACATCCATGCATCTTTTAACAACACCATCGTGACCATTACCGACCGTCAAGGTAACGCTCTTTCCTGGGCTACCTCCGGTGGTTCGGGTTTCCGCGGTTCCCGCAAGTCCACCCCGTTTGCTGCTCAAGTAGCTGCTGAACGTGCTGGTCAAGCTGCGCTGGAATACGGCCTGAAAAACCTCGACGTCAATGTCAAAGGTCCAGGTCCAGGTCGTGAATCCGCAGTCCGCGCTTTGAACGGCTGTGGCTACAAGATCGCCAGCATCACCGACGTGACGCCAATCCCGCACAACGGGTGCCGTCCGCCGAAGAAGCGCCGCGTGTAATCCAGGAGATTGTAAAGAATGGCTCGTTACATTGGTCCAAAATGCAAACTCGCTCGTCGCGAAGGCACCGATCTCTTTCTGAAGAGCGGCGTGCGCGCGATCGAATCGAAGTGCAACATTGAAGCAGCACCTGGTATCCACGGCCAACGCCGCGGTCGCCAGTCCGACTACGGCACCCAACTGCGTGAAAAGCAGAAGGTCCGTCGTATCTACGGCGTTCTCGAGCGTCAGTTCAGCGGCTACTACAAAGAAGCTGCTGGCAAGAAAGGTGCAACCGGTGAAAACCTGCTGCAACTGCTCGAATGCCGTCTGGACAACGTTGTATACCGTATGGGCTTTGGTTCGACTCGTGCCGAATCCCGTCAGCTGGTATCGCACAAGTCGATCAGCGTAAACGGTCAGACCGTTAACGTTCCGTCTTACCAGGTTCGTGCTGGTGACGTGGTCGCTGTTCGCGAGAAAGCAAAAAATCAACTTCGCATTGTCCAAGCTCTCGATCTGTGTGCCCAACGTGGCCGCGTAGAATGGGTAGAAGTAGACACTGAGAAGAAGTCGGGCGTTTTCAAGAACGTTCCAGCTCGCAGTGATCTGTCCGCCGACATCAACGAAAGCCTGATTGTCGAGCTCTACTCCAAGTAAGGGCTAGAAAATAGGTGCATCCATGCAGATTTCGGTAAATGAGTTCCTGACACCCCGCCACATTGATGTGCAGGTTGTCAGTCCAACCCGCGCCAAGATCACGCTCGAGCCTCTCGAGCGTGGCTTTGGCCATACCCTGGGCAACGCGCTGCGCCGCATCCTGTTGTCCTCAATGCCCGGCTGTGCAGTAGTCGAGGCCGAGATTGACGGTGTGCTCCACGAGTACAGCGCCATCGAAGGTGTACAGGAAGACGTAATTGAAATCCTGTTGAACCTTAAAGGTCTGGCTATCAAGCTGCACGGTCGTGACGAAGTTACGCTGACCTTGTCGAAGAAGGGTTCGGGGGTGGTTACCGCTGCCGATATTCAGCTGGATCATGATGTCGAGATCGTTAATCCCGATCACGTAATCGCTAACCTGGCGTCTAACGGCGCCCTGAACATGAAGCTAGTAGTAGCTCGTGGTCGTGGTTATGAACCGGCAGACTCGCGTCAGAGCGATGAAGACGAAAGCCGCAGCATCGGTCGCTTGCAGCTTGACTCTTCGTTCAGCCCGGTTCGCCGTATCGCATACGTGGTGGAAAACGCCCGTGTCGAGCAGCGTACTAACCTGGACAAGCTGGTTATTGATCTGGAAACCAACGGCACCCTGGATCCTGAAGAGGCTATTCGTCGCGCTGCAACCATTCTGCAACAGCAGTTGGCTGCGTTCGTCGACCTCAAAGGTGACAGTGAGCCAGTGGTTGTCGAGCAGGAAGACGAGATCGATCCGATCCTGCTTCGCCCGGTTGACGATCTGGAACTGACTGTACGTTCGGCTAACTGCCTTAAGGCGGAAAACATCTACTACATTGGTGACCTGATTCAGCGTACCGAAGTAGAGCTGTTGAAGACTCCGAACCTGGGCAAGAAATCCTTGACTGAAATCAAGGACGTTCTGGCCTCCCGCGGTCTGTCCCTCGGCATGCGCCTCGACAACTGGCCGCCTGCAAGTCTTAAGAAGGACGACAAGGCGACTGCCTGATCGTCGTAATCACCGAACGTAGTGTTTGGTAAGGAATGAACCATGCGTCATCGTAAAAGTGGTCGTCACCTGAGCCGCACCAGCTCGCACCGCAAGGCCATGTTCCAAAACATGGCGGTGTCGCTGTTCGAGCACGAGCTGATCAAAACTACTCTGCCAAAAGCTAAAGAACTGCGCCGCGTTGCTGAGCCGCTGATCACTTTGGCCAAGACAGATAGCGTTGCTAACCGTCGTCTGGCTTTCGACCGTACTCGTTCGAAAGCTATCGTTGGTAAGCTCTTCAACGACCTGGGCAAGCGTTACGCTACCCGTGAGGGTGGCTACCTGCGCATCCTCAAGTGCGGTTTCCGCGCTGGCGACAACGCGCCTATGGCGTACGTCGAGTTGGTTGATCGTGCTACTGCCGGCGAAGCTGTATCCGCCGAGTAAGACGTCAGTCTGAAACAAAGAACCGGGCCTAGTGCCCGGTTTTTTGTGTCTGAAACAAATGTGTTGGTTGTACAGATCTCTTCTTCCTCCAAGCCGTCATGATGTAGAGGGGAGGATCGTTAGGAATTATCTATCGATGTCTATGAGTCAATGAATTTGTAGGTGTCACATTGATGATCAATACTCCTTCTCAGCCGATTAGCCGGCAGTTCAAGACCGACAGAGGAAGGACGATCGCATGAGTCAGAACACAACGCTTACAACCGCCAGTGGCGCACCTGTTGCCGATAACCAGAATTCCCGTTCCGCCGGCCCCCGTGGCCCGCTGCTACTCGACGACTTTCACCTGATCGAGAAGCTCGCCCACTTCAACCGTGAAAACATCCCGGAGCGCCGCGTGCACGCGAAAGGCTCGGGCGCCTACGGTACGTTCACGGTCACTCGCGATATCACTCAATACACCAGCGCAAAACTGTTTGAATCGCTAGGTAAGCAAACCCCGACCTTTTTGCGGTTCTCTACGGTCGGTGGCGAACGCGGTTCGGCTGACACTGAGCGTGATCCCCGTGGTTTCGCGTTGAAGTTCTACACCGAAGAAGGCAACTGGGACATCGTTGGCAACAACACCCCGGTATTTTTCATCCGTGATCCGTTGAAGTTCCCTGACTTTATCCACACCCAAAAACGTCTGCCGCAAAGCAATCTCAAAAGTGCCCAGATGATGTGGGACTTTTGGTCGCACTCGCCTGAGGCACTGCATCAGGTAACGATCCTGTTTTCGGACCGTGGCATTCCTGACGGCTACCGTCACATGCACGGCTTCGGGAGCCACACCTACAGTCTGATCAGCGCCGATAACGAGCGGCATTGGGTCAAATGGCACTACAAGACCAAGCAGGGAATCAAGAACCTGGCACCAGCCGATGCAGCACGTTTGGCTGGTACAGATCCTGATTACGCCCAGCGTGACTTGTTCGAGGCCATTGAGGGCGGTGATTTCCCGAAATGGCGCGTCTGCATCCAGATCATGTCCGAAGCTCAAGCCGCTGCGCATTACGAGAACCCGTTTGATGTCACCAAGACCTGGTCGCAGAAAGAGTTTCCGCTGATCGAGGTCGGTGAGCTGGAGCTCAATCGCAACCCGCAAAATTACTTCGCTGAAGTCGAGCAGGCCACATTCGGCCCTAGCAACATGGTACCGGGTGTGGGGCTTTCGCCGGATCGTATGCTGCAGGGTCGGGTATTTGCCTATGCGGATGCACATCGCTACCGCGTCGGCACCAATCACCAGCAATTACCGGTGAATGCGCCTCGCTGCCCGGTCAACACCTATCAACGTGATGGTTCGATGGCGTTTGGCAGCAACGGCGGCGCAGCGCCGAACTACGAGCCGAATAGCTACGTCCATTCACCCAAGCAGGCACCTCATTTTGCTGAGCCTGCATTGGCGCTGAACGGAGCGGCTGATCGCTACGATCACCGCGAAGACACCGACTACTACAGCCATGCTGGAGCATTGTTCCGCTTGATGACAGAGGACCAGAAATCACTGCTGGTCAGCAACATCGCAGGTGCGATGGCGGGTGTTTCCAGCGATGTAATTGATCGTCAGCTCCAGCACTTCTACAAGGCTGATACGGCGTATGGAGAAGCAATCGCAAAGCAGCTCAACGTACAGCTTAACGAAGTCTAAATGAGAAGCAGAACCGCCCTTGTTTGGGCGGTTTTTGCGTTATTTAAGCTGCTTTTCTCAGAATATCTTCGCTTTTATTGCGTCTGGCGAGTGACGTTATGGTCGGGTTGGTTCAAACTGTAACTTTCAAGCAGGGAGATGTAGGGCAATGCAAGGCCACCCAGACGTAATCGATTACCTCAACACGTTGCTGACCGGCGAACTGGCCGCGCGTGATCAATATTTCGTCCACTCGCGGATGTATGAGGACTGGGGTTTCACCAAGCTCTACGAACGTATCAATCACGAGATGGAAGAGGAAGCAGGGCACGCCGATGCGCTGATGCGCCGGATCCTGATGCTCGAAGGCACGCCGCGCATGCGCCCGGACGATCTTGATGTCGGCACTACGGTGACCGAGATGCTCGAAGCGGATTTGCGCCTGGAATACAAAGTCCGTGCTGCGCTGTGCAAGGGCATCAAGCTCTGCGAGCAGCACAAGGACTATGTCAGCCGCGAAATGCTGCGGGTTCAATTGCATGACACCGAAGAAGATCACACCTACTGGCTCGAGAAGCAGTTGGGTCTGATCAAGTTGATCGGGCTTGAGAACTACCTGCAATCCCACGCCTGATTCAACGGATACAAAAAAGCCCCTGTCACTGATGAAGTGACAGGGGCTTTTTCATGAGTCGGATTAAGCCCGATCACGTTCCAACAGCGGTTTCAGGTAGTAGCCGGTGTGAGATTGCTTCATCTCGGCCACTTCCTCGGGTGTGCCAACCGCAATGATCTGCCCACCCTTGGAGCCACCTTCCGGCCCAAGGTCCACCAGCCAGTCAGCGGTCTTGATCACGTCCAGGTTGTGTTCAATCACCACCACGGTATTGCCGTGATCGCGTAGGCGATGCAGTACGTCCAGCAGTTGCTGAATGTCCGCGAAGTGCAGGCCGGTCGTTGGCTCGTCGAGGATGTACAAGGTTTTGCCGGTGTCGCGTTTGGACAATTCGCGGGAGAGTTTCACCCGCTGGGCTTCACCACCGGACAAAGTGGTCGCCGATTGTCCGAGTTTGATATACGACAGACCGACATCCATCAACGTTTGCAGCTTACGCGCCAGTGCGGGGACCGCGTCGAAGAACACCCTTGCTTCCTCGATGGTCATTTCGAGGGTTTCGTGAATGCTCTTGCCCTTGTACTTGATCTCCAGGGTTTCGCGGTTGTAACGCTTGCTCTTGCAGACGTCGCACGGGACATAAATGTCCGGCAGGAAGTGCATCTCCACCTTGATCAGGCCATCACCCTGGCAGGCCTCGCAGCGTCCGCCCTTCACGTTGAAGGAGAAGCGCCCTGGCCCGTAACCCCGGGAGCGGGATTCCGGCACGCCGGCGAACAACTCGCGGATCGGCGTGAACAATCCGGTGTAAGTCGCCGGGTTGGAGCGCGGTGTACGGCCGATAGGGCTTTGGTCGATGTCCACGACCTTGTCCAGGTGTTCCAGGCCCTTGATGCTGTCGTGGGCGGCAGCCTCAAGCGTGGTCGCGCCGTTCAGCGCCGTGGCACTTAATGGAAACAGCGTGTTGTTGATCAGCGTCGACTTGCCCGAGCCGGACACACCGGTCACGCAGGTCAGCAGGCCGATCGGAATCTCCAGGTCGACATTGCGCAAGTTGTTGCCACGAGCTCCTTTGAGGGACAGCGTCAGCTTCTTGTTGCGCGGCGTGCGATTGGCCGGGACTTCGATCTTCACGCGCCCTGAAAGGTACTTGCCCGTCAAGGAATCCGGGTGAGCCATGACTTCCGCCGGCGTACCTTCGGCGACGATATGCCCGCCGTGCACGCCGGCGCCTGGACCGATGTCCACCACATAGTCGGCCAGGCGAATGGCGTCTTCATCGTGTTCGACCACGATTACCGTATTGCCAATGTCGCGCAGGTGTTTAAGAGTGCCAAGCAACCGGTCGTTATCGCGCTGATGCAAGCCAATCGACGGTTCGTCGAGGATGTACAGCACGCCGACCAGACCGGCGCCGATCTGACTGGCCAAGCGGATTCGCTGGGCCTCGCCGCCCGACAACGTGTCGGCACTGCGATCAAGCGACAGGTAATCGAGACCTACGTTGACCAGAAACTGCAGGCGCTCACGGATTTCCTTGAGGATCTTGTCGGCAATCTCGCCACGACGGCCGGTCAGTTTCAACCCGCCGAAGTATTCGCAAGCATCGCCGATGGGCAGGTTGGTCACTGCCGGCAGGGTCTTCTCGCCGACCCATACGTGCCGTGCTTCACGGCGCAGGCGGGTGCCGCGGCAATCAGGGCAGGATTGAGTGCTGAGGAACTTGGCCAGCTCTTCACGCACCGAGGCCGACTCGGTTTCGCGGTAACGGCGTTCCAGGTTTGGCACGATGCCTTCGAACGGGTGCGAGCGTTTGACGATATCGCCACGGTCGTTCAGGTATTTGAAGTCGACGTTTTGCGAACCGCTGCCGTGCAGGATGAATTTCTGCTGATCGGCCGGCAGCTCGTTGAACGGCACTTCGAGGCTGAACTTATAGTGCGAAGCCAGCGATCCGAGCATCTGGAAGTAATAGACGTTGCGCCGATCCCAGCCGCGAATCGCACCTTCGGCCAGGGTCAAATCACCGTTGACCAGTCGCTTGATGTCGAAAAACTGCTTAACCCCCAAACCATCGCAGGTCGGGCAGGCACCGGCGGGGTTGTTGAAGGAGAACAGCTTGGGTTCCAGTTCGCTGATGGCATGGCCGCAGATCGGGCAGGCGAAGCGCGCGGAGAAGATCATTTCTTCACCGGGCTCATCGTCCATCGGCGCCACGAGGGCGATGCCGTCCGCCAGTTTCAGCGCGGTCTCGAAGGATTCGGCCAGGCGTTGTTGCAAGTCGGCGCGAACCTTGAAGCGGTCGACCACGACATCAATGGTGTGTTTTTTCTGTTTGTCGAGCTTGGGTGCTTCGTCCAGCTCATAGAGCTTGCCGTTGATTCGGGCGCGGACGAAGCCCTGTGCGCGCAGCTCTTCGAAGACCGACAGATGTTCGCCTTTGCGCTCGCGGATCACTGGGGCCAGCAGCATCAGCTTGCTGCCCTCCGGTTCGGCGAGGACCAGGTCGACCATCTGGCTGACGGTCTGCGCTTCGAGCGGGATGTCGTGATCCGGGCAACGCGGAATACCTACGCGTGCATACAGCAGGCGCAGGTAGTCGTAGATTTCAGTGATGGTGCCGACGGTCGAGCGCGGGTTGTGCGAGGTCGACTTCTGTTCGATGGAGATCGCCGGCGACAGGCCTTCGATGGTGTCGACATCTGGCTTTTCCATCATCGACAGGAACTGCCGGGCATAGGCCGAAAGCGATTCGACGTAGCGGCGCTGACCTTCGGCGTACAGGGTGTCGAACGCCAGGGATGACTTGCCCGAACCGGACAGGCCGGTGATGACGATCAGCTTGTCCCGTGGCAGGGTCAGGTCGATGTTCTTCAGGTTGTGGGTTCGAGCCCCACGAATCAGGATCTTGTCCAAAGTGGCCTCGCTCGGCGGGCGTCGAAAACATAGGAGTATACGGCCAAATACTGGATGGATGCACACTATCAAGCAAGTGGGTTACTGTCGTACATGAAGAGTGTGTCAGCAATGCGCGGCAAAGCGTCGCGATATATCCCGTCAATCGATGGGACTGGTAGAATCGCCGCCGGTTCACATGAGGTTTTTCCATGCACGATCCCCACAGCGAGCGTATGAGTGGCAGCGAGACCCGCGCAGCAAGCGGTCTGGCCCTGGTGTTCGCCTTCCGTATGCTTGGCATGTTCATGGTGTTGCCGGTACTGGCGACCTATGGGATGGATCTGGCGGGAGCAACCCCGGCCTTGATCGGTCTGGCGATTGGCGCTTACGGCCTGACGCAGGCGGTTTTCCAGATTCCGTTCGGTATCATTTCCGACCGCATAGGTCGTCGCCCGGTGATTTACCTGGGGTTGATCGTCTTCGCCCTCGGCAGTGTGCTGGCGGCCAATGCCGATTCGATCTGGGGCGTTATCGCCGGACGAATCCTGCAGGGCGCCGGGGCGATTTCCGCGGCGGTCATGGCATTGCTGTCAGACCTGACCCGCGAGCAGCACCGGACCAAGGCCATGGCCATGATCGGTATGACGATTGGTCTGTCGTTCGCGGTCGCCATGGTCATAGGGCCGTTGCTGACGCGTGTTTTCGGCCTGTCCGGGTTGTTTTACGCCACGGGTGGCATGGCGCTGTTCGGCATCGTCATCGTGATGTTCATGGTGCCGCGCTCCACCGGGCCGTTGCAGCATCGTGAGTCCGGTGTGGCGCGTCAGGCGCTGATGCCGACGCTCAAACATCCGGACCTGCTGCGCCTGGATCTCGGCATCTTTGTGTTGCACGCCATGTTGATGTCGAGTTTCGTTGCCTTGCCCCTGGCCCTGGTCGAAAAAGCCGGCCTGCCCAAGGAGCAACACTGGTGGGTCTACCTGACCGCGCTGCTGATTTCTTTCTTCGCCATGATCCCGTTCATTATCTACGGCGAGAAGAAACGCAAAATGAAACGAGTTTTACTCGGCGCCGTCGTGACGCTTCTGTTCACTGAGCTATTCTTCTGGCAGTTCGGCGACAGCTTGCGGGCTCTGGTGATTGGTACGGTGGTGTTTTTCACTGCGTTCAATCTCCTGGAAGCTTCGTTGCCGTCGCTGATCAGCAAGGTTTCACCGGCGGGTGGCAAAGGCACTGCGATGGGGGTTTATTCCACCAGCCAGTTCCTCGGGTCGGCACTGGGCGGCATTCTCGGCGGCTGGATGTTCCAGCATGGCGGTCTGTCGGTTGTGTTCCTCGGATGCGCCGGTCTGGCTGCCCTCTGGCTGGTCTTTGCTGTTACCATGCGCGAACCTCCCTACGTCACAAGCCTGCGCTTGCCGTTGTCGCCTGAGGCGATCCGCGAAGCGGGTCTGGTCGAGCGCCTGAAGGCGGTCGTAGGGGTAACAGATGCAGTGATCGTCGCGGAAGAAGCGGCTATTTACATCAAATTGGACACCGAACTATTGGATCGCACCACCCTTGAGCGCCTGGTGAACAACCCGGCCGGGGCAGCGTGCGTAGCCTAGGAGAACGTTATGGCCCGTGGGGTTAACAAAGTCATATTGGTCGGCACTTGCGGCCAGGATCCCGAAGTTCGCTACTTGCCTAACGGTAACGCCGTGACCAACCTGAGTCTGGCGACCAGCGAACAGTGGACCGACAAGCAAACCGGTCAGAAAGTCGAAAAGACCGAATGGCACCGTGTATCGATGTTCGGCAAGGTTGCAGAAATCGCCGGCGAATACCTGCGTAAAGGTTCGCAGGTCTACATCGAAGGCAAACTGCAGACCCGCGAGTGGGAAAAAGACGGCATCAAGCGTTACACCACTGAAATCGTGGTCGACATGCAAGGCACCATGCAACTGCTGGGCGGCCGTCCACAGGGCGACCAACAGGGCCAGGGCGGTGGTAACAACTACCAACAATCCGCTCCGCGCCAACAGGCACCGCGTCCTCAGCAGTCGGCACCGCAACAGCGTTCGGCTCCGGCTCCACAGCAGGCTGCGCCGCAACCGGCTCCGGATTTCGACAGCTTTGATGACGATATCCCGTTCTAAGCATTCGTTAGACCGAACGGTATAAAAAAGCCCGTAGCGCTTACACGCTACGGGCTTTTTGTTTTTCGTATGTGGCGATTCAGCCCTTGGCGAACGCCAGCATGTCCGCGTTCACCTTCTCTTTATGGGTATCGGTCAGCCCATGGGGCGCGCCGGGGTAGACGAGCAACTGCGCATGCTCGATCAACCGCTTGCTCTCCAGGCCCGCAGCCTGAATCGGCACGATCTGGTCATCATCGCCGTGGAGGATCAGGGTCGGCACATCAAATTTCTTTAGATCCTCGCGGAAATCGGTTTCCGAGAATGCCTTGATGCTGTCAAGGGTGTTCTTGTGGCCGCCCATCATGCCTTGCATCCAGAACGAGTCGATCAGCCCCTGGGAGGATTTGGCGCCCGGACGGTTGAAACCGAAGAACGGACCGCCGGCAATGTCCTTGTAGAGTTGTGAGCGGTCGGCGATGGAGCCGGCGCGGATGCCGTCGAAGACTTCGATCGGCAAGCCCTTGGGGTTGCTTTCGGTTTTCAGCATCAGCGGTGGTACGGCGGAGATCAGTCCGGCCTTGGCCAGGCGTTTGGTGCCGTGACGGCCGATGTAACGGGCCACTTCACCGCCGCCAGTGGAAAAGCCGAAAAGAATCACGTCCTTGAGGTCCAGGTGTTCGATCAACTCCGCCAGGTCGTCGGCGTAGTGATCCATGTCGTTGCCGTCCCACGGCTGGCTGGATCGGCCATGGCCCCGACGATCGTGCGCGATGGCGCGGAAGCCGTTGTTGGCGAAGTGCAGCATCTGCGATTCCCAACTGTCGGCGCTCAAGGGCCAACCGTGGCTGAACACCACCGGTTGTCCGCTGCCCCAATCCTTGTAGTAAAGGGTGTTGCCTTCGCGAGTCGTCAGAGTAGCCATGTCGAACATCTCCAGAACGTAGCGTGGGTTGGGTGTTTACTGGTTGGCAGTCAGGAAGTCGTCGGTGGAGACCACACTGGCGTAGGCAAAGCCCAGGGCGGACATAAAGGCCGCATGCACGTGGGCTGCCGGAACGGTCAGGCCGTTGAATTCCAGGTCGCGGCTGGCACAGGCGTCGTGAATCACCGTGACGCTGTAGCCCAGATCATTGGCGGCGCGGGTAATGCCGTCGACACACATGTGGCTCATGCTGCCCACGACCACCAACTCCTTGATGCCTTTCTCATCGAGGATTGACTGTAGTTCGGTTTCGCGGAACGAGTTGACGAAGTGCTTGAGCACCACTGGCTCGTTGGCGCGGTTGAGGACTTTGGGATGCAGTTTGGCGCCTTCGGAGTTCGGGGTGAAAAACGGTGCATCCTCGGAGGTGAACTCGTGGCGGATGTGCACCACCGAATCACCTGCGTCGCGGAAGGCCTTGATCAGGCGCACGGCATTGTCCGCAGCGGCGTCGGCACCGACCAGCGGCCACTTGCCTTGGGGGAAGTAGTCGTTCTGGATATCGACTACGATGAGCGCTTGCTTGGCCATGACTGTTACCTCGAAGTGTGTGTTGGGTGTGGAATGAAGTATCAGGTTTAGCTGACATTCCGAGGATTGGCCGCACCGACAATAAGAGGGGGAAAACTGACAATGGACGCACAAAGGGCAATCGCCGAATTGGGGGTACTGATTTACCCCGGCGCGCAGATGGCGGCCGTGCATGGGTTGACGGACTTGTTCGGCGTGGCCAACCGGATCGCTGCCGAGCATCAGGCTGTGCAGTTGCCGTTGCTACGCGTCAGCCATTGGCAGGTCCGGGACGAGCAAGTGCCGGAGCGCGTCTTCGACAGCCAACCAGGGCCGGATCGCGCCATGGTGGCCGTGCTGATTCCGCCATCGATTGCCGGTTTCTCCGAAGGCCAGGCGCCGCAGGGTTTGATCCGCTGGTTGTGCGAACAACATGCCAGCGGTGCGACGCTGGGCGGAGTATGCGTAGGGTCGATCCTGCTGGCTGAAAGCGGTTTGCTCGACGGCCGCAGCGCCACCACGCACTGGACCTCTGCGAAAACCTTCGCCGAGCGTTACCCGGCCATCAAACTCAAGGCCGATACACCCATTGTCGATGACGGTGACTTGATTACCACTGCTGGATTGATGGCTTGGTCCGAGTTGGGTTTACGTCTGGTCGACCGCTTGCTCGGGCCGAGTATCGCCACCGGCACGGCGCGTTTTCTGGTGGTGGAGCACAGCGACAGTGCCAGTGAATGCGGCAGCAACTTTGCGCCGATCCTCAGCCATGGCGATGCATCGATCCTGAAAGTGCAGCACTGGTTGCAAAGCACCGGCGCGACCGATGTTTCATTGTCGGCGATGTCCGAGCGGGCAGGGCTGGAAGAGCGCACATTTCTGCGGCGTTTCCGTTCAGCCACCGGGCTCAAGCCCACCGAATACTGCCAACATCTGCGCGTGGGTAAGGCCCGAGAAATGCTCGAATTCACCAACGGCACCATCGATCACATTGCCTGGACTGTGGGTTATCAGGACCCCGGAGCATTTCGCTCGACCTTCAAGAAAATCACCGGGCTGGCGCCGAGTGATTATCGAACGCGGTTTGGTGTCACGCCGGCTAGCGCCACACGCTAGATGCCTCACCACAAACCCATGCAGGAGCGAGCTTGCTCGCGATAGCGGCTTAGCATTCAACATAGATGTTGACTGGCATTCCACCATCGCGAGCAAGCTCGCTCCTACAGGGGGTCGTGCAAAATGCCTGAACCTCAACAGGCTTCGTGCAGATTAAAACAGGCAAGTTGCCATCACGTTTTGCGCAACCCATTGATTTGAAAGCCATTGCACCCGCCTGGTCATTGGCGTGATCTCTGCACTCCCTATCACTACATTCATCACGCGCCGATTGAAGGGGGATGCATGACCCCGGCAAACCGCAAGAAACTGGTGGTCGCTCATTCGGTTAACGCCGACGCGCCGTTGCACGAAGTCGAGACCAACCGGGCACTCGCCCGTTGGCTCGCGCAAATACTCGGGCTCAAATACGCGGGCAGTTACAACGCCGACTTGCATGACGGAAAGGATCTGTATCTGTTGCCCACCCAAACCCTGGTCGGCGCCGCCGCAGCAAGAGCATTGGGGGTCGAGGGGCCAGACGATTTGTGGGGCGGTTATGTCGACCACGATTTCATCTGCACCAAGGCCATCAGCCACGGCTTGCTGAACCACAACGCTCGTGCACCTCAAGGTTGGGCGCCGTTGTTCTCCGAGCGGGTGCGCAGCGTGGTGCTCGACGGTCTCAGCGTGTTTTCCTT
This sequence comes from Pseudomonas sp. P8_241, assembly GCF_034008315.1. NCBI lineage: Bacteria > Pseudomonadati > Pseudomonadota > Gammaproteobacteria > Pseudomonadales > Pseudomonadaceae > Pseudomonas > Pseudomonas sp. P8_241. The sequence continues at coordinate 5,922,703 of NZ_CP125377.1, read as the reverse complement.
TGAAGATGCGCGGCCGGCAGCGGAACATCTGCTGTACAACGGGCCGATTCGCCTCAAGCCGATTCATGCCTGTGCGGGGCGCGGGCAGGAAGTGATCAAAAGCCTCGATCAATTCGACGACATCCTTGCCCGGCCAGACGCTAAAACCCTGTTCAACGAAGGCGTGGTACTGGAGCAGGATCTGGAGCAGGTCATCACCCACAGCGTGGGTCAGAGTTTTGTCGGCGACAAAGTACTGAGTTACTGCGGTGAGCAATACTTGACCGAAGACGCCCATGGCGAGCCGGTATACGGCGGCTCCGACCTGCTGGTGGTGCAGGGCGAGTATGACGATTTGCTGTTGCTCGACCTGGCTGAAGACGTGCGCCTGGCGATTGAGCAGGCCCAGGTATTCGACAGCGCTGCGAATGAAGCCTACCCCGGATTTTTTGCGTCGCGGCGCAACTACGACATCGCTCAGGGGGTGGACAGCAACGGTCGGCAACGCAGTGGCGTGCTCGAACAATCCTGGCGCCTGGGCGGGGCCAGCAGCGCCGAGGTCGCGGCATTGCAGAGTTTCATCAACGATCCGGACATGCGCGCCATTCGCGTGTCTGCCGTCGAGACCTACATCGACCAGCCGCTGCCGCCAAACGCCATTGAGGTGTATCGCGGCCCGGCTCAGGACAGTGATTTTCTACTCAAGTACGTAACGGTCAAATCCTATGACGGCTAGAAGCGAAAGCATTCAAATCGACATCGACGACGAACAGATGAGCGGGACCTTTCTCAGTCCAAAATCGAAAGTCCCCGGCGTGTTGTTTGTGCACGGCTGGGGCGGCAGTCAGGAGCGCGACCTGGAGCGGGCCAAAGGTATCGCCGGGCTGGGTTGTGTGTGCCTGACGTTTGATTTGCGCGGCCATACCGGGGGCACAGGCATTCCCTTGACCCGAGTGACGCGCGAGGACAATTTGCGGGACTTGCTGGCAGCCTATGATCGTTTGCTTGCGCATCCTGCGCTCGATACCTCGGCGATTGCCGTGGTCGGCACCAGTTACGGCGGCTACCTGGCTTCGATCCTTACGTCGCTCAGGCCGGTGCGCTGGTTGGCGCTGCGGGTGCCGGCGCTGTATCGCGACGAAGAATGGCACACGCCTAAACGCGATCTGGACAAGCTCGATTTGTGCGATTACCGCAGTACCTTGGTGCGCGCCGACACAAACCGTGCGTTGCATGCGTGTTCGGCATTTACCGGAGATGTGTTGCTGGTGGAGTCCGAGACCGACGACTTTGTTCCCCACGCAACGATCATGAGTTATCGCGCGGCGTGTCAGCAGACGCATTCGCTGACGCACCGCATCATCGATGGTGCCGATCACGCCTTGAGCGACCCGGTTTCACAGCAGGCCTACACGTCGATCCTGGTGGACTGGATCACGGAGATGGTAGTGGGTGAACGGTTGAGCATTATTCAATCGAAATGATTTGAGGCGTTCTCGCGGATGCCTTCGCCGCTTGCTCGCGATGGCGTCCTGACTACCAACAACAATTCACTTGGGTTTCTTGCTGATCCGCAACGACTTGGCCTTGGCTTCGACGATCAGGTACATCACTAAGGTGATCAACAGCGGCAACAGAAAATAGATCGCCCGATATGCCAGCAATCCTGCCACCAGACTGCCCCGTGATGCCTCATGTTGCAGCAGCGCCACAAACACCGCTTCCAGCACGCCGAGCCCGGCGGGGATGTGCGTGATGACCCCGGCAATTGCGCTGATCAGCAATACACCCAGCACCAACGGGTAATCGAGCTTGCTCGGCAGCAGGGTGAAAATGACCGCTGCCATCAGCGACCAGTTCAGCGCGCCGAGGCACAGTTGCAGGATCGCCATGCGCAGCGACGGTAAATTGATTTCCACTCCACGAATCGACCATTCCCGACGACTGGAAAAACGGCAAGCCGCCAGGTATCCGGCACTCACCAGCAGCAACAACACTCCCACCGCTTGCAGCGCACCGCTGCTCAGTTTCCAGCCCGGTGGCATGCGCACCAATCCACTGCTGAACACCACGCCGGCGATCAGCATGTAGCCGATCCAGTTGGTCGCCAGGCTCAGGCCGAGGATTTTCGCGATGTTGCTCTTGCTCACCCCGAGGCGCGAGTACAGCCGATAACGCATGGCAATGCCACCGACCCAGGCACTCAAGTTGAGGTTGAAGGCGTAGCTGATGATGCCCACCGGGAGGATCTGTTTCCAGGTCAGGTCCTGACGGATGTAAGTGCGCCCGATCAGATCGAAACAGGCATACACCAGAAAACTCAGCACTGTCAGGGAGGACGCGATGATCAAGGTGCGCACTTTGAAATCGGCCAGGGTCTCGAGCACTTCGGCCCATTCGATGCGCTGGGCGAACATCGTCAACAACACAATCAGCGCCAGAAAAAACAACATGGTCAGCGGTTTTTTCCAACGGCTCCAGCGCGACTTGGCCGGGTGCTCGGTGTGGGACGTCGATCCGGTATCAGCGTGGCTCATGGTGATCGCTCCCGGTCGCAGGCGTGAAGGGTTTCAGGCGTGGTTTGTGCGCCGGTAGCCAACCGGCCCATGCCGGAAAATGCCGCAGAAAGTGAAATACCAGAAAGCCGACGGTCATGTGCCAGACCCGTCCGCGTGGCATTTTTTCGGGGGACATGATCTTGCAGTGATGGTCGCTGAGGTCTTCGAGTCGGTCGTACAGCTCACGGTTGAACTGGCGATCGCGAATCAGCACGTTGGCCTCAAGGTTCATCGACAGACTCAACGGGTCCAGATTGCTGGAGCCGACGGTGCTCCAGTCTTCGTCCACCAGCGCCACTTTGCCGTGCAGCGGTCGGTCGCAGTATTCGTAGATTTTTACCCCGGACTTGAGCAAGTAGTCGTAGGTCATGCGCGCCGCGAGCTTGGCCACCATCATGTCCGGCTGGCCCTGCAGGATCAGCCGCACATCGACGCCCCGGCGCGACGCGTTGCGAATTTCGCGCAACAGCCGATAACCCGGAAAGAAGTAGGCATTGGCGATCACCACCCGCCGTTGTGCAGTGCGCAACACCTGCCGATAGACCTCTTCAATGTCCGTCGGGTGTTCGCCGTTGTCGCGGTACACCAACCGCACTTGACCGTCATGATCGTTGATGGCCAGTTCGGAGCGCCGTTGTCGGCGCCTTTGCCACCAGTATTTGGCCCGCGCCGGGCGACCGCATTGCAGCAAGGCAAAGTGATGGATGTCAGCGACCACCGGCCCCTGTACTTCAACCGAATAATCCTGCTTGGCCTCAGGGCCGAAGTCAGCCAAATGATCGGCGGAAAAATTGATCCCGCCGATGAAGGCGACAGTCCCGTCCACCACCACGATTTTGCGATGCAAACGTCGGAACCAGTTGGTGCGGATGCCCAGGCGTTTCGGTGCCGGATCGAACATCTGCAAATGCACGCCCGCGCCGCTTAGAGCGGTGAGAAACCCGGTGCTCAATTCGCCGCAACCGAAGCCGTCGAGGCTGACGGTGGTGCGCACGCCCCTTTGTGCCGCTTCGATGAGGATCTGTTGCAGTTCGTTGCCAACCTTGTCTTCGAACAGAATGAAGGTTTCCAGCAGGATTTCGTTCTGGGCCTGACGCAACGCTTCGAACACTCGAGGAAAATACGCCTCGCCATTTTCCAGCAACTCGACTCGATTGCTGCCTTGCCAGCCGTATTCGACATCGACTGCTGTCGGCTCGCGTACCGGCGGCGCGGGGATGTGTTCAACCGTGGTTTTTTCCATCGACTGGCTGCTCATAGCTCGATCTCCACCGATAGCGGGACGTGGTCGGAAAGGTGGGACCAGGGCCGGCTTGCCAGCACCTGCGGATGGCTGGCCTTGAGGTGGCGCACGTAGATGCGGTCCAGACGCAAAGCCGGCAAACGTGCGGGAAAACTGCGCGCCGGTTTGCCATGATGTTCGGCAAAGACTTCGCGTAATCCGCTGGGTTTGAGCAACGCATCGGCGCGCTGGCGCCAGTCATTGAAGTCACCGGCAACGATTACCGGCGCGTCGTCTGGCAGCGCGTCCAGGCGTTGGGCCAACAGAGCGAGTTGCGCGTTGCGGTGGGTTTCCCGAAGGCCCAGGTGCACGCAGATGGCGTGCACCTCGCGACCGTCGCCGGGCAGGCGCAACACGCAATGCAGAATCCCGCGGTTTTCGTGACCGCTGATGGACACGTCGAGATTGTCATGACGAATAATCTGGAATTTCGACAGCAGCGCGTTGCCGTGATCGCCCGCCGGATAGACCGCGTTGCGCCCATAGGCGAACTGTGGCCAAAGGGTGTCGGCGAGGAATTCGTACTGCGGTATCGTCGGCCAATTGTTGTAGCGCTTTGGATGCTGCTCGTGGGTGCCATGGACTTCCTGCAAAAACACCACATCGGCGGACACACTGCGCACCGCTTCGCGCAGTTCCGGCAGGATGAAACGCCGATTGAGCGCGGTGAATCCTTTGTGGGTGTTGACCGTCAGCACCGTGAACCGACGCACTTGGGTGTCGATGCTGGACTGTTCGTCCGTCACGCCGACAGGCTCTGAAATGCTCATGACAACACGCCCTCCACAGCGGGCTCACCGGGAACGGTGTCCAGATCCTTGTCGAGGTGCAATCGCTCCAGTAAACGACGGGCATCGAAAGGCGCCCGGACTTTGATGTCGTTATCGAAATAGCAGAACACTTCACGGGACTTGCGTGGCTTTGGCTTCAGGCGAGGTGCAATCAGCTGCGGATCGCTCGGTTGTCGGCCGTGCTGCCATGCTTCGATCCGGTCGCCCCAGCGCTGCAAGGCCTGCGGCGTGTAACCGCTGGCGTAGAGTTCTTCGGCGCCATGCAGTCGCAGATAGACAAAGTCGCTGGTGATGTCTTCGCGGTACGGCCATTTACCCGCGGTGTCGGCGATCACCAGGGCGGTGTTGTAGCGTTTGAGCAGGCGAATGAACGCCGGGTCGACAAAGCTCTCGTGGCGGATTTCCACGGCGTGGCGTAAACGCTTCTTTTTGTAGGCCTTCAGGCTGGCATGGCCGTTGACGTGGGCGTCATGCTGACGGGCGAGGGCGGCGGCTTGTTCGGTGTCGCGGGGCAGCTGGTCAAGGAAGGTCTCGAACAGCCCAGCGTCGAATTTGAAGTCAGGAGGGAACTGCCAGAGGATCGGTCCGAGCTTTTCTTTCAGCTCCAGTACCCCGGAGGCAAAGAAGTTCGCCAAGGGCTTGTGAACCTCCCGCAGGCGTCTGATGTGGGTGATGAAACGCGGGGCTTTGACGCTGAACACGAACTCGGCGGGCGTTTCGCCATACCACTGAGCGTAACGTTCCGGCCGCTGCAGGGCGTAAAACGATCCATTGATTTCGATGCTGTTGACCGCCCGTGAGGCGAATTGCAATTCTCGCTTCTGGGCCAGCCCCTTCGGGTAGAAATCCCCGCGCCAGGGCGTATACCGCCAACCTGAAATACCGATATGAATCGCCGCCATGTCGCCTCCGGTCCGATGCCCTGTCTTTGAAGGACTGCACGGTGGCGCCGAAAGTTTCGACGGGGCTACGGACGGTTGACCGCCGCTTGCAGCGTAGGAGCTGGCGCAGCATGCGTGCTAATGTCACCCGGCGAGTTTTTCGACGATGCATTGGCGGGCCAGGTGCGAACTTGTCCGGCATTTCTCGATCAGTTCCTTACAGTCACAGCCAACGGAGAGGGTGCTTTGATCGGGCTCAAGATCGCGACTTTACTGGGTGCACTGCTGTTTTTGGGCAGCGAGACGCTCGAAGCAGCGGCGATACCGGGATTGCCGGCTGCCGCCAGTACCGCCGCGACACCCGCGGCGCACCCAGAACCGCTGGTGCAGGGCGGATTGCTGGGCGCCATCAGTTCGAGCATTGACGAGGTCCAGAGCAAGCTCGACCTCAACGAGCACCTGGTCGACACCTGGCGCCTGCGCGCTGATCGGGCGGTGGATGAAGTCGATGAGCTGGTCAATCGTCCATCGGCTCGCTCGAGCTGGAGCGTCCTGGGGGATTTCCTTCTGCTGACCTGCGTCTGGGCTGGCGTATTTGCGCTGCTTTGGCTGGTCGGGCGCCTGTTGGCGCAACGTCTGGGTGCACATCGCTGGCTGCTCAGTCGCGAGCGTGGCCAAGCGTTGCTCGGCTACTTGTTGCCCTACGCAATTCCGGCGGTAGTCAGTTTGCCGCTGACGATATATGCCAGCCAGTTTTTGCAGGTTTCAGCGGGTCGGGCCCTGGCGCTGTGTTTTGCCTACGCGACGAGCGCCGGCGTTTTTGCCGCGTCATTGGTGATGTCGCTGGTGGTGGTGTTCAACGTCGGGCACAAGCGCCGGGCGGTGCGGATCATCCGAGAACACAGTCCCCGGCCGCTGTTCTCCATCGGTTTTCTGGTTGCCCTGAGCGATGCCCTGACCAGCCCGCAGATCGCCCATCAACTGGGTAATAACCTCACCAGCAGCGTCGCCGTTTTTACCGGGCTCGCCGCTTCAATTTCGTTTGGCTTGCTGGTGATCCGCATGCGTCGGCCGGTGGCTCATGTGATTCGGATTCTGCCGCTGGCCCAGCGCGTCAGCCAGCCGGCATTGCGTGAAACCCTGCGCATATTTTCCGGGCTCTGGTACTGGCCAATCCTGTTGATGGTGCTGGTATCGATCATCAACCTGATCGGCATTGGTGACGACAATCAGACTGTGCTGCGCAGCGCGCTGTTCACCACCGTGTTGCTGATTGCCACGGTGTTTCTCAGCACCACGCTGCATCATTTGTTCAAGGCACGCAGCGAATCGGATGTGCGGCGCGGCAGTGCCTACAAAGAGCGTTTCCTGAACCTGTCCCACGCGTTGTTGCGCATTGCCATGGCCGTCGTGTTCATCGATGTCCTGGGACGCATCTGGGGCGTGTCGTTGTTCGAGTTTGCGGTCAGTAACGCAGTGGGCCGAGCGATCAGCGATTCCCTGAGCCATATCGGTCTGATCTTCCTGGTGACGTGGATGGTCTGGGTGGTGCTCGACACGGCCATTCAGGAGGCCTTGAAACCACCGGCAAGCAAGCGCTCGGCGCGCCAGCCGAGTACACGGGTGAAAACCATCCTGCCGCTGTTGCGCAATGCGATCAAAATCATCCTGGTGGTGATCTGCGCAATCACCACCATGGCCAACCTGGGAATCAACGTTGCGCCGTTCCTGGCTGGTGCCGGGGTAGTGGGCCTGGCGATCGGTTTCGGTTCCCAGCAACTGGTGCAGGACGTGATCACCGGGTTGTTCATCATCATCGAAGACACCCTGTCCATCGGCGACTGGGTGGTGCTCGATTCCGGTCATGCCGGTACTGTCGAGGGCCTGACCATTCGCACCTTGCGCCTGCGTGACGGCAAGGGGTTCGTGCACTCGGTGCCGTTCGGCCAGATCAAGGCGGTGACCAACCAATCGCGGCAATTCGCCTATGCGTTTTTCTCGGTACAGTTCACCTATGACACGGATGTGGACAAGGCCATCGAGTTGATTCGCGAAGCCGGGCATTCGATCAGCAACGATCCCTTCCTGCGTTACAACCTGCAAGGGCCGCTGGATGTCTTCGGCGTCGACAAGATGGACCTCAACGGAGTGGTGCTGACCTCGCAATTCCGCACGGTGTCCGGCGGGCAATATGCGGTGAGCCGGGCGTTCAATCAGCGTTTGAAAAAACTTGTGGATAACAGTCCGTGGGTGCACTTCGCGCAGACTTATCCACAGCAGGCGCTGGTGCCGAGGCATCCAGTCGAGGCGCCGCCGCAGGTTGAGTCAGAGCCGGAGCATTCGGTATTGATGCCCGATGGGTCGCGGTCGCAGTAAGTCGTCCGGGAGGTTTTTGTTGGTTTTGAGGGCCCCTTCGCCAGCAAGCCGGCTCCTACAGGGATATGCGCAGGTACATCAACCAGTAGGAGCCGGCTTGCTGGCGAAGGGGCCAGCGCAAACGCCATCAATGCCGGATCAGCTTATTGCGCACCTCTTCGCTGGCTTGCTGATCAAGTTCCACCCAGAACAAAGGCTTGCCGGCAATCTCGGCAGCCACCGGCAGGCCATCGCGATACACCAGCCGATTGCTCGCCAGCGCCGGGACTTTCGCACCGGGCAACAGCGTGCCGGCGAGATTCAGCGGATCGACCCCGCAAACGGCGACGAGACTGCCATCCTTCGGTCGGCCCCGTACTTCTCGCAATAACGGAATCGCCTCGGGGAGCGCAAATTGCTCCCCCGCCAGGCCGCTGACAAACCGCCCGCCACGAATCTCGCCCCGAGCCTCCAGGCGATGAAAAGTGCGCAGCAGCTCGCGCCAGCTCGGCAGCCAGTCCGCCTCACGTTCCAGCAGGCGCCAGAACACCACGCCGTAGCGGCGCAGCAAGGTCATGGCAATGTGTTCCAGCGTATCGGCGGGTGTCGGCGCCGGACGTGGGTTATCCACAGCCGGCACGGCGGGAGCGCGACGCAACAGCGCCCATCGCCCCGCATCGTCCATGCCGCCGATGAAGGCCCCACGTCCGCGGTGACTGCTGCGGTTCTGCCGCTTGCTGGCCGGCGTAATCAGCGCGCGCAGTCCGGCGAAGCTGTCGGCGTTCACCAGTCCGGCGCCTACCAGTTCCTGCAAGGCGATTTCCAGTTCCGAACGCAGCAGATGGGCCTCGTGAATCAGCTCATCGAAAAACAGCGCGCCGTGCTGACTGAGGGCGGCGTGAACCTTTTGCGTTTTCGGTGACAGTTCACTGATTGGCGTCTGCTCGGTCAGCCCGCTCCAGAGCCCGACCTGACTGCGCGGCAGCAACACAATCGGTGTACTGCGCAACGCGGTGCCGGTGCTCTTGTTGCGCGCGCTCAGACGCGTCCACACCAGCCTGCCGCTACGGCACAGCTCATCGAGCCACAACGCCGAGTAATCCTTGATCCGCGCCGGCAGGATGTCGCTGTCCCACGCAGAAGCGGCGGCGGGGTAGCCTTCGAATTGGCTGACCACGACCGGCAACACGGCCGCGCCTTGACCCTGATTGGCACTGGACACATGCTGCCAATCGAACAGAAACCGCATGAAGTCCTGCAAAGCCACCGGCTCGATTTCCCGGCGCAGGCGCTTGACCGTGTAGCGATGAATACGTGCGAGCAAATGCCGCTCGGACCATTCTTCCTCTTGGGTGCCGGGGTTGAAACGTCCGCGCAGGACATAGCCCTCACGCTCCAGTTGCGCCAAGGCCTGGCTCACGACAGGGCCGGATAAGCCGAGGGGTTCGGCAATAGCATGCAGCGGTAGCGGTCCGAAGGCGCTGAGTCGCGCCCGGATCATGTCGACCAAGGCTTCCTCCCGCTCCCAGACTTCATCGAAACCCGGTAGCGCCAGCAAGGGTGGCGAACATTGTGCCTGTGGATAAATCGCCCTTAGACAGGTCAGCCGTTCCAACGCCAGCCACAACGATTGCACAGCGTTGATCTGCAAACGGCTGGCGCGACCGCTCTGGGCCAACGCGTTGAGCCAGTTGCGCCACTGCGGATTGACCTCGGCTTCTGCGTCAGTGATACACGCCAGGCTCATCAGCGCTTCATGCATTTCATCGATGCCCGTGGGCGCAGGCCAGGCTTCTTTGCGCACAGCGTTGATCGCCTCGGCATCCAGTGCACCGAGGTCGTCGGTCGATTGCGGGTCGCTCCAGCGCCGGTTGAGCACAGCTTGGGTGCGGCGCTCTTCCAGCGGCGCGTCGTCGAGAAAGGTGTAGGGCCGGGCGCTGAGAATTTCTGCTGCCAACGGGGAGGGCGCCGGCAGGTCGCGACTGATCAGACGCACCTCGCCGCGCTCCATGCGGCGCAGCAAGGCGAGCCAGCCTTCGCAGTCCATGGCGTCGTGCAGGCAATCGTCGAGGGTTTGTTCCACCAGCGGATGGTCAGGAATTTCCCGTTCGCCGGCGAGGTTTTCCACGCAAGCGATCTGATCGGGGAACACGCTGGCGATCAGGTCTTCGCTTTTCATTCGCTGGATTTGCGGCGCCACTTTGCGCCCGCCGCTGTAGCGCGGTAACGCCAGGGCCACCCCGGTATTCCAGCGCCAGCGTACGCCGAACAGCGGCGCGTCGAGCACAGCCTGAATCAGGAGGTGTTCGGCACTGTTGCTGTGGATATATCGCCAGACATCGTCCAGTTCGAAGCTGTGGCTGGTGGACAGCGACAGCACGATGGCGTCTTCGCTGGCGGCGGCCTGCAATTCGAAGTTGAAGGTGCGGCAGAAACGCTTGCGCAGGGCCAGACCCCAGGCGCGGTTGATGCGGCTGCCGAACGGCGTGTGAATGATCAGTTGTGTGCCACCGGACTCGTCGAAAAAGCGCTCCATCAGCAGCGTGTCTTGCGACGGCAGGGCGCCCAGGGTTTGACGCGCTGGAGCCAGGTAGTCCACCAGTTGTTCAGCGCTGGCGACGTTCAGGCCAAGGGTCTCGGTCAGCCAGTCGAGTGCCGGTTGCAAGTTGCCCGGCGTGCAGCCAAGCAACTTATCGAGGTGCGCTTGCAGGCGCGCTACCGCCCAAGACAATTCAGCGCTGCGCCCCGGTGCTTCGCCGAGCCAGAACGGAATGGTCGGTGGCTGACCCTGGGCGTCTTCGACCCGGACCTTGCCGGTTTCGACGCGCAGGATCCGATAGGACGTATTGCCCAACTGGAAGATATCGCCGGCGATGCTTTCCACCGCAAAGTCTTCGTTGATGGTGCCGATGTTCAGCCCTTGGGGCTCCAGCAGTACGCTGTAGTCAGCGTTGTCCGGAATCGTCCCGCCGCTGGTCACGGCGGTGAGTTTTGCGCCCCGGCGACCGCGCAGGGTGCGGGTCACGGCGTCGCGGTGCAGGTAGGCGCTACGGATGCCCTGACGCCCGTTGTAGCCCTCGGCGAGCATGTGCAGCAGCGCTTGATAATGCTTGTCGTCGAGTCCCGCATACGGCGACGCCCGGCGGAACATGTCCAGTAGCGCTTGCTCCTGCCATTCCTGGCAGCTGACTTCGGCGATGATCTGCTGCGCCAGTACATCCAGCGGTGCCTTGGGAATCGACAACGTGTCGAGCTCGCCCCGACGCACGCAGTCGAGCAGCGCGGAGCATTCGATCAGGTCGTCGCGGGTGGTGGCGAACAGTCGACCCTTGGGCGTGCCACCAACCTGGTGCCCGGAGCGACCGACTCGCTGCAGAAAACCGGCAATCGAACGTGGCGAGGCGATCTGGCACACCAGGTCGACGTCGCCGATATCGATCCCCAGCTCCAGCGATGCCGTGGCGATCAGCACTTGCAGGTCGCCGCGCTTGAGCCGCTGTTCGGCGTCGAGGCGAAACTCTTTGGCCAGGCTGCCGTGGTGGGCGGCCACGGCTTGCTTGCCCAGGCGTTCGCTGAGGTGACGACTGAGGCGCTCGGCCAGGCGCCGGGTGTTGACGAAAATCAGCGTGGTGCGGTGTTGCCGGGCGAGGGCGGCGAGACGGTCATAGACCAGTTCCCAGACATCGTTGGCCATCACCGCCGACAGCGGTACCGGAGGTACTTCGATGTCCAGATCACGGGGCCGGGCATGACCGATGTCGATGATCTCGCAAGGACGATCACGACCCACCAGAAAACGCGAGACTGCCGCGATGGGTTTTTGCGTGGCCGACAGACCGATGCGCATCAGCGGTTCGGCGCACAGGGTCTGCAAGCGTTCAAGGCTCAGGGCCAGGTGACTGCCGCGTTTGCTGGCGGCGATGGCGTGGATCTCGTCGACGATCACCGTGCGGGTGGTTGCCAGCATCTGCCGGCCGGAGTCGGATCCCAGCAGCACGTAAAGCGATTCGGGGGTGGTGACGAGGATGTGCGGCGCCATCTTGCGCATCGCCGCGCGATCTTTCTGCGGGGTATCGCCGGTGCGAACGGCGGTGGCGATCTGCACCTCGGGCAGACCCATTGCACGCAATTGCTCGGTAATTCCGGCCAATGGGTTTTGCAGGTTGATCTGGATGTCGTTGGACAAGGCTTTGAGCGGCGAAACGTAAACCACCAGGGTTTCGTCAGGCAGGCCGCCAGGGCTTTCAAGGCCTCGGTGGACCAGATCGTCGATCACGGCGAGGAAGGCGGTGAGGGTCTTTCCGGAACCGGTGGGCGCGGCGATCAATGTCGAGCGGCGCTGGCGGATCAACGGCCACGCCCGGGCCTGGGCGGCGGTGACCGCAGGGAAGGTGTGGCTGAACCAGGCGCTGACGGCGGGGTGGAAGCCGTTCAGGGCACTGTCTGCGGGGATGGGCAGGTTCATGGGGCAATTTATGCGGGTGGGTGGGCCAAGATGCAAGTACCGCTGGGGATCTGGGCTTGCTGGCAATGGGGCCAGTAGCATCACCACAAATCCCGGACATCTACACTTTACGGATGACGGTTGCGCACTAAACCCGCAAAATGCAACGATTCGCGCAACTTTCAACGACATCGCCCGCAAGCGCTGTCGACAAACCATCGTTCCAATCAGACTGGGCCTGCTGACTCTATGCGAATGCGCCTTATGTTACTGGGCGGCGGAAATGCCCTTGGGCAGGCGCTGATTCGCCTCGGTGCAGAGGAAGACATCGGTTTCCTCGCCCCCCGCCCGCCACAAGATGGCTGGGATGCCGCGAGCCTGACGCAACTGCTCGACGACACGCGCCCGGACGCGTTGATCAACCTCGCCTATTACTTCGACTGGTTTCAGGCCGAAGCGGTCAGCGAACAACGCCTGGCCCGACAGGAACGGGCGATCGAGCGTCTGGCCGAACTGTGCCAGCACCACAATATCGTGCTGTTGCAACCTTCGAGCTATCGGGTGTTCGACGGCTCCCGCGCTACCGCCTACAGCGAAAAAGACGAACCACTGCCCCTGGGCCTGCGCGGTCAGGCGTTATGGCGGATCGAACAAAGTGTGCGTGCCACCTGCCCGCAACATGTATTGCTGCGTTTCGGCTGGCTGCTCGATGACAGCCCCGATGGGACCCTTGGCCGCTTCCTCGCCCGAGCCGAAAAGCCGGAAGAGCTGCTGATGGCCGATGATCGCCGCGGTAATCCAACGCCGGTAGACGACGCCGCTCGCGTGATCATTTCGGTGCTCAAACAACTCGATTGCTCCGCGCCGCTGTGGGGCACCTACCACTACGCCGGGCATGAGGCGACCACGCCGCTGGCGTTGGGGCAGGCAATTCTTACCGAAGCCCGCAACCTGCATGAGCTGGCCATCGAAGCGCCGACCGCCCAGGCTCATGCCACGCGTCCGGATGCCGCCGAAGAGCCGCAACACGCTGTGCTGGCCTGCAAGAAGATTCTCCACACTTTCGGGATCAAGCCACGCGCCTGGCGTGCGGCACTCCCCGGTCTACTGGACAGGTTCTATCGCCATGGCTGAAGGTCCCGTTTTAATCACCGGCGGTGCCGGTTTCATTGGCTCGCACCTGACCGATGCCCTGCTAGCCAAGGGCCATTCGGTGCGCGTTCTCGATGACTTGTCCACCGGCAAGCGCAGCAACCTGCCGCTGGATAATCCCAGGGTCGAGCTGATGGTGGGCGATGTTGCCGACGCAGCGCTGGTTGCCCGGGCGATGGTCGGTTGCAGTGCAGTGGCGCACCTGGCGGCCGTGGCCTCGGTGCAGGCCTCGGTGGACGATCCGGTGAAAACGCACCAGAGCAACTTCATCGGTACGCTGAACGTCTGCGAAGCCATGCGCCAGGCCGGGGTCAAACGCGTGTTGTTTGCCTCCAGCGCCGCGGTGTACGGCAATAACGGCGAAGGCGAGTCCATCGACGAAGACACGCCGAAAGCGCCGTTGACGCCTTATGCGTCGGACAAGCTGGCCAGCGAGCATTACCTGGATTTTTATCGACGCCAGCATGCGCTGGAGCCGGTGATCTTTCGTTTCTTCAATATCTTCGGCCCGCGCCAAGATCCGTCCTCGCCGTATTCCGGGGTGATCAGTATTTTCAGCGAGCGCGCGCAGAAAAGTCTGCCGATCACGGTGTTCGGTGATGGCGAGCAGACGCGTGATTTTGTCTACGTCGAAGACCTGGTCGATCTGCTGGTGCAAGCCATCGAAAAAAACCAGGTCGAATCGGGCGCAATCAACGTCGGCTGGAACCAGGCAACGACGCTAAAACAGTTGCTCGAAGCCCTTGAAACCGTGGTCGGTGAGTTGCCTCCCGTGAGCTACGGTCCGGCCCGTTGCGGTGACATTCGGCATTCCCGGGCGAACAACCGGCGGCTGTTGGAGCGCTTCAAAACCACCGAACAGACACCCATGAGTGTTGGCCTGGCGCGGTTGTTGGAACGATAAATCGTTTCAAGCGGACATGAAAAAGGCGCCTTTTTACAGGCGCCTTTTTCACGGCCGGAATTTACGTTACAACGTGCGCAATTCCTGTGGCAAGGGAGCTTGCTCCCGGTCGACCGCAATGCAGTCGCCATCAGTTCTAAGTCTGCTCACCACTAAGCCAGGTTCACCACCACGTGAACGTTCTTTAGAACTTGTAACCCAGACCGACCATGTAGATGAACGGGTCCACATCCACGTCCACACGTGCCCGGGTACCTGGGGCAATCGCGTTGTTTTCAACGGTGGCGCGGGTATCGATGTCGATGTAGCGCACCTGGGCGTTGATCATGACGTTGTCTGTCAGCATGTAGTCAGCACCGACCTGCCAGGCCATGCCCCAGGAGTTTTCCGCCTTGAAGTTGCTGAAGCCGGCGGCCTCGGCTTCGCTGCCCACATGTTCGTCGTAGATATAGGTGTAGTTGATGCCGCCGCCGACGTACGGCTGGAACGCCGACTTCGGATCCAGCGGGTAGTACACCAGGCTCAGGGTCGGTGGCAGGTGCTTGAGCGTGCCAAGTTTGCCGTTGGCCGCGCTCAGCGCTGTGCCCTTGAGTTTCACGTCATGCTCGAACGGTGTCGCTGCCAGCAGCTCGATACCCACGTGGTCGGTGAGCATGTAGGCGAAGTTCAAGCCCAATTGCGTGTCGCTGCTCAGGGTCGCCTTGCCACCCAGGTCGGCACCCGCCAGCGGGCCTTGATCGACCTTGACGTGGGAGCTGTCGGCTTCCGGGTTGACAGTGATTGCACCGGCGCGGATGAGAATGTCACCGGCCTCGTGGGCGTGGGCGAGCGGGGCTGCGAGCGCGAGGGCAACCATCGAGGCGCTGAGCAAGGACTTGTTCATGGGGGCTCCAGAGGACGTTAAAAATTTTCTATGACCAATGGTAGCGGGCTAATGAATTTCTGGTGTTGATGTAGCTCAATAAATTTGAAATGGATAGGTTTTATGGTGTTTTTGCTGGCCTCATTGCAAGCAGACTCGCGATGAGGCACTAACAGACAACACAAGGGCAGCGGATTCACTCCGGCAATTCATAGAGGTAAATCTTGTCCGCCCCCATTTGATATCCGGCATCCGCCAGCTCGCTGCTGGACGCCTGGACCTGCAATGCACCTTCGATCCAGTACGGTTGATACAGCTCGTCGACTTTCACCCCGACTTCACTCCTGACGTGCACGATCTGGTTCGACGGCGGTGGCGGCACATGGATGCAAGCGCCGAAATACGGCACCAGCAGAAACTCGGTGGTGCGTCCTTCTTCGTTCACTTCCAGCGGCACGATGTAGCCCGGCAAGCGGATGTTCTGACCGTCGAGCGCCTTGACCACCGGTGCGTTGGGCAGGTCTTGCCTGGCGGCCGGCGCCGATTCGGCCGACAACGCATCGCTCATCTTCGACAGATCGTGCAGCGGTGTCATGTTCGGTACTTCAACCGGCGCGTCAGGCGGAATCATTTCCGACCAGGTCAGGTCTTTGGGCTGTGCCGCCCACAGGGGCAGGGCGACCAGCATCAACAGCGCAAGTACAGCGCGGGGCATTTTCAACATCCTCATAAACGGATCGACAGACCATCGGCCAACGATTGGCGATAGGCGCGCCAGGCCGGCACGCAGCCCATCAGCAATGCGGCGCCAAGGATGCCACCGAGCAGCGTCCATTCATATTCGCTTGGCCAACTCAGCGGCAAAAACAGACCGTAATTGGCTTGCACGTACCCTTGGGCTGCGGCGATACACGCATAGAGCAGTGCTACGCCCGTCACGACGCCCGACAGCGCCAAGGCAAAAGCTTCCAGCACCAGCAACGTCGCGATGTGCCACGGGCGCGCCCCCACGGAGCGCAGGATCGCCATCTCCCGACGGCGTTCGTTGAGGCTGGTGAGAATCGCCGTGAGCATGCCGATCAAACCGGTCAGGACCACAAACAGCGAAACCACGAACAACGCTTTTTCCGCCGTGCCCATCAAACTCCACAGTTCTTGCAGCGCCACGCCCGGCAAGATCGCCAGCAACGGTTCACCACGGAATTCGTTGATGTCGCGCTGCAGGGCAAAGGTTGAAATCTTGTTGTTGAGGCCGAGCATGAACGCGGTGATCGCCTGCGGTTTCAGGTCCATGTTGCGCGCTTGATCAGCCGTGACGCGACCCTCGCCCCGGGCCGGCACGCCGTTGTGCCAGTCGATGTGGATCGCTTCCATGCCGCCGAGGCTGATGTGCAACGTGCGGTCGACCGGCGTGCCGGTGCGCTTGAGAATGCCGACCACGGTGAATGGCTTGTCGTCGTGCTTGACCAGGCTGATCGCTGCCACGCCGTGGGCCAGCACCAGTTTGTCGCCCGGTTTGTAATGCAGCGCTTCGGCCACTTCGGCGCCAAGCACCACTTCGAACGGATCGGTTTGGAAGGCCCGGCCATCGCTCAGTTGCAGGTGCTGCTGGCGGCCGTACTGGTAATGCTCGAAGTAGGCTTCGGTGGTGCCCATCACCCGATAACCGCGATGGGAATCGCCGAGGGACATCGGGATCGCCCATTTCACTTTCGGGTTGTTGGCGAAATGCTCGAAGCTGTCCCAACGGATGTTGTTGGTGGCGTTGCCGATGCGGAACACCGAATACAGCAGCAGATTCACCGAGCCCGAACGGGCGCCAACGATCAGGTCGGTGCCGCTGATGGTGTTGGCGAAACTGGCTTTGGCCTCGGTGCGCACACGCTCGACGGCCAGCAGCAGGCACACCGACAAGGCAATGGCGAACGCGGTGAGGATCGCAGTGAAGCGGCGGTTAGCCAGGCTGGCCATGGCTAGACGGAACAAATACATCTCAGACCTCGGACGGGGTGGCGGCGCGATTGAGTTCGGCCAGCGACAGGTTGCGGTCGAACAGCGGTGCCAGGCTCTGGTCATGGCTGACGAACAACAGGCTCGAGCCAGCCTCGCGGCACTCGGCGAACAGCAGGCGAATGAAGTTCTCGCGGGCGTCGTAATCCAGCGCCGAGGTTGGCTCATCGGCAATCACCAGCTCGGGCTGTCCGATCAATGCCCGTGCGGCGGCGACCCGTTGTTGCTGGCCGATGGACAACGAATCGGCGCGCCGACCGAGGATGTTTTCATCCTTCAAGCCCAAGTGGGCGAGCAGGGTGGCCGCCGCTTTATCGACACTGCCGTGACGCTGTCTGGCCCGCTCGGCACGCAGTTTCGAGAAGTGGCAGGGCAGCTCGACATTCTCGCGCACCGACAGAAACGGCAGCAGGTTGAACTGCTGGAAGATGTAGCCGGTGTGATCGACGCGAAAGTGATCGCGAGCGCCGGCCGAGAGTTGCGTCAGTTCCTGGCCGAGCAGGCGGATACTGCCGTGATCAGGCTTTTGCACGCCGCCGAGCAGCCCGAGCAGGGTGGTCTTGCCACTGCCGCTGGGGCCTTTGAGGAACAGGGTTTCCCCGCGCTCCAGGACAAAGACCGGAATGTCCAGCAGTGGCGGGTGACCGGGCCAGCTGAAGCCCAGGTCGGACAGTTCGATGAGTGGTTGGGTCATTTAGCCGATTTCATGGGTGTTGATTGACCTGTGTAGGAGCTGCCGCAGGCTGCGATCTTTTGATCTTTTGATCTTTGAAGGTCAAAAGATCGCAGCCTCGTTTCACGCCGCAGCTCCTACAGGGCGATCTTCGGTGAGTTTAGAATTTGAGAGCAGCCGCTTTGGCCGCCACATCAACCCCTTGCTGCCCGCTCGGGCCGATCAGTTGTACCTGAATTTTTTGGGTGGCCGGGAACGTGTTGAAAATGTTCGCCAGATCCAGGGTCTTCAGTGCGTCGGGCGTAGCGCAGGTGAGTTGGTAACGGGCGTGGATTTCGCTGTGGTCGTGGTGATGTTCGCCTTCATCGTGATCCTCGTCGGCATCTGGTTTGTCGCCGAACAATGGGCTTTCCAGTGCCTGATTTTCCACCACGCACCCAGCGGCTTTCGGCAAGTTGAACAGCGCCAATGGTGATTCAAGCTGAGCACGTACGGTCGCGACTTTGGCTTTATCGGCATCGCTGGTGGCGGCGTGTTCGAAGCCCACCAGGTTCATCGCCGGGCTTTCCAGTTCCAGTTGCAGCGTTTGCCCATCCAGTGCCGCGTTCAAGCGACCGACGCCATGCTCGTGGGCGCCGAGGCTGCCGTGCTCATGGTCATGTTCATCAGCGGCGTGGGCGCCAGCCAGCGGCAGCAAGGCAAACGGCAAGGCGAGAAGCAGGCGGCGCATGGCGAGTCTCCAAACAGTAAAATGAATAAAATGTTATGTGATCTTATAACGTAAGTGCAGAGAGTTTGACTGTCTGCTTGGCGTTGCACAAGTCCCATGGGAGCATGCAAGCGAAGAAATGTGCGGGAGCGGAGTTATGTTGCGAATTCGCGGAAGCATCGGCGAATGGCCGGTGGATTTGACCCTGGAAATGGATGACAGCGACTGGGCACGGCTGGGTGCGCAGTTGCAGGTGGAGAAAACCGCCGTCAGCACGCCTGCGGCGAAACCGCTGAATCAGGACGAGGCACTGTGGCAGGTTGCCAAGGACTTGTTGCGCAAGGCCGGGCAATTGAGCGGGCCGCAGCTGCTTGATCAGCTCGAAGGGCTGGCCGGCAGCGCGGCGGCAGGCAAGCGACTGTTGGTGCGTTTGCGCCACAGTCCGCAAGTCAAAGTGGTGAGTGGTGGGGACACGCCGCTTTACAGTTGGATCGAATAAACCGCAAAACATCGCAGCCTGCGGCAGCTCCTACAGGGTTTACATTCCTCTGTAGGAGCTGCCGCAGGCTGCGATCTTTGGACTTTTAATAAAGCGCAGCAAACAGTTTGCGACGGTACGTGCTCACCAACGGATGATCGCTGCCCAGCAGGTCGAACACTTGCAGCAAGGTCTTGTGCGGCAAGCCTTCGCTGTAGCTGCGGTTGCGGATGAACAATTTCAGCAAAGCATCCAGCGCGGCGTCGTATTGCTGACGGGCCAGCTGCTGGATCGCCAGTTGATAAACCGCTTCATCGTCCAGGGGGTTTTTCGCCAGGCGAGCTTTCAGGTCAGCGGCGTCCGGCAGGTCCCGGGCCAGGCCGAGGAACTTGATCTGCGCCTTGGCGCCGGCCAGTGCGGCTTTGTGTTCGTCGCTTTTGACGGCATCCAGCACGGCTTGAGCTTCGCCCAATTCACCGCGTTCGGTCAGGCAGCGGGCGTAGAGGATAAGCGCCCTGGCGTTGGTGTTGTCCTCGCCCAACAGCACTTTGAGGATGGCTTCGGCATCGGCGAAGCGGCTGTCATCAAACAACGCCTGAGCCTGCTCGAGCGGGTCGGCGGCGGCTGGCGGGGGCATCTGTACGTGGGGTTCGAGCAAGGCGCGCACGGCCGATTCCGGCTGAGCACCGGCAAAACCGTCTACCGGCTGGCCATCCTTGAACAGCACCACGGTCGGCAGGCTGCGAATGCCGAAGCGGGCAACGATGTCTTGCTCCAGGTCGCAGTTGACCTTGGCCAGCAGCAACTCACCCTGATAGCTCTCGGCGATGGTCTGAAGCAGTGGCATCAGCACTTTGCACGGCGCGCACCATTCGGCCCAGAAATCCACCAGCACCGGTTTGTGAAAGGAGTTCTCGATCACTGACTGGTCGAAATCGGCAGTCGTGGCGTCAAAGATGTACGGCGTTTCCTGACTCATGGGCAATCTCGTAAAAGCGTGAATGTGCTCACTATAAGGGCTGGCGTAAAAGATCGCAGCCTTCGGCAGCTCCTACGGCTAAACCGCATTCCCCCTGCAGGAGCTGCCGAAGGCTGCGATCTTTCAACGGTTTCAAATACGTCGTGCGTGATACAGGCTCACATGCCGGAACTCTTCCGGCTCGGCCAGATCCGGCAAAGTCATGGCTTCGAGCATTTCAATGCGCCGGTACAACGGATGGCGAAAATCCCTGACCCGCGAATCCGCCACCAGGGCTTCGCGCCCGCGACTGAGAAACTCATCGAGCAGCGGCAGGTTCGCCCGGTCGTACAACACGTCCGCCACCAGAATCAGATCGAAGCGATCGTCCTCGGCGAAAAAATCCGTGGAGTAATTGAGCTGCACGTCATTGAGCTCGGCATTGGCCCGACAGGCGGCAATCGCCAGCGGATCAAGGTCGCAAGCCACGACTTCGAGCGCCCCGGCCTTGACCGCAGCAATACCTGCCACGCCAGAACCGGCGCCAAAATCCAGCACTCGCTTGCCTTTGACCCAATGCGGGTTTTCGGCGAGATAGCGGGCTACGGCCAGACCACTGGCCCAGCAGAAACTCCAGTACGGCGGCTCATGCAGGATGCGCCGGGTTTCTTCCGGGCTAAAGGCACGGTCCATGTTGTCGCCGTCGATCAGCCACAACTTCAGCTCGGTTCCCGGCAGCCCGCACGCCACCAGTTGCGCATCGCCCAACAGTTCACTCAAGGCCTGTTGCAGGTCTGGCGGTGCACTCATGGGGCTTTGACGAACTGCAATTGGCCCACGGCCTGGGTCGTCGGCTGCGTGATCGTTCGCGACGGCAGATGCAGGATCAGTTGCCCGGACTGACTGGCGCGGCCACGCAATTCAACGCGGGCACCGGTCGGAAAGGATTCAGGATTGAAGCGCAGGCGAAACGGCAAGGCCTGATTGGTGCCGATCAGGCTGGAGCTGGCGAGCAATTGTTGTGGCCGATCCTTGTCATCGATCACCAGCAGTGCGAGTTCGACTTCGGCGCCGGCCGGTACACCTTGCAGGGTGCCGCTCAATTCACGCTGATACGCCGGCAGCGGGCCGAGTTCAGCCGCTTCCCGAGCTTTTTTCTGCGCTTGCTGCGGTGCGGGACCGGGTGTCGGCGGCTGGGGCTGGGGTGAATCGCTGCTGCAGGCCACCAACAGGCCGAAAAGACTGAGCAAAACGAGCGGACGTAACGACATTGGCGGCTCCGGAAAGATGAAATCCATGGATCAAGTGATCATCCCGTCTGTATACCGCAAACCCTATGGCTTGTCTTGCCACAGGGATGCGCTACCATGGCCCTCCCTTTTTTTGTTGCCTGCCACCATGCACTGTCCCTTCTGCGGTGCCAACGACACCAAGGTCATCGACTCGCGTCTGGTCGCCGAGGGCGAACAGGTTCGCCGCCGGCGTGAATGCCTGGCCTGCGGCGAGCGTTTCACGACGTTCGAGACGGCTGAACTGGTGTTGCCGCGCCTGATCAAAACCGACGGAAGTCGCCAGCCGTTCGACGAAGAAAAACTGCGCGCCGGTATGCAGCGGGCGCTGGAGAAGCGCCCGGTGAGTGTCGAGCGCCTCGAATCGTCGCTGGTGCACATCAAACACAAACTGCGCGCCACCGGCGAACGCGAGGTCAAATCCCTCGTGGTCGGTGAACTGGTGATGGCCGAGCTGCAAAAACTCGACGAAGTCGCCTATATCCGCTTCGCTTCGGTGTATCGCCGCTTCCAGGACCTCAACGAGTTCCGCGAAGAGATCGATCGCCTGGCCCGTGAGCCGGTGAAAGAATGAGCACGCCTACCGAACAAGCCATCCTCGACGCGCATTTCATGGCCCGCGCCCTGGAACTGGCGCGCAAGGGTCACTACACGACGCACCCCAATCCTCGGGTTGGCTGCGTGATCGTGCGTGACGGGCAGATTGTTGGCGAAGGCTGGCATGTCCGTGCCGGTGAGCCCCACGCCGAAGTCCACGCCCTGCGCGCGGCGGGCGAGCAGGCTCGAGGCGCCACCGCATACGTGACGCTGGAACCGTGCAGCCACCACGGCCGCACGCCACCCTGCGCCGATGCGCTGGTCAATGCCGGCGTGGCGCGGGTGGTCGCGGCCATGCAGGACCCGAACCCGGAAGTCGCCGGTCGTGGTCTGCAACGCCTGGAGCAGGTCGGTATCGCCACCGAAAGCGGCGTGCTGGAAAGTGAAGCGCGCAAGCTCAATCAGGGCTTCCTGAAACGCATGGAACACGGCTTGCCGTTCGTGCGGGTCAAACTGGCGATGAGTCTCGACGGCCGCACTGCGATGGAAAGCGGCGAAAGCCAATGGATCACCGGCCCGGCGGCGCGTTCGGCGGTTCAGCGCCTGCGCGCCCAGGCCAGCGTGGTGCTGACCGGTGCCGACACGGTATTGGCGGACCACGCCCGTTTGACCGTACGCGCCGAAGAGCTCGGTCTGGATGCCGAACAAACAGCATTGGCCATGAGTCGACCGCCGCTTCGTGTGTTGGTCGACGGGCGTTTGCGCGTGCCGCTGGATGCGCCGTTCTTCAAGGCTGGCCCAGCGCTGGTTGCCACCTGCGTAGCGGTGGAAGAGCAGTATGCAAACGGCCCGGAATGCCTGATCGTGCCCGGCTACGATGGTCAGGTCGATTTGCGACAGCTGCTGGTCGAGCTTGCCAATCGTGACGTCAATGAAGTGTTGGTCGAGGCCGGCCCGCGGTTGGCGGGCGCCTTTGCCCAACTCGGTCTGGTGGACGAGTTCCAGATCTTCATCGCCGGCAAGTTCATGGGCTCTTCTGCACGACCGTTGCTGGACTGGCCGCTCGCCCAGATGAAGGATGCGCCCGAGCTCAAAATTACTGAAATTCGCGCAGTGGGCGATGACTGGCGAGTCATCGCCATTCCTTTGTCAACCGCGAGCGTATAATTCCCGGCCATCGCTTTAGCGCTGGCTTTGTTCTCGAGGAGAACCCCATGTTCACCGGCATCATCGAATCCATCGGCAGTATCCGTGCACTGACCCCAAAGGGCGGTGATGTGCGGGTTCACGTCGAAACCGGCAAGCTCGACCTGAGCGACGTCAAACTGGGCGACAGCATCGCGGTCAACGGCGTGTGCCTGACTGCTGTCGAACTTCCGGGCAATGGCTTTGCGGCCGACGTCAGTCGCGAAACCCTCGACTGCACCGCCATGAACGACCTGAAAAGCGGTAGCCCGGTCAATCTGGAAAAAGCCCTGACCCCGACCACTCGCCTCGGCGGGCATCTGGTCAGTGGTCACGTCGACGGCGTGGGCGAAGTGGTTGCCCGTACCGAGAACGCGCGGGCTGTGGAATTCCGCATCCGCGCGCCGAAGGACCTGGCCAAGTACATCGCCCATAAAGGCTCGATCACCGTCGACGGCACCAGCCTGACCGTGAACGCAGTCGATGGCGCCGAGTTCCTGCTGACCATCATTCCCCACACCCTGAGCGAAACCATCATGGCGTCGTACCAGCCGGGTCGCCGGGTGAACCTGGAAGTGGACTTGCTGGCTCGTTACCTGGAGCGCTTGCTGCTGGGAGACAAAGCCGCAGAGCCGACCTCCGGTAACATCACTGAAAGCTTTTTGGCCGCCAACGGCTACCTAAAATCCTGACCCAAGGGGGTGCCTTGTGGCGCTCAATAGCATCGAAGAACTGGTTGAAGACATCCGCCAAGGCAAGATGGTCATCCTCATGGATGACGAAGATCGCGAGAACGAAGGCGACCTGATCATGGCCGCCGAGTGCTGCCAGCCCGAGCACATCAACTTCATGGCCAAGCACGCCCGTGGCCTGATCTGCATGCCGATGAGCCGCGAGCGCTGCGAACTGCTCAAGTTGCCATTGATGGCGCCGCGCAACGGTTCGGGTTTCGGTACCAAGTTCACCGTGTCCATCGAAGCGGCCACCGGCGTGACCACCGGCATCTCCGCCGCCGACCGCGCACGCACCGTGCAAGCGGCCGCCGCCCGTGATGCCAAGGCTGATGATATCGTCAGCCCTGGCCACATCTTCCCGTTGATGGCCCAGGCTGGCGGTACGCTGGCCCGCGCTGGCCACACCGAAGCGGCCTGCGACCTGGCGCGCATGGCCGGTTTCGAGCCGAGCGGCGTGATCTGCGAAGTGATGAACGACGACGGCACAATGTCCCGTCGGGCAGAACTGGAAGCTTTTGCTGCCGAGCACAACATCAAGATCGGCACCATCGCCGACCTGATTCACTACCGGATGATCCACGAACGTACCGTTCAGCGGATTGCCGAGCAGCCACTGGACAGCGAACTGGGCCAATTCAACCTGGTGACCTATCGTGATTCGGTAGAGGGCGATGTGCACATGGCACTGACCCTGGGCAATGTCTGCGCCGAAGAACCGACCCTGGTTCGCGTGCACAACATGGACCCGCTGCGCGACCTGTTGATGGTCAAACAACCGGGCCGCTGGAGCCTGCGCGCCGCCATGGCCAAGGTTGCCGAGGCTGGCAGCGGTGTGGTGCTGTTGCTCGGTCATCCGCTCGATGGCGACGTATTGCTTGCGCACATCCGCGAAACTGCCGACCAGCAAGCGGTGAAAAAACCGACCACCTACAGCACCGTGGGAGCCGGCTCGCAGATCCTGCGTGACTTGGGCGTGCGCAAAATGCGCCTGATGTCGGCACCGATGAAATTTAATGCGATATCCGGTTTCGATCTGGAAGTTGTAGAATACGTGCCCTCCGAATAATGACCGGTTGTTTGCGGCCTTGAATTCGCGGTTCAAATATCACTGAGGGATGCGTACGAGACGCGTCCCGGCTCTTTAAGAGATCTAACGAATGACCCTGAAGACCATCGAAGGTACCTTCATCGCCCCTAAAGGCCGCTACGCTTTGGTAGTGGGCCGTTTCAACAGCTTCGTTGTTGAAAGCCTGGTCAGCGGTGCTGTTGATGCCCTGGTTCGCCACGGCGTGAGCGAAAGCGACATCACTATCATCCGCGCACCTGGCGCCTTCGAAATCCCGCTGGTTGCGCAGAAAGTCGCTCAGAAAGGCGAGTTCGCGGCAATCATCGCCCTGGGCGCGGTCATTCGTGGCGGCACTCCGCACTTCGAATACGTGGCTGGCGAGTGCACCAAGGGCCTGGCCCAGGTGTCCATGGAATTCGGCGTCCCGGTCGCTTTCGGCGTCCTGACCGTTGATTCCATCGAACAAGCCATTGAACGTTCCGGCACCAAGGCCGGTAACAAAGGTGCTGAAGCTGCCCTGTCCGCTCTGGAAATGGTCAGCCTGCTGGCGCAGTTGGAGGCCAAGTGATTAGCGACGAAAGCGATCGTTTCAACCCGCGCGATCCAAAGCCTGCGGATGCCGGCAAGCCATCGAAAAGCGTCAAGCGTCGCGAAGCTCGTCAGCTCGCGACTCAGGCGCTGTACCAATGGCACATGGCCAAGCAGTCGTTGAACGAGATCGAAGCGCAGTTTCGGGTCGATAACGATTTCAGTGATGTCGATGGCGCGTACTTCCGCGAGATCCTGCATGGGGTTCCGCAGTTCAAGACCGAAATCGACACCGCACTCACGCCTTGCCTCGATTTGACCATCGAAGAGCTGGATCCGGTTGAGCTGGCGGTTCTGCGCCTGTCGACCTGGGAACTGCTCAAGCGCGTCGATGTGCCGTACCGCGTTGTGATCAACGAAGGTATCGAACTGGCCAAGGTCTTCGGTTCCACCGACGGCCACAAGTTCGTCAACGGTGTGCTCGACAAGCTGGCCCCGCGTCTGCGTGAAGCTGAAGTCAAGGCGTTCAAGCGCTAACCAGCGCTTGGATCTGCGATGGGTGAGTTTGAGCTGATCCGCCATTTTTTCGCCGCCGCGCCTTGTGCGCAGGGCGGCGAGGGCGTTGCCCTCGGGATCGGCGATGACTGCGCCTTGCTGGCTGTTCCCCCGGGGGAACAGTTGGCGATTTCTACCGATACGCTGGTAGCCGGTGTGCATTTCGCCGACCCCTGCGATCCGTTTTTGCTCGGTCAGCGCTCGCTGGCCGTCGCGGTCAGCGACCTGGCCGCCATGGGCGCCACGCCCATTGCCTTTACCCTTGCCCTGACCTTGCCGACGGTGACAGCCGAATGGCTGCAAGCCTATGCCCGTGGTTTGAATCAAATGGCGCAAAGTTGTGGTGTGGCATTGGTCGGTGGTGATACCACCCGTGGGCCGTTGAGCCTGACCATGACGGTGTTCGGTCGTGTGCCGGGTGGGTTGGCGTTGACACGCAGCGGTGCGCAACCGGGCGATCTGCTGTGCGTGGGCGGTAATCTGGGCAACGCCGCCGGTGCGTTGCCCTTGGTGCTCGGTCAGCGCACAGCCAGGCCTGACATCGCCGAGCCGTTGCTAGCGCATTACTGGTCGCCGCAACCGCAGCTCGGTTTGGGACAGGCTTTACGCGGCAAGGCCACGTCGGCAATGGATATCTCTGACGGCCTGCTCGCGGATTGCGGGCATATCGCGCTGGCCTCGAAGGTTGGTATCCGCATCGAGCGGGACCGCTTGCCACTGTCGCAGGCCCTGGTCGCATTTGTCGGTTTCTTTGACGCACAAGTGGCGGCCCTGAGCGGCGGTGACGATTACGTACTGGCCTTCACCCTACCGTCCGTCGAGTTACCCGGTTTGCTTGCCGATGGCTGGCCGATCCATGTGATCGGGCGGGTAGTGACGGGGCAGGGCGTGACGTTGCTGGATGCCGACGGGCAAGACATCACCCCGCAAATCCGGGGCTATCAACATTTTCGGGAGTCACCGTGACAGATCACCCCAAACAGGTTCCGGCAGAGTTCGTACCGCCGTCGGTCTGGCGCAATCCTTGGCATTTCCTCGCGTTCGGCTTCGGCTCAGGCACCTTGCCAAAAGCGCCGGGCACTTGGGGCTCGTTAGTTGCGCTACCCTTTATACCGGTATGGCAGATGCTACCGGATTGGGGTTACTGGCTAATGCTGGGCATCACCATGCTGTTCGGCTTCTGGCTGTGCGGCAAGGTGGCCGATGATTTACGCGTACACGACCACGAAGGCATCGTCTGGGACGAAATGGTCGGGATGTGGATTACCCTGTGGCTGGTGCCGGAAGGTTGGCAGTGGTTACTCGCGGGTTTTCTGATGTTCCGCTTCTTCGATATTCTCAAGCCGTGGCCGATTCGCTGGATTGACCGGCATGTGCACGGTGGCGTAGGGATCATGCTCGATGATGTATTGGCCGGGGTGTTTGCCTGGCTGGCGATGCAAGGGTTGGTATGGATATTCGCCTGACCTGGGCAGGTCATCAGGCGTCAAGTGGGAGAACTAGGGATGGCTCGACACAGGTTGGTGGTGATGGTATTCGCCTTTTTTTGCTCACTCGCTCAAGCGGGAGAGGCTGAGACGACGCCGTCCGTAATTCACCTGGCCAGCGAAGATTGGGAAGACTACACCGCTGCCGATGGCCATGGATTGGGTTGGGACGTGCTGCGGCATGTCTTCGAACCGGCGGGTGTCAAAGTGGACATTCGTTCCGAGCCCTATGTACGTTCAATGGGCCTGGCCGAGCGTGGTGAGGTCGATGCCTGCGTCGGCTCTTATGGCAACGAATCCAAAGGCGTGCTTTATCCCCGCTGGAATTTCGACACCGATCATATCTATGCCTTGGGATTGGCGAGCAGCCCGGTGCCAACCCCTGAAACCCTGGGCAATTATCGGCTGGCCTGGGTCCGCGGTTACGATTTTCAGGATTACCTGCCCAACGTGCACCGCTATGACGAAGTGATCCGGCGCACCGGTATCGTGTCGATGCTGACTCACAATCGCGCGGACTTTTATATCGATGCCCTGACCGAGGTCGATTTCGTTCTCAATCGGGCCAAGGATCCGTCGCAGTTGCGCCGTACCCATATCGCCGAGTTGCCGCTGTATCTGTGTTTTGCCAAGACCGACAAAGCCCGCACGCTGATGGCGTTGTTCGATCAGCGCATGGAGCAACTGGTGAAAAACGGCGAACTCAAACCGATCTTTGAGCGCTGGAAGCAGCCGTATCCGTTTGACGACCATTAAATGTAGGAGCTGCCGAAGGCTGCGATCTTTTGATCTTGACGCTTTAGGATCTAAAGATCGCAGCCTTCGGCAGCTCCTACCTTGATGGCAGATCTATAGATATCAAACTTTTTGATGGTTATCGCCGATAATTCAGCCTAAGCGTCCTCCGGATCCTGCTGTTACAATGCCCGCTTTATGCGAACTTCAGATTCTTTAGATCAGGAGCACACCGGTGCCTGTCGTTTTTGTCGCCGCTTCCAAGCTGCCAACGCCTTTTGCGCAATTCACCATGCACGGCTTTCTCGATGAAGCCACCGGCCGGGAGCACGTCGTATTGAGCCTGGGTGAGTTCGACGACGGTGCCCCGGTACTCGGCCGGTTGCACTCCGAATGCCTGACGGGCGATGCCTTGTTCAGCCAGCGTTGCGACTGCGGCTCGCAACTGGAGGCCGCCTTGCAGGCTATCGCCCGTGAGGGTCGTGGCGTATTGCTCTACTTGCGTCAGGAAGGCCGTGGCATTGGCCTGCTGAACAAGATCCGTGCCTATGAATTGCAAGACGGCGGTGCCGACACCGTTGAGGCCAACGAGCGTCTGGGTTTTGCCGCTGATCAGCGTGACTACGCCATGTGCCTGCCGATGCTGGAGCATCTGGGCGTGAAATCCCTGCGCCTGATGACCAACAACCCGCGCAAGGTCAAAGCCTTGACCGACATGGGAATCGTGGTTGCCGAGCGGGTGCCGCTGCACACCGGTCACAATCCGCACAACCGCCTCTACCTGGCGACCAAGGCCAGCAAACTCGACCACATGATGGGCAATGAACATCAGGGCGAGGTAGACCGGGCGTGACCCGCGGTCAGGTACGGCGGCGACTGTCAGTCAGCTGGTGGCAATACCTGGCGATGGCCTTGTTGCCTCTCTTTGTGATCAATGCGGTGTTTGGCCAGAGCGAGGCGATCCTGCCGGTGCTGGCGATGCCGCTGTTCATCGCTGGCGTGGCCTCGATGTTTGTCAGCCTGAAATTTTTCGGTGCCTACAAACACGCGCTGATCGCCACTCAGAAAGCTCTCGACTCCCCTGAAGAGCCCGCCGCATGGATCAGCCTGGCCGCCAAGCGCCGCACAGCCTTTCTCGCCGCCGGCCTTCCGGCATGGATCGGTGCGCTGGCGGTGTTCGTCGGTCTCGAGGCGGTGCCACTGATGCTGCTGGCGCTGTCGACCGCCGTGCTGTTCTACCTCTATCGTATTCCGCGTCAACTCGGTTGATGCGTCCTGTCTGGCTGGCAGTTTTGCTGCTGGCCATCAGCGGTCCGGCAGCGGCTGTCGAGCGCGTTGTCAGCCTTGCGCCTTCCCTGTCTGAAATTGTCGTTGAACTGGATTCGGCAGACCTTCTGGTCGGTGTCCTGGATGCGGGCGAACGTCCTGCCGAACTCAAGGACTTGCCCTCAGTGGGTCGTTACGGTCAGCTGGACATGGAGCGTTTGCTCAGCCTGAAACCTGATTTGCTGTTGCTCTGGCCCGGCAGCGTCGGCCCGGCCCAGCGTGCCCAGCTCAAGCGTCTGAACATCCCGACTTTCGTCGCCGAACCCCATAGCGTGGTTCAACTGACCGTGCAGATCGAGGCGATTGCAACTCAGCTGGGTCGGCCTGAGCGTGGGGCTGCCTTGTCCACCCAGTTGCGCCAGCGGCTGGATGAACTGCGTCAACGCTATCGACGAGAGCAGCCGTTACGCGTGTTCTATCAGGTCTGGGACAAGCCGCTGTACACGGTGGGGGGAGGTCAGATCATCAGCGATGCGCTGGAAGTCTGCGGGGCGAAGAACGTGTTTGCCGACCTGCCGCTGCCAGCACCGCAAGTCAGCGTAGAGGCCGTGCTTCAGCGCAATCCCGAGGTGATTCTGGCCAGTGATCAGGCGCAGCTCGAGGCGTGGAAAGCGTGGCCGCAGGTGGCGGCGGTCAAGCAGCAGCAATTGCGCTTAGTGACAGACAAAGGCCTGGAGCGGCCGAGTGGGCAGATGGTCGAGGCGACTGCAAAGCTGTGTCAACTTATCGATCCTGAGCGCTGAGTTGCGGCGTACCTACGCGCTACCTCCTACAACTGTATTTCCGGTGTCCACGTCACCCCGAACATCCACGCCCGACCTTCTTCGCGATACCCATACTGACTGCCTTCATGGCTGTACATCGCCCGGCTGTAGCCCTTGTCCAGCAAGTTATCCACCTTTAGCTCCAACTGAATTTCACGGTTGAGTGCCCAACTGCTGCGCAACCCCAGCAACGCGTAACCACCCAACGGCTGTTGATTGTTCAAGTCGTCGTAGCTGCTGCTGACCGCCTGCCAACTGGCGCCGAGCCCGAGACGATCGAACTGTCGATCCAGGTCCAGGCTTAGCGTGCGTCGTGCGCGGCGGGCCAAGGTATGGCCGGTGTCGCGGTCCCGTGGGTCGATGATCGCCACGCCAAGGTTGCTCTGCCAGCCGAACAGCTCCTGTTTCAACGCCGCTTCGAAACCGTTGATCCGCGCCGAAGCAACGTTTTCCGGTCGCGAGTTGCTGCCGAAAATGATCGCGTCTTCAAGGTCCGTCCGGTAGAGCGAAGCCTCCAGTCTACTGCTCTCGGTCAGTTGGCTTCGCCATTGCAGTTCATAGCTTTTCGACGTCTCGGGCTTTAAATCCGGGTTGCTGAAGTCCGGGTAATACAGATCATTAAAGGTCGGTGCGCGAAAACCTTCGCTGTAGGTCAGCAACATTTCATTGTCAGGGTTCAGCGGCAGGGTGAGGGTACCGCTCCAGGTGTTCTGGCTGCCAAACTGCTGGTTGTCGTCATGACGCAAGCCCAGTTCGGTGGCAAAACTGTCGGCCTGATAACGATGCTGGATAAACGCGGCACGGTTCCAGCGGCTGTCTTCATCGAACGCGGTGCTGCTGTTGACCCGGTCTTCGTACCAGTCGCCGCCAATCATCAGGCTGTTGCGCTCAGTGAGTGTCAGGTCGTTTTGCCAGTTCACCGAGTCGCGATAGGTGTTGAACACGCTGCGCTCATCGCTGAGCTTGTCGAAGGTTTTCTCGCTGTTTTCACTGTGGCCGAATTCAACGCGGGATTTCCACACCTCGTTGATCCGGGCGTCGGCATAGCTGCTGACACTGCTCACATCGAATTCGTTGTAGGGCTGCTGCTGACCGAAGGTGTTCAGGTCGAAGCGCCCGAACGGGTTGTCGTATTCGCTCTTGCCGCGGTTATCCAGCAGGTTGGCACCGATCTCGATGTCGTCGCTGAGCGCGTGGCTCAGACTCAGGCTGAGCGACTTGTTGCGGTAGGCATCGTGATCACCGTCACTGGGATATGACTGGTGAGTGCGATCAATCCCGGCGGTTTCATCGAGGCTGGCGCCGAGATTGAAGCGGGTTTGCTCATCGCCACCGGACAGCCCGAGACTGCGTTCCCAGGTCTGATTGCTACCAAAGCCGACATGCAGTTGCGGCCGCAATCCTGGTTCGCCGCCACGGCGGGTGAAAATCTGGATTACCCCGCCAATTGCATCGCTGCCATAAATCACCGAACGGGAGCCGCGCAACACTTCAACGCGCTCGACCTGTTCGATGTTGATGTGTTGCAGGTTGCTGTCGCCGGAGGTTGAGCTGCCGATGCGTTGGCCATCCACCAGCACCAGACTCTGCGCCGATTGAGTGCCACGGATGTAGACCCCCGGCAGGCTGCCGCGCCCACCGGTCTGTGCGACCTGAACACCGGGCACACGACGCAGCAGATCAGTGACGCTGTCGGGTTGCAGGCGGTCGATGTCTTCGCGGGTGAATACAGTGTTGGCGGCGCTGCTGTCATTGCGCGCCTCGACCTGGCGGTTGGCGCTGATCAGCACGTCGGGCAATTTCAGGGCTTGATCGCGTTCGAAGGTGTCGGCCAGCAGTGGGCCGGCTGGCAACAGGGTCAGCGTCAGGGCGAGGGGAGAGAGTTTCATGGAGGATCCGGGATTTCAGATGCGACACAACGCCCCTGTAGGAGCTGCCGAAGGCTGCGATCTTTTGATTTTGATTTTTCAGATTTGGCGCTGCCGAAAGCCAGGATCAAAAGATCGCAGCCTTCGGCAGCTCCTACACAGGGTTAGCTGTTTAGAGGTTCAGCAGTTGCAGGCGTTCGCGAATGGACGCTTCGATCCCGGCCTCATCCAAACCGCATTCGGCCAGCATCTGCGCAGGTTTGGCGTGTTCGACGTAGATGTCCGGCAAGCCCAGGTGCAGCATCGACTTGAGGATGTTCTCGCGAGCGAGGAATTCGCTGACCGCGCCTCCGGCGCCGCCCATGATTGCGTTTTCTTCGATAGTCACCAGCAGTTCATGACTGCCGGCGATTTCGCGAACCAGCGCTTCATCCAGCGGCTTGACGAAGCGCATGTCGACGACGGTCGCCTCCAGCTTCTCGGCGACTTTCAGCGCCTCGGCCAATTGCACGCCGAATACCAGCAAGGCGACCTTGCTGCCCTGACGACGAATCACACCCTTGCCGATTTCAATCGGTTCGAGATCTTTTTCGATCGTCGCATTAGGGCCATTGCCGCGCGGGTAGCGCACCGCCGCCGGGCCGTTGTAGAGGTGGCCGGTGGTGAGCATTTTGCGCAGTTCGTTTTCGTCGCTCGGCGTCATCACCAGCATGCCGGGGATGCAGCGCAAATAAGACAGGTCAAAGCTGCCGGCGTGAGTCGGGCCGTCTTCGCCCACCAGACCGGCACGGTCGATGGCGAACAGCACGTCGAGGTTCTGCACCGCCACATCGTGAACAAGCTGGTCGTAACCGCGTTGCAGGAACGTCGAGTAGATCGCCACCACCGGTTTCGCGCCTTCGCAGGCCATACCGGCGGCGAGAGTCACGGCGTGTTGTTCAGCAATCGCCACATCGAAGTAGCGCTGCGGGAAACGCTCGCTGAAGGCCACGAGGTCCGAGCCTTCCTTCATCGCCGGGGTGATCCCGACCAGGCGCGGATCGGCAGCGGCCATGTCGCACAGCCACTCACCGAACACACCGGAATACTTCGGCCCGCTGGCCTTCTTCGGCGCGACGGCCGGGGCGTCCAGCGGTTCGAGTTTGGTGATGGCGTGGTAACCGATCGGGTCGACCTCCGCGGGAGCGAAGCCTTTGCCTTTCTTGGTGACGATGTGCAGGAACTGCGGGCCCTTCAGATCGCGCATGTTACGCAGGGTGGCGATCAGGGTCGGCAGGTCATGGCCGTCGATCGGGCCGATGTAATTCCAGCCCAGCTCTTCAAACAGCGTGCCGGGGACCAGCATGCCTTTTGCGTATTCTTCAGTGCGGCGGGCAATTTCCCAGGCGCCGGGCAGGCGCGACAGGACTTTCTTGCTGCCTTCACGCATGCTCGCGTAAGTGCGGCTGGAAAGGATTTTCGCCAGATAATTCGACAGGCCGCCGACGTTGCGCGAGATCGACATGTCGTTGTCGTTGAGGATTACCAGCATGTTGGCGTCCACTTCCGGCGCATGGTTCAGCGCCTCGAACGCCATGCCGGCCGTCAACGCGCCGTCACCAATGACGGCAATCGCCTTGCGATCGCTGTTCTGCAGGCGGGCGGCAATCGCCATGCCCAGCGCTGCACTGATCGAGGTGCTGGAATGGCCAACGCCAAAGGTGTCGTACTCGCTCTCTGAGCGGCGCGGGAAAGCGGCAATACCGTCCTTCTGGCGCAGGGTGCCCATGCGCTCGCGGCGACCGGTGAGGATCTTGTGCGGATACGCCTGATGACCCACGTCCCACACCAACCGGTCGTCCGGGGTGTCGAAGACGTAATGCAACGCGATGGTCAGCTCGATCACGCCCAGCCCGGCACCGAAATGCCCACCGGTCTGGCCGACCGTGTAGAGCAATTCCAGGCGCAACTCATCGGCCAGGGTTTCCAGCTCGGCTTCGCCTAACCGGCGCAGGCCGTCCGGCGTATTCGCGCGGTCGAGCAGGGGCGTGGTCGGGCGCTTGCGGGGAATCTCATGAAACGTCGTGGGCATCAGGCGAATCGTTATAGGTATAAAAGATGCGGCAGTTTACCTGATGCATCGCCCCCTGCCCACGCGTTGGTTTTTTTTGGCGTAATCGCCGTCAGCTGCGGCGATCGACGATATAACGGGCCAGATCGCGCAACGGCTCGGCCGCCGCGTCAAACGGTCGCAGCGCCTGCAGGGCCTGGTCGCGCAGTTCCAGGGCATAGGCCTTGGCGGCTTCGAGACCGAGCAGGGCCGGGTAGGTCGGTTTGTCCCGCGCGATGTCGGCGCCCTGGCGTTTGCCAAGCGTGGCGGTATCGCTTTCGACGTCGAGAATGTCGTCCTGGACCTGGAATGCCAGGCCAATGGCCTGCGCATAAGTTTGCAGGGCTTGCAGTTCGTCTTTCTCGGCACGGCCGCTGGCCAGGGCGCCGAGCTTGACGCTGACCTCGATCAGCGCGCCGGTCTTGTGCCGATGCATGTATTCAAGGGCTTTTTGATCGAGCTTCAAACCGACCGAGCCAAGGTCGATGGCCTGACCACCGACCATGCCCGCCGGGCCTGCGGCCAGTGCCAGGGCGCTGACCATTTGCAGGTGGATCACAGCGTCCAATGTGCTCAGGCGCGGGTCGAGCAGGGCGCTGAAGGCCAGACTCTGCAAGCCGTCGCCAGCGAGAATCGCGCAGGCTTCGTCGAATTTCTTGTGGGTGGTGGGCAGGCCGCGACGCAGATCGTCATCGTCCATGGCCGGCAAATCATCATGCACCAACGAATAGGCATGGATCAGTTCCACGGCACAGGCCGCGCCGTTGGCTTGCTCGGGCTTGCCACCCAGTGCTTCGCACGCGGCATAGGCCAGCAGTGGGCGCACGCGTTTGCCGCCATTCATCACGCTGTAGCGCATGGCTTCGTACAGCCGCGCCAGTTCCGGGCTCGGCGCGGTGAACAGGGTTTCCAGCGCTGTGTTGACGCGGGCCTGACTGCTTGCCGAGTACGCTGCAATCATTCTGGTTGATCCGCGTCGAAGGGTTCCTCGGCCAGCTCGCCATCACGCTCAAGCAGCACCTGAACCTTTTGCTCGGCCTGGGCCAGCGCCGCCTGGCAATCGCGAGTCAGACCGATACCCTGCTCGAAAGCGGCCAGCGAGTCCTCCAGCGACAATTCGCCATTCTCCAGACGCTCCACCAGCGTTTGCAGGTCGGCGAGGGACTGTTCGAAATCCAGTGCAGCTTTTTTGCGGGCCATGGCGGCGATTTCCGGTTGACGTTAAACCGGCGCGACACTAGCAGATAGGGGGGGCGTGGGCAAATGAAGGGGGGATTCGAAGGCCTTGATTTTGAGTGCCTCAAAGTTCGTGGCCCCCGATGATACGGATTATTCGGCTCGCATTATGAGCCGAATAGAAACGCTATTCGGCTCACCGTCCACCCGTTACCGTGATTCCGACCGCAATTTCAGATCCATCCGATTGTTTAAAAACGTCCCAATGGCTAACCTGCGCCCCCTCTACGACTCGACAGTCACGGGTCTTTCAGACGAAACGCAGTATTGGCATCTATAACGCGTCCAGGATCAGGCGCAAGGTTTCGTCATGCATGGCAGGAGGCGTCGCATGCGCTCATTTCTTTTGCTGCTGATCGGGGTGGTTTTCGCGCCCATGATTCTGGCTGCGCCGAATGCCGAGTTATCGGAACCTGTGGGCGGATGGCGCTTCAACGGGTTGCTCGATCGCACAGAAAACCCGCAAGTCGCCTATCCCACGCCACCCATTGACCGGGGCGTGCAGCGTAATCGCACGATGATCGAAGGCCGGCTCAAGGCCCTCGGCACCCAGCGCGGGCCGCACACCTTGGCGGTCAACGGTAATCCGCTGAATCTCTACACCGACGAACAAGGGCGTTTTGCCCGGCCCTATGCGTTTGGCGCCGGCTCCAACAGCGTCGAAGTACGCAGCGCCGAAGGTCAGTCACTCAAGCGTGTTCAATTCTATGAGGCCAACAATCTGCGCACCCCGGCGCGGATTCGCGTGGTGCTGGGTTGGGACGATCCGAAAGCCGAACTCGACCTGCATATTGTCACGCCCGATGGCCAGCATGCCTTCTGGGCGCACCCGGCGTTGACCAATGGCGGGGGCCTGGACCCTGACGGCGTCGATGGTCCGGGTCCGGAAATGTTCACCATGACCGCACCGCTGCGTGGCTCTTATCTGGTTTACGTGAACTATTGGGGCAACTTCGGCAGCGGCGGCTATAACTTCGATGAGGCCGGCAACCAGAACGAGGTGATCACTTCGCAGATCAATCTGGTGCTCAACGAAAATACCGTCGATGAAAAACGCGAGACGTTCATCGTGCCCCTGCGCGCAATCGGCGACCTGCTGCTGGTCAAGACTTTCAACTACTAAACATCCCGCTCCACGGATGAACTGGGTTTTGTGAACATGAGCGAAAACACTGCAACGCCGGCCGTCAAACCGTCCCGCCGTTGGCCAGCCATTGTCGTCGGGCTGTGCCTGGTCTCAGGCGTGGTCGCTGGCATGGGCTGGCTGATGCAAAAAAACAAAGCGCCGGCACCGCAACTGGCGGCGGAAAAACTCGGCATGAGCCGCCCCGATGGATTGCTCGAAACCCATTCCTTGAGCCAGTTGCCCAAGGACCTGTTGGCGGTGCCGTTTCT
Organism: Pseudomonas sp. P8_241; assembly: GCF_034008315.1. Taxonomy (NCBI): domain Bacteria; kingdom Pseudomonadati; phylum Pseudomonadota; class Gammaproteobacteria; order Pseudomonadales; family Pseudomonadaceae; genus Pseudomonas; species Pseudomonas sp. P8_241. Next base: position 5,885,873 of record NZ_CP125377.1, on the reverse strand, counting down.
CAAGGAAACCCTGACCGAAGATTTCGTTTTCTATTATCAAGCCCACGCCGATCGCCTTGGGTTGATCGGCAGTCTGCGGCGGATCATTTACGAGCATGACCTGAAGTTTCAGGATTCGCTGATCGAGCAACTGTTCGATCAACCGGCAGACGTGGCGTTGTGGCGCGGTACGGATGGACGGCTTAAGGATTTCCTGCTGGTGATGGATCGCGGTGGCCTGGCCAAGGTCCTGGAACCGCTGGCGAAAGTGGCGCTGGATGATTCGCAATTGAGCAAAATCGCCGACGTGAAAGTCGGTGCCGAGGATGTGGCGCTCTATCAACTGACTTACAACGCCAGCAAGGCGCTGCTGTTCGCTTCCCATGGCGACAAACTGGTGGTGTTGTCCAATCCGGCGAAACTCTACGACCCGCAACGCGGCGCTTCACAGGACGCCGGGAGCGTTTCGACCCAATCCATCGCGGCGCTGCTCAACGGCGAAAAATTGTTCCCCGAAGCCTTCGGCCTGCCACCCCGTGCGCCGGAGGTGAAGCAACGCCTGTCGGTCAATGCCAGTGTGTTGGCCATGGGGTATCAGCGCTTCATTCCGAATTTCGCCGGCCTGCGTTTCGACATGGACGACAAGGGCTGGCACAGCTTTCTCGCGATGGACGAGTTGGACAATCAGCCGGACTTCGATTTCAAACCGATCTGGCAAGCCATGCCCATGGGCGCCAGCGCTTGCGTAGCGTTGCCGCTGGCCGCCGAACAACAAAAGCCGCTGCTGGTGAAACTCGGCGCCGAAGACCGTGTTGCCCAAGCGTTGACCGAACACATGGCCGGCGCGGCGGGGCTGTGCTGGTACGCCGATTCGCGGCTGTATACGCCGTTGCTGGTGGCCAGTCTGAATGATGAGGAGGGCGGCAAGCTCGATGGCGATCTGGGCACGTTGTTTGGCTCGATGGTGGGTGCCTATGAAGGCAATGTCGCCGAGCGCGTCTTCCCGGTGGTGGAGAAACAGGAGGGGCAGAGCCATCAGTGGCAGCGGCAAGTCAGTTCCAGTTTCGGCCCGTACAAAGCCAAGGACGCCGAGAATCCGGAGGCGATCAGCGGCAAGGCATTCATGCGTGTGAGCCTGGCGCGGCACGGTTCGACACTGCTGTTTTCCCTCGACGACAAACTGGTCGACAAGGCCCTCGGCACCCTCGACAAACGCTTCCCGCCGATGGCCGATGTGGTGCCCAAAGACCTGCTGATGCCGGTGTACTTCGGCCCGGAATCCATGGCGCAATTGATACAGCAGGAAACCCTCGACAGCCTGCCCCAAGACATGGAACCGGTGTTCTACAACGCCGCGCAGACCTACCTGATTCCGAAACTGCGCCAGCTCGGCGGCTACCGCAAATATGCGCTGACCTTGCCCGAAGGCAGTGAGCCCGACGGCCATTGGCACTGGTTGCCGCTGGAATGGAAAGCCCTGTGAGCGCACTGATCCGCAGCCTTGGTTTACTCGCTTTGCTGCTGAGTGCGGGCGCCCGGGCCATCGAAGCGCCCGCGCTCGATCCGCAGCAATCCCAGGTCTTCCGCGCCTGGTTTGTGCGCATCGCCCAGGAGCAACTGAGCCAGGGCCCAAGCCCACGCTGGTATCAGCAGGACTGCGCCGGGCTGGTGCGATTTGCCGCCAATGAAGCGCTGAAAATCCATGACGACAAATGGCTGCGCAGCAATGGCCTGTCCAATCGCTACCTGCCGCCGGAGTTGCAACTGAGCAATGCCCAGCGTCGTCTCGCCCAGCAATGGCAGCAGGGCGGTGGCAAGGTCGGGCCGTACGTCAACGCGATCAAACTGATTCAGTTCAACAGTCATCTGGTCAGTCGCGATGTGTCTCAAGCTCGTCCTGGCGACCTGATGTTTTTCGATCAGGGCGACGATCAGCACCTGATGATCTGGATGGGCCGCTACATCGCCTATCACACCGGCACCACCACCCCCACCGACAACGGCATGCGTTCGGCAAGCCTGCAGCAACTCATGACATGGAAGGACACGCGATGGATACCCGATGCAGCCAACCCCAACTTCATCGGCGTCTATCGACTGAATTTTCTCTCCCAATGACCGGTGCCCGCATGCTGCGTTTTCTGTCTCTGCTGTTGGTGTTGATACTGCCGTTCTCGGCGGTCAATGCCGAAGACACCGTCGAGCCAAGCGGCTACACGCCGGTGGCGGGCGAAAGTTTTTTCCTGCTGGCCGACAGCAGTTTCGCCAGCGATGAACAGGCGATGGTGCGCCTCGAGGCGCCGGGTCGTGACTACCGGCGTTATCGCATGGAACCGTACGGTGGCGCCGACATTCGGGTGTATCGCATCGACAAGCCGCTGGATTTCCTCAAGCGCCAAAAGAACCTGCATCGCGTGGTGAGTGACGGCCAGTTCAAGGGTGAGGGGCTGTCCAATACGTTGGCGTACCTGTGGGACAACTGGTACCGCAAATCCCGGCGCGTGATGCAGCGGGCGTTTTCCTACGAGTCGCGTAAACAGGTCACCGAGCAAGTGCCGGAACTGAAGATGGGCGACACCATGGCCGCGCCAACGCCCTACGATGCACAGCCGCAATTCGCACTGATTCCGGGTTTGCCGGTGGTCAGCCAGTTCCGTTATCCGCTGTGGCAAGCCAAGCCGATTCAGCCGCCAGCGGGGGTAAACCTGGCGGGGTCTTCCAGTGAGTTTGTCAGTGTGGCGCCGGGCAACGTGTATATCCCGTTGGGCAACCTGAAACCGGGTTTGTACCTGGTGGAAGCGCTGATCGGCAAGTACCGCGCGACGACCATGGTCTTCGTCTCCAACACCGTGGCGGTGAGCAAGATTGCCGGCGACGAATTGCTGGTGTGGGCGGCGCGCAAACACGAAGGCAGTTCGGTGGCGAAGGTCAATGTGCTGTGGACCGATGGTCTCGGCGTGATGAACAGCGGTGCCACCGATGCCGACGGTTTACTGCGACTGAAACACGTGAGCCCCGAGCGCTCGTTCGTGATTGGCGAGGACGAAGAGGGCGGGGTGTTCGTCTCGGAAAACTTCTACTACGACAGCGAAATTTACGACACCAAACTCTACGCCTTCACCGACCGGCCGCTGTATCGGCCGGGGGATTGGGTGTCGCTGAAAATCGTCGGACGCGAGTTCAAGAACGCCCGGGATTCGGTGCAGCCCAGCGCTGCCGACGTCAACGTGAGCGTGCTGGATGCGACGGGAACGGCGCTGCAAAGTCTGGCCTTGAAACTCGATTCCACGGCGGGTGCCGAGGGTCGCTTCCAATTGCCGGATAACGCGGTGGCCGGTGGCTACGAGTTGCGGTTCAACTACAAGGATCAGGTCTACAGCAGTGCGTTCCGCGTGGCCGAATACATCAAGCCACATTTCGAAATTTCCCTGAATCTGGCCAAGCCGGATTACCGCACCGACGAGCCGGTGAAGGGCAATCTGGTGCTGTTGTACCCGGATGGCAAACCGGTGGCCAATGCCAAATTGAGCCTGAGCCTGCGCGCCCAGCAACTGTCGATGGTCGACAACGAGCTGCAATACCTCGGGCAATTCCCGGTGGAGTTGACCAGCACGGAACTGACCACCGACGCCAAAGGCAACGCGACGCTCGATCTGCCGGCGGCCGAGAAACCGAGTCGCTACATGCTCACCGTTTTCGCCAGCGATGGTGCGGCGTACCGGGTCAGGACCACCAAGGAAATCCTCATCGATCGCGGTGCGGCGAATGTCCGGTTGAGCGCGTCGCAACGGTTCAGCGCGGTGGGCGACAAGGTTGGGTTCAGCTACGCCCGCGAGGGTGAGCACGCGCAAGCGATTACACCAAGCAGTTACGGTTGGGTACGCCTGGAAGATCAGAGCACGGGCGAAGGCAAACTGGCTGCAACCGACAAAGGCTTCACCCTGGCCTTCGAGCGTCCGGGGACATACAGCCTGACACTCAGGGATGATCATGGCCGCACGCTCGGCGCGACCGGGCATTCGGTCACGGGCGAAGGTGTCAAAGCGGTCCCCGGCACCGTGGAAATCGTCCTCGACAAACCCGAGTACAAAACTGGCGATGAAGCGCTGGCGCTGATTACTTTTCCCGAGCCGATCAGTGATGCGCTGCTGTCGCTGGAGCGTGACAAGGTCGAGGCCACCGCGTTGCTGTCCAAGGGCGGCGACTGGTTGAAGATGGAAAAACTCAGTGACACCCAATACCGCGCACGTATTCCGGTGCGCGACGGTTTCGCGCCTAACCTGACCTTCTCGGTGCTCTACACCAAGGGCGGTCAGTACAGCTTCCAGAACGCCGGCATCAAGGTGATTACGCCGCAGATCGACGTGGCCATCGCGACGGATAAAGAGGCTTATCAGCCCGGCGAAACGGTCTCGGTGGACCTGACCACACTGTTCGCCGGCAAACCGATTCCGGCGCATCTGACGGTCAGCGTGGTCGACGAAATGGTCTACGCGCTGCAACCGGAAGTCGCGCCGACGATCGACCAGTTTTTCTACCATCCACGGCGAAACAACGTGCGTACCAGCGCCAGTCTGTCGTTCATCAGTTACGACGTGGCATTGCCAGGCAGCCCCGGCGCGCCGGGCAAAGCCAATCGCAGTGAGCGCGGGGTGAAAGTGCTGGAGCGGCCGCGTCGCGAAGACGTCGACACCGCTGCGTGGCAACCGGAGTTGCTGACCGATGCCAATGGTAAAGCCCGTTTCACCTTCAAAATGCCTGACTCGCTGACCCGCTGGCGCATCACGGCGCGGGCCATCGCCGATGACGGTCAGGTTGGGCAGAAGAAGCAATTCGTGCGCTCGGAAAAACCCCTTTACCTGAAGTGGAGCGGGCCGAACCGATTCCGCAGTGGCGACAAACCGGACCTCGGCGTGTTCGCGTTCAGTCAGGCCGAAAAACCAGTCAAGGCTGAACTGGTGACCCATTACGCAGGCACCGAACAGCGCTTGCCTGTCACGCTCAATAGCGGCATCAACTACATCGCCTTGCCGGCATTCCCATTGGCCAATGGTGAGTGGACGGCCGAGTTGCTGCTGGACGGTAAACCCGCTGATGCCCTGGCCGTGCATCTGGCCGTGACCGGTGAAGGCTGGCAGGTCAGGCAAAGCCAAAACCTGGACGTTGCCACTGGCGATACACCGTTGACCTTGCCGGCTGATGCAACGGACATCCACCTGCGACTGGACGACAGCCCGCAAGCGCTGTTCCGCTCGGCGCTGGATGATCTGCTGAGTTATCCCTACGGCGGCGTCGAGCAAACAGCCAGTCGTCTGTTGCCGTTGAGCATCGCTTACCCGACCCTTGCAACGAATCCGCAGATCCGCGATCGCTTACGCCTGATCATGCAGAACAGTCGCTTGCGTCTGGTGCAAATGGCTGGGCCGTCGGCGGCATTCACCTGGTGGGGCATGGACGGCGAGCCGGACGCGTTCCTCACCGCTTACGCCTATTACGCCGACTGGCACGCCAGTCAGGTACTGGACCTGAGCCTGCCGCCGGAGCATTGGCAGCGGGTGTTGGAGGTGTACGCGAAGCAGGCGAAGAACACGCCGCTGTTGCAGCGTGCGCTAATTCTATCGTTCGCCAAACAGATGCAATTGCCGGTCAATACGCTGCTCAGCGGTTTGATGGACGATCTGTCGAAAGCGGGCGAGGGCACTGCCGCGAACCTGATGGAGGATGGCGAAGACAGCCTCGTCATGAGCGATCCGGATTCCGCTCTCGGTCTGGCCGCCGCACGCGTGCTGACGGCCTCCTTGGCCAAACAATCCAAGGTCGCTCTGCCAGAGACTTTCAACCGGCAACTGGCCGATGCGCAGCAACGATTGGCGGCCAGTTCCCAACCGTTTGCCGAAGCGCTGGACCTGTCGTTGCAACCGTTCAATCAGGCTCATGCTCAAGCGTTGTTGCGACGTCTGTTGCCGCAGCAATCAACCCTGGAGCGTGCGCTGGCGCTGACGTGGCTGCAACGCAGTATCGAACAGGCGTCGCCTACCATCGCACTGGCGCCAGGTGAAGGCTGGAAGAAGCAGCATGGCGTTTCTGGTGAAATGTATTGGACGTGGCAGGGGGCTGCGCCGGTGCCCGCCGTGTTGTCACTGACCGGGGAGCAAGAGCGTCCGCTGCGTGCCGCATTGAGCTTCCAAAGCCAGCAACCTGTGGTCGATCCGATGGCGGTCACTATCACCCGTCGTCTGTCGCGTCTGGTGCCGGGGGATGAAGCATTCACCTTCAAACTGGAAGCGGTCGGCAACGCGCCGCTGTCCAGCGACAGCCTGTATCTGGACGAAGTGATCATCACCAGCAAAGCCGCCAAACCGCTGCGCTACGGCATGCTCGAAGTGCCGTTGCCACCGGGCGCAGATGTTGAACGTACGACCTGGGGCATCAAGCTCATGGGCAAGGCCGGCACCGAGCCGAGCGCGCTGGAAAAAGCGCGCTTCGAGCCGGGGCAAATGGCCTACGCCATTGCGGTCGATGCCTTGAGCGGTGAATTGCGTCTGCGGCACTTGGTGCGCTTCTCGCAAAAAGGCCAGTTCAACCTGCCGCCGGTGCGTTTCACTCAGGTTTATGCGCCACAACATCAGGCCCGGGAACAGACACCGGCCCTCGGTCAGGTCACGGTTCACTGACGTGTGGCGGCCTCTGCTCGGGTGGCTGCTGTGTTTGATCCCTGCGCTGGCAATGGCGCAGGACGAACCGCTGCGCGTGGCATTCAAGGGCGAATTGTTGTCGTTGAATCGTGCTCAAGCGATCTCTCGCGAGCCTTTGCCTGCAGATTTGCAGGCGCCGCTGGGCAGTGTGTGGAAGTTGTTTGTCTATGCCTGGCTGGTGGATACCGGCGCACGAGAACCGGCCTATGAATGTCGTGGGCAGTCGAAGGAAGAAGTTTATTGCTGCACGCCGGGCGGCAAGATCGAACGTGATCAGGCGCTGGTGAAATCCTGTGGCTTGTATTTCGAGCCGGCGCGATTGGGCATCAAGGACGCCGATTGGCGGGTGTATTGGCAGGCGCGGCAAGCACCGGAATGGCTACTCGATTTACCTTCGCTGCAACCGGCCACACGGGTTTCGGTGGCGGCGCTGTTGAAGGTGCTGGCGGTCATGCCGGCACAGGATCAGGCCCGGCGTGTGTTGCTCGATGTGGTACTGAATGCGGCGGATGGCAATGTCGCAGGCGAACTCGGCAGCCGCTTGCGGGTGAAAACCTGGAGCTGGTTGAGGGATCAGGATGCCGCATCGCGCCAAGGTGGATTTGCCGGTTGGACGGCAGACGCAGAGCCGATCTGGGCCGGTGGGCGCGGGACCAGTCAACGGGTTTTGCGTGATTATGCGCAGGCGTTGGCGTCGGTCATTCCCGTTGAATGGCCGGTCGATGCTGGACGGTGCGTCGAGGTCGGGCTGTTCTCGCGATACCCGGTGCGGCGTGTGCTATCGGGTGAGAGCGTGGTGTCCGCGGGACCCTTGCGTGGCGATTATCGTGTCGAATTCATGAACGGTAACGCGCTGGATATTCACAGCGACGGTGAACTTTTTCTGCTGAACGACACGCTCGTTGCCCGTGTGGATCGCGAAGAATACGTCGCTCGGGTTTTGCAACGTGAAGCCAGTGCAGAACCCGTCGAAGCTGCCAAAGCCCTGGCTGTGGCCATCCGCACTTACTTGCTGCAAAACGCCACGCGACATGGTGATTGCCTAAGCATCGATGACAGCAGCAGCCGTCAGCGCGTTGCACCGCGTCCGGCCAGTGCCGGGACGCGCAACATTGCCGCGTGGACCAGCGACCTGGTACTGGCAGGCAGCGCCGTCACCTACCACTCCGATCAACCCGGCCCCGACAGGCTGTCCTGGCAACAAGCCGTCGAGCAAGCCAACGCCGGCCAGCGTTACGACGCCATCCTGTTGCACGCTTACCCACGTGCCAGCCTCAGCCGCTGGGACAACCCGGTCGCTTCCTGCGAGGTGCTTCCCGCCGCACAAGACTGGCTGCAAAAGCAGCGTCACACCTGGCGCCCGCGCCTCGATAGTGAAACCGGCTACAACGAAATCAGCAGCTTCGCCGTGTGTCGCCTGACCTTCGGCCGACCCTATGTCGACCGCGAACGCCAGCGCATTTATGTGCGCGGCGTGCTGTCGCTGCAAGACCGGCTCGACCTGACCCACGAATACCTGCATCTGGCCTTCGAAGCGCACCCCAACGGCCAGGATGAAACCTACATCGAAGGGCTCGCCCGCCACCTCTTGCTGGAATAGTCCATGAAAACCCGTTTTCCACAGCTATTGTTGTTTCTCTGTTCGCTGGTGGCATTGCCATCGGTGATGGCGGCTGAAGGCGTCAAGCTCGACACGCCCGCCGGCGGTTGGCGCACCGGCGCACCTGAGGGCGAAGGGGAAAGCTTCCGGCAGACCGTCAACTACCCGGCCTCGTCGGTGAACACCCCGCCAGGTCAAGCCAACACGGCTCGCATCAGCGGGCAAATCAAAGCGACAGCCAAATCCACAGAGCCCGGCCGTCTGATCGTCAACGGGGTCAGTATGCCGCTGAAAATCGATCCAGCCGGCCGTTTCGATCGCCCGTTCTCATTCCCCAACGGCAGCAACAGCGTCGAGGTTCGCAGCCCCAACGGCCAGCAACGTCAGCGCACGCAATTTCTCAACAGCAGTGGGGGTGCGACCCCGGCCAAATTGCGCGTGCTGTTGTCCTGGGACAGCGACAACACCGACCTGGACCTGCACCTGATCACCCCCGACGGCGCCCACATCTGGTACGGCGACCGTGTTGTTCCCAATGGCGCAGCACTCGATGTCGACGTGACCACCGGCTACGGCCCGGAAATCTTCGCCATGCCCGCGCCGATCAAGGGACAGTATCTGGTGTATGTGAACTACTTTGGCGGCGGGTATCGCAGCGATGAAGAAGGGCAGGAGGATGCGGGTCAGCCGCTGACCACGGCGCAGGTAACGGTGATTTCCGAGGAGGGGACGCCGAGCGAGAAGATGGAAACGTTCCTGGTGCCGATGCGGGCGGTGGGGGAGCTGACGCTGGTGAAGTCATTCAGCTATCCGTGAGGTCGAGGTACAACATGCGCAGCGTTTGCACACGATTGCGCCCGTGATCCTTGGCGCCATACAGGGCTTCATCCGCTTGTGAAAGCAGGCTCGAAAGGTCGTAGCCCGATTCGCGAGTGGTGACTACGCCGATACTGACGCTGAGCAACCCTGGCTCCAGCATCGCCAGCCGGAAAAACGCTTGGCGAATACGTTCCGCCACCTGAACCGCCTCCTGTTCATCGGCCTCTTTGAGCAGGCAGGCAAACTCCTCTCCTCCGATCCGACCGAACACATCGTGACTGCGAAGGTGAGCTGTCAAGATTCGACTGAACGCGATCAGTGCCTGATCCCCCATCGGATGACCAAAGCTATCGTTCAGACGCTTGAAGTGATCCAGGTCGCACAGCAGCAATGCAGCGGGTTCTTCGCGGCGCTTGCAGCGGGTCAGCAGGAGTTTTCCGTGTGACATGAAGGCGCGACGGTTGCCGATTCCGGTCAGCGGATCACAGAACGCAGCAGCCTTGAGCTTCAACTCGGCGCGCTCCTTGACCATGGCCAGCGTCACGTAAGCAATCCCGATGACATACAGCATGGATTCGAACAGCATGAAGGAGAAAAAACGCACACCATCGCCGAGGCCTGACAGGGCTTGCTCCAGTGGCAGACTCTTATCGATCACGCTGCGAACGATATAGAAAGTCGTGTGCAACAGCGTCAGTGCCAGCGCTGGCATGTACGCGACTTCAAGCTTACTGCGGCTGCGCCAGAACTCCGATGCCGTCAGCACGCCGTAACCGGCCGCCATCAGTGAATACGCCACAACTCGCAGGGGCATGGCGTCATAGAACGCCGGGATAAAGCACAGGATCAGCCAGATGCCGGCGCCCGCGAAAATTCCCGGCAGCGACGGCGCACGCCCGACAAACACGCGCATGGCGGTCCAGTTCATAGCGGCGCTCAGCAACAGCGCCAAGTTGCCAAAAACGAGCGGGATAACATCCACTCCCCGCGACCGCCAACTGACCAGCACCACACCAAGTGCAGCCAGCAGCATCATTGCACCCAGATAAGCCAGCGACCGCTCGCGGGTTTCACGCCACCAGGCATGACAGGTCAACAACCCCATCAAAATGAAAACGAAGACCGAGACTACCAGCAGGGTCGGGATGTGCAGATCCATTGCGAAGGTTTCCGTTGAGCTTGAATGCGAAGTCCGACCGGCAGAGCTTCTTCCGGGTAAGGGTAACGGTCTTTGGACGAGGTGGATTTAGCATCAGCGATTTCACCTTGGCAAGCCAATCAACTCGCTCGTATTCAGCACGGACCGCTGGGCGTCAGACAGGAAGCTGTCGCAAACCTATGGTCGTGAATTACTTTCTTTGAGGCATTAAAAAGCCGGCTTGTGGCCGGCTTCTCGGGGACTGGCTTGGATCATTTTTGGTAAACCGCGCCAGCCTTCAAAACGTACATCCGGATCTTGCGTCCGGCTGTGGGACCTGGCGAGAAAATCATCTGCCGGGTCGGGGCGATCTCGGCCGCGGGGCGGGTCGATGCGCAAATGTGGGGCGCAGCATACTGATTTTTTTGGGGAATTCCCAGTCTGGCGTGAAGTGCCAAGCTGATTGGAACGGGTCGGCACTACAGAAACGGTACCGTCGGCCTGCGTTTGTTGAGCGTGGACCACCAGAACACCCAGCCCAGTACTCTGATGTTTTGTTCTTCTATGTGTGCGGCTCTAAAAATTTCATCCGGGTACTCGGCGCTGTTGTGACTGCGCATGCGCAGTGAATTGCCCGGAACTCTGTGCAGGTATTTTATTCGCAGCATGCCGTCATGTTCGACGGCGTAAATCTCTCCATCGATAATTTGCGTGAGCCCACGGTCAATGGCGATGAGGGAGCCATCTTCAATTTTTTCCGCCATGCTGTTGCCGATCATGCGTGCACAGATGGCATCGGCATAATTGATTTCCAGAGAATCGAGGTCGCTTCGGGGGAGCCGGATGGACTGATTGGGGACTTCGATGACATGGGTTTTGTTGGAGTCGGGCTTGATGGCTGTTTCCTTGAAGAGGGGCAGTTCGATATCGGTGGGTTCGATGACCTTGTAAATACCGCGTATCGCCTGAGCATCGAAGGCATTGCCGGACTCGTCGAGCAGGCGTAGTTCTTTCGCGTCCTTCGGGCCGTCGCCGGTTTTCAGCCAGTCGCTGTTCACGGACAGTCTTCTGGCAACTTCTTCCATGCGGTAATGAGGCACTCCGCGGGTGTACCAGTTGTGAACATTTTGTGGTTTTGAAATCTTCAGGAATTCGGCAAATCCAGTCGTCGTAATGTTCGCCTCTTCGAGGAGCATTTTGAATCGTGAACCGCAGGTCTTGGTCTTTTTCATAAACGCGAGTCTACCCGCGTGGCATAAGGCTTTGATTCAACGAGACGTTCAAATTTCAGGGGTAATTTAAGACTGGATGTAAGAGGTGTTGGGGGGAGGTTAAACAGGAAAAAACCAATGCGCCCCGGTATTAAACGACGCGTTATGGAGCGCTTTTGCAACGTCCACAAAAAACCCCGGATCACCGGGGTTTTTCTTGCCGCTTACCGCTAGAAGCAGCGCAGCTGCGCTTAGCCTTTATAGGCAGCAACCGACTTGGTGATCGCTTCGCGGGCGGCGTCTGCGCCGGCCCAGCCTTCGATCTTCACCCATTTGCCTTTTTCGAGATCTTTGTAGTTCGCGAAGAAGTGCTCGATCTGCTGGATCAGCAGAGGTGGCAGGTCGGTGTATTCCTTCACGTCGACGTACAGCTGGGACAGCTTGTCGTGTGGAACCGCGATCACTTTGGCATCGCCGCCGCCGTCGTCGGTCATGTTCAGGATGCCGACTGGACGCGCGCGAATCACCGAACCTGGAGCTACCGGATAAGGGGTAACAACCAGCACGTCGAGGGGATCACCGTCGTCAGCCAGGGTGTTCGGGATGTAACCGTAGTTGGCCGGGTAGAACATTGGGGTGGCCATGAAACGGTCAACGAACAGGCAATCGCTGTCTTTGTCGATTTCGTATTTGATCGGCGCGTGGTTGGCCGGAATCTCGATCGCGACGTAGATGTCGTTCGGCAGGTCTTTGCCAGCCGGAATCTTGCTGTAGCTCATTGGGCGTTGCCCCCGTTAGTTGACCAGAAACACTTGGCCGGATTGACCAAAAAGTGGCGGCGATTATAGGCATATTCCTACGGCGACGCCATGTACCAGAAGTCGCGTAGACCTTAGTCGTGGGTCCGGTAGACCGGGTCTTGCGCCAGAAGTTGCCGCAGCCGGCCCAATGGGTCCTGGCGATAGAACAACTTCAACTGCGCATACACCTGTGGATAAGTGTCTTGCAGCACATCCGGGGCGCTGAAGAAGTACTCGCTGGTGACGGCGAAGAACTCGGCCGGATTTTCCGCAGCGTAGGGGTCGATGGCGGTCTCGGCGTCGGGATTGCGATCCAGTTGCCGGTCGAGGTCGTCGTAGGCTTCCTGCATGACTGTGGCCCATTCGCTGACCCGCATGTCGGCGTGCAGCGGCGGTAAGCCATTGGCGTCACCGTTAAGCATATCGAGCTTATGCGCCAGTTCGTGGATCACCAGGTTGTAGCCTTCCCAACCACCGCTGGCCATTACCCCGGGCCAGGCCAGGATGACCGGACCTTGCTGCCAGGCCTCACCGCTGTGTTCGCCATCCCATTCGTGTTCGACGCCACTGGCGTCGCGATGGCGCTGGGGGCTCAGGAAATCGTCCGGGTAAAGGATGATTTCGTGAAAGCCCTGATACCAGTTCAGATCGCCAAGGTTCATCAAGGGCAATTGCGCCTGGGCAGCGAGCAGCAGGCGTTGTTCCTGGTGTAACTCCACCCCGGGCAGGGCGGTCAGGTGTTTGTCGTCCAGAAAGAGCACACAGGCTTCGCGCAGCCATTGATCTTCGGCAGCGCTGATACCGTCGAGAAGGCTCAGGTGATGACGCACCCGCTGCCACATGTCATCGGCAATCGGGTGCCTGGCCAGGATACGCTGGCGGCGCCAGGCGCTCAGGGACCACATCGACGATCAGCGCGGGTGGGCTTTGGATGCCGCGTTACCGAAGCGGCTGCGCACGACGCCAATGATCATCGGTACCAACGACAGCAGGATGATGCCGACCACCAGCAGTGACAGATTCGATTTGATGAACGGCACGTTGCCGAAGAAGAAACCGAGGGTCACCAGGCCGCCGACCCACAGGATGGTGCCAAGGACGCTGAAGGCGAAGAAGCGGGGGTAGGGCATTTTTGCCACGCCGGCGACGAACGGTGCAAATGTGCGGATGATCGGCAGGAAGCGCGCCAGCGTCACGGTTTTTCCACCATGCTTGTCGTAGAAATCGTGAGTTTGTTGCAGGTAGTCGCGACGGAATATTTTCGAGTTCGGATTACTGAACAGTTTTTCACCTGCCGTTCGTCCAATCACGTAATTGGTGCTATCGCCCAGAATCGCTGCGAGCATCAACAGACCTGCCAGCAATACCGGGTCCATGCCGCCACCCGCCGCCACGGCGCCAGCGATAAACAGCAGAGAGTCGCCAGGCAGGAAGGGCATTACTACCAGGCCGGTTTCACAGAAAATCACCATAAACAGAATGGCGTAGATCCAGGTCCCATAGTTGGTCACGAGCATATCGAGGTACACGTCGAGATGCAGGACAAGATCGATCGGGTTGAAATCCATGGGGGCACCTGTGTTAACGGTCCGGGGCTGCGGGCCTGTGCGATGACTTCGAAAGCCTACAGACGGGTGTAGATTTTCTTACAAGTCAGAAAGGTCGGCATTATACGAGCCGGGTGGTGAAAAGCGCGTCGAGATTGTAGCGGGGGATGTCGATACAAAGATCAAAACTCGGGTGACAATTAATAACCCCCGCGACGTGCTACAGATCTTGAGTTTGCGGCTCAAGAAAAATTCCATGGGCTGGATTGACGGCTTTACGGCAGTCGAACAGGAGGGGCTCGCCGCAGAAGCCCGTCCTGTTGGCGCGAACTTACAGTTCGTCGCTGATTGGCAATATATAGTTCTTGAACTCGGTGTCTTCCCGGAATCCGATGGACTCATAGGTTTTCTGCGCGGCTTCGTTGTGACTGCTGGTGGAAACCCGCATGCGCACGGCATTGGTTTCCTTGGCCATTTTTTTCGCAGTACGGATCAGGTTGTCGGCCACCAGTTGGCGACGGGCATCTTCTGCAACGTAGATATCGTTGAGGATCCAGACGCGCTTTAGCGATAGCGACGAGAAACTTGGGTACAACTGACAGAAGCCCATCAGTTTGTCGTCATCGGCCAAGGCCAGGTAAATCACCGATTCCTTGCGACGCAGGCGTTTTTCGAGGAATGCCCGGGACGAGTCCGGATACGGCAGGGAACCATAAAACTCGCGATATCTGACGAACAGCGGAGTCAACAGGTCCAGGTGTTCGAGGGTCGCTTGAATAATCCGCATGGTAGGTCTCGTCTGCAAGTGGCTGTCTCACATCTTTGTCGGCGACGGGAAACCCTGGCGGCCGTGAATCGATCCTGCCTCAAATCGGAATGCAAACGCAATGCGGAAACGGTTCAGGTTTTCGGAGGATTCAACAGAAAATTACTTTTCATGTCTGCACTCATGTCCGCATCCAGCGTATGAACCTGTGCCTCGTCCTTCAGATTGACTCCCGATAGCTGCCGCCGGCAGGCTTCCCGCATCAAATACACCAAGCGATGTGCCGCCATGCCGTAACTCAGGCCTTCGAGACGGATATTGGAGATGCAGTTGCGCCAGGCATCCGTCAGGCCGACCTTCGGGTTGTAGGTGAAGTAAAGGCCCAGGCTGTCCGGGGAACTGAGGCCGGGGCGCTCACCGATAAGTATCACGGTCATTTTCGCACCAAGCAGTTCGCCAATTTCGTCTGCGACCGCCACGCGTCCCTGTTCCACGAGGATGACCGGTGCAACGGACCAGCCCTCGACTGAAGTCTGTTCCTCGAGGCGTGCCAGAAACGGCAGGCTATGGCGATGGACGGCCAATGCCGACAGGCCATCGGCGATCACAATGACCAGATCAACGCCGTCGGGATGGCTTGACGCGTATTCGCGCAGGGTCTGCGCCGATGCATCACTGAGTTTTCGCCCCAAATCCGGGCGTTGCAGGTAAGTGTTTCGATCCGGCGCCGCGCTATGTAGGAACAAGCTCTCGCGACCACGATCGAGCAGTTGCGCACCGAGTGAGACATGATCAAAAGGCAAATGAACAGCGTCCCGCGCCTGAGCATGCGCGTATTGGAAGTCCAGTTGTGCGCGGGTGGGGATGCTGGTGCCAGTACGGCCCAAGGCGATCCGGGCGGGTGTCAGCCGGCGCAGTTCCAGCCATGGATTGTGCGGGTCGAAGGGTAGTTTATCCATGTCATCATTCATCCCAGTTGTGCCAGGGCCTGGCGGAAGGCTGGCGGCAGGTTGTCGCCAAAGAGAACCTTGCCGTCCGGCTGGGTAAAGATGCCCATTTTGGCCAGCCACTGCTCGAATTCCGGTGCCGGTTTGAGTCCCAGCGTCTGGCGGGCATAGAGCGCATCATGGAATGAAGTGGTCTGGTAGTTGAGCATGATGTCATCGGACCCTGGAATGCCCATGATGAAGTTGATCCCGGCTACGCCCAACAGGGTCAGCAGGGTGTCCATGTCATCCTGGTCGGCTTCGGCGTGGTTGGTGTAACAGATGTCACAGCCCATCGGTACGCCCAGCAGCTTGCCGCAGAAGTGGTCTTCGAGTCCGGCGCGGATGATTTGTTTGCCGTTGTACAGGTATTCCGGGCCGATGAAGCCTACGACGGTGTTCACCAGAAACGGATTGAAGTGTCGCGCTACAGCGTAGGCACGGGCTTCGCAGGTCTGTTGATCGACACCGTGATGGGCGTTGGCCGACAGAGCGCTACCCTGGCCTGTTTCGAAATACATCAGGTTTTGCCCAAGTGTGCCGCGATTCAGGCTCAATCCGGCGTCGTACCCTTCCTTTAGCACGTTCAGGTTGATGCCGAAGCTGGCGTTGGCCGCCTCGGTGCCGGCGATCGACTGGAACACCAGGTCCAGTGGCACGCCACGGTTTACCGCCTCAATCGACGTGGTGACATGGGTCAGCACGCAGGCCTGCGTCGGAATTTCGTAGCGCTGGATGATCGCGTCGAGCATCTCCAGCATGGCGCAGATCGAGGCGACGCT
The DNA here is from genome assembly GCF_034008315.1 of Pseudomonas sp. P8_241. Taxonomy (NCBI): domain Bacteria; kingdom Pseudomonadati; phylum Pseudomonadota; class Gammaproteobacteria; order Pseudomonadales; family Pseudomonadaceae; genus Pseudomonas; species Pseudomonas sp. P8_241. The sequence continues at coordinate 5,869,550 of NZ_CP125377.1, read as the reverse complement.
GTCGGTGGCCGGGTTAATGCCGATCATTGCATCGCCGTTACCGTGCAACAGGCCATCGAGAATACTTGCGGCGATACCGGCCGGCTCGTCGGTCGGGTGGTTGGGTTGAAGGCGGGTGGACAGGCGGCCGCGAAGGCCGAGGGTGCCGCGAAAGTGGGTGACTACACGGATTTTTTGCGCCACCAGGACCAGATCCTGTACGCGCATGATCTTCGACACGGCGGCGGCCATTTCCGGGGTCAGGCCGGGGGCGAGGGCGCGCAGGCTCTGTTCGTCGGCGTCGTCGCTAAGCAGCCAGTCGCGAAAGTCGCCCACCGTGAGATGGCTGACGACGGCGAAAGCCTGTTTGTCATGGGTATCGATGATCAGTCGGGTGACTTCATCGGCTTCGTAGGGAATCAGGACGTCCTGCAGGAAGTGGCGCAACGGAATATCGGCCAATACCATCTGCGCGGCCACACGCTCGCCATCATTGAGCGCTGCCACGCCTGCCAGAAAGTCGCCGGAACGCGCCGGGCTGGCCTTGGCCATGACGTCCTTGAGGCTGTCGAATCGGTAGGTCTGGGCGCCGACGGAATGGGCAAATGCGGCCATGGGGCGGGGCTCCTGTTGTGTACAAGCATTGATTGCTTCGCGAATTTCCGTTGGAGTCTGCTCGCGAATGCGATTTGCCAGAGGCTTTTATGCACAATGACACACCGCATTCACGGGCGAACCCGTTCCCGTTTTGGATCTTCATGCACCTCAACAAGGCAGACACCGGCCAACTCTCCAGGTGCCGGTGATCTCGACTGTGCATAGCGTCGGCGGGCCCCTGGAGCGCTGCCTGGCCGACGGTCAAGAGCATTACTGAATGATGGGCAAGCAAAGACCGCGCCGGAGCGGTCTGGCCTTGTGTGTTAGTGGCGGGCTTCGCTGGCAAGCCAGCTCCTACAGGTTTTGCGCGATCTTGCAGGAGTCGGCTTGCTGGCGAATGGCTGCTATTCGGTCAGAAGAAGCCCAGCGGATTGATGTCGTAGCTCACCAGCAGGTTTTTGGTTTGCTGATAGTGGTCGAGCATCATCTTGTGGGTTTCTCGGCCGACGCCGGACTTTTTGTAGCCACCGAACGCGGCATGCGCCGGGTACAGGTGGTAGCAGTTGGTCCACACACGACCGGCCTTGATGGCGCGGCCCATGCGGTAGGCGCGGTTGATGTCGCGGGTCCAGAGGCCGGCGCCGAGGCCGAACTCGGTGTCGTTGGCGATGGCCAGGGCTTCGGCTTCGTCCTTGAAGGTGGTGATACTCACCACCGGGCCGAAGATTTCTTCCTGGAATACACGCATTTTGTTGGTGCCCTTGAGCAGGGTTGGCTGGATGTAATAGCCGCTCGCCAGGTTGCCCTCGAGTTTTTCCACCTTGCCACCGGTCAGCAGCTCGGCCCCTTCACCCTTGGCGATTTCCAGGTATGAAAGGATTTTGTCGAATTGCTGTTCGGACGCCTGGGCGCCGACCATGGTGTCGGTGTCCAACGGGTCGCCACGTTTGATTTGCAGGACTTTCTTCATTACGACGGCCATGAATTCGTCGTAGATCGACTCTTGCACCAGCGCCCGGGAAGGGCAGGTGCAGACTTCACCCTGGTTGAAGAACGCCAGTACCAGGCCTTCGGCGGCTTTTTCGATGAAAGACGGTTCGGCCTTCATGATGTCTTCGAAGAAGATGTTCGGCGATTTTCCACCCAGCTCCACGGTGGACGGAATGATGTTTTCCGCTGCGCATTTCATGATGTGCGAGCCGACCGGGGTCGAACCAGTAAAGGCAATCTTGGCGATGCGTTTGCTGGTTGCCAGGGCCTCGCCGGCTTCTTTGCCGAAGCCTTGTACGATGTTCAGTACGCCGGGTGGCAGCAGGTCGCCGATCAGTTCAACCAGTACGGTGATGCCCAGCGGGGTTTGTTCGGCAGGCTTGAGCACTACGCAGTTACCGGCAGCCAGGGCCGGGGCAAGTTTCCAGGCGGCCATCAGGATCGGGAAGTTCCACGGGATGATCTGCCCGACCACGCCCAGTGGTTCATGGATGTGATAAGCCACGGTGTTGCCGTCGATCTCGGCAGCGCTGCCTTCCTGGGCGCGGATGCAACCGGCGAAGTAGCGGAAGTGGTCGGCAGCCAGCGGGATGTCGGCGTTCAGGGTTTCGCGAACGGCTTTGCCGTTGTCCCAGGATTCGGTGATGGCCAGCAGTTCGAGATTTTGCTCGATGCGGTCGGCGATTTTCAGCAGCACCAGTGAACGCGCCTGAGCGGACGTGGCGCCCCAGGCATCTGCAGCGGCGTGGGCGGCGTCCAGGGCCTTGTCGATGTCTTCGGCCGTGGAGCGCGGGAATTCGGCAATCGGTTGGCCATTCACTGGCGAGGTATTGGTGAAGTACTGACCTTTGACAGGCGCGACGAACTCGCCGCCGATGTAGTTACCGTATTTGGCTTTGAACGAAACGATAGCGCCTTCAGTACCGGGGTGAGCGTAACGCATGGTGGTTTCTCCTGGCTTTTGTGCTTATTAGGGAGGCGCGCATGTGCGCTTGGTATAAGCGTAGAGCAAGGGGCGGGCCAGTGCCGTGCAGGTCAGGAAGATCAAGGCCTTGCAACGTTTTTGTCGGACGGATGGAGTACGCTTGTGACGCTTTTGGTACAGGTGATGTGACACTTTGTACCGCTAATGGCACAGCTCGTGACTGATCGGTCTTACCAGCATTGCAATGCAGGTCAGGCTGGAGGATGCTCGGGCCATCGCTGCAGAGACAAGCTGTAGGAGCTGCCGAAGGCTGCGATTTTATGGATTGAAAAATCAACATCAAAAAGATCGCAGCCTTCGGCAGCTCCTACGCTGAGTAGGACTTTTCGGGGAGAATAATAAGAAAATGCACGACAACCATTTGAGTCGACATGCTCGCCAGGTGTTGACCGTGACCCAGGGTAAAGCCCATTCGCAGGGGCCTGGCAGCGATCCGTCAATCGCCCGTTCCTGGCTGCGCTGCCTTGAGGATTATCGCCTCGACCCGGCCCTGACCATGGCGCCTACGGTGCTGGAACATGGCCGCGTCCTCGAAAGTCGCGAACGGTTGCAGCAAGTGCTGCACATCGCCGGCAATGAAATGACCAGCCTGCATCAACAGCTCTCAGGTGCCGGACATGCGGTGCTGTTGACCGATGCCCGGGGCGTGATTCTCAACTGTGTGACGGCCCCGGCCGAACGCCAGATCTTCGAGCGCGCCGGTCTCTGGCTGGGCGCTGACTGGAGTGAGTCCTGCGAAGGTACCAACGGTATCGGCACCTGCCTGGTGGAGCGCCAGTCGCTGACTATCCATCAAGATGAGCATTTTCGCGGTCGCCACACTGGCTTGACCTGTTCGGCGAGTCCTGTTTTCGATCCCCATGGCGAATTGCTCGCTGTTCTGGACGTTTCCTCGGCCCGCCGGGATGTCTCGCGGCAAAGCCAGTTCCACACCATGGCGCTGGTCAATCTGTCGGCGAAGATGATCGAGAGTTGCTACTTTCTGCGCAGCTTCGACAATCACTGGTTATTGCGTTTTCACTTGCAGGCCGAATCTGTCGGTTTGTTCAGTGAAGGGTTGCTGGCGTTTGACGGGGAAGGACGCATCAGCGCGGTCAATCAGAGCGCGCTGAACCTGCTGGGGCATATTCGCAGCGGCTTGCTGGGTCATCCGGTGGAGGCGTTTTTCGATTGCTCGCTGGATGAATTGCTCGGTCGCGCCAGCATCGATGCCAACGCCAGCTGGCCACTGCGCACCCGTGACGGGCGCAGTTTGTTTGCCGTCTTGCGTGGGCAACCCCGTCGCATTCAGGCTCCGTTGGTGCAGCGGCCGCTGGTTGAGGCGCAGGCAGGTACGTCCGGTATTTGTCTTGGGGATTCGTCGCTACAAGAAAGCTTTCGCAAGGCCTTGCGGGTTTACGAGCGGGATGTGCCGCTGCTGGTCAATGGTGAAACCGGGTCGGGCAAGGAAGCGTTCGCCAAAGCCGTGCATCAGGCCAGCCAGCGGGCGCAAAAAGCCTTTGTCGCCCTCAACTGTGCAGCCATCCCTGAAAGTCTGATCGAGAGTGAACTATTCGGTTATCGCGGTGGCAGCTTTACCGGTGCACGCAAGGAAGGCATGCGCGGCAAGTTGCAGCAGGCCGATGGCGGGACGTTGTTCCTCGACGAAATCGGCGATATGCCGCTGGCCATGCAAACGCGGCTGTTGCGGGTGCTGGAGGATCGTCAGGTGGTGCCGATTGGTGGGGAGCCGGAATCGGTGGACGTACGGATCATCAGCGCAACGCACAGAGATTTGCTGGCGCGGGTGCAGGACGGTGGTTTCCGCGAGGACTTGTATTACCGCCTCAATGGTTTGGAGATTGCGTTGCCCGCGCTGCGTGAACGCAGTGACAAATCCCGACTGCTCGATTTTTTGCTAGCTCAGGAGGCGGGCGGGGAAACCGTATTGATCGACACAGCCGCTCGTGAGGCGTTGCTTGGGTTTGCCTGGCCGGGCAACGTGCGGCAGATGCGAAATGTACTGCGTACGTTGACCGCGCTTTGTGAGAACGGGCGGATCGGACTGGAAGATTTACCGGTAATGATTCGTCAGGCGCGACCGGCTGAACACGCGGTTGATGAACCTTGCGAATATCCGCTGGAAGATGCCGAGAGGCTGGCGCTGTTGAATGCGCTGGAGCATACGCGGTGGCACATGACGCATACGGCTGAGCAATTGGGGGTTAGCCGAAATACCCTTTATCGCAAGCTGCGCAAACATGGTATTGCCCGCTAATTGCCACGACGACCTGTAGGAGCCGGCTTGCTGGCGAAGGCGATCTTGAGATTGCTTCGCCAGCAAGCCGGCTCCTACAGGTTTTGCACTGAGCACAATCGAAACAAAGGTGCGATTTTCCCCTCCCTACGCTAACCTGCGGCCATGTTTTACGAGGTCGACTATGCACATTCATATTCTGGGTATCTGCGGGACTTTCATGGGCTCGATGGCGGTTCTGGCCAAAGAGCTGGGTCATCACGTGACGGGCTCCGATGCCAACGTCTATCCGCCGATGAGCACTCAGCTGGAGGCTCAGGGGATTGAACTGACCCAAGGCTACGACCCGGCGCAACTGGATCCGGCCCCTGATCTGGTGGTGATCGGTAACGCCATGTCCCGGGGTAATCCGGCCGTTGAGTATGTTCTGAACAAAGGCCTGCCTTATGTTTCAGGTCCGCAATGGCTGGCCGATCACGTGCTGCAAGGTCGTTGGGTGCTGGCGGTTGCCGGTACGCATGGCAAAACCACCACCAGCAGCATGCTCGCCTGGGTGCTGGAACACGCAGGTATGAGCCCCGGCTTCCTGATCGGCGGCGTGCCGCAGAATTTCTCGGTGTCGGCGCGTCTTGGTGATACGCCGTTTTTCGTTATCGAGGCCGATGAATACGACAGCGCGTTCTTCGACAAGCGTTCCAAATTCGTTCACTACCGTCCACGCACGGCAATCCTGAACAACCTTGAATTCGACCACGCTGACATTTTCCCGGACCTGCCGGCCATCGAACGGCAGTTCCATCACCTGGTGCGGACCATCCCGAGCGAAGGCCTGGTGATTCACCCGACCACCGAACCCGCGTTGCAGCGGGTCATTGAGATGGGTTGCTGGACTCCGGTGCAAACCACGGGTGCCGGCGGTCAGTGGCAGGTCAAGTTGCTCAGCGAAGATGGCTCGAAGTTCGAAGTGATGTTCGAAGGCGTCGCCCAAGGCGTGGTCGAGTGGGACATGACTGGCCAGCACAACGTTGCCAACGCCTTGGCGACCCTGGCTGCCGCACGCCACGTTGGTGTGGTTCCGTCCATGGGCATCGCCGCCTTGAGCGCCTTCAAAAGCGTGAAACGCCGGATGGAGAAAGTCGCGGAAGTCCGTGGTATCACCATTTATGACGACTTCGCTCACCACCCGACGGCCATTGCCACCACGCTGGATGGCCTGCGTAAACGCATTGGTGATGCACCGTTGATCGCAATCATCGAGCCGCGCTCCAACTCCATGAAGCTTGGCGCACACCGTGACGGATTGCCGGAAAGCGTGGTCGATGCCGATCAGGTGATCTGGTACGCACCGGCCAATCTCGGCTGGGACCTGGCGGGCACTGCGGCCCTGTGCACCGTGCCGTCGATTGTCAGCGATTCGCTGGAAGGCATCATCGAGCGTGTGAAGAGTCAGGCGCAGCCGGGCACCCACGTGGTGATCATGAGCAATGGCGGCTTCGGCGGCCTGCACGGCAAACTCGCCGAGGCGCTGAAATGAACAACGGCCCGGACCGCATTACGCTGGCGATGACCGGCGCTTCGGGCGCTCAATACGGTTTGCGCCTGCTCGACTGTCTGGTGCGAGAGGATCGGGAAGTGCACTTCCTGATCTCCAAGGCTGCGCAATTGGTGATGGCCACCGAAACCGACGTCACGCTGCCGGCCAAACCGCAGATGATGCAGGCATTCCTGACCGAATACACCGGCGCCGCCGCCGGGCAGATACGCGTGTATGGCAAGGAAGACTGGATGTCGCCGGTGGCTTCGGGTTCCGGCTCTCCAGCGGCGATGGTAGTGGTGCCGTGTTCCACGGGCACCTTGTCGGCCATCGCTACCGGCGCTTGCAACAACCTGATCGAACGGGCCGCTGACGTGACGCTCAAGGAGCGTCGCCCGTTGATCCTGGTCCCTCGTGAAGCGCCGTATTCGAGCATTCACCTTGAGAACATGCTCAAGTTGTCGAACATGGGCGTGACGATTTTGCCGGCGTCACCGGGCTTCTATCATCAGCCGCAAACCATCGACGATTTGATCGACTTCGTCGTCGCACGGATTCTCAATCTGCTGAATATTCCCCAGGACATGCTGCCGCGCTGGGGCGAGCATCATCTGACCAGCGATGAATAAGCTGTTGGTGATGGTGCTGGTGTTGCAACTGACCGGTTGCGCCACGGTGCGAACGCTGGATGCGGCCAAGCCGGGGGCGCCGGTGGTGTACTCGGGAACGCGTCTGGATTTGTATGCGTTGAAGGGGGGTTGCTGCGCCATGGACCGTTTCGGTGCCGAGGCGCCGAGTTATCCCGGAGTCGACCTGCCGGCCAGCGCTTTGCTCGACACGCTACTGTTGCCGCTGTCGTTGTTGACGGTCTTGGGTGTCAGCTTTCAGGCCACGGGCGGGTTGTAAAAACAAAAGATCGCAGCCTTCGGCAGCTCCTACAGATGATTGAGCAGGAGCTGCCGACGGCTGCGATCTTTTGAACCTACTTGCCTAATTTGCGCAACTCATCCGACTCGACAACCCGCACGCCGTCCTGTTCTTCCAGCGCCAGACGCCACATCGCGCGGGCCAGTTGGCAGGCTTCGATGCCGTGGTATTTACCGGGGATCAGCCGCGACAAGGGGCCGGCAACTTTCTCGCCCAAGCGTGGTTGAGTGCGCTCGCCCAGCAGCAGCGAGGGGCGGCAGATGGTCAGTTGTGGCCAGTCCTGCGCGCGTAATGCGTGCTCCATCTCGCCTTTGACCCGGTTGTAGAAAATCGAAGATCTGCGATCGGCTCCCAGCGCACTGATCACAATCAGATGCCGTGCGCCCATCTCCCGTGCGCGTTTGGCAAAGGCCACCACCATGTCCAGATCCACCGCGCGGAACGCTTCTTCCGAGCCGGCTTGCTTGATAGTGGTGCCCAGGCAGCAATAGGCAATGTCGACGCGGCCGTTCAGTTGCGGCAGAAAAACCGTTGGGTCCCCTACCGGGTTTTCCAGATGCGGATGCTTGGCCAGTGGCCGGCGCGAAGGCGCCAATACCCGGCTGATCGTGGGCTCGTTAAGCAGGCGATCAAGCAGGTGCTCACCGGTCAAACCGGTAGCTCCGGCAAGCAATACGTGCTGAGGCGTCAAGTACATAGTGTTTCTCCCTTGATACTGTTCAGCTTAGTTGTTGTTTGCAGGCTTGCCGTTGATCAAGGCACTTTGTAAGGCTTTTCGTGCCTGCTGCTTACGTAACAGCTGCCAGTGCGAGAGGACGGTTTTCGGTGCCCAGATCTGTGGTTCCGATGCTTCGAAACCGTCCGCCAGTTCGCGTTCGGCAACGGTGGCCTTGGCGAGTTTGAAGGCCTGTTCCAGGTCATCGGTCTGGTTCAATGCCTGGGAGAACAGGGCATCGCCGAAGTAAGTGAAATTGGCTTCCTCCGAGCAGCCGAAGGAAACCCGGTCGGCCCGCGAGGCCGTCATGATCAAGGTCCGTTCATCCTTGAGGGCCGGGATGAAACCGCCGGAATAGCAGGACGAGATTACGATCACCTTGTCCCGATTTTTCAGCGGGGCGAGGACCGCGGCCATTTCGTCGGCCGGCAGATCGGCCAGTTCCATACGCGGTTGATCGAGCACCAGTTCGTGTTCGCTGGTGCCGTGGCTGGTCAGGTAAAGGAAGATCAGGTCTTCCGGGCCACTGCGTTCAGCCAGGGTCAAGGCGGCGCGGCGCAGGTTTTCCCGAGTGGCCATCGGGCGGTCGCCAAGGTGGTCGCGGTGGTTGACCAGACGGATCTGGCCGTAGGCGCCAAAGCGGCTGGCGAGCATGTTGGCGACATAATCCGACTCGCGCAGGAACACGCTTTGCTTGCCGTCACCGGCAAGGGTCAATGAGTAGAGTTCAACGGCGGGGGTCGAGGCTGGAACGTTGGCCAGCGCTTCTTCGAGCAAGCGCCCCTGGGCCAGCAGGCCAAGCTCCAGCGTATCGGGCAACAATTTGCCCGCAGAGTCCCGTACGCGCTGGCCGTTGACCCACGTTCCACTCAGTACAGTCCCGTCCGTCAGCACCAACGTGCCGTGGCCCTGATAGCTGTCGTTGTCGAATTGTCCGGTGTAGAAGCTACCGTCCGCCAGGTTCAATCGGCCTTGGCCGCTGAAACGCCAGTCGTTGAACTGACCGATGTAGTGACTGCCGTCCGCGCCAATCAATTCGCCCTTGCCATTGAGCGAGCCTTCCTTGAACTGGCCCAGCCAGACATCGCCGTCCGCGTTTTCGTAACGACCTTTGCCGTGCAATTGGTTGTTCTTGAAGGCGCCGATGTAGATGTCGCCGTCGGCACTGTTGAAAGTCCCGTTGCCTTCCAGTTGGCCGTCGACGAAGTGACCGGTGAACTGGTTGCCGCTGGCGTCGCCGCGCTGGCCTTCGCCGTTGGGTTTGCCGTGGGCGAATTGGCCCTGGTAGGAACTGCCGTCATCGAGTTCGAGGCGACCCAGGCCTGAATACTGATCGGCTTTGAATTCGCCGCGATAACTCATGCCGTTTTCTTTGAGGGTCCCTTCGCCCGAGCGTCGGCCGGCTTTGAAACCGCCACTGTAACTGCTGGCGCTGGTGGTCAAAGTGCCCTGGCCGTCGAACAGTCCCTGATTGAACTGACCGCGATAGACCTCGCCGTTACTGCCGTGCCATTCGCCCTGGCCATGCCACTGGCCCTTGTCGAATTCGCCGGCGTACCAGCTACCATTCGGGTAGTCGATGCGACCTTGGCCTTGCAGCATGCCGTCGACCAGATCGCCGCGATAACGTCCGCCGTCCGGCAGGCGAGCATCGGGGGGTAATGGCGATTCGCCGTCTCCGCAAGCGGTGAGCAGCAGGGTCAAGGCAAGCAGTGCAAGTGGGCGCATAGCGGGTTCCGGGCAATTAGGCGACCGAGTATGCCGCAGCCATGTGTCCTTATATAGAGTGGGGCAGAGCGAGACAGTGCGAAACAGCGTGAGCTGCTTCGCATCAGCGAAGGTTTACACGAAGCAGAGCGACAAGGGCTCGGCGACGTAGGCCGGTTTGTCCGAACCTTCGATTTCCAGGGTGGCGGTGGCCTTGAGCAGCCATTGGCCAGGTTTCTTCTCGTTGACTTCAGTGAGTTCGACCTTCAAGCGCACTTTCGAATCGACTTTGACCGGCTGAATGAAACGCACGCTATCAAGACCGTAGTTGACGACCATCTTCAAGCCTTCGGGCATGACGAGGATGTCTTCCATCAGTTTCGGGATCAGTGACAGCGACAGGAAACCGTGGGCGATGGTGCTGCCGAAAGGCGTTTGCGCGGCCTTGACGGGATCGACGTGGATGAACTGAAAATCCCCTGTGGCTTCGGCGAACAGGTTGATGCGGTCCTGATCGATGGTGAGCCATTCGGAACGTCCAAGTTCCTTGCCGATATAATCTTTGAGCTCTGCAACGGGAACATAGGGCATTGAGACTCTCCTTGGGTGTATCGCTTTTATAGTTTTGAGGTGGGGGGGGATTTGACCTCCCGGATTACCACTTTAGATCATCATGGCAAAACGCTCCGGTCAACTCACCATGCTTTTGGCGAATGCCGGTTCATAGCGCAGGCGTGCTTATAATGCCCGGTCCAATGCGGGTGACGGGTTTTTCAGGAGATCGAAAATGTTGTTACGGGGCCTGACGTGGCTGGTGCTGTTCCAATTGCTGGGCACCGCGATCAATCATTTGTTTTTACCCGTGTTGCCGGGGCCGATTGTCGGGTTGCTGCTGTTGCTGGTGTATCTCATTTGTCGTGGTCAGGTCGGTGAGCCACTGAACCTGGCGGCCGGCAGCCTGTTGCGATACTTGCCATTGTTGCTGGTGCCGCCGGCCGTGGGTGTGATGGTGTATGCCGCCGACATTGCGGCGGACTTCTGGGCCATCGTCGGTGCACTGGTACTGTCGCTGCTGTTGTCGATGGCCTTTGCCGGCGTGCTGATGCAGCGCCTGGTCAAGCGTCACGCTCATCACCCCGAGGACGGGCAATGATCTTCGATTGGCACGGCGCCTGGGCGTCGGTAATTCATCATCCCCTGTTCGGGATCGGTATCACCCTCGGTGCTTATCAGTTGGTGCTGGCAGCGTTCGAGAAAACCCGCTGGATCTTTTTGCAGCCGGTGCTGGTCTCCATGCTGTTGGTGATCGGTGTGCTGGTGGGCTGCGGCCTGACCTACGCCGAGTACCGCAAGAGCACCGAAATTCTCAGCATCCTGCTCGGCCCGGCGACAGTGGCGCTGGCTGTTCCGCTTTATCTGAACCTGCGGCGGATTCGACAGTTGTTCTGGCCGATATTTACTACGCTGGTGATAGGCGGCGTGGTGGCCACGGGGATGGGCGTGTTGCTCGGCTGGTGGTTCGGCGCCGAACACATGATCCTGATGACCATGGCGCCGAAGTCGGTGACCTCGCCAATCGCCATACTGGTGGCCGAGCAGATCGGTGGGGTCGCCGCGCTGGCAGCGGTGTTTGTATTGATCACCGGGGTGATCGGAGCCATCTTCGGTCCAGGTCTGTTGACTTGGCTCGGTGTGCACAGCGCCGAAGCCCGGGGCATGGCGTTGGGCATGACCGCCCATGCGGTCGGCACAGCGGTGGCGATGCAGGAAAGTGAAGAGTGCGGCGCCTTCGCGGCGCTGGCGATGAGTCTGATGGGCGTGGCCACGGCGGTGTTCCTGCCGTTGGTGGTGTCGATGGTGGTGTAAGGAAAAATGTCTATGAGTCTGCCGCTTTTCCCGCTGAACACAGTGCTGTTTCCTGGCTGCATCCTCGATTTGCAGATATTCGAAGCGCGCTATCTGGACATGATCGGTCGCTGCATGAAGCAGGGCGGCGGCTTCGGCGTGGTGTGCATCCTCGAAGGTGAAGAAGTCGGTATCGCCCCGGCGGGTTACGCCCTGGTCGGGTGTGAGGCGCTGATCACCGATTTCAAACAGCAGGACAACGGCCTGCTGGGGATTCGGGTTCAGGGCGGACGGCGTTTCCATGTATTGCGAACGGAAGTCCAGCGCGATCAGTTGACCGTCGCCGAGGTCGAGTGGCTGGAAGACGAGCCCGAGCAGCCACTGCAGGATGAGGACGCCGACCTGGTGGCATTGCTCAAGGCCCTGGCGGAACACCCGATGGTCGAAGCGTTGAACATGGGCACTGAGGCGACCGGGCAACAATCACTGGCCAATCAATTGGCGTACCTGCTGCCGTTTGCCGAAGTCGACAAGATCGACTTGCTGCAACTTGATGATCCGCAACAACGACTGGATGCAATTCAGGCGTTGTTGGACGAGTTGCAGGGTGAGTTGTTTGCATAGTTGTACTTTGAATTATGTGGGCTGTTGTTTTTTCTCTGCTCGTCAATTATTTTTCCAATGGCTCGGATGCGCTGAGCTGTTTGATAATTAATGGATGATCTTATGACTATTTATGAAGATGAGTATGCTTTTTGGGATGATATTGCAGGCAGGTTCATTTTAAAGCACGCTTCAAATGATACGAGTGCCAAGGATATTATCGAGGCGGCTGGTTTCTATGCAGACCAAATGGTAATTGAGCGACGCAAGCGCAAGCGTAAGAAAAATCCAGAATGAGTCGGGTTTTTATACGTTGATAATTCCCAGTTGATTGGGTTGCCAAAACATTCGGCTGCACTTTGTGAAGAATGGCTGGTTTGATATGGATATTCAGGTGTTTTATGATAACGGAATGGCCCCGGTTAGATTTTTCTGCTCATCTTTTTGTAAATGGACTTCCGCTGGTGCTGAATCTACACCATATGGAGCAGCGACTACTTGATAAGCGTATAACGACGAATGAGCGTCTGCAGGTCGAGTCTGATCTGGCGGATAAGGATCTGCCACGGTTTGTGACAGTTGCCGCTCATGACGATGACGATCCGCTATTGTTTCGTTTTGTAGTGGCTGGCGATAACGTCTATGAAATGTATGCGGATTCGCCTGGCAAGTACCAGGGGTGGCGTTTGCATATGGATCCGGTAAAACGGCATATGAGTGTGGTGGATAGCTCCACGGATGCGCTTTTCTCGCTCATAGGAAAGGAAGGGGTGAGGCTGGGTTTAGACGATTTGAGTGTTGGCTCTTTGTCGGTGGTGTTGGTGAGTGAAGAGCGAAAATCAGGGATTTATCTGACCACTACAAATTATCGAGATAAGCGACCGGATATTAAAAGGCCGGCCGTCAAGAAAATTATTGTTGATGTAAATCCTAACTTTACCGGGCATGACGCTTTTAACGGAGAGGTCGCGAAATTTGTTCTTAAGGTGGTTAAGCAGCCTGAGTGGGACGATGGTGATGACTGGTTTCTGGCTGGATAATATTGCCTTGTTGTGACTTATAGGTCTGCAGCAACGGCTGAATATGATTCAGACGTTGCTGTGTGATTTTCAGTGTGAGGTGGTTCGCCTGGCGAACACTAATAAATGCGACCTGCAGCAGTTGCTTCAAGGGATTGCGCGTCAATAGGCATATTTCATCATGGCATGGGGCAGGTGCCGCAACGCAAAGAACCCGAACAGCGCCACCATTGCCGGCAATATCAGCCACCAGACCTTGGGTGGCATGGCGTTGAGTGGCGTCTGGCGCTGACTCAACCCCAGGCTCGCCGCACAGACACATGCCGCCAGCATGGCGCCGGCCAGCACATCCGTTGGCCAGTGCGCGCCCAGATAGACGCGTGACAAAGCAATCGCCAGCGCCGGAAGGCAACCCACCAGCAACCAGGTCAGGCGCATCCGCGGGGGTTGTCCGCGGCCGGCCAGTACGGCGAGGGTGAGGAACAGCGCGAAAGACCCTGAAGCGTGGCCGCTGGGCATGCTGTAGCTGGTGAGCGGATCGCTCAACACTTCCGGGCGCAGACGGGCGAAAAAGTATTTGGTCGCGGTATTGGCCAGTGCCGTGAAGAGTAGTGTGCCGCCGACGAAAATAGCGTGTCGCCATTGCCGCATCAGTAGCAACAAACCGGTCAGCAGCGCACTGAGCAGCAACATGTTGCGGAATTCCCCGATCAGGGTGAACACCACTGCCACTTCATCCAGCATCGGTTTTCGATGTTCCTGCACCAGCGTCATCACGCCTTGATCGAGTGCAGACAGGTGCGAGTAACCGATAAACAGTCCCGCCAGAATCAGCAGGCTCATCCCGGCAATGAACAGCGTCGCGCGGCGATGCCGGCGCAGGCTGCTGGTCGCGCTTAAGCCAATCATCACCGCAATACTGCCGGCAACAATTCCGGCCTGGAGCCAGAAGCCTTCCGGCAACGGCAAGCGTATTGCCGCTCCGGTTGCCCAGCCAGGCATCAGGTAAGCCACCGACCAGCCCGCACCGGCCAACAGACTGACGGCGAAGAAGCGCGGGAACGGCATGTCGCACATCCCGGCCACCATCGGCAGCATCGGACGCAGGGGGCCGATAAAGCGTCCGACCAGCAGGCTGGCAATACCGTAGCGCTGAAAATAAGACTCGGCCCCGGCAATCCATTCCGGATGATGGCGCAAGCCCGGCAGGCGCCGGATGTTCTGGTGGAAGTGACGGCCCAGGAAATACGAAACGACATCGCCCAGCACCCCGGCGACGAAGCCCAGCAAGAGCGTCTCGCTCAGCGTCAGCGCGCCACTGCCGGCCAATACCGCCACGGCGAACAGCAGCACGGTGCCTGGGACGATCAGCCCGGCAATCGCCAGGCACTCGACAAAAGCCACGATGAATACCGCCGCGGCCAGCCATTGCGGGTTGACCGCCAGCCATCCGGTCACGCTGTCGAGCCATGGGCCCATAAGTCCAACTCCATTTTCATTGGTTGCTCCGTAGGAGCTGCCGCAGGCTGCGATCTTTTGCCTTTCAAAAATCACAAGATCGCAGCCTGCGGCAGCGCCTACAGGAATTTGTTTACAGCAGGATGTAATCGCGCCCTTCGACTTGCCCCCGCCGCAGCGGGTTGCGCGTGCAGTACGGCGCATAGGCCGCATCGACGAAACGGTACATCAGGTGTTCATCGCGCCCATGGGGGATACCCAGGCGTGTCGTCTGGATGATTTGTGCCGGCACAGGACCGACGTCTTCGACCAGTAGCACCTCATGGTCAAAACGCTTGGCGTCCCACATCCGCACCTTCAAGCCCAGAGACTTGCACAGCAAGGTTTGGCCTGCGCAGAGCTTTTGTGACGGGCGAGGGTGGCCTTGGGCGTCGGGATTGTTCAACAGCATCTGCGCCAGGCTGGCCGGTCCGCTCAACTCATCTATCCACGGATAGGCGGATTTGATCAAAACCGCATTGCCCGGTCCTTGGGCGCTGAAGTTCAATGAGTCGCCACCCCGGGCGTAATACATATAGATGTGGCCGCCTTCCAGAAACAAAGCCTTACGCTTTTCTGTGTAGCCGAGGGACGCGTGGCTGCCTTTTTCGACACAGTAATAGGCTTCGGTCTCGATGATTCGAGCGCTGAGCCACAGGTCGCCGACTCGGTGGCGGATGACTTTTCCCAGTAGGTCCCGGGCCAGAGTCTGCGCGTCGCGGTCGAAAAATACGTCTGGAAGACCCGTGGGCTGGCCAGTGGTGGGTGCTCGAATGGTCAGGTTGGACATGATATTCGGCGTTTGTCAGGGTTGAATGAGTCGTGATGATAACAATTTGCAGCTTAATTCCGGCTGAACGTGGACAAATCACCCTCGATTTCGACCATCCGCCCGTCACCGCTGTTAGTCGGAAGGCGCGACAGCTATAATCTGCCGCTTTACTCTTTACCACGACCTTAGCAAAGACCTCGCCCAGACCATGACTGAGTCCGTTCTTGACTACATGACCCGCTTGGGTCGCGCTGCCCGCGAAGCCTCCCGCGTGATCGGCCGTGCCAGCACCGCGCAGAAAAACCGCGCCTTGCAGGCTGCCGCCAACGCGTTGGACGCTGCACGCGCCGAGCTGACCGCTGCCAATGAGCAAGACCTGGCAGCCGGCCGCGTCAATGGTCTGGAGCCGGCTTTGCTGGAGCGCCTGGCGCTGACCCCTGCGCGCATCGACGGCATGATTATCGGCTTGCGTCAGGTCGCGGCATTGCCGGACCCGGTCGGTGCGATCCGAGATATGAGCTACCGTCCGTCCGGCATTCAGGTCGGCAAAATGCGCGTACCGCTGGGAGTGATCGGGATCATCTACGAATCCCGGCCGAACGTGACCATCGATGCCGCCAGCCTGTGCCTGAAGTCCGGTAACGCGACCATCCTGCGCGGCGGTTCCGAGGCGATTCACTCCAATCGTGCCATCGCTGCCTGCATTCAGCGTGGTCTGGCCGAGGCCAATCTTCCGGCTGCAGTGGTGCAAGTGGTCGAAACCACGGACCGTGCTGCCGTCGGCGCACTGATCACCATGCCTGAATACGTCGACGTCATCGTGCCCCGTGGCGGTCGTGGCCTGATCGAGCGTGTCAGTCGCGACGCCCGCGTGCCGGTCATCAAGCATCTGGACGGTATCTGCCACGTTTATGTGAGCGAACACGCCGACCTGGCAAAAGCCCAGCGCATCGCGTTCAACGCCAAGACTTACCGTTATGGCATCTGCGGTGCGATGGAAACGTTACTGGTCGATCAAACCGTTGCCAACAATTTCCTGCCGTCGATGGCGGCCCAGTTCCGCGAAAAAGGCGTCGAGCTGCGCGGTTGCGAACGCACCCGGTCGATCATTGATGCCATACCGGCCAGCGAAGACGACTGGAGCACCGAGTACCTGGCGGCGATTCTGTCGATCCGTGTGGTCGACGGGCTGGACCAGGCGATCGAACACATCAACCATTACGGCTCTCACCACACCGACTCGATAGTCAGCGAACACCAGGGTGACACCCGGCGTTTCGTGGCTGAAGTCGACTCGTCATCGGTGATGATCAACACGCCGACCTGCTTCGCCGACGGCTTTGAATACGGATTGGGTGCCGAGATCGGCATTTCTACTGATAAGCTGCACACCCGTGGCCCGGTCGGCCTCGAAGGCCTGACCTGCGAGAAGTACATCGTAGTCGGTGATGGACAGCTGCGCGGACAGGAGCCGGTCTGACTTGGGCGATCTCGACCCGTCAGCCCCGTTGACCGCCAGCGAGCCAGCACCTCGGCGCATTGGCGTACTGGGCGGAACCTTCGATCCGGTGCACATCGGCCATTTGCGCGGTGCGCTGGAAGTCGCCGAAACCCTGGCGCTCGATGAGCTGCGTCTGACACCCAGTGCCAGGCCGCCTCATCGGGACACACCCCAGGTTTCGGCACAAGACCGTCTGGCGATGGTCGAGTGCGCGGTGGCCGGTGTGGCTCCGTTGGTGGTGGACGCCCGCGAATTGCAGCGGGACAAACCGTCCTACACCATTGATACCCTGGAACTGATGCGCGCCGAACTGGCTGTGTCCGACCAGGTTTTTCTGCTTTTGGGCTGGGACGCATTTTGCGGCCTGCCCACTTGGCACCGCTGGGAAGAGTTGCTCCAGCATTGCCATATCCTGGTGTTGCAACGCCCGGATGCCGACAGCGAACCGCCGGATGCCTTGCGCAACCTGCTGGCAGCGCGCTCGGTGAGCGACCCGCTGGCCCTCAAGGGGCCGAGCGGACAGATTGCATTCGTCTGGCAGACACCGCTCGCGGTATCCGCCACCCAGATCCGTCAACTGCTGGCCAGCGGTAAGTCGGTACGTTTCCTGGTGCCCGACGCGGTCCTGGCCTACATCGATGCGCACGGGCTCTACCGTGCGTCGAACTGAATAGGAGTGCTTCAAGGCACGTGGCAACAACGTGTATCGAAGCCCCGAACAAACGAGCAAAACGAGTTTTATATGACGAGCAACAACGAAAGCAAAGTTAAACGCAAAGGCACATTCAAGAGCGCCCCGCTGCCTGAGAAAGTTCTCGCCGTCGAGCCGCCTAAAGGTGACGAGCTGGTCAAGGTCGCCGTAGCCGCCCTGGAAGACGTCAAGGCCCAGGACGTGCTGGTGATCGATGTTCGCGACAAGCAGAGCATCACCGACTTCATGATCATCGCCACCGGTACCTCGAACCGCCAGATCGGCGCGATGCTGGACAAGGTTCGCGAAGCGGTCAAGGCCTTGGGCATCAAGCCGCTGGGCGAAGAAGGCAAGGGCGACAGCGACTGGGTCCTGTTGGACATGGATGACGTGATCGTCCACATGATGACCTCCAACGCCCGTCAGTTCTACGACCTGGAGCGCCTGTGGAAAGGCGCCGAGCAGAGCCGTGCCGCTGATGGCAAACACCACAGCCCTGAAGTTGGTCACGAGCATTTCACCAAGCTCAACAAAGACCAGGAATAAGGAACGGCTGTGCGACTGCGACTGATCGCCGTCGGCTCCCGCATGCCTAAATGGGTGGAAGAAGGCTGGCATGAATATGCCAAGCGTCTTCCGTCCGAGCTGGCGCTGGAACTGGTGGAAATACCGCTCAACACCCGGGGCAAGAACGCCGACGTGGCACGCTTCATCCGTCAGGAAGGCGAAGCCATGCTGGCCAAGGTCGGGCCGAACGAGCGTGTTGTCACCCTCGAAGTCCATGGCAAGCCCTGGAGTACCGAGCAACTGGCGGTCGAACTCGATCGCTGGCGGCTGGACTCGCGCACCGTCAACTTCATGGTCGGCGGCCCAGAAGGGCTGGCGCCGGAAGTCTGTGCCCGGGCTGACCAGCGCTGGTCGTTGTCGCCGCTGACGTTGCCGCACCCGCTGGTGCGGATTCTGATCGGCGAACAGTTGTACCGTGCCTGGACCGTGCTGTCCGGTCACCCTTACCACAAGTAATTCTGCCCTCATGTCCCAGCCGATCCGCATCAAGGACCACGAAAAAGACGCCCGTCTGGTGCGTGGCCGCGTCGTGTTCGGGGCAATTGCAGTGGTGACGCTGATCTGCGTGTTGATTGCGCGTCTGTATTTTCTCCAGGTCATCCAGTACGAGTACCACTCGACCCTGTCGGAAAACAACCGTGTCCATGTGCAGCCGATTCCGCCGACGCGCGGTTTGATCTTCGACCGTAATGGCGTGGTGATTGCCGACAACCGGCCGAGTTTCAGCTTGAGTATGACCCGCGAGCGCTCCGGCGACTGGCAGCAAGTGCTCGATGTGATTGTCGAAGTGCTGGAGCTGACGCCCGAGGATCGGGTGATTTTCGAGAAACGCATGCGCCAGGGCCGTCGTCCGTTCGAGCCGGTGCCAATCCTGTTTGAGTTGAGCGAAGAACAGATCGCCCGGATCGCGGTGAACCAGTTCCGCCTGCCTGGTGTGGAAGTGGTCGCGCAATTGGTACGTCACTATCCGCAGGGTGCGCACTTTGCGCACTCGGTTGGTTACATGGGGCGGATCAACGAGAAGGAGCTCAAGTCCCTCGATCCGGTCAATTACAGCGGCACTCACCACATTGGCAAAACCGGTATCGAGCGTTTCTACGAGCCTGAATTACACGGCCAGGTGGGTTACGAGGAAGTCGAGACCAACGCCCGGGGCCGCGTTTTGCGCGTGCTCAAGCGTACCGATCCGATTCCCGGCAAGGACATCGTCCTGAGCCTGGACATCAAATTGCAGGAAGCCGCCGAAGCGGCGCTCGGTGGTCGTCGTGGCGCGGTGGTCGCACTGGACCCGAAAACCGGCGAAGTACTGGCCATGGTCAGCCAGCCGAGTTTCGACCCGAACCTGTTTGTCACCGGCATCAGTTTCAAGGCCTATTCCGAACTGCGCGACTCCATTGACCGGCCGCTGTTCAACCGCGTATTGCGAGGCCTGTACCCGCCAGGTTCGACCATCAAGCCGGCGGTGGCGATTGCCGGTCTGGACGCGGGTGTGGTGACGGCGTCGTCGCGAGTGTTCGATCCGGGCTATTACATGCTGCCCAACTACGATCACAAATACCGTAACTGGAACCGTACCGGTGACGGCTTTGTCGACCTCGATACGGCGATCATGCGCTCCAACGACACCTACTTCTATGACCTGGCCCACAAGCTGGGGATCGATCGGTTGGCGGCATACATGACCAAGTTTGGCATCGGTCAAAAAGTCTCGCTGGACATGTTCGAAGAATCACCGGGGTTGATGCCGTCCCGCGAATGGAAACGTGCGACCCGTCGGCAGGCGTGGTTCCCGGGCGAAACGCTGATTCTCGGGATTGGGCAGGGCTATATGCAGTCGACCCCGCTGCAACTGGCCCAAGCCACCGCGCTGGTCGCCAACAAAGGCGTCTGGAACCGTCCGCACCTGGCCAGGACCATCGAGGGTGTGAAACCTGTTGATGAGAATCCGATGCCGGACATCATCCTGCGCGACCCGTCGGACTGGAACAAGGTCAACCATGGCATGCAGCAGGTGATGCACGGTGCCCGGGGTACGGCGCGCAAGGCCGCGATCGGTGCGCAGTACCGGATTGCCGGCAAGTCGGGTACGGCCCAGGTGGTCGCGATCAAGCAGGGCGAGAAGTACGACCGTTCCAAGGTTCAGGAGCGCCATCGCGACCACGCCTTGTTCGTTGGCTTCGCGCCGGCCGATGATCCGAAAATCGTGGTCTCGGTAATGGTCGAGAACGGTGAGTCCGGCTCTGGTGTCGCCGCGCCCGTGGTGCGGCAGATCATGGACGCCTGGCTCCTGGACCAGAATGGCCGGTTGAAGCCTGAATACGCCAGCCCTATCAGCCCTGAGGCAACAGCCCGTGAAGAATAATTTCGATCGCATGCTCTCGAGCGAGGATGTGATGCGTCGTCGTGCGACGTTGCTGCAGCGTCTGCATATCGACGGCCCGTTGCTGATCCTGCTGCTGACTCTGGCGGCCGGCAGCCTGTTCGTACTCTATTCGGCCAGTGGCAAAAGCTGGGATCTACTGGCCAAACAAGCCACTTCGTTCGGCATCGGCCTGGTGTCGATGATTGTCATCGCCCAGTTCGAACCGCGTTTCATGGCCCGTTGGGTCCCGGTGGGTTATGTGCTCGGCGTGTTGTTGCTGGTGGTCGTCGACATCATGGGGCACAACGCCATGGGCGCCACGCGCTGGATCAACATTCCCGGGGTCATCCGCTTCCAGCCTTCGGAATTCATGAAGATCCTGATGCCGGCGACCATCGCCTGGTACCTGTCCAAGCGCACCTTGCCGCCGCAACTCAAACATGTGGGGGTCAGCCTGTTCCTGATTGGCTTGCCCTTCATCCTGATCGTGCGTCAGCCCGACCTCGGCACTTCATTGCTGATTCTGGCGGGGGGCGCCTTTGTGCTGTTCATGGGCGGCCTGCGCTGGCGCTGGATCCTCAGCGTGCTCGCTGCTGCCGTGCCGGTGTCCGTGGCCATGTGGTACTTCGTGATGCACGATTACCAGAAACAGCGCGTCCTCACTTTCCTCGACCCGGAAAGTGACCCGTTAGGCACTGGCTGGAACATCATTCAGTCGAAAGCCGCCATCGGCTCCGGTGGGGTGTTCGGCAAAGGCTGGCTGCTCGGCACCCAGTCGCACCTGGACTTTCTGCCAGAAAGCCACACCGACTTCATTATTGCGGTACTGGGTGAAGAGTTCGGCCTGGTGGGTATCTGCGCGCTGCTGCTGATTTATCTGCTGCTCATCGGTCGTGGCCTGGTGATTACCGCCCAGGCCCAGACATTGTTCGGCAAATTGCTCGCGGGCAGCCTGACCATGACGTTTTTTGTTTATGTTTTCGTCAACATCGGTATGGTCAGTGGCCTGTTGCCGGTGGTGGGGGTTCCGTTGCCGTTCATTAGCTACGGAGGAACTTCGCTGGTGACGCTACTGTCAGCGTTTGGGGTTTTGATGTCGATCCATACCCATCGCAAGTGGATCGCGCAGGTTTGAATAAGGTGAAGATTTCAATGCAAGTAATGCGTGGCTGGGCGACTCGATACGCGCCATGGGTCGGCCTGGTAAGCATCCTTGGCACAATGCAGACAGCATTGGCCGGCGATTACGAAGGTTCACCCCAGGTGGCCGAATTCGTCGGTGAAATGACCCGCGACTACGGGTTCGCTGGTGAGCAACTGATGGGCGTGTTCCGCGAAGCCGAGCGCAAACAGTCGATTCTGAATGCCATCTCCAAACCTGCCGAACGGGTAAAACAGTGGAACGAGTATCGCCCGATGTTCATTACCGACGCGCGCATTGCACGCGGTGTGGACTTCTGGCGCCAGCACGAGGCAGTCCTGGCACGAGCCGAGCAGGAATACGGCGTACCGGCGCAGGTCATTGTTTCGATCATCGGCGTTGAGACCTTTTTCGGGCGCAATACCGGTAATTTCCGCGTAATCGATGCCTTGTCGACGCTGGGTTTCGACTATCCTCCCCGTGCCGAATTTTTCCGCAAGGAACTGCGTGAATTCCTTTTGCTGGCCCGTGAGGAGCAGGTCGATCCGTTGACACTCAAGGGCTCTTACGCCGGGGCAATGGGGCTGCCGCAATTCATGCCGAGCAGTTTTCGCGCCTATGCAGTGGATTTCGACGGTGATGGCCACATCAATATCTGGAACAACCCGGACGATGCCATTGGCAGTGTCGCCAGTTATTTCAAGCGTCATGGCTGGGTCGCGGGCGAACCGGTGGTCAGCCGCGCCGATGTGCGCGGCGAGCAGGTGGACGAAGGTTTGACCACGGGCATCGAGCCGGCGAAAACCGTCGGGGAGTTGCGAGCCTTGGGGTGGTCAAGTCATGATGCGCTGCGCGATGATATGCCGGTTACAGCTTTCCGCCTGGAAGGCGACAATGGCCCCGAATACTGGATGGGTCTGAAGAATTTCTACGCGATTACGCGTTATAACCGCAGCGTGATGTACGCCATGGCCGTACATCAGCTGTCTGAACAGCTGGTCCAAGCACGGGGCGTCAAGTAATGCGGGCATTGCCTATGAATAAACCCCTGAAGCTGATGGCATTCGCCGCGCTGGCGATGCTGGTCGCCAGTTGTTCGACCAGTCGCCCGCCAGCGCAGAAGGCTCCTGCCGCCGTACGCACGACACCGGGACTGGACATCAACCGCGCCCACAAGGATGGCGCGCCTTGGTGGGACGTCGATGTTTCGCGTATCCCGGACGCCACGCCGACCCTGCACACCGGCCCGTACAAGGCTAACCCGTACACCGTGCTGGGCAAGACCTACTTCCCGCTGCAAGAGTCCAAGACCTATGTGCAGTCGGGCACGGCGTCCTGGTATGGCACCAAGTTTCACGGCCAGAACACCGCCAACGGCGAGGTGTATGACCTGTACGGCATGAGTGCCGCGCATAAGACGCTACCGTTGCCGAGTTACGTTCGGGTGACCAACCTGGACAACAACAAGAGCGTGATCCTGCGGGTCAACGACCGGGGGCCGTTCTACTCGGACCGGATCATCGACTTGTCTTATGCGGCCGCCAAAAAACTCGGTTATGCCGAAACCGGCACTGCGCGGGTCAAGGTTGAAGGTATCGATCCGCAGCAATGGTGGGCCGCCAAGGGCCGTCCGGCACCGTTAATGCTCAATGAACCGAAAGTCGCGCAAAATAGCGCTCCGGTGATTACGGCTTCGGCCGGCACTGTCGAGCAATGGACGCCGCCACCGCAGCAACACGCCGCCGCGGTAGTGCCTGTACCGGTTGATGCAAAAAAAAACGCTTCTGCAGCAGCCTCTGGCCAGTATCTGCAGGTGGGCGCGTTCGCCAACCCGGACGCTGCAGAACTCCTGAGATCGAAGCTCAGCGGGATGGTGAGCGCTCCGGTGTTCATCAGTTCGATCGTGCGCAATCAGCAGACCCTGCACCGGGTGCGCCTGGGGCCGATCGGTTCGCCGGGTGAAGTCCAGCAGGTACAGAACAGTGTGCGCCTGGCCAACCTCGGTTCGCCAAGTGTTGTGACTGAGTAATACGTAAGACTTGATTGACGGTTCGTCTGCGGTTTTGGGGGGCGGACCAGGTTGTTGACTCGTTGAAGAACAAAAGCCCGGCAAGGGTGACTGGAGTGAGCAACTGAACACGCGATAACCCGTTAGAAGGTTATTTGATTAGTTTTGCCCTTGGGCAGTTTCCATTAGCGATTTCGAGAGACGGATGAACATCACCACCTTTGCCAAACGCCTGTTCCTGTTAGTCCCGCTGCTCCTCTCACCCGCCGCTTTCGCGGTCGAGATGATGCCGTCGCCACCACAACTGGCCGCCAAGGCCTACGTGCTCATGGATGCCAGCAGCGGCAACGTGCTGGTCGAGAACAATGGTGACCAGCGTCTGCCGCCGGCCAGCCTGACCAAGCTGATGACCGCGTACATCGCGACCCTCGAAATCCGTCGTGGCCAGATCGGCGAAAACGATCCGGTGACCGTCAGCGAAAATGCCTGGCGTACCGGCGGTTCGCGGATGTTCATCAAGGTCGGCTCGCAAGTCACCGTCAGCGACCTGCTGCACGGCATCATCATCCAGTCGGGCAACGACGCCAGCGTTGCGCTCTCCGAGCACATCGCCGGCAGCGAAGACGCCTTTGCCGATATGATGAACAAAACCGTTGGCGACCTGGGCATGACCAACAGCCACTTCATGAACCCGACCGGTCTGCCGAACCCTGAGCACTATTCGTCGGCTCACGACATGGCGGTGCTGGCTCGTGCAATCATCCACGAAGATCCTGCTCACTACGCGATCTACTCGCAGAAAGAGTTCTTCTGGAACGGCATCAAGCAGCCGAACCGCAACCTGCTGCTGTGGCGTGACAAGACGGTCGACGGTCTGAAAACCGGCCATACCGACGAAGCTGGCTACTGCATGGTGTCCTCGGCCGTACGTGATGGCATGCGCCTGATTGCTGTGGTTTTCGGCACCAACAGCGAAGTGGCCCGCGCCGCCGAGACCCAGAAGCTGCTGACCTACGGTTTCCGCTTCTTCGAAACCCAGACCTTCTATCAGAAAGGCGCCGAGCTGGCTCAGGCGCCGGTGTGGAAAGGCTCCACCAATCAAGTCAAGGCTGGCCTGGCGCAAGACCTGACCATGACCCTGCCCAAAGGCCAGCTGAAAAAGCTCGCGGCCAGCATGACCATGAACCCGCAACTGATCGCGCCAATCGCCAAGGGTGACGTGATCGGTAAAGTCGAAGTGAAACTGGACGACAAAGTGGTGCACAGCGCCGACCTGATCGCCCTGGACGCTGTCGAGGAGGGTGGTATCTTCCGCCGCATGTGGGATAGCATCCGTCTATTCTTCTACGGCTTGTTCAACTGATAGTGTGCACCTGCAAGGCCCCGCGCTGATCTGGCGTAGGGCCTTGCCGTCGCCACGGCTTACGCTTACGAGGCCGTTACGCCATGACCGATACCGAAGTAAAGGCGCCAAAGATCGAATTCCCTGCCAACGATTACCCGGTTAAGGTGATCAGCGACACCGGCGTGGGCAACAAGGACAGGATCATCGACATCGTCAAGAAGTACGCCACGATCAATGATGAGCGAATTGACGAGCGCCAGAGCAGCAACGGCAAATACACCACGATTCAGTTGCACATCGTTGCGACCGACCAGGACCAGCTGTACAACATCAACAGCGCACTGCGGGCCACCGGTTTCGTGCACATGGTGCTGTGATGTCTGGCACGCTGGGCTTTCGCGAACTCGGCCAGATGGCTTACGAGCCGGTCTGGCACGCCATGCAACGATTCACCAACGAACGCGGCAATGATGCCGCCGACGAGATCTGGCTGGTCGAGCACCCGCCGGTATTTACCCAGGGACAGGCTGGCAAGGCCGAGCATCTGCTGCTCCCCGGCGATATTGCGGTGGTGCAGGTTGATCGTGGTGGTCAGGTGACGTACCACGGTCCCGGCCAGTTGGTGGCTTATTTGCTGTTGGATGTGCGCAAGCTGGGGTTTGGCGTGCGCGATCTGGTCAGCCGGATGGAGCAGTGTCTGATCGAGCTGCTTGCGAGCTACGGCGTGACCGCCGCGGCCAAGCCCGACGCGCCGGGTGTCTACGTCAATGGAGCGAAAATCGCTTCCCTGGGTCTACGGATCCGCCACGGTTGTTCCTTTCATGGCCTGGCCCTGAACGTGGACATGAACCTGGAACCGTTTCGACGGATAAATCCCTGCGGCTATGCCGGGCTGGCGATGACCCAGCTGAGCGATCACGCAGGACCGATTGAATTTGCCGAGGTAAGTGCCCGGCTGCGCGCGCAGCTCGTCAAACACCTCGACTATGCTGAGCAGACGACCCTGACGGGCGGAATCGACTGATATGACTACTGATGCAGTGCAAACCATGATCCCGACGCTCGATGTCTCCGAGCGCCCGGCCCCGCGTCCCAAGGTTGAAGCCGGCGTCAAGCTGCGCGGCGCCGAGAAGGTTGCACGCATCCCGGTAAAGATCATTCCGACCACCGAACTACCGAAGAAGCCCGACTGGATTCGCGTACGCATCCCGGTTTCGCCGGAAGTCGACCGCATCAAGGCCCTGCTGCGCAAACACAAGCTGCACAGCGTCTGCGAAGAGGCGTCCTGCCCGAACCTGGGTGAGTGCTTCTCCGGGGGCACCGCGACCTTCATGATCATGGGTGACATCTGCACCCGTCGTTGCCCGTTCTGCGACGTTGGTCACGGCCGTCCGAAGCCGCTGGACGTCAACGAACCGGAAAGCCTGGCCATCGCCATTGCAGACCTGCGTCTCAAGTACGTGGTGATCACCTCGGTAGACCGCGACGACCTGCGTGACGGCGGTGCCCAGCACTTTGCCGACTGCATCCGTGAAATCCGCAAGCTGTCGCCGAATGTGCAACTGGAAACCCTGGTTCCGGACTACCGTGGCCGCATGGACATAGCCCTGGAAATCACTGCCGCCGAGCCGCCGGATGTGTTCAACCACAACCTGGAAACCGTGCCGCGCCTGTACAAGGCTGCGCGTCCGGGTTCCGACTACCAGTGGTCGCTGACCCTGCTGCAACGCTTCAAGCAGATGATGCCGCACATTCCGACCAAGTCCGGCTTGATGCTGGGCCTGGGCGAGACCGACGAAGAAGTCATCGAAGTCATGAAGCGCATGCGCGAACACGACATTGACATGCTGACCCTCGGCCAATACCTGCAGCCGTCCCGCAGCCACTTGCCGGTGCAACGTTTTGTGCACCCGGATACCTTCGCCTGGTTCGCCGAAGAAGGTTACAAGATGGGCTTCAAGAACGTCGCATCCGGCCCGTTGGTACGTTCTTCGTATCACGCCGACGAGCAGGCGAAGCTGGTCAAGGCTGAACTGATGTCGTCCTGATCGACGCAATGAAATGAAAAGCGCCCGCACGGCATCCAGCCTCGCGGGCGTTTTTTTGCCTGGCCTACGGCAATGGCTGTTTTTTCCTGCAACCTGCGGGGCAACGGTTCCTCTTCTGTTTGTCCCCGTTCCTGACTACTGTGTGCTGAAGATTTCACACAGGGAGATTCACGGATGACCGCTCGACCGACCCACACCCTTTGCCCTCATGCCCCCGTCCCGGCACTGCCGTCGGAAGGCATGATCGGTGTCATCGCACCCGCCGGTCCCGCGCCGCTGGACACCGACAAGGCGGTGCAATGGATGCGTGCCCGGGGTTATTCACTGAAAGTGTTTCCCGGGGTCTACGAAAAAAACGGTTACCTGGCCGGTAGCGACGAGGTGCGACTTGGCGACCTGCATGCAGCATTCGCCGACAGCGAGGTGGATGCGATCATCTGCCTGCGCGGCGGTTACGGCACACCGCGACTGCTCGATCGCATCGATTTTGATTTGCTGCGTGACAACGCCAAGCCGTTCGTCGGCTACAGCGATATCACCGCGCTGCATTTGGCGATCAGTCGTTATGCCGGCTTCGTGACCTTTCATGGTCCGTTGCTCAATGCTGACCTGCTGGGTGACAAGCAAATACCTACGGAGTCTTCGTTCTTCAACATGTTGCGCGGGCAGGTAAGGGCGGGCACGGTGCTGGCTCATCCGGTGGCTTACCCGCTGACGACGATCGAGCCAGGCGTTGCTCATGGACGCTTGCTCGGAGGCAATCTGGCCATGATCGCCGCGACCATGGGCACGCCCTACGAGATTGATGTCGAGGGCGTCATTCTGTTGATCGAGGATATCAACGAGCCTCTGTATCGCATCGACCGGTTGCTGACGCAGCTGCGGCTGGCCGGCACGTTGCACAAGCTGCGCGGCGTGTTGGTCGGGGATGTCGCGGGTGTTGAGGTGGCAGCGCTGGACCGGTTGCTCAAGCAGACCTTCGCGCCATTGAAGATTCCGGTGTTGTCCGGGTGGCGAAGCGGCCATTGCGATCCGAACCTTACGCTACCCATGGGGGCGTTGGTGCGCTTGGATGCTGGGAACAAGGAGTTACTGTTGGAGCAGGATGTGGTGGTCAGTTAAGTCGCGAGCATCTGAAAAGATCGCAGCCTGCGGCAGCTCCTACGGATGTACCCCAAATCCCGTAGGAGCTGCCGCAGGCTGCGATCTTTTGCTTTTAGCGGTTGCGTAACCCTTCGAGCAACTTGTGCGTCGGGTAACCATCCGCCGGCCAGCCAAACGACTGCTGGGCGCTGCGGATGGCCTTGCGCGTGTTGGCGCCAATGATGCCGTCGGCGGTGCCTGCGTCGTAGTTCTGGGCACTCAACAGGTTTTGCAGTTCAATCCGTTCGGTACGGCTCAGCGGCAGGTCATCCTTGGGCCACGAACCGCTGATCAAGCCAGCGCCGTTGAAGCGTTCGGACAACAGGCTCACCCCCAGGGCATAGGACGACGAGTTGTTGTACTTGAGAATCGCGCGGAAGTTATCGAGCACCAGGAATGCCGGGCCTCTATAGCCAGCCGGCAGCAACAGGGCGGCGGATAACTGCTCGGAGCCGGCCGGGGCCTGGCCGCCGTTGGGCAACATGACGCCCAGTTGGCGCCATTCGGCGACAGTCTTGCGAATCGTACCGTCGGCCAATACGTAATCGAAACCGCCCGGCAGCTGGACTTCAAAGCCCCATGGCTGACCTCTCTGCCAGCCGGAGCTTTGCAGGTAATGCGCGGTCGAGGCCAGGGCATCTGCCGAACTGCCCCAGATATCGCGGCGGCCGTCGCCGTCGAAGTCCACGGCGTGGGTGTTGTAGGTGGTCGGGATAAATTGGGTCTGGCCCATCGCGCCCGCCCAGGAGCCCAGCATCTTCTCAGGCTCGATGTCACCTTGTTGCAGGATCTGCAGGGCCGCGATCAATTGCGCATGGGCGAAGCCTGGGCGGCGACCTTCATAGGCCAGAGTCGCCAGCGAATTGATCACCGATTTGCTGCCCTGGAATTGCCCGAAGTTACTCTCCATGCCCCACACCGCCACCAACGCCTGGCGATCGACGCCGTAGCGCTGCTCGATACTTTGCAGGACATCGGCGTATTGGGTGACCAGCGTCTGGCCCTTGCGCACGCGCAGTGGCGACAGGGCGCCGTCGAGGTATTCCCACACCGGTTTTGCGAATTCCGGTTGGCTGCGATCGGCACGAATCACGCTGGGGTCGAAGCTGACATTGGCGAAAGCGCGATCAAACAGATCGGCGCGCACGCCGGCGGCCAAGGCATCCTTGCGGAAACCTGCCTGCCATTCGGCGAAGGTCTGCGTCGGCTGGATGTCGACGTTCTCACCGGTCGGAACCACTGGCGGAACAACCGCCGGGGCGGTGGCAACGGGCGACGTCTGGAGGGGTTGAGCGTCGGCAGCGGTCGGTTTTTCCGCGCAGGCGACAAGCAAAACAAGGCTGGAGGCAGCAATCAATTGGCGCAGGTGCCAACGACGGGGAATACAAAAGGGCATGCACAGGTCCAGGGAAAACGATTCAGATACAGACCTTAACATGTAGAAGGGGTGTTCTGCTTCAAGCGGCCAGAAAGTAAGAAGCCTCCCAGCTATTAGACTGGAAGGCTTCGCGGCGGTAGCTGCCTTTGCCTTTGCCGGCACGTTCCTGACGGCTGCGGAACAGTGGCTGGGCGATGATGGATTTGGCCTTGTTGGGGCCATGCGTTGATGGCTTTTTGCTCATGATGATTTCTCGCAAGTGTGTGGTTTTTGCGGGGTAAATCATCGGCTGAAGTTGAGGTTCTGTCTATAGGGGCGATCGATGGGGACTTTGCAGGAACAAAGATCAAAGGATGGTCCGAATGCGGCCCGAGCTTTCGGCAGCTCCTACGCAGGATCGCGTTTCAATCTGCAGGAACTGCCGAAGGCTGCGATTTCTTGATCTTACTCGGCAGGCAACGCCAATTTTTGCCCAGCCATCAACAGTGTCAACCGACTCAAGCTCATCCACGGCGAACCAGCCGCCTGGCCTTTGATCTGCGCATCAATGCGTTGCGCTTCCAGCAACAACTGCGCCCAGCGTTGCGCCGAGTAGCGTTGCAGGGCTTTACTCATCAACGGTTTGCGTTTGTCCCAGACAGGCGGCTTGGCCTGGCTGAAGGCTTTGTCCAGCGGCGTGCCCTGACTGTATTGCAGCGAAATGTTGGCCAGCAGGCGCAGTTCGCGGGCCAGGGCCCAGAGAATCACGGGTGGCTCGACGCCCTCACCGCGCAACCCTTCGAGCATTCGCAAGGCATGGGCCGCTTCGCCATTGAGGATCGCATCGGTCAAACCGAACACGTCGAAGCGAGCACTGTCGGCCACGGCCGCCTGCACTGTTTCAACGGTGATCTGGCCACCCTCGGCCATCAGTTTGAGCTTCTCGATTTCCTGGGCTGCGGCCAACAGATTACCTTCGACCCGCGCGGCAATCAGCTCAACGGCATCCTGGTTAGCAGAAAGCCCGGCCTGGGACAGGCGCTGGCGGATCCAGCTCGGCAACTGGCTGACATCCACCGGCCAGATCTGCACGAACTGGGTTTGCTGGCCTTCAACCAGGGCCTTGCCCCACTTGGTCTTCTGCGCGCTGCCATCGAGCTTGGGCAGGCTGATCAACAACAGTGTGTCTTCGGCCGGTCGCGAGCAATACTCAATGAGCGCGGCTGCACCTTTGTCACCGGGTTTGCCGGAAGGCAGACGCAATTCCAACAGGCGCTTTTCGGCGAACAGCGACATGCTGGCGCCAGCCTGCAGCAATGTACCCCAGTCGAAACTGGCATCGGCGGCAAACACCTGGCGTTCATCAAAACCCTGCTGGCGGGCGGTCAAGCGAATGGCATCCGCGGCCTCCTGGCACAGCAACGGATCATCGCCGCTGATGATGTAGACAGGCGCGAGGGCACCTTGCAGGTGTTTGGCGAGTTGGGCGGGGGCGAGTTTCATAAGAGAGGGCGAACGGGGCGCTTGAGCGCCCCGTAAGTCTTACTGCTTCGGCAGTTGGATTGGCGACTGACGCGGCGTTTGCGCTTCAGCTTTTTGCGCCGCTTCCAGTGCCGCAGCATCAGCCCTGGCTTTGGCTTCGGCGGTCTGTTGCAGCTGATCCAGTTGCGCTGGGCTCAGCTGCGACAGGCGCAGCATCATGCGTTGAACCAGCTCACGACGGGTTTCCGTCTTGGCGGTTGTGGCTTCCTGGTCCGAGCCCGCCAGATTGTTGCCGTCGTGAAGGAAGATTTTTTGTACTTCAAGCTTGTCACTTAACAGCGGCAGGTTGCCCTGGCCACGGATGTCGTAGTTGAGTACGGTCGTCACCTGGTATTCACCCGTACGGCCGGCACCGGCGTAGCTGAGGATGCGCTGACTTTCCTGCTCGTCAGTCAGCACAAGCTTGTAGGGTGCGCCGGTGTAAACCTTGACGCCGCTGCTGGTCAGCATCTGACGCAGTTGCGTCACGGTTTCGCCGTAAGCGTTGCGGGCGCTCAGATCAAGTTCCTTGATCGCCAGTTCGTTGGTGCCGGTACCACGCAGCTGGAAACCGCAGGCGCTCAGCAGAACCGCAAGGCCCATTACCAGCAAATTGCGTTTGATCATCTTGTTGTTCCCCTTGAAACCATGTGGGCCGATCGAGCGGCCCGAAAGGTTTTACTCGGCGCCAGGCTGACCTGGCGCCTGCTCCAATTAGCTGGCGACGATATTGACCAGTTTCCCGGGCACTACGATCACTTTACGAATGGTCAGGCCGTCGACAAAGCGCAGAACGTTCTCGTTGGCGCGGGCGGCGGCTTCGACTTCTTCGCGGCTGGCGCTGGCCGGCATTTCGATGTGACCGCGCAGTTTGCCGTTGACCTGAATCACCAGCTGCAAGCTGTCTTGCACCAAGGCCGTTTCGTCCAGCACCGGCCAGCCAGCGTCGATCACCGGTTCGGCGTGGCCCAGTTGATTCCAAAGTTCATGACTGATGTGCGGCGTGATCGGAGCCAGCAGCAGCGTCACGGTTTCCAGGCCTTCGTGAATCAGTGCACGATCCTGTTCGGTGCCTTGCGCGGCTTTTTCCAGCACGTTCATCAGTGTCATCACCTGGGCGATGGCGGTGTTGAATTTGTGGTTCTGGCCGACGTCCTGGCTGGCCTGCTTGATGGCCAGGTGGATCGAGCGGCGTACAGCCTTCTGTTCATCGTTCAGGCTGGCAACGTCGAGTTTGCCCGGCAGACCCTGCGTGACGTGCGCCTGAGCCAGACGCCAGACGCGCTTGAGGAAACGGTGTGAGCCTTCAACGCCGGAGTCGGACCATTCTGCGCTCATGTCTGGTGGCGAAGCGAACATCATAAACAGACGGCAGGTGTCTGCGCCGAACTGGTCGATCATCGACTGTGGGTCGACGCCGTTGTTCTTCGACTTGGCCATCTTCTCGGTGCCGCCGATTTCTACCGGCAAGCCGTCAGATTTCAACTTGGCGCTGATCACCTTGGCTTTGCTGTCACGCTCAAGTTCGACGTCCGCCGGATTGAACCAGGTGTAAGCCCCGTTGGCTTCGCGACGATAGTAAGTCTCGGCGATCACCATGCCTTGGGTCAGCAGGTTCTTGAACGGTTCGTTGGAACTCACCAGGCCTTCGTCGCGCATCAGCTTGTGGAAGAAGCGCGCGTACAGCAGGTGAAGAATCGCGTGTTCGATTCCGCCGATGTACTGATCCACCGGCAACCAGTGGTCGGCCGCCGATTTTTCGACCAGGCCACCTTCAAAGTGCGGCGAGGCGTAACGGGCGTAGTACCACGAGGACTCGACGAAGGTGTCCATGGTGTCGGTTTCACGCTTGGCAGGCGCGCCGCATTTAGGGCAGCTGCACTCGTAGAACTCGGGCATGCGCGCCAGTGGCGAACCGGCACCATCGGGTACGACGTCTTCCGGCAGCACCACAGGCAGTTGATCTTCCGGCACTGGCACATCACCGCAAGTGTTGCAGTGGATGATCGGGATCGGGCAGCCCCAGTAGCGCTGACGGCTGATACCCCAGTCGCGAAGGCGGAACTGGGTGCGCGAGGCGCCCAGTTCTTTCTTGATCAGCGCAACTTCGATGGCATCGAAGGCCCCTACGAAGTCGAGGCCGTCGAACTCACCGGAATTGATCAGCGTGCCGTGCTCGCCGTAGGCGTCTTGCCATGGTGCGGGGTTGGTGTCACCGGAGCTGGTGCGCACAACCGATTTGACCGGCAGGTTGTACTTGTGTGCGAATTCGAAGTCGCGTTCGTCGTGGGCGGGAACCGCCATGACTGCGCCGTCGCCGTAGTGCATCAGCACGTAGTTGGCGACCCACACCGGGAGTTTTTCACCGGTCAACGGGTGCTCGACGAACAGGCCGGTCGGCAGGCCTTTTTTCTCCTGGGTGGCGACGTCGGCTTCGGCCACGCTACCGCCTTTGCATTCAGCGATGAACGCTTGCAGTTCAGGATTGTTCTGTGCGGCCAGGGTGGCCAGGTGGTGCTCGGCGGCCACGGCAACGTAGGTTGCGCCCATCAAAGTGTCTGGACGGGTGGTGAAGACTTTCAGCGCGCCGGATTCGCCGATGGAGTCGACGTTGTACGGAAATTGCACTTCCATGCCGCGAGATTTGCCGATCCAGTTGCGCTGCATGGTCTTGACCTGTTCAGGCCAGCCAGTCAGCTCGTCGAGGCTCTCCAGCAACTCATCCGCGTACGCGGTGATCTTGAAGTAGTACATCGGGATTTCGCGTTTTTCGATCAGCGCACCGGAGCGCCAGCCGCGACCGTCGATCACCTGTTCGTTGGCCAGGACGGTCTGGTCGACCGGGTCCCAGTTCACGGTGCCGCTTTTTTTGTAAATCACGCCTTTTTCGAACAGGCGGGTGAACAGCCACTGTTCCCAGCGGTAGTAATCGGGTTTGCAGGTGGTCACTTCGCGCGACCAGTCCACCGCCAGACCCAGGCTGCGCAGCTGGGTTTTCATGTAGGCGATGTTTTCGTAGGTCCACTTGGCAGGCGCTACGTTGTTCTTCATTGCGGCGTTTTCCGCAGGCATGCCGAAGGCGTCCCAACCCATGGGTTGCAGAACGTTCTTGCCGAGCATGCGCTGGTAGCGGGAGATCACGTCGCCAATGGTGTAGTTGCGCACATGCCCCATGTGTAGCTTGCCGCTGGGGTAAGGGAACATCGACAGGCAGTAGAAGGTCTCCTTGCCTGGCTGTTCACTGACTTCAAAGGACTTTTGCTCATCCCAGAAAGACTGGGCGGCGGCTTCGATTTCACGGGGCTGATATTGTTCGTGCATGGCTACTTTTGAACTGAATAGGGGTGGCCTAATCCTCTTCAATGCAACGCTGGACAGTGATCACGCCCTATTGGCGTTTTCGATGTCCAGCCGAGCTGGAAGTGGAGTTACAGGAAGCGCCGTAGCATACATGACCGCGCTCTACCGAGGGAAACCCTGATTGCTGCCGCGCGTCTCGTAAAACCGCTGCGAGGGCCGTTGGTCGCGGCACTCAGCCGGTTTGTTGATGGAAGCTAAGCTCTAACTGGGGAGTAGGTCTTATCTTCCAATGAGGTGAGGGATGGTTGAGTCACGGCAAAAAGCATCAAAACCGGAGCTGTACGAAAGACTGATCGATCGTCTGGGGCTGGCCCTGGAAGCGGCAAAAACCGCAGGTCGGCTGCGCGACGAACGCCCTCTGGAACTGGAACTGCGTGGCTTGAGCCCCGCAGAGTTTGCTTTGGTCAAGGCGTATCTGGATCGCAGTGAACGTGAGACACATGGATGCTTGTCAGAAGCAGTGAAGCAACTTGATGCACCACGTTCGGCCAAGATCATCTGGCTAAAGGACAAGGTTCCCGGCAGAGACGCGGTAAAGGTCCGGTCTTTGCAATACAAGTAGTCACAAAACCATGCTCCAGGATTTTTTGAAGCATAGTCCTTCCATATTTATTGTCGCATTGTGCCAACCCACTTAGGCTTCGGGCATCTCAAGGAGATGCTCGATGCCTTTTCGTTATTTCATGAAACAACTACTGTTGCCGCCCGGCATTCTCTTGCTGCTGCTTTTGCTCGCCTGGTGGTTGCGCCGCTCAAGGCCGCGGCTGGCCGGTGTGTGCTTTGCTCTGGGCTTGGGCGGGCTTTGGCTGATGAGTCTGCCCGTGGCGGTGGAATGGAGTGCCAGGCTGCTTGAAACCGAACCCCCGCTCAGACGCGACGAATGGGCAACTTTGGGGCAGCGCGCCGACGCTATCGTGGTATTGGGCTCGGGGCGTGAACGGGGTGACCTGGCCTGGGGCGCCGATCAGCCCACAGGCATTGGTCTGGAGCGCCAACGCTATGCGGCGCGGCTAGCCAAGGCGTCCGGGTTGCCGGTGTTGACCAGCGGCGGACTGCATTACGGTTCGCCACCGAGCGAAGCGCAGTTGATGGCTGATTCTCTGCGTGACGATTTTGGTGTGACGGTGCGCTGGCAGGAGGGCGAGAGCCGTACCACCTGGGAAAACGCGCAACTCACGGCGCAAGTGTTGTTGCCCCAAGGGATCAAGCGCGTGGTGGTCGTGACGCAGGCTGCACACATGCCTCGTTCTGTCTGGAGCTTTCGCAAGGCAGGATTTGAAGTGATACCCGCGCCCGTTGGGTTTTTGGGCGGGGACAATGCTCGACCGTTGGGAGGCTGGATGCCGGAGTTCAAGTCGATCTGGCAGAGCGGGCAGTTGATGAATGAAGCGGTCGGGCAGGTTGGGTACTCGTTGTTCTATCGCTGAAGAGCAAAAGATCGCAGCCTGCGGCAGCTCCTGCATTGGGATTGCGTACACCCTGTAGGAGCTGTCGAGTGAAATGAGGCTGCGATTTTTTCACCGTCGCCTCAAGTCTTCAGACAGTCTTGGCCATCCGGCTCGCCATTAGCGCCCAGCCAAACAACAACACGCAAACAATGATCAACGGCCAAGAACGCCATTGAAGATAAGGTGTGAGGCCGTGCATCGGTACCACTTCGCCATACAGGATTGCGCGTTCGAACTGCGGAATCTGCTCGGTGATCTGGCCAAAGGGGTTGATCAGGCCGGTTACGCCATTGTTGGTGGCGCGAATCATCCAGCGGCCGGCTTCAAGGCCACGCATCTGTGCCATCTGCAAGTGTTGCAGTGGGCCGATGGACGTGCCGAACCAGGTGTCATTGCTGATGGTCAGCAGCAAATCACTGCGGGCGGCCAGGCTGGCGGCGAACTCCGGGTACACCACTTCGTAGCAGATGAACGGCGCAATCTGATAGCCCTTGGCTTGCAGTAGCGGCTGGTCGGCCGGGCCGCGGGCAAAGTCCGACATTGGCAGGTCAAAGAAGGCGATCAGCCCGCGCAGTACGTCCTGCAGCGGCACATATTCGCCAAACGGCACCAGTTTCTGTTTGAGGTAAGTACCGTCGCCCTCACCGGCAACGGTGATGCCATTGAAGAAGCGCTTTTCCTGATGAACGATTTGCCGGATCGGCACGCCGGTAATCAGCGCCGAATCTCGCTCGGCAGCGAATTTTCCCATCATGTCCAGATAGCCCTGGGCAGATTCCTTAAGCACCGGAACCGCCGTTTCTGGCCAGATCAGCAAGTCGACACGCTTGGAACTCAAGCTCATGTCACGGTACAGCGCGAGCTGTGCATTGAGCTGCGCCGGATCCCACTTCATGCTCTGTTCGATATTGCCCTGGATTGCCGCGACACTCAGTGGCGCGCCTGAAGGGCTGGTCCAGGCGTGATGCTTGAGCGCCATGCCGGCCACCCATGGTCCGGTCAACAGAACCACGCCCGCAGCAATGAAGCCTTTACGGCCCGTACGAACCAGCCGCAAGCCGTTGTAGATCAGCGCGGCCGTTAGAGCCAGGGTGAAGGAAATCAGCCACATCCCGCCGACAGGCGCGAGCCCGGTTAGCGGGCCATCGAGCTGACTGTAGCCGGAGTAAAGCCATGGGAAGCCGGTCAGGAACCAGCCGCGGAACGCTTCCTGGCCTACCCACAACGCCGCGAAAGCCAGCGAATCGGCTAGCGGCGCCTCATTGCGGCGCAGCCAGCGCGCCCAGAGCCAGGCGGGCAGGGCGAAGAACCAGGCAATCGCCGCGGTGAAGATCAGCATCAGGAAGCCGGCCAGCAGCACCGAAGCACCACCGAAGTGGTGGATGCTGTAGTAGATCCAGCTGGTGCCGGCGCCGAACAGGCCGAAGCCGAAACACCAGCCGCGTCCCAGCGCTTGGCGCGGGCTCAGTTCACGTAGACCGGCGTAGAACAGGCCGACTGCCAGTAATGCCAATGGCCAGATATCGAACGGCGCCAGCGCCAGGGTGGTGATTGCACCGGCCGCCACGGCCAGCAGGTTACCGGGCCAGCCGGGGCGGGTTGTCCAGCGCATTTCAATCCTTAGCGAGCAATAGGCGTCAGGCGAAGCAAGTGAATCCGACGACTGTCGGCATTGAGGATGCGGAAGCGGTAGGGGCCAATTTCCGTGATTTCGTTGCGCTTGGGCAGATGCCCGAATGCGCTCATCACCAGGCCGCCGACGGTGTCGAATTCGTCGTCGGAGAATTCGCTGTCGAAGAACTCGTTGAAGTTCTCGATCGGCGTCAGGGCCTTGATCAGGAAGTCACCGCTGGGTAGTGGCTTGATGTAGCTGTCTTCTTCGACGTCGTGTTCATCTTCGATGTCGCCGACGATCTGTTCCAGCACGTCTTCGATGGTCACCAGGCCTGCCACACCGCCGTATTCGTCGATGACGATGGCCATGTGATTGTGGTTGGCGCGGAATTCGCGCAGCAACACATTAAGGCGCTTGGATTCGGGTACAAAAGTGGCCGGCCGCAGCAGGTCCTTGATGTTGAAGCTATCGCCGTTCTCCTTGAGGATCAACGGCAGCAAGTCCTTGGCGAGCAACACGCCCATCACGTCATCATGGCTTTCGCCGATGACCGGGTAGCGCGAGTGCGCCGAGTCGACCACGGCAGGCAGGAATTCGCGG
Organism: Pseudomonas sp. P8_241; assembly: GCF_034008315.1. NCBI lineage: Bacteria > Pseudomonadati > Pseudomonadota > Gammaproteobacteria > Pseudomonadales > Pseudomonadaceae > Pseudomonas > Pseudomonas sp. P8_241. The sequence continues at coordinate 5,831,437 of NZ_CP125377.1, read as the reverse complement.
GGTGTCTGGGTCGCCTTGATGCTGACCATTTGCGAGCGCGGGACCATGATGTCGCGAACTTGCAGGTCGGCTACCTGGATGGCACCTTCGACGATGGCCAGCGCTTCGCTGTCCAGCAGTTTGTTCTGATGTGCATCGCGCAGCAGCTCCAGCAGCTCCTGGCGGTTTTTCGGCTCGTGGGCAAAAGCCTGGGTGAGCTTGCCCAGCCATGACTTCTGCCCGTTGCTCGATCGATCTTCGCTCATAGCGATTACTCTGAATCCTTTGTTGTTTTGGTAGGGGGTACGTCAGTTTCGTCATCCGCGTACGGATCGGGAAAGCCCAGTTCAGCAAGCAACGTTCGTTCCAGTGCTTCCATTTCTTCGGCTTCCTCGTCCTCTATATGGTCGTAACCAAGTAGATGCAAGCAGCCGTGAATCACCAGATGCGCCCAATGGGCGTTGAGTGCCTTGCCTTGTTCGGCAGCTTCGCGCTCGACCACGGCGACGCAGATCACCAAATCGCCCAGCAACGGGATGTCGAGAAACTCGTCCGGTACATCGGCCGGAAACGATAGGACGTTGGTGGCGTAATCCTTCTGCCGCCAGGTGTGGTTCAGCTCGCGACCTTCAGCCTCGTCGACCAGACGAATGGTCATTTCCGAGTCGGCAGTGCGCTGGCGCAGGGCCAGTTCGCACCATTGGCGGAACTCGGCCTCGCCAGGGGCAGCGGCGTCGGTGGCGATTTGCAGATCAAGCTCAAGCATCGCGGCGGCTATCCTTGGCGGCTGCATCATCGGCCGCTTTGGTTTCGAAGCGCTCGTAGGCTTCGACAATGCGCTGCACCAATGGATGGCGCACAACGTCCTTGGGCTGGAAATGGGTGAAGGTGATACCTGGTACGTCCTTGAGCACTTCGATCACATGGTGCAAGCCGGATTTCGTGCCGCGTGGGAGGTCAACCTGGGTGATGTCGCCGGTGATGACCGCTGTTGAGCCGAAACCGATCCGGGTCAGGAACATCTTCATCTGCTCGACCGTGGTGTTCTGGCTCTCATCGAGAATGATGAAGCTGTTGTTCAGCGTACGGCCGCGCATGTACGCCAGTGGCGCAACTTCAATCACTTGACGCTCGATCAGCTTGGCGACGTATTCGAAACCCAGCATTTCGTAGAGCGCGTCATAGAGCGGGCGCAGATAAGGGTCGATTTTCTGCGACAGGTCGCCGGGCAGGAAACCGAGTTTTTCACCCGCTTCGACCGCCGGGCGAACCAGCAGGATGCGGCGAATCTGTTCGCGTTCCAGCGCGTCCACCGCGCAGGCAACCGCCAGATAAGTCTTGCCGGTACCGGCCGGGCCGATGCCGAAATTGATATCGTTACCGAGAATTTCCTTCACATAGCGCAGCTGATTCAAGCCGCGTGGGCGAATCATGCCTTTTTTGGTACGCAGGGCGACGGAGGCTTCGGCGGGCGAGTGGTTGTCCAGCTCTTCGACGGCAGATTCCTGCAGGAACAGGTGAACCATGTCCGGCGACAACTCGGTACCCTTGGTTTCCCGGTACAGGCGGCGCAGGAGGTTTTCCGCGGAGGTGGTGTGTTTGGGTTCGCCGATCAGTTCGAACTGGTTTCCGCGGTTGCGGATCTCGATGGTCAGGCGCTGTTCGATCAAGCGCAGGTGCTCGTCGAATTGCCCGCACAGATTGGCGAAGCGGCGAGCTTCAAAGGGCTCGAGGATGAAACGATGTGGTTCGATGGGTGCGTTCAAGGTCGTATTTAGCCGCCCTGGGGCAATTGAGATGAATCAAGGATAGCGCCAGTGGCGCGGGTGCGAAAGCTCTTAAATGGATCAATCCATTCTCAAGAACAATGCAGTTCACTGTGGGAGCTGGCTTGCCAGCGATGGCGATGTAACTGGCGACATCTTTGTCGGGCTTGCTGGCCCTATCGCTGGCAAGCCAGCTCCCACAGGGATCGGTGTTATTGGAGCAACGAACCGCGCAGCGAGTGCGGCTGCGCGGCATCGATATGTACATCGGCGAACTGGCCGATCAAGTTCGGATTATCGCAGCGGAAGTTGACGATCCGGTTGTTCTCGGTCCGGCCCTGGAGTTCGCCAGGGTCTTTCTTCGAATAATCTGTAACCAGAATTCGCTGAATCGAACCGACCATTTGTCGGCTGATTTCGAAACCTTGTTGGTTCAGGCGATGCTGCAGTGCGTTGAGGCGTTCTTTTTTCAGCGCTTCCGGCGTCTCGTCGGCAAGGTCTGCGGCCGGTGTGCCCGGACGCTGGCTGTAGACGAACGAGTAGGAAAAGTCGAACCCGACGTCCTGAATCAACTTCATTGTTTGTTCGAAATCTTTCTCGGTCTCGCCGGGGAAGCCGACGATGAAGTCCGAGCTGATGCAAATGCCCGGCACGGCAGCCCGCAGTTTGCGCAGTTTGGATTTGTATTCCAGTGCGGTGTGGTTGCGCTTCATCGCTGCGAGGATGCGGTCCGAGCCCGATTGCACCGGCAAATGCAGGTGTTTGACCAGTTCCGGCACGTCGGCGTGGGCCTGGATCAGGCTGTCCGAGAATTCCAGCGGGTGCGAGGTGGTGTAGCGGATGCGGTCGATGCCGTCGATGGCTGCAACCACGCGGATCAGCTCGGCGAGGTCGGCCAGGCGACCTTCATGAGTGGTTCCACGGTAGCCGTTGACGTTCTGCCCCAGCAAGGTGACTTCGCGAACGCCGTTTTCGGCCAGGTGGATGATCTCGGCGATCACGTCGTCGAATGGCCGGCTGACCTCCTCCCCGCGGGTGTAAGGCACTACGCAGAACGTGCAGTACTTGCTGCAACCCTCCATGACCGAGACATAAGCACTCGGGCCGTCGACACGGGGCTCGGGCAAGTGATCGAATTTTTCGATTTCCGGGAACGAGACGTCGACTTGCGGCAGTTTGCTGCTGCGCGCGGCGTCGATCATTTCCGGCAGGCGGTGCAGGGTCTGCGGGCCGAAGACCACATCGACGTAAGGGGCGCGATCGCGAATTGCGGCACCTTCCTGACTGGCTACGCAACCGCCGACGGCGATCACCATGTCAGGGTTGGCCAGTTTCAGCTCGCGCCAGCGACCGAGCTGGGAATAGACGCGATCTTGCGCGCGTTCGCGAATCGAGCAGGTGTTGAGCAGGATCACGTCGGCGTCTTCAGCGCGGGCGGTGACTTCCAGGGCCTGATGTTCGCCCAGCAGATCGACCATGCGCGAGCTGTCGTACTCGTTCATCTGGCAACCGTGGGTTTCGATGTAAAGCTTCTTGGCCATGGAAAGATTCATCACGTGATTCAAAGAACCGCCCATTATAGGGAACATGTTGCGCGGTTCCTACCGCTGTGCGTCCGGTGGCTATGCTATAGTTTGCGCCCTCATTTTTATCCCCGACGTGTTACTCGCCCACCATGACCAAACGTGAAGCTCCAATCTATAAGGTGATTTTCCTCAACCAGGGCCAGGTGTTCGAAATGTACGCCAAGCAGATCTATCAAAGTGATCTGTGGGGCTTTCTGGAAGTGGAAGAGTTCGTCTTTGGCGAGCGCACGCAAGTGGTCGTCGATCCGAGCGAGGAGAAGCTCAAGGCTCAGTTCGAAGGCGTAGTGCGTAGTTTTGTGCCGATGCATTCGATTGTGCGCATCGACGAAGTCGAGCGTCTGGGCACACCGAAAATCAGCGAAGCCCGGGGCGCGGTCGGCAATGTGATGCCGTTTCCGATGCCGATGCCTGAGAAGTAAGGCAAGGGACCGGGTCGCCCCTATCGCTGGCAAGCCAGCTCCCACAGGGAATTGTGGCGATCACGATAGGGTGAGCGCCCGAGATCAACTGTAGGAGCTGGCTTGTCGGGTCGCCGCATCGCAGCGAAGGCGACAGCCGGCTCGGCGCTAAAATCAGGGAAGAGGCGAAAAAGGCGTGCGCCCATCAGCGCTCTGCAATTCCATCAAATATTTACGGAATATTTGTCCCAGCACCTGAGTGGCTATCTCGAGTTCTTCGCGGGGCATCTTTTCAGTGACTTCGTCGGCAGTATCCAATGCTTCTTCGGCGCCATTGACCGCCGCCATCTTCAACAGAATGTATGCCTGGATGTTATTGGCCGGTACGCCTTCGCCATGGAAAAACATGCTGCCGAGCTTGAATTGCGCCTGTGCATGGCCTTGCAGTGAGGCCTTTTCGAAATAGCTCAAGGCTTGATTGAGGTCGCGCGGCGTATTTTTACCTTCGTAATAGAACTCACCCAACTCGTATTGCGCCTGGGCATCCCCTTCATTCGACGCTTTCTGGCAGGCGGCGAGTGCCTGTGCCAGGTCTTGCGGCTGAGTATTGAGGGTGCAGCGACCCATCGCTGGGATTAACAACGAGTTGCCGCCTGCTTGTGCGAGCGCGAGCAGGGGCTGAAGGAGCAACAGGCAGCCCAGTGAAAGGGCGCGGCCGGTGCGGTTCATGGGAATCGACTTACCTCTGAAGGGCGCGCGGACCCATCGAGGGATCCAATAAGCGCGCATTATGAAATAAGCAGGACCAACCTTACAAAGTCTTTACTCGTTTTTCTGCTACGCGGGAATTATTTCCCCGCTATGCGAGAGATTATTAGCAGATGAGCAGAAGAATGTGCAGGAATGTCGGTGAAAGCTGACGCTGGCAGCGGCCAGCGTCAGCGATGCAGTCTTATTTCAATGCTGCGAACGCGCGTTCAGCCGCGTCCAGGGTCAGTTTCAATTCGGCTTCGCCGTGGGCAATCGAGGTGAAACCGGCTTCGAATGCGCTGGGTGCCAGGTACACGCCACCTTCCAGCATCAGATGGAAGAACCGTCCGAACAGCGCTGCGTCACTGGCCATCACGTCATCGAAGGTGACGATGTCGTCTGCGCCGCTGAAATACAGGCCGAACATGCCACCGGCCTGGGTGGTCACGAACGGAATGCCGGCCGCATCGGCACGCTGTTGCAGGCCGTCGAGCAGGCGGGTCGTGTAGTCGCTCAGTTCCGCGTGGAAGCCCGGGCGGCTGATCAGGCGCAGAGTGGTAAGGCCCGCGGCCATCGCCAGCGGGTTACCCGACAACGTACCGGCCTGGTAGACCGGGCCGAGCGGGGCGATGCGCGACATGATTTCGCGCTTGCCGCCGAAGCAGCCGACCGGCATGCCTCCACCGATGATCTTGCCAAAGGTGGTCAGGTCCGGCGTTACGCCGTAGTGAGCCTGGGCACCGCCGAGGGCGACACGGAAACCGGTCATCACTTCGTCAAAAATCAGCACAACGCCGTGCTTGTCGCACAGGGTGCGCAGGCCTTCGAGGAACCCCGGCGCCGGCGGTACGCAGTTCATGTTGCCAGCCACTGGCTCGACGATGATGCAGGCCACCTCCTGTCCTGCTTCGGCAAGCATGGCTTCGACGGCGTCGATGTCGTTGAACGGTAGGGTCAGGGTGTGTTTGGCAAACGCCGCCGGTACACCGGCGGAACTCGGCACGCCCTGAGTCAGTGCGCCAGAGCCTGCCTTGACCAGCAAGCTGTCGGAGTGGCCGTGGTAGCAGCCTTCGAATTTGATGATGCTGTCGCGACCGGTGAAACCACGGGCCAGACGGATTGCGCTCATGGTCGCTTCAGTGCCGGAGCTGACCATACGCACCATTTCCATCGACGGCACGAGCGAGCAAACCAGATCGGCCATCTGGGTTTCCATCTCGGTCGGGGCGCCGTAGGACAGGCCGTGCTCCAGTTGCTTGCGCACGGCGTCCAGCACGTCCGGATGACTGTGGCCGAGGATCATTGGGCCCCAGGAGCCGACGTAATCGACATAACGCTTGTCGTCCTCGTCGGTCACGTAGGCGCCTTCGGCATGCTTGAAGAACAACGGGGTGCCGCCGACACTCTTGAATGCGCGGACTGGCGAGTTCACGCCCCCGGGAATGTGTTTCTGGGCGTTGGCAAACAGGGTTTCGGAACGAGACATGATCGGGCTCTCAAATCAGATATTTAAGCGAATTAAATAGAAAGCAATTGGTTGAAGGCGCGAGCTCGGCGGGTCACTTCAGCCGTGCTCTCGGCGCCAAAAAGACCCTGCACCACTGCCAACAGGTCGACACCATGCTCCACCAGCGGGGCGGCGTTCTCCAGGGTGATGCCGCCAATCGCGCAGATCGGCAGGTGCAATTGCTTGCGGGCGTGGTCCAGCAGTTCGAGGCTGCAGGTCGGCGCGCCGGGTTTGGTGTTCGAATTGAAGAAACGGCCGAAGGCGACATAGCTGGCGCCTTCCCTGGCAGCCTGTTCAGCCAGCTCGAGTTGCGCGTGGCAGGTCGATCCGATGATGGCCCTGGAGCCGAGCAATGCCCGGGCCGGGGTCAGCGGACCGTCGGTCTGGCCCAGGTGTACGCCAACGTTCAGGCGTGCCGCCAACTCGGCGTCATCGTTGATGATCAGCCGGGTTTTGTAGCGTTCGCACAGATCGCGCAGGGCCTCGGCCTCACGCAGGCGGCGGGCCTCGTCATTGCTCTTGTCGCGGTATTGCAGCAGGGCGACGCCGCCTTCCAGTGCCGCCTCCACGTACGAAAGAAATTTACCGGCCAGTAGCTGACTGTCGGTAATGGCGTACAGCCCACGTAGTTTCATCGGACAAGCCTCACCGCATGTAGGAATTACGAACAGAAATCCAGTGGCAAGCGACGCGGCACGAACTGGCCTTTGCCCAACTGCTCGGCATCGCGCAGTGTGCGCCACGTGTAGTTAAGCGCGGTCTGCACGGCACTGGCGAGGTTTTCGCCTTGGGCCAGACGACCGGCCAAGGCGCTGGCCAAGGTGCAACCGGAACCGTGATAACTGCCCGGCAGACGCTGACAGGTAAAGGTCTGGCGCAAGCCGTCACGGCTGTACAGGCGGTTGTGGATTTCGGTTTCATCGCCATGACCGCCGGTGATCAGCAGGTGTTTGACGAACGGCAGGAGTTTTTCAGCGCACTCGTCGGCGGTGCCCTCAGGCAGTTCGGCGAGGATGCGGGCTTCAGGAAGGTTAGGTGTCGCAATGATCGACAGGGGCAGCAGGCGCTCACGCATGGCGTAACCGACTTCGTCCTTGCCCAGGCGTCCGCCGCCGCCGGCGCGCAGCACCGGGTCGCAGACCACCGGCAAATGCGGGTGCGCTGAAAGCAGTTCGACGACGGTGTCGACCATTTCCAGGGAGCCCAGCATGCCCAGTTTAACCGCCGCGACTTCGGAATCGTTAAGCACGGCGTTGGCCTGAGCCATTACCCACTCACGGTCGAGGACGCGGAAGTCAGTGACATTGACGGTGTCTTGCACGGTCAGGGCGGTGACGGCCGGAGCCGCATGGCAACCCTGAGCGAGCAGGGCTTCGATATCTGCCTGCAAGCCGGCGCCACCACTTGGGTCGTGGCCGGAGAGACAGAGGACAACGGGGCGAGAGCTGTAGATATTCATGGTGCGCGAGCTTACCACCAAACCTGTTTTTCGGGTGTTGTGGCAGTGTGTTTGGTCGATACATTGTGGCGAGCGGGCCAGCTCCCGTTGGGCAGCGAAGCGGCCCTGGCTTTTTTTCTGCTATACCGCGTTGCCGGACTTTACGACGGCTTCGCAGCCGAGCGGGAGCAAGCTCCCTCGCCACAGTGTTGCTCGATTTACCGTAAGTGTCGCTGTAACGCCCGTCCTAGAGCCTTTTCTTTAAATGTTTCAATGGTGTTTAATGGCCATCAACGGCTATGCTAGAGTGGATCCAAACCAATAACAGGTAATACCGGTTTTACGTCTGCTCAAAAGGAAATGGGGGGCTTCTGACAGGACCGGACAGGCCACGCTGGGGCTTAAATGCGCTATTTGCTAATGTTGCTGTTGTGTTTGCCCCTTTTGGCAAACGCCGTCGAGTTCGACGAGTTCACTCAGAGCCTTCCCTTGGGCCGAACCCTGCAAGTGTTTGAAGACGCGGCAGGTCAGGCGACCATCGCGGATATCCGTGCGCAAGCGGCGGCGGGCAATTTCAAACCCCACAATAAAGACACGCTCAATGCCGGGTATTCACGTTCGGTGTACTGGCTAAAAATCGACCTGCATTATCGTCCGTCCAACCCGGTGGCACAGCGCAGCTGGTTGCTGGAACTGGCTTACCCGCCTCTCGATCATCTCGATCTGTATTTGCCGGATGCCGCCGGCAACTATCAATTGGCGCGGCAGACCGGCGATGCCTTGCCGTTCGACAGTCGTGAGATTCGCCAGAACAATTATCTGTTCGACCTGACGTTCAAACCCGATCAGGCGCAAACCGTTTATCTGCGTCTGCAAAGCCAAGGCTCGATTCAGGCACCGGTGACCTTATGGTCGAGTACAGCGTTTCTCGAAGAACAGCCCGTGCGCCTCTACGTGTTGGGTTTGATCTACGGCGTGCTGCTGGGGATGCTGGTCTACAACCTGTTCATCTATCTCAGCGTACGTGACACCAGTTACCTTTATTACATTTTCTACATCGCTTCGTTCGGCTTGTATCAGCTCTCGGTTAATGGGGCGGCGGTGCAGTATTTCTGGCCGGACAACCCGTGGTGGGCTAACGCCGCGACGCCGTTTTTCATCGGGTGCGCAGGGCTGTTCGGCAGTCAGTTCGCCCGCAGCTTTTTGCAGATGTCCACGCACAGCCGCTGGGTCGACCGCTTGTTGTTGGCGCTGGTGGCGTTCAGTGCGCTCGTGGTCGGCCTGTCGCTGATGGCCAGCTACGCCCTGGCGCTACGCCTGGCGACGGCGTTGGCGTTGACGTTCACCGTGGCGATTTTTGCCGCCGGTATATTTGCCTGGCTGCGCGGTTTGCGGGTGGCGCGGTACTTCATCATCGCCTGGTCGGCGTTTTTGCTGGGCGGCATCGTCAATACGCTGATGGTGCTGGGATACCTGCCAAACGTGTTCCTGACCATGTACTCCAGCCAGATCGGATCGGCGATTGAAGTGGCGTTGTTGTCCCTGGCCCTGGCCGACCGCATCAACGCCATGCGCGAGCAACAGGCGCAAACCCTGTTCGATGCCAGTCAAAAACTCGAAGTGCTGAACCAGCAACTGGCGCACAGTAACCAGCTCAAGGATGAATTCCTCGCCACCCTGACCCATGAATTGCGTACGCCCATGAACGGGGTGATCGGCTCACTGGAGCTGATGCAGACTGTCCAGATGGACCCGGAACTGGAGCAGTATCAGCAAACGGCTTCAGTCTCGGCGCGGGACATGATGCGCATGGTCAACGGCATACTGACCCTGACCGAATTGCAGGCTGGCAAGCTCAAGGCCTCGGCGAGCACCTTCAGTCTGCGCGCAATGGTCGAGGCATTGCGCATGCAGTTCGAAGGCAATGCGTTGGCCAAGTCGCTGGATTTCAAGGTCGATGTGGCCACGGGGGTGCCGGATCGTATGCAGGGCGACAGCGTCAAGATCGCGCAATGCCTGGAATGCCTGCTGGACAACGCCATCAAGTTCACCCGCATCGGCGGCCTGGCCCTGCGTGTGACCGGCAAGACCATCGAGCCCGACCGTCTTGCGCTGACCTTTGCAGTGATCGACACGGGCATCGGCTTCACTGATCTGGGGGAAGCGACGATGTACCAGCGGTTCTTCCAGCTTGATGGTTCGATGACCCGTGAATACGGCGGTTTGGGGGTTGGCCTGGCGATTTGCCGACAGTTGGTGGAGTTGCTGGGAGGGCGCCTGACTCACCGTTCCGAGCCCGGACGCGGCAGCCGATTCCAGCTCGACGTCGTGGTAGAACAACCCATGGCGGAACGGCCGGCGATGCCCTCGATGCCCAGGGTTTTTCCACCGTTGCGTCTGCCCCAGGATTGCACGGTGCTGCTGGTGGACGACAACAGCATCAGCCAACTGGTGATGCGCGGCATGTTGCTCAAGCTTGGCTTTCGTGTGCGAACGGCTGACAACGACGCCATGGCGCTCGAACAATTGCAGCAGGAAATCTTCGACGCAGTGCTGATCGATTATCGGTCGCCGCGTCGGGAAGAGGTGTCGTTCTGCTGCCAGATTCGCGCCTTGGCGGGTTACGCCGAGGTTCCGCTGTTCATGATCGCCCTCGGTATTGACCGGGAGCACTGCCCGACCGGCGCAATGATCGATTACCTCAGCAAACCGGTGAAGTTCGAAGACTTGCAGGCAATACTCTATCGTCGAGTGCTCTGTTCTCAGCAGGGCGAAAGCGCCGACAATTAGGCGGATATGACACTTTGTTCGGTCAAGAGGCGGTGCTTAACTGAACTCCCTTGGCCGACCAAAGGAGCCCTGTCATGAACTTGCATCAGTTCGCCGAAACCCACGAAGTCACCAACCAGCCGCCATCACTGGACGGCGCCAATCTGTACCGTATCGACTTGCCGTTGCAGGAATGGTCGCGGCGGTTCGGTGCCGGTTGGGCGCAATCGCGGATCGAGGCCTACGGCGCACTGGCGGGTGGGCCGCTGATGGAAGCAGGGTTCCTGGCCAATCAGAACAAACCGGTTTTCAGCAGCCATGACCGTTATGGTCATCGCATCGACTTGGTGGAGTTTCATCCGGCCTATCACGAACTGATGCGCACGGCCGTCGAGCACGGCTTGACCTCATTGCCCTGGGCGCACCCGCAGGACGGCGCCCATGTCGCTCGCGCATCCATGACGTATCTGCACAGCCAGGCCGAAGCCGGCAGTGGCTGCCCGCTGACCATGACCTTCGCCAGCGTCCCGGCGTTGCGCCTGCAAGCGGACTTGGCGAAACAGTGGTTGCCCAAAGTCCTCGCCACCGAATATGACCCGCGCAATGTTGGCATGGCCCACAAGGCTGGCGTAACCATCGGCATGGCGATGACCGAGAAGCAGGGCGGTACCGATGTTCGCGCCAACACCACCAAGGCCTATCCGGTCGGCGCCAGCGGTCCTGGCCAGGCCTACGAACTGGTTGGCCACAAGTGGTTCTGTTCGGCGCCGATGTGCGATGCGTTCCTGACCCTGGCACAGACGGACAAGGGGCTGACCTGCTTCCTGCTGCCGCGCCATCGTCCCGACGACGCGCGCAATCAGTTCTACATCCAGCGGTTGAAAAACAAACTCGGCAATTGCTCCAACGCCTCCAGCGAAGTGGAGTTCCGTGGCGCGCTGGCGTGGATGGTCGGTGAAGAAGGGCGCGGCGTCCCGACGATCATCGAGATGGTTGCCATGACGCGCTTTGATTGCATGGTCGGTTCCAGTTCGCTGATGCGCCAGGCGCTGACGCAGGCCAGCCATCACTGCGCCCATCGTTCGGTGGGTGGCAAGTTGCTCAGCGAACAACCCTTGATGCAGAACGTGCTGGCGGATCTGGCGCTGGAAAGCGAAGCGGCGCTGGCGTTGAGCCTGCGCATGGGCAAGGCGCTGGATCATCTGGACGACAGCCAGGAAGCCAGGTTTGCGCGACTGGTCACGGCCGTAGGCAAGTACTGGATCTGCAAGCGCGCCCCCGCGATGATCAACGAAGCCGCCGAATGCATGGGCGGCGCGGGTTATGTCGAAGACAGCATCCTGCCGCGTCTGTATCGCGAGGCCCCGGTGAATTCGACGTGGGAAGGTTCCGGCAACGTGCAGTGCCTTGACGTGCTGCGTGCGCTATCCAAAGAGCCCGGCGTTCTCGATGCGCTGTTCAGCGAATTGGGCGATGGTCATGGCGATAAACGGCTGGCGGCGCACATCCATCAATTGCAGGCGGCGTTCAAAGACACCGGTGACATTCAGTACCGGGCGCGACAACTGACCGAAGACATTGCGCTGGGGTTGCAGGCCAAGCTGTTGCTGGAGGCGGGGAATGCGGTGGTGAGTGATGCGTTTATTGCCAGTCGACTTGGTTCGAACGGTCGGGTTTACGGCGCCTTGCCACGTGGCCTGGATGTGGAAGCCATCGTCGCTCGGTCCACCCCGCAAGGATTCTGAACACTGTAAAAACCTGTGGGAGCCAGCCTGCTGGCGATAACGGTGCCACAGCCAGCAGACAGGGTGAATGTAATTGCGCTATCGCCAACAGGCTGGCTCCCACAGGGGTTTTGCATTCACCGCAATTCTTCTGCATTGCCAATACGCCACTGTTCCCGTGAAGCGATGATGCAGGCAAGATGAAGGTCTGCAAGTCAGAACACAGGATGCTGATCGTGACCGAAGCTTTTATTGTCGTTCAAACCGCCGAGCAAGCCGTGGACCGGCTTGCACTCTTGCACAATCGTGCAACCACCGCGCTGAATCAGGCGCTCAAGCGTTACCTCAAGGATCGTGTCGAGCCCGATGCCGAACAGCGCTCGATGTTCCGCTATCCCGAATTGCGTCTGACCTACCATTGCCAGGGCGAAGTCCCGCAAACCACCCGCGCCTACGCCAAAGTCCAGTTACCGGGCACATACAGCGTCACCGTCACCCATCCCGCCGCATTCCGTAAATACCTGTTGGAGCAACTCGTGCCGCTGATGCACGACTTCACGGTGACCGTCGAAGTCGGTGTCAGTCAGCAGAACATTCCATATCCGTACGTGGTCGAGCAGGGCGATGAGCTGGCCGGCTCCGGCGTGACCGCCGCCGTCCTGGCGCGGGTGTTTCCAAGCACCGACCTGTCGGCGGCGACCGACGGTATTGCCGATGGTTTGTACGATTGGGAAAACACCGATCCGCTACCCCTGGCGCTATTTGACGCCGCTCGTGTGGACTTCTCCCTGCGTCGGCTGGTGCATTACACCGGCAGCGACTGGCGTCATGTGCAGCCGTGGATCCTGCTGACCAACTATCACCGTTACGTCGACCAGTTCATCGTCCATGGCCTGGAACAATTGCGCAGCGATCCGCGTTTTGTGCGCATGGTCTTACCGGGCAATGTGATCATCGAAAAGAGCATGGATCACGGCGAAGCATCGGCGATTGCCGCGGGCGTGGTCTGGCATCGCTACCAGATGCCGGCGTATCACCTGATCGCCAGTGATGGCCACGGCGTGACCCTGGTCAACATCGGCGTCGGCCCGTCCAACGCCAAGAACATCACCGATCACCTGGCCGTGCTGCGCCCGCATTGCTGGCTAATGATCGGCCACTGCGGTGGCTTGCGTCAGTCGCAGACCATTGGCGACTACGTGCTGGCGCACGCTTACATGCGCCGTGACGGGATTCTCGACCGGGTCGTGCCGCCGAACATTCCGATTCCGGCCCTGGCCGAAGTACAGATGGCGCTTCAGCAGGCGGCAGCCAATGTCACCGGGGAGAAGGGCGATGAGCTGAAGAAACGCCTGCGCACTGGCACCGTGCTGACCTACGACGACCGCAACTGGGAGCTGCGCTGGGCCCAGGAACGTCCGCTGATCAACTTGTCCCGCGCCGTGGCGGTGGACATGGAAAGTGGCACCATTGCGGCTCAGGGTTATCGCCTGCGGGTGCCGTACGGCACGTTGCTGTGCGTGTCGGACAAGCCGTTGCACAGCGAGATCAAGCTGCCGGGCTCGGCCAACGCGTTCTATGAGCGTGCGGTCAGCCAGCACCTGAAAATCGGTATCGCCGCCGTGGATCTGCTGCGCACCGAGCTTAACTCGTTGCACTCGCGCAAACTGCGCAGCTTCGACGAGCCGCCGTTCCGCTGATTCGCGATGGTCATTTAGCGGTCGGGGCACTAGCATTGTCAGCCCTGATCGCTAGATGTTCTCGCCGCCATGTCCCGTCCTCAACGTCCCGTTTCCCGCCGCCCCGGTGTGAAGCCTCCTGCTGCAGCCCCGCGCCGTGTTGCCAAGGCACCGCCAGCGGAGCCGAAACTGATCCTGTTCAACAAGCCGTTCGATGTGCTGACCCAATTCAGTGACGGCGAAGGGCGGGCGACGCTCAAGGATTACATCGATGTACCGGGGATTTATCCGGCGGGGCGACTGGACCGAGACAGTGAAGGTTTGTTGCTACTGACCAACGATGGCCAGCTACAGGCGCGCATCGCCGATCCGAAACACAAGCTTGCCAAAACCTATTGGGTTCAGGTTGAAGGGGAGCCGAGCGCCGAACAGTTGCAGCGCTTGCGTGACGGCGTCGAATTGAATGACGGCATGACCCTGCCCGCCGAGGCGCGTCCACTGGACGAACCCGAATTGTGGCCTCGCAACCCGCCGGTACGCTTTCGTAAAAGCGTACCCACCAGCTGGCTGGAGTTGGTGATTCGTGAAGGGCGCAACCGGCAGGTGCGGCGCATGACGGCGGCGGTCGGTTTGCCGACGTTGCGCCTGGTACGGGTCAGAATCGGCGACTGGACGATCGAAGGGCTCGATCAAGGCCAGTGGAAGGAAGTGCCAGCGCGCTTATAGGGCGCCGGATTCGATCAGGCCGATCACCACGCTCTTGATGATGAACGCTGCCACGCCCAGGCCCAGCACGAAAAACAGAATGAACGAGCCAAAGCGCCCGGCCTTGGACTTCTTTGCCAGATCCCAGACGATGAAACCCATGAAAATGATCAGGATGCTGACCAGTCCGGTCATCATCCACTCTTCGAATACTGCAGGATCCATCGAACATCTCCAGCGCGCAGGCGGCTAAAAAGGGCGCGGGGAGTATACGCCTGCGCGGGTTCACGCTGTATCGACCTGCGTCGGTGTGTCGCAGTCATTCGTCGCCTGTGCCGTCCCCATCGCCGGCAAGCCAGCTCCTACAAGGTCTAGCGCCGGTCACAACGTTGCGAACGACACAAAACCTGTAGGAGCTGGCTTGCCAGCGATAGCGTCCTCAACTGCGCAGATGAGTCAACGGCAGTTCGGTGCTGTTCAATACCTGATTGAGCACAAAACTCGAGCGCACACTGGTCACGCCTTCAATCCGGGTCAGGTGTCCCAGCAGTAGCTTCTGATAGTGATCCATGTCCGGCACCACGACCTTGAGCTGATAGTCGGCGTCCATCCCGGTCACCAGGCTGCATTCGAGCACTTGCGGCAAGGTGCGAATGGCCGCTTCGAAATTCTCGAAACGCTCTGGCGTGTGGCGGTCCATGCCGATCAGCACGTAGGCGGTCAGGCTCAAACCGAGCATTTTGCGGTCGAGCAGGGCGACCTGGCGGGAAATGTAGCCGTCGTCCTCCAATTGCTTGACCCGTCGCGAGCACGGCGAAGGCGACAGGCCGATGCGCTCGGCCAGCTCCTGGTTGGAGATGCGCGCGTCGCGCTGCAATTCCGCCAAAATGCTCAGGTCATAACGGTCGAGCTTGCTCATCAATCAGTCCTTTGTCGTAACTATTGCGATGGATTATCTATCCAGGGTTAAAAATTGCGCAAGTGATGTTTATTTCAGCAATCTTCGCAATCCTCTGCTGGTGCTCCAGGCCTATTCTTATCACCAGAATCACTGCTCGGACAAACAGTCCACAGCCGCTCGCCCAATCAGGCCAGCGGCGGCCGCCGCCCCCCACCGGGGATGTGCCGGCCCCCGAGCTACACACTGTCCAGAAGGCGGCGTGAGGTGAGCCAACGTCAAAAGCGTTGAGCCAGGACGAAGTTCTCAAGGGGAGGCCGACGGGTCTCCCCTTTTTCTTTACCCGTAATTTACCGCCGCCCCTCAATAAATAAGTTTCGTGACTGATAACCTGTTGCAGAACCGGCCTGTGCTTTCCCAGTCTTACGTACAGGCTCTAACCGGCAATGAGGAAAAGCATGAAGTCGCGCATCTGGCGTTTGGCCGGTGTTGGTTTGCTGTGTATCAGTGTCACTGCGCAATCGCTGGCCGATGAGACGCAGAATCGGGGTGGCGATGGCGGACAACATGGCCAGGGCGGCCATCAGGGCAGCAATCAGGGACATGGCGGCAACGATCAACCGCGCCCGCAAAACGGCCAGCAACAGAACAGCGACGTCATTCACGGCGACAACAGTCGCCAATTCGAGCATAACGGCCAGCCCCCGAACGGCCAATCGCAGAACCACCCACCACCAGACTACAACAGCCGGGTTCGCTCCCCGCCACCACCGCCACAATTGCCGGCCAATGACCTGCCGATCCAGGGTAAACCCGACACCGTGCGCCAGACCCAGGAACCTCAACGTGGTTACTATCAGGACCCGCCGCGTCGCAATGATTACAACCAGCATTGGGGCGGCTATGTGGGGGCGCCCAGCCATGACAATCAGTGGCAGGGACGTCCGGGCGGACACGGTAACGGCTGGGGCCCCGGACCCAGATATCGTCCCGGCCAGGTAATCGATCGCTTCCCGGAACGCGACTACCGCGTGCCTTACCGGGGCATGGATTACCACTATTCCGGTGGCTACTGGTACCGCCCACTTGGTCCGCGTTATGTGGTGGTAGAGCCGCCGAGGGGGATTCGTGTCAGCTACTTGCCTGAATACGCCCAGCAAGTCTGGATCGGCGGGGCGCTGCTGTTCCTCGCGGCAGGCTCGTATTACGCCTATCAGCAAAGCACTCAGGATTACGTCGTGGTCGAGCCGCCGGTCGGCAGCCCGCAATCACAACCGGTGCCACCGGCCGGCAGCAATGGTTATGACGTGGTGGCGTATCCGGCCAACGGCCAGTCGCCGGAACAGGTCAGCGGGGATGGTTTCGAGTGTTATCAGTACGCGGTGCAGCAGAGCGGTTTTGACCCGCGCACAGCGACCTATCAGCCAGACCCTTCCGTAGTGCAAAGCTACCAACAAGCCCAGGGAAACTGCCTGAGCAGTCGTGGCTATCAAGTGAATTAGCGAGCCCGTGCGGCGTTCACCACTTCCTGCGGGTCGGCGTGCACCAGCACTTCGGCGCGCGGGTAGGCGCTGTGAATGGCTGCCGCGGCCTGCTCGCTGATGCCATGAGCGACTGACAATGTCAGATCCCCCGGCAATTCCAGATGCAATTGCACGAACCATTGATTGCCGGAGATGCGCGTTCGAAGGTCGTGCGCGCCCAGCACCCCGGGCACGCTGCAAGCCAGTTCCAGCATGTGCTGGCTGACATCCGGTGGCAGCTCTTCATCCATCAACACCGCAAAACTTTCCCGGGCGATCTGCACCGCGCTCCACAGAATGTAGGCAGCGATTCCCAGACCGAACCAGGGGTCGACCTGATGCAGGCCAAACCCGGCCAGCACCAGAGCCACCAGAATGCTGCCGTTGAGCAGCATGTCCGAGCGGTAGTGCAGGGAGTCGGCGCGCACCGCATTGGAACCGGTGGCCTTGACCACACGATATTGAAACATCAACAAGGCCAGGGTCAGCGCGAGCGAGAACACAATCACCGCGATGCTGATCCACGGCGCGCCCACGGGCTCGGGATGTTTCAACCGATCGTAGGCCTGCAACGCAATCAGCACCGCACTGCCACCAATGAACAGCGCCTGGGCCATGCCCGCCAGTGACTCGGCCTTGCCATGCCCGTAGCGATGATCGTCGTCGGCCGGGCGCAGGGCGTAATGCACCGCGAGCAGGTTGAGCAGAGACGTAACGCCGTCGAGTGTCGAGTCGGTGAGGCCGGCGAGCATGCTCACCGAACCGCTCAGCCACCAGGCGATGGCTTTGGCGACGATCAGCGTGCACGCCACCGCCACCGAGGCACGGGTCGCCAACCGCAGCAAGCGGGCGTGTTCGGAGCTGGAGGTCATAGGGACAGCTGTTCCTTAAAGTGATCCTTCACCCGCATGGGTTACGCGGACGGTTGCAGGCCGAGCATCGCCAATTGCTGGGCGCTGCCTTTGCTCTGGATCAAGCGCGGATCGTCCAGCGGAAAGCTGCGGCCCAGTTCACGTTCGAGAATAGTCTGCAACTTGCGGTTATCGACTTTGCCGTCGGCGCCAATGGCTTCCTTGAGCTTTTGCGGTGCAACTTGCGCGGTCTCTCCCGGTGCGTAGTAAATCGCGCCGGTGGCGAAGTCCACGGCGAACGCGATCAATCCGGGAATGATGTAGAACAGCAAGCCCACGGCATCGAGCACGGCAATGGCCGGGTCGATCTTGCCGTCGATCTGGCCACGGCGATCGGGATAGAAAATCGACCCACAGGCGGTCACTTGAGTCAGCAAGGTTGCGACCAGAACACCGCCAATCAGGCGAAAGGGAGCACGCATATGAAATCTCCTGAGTAGAACGCCAAGAACGTTACTGGTTTGAGCCCAGACTACGCCAAACAGTTCGCCGTTATACTCGCCGCTCTGTTTTGGAGCCAGCATGATTTCTTTGCCGATTGATGAAGTTTTACCCGCCCTGCGTGAAGCCCTCGCTACACGCCACGAAGCCGTGCTCGAAGCACCGCCCGGCGCCGGTAAAACCACCCGCGTGCCATTGGCCTTGTTGAACGAACCTTGGCTGGCCGGGCAGACCATCCTGATGCTCGAACCGCGCCGCCTGGCTGCCCGCGCCGCGGCCGAACGGCTGGCCAGCGAGTTGGGCGAGAAGGTCGGCGAAACCGTGGGTTATCGCATTCGACTCGACAGCAAGGTCGGCCCCAACACCCGTATCGAAGTGGTCACCGAAGGCATTCTCACCCGACGGTTGCAGGACGACCCGGCGCTGGAAGGCGTGGGCTTGCTGATTTTCGATGAATTCCATGAGCGTAGTCTCGATGCCGATCTGGCGTTGGCCCTGAGCCTCAACGGCCGGGAATTGTTCCGGGATGACCAGCCGCTGAAAATCCTCTTGATGTCTGCCACCCTCGAAGGCGAGCGCCTGGCCGGGTTGCTCGACGACGCGCCGATCCTGCGCAGCGAAGGGCGCATGTACCCGGTGGCGATGCGCTGGGGGCGGCCGTTTCAGGCCGCAGAGTTCCTCGAGCCGCGTCTGGTGCAGACCATCCTCGAAGCCTTGAGCGACGAGACCGGCAGCGTGTTGGTGTTCCTGCCGGGGCAGGCGGAAATCCGTCGTGTGCATCAACAACTGGCCGATGCCTTGGGCGTAAATACTCAGGTTTTACTCTGCCCGTTGCACGGTGAACTGGACCTGGCCGCGCAGCGTGCGGCCATCGATCCGGCACCGGCGGGCAAACGCAAAGTGGTACTGGCCACCAACATCGCCGAAACCAGTTTGACCATCAACGGCGTGCGCGTGGTCATCGATGCCGGGCTGGCGCGGGTGCCGCGTTTCGATCCCGGCAGCGGCATGACCCGCCTCGACACCCAACGCATTTCCAAGGCCAGTGCTACCCAGCGCGCGGGTCGTGCCGGGCGACTGGAGCCGGGCGTGTGTTATCGCTTGTGGTCGCAGGATCAGCACGAGCAACTGGCCGCTTACGGCAGCGCAGAGATTCTTTCGGCGGACCTCGCAGGGCTGGCCTTGCAACTGGGCCGTTGGGGCGTGACACCGGGGCAATTGGTGTGGCTCGACGTGCCACCCGCGGCCGCTTATGCACAGGCTCAGGATTTGCTGCAGCGCCTCGGTGCGCTGGAGGGGGAAACGCTGACCCGTCACGGTCAGTCCATGGCCGAACTGCCGGCGCATCCGCGCATCGCCCATTTGCTGTTGCGTGGTCAGGCGTTGGGGTTGGCGGACATGGCTTGCGATGTCGCCGCATTGCTTGGCGAGCGCGATATCCTGCGCGGCGCCGGGGCGGATCTGCACAGTCGATTGACCCTGTTATCCGGCGAGGAACGTGCCGCGCGCGGCGCACAGGGCGGGGTACAGCGAGCTCGGCAATTGGCACGGCAGTATCGCGGCTATCTGCGCGGCAAAGCATCCGAACCGGTCAGCGATCCGGATCATCCACGCTGGCTCGGCGCGTTGCTGGCGCTGGCCTATCCGGACCGCGTGGCCCAACAGCGCCGCGCCGGTGGCGCGGAGTATCGCCTGGCCAACGGTCGCGCCGCGTTGTTCGCCGAAGCCGACAGTTTGATGAAGCAGCCGTGGCTGGTGATTGCCGATCTGGGCAGTCGTCAGGGGCAGCGTGAAGAACGGATTTATCTGGCGACGGATTTCGATCCGGCGCTGTTTGATTCAGTGCTGGCCGAACAGGTGCGCTGCGTCGATCAACTGGATTGGGACGAACGCGAAGGTGTGCTGCGCGCCGAGCGCCAGCGTAGGGTCGGGGAGTTGATCCTCAGCCGCGAACCGCTGACCGGCCTCGACGAAAGTGCCCGCAGCCAGGCGTTGGTCAACCTGGTGCGACGCAAAGGGCTGGAGTTGTTGCCGTGGACTCCTGAGCTGCGCCAGTGGCAGGCGCGGGTCGCACTGTTGCGGCAACTGGATCTGACCGGCAAGGGCGAAAGCGAATGGCCGGATGTCAGCGACGCTGCGCTGCTCAAAAGCCTCGAACACTGGTTGATGCCGTATCTGGGCAAGGTTTCGCGACTCAGTCATTTTGCCAATCTCGACCTGTCGAGCATCATTCGCAATTTGTTGCCATGGCCGCTGCCACAACGGCTGGACGAGTTGGCGCCGCACCATTTAAGCGTACCGTCGGGCTCCTCGATTCGTCTGGATTACAGCGAGCAACCGCCGATTCTCGCTGTGCGTTTGCAGGAGTTGTTCGGCCTGGCCGAAACCCCGCGCATCGCCGGTGGTCGGCAAGTGGTGAAACTGCATCTGCTGTCGCCGGCGCGGCGGCCTGTGCAGGTGACGCAGGATCTCGCGAACTTCTGGCGCAGCACCTATGCCGAGGTGAAGAAGGATTTGAAAGGGCGTTATCCGAAACATTATTGGCCGGATGATCCGTTGGTGGCCGAGGCGACTGCGCGGATCAAACCGCGTAAATAATCGCAACGCGATTACGTAGGAGCCGGCTTGCTGGCGATAAGGCCACTGAAATTTGCATCGGCTGCGATGACGCCATCGCTGGCAAGCCAGCTCCTACAGGGGAGGGTGTGAACGTTCGGATTTGGCGGTGAGTTGTTCGCGGCAGTAATCAGCAAACAACTGCGCCGGCTTGGTCAGTTGCCCGCGCTTGAGCCATGCCGCCACCAGCCCTGAACCGGTGACCTCTTCTGCAATGTTCACGCACGCCACTTTCTTCCCGTCGTAGGTGCACTCCGAGTGTGGCTTGGTGACCAGGATCGAGAAGCCGAATCCCTGGCCGACCATGCCGCGCACCATCTCGATGGAAGGCGAGCTGAAGGCGATGCGTGGGGTCAGGCCCAGCTCATCGAACAGGCTGACGAAGTAGGTCCGACTCGGTTGCACGTCCAGAAGAATCATCGACTCCAGGCACAGGTCCCGCAGTGACACCTGAGCCTGTTGGGCAAAGCGGTGATCCGCCGGCAGCAGCGCGTAAGGCCGCTGTGCCGGCATCAAGGGCTCGGTCTGGATGGTGCCGTCGAGGTCGTGTTCATACAGAATCGCCAGGTCGAAGGCGCCGGAGGTCAGGCCCTGCACCAGCTCTTGTTGTTCGCCGTCGCGAATGCGGATCTCCACCCCCGGATACAACGCCGAAAACCCGGCGATCAATTGCGGCAGGTACAGCGGAGCTACGGTTTCGAAACAGCCGATATCGATCTGTCCGGACACTACGTCGTTGTCGGCCAACGCGTTCTGTTCGAACTCCTTGGCCATGCGCAGCAGTTCCTGGGCCTTGCGATAAAAGCGTGCACCGCTGGGGGTCAATGACACGCCCTGGGCGTGGTGGCGGATCAGCAGCTGCACGCCGAAACTGTCTTCCAGCCCTTTGATGGCCGTGGAGATCGAAGGCTGGGCGATGTACAGCTTGCGTGAAGCCTCGGCGACGCTGCCGCACTCGACGGTGGTGATGAAGTATTTCAGTTGACGCAGATTGTAGGCAGCCACAGCAAACCTCGGGGGAGAACGGATCAGGCATCCTGGCAATTTGCGCGCCACCCCTATCCACTCGGGTAGCGATTTGTTGTGTTTGAACAATAACCACATGCTGCGCCAGAAGGGAGATTGGCTACGTAGTTTTTTCTTGGCCTGCGAACACATTTTTACTGGTTTTGCACCGCTCGGGCCTGAGCGACTATCCAATACACAAGAATGTCCTCTGGAGCATCTGAACGTGTTCGATCTTGAGTATTGGCAACGCAAGGCCGCCACAGTGCGGTTTCCCGACCTGGCGGTGATCGACGGTCAACGCCGCCCTGCGCAATCGGGGCGGACATTCGCTTCGATCAATCCTGCCAACGGGCAATGCCTGGCCAACGTTGCCGCCTGCGGCGAAGAAGACGTAAACGTGGCAGTACGCAATGCGCGGCAGGTGTTTGAGGCCGGTACCTGGTCGGCACGCTCGCCGAGCGAACGCAAGCAAGTGCTGTTGCGCCTGGCCGACTTGATCCTGGAAAACCGTGAAGAACTGGCGCTGCTCGATTCGCTGAACATGGGCAAACCGGTCACGGACGCCTACAACATCGACGTGCCGGGTGCCGCCGGGGTGTTCCGCTGGTACGCCGAAAGCCTCGACAAACTCTACGACCAGATCGCGCCGAGTGCGCAGAACGTGCTGGCAACCATCACCCGCGAAGCACTCGGTGTGGTCGCAGCGGTAGTGCCGTGGAATTTCCCGCTGGACATGGCCGCATGGAAACTCGCCCCGGCCCTGGCCGCTGGCAACTCCGTCATTCTCAAACCTGCCGAGCAGTCGCCGTTTTCCGCTCTGCGCCTGGCTGAGCTGGCGCTAGAGGCGGGGATTCCAGCAGGAGTGCTCAACGTGCTGCCGGGTCTCGGCGAACAAACCGGTAAGGCCCTCGGTCTGCACCCGGACGTCGACTGCCTGGTGTTCACCGGCTCCACTAAAGTCGGCAAATATTTCATGCAGTACTCGGCGCAATCGAACCTGAAGCAGGTGTGGCTGGAGTGCGGCGGCAAGAGTGCGAACCTGGTGTTCGCCGATTGTCAGGACCTCGATCTGGCAGCGGAAAAAGCCGCGTTCGGTATCTTCTTCAATCAGGGCGAAGTCTGCTCGGCCAACTCGCGGTTGCTGGTGCAGCGTTCGATTCATGACGAGTTCGTCGAGCGCCTCAAGGCCCAGGCCGAACGTTGGCTACCGGGCGATCCGCTGGACCCGTCGAGCGCCGCGGGGGCCATCGTCGACAACCGTCAGACCGCGCGCATCATGAAGTTCATCCAACAGGCCGAACAGCAAGGCGCGACCAGAGTCTGTGGCGGTCGGCAGTCGATTTTCAACGGCTCTGACAACTTCATTCAGCCGACGATTTTCACCGGTGTGACCCCGGACATGCCGCTGTTTCGCGATGAAGTGTTTGGTCCGGTATTGGCCGTCACGGCGTTCGACGACGAAGCCCACGCGTTGCAACTGGCCAACGACAGCGTCTACGGTCTGGCGGCTTCGCTGTGGACCGACGACCTCAACCGCGCCCATCGTGTGGCGCGACAATTGCGAGCGGGCACGGTGTCGGTCAACAGCGTCGATGCGCTGGACGTGACCGTACCTTTTGGCGGTGGCAAACAGTCCGGTTTCGGCCGCGACCTGTCCCTGCATTCATTCGATAAATACACCCAGTTGAAGACCACCTGGTTTCAATTGCGCTGATAACAAAACGGAGAACCGGCGATGACCACACCACGTGATACCCGCGACTACCAGGCCGCCGACGCTGCGCACCACATCCATGCGTTCGTCGATCAGAAAGCCCTCAACGACGAGGGACCAAGGGTGATGGTCCGTGGCGAGCGCCTGCACCTGTGGGACAACGATGGCCGGCGTTACCTCGACGGTATGTCCGGGTTGTGGTGCACCAACCTCGGCTATGGGCGCAAGGACCTGGCCGCCGCTGCGAGCCAGCAGTTGGAACAGCTGCCGTACTACAACATGTTTTTCCACACCACCCACCCGCAGGTGATCGAACTGTCCGAGCTGCTGTTCAGCCTGCTGCCGGCTCACTACAGCCACGCGATCTACACCAACTCTGGCTCCGAAGCCAACGAGGTGTTGATCCGTACGGTGCGTCGCTACTGGCAGGTGCTCGGCAAGCCCGAGAAGAAAATCATGATCGGCCGCTGGAACGGTTACCACGGTTCGACCCTGGCCGCGACGGCGCTCGGCGGCATGAAATTCATGCACGAAATGGGCGGCATGATTCCGGACATCGAGCACATCGACGAGCCTTACTTCTTCGCTCACGAGGGCAATCTGACCCCGGCCGAATTCGGTCTGCGTGCGGCGCAGCAACTGGAAGCCAAGATTCTTGAACTGGGGGCGGACAAGGTTGCCGGCTTCATCGCTGAACCGTTTCAGGGCGCGGGTGGGATGATCTTCCCGCCGGAAAGCTACTGGCCGGAAATCCAGCGCATCTGCCGCAAGTACGATGTGTTGTTGTGCGCCGATGAAGTGATCGGCGGCTTCGGTCGTACAGGCGAATGGTTCGCCCACGAGTACTTCGGTTTCGAGCCGGACACCCTGTCCATCGCCAAGGGCCTGACCTCGGGTTACATCCCCATGGGCGGCTTGATTCTGTCGAAGAAAATGGCCTCGGTGCTGGTGGAGCAGGGCGGTGTATTTGCCCACGGCCTGACCTACTCCGGGCACCCGGTGGCGGCGGCGGTGGCGATCGCCAACCTCAAGGCCCTGCGCGATGAAGGTGTGGTGACGCGGGTCAAGGACGACATCGGCCCGTACCTGCAACAGTGCCTGCGCGAAGTGTTCGGCAAGCATCCGTTGGTGGGTGACATTCAGGGCACCGGGATGGTTGCGGCGCTGCAACTGGCTGAAGACAAAACCAGCCGCAAGCGCTTTGCCAACGAGAATGACATCGCCTGGCGCTGCCGCACGATTGGTTTCGAGGAAGGTGTAATTATTCGCTCGACGTTGGGGCGGATGATCATGGCGCCAGCGTTGATTGCCAGTCGTGAAGAGATTGACGAGCTGATCGGCAAGACCCTGAAAGCGATGGATCGTACGGCGCAGGAATACGGCCGGCTCTGATATCGCCTGAAGGTTCTTCGGACCTTGATCGCCGGCAAGCCAGCTCCTACAGGGTTTGCGTCGACCCTGTTTTTTGGGTGCGACAAAGAACCGTAGGAGCTGGCTTGCCGGCGATCGCTATTGCACATTCAACACATTCTCCAGGTTCTGCACCCACCTCGGGCATCACCGCCTACAGCGCTCTTTCCCGGTGCGCGCTAAGCAGTATTTTCATCGTCCACATCCACATATTTCCTCATTTTCCTAATCCCGCCCTTGGGCCACCATCGATCTCGCCAGCCCACCGAACGCTGCCCACCGAAGGGTCCCCGAGAGACCACAGGTTGCAGCCGATTCAGGGCTCGCCGTACTGCCCATGACAAAACTAAATCAACAGCTTTGGGAGTGCTCCATGATCAAGTCCTTGCTTACCCGCGTTGCCCATCCACTGGCGGTCACCGCCATCGCCGCGACGGTCGCCACCAGCGCCCAGGCCGGCACCCTGTCCATCGGTCATACCACCTGGGTTGGCTACGGCACCCTTTACCTCGCACAGGACCTTGGCTACTTCAAGGAAAACGGTTTGACCGTCGAGTTGCCGGTGGTCGAGGAAGCGGCGATGTACATGGCCGCGCAAGCGTCCGGCGAGTTGTCCGGCTCGGCGTCGACCATCGACGAGGTGCTCAAGTACCGTCCGCAATTCTGCTTCAAGGCTGTGGCCGCGCTGGATGACAGCCATGGTGGCGACGGCGTGCTGGTCGGCAAGGACGTCAAGAGCCTGCAGGAACTCAAGGGCAAGGCCGTGGCGGTGAACGAAGGTTCGACCTCGCAGTTCTGGCTCTCGTATCTGCTGAAAAAACACGGCATGAGCATGAGCGACATCACTGTGCAGAACATGACGGCCGACGACGCCGCCACTGCATTTATCGCCGGTCGCGTACCGGCCGCCGTGACCTGGGAACCGCACCTGTCGATGGTCCGCGACAAGCAGCAGGGTAAGGTGCTGATCGACAGCAGCAGCACGCCGGGAGTGATCGTCGACGTGGTCGCACTGAACTGCAGCGTGATCGAAAAACAGCCGGAAGACGTCAAGGCGCTGGTGGCCGGTTTGTATAAAGCCGTGCAATACACCAAGGACCATCCGCAGGAAGCCTACAAAATCATGGCCAAGGGGGTCGGCGGTTACCTGTCCGATCCGAAAGAGCTGGAAGCCGCCGCCCAAGGGGTACGTTTCTACGATCAGGCGATGAGCGAAAAACTGTTGGGCTCGCCGGGCCAACCGGGTGACAGCGCACCGCTGATCAAGCTGGCCAACGAGACCGCCAGCGAGCTGCAAGGCAAGCCCTACAACGTCAGCAATGACGACCTGATCGACAACCGCTTCGTCACCCCGCTCTAGGAGGCTGCATGTTCAAGCGCAATTCATGGCTGAGCCGCTGCATAACGCCCAAGACCGGTTTGCCGGTCTCGGTGATCTGGAGCGCGAGCGGCCTGGCCTGGGTGCTGTTGGTCGGGCTGTGGGCCGGGTTGTCCTACGGCGGCGTGGTGCCGGGCATGTTCCTGCCGACGCCGGGCGCGGTGGTCGAGGCCGCCGTGCGGTTGGGTCGCGACGGCACCCTTGGCCAGCATGTATGGGCCAGCGTTGAAGTGGTGATGGTCGGCTTCATTGTGTCGTCCCTGGTGGCGGTGCCGCTGGGGCTGTTGATGGGCAGTTTTCGCATCGTCCAGGCCTTCCTTGAACCACTGGTGAATTTCATTCGCTACCTGCCGGTAACCTCGTTCGTGCCGCTGTTCATCCTGTGGATCGGCATCGGTCTGGAGCAGCGGGTGTCGGTGATCATCTTCGGCGTGTTCTTCCAGCAACTGGTGATGATCGCGGACGTGTCCAAAGGCATCTCCAAGGACCTGATCAACGCCTCCTACACCTTGGGCTCCAATCGCCGCGATGCCGTGCTGCATGTGATCGCGCCGGCTTCCCTCCCCGGTGTGCTCGACACCCTGCGCGTGACCATGGGCTGGGCCTGGACTTACCTGGTGGTGGCTGAACTGGTCGCCGCTTCCAGTGGCCTGGGTTACCTGAGCCTCAAGGCGATGCGCGGCTTTCAGGTGGACGTGATTTTCCTCGCTATCGCGATCATCGGCCTGCTGGGCCTGTTCACCGATCAACTGTTTCGTTTCCTTCGCCTGAGGATCACCGCATGGGCTCAGTAACCGCCGCCACTCATCGTTTTGTCGCCCCTCAGGCTGCCCCGGTGAACGCGCCCCGGCTGCAAGTAGACAAGGTCAGCCTTCGTTACAAGAAACCCGATGGCGGTACTTTTACTGCGCTGGAGGAAGTGTCGTTCGAAGTGCCGGACCAGCAATTCGCCGTGCTCGTCGGGCCGTCGGGTTGCGGCAAGTCGAGCCTGCTGTACCTCACCGCCGGCCTCGCGGAACCGACCTCAGGCGAGATTTACGTCGGCGGCCAGCAAGTCGAAGGCCCGGGCGCGGATCGCGGCATGGTGTTCCAGAGCTACACGCTGTTCCCGTGGCTGACCGTGCGGCAGAACGTCGAATTCGGTCTCAAGCGTCGCGGCATGCCGGCGGCGCAGCGCAAGGACATCGTCGACTATTACGTCAATGAAGTGGGCCTGAGCGGATTTGCCGACAACTACGCCAAGCAGCTGTCCGGCGGGATGATGCAGCGCGTGGCGATTGCCCGGGCATTGGCTAACGATCCGCAGATCCTGCTGATGGACGAGCCCTTCGGCGCCCTCGACAGCCAGACCCGCCTGCAAATGCAGCAGTTGTTGCTGCGGGTGTGGGGCAACAGCAAGAAGACCGTTCTGTTCGTGACCCACGACATCGACGAAGCCATTCTGCTCGGCGACCGGGTGTACGTGATGGGTGCCAGACCTGGACGGATCAAACAGATCCTGGATGTGCCGATAGAGCGTCCACGCAACCTCGATATGGTCATGGAGCGCTCATTCATCGAGATGAAGCGTGAGATCTTCGGGCTGCTGCATGATGATCTGGAAGAGGTGCATTAAGCCGCCAACGCACACCCCCTGTAGGAGCTGGCTTGCCAGCTCCTACAGGTTATGCGTTAAGGCGCAGCCGGGAGTAGGAACCGGGCAATCACCGGCAGGTGATCGGAAATACGCAGCGTATCGTCTTGCCTGACCTGCGCCTCGACCCGTTTGATCCGCGGACTGTAGAACAGATAGTCGACAGTCCGGTCCGGGCCGCTCAGCCCCGTATCATTCGGGTAGTGGGTCAGCCAGCGCTCGCGGTCGATACCTCCGGCCTCGTTGTTGGTCGGGATCATCGGGTACTTGTCCCACAGCACATGCAGCGCGCTGTCGGCGGAGTAGGGCGTGCGTTGATCTTCCGGCAGGCGTCGATACTGGCCCAGCGGCAACAGGTTGAAGTCACCGCCGATCAGCCACGGCGTGCCACGACCTTCGAACTTGTCGAGCATCTTGGCCACGGCGCTTACCTGGGCCTGCAATGTATCGTCGCTCTGGGTGGCGCGGTCCAGATGAGTGTTGAGGACCGCCATCTGCCCGCCATCACTCGACGGCAAGTAGGACACCAGCACGGCGTTTTTGGGATTGAACTGGCGGCTGATCGGGTTGGCCGAGGCGACCGGCAGTTGCAATCGTTCGGCATGTTCGATCTGGAAGCGGCTCAGGGTTGCCAACTGCCGGCCAACGCTGCCGAAGATGTGTGGATCGGGGATGAAATCCGCCTTCCAGTCGAAGGCGTTGGCGCTGCACGGATACAAGTCGGCGACCCGTTCCTGCAGCAGTTTGAGCTGGTGCTGGTAATCGCTGGCCTTGGCACCGTTGTCGAGCTCTTGCAACAGCACCACGTCCGGTTGCTCGTCTCGAATCACCCGCGCCACTTCGTCGAGGCTGAAGGCCATGTCTTCGGGCGTGGGGCTGTCGTCGGTGCCGGCCGCCAGGTCGTTCCAGAACACATAACGCTTGCCGGCCAGGTACTGAACGTTCCAGGTCATCACCTTCAGCGCCTGGCCGGGGACCAGTGTCGGTGCCTTGGAGCTGCAATTGACCGGCAGCACTTCCTTGGCCTCGGGGCGCCAGGTCAGGCTGTAGATCGACAGTGCGAGCAGACCGGTCACAATCATCAGGCCCAGCAGGGTGTAGCGCAGTAGACGGGTCATGGCTCGACTTATTAGCGTTACAAAATTGTTCCCGAGCATACCTGAGCGCGATGGCCGCGCCCACGGTCAGAGCGCTGCGTCATTGTTCTCGGGCAACGGGTTGATCAGCATGAACAGCCGGAAGAGCACAACGCTGGTAAACAGCTGAAGGAAGCTGTGGGCGCTGTCGATCAGCACGGATACCACCGGGTTCTGCGGTTCCGGGTAAGCCGCCAGCGTCAGGCCTTTGAGCAGCCACAACGGTCCCATCACACACAGAATGCACAGCAGGATGCGCAGGAAGTGACCTTTGGTCGTGCGCAGGCTTTCCTTCATCGCGGCCAGTGGCGCCAGGCCACGCAGGACCAGCAGGTATTCACCGAACGCCAAGGTCACCATCAAGTAGATACCCGGCAGGAAGTACAGCGAAAGACCCAGCAGAATCAGTACGGTGTTGAGCGCTGTCAACAGGGCGAAGCGTGGCCACAGGTAAGCGGCCCTCGACAACAGCTCGCGATTGCTCGGCGATTCGCCACGGCTGCGAGCGTCGAGAAACAGAATCAGTGCGGCGGTGTACAGCGGGTACACCAGCAGGCCGACGATCACGCTGATGCCGGGAAAGCTGTCCGGCTCGGTGGAGTGGTCGACCACTTGTTGCAGCAGCGCTTCAAGGATCACCAGCGGCAGGCATAGCTGCACGATCTGACCCAGATTGCGCTTGAAGAAATACAGGGAGTCACGCAGTACATCTAAGGGGTTCATCAGTCGTTATCGCAGGTTGTAATCAGGTGCACACTGTAACCGATGATATGCAGGCGTTAGCAAACGTAAACGTTCGGTAAAGGACATTGAAACATCTTGTTTCAGCCTCCATTAAGGTCGAGCACCTTATCCTTAATGGATAAAGGCAACGATTTTCCCGGCAATCTATGAGGTCGCCATGAACAGCGAAGAACAAACCCTGATCGATGGACTGTTTTCCCGGCTGCAACAAGCCGAATCGGACGCAGCCCCGCGCGACGGCCAGGCCGAGGCGCGGATCAAGGAACACCTGACGCGCCAGCCGGCGGCAGGTTATTTCATGACTCAGGCGATTCTGGTTCAAGAGGCGGCGATCAAGAGTCTCGATGAACAGAACAGGCGACAGACCCAACAGATCCAGCAATTGCAGGCTGAGCTGCAACAAGCCAAGGCGCAGTCGGCCCCGGCCCCTGCAGCGAGCAGCGGCGGCTTTTTGTCGAGCATCTTCGGCGGCGCTACCCGCGATCCACAGCCCGTGCCAACCCAGAGTGCGCCGCCTTCGAACGCTGGCTGGCGTGAACCGGGACGCTCGTCGTTCGGTTCACAGCAGAACTTCGGAGCACCGCAGCACAATTACGCCCCTCAGGCGCCAGCAGCCGGGAGCAGTTTTCTCGGTGGTGCATTGAAAACCGCCGCTGGCGTGGCGGGTGGCGTGATGCTGGCACAAGGCATCAGCAGCCTGTTCCAGCACAATCAGCAACCGCAGGAAGTCGTCGAAGTCATCAAGGAAGAGCCGGCCCAGGTCAACGACCAGAGCAACAACACCTGGGGCGATGATCAGCGTATGGCGGACAACGATCAGGGCGCCGACGCCGACTACGGTGATGAATCGTTCTTCAGCGGCGACGACGATTCTTTCGTCTGATACACCTGTGGCGAGGGAGCTTGCTCCCGCTGGACTGCGTAGCAGGCCCTTTGGGTTCTAAAGCAAGCGCGTTGCTTCGCACCCCAACGGGAGCAAGCTCCCTCGCCACATAGCCGATTATTCGCGGAACATTCCTCAGGGCTGGCATACTGGGCGCCTTTCGGGCCTGGAGCCTGATTTCCGCCTTTGAGGAATGCCGGTGAAAAAAATCGCAGTGTTCGCCGATGTCCAAAACCTCTACTACACCGTGCGTCAGGCCTATGGTTGCCATTTCAACTACGCCGCGCTGTGGGCTGACATCAGCAAACAGGGCGAAATCGTTGAAGCCTATGCCTACGCCATCGACCGTGGCGACAGCAAACAGCAGCAGTTCCAGCAGATCCTGCGCAACCTCGGTTTCACCGTGAAGCTCAAACCCTACATCCAGCGCAGCGACGGCTCGGCCAAGGGCGACTGGGACGTGGGCATTACCCTCGATATCATGGACGCCGCGGACCATGTCGACGAAGTCGTGTTGGCGTCCGGCGACGGTGATTTCGACATGTTGCTCGAACGCATCATCAGTAAACATGGCGTGCAAGCGGTGGCCTACGGCGTCCCAGGCCTGACCGCCAATTCGCTGATCCGCGCCGCCAGCCGCTACGTGCCGATCGAAGGCGCGTTGCTGCTCAAGAATTGATTTTTACGGAGTTGAAACAGGTTTGGAACGCATCGCAGTCATCGACTTTGAAACCACCGGGATCTCCCCAAGCAGCAGCTGCCGGGCCACGGAAATCGCCGTGGTGATCCTTGAACAGGGGCGCATCGTCGAGCGTTACCAGAGCCTGATGAACGCCGGTGTGCGGGTCCCGGCGTTCATCGAGCAACTTACCGGCATCAGCAACGCCATGCTGCGCACCGCGCCGTCGGCGGAGCAGGTGATGAACGAGGTCAATGAGTTCGTCGGCACTACGCCCCTGCTGGCGCACAACGCCGCGTTCGACCAGAAGTTCTGGGATTTTGAACTGGGGCGGATCAAGCGCACCCGGTTGCAGAACTTTGCCTGTTCGCTGTTATTGGCCCGACGTCTGATGCCGGCTGCGCCGAACCACAAACTCGGCACGCTCACCACATTCGCCAACCTGCCAAATACCGGCAAGGCCCACCGGGCGATGGCCGATGCCGAGATGGCGGCCAACCTGACCACCCATCTCGCCGAAGAGTTGTTGAAGAAGCATGGCTTGCGCGAGCTGTCCCATGATTTGCTGTGCAAGTTGCAGAAAGTACCGGCCGCGAAAGTAACCGAGCATCTCCAGCGCTATCGCTGATCCCGAGTACACCGCATATCCGCTGTAGGAGCCGGCTTGCTGGCGAACGCAGTGGATCAGCCAGCATTGGGTTTGAATTTGAATCCGTCATCGCTGGCAAGCCAGCTCCTACATGTAACTATTTGCCATTCCCTTCGATATGCCCCAGCGGCACGCGCTTCTCTATCGCACTCGACAACACAATCGACGTCTTGCTGAACCCGAACGTGGCAATCCGGTTGATCAGCTCTTCCAGCTCCGGCATCGAGCCCACCGCCGCTTGCATGATCACGCATGGGTCACCTGTCACCCGGTGGCATTCGGTCAATTGCGGGATTTTGATCAGGTCGTCGTAGGCCTTCTGGTTGCCGTGCTGGTTCAGGCGCAGTTCGATCACGCACTGGATCGGAAGCCCGAGCTTGGCCATATCGACTTTCGCCTGGTACCCGGTGATCACGCCGCTGGCTTCGAGCTTGGCCACGCGTTCGGCCACCGCCGGGGCGCTCAGGTTGACCTTGCGCGCCAGGTCCGCGTAGGACGCGCGACCGTTTTCCAACAGGGCGCTCAGTAACATGCGGTCATATTTGTCCATCGAGCAGGCTCCTGAAATGACAGACTTTCGAAAGCACGGTTTATTGCAACAAACTCCGTGATTTGAAAAGTGTACTGGCGCTATAAACACGTTTTGTAACTTATTTTCCACCGTTGGCCTTTCTAGAATAGCCGTTCACTTGTCTTGCCTGCGAGCTGTCACCATGCCTGGCCTCCGTCGCTTTCCTTTGCCGTTGATCGCTGCCTTTTTCGCGTTGTACGTGATTTGGGGTTCGACGTATCTGGTGATCCGTATCGGCGTGGAGTACTGGCCGCCGTTGCTGCTGGCGGGTATTCGTTTCGTCATTGCCGGCTCGCTGATGTACGTCTTTCTGCGCTGGCGCGGGGCGCCGGCACCGACCTGGGCGCAGTGGAAAGCGGCAGGTATCATCGGGATCTTGCTGCTGGCGTGCGGTAATGGCGCGGTCAGCGTGGCGGAACACACCGGCGTGGCTTCCGGCGTCGCGGCACTGGCGGTGGCGACGGTGCCGTTGTTTACCTTGCTCTGCGGATATTTCTGGGGCGCACGTAATACCCGTCTCGAATGGGCCGGGATTGTGCTCGGGATGATCGGCATTGCCATGCTCAACCTGGGTTCCAACCTGCAATCGAGTCCATTGGGTGCGGCGTTGTTGATTTTTGCGGCGGCCACCTGGGCGTTCGGCTCGGTGTGGAGCAAACACCTGCCGTTGCCCCAAGGCGCGATGGCCAGTGCCGTGGAAATGCTGGTGGGCGGCGTCGTGCTTCTGATCGCCAGCGCTGCGAGCGGTGAGCACCTGGAGAAAATGCCGCCAATCGAAGGCTGGGCCGCACTGGCGTACCTCACCGTGTTCGGTTCGATCATCGCCTTCAACGCCTACATGTATTTGTTGAAACACGTGCGTCCGGCGGCAGCGACCAGCTATGCCTACGTCAACCCGGCGGTGGCGGTGTTGCTGGGCATCGTGTTTGTCGGTGAAAGCATCGGCATCGAGGAAGCATTGGCCATGCTGGTGATCATCAGCGCGGTGGTGCTGATTGGCCTTCCGCAATGGCGCCGGACACCGCAGCGGCCAGTGGTGACGGCAGTGCCGACAGAATCCCGCGTGAATTAGGGTAAACTGCGCGGCATTGCACACCCGCGCTGAATTTTCCTACGGTACTCCCATGACTTTCGCCTCCCTTGGCCTGATCGAACCCTTGCTGCGCTCCCTTGAGACGCTCGGCTACCAGACGCCTACGCCGGTTCAGGCGCAAGCCATTCCGGCGGTGCTGGCCGGTCGCGACCTGATGGCCGCCGCCCAGACCGGCACCGGCAAGACCGCAGGTTTCGCCCTGCCGCTGCTGCAACTGCTGGCCATGGAAGGGCCGAAAGTCACCGCCAACTCGGTGCGTGCGCTGATCCTGGTGCCGACCCGCGAACTGGCTGAGCAGGTTCACGAAGCCGTGCGCCAGTACGCCGAGAATCTGCCATTGCGCACTTACGCGGTGTACGGCGGCGTCAGCATCAACCCGCAAATGATGAAGCTGCGCAGCGGCGTTGATCTGCTGGTTGCCACCCCGGGCCGCTTGCTCGACCTGTTCCGCCAGAACGCGCTGAAGTTCAACCAGTTGCAAACTCTGGTACTGGACGAAGCCGACCGCATGCTCGACTTGGGCTTTTCCGAGGAGTTGGCGAACATTTACCGTGCGCTGCCGAAGAAACGCCAGACGCTGCTGTTCTCCGCCACCTTCTCCGATGAGATCCGCCTGCTGGCCGGGCAGATGCTCAACGACCCACTGACCGTTGAAGTGAGCCCGCGCAACGTCGCGGCCAACACGGTCAAGCAATGGATCGTGACGGTGGACAAGAAACGCAAGCCGGAACTGTTCGTGCACCTGATGCGCAAGGGCAAGTGGAAACAAGTGCTGGTGTTCGCCAAGACCCGCAACGGCGTGGACGCGCTGGTGGAAAAACTTCAGGGCCTGGGCATCAATGCCGACGGCATCCACGGCGACAAACCCCAGGCAACCCGTCAGCGTGCACTGGACCGTTTCAAGGCGAGTGAAGTGCAAATCCTGGTCGCCACTGACGTGGCCGCCCGAGGCCTGGACATCGAAGACTTGCCGCTGGTGGTCAACTTCGACTTGCCGATCGTGGCCGAGGACTACATCCATCGCATCGGTCGTACCGGTCGCGCGGGTGCGACTGGCGAGGCGATTTCGCTGGTGTGTGCCGATGAAGTGAATTTGCTGTCGGCCATCGAGATGCTGACGCGCCAGACCTTGAAGCGTCAGAGCGAGCCGGATTTTGAACCGGAGCACCGCGTGCCGGACACCGATGCCAGCGGTCAGGTGGTCAAGAAGCCGAAGAAACCGAAGAAGCCAAAGGCTTCGGGCGGCGGCGGCGGTAAACGCAATCTGGGTAAATGGGTCGATAGCGGGGAAGCTGCGCCAGCGGAACCGTCGATCAAGCCTGTGCGAAAAGTGCCGGTGTTCAATACTGGGCCGCGTAAGCGTAAGCCGTAATTTCGCACTGCGTCCGTTAGGCCGTCATCGCCAGCAGGCTGGCTCCCACAGGTTTTTTGTGAACGACACATATCCCCTGTGGGAGCCAGCCTGCTGGCGATGGGAGCTACGCGGTCATTAGCCCTTGCGCTGCAACCACTGCACCATTCCCGATCCGGCCGCTCGCCCACTGGCGAAACACGCGGTCAGCAGATAGCCACCCGTCGGCGCTTCCCAATCGAGCATTTCCCCGGCGCAAAACACGCCAGGTATTTGCTTGAGCATCAAGCGTTCATCCATCGCCTCGAACAGCACACCGCCCGCGCTGCTGATGGCTTCGTCCAGTGGGCGGGTTTTTACCAGCGTCAGGGGCAACGCCTTGATCGCGTTGGCCAGCAGGGCCGGGTCCGTGAAAGTGTCGGCAGGGGTCAGTTCTCGCAGTAGTGCGGCTTTCACGCCATCGATACCCAACTGACTGTGCAAGTGCTTGGCCATGGAGCGTGAGCCCCGTGGCTTGTTCAGCGCAACCTGGATTTTATCCACAGGCCGACCCGGCAGCAGATCCAAATGAATCGTTGCCGAGCCATGCCGGTTGATCGCCTCGCGAATCGGTGCAGACAGGGCGTAGATCAAACTGCCTTCGATTCCGGTGGCGGTGATCACGCATTCACCCAGCCGTGGTACGTCGTCATTGAGGCCAATGGCGATGTTTTTCAGCGGGGCGCCGGCGAATTTGCTGATCATTAAATCGCTCCAGGCCTGCACCTCGAAGCCGCAGTTGCTCGGCTGCAGGGGTGCAAGTCCTACGCCGCGTTGCTCCAACGGCAGCATCCACGCGCCGTCCGAGCCCAGGCGCGACCAACTGCCGCCGCCGAGGGCGAGGAGGGTGGCGTCGGCTTGCACGGTTTTTTCGCCTTCCGGGCTGTCGATGCGCAAGTCACCTTGGTTATTCCATCCCAGCCAACGGTGACGGGTGTGGATAACTACACCGCTGTCGCGCAGGCGCTTGAGCCAGGCGCGCAGCAAGGGGGCGGCTTTCATGTCGGTCGGAAACACCCGGCCGGAACTGCCGACAAAGGTTTCGATGCCCAGGTCATGAATCCATTGGCATAACGCATCGGCACCGAAACCTCTCAGCAACGGTGCGATCTGCGGGGCGCGTTCGGCGTAGCGTGAGAGAAATGCCGGATAGGCTTCGGAATGGGTGATGTTCATGCCGCCGACACCGGCCAGCAGGAATTTGCGACCGACTGAAGGCATGCCGTCGTACAGATCCACCTTGATCCCGGCCTGGCTCAACACTTCGGCCGCCATCAGACCGGCGGGGCCACCACCGATGATGGCGACCGTAGAAGGGGAGGTATTCGAAGGCTGGGTCATGGAGTGCGCTGCGGTTTGGCTGGATAAGCCGCGCATTCTACCAGCCCGATCCCCTGTAGGAGCGAGCGTGCTCGCGATAGCGGTCTGTCAGTAGGTTATGCGTTGAATGTGCCTGCGCCATCGCGAGCAAGCTTGCTCCTACAGGGGGGGGAGCGGTGTTTTTAATGCTGGTTAAAAAATAACCAATTCTCTGTAGTCTGTAAGTAGCAAGGGCTGTAGGCGCTTTCACTCAGGTTATCCACAGGCAGTTCCACAGGCATTGTGGGTAAAGCATCCACACGTCAGTGACAACCTGATGACGCCCAGACGCGCTGCGCGCTGTGATGGAGGATGCCGTGACGACGGGCCAGCGCATGGCGGTCCTTGCTGTAGCCGCCGCCGATCACCCCGACCACCGGGATATCCCGGCCCAGGCAATGGCGCATGACGCTTTCATCGCGGGCGCCAACGCCTTCGTCTGTCAGCTTCAGATAACCCAGGGCGTCGTCTTTGTGCACATCGACCCCGGCGTCGTACAGCACAAGGTCTGGTTGATAGAGGGGCAGCAAGTAATTGAGTGCGTCATCCACCACCCTCAGGTAATCCGTATCACCCATGCCATTGGGCAGCGGAATGTCCCAGTCACTTTCGGCTTTGCGTGCCGGAAAATTTTTCTCACAGTGCAGGGAAACGGTCACCGCTTCGGGAGTGTTGTGCAGAATCCGTGCAGTTCCGTCGCCTTGATGCACATCGCAATCGAAGATCAGCACCCGATTGACCCGACCGCTTTGCAGCAGGTAATGACTGATCACCGCCAGGTCATTGAAGATGCAGAACCCGGCCGGGTAGTCGTAATGAGCATGGTGGGTGCCGCCCGCCAGATGACAGGCCAAGCCGTGTTCCAGCGCTTGTTCGGCCGCCAGTATCGAACCGCCGACTGCCCTAACGGTTCGCCGCGCCAGTGCTTCGCTCCACGGCAGGCCGAGGCGGCGCTGATCTTCGCGGGACAAATCGCCACTCATGTAGCGTTCGATATACGAAGGGTCATGGGCGAGGGCGAGAATCTCTGCCGGGCACAACTCAGGTCGCAGCAAATCAACATCGCGGGTCAGACCACTGTCAATCAAGTGATCGCGCAGCAGGCGAAACTTGTCCATGGGGAAGCGGTGCTCCGCCGGGAACTCGGGACTGTAGTCTTCGTGATAAATCAGTGGCAGTGACATGGTCATTTCGGATAGGAATGAGAGAAGGATCCTA
The DNA here is from genome assembly GCF_034008315.1 of Pseudomonas sp. P8_241. Classification (NCBI taxonomy): domain Bacteria; kingdom Pseudomonadati; phylum Pseudomonadota; class Gammaproteobacteria; order Pseudomonadales; family Pseudomonadaceae; genus Pseudomonas; species Pseudomonas sp. P8_241. The sequence continues at coordinate 5,793,882 of NZ_CP125377.1, read as the reverse complement.
CCAGCGTTGTAGACTTGCAGCATGCAAACGGAGGGCGGGGGAACAATGGAGCCGATACTGGAACTTGAGAGTGCGCGATTGTTGTTACGTCAGTGGCGCGACGAGGACTTGCCGGAATTTGCGGCAATGTGTGCCGACTCGCAGGTGATGCGCTACTTTCCAGCCCCCTTGAGTCGATTGGAAAGTGCTTCATTGATCGGGCGAATCCGGGGACATTTTGCCGAGCATGGTTTCGGGCTGTGGGCGCTTGAACGCAAGGACACAGGCCAGTTCATCGGTTTCACCGGGCTTGGCGTCGTCGGCTTCGACGCGCCGTTTACCCCGGCCATTGAAATCGGCTGGCGCCTGGCTCGTGAACATTGGGGGCTGGGCTACGCCAGTGAAGCGGCGTGGACCGCTCTGCGGTGCGGGTTTGATCGCCTTTCGGTCAATGAAATCGTCTCGTTCACCGCTGACAACAATCTGCCATCACAGAAAGTCATGCAGGCAATCGGTATGCAGCATGATCCGGCCGACGATTTCAACCACCCCAAGCTCGCCGTCGATCATCCCTTGCGTCACCATGTGCTGTATCGCATCAACCGTGAGCAATGGCTGCAAACCTTGCATGGATAAGCCTGCTTGGATGTTTACAATGACCCCATAGGCCCAGTCCGGAAATTGAATTGACTGTCGCAGTCAAGACTGCGCGGTAATGTTGTATGTGAGGAGAGTCTGAATGAGCCAAGTGTTGGAAGATCTGGTCGACCTGTTGACCCTGGAACCGATCGAAGAAAACCTGTTCCGTGGCCGCAGCCAGGACCTGGGCTTTCGCCAGTTGTTCGGCGGTCAGGTGCTCGGCCAGTCGCTATCGGCAGCCAGTCAGACGGTTGAAGAGGCGCGCCATGTGCATTCGATGCACGGCTATTTCCTGCGTCCGGGCGATGCCGGTTTGCCGGTGGTGTATCAGGTTGACCGGGTGCGTGATGGCGGCAGTTTCAGCACGCGTCGGGTGACGGCAATCCAGAAAGGCCACCCGATCTTCACGTGCAGTGCGTCGTTTCAATACGACGAAGAAGGCTTCCGGCACCAGACCGAAATGCCGCAAGTGGTCGGTCCGGAAAACCTGCCGTCGGAGCTGGAGATCACTCAGCAGCGCGCACACCTGATCCCCGAGAAAATGCGCGAAAAACTGTTGTGCCCCAAGCCGATCGAATTCCGCCCGGTGACCGAAAAAGATCCCTACAACCCGCTGCCGTGCGATCCGGTCAAGTACGTCTGGTTTCGCGCCGATGGCGCCTTGGCCGACTCCGCGGCGCTGCATAAATATCTGCTGGCCTACGCCTCGGACTTCGGCCTGCTGGTGACCTCGATGCAACCCCACGGCAAAACGGTCTGGCACAAGGACATGCAGGTCGCCAGCCTCGACCACGCGTTGTGGTTCCACCAGGATTTGCGCGCGGACGACTGGTTGCTTTACGCGATGGACAGCCCGTGGGCCGGCAACTCACGCGGGTTCAACCGTGGCAGCGTGTTTAACCGTGCCGGACAACTGGTGGCGTCGGTGACCCAGGAAGGGTTGATTCGTCATCGCAAGGATTGGGCATGAGTCTGGTCGACGTGCGTCATTGGGTGTTTGATATGGACGGCACCTTGACCGTCGCCGTGCACGACTTCGCCGCGATTCGCGTGGCGTTGTCGATTCCTGCCGAGGACGACATCCTGACCCATCTCGCCGCGTTGCCGGCCGATGAAGCGGCAGCCAAACACGCCTGGCTGCTGGAGCACGAACGAGACCTGGCGCTGGGATCGAAACCCGCGCCGGGTGCCGTGGAACTGGTGCGTGAACTGGCCGGTCGCGGTTATCGCCTGGGCATCCTCACGCGCAATGCCCGCGAGCTGGCGCACGTCACGCTGGAAGCTATCGGCCTGGCCGACTGCTTTGCGGTGGAAGATGTTCTGGGTCGCGATGAAGCACCACCGAAGCCGCATCCCGGCGGATTGCTGAAGCTGGCGCAAGCGTGGAACGTGCCGGCCAGCGAATTGGTAATGGTGGGTGACTACCGGTTTGACCTGGATTGCGGTCGGGCAGCGGGAGCGCGGACGGTGCTGGTCAATCTGCCGGATAATCCGTGGCCGGAATTGACCGATTGGCATGCAGCCGATTGTATTGAGTTACGCCAAATGCTTTGCGCATGAGGGCGTTGTTCTCTGCTTGATCGCCATCGCGAGCAGGCTCGCCCTACAGATGATCGCCTTCCAGTGTGGGAGCGAGCCTGCTCGCGATGGCGTCATATCAGCCACTGCATTCCCTACTGCCCAAACAGCGCCTTCTGGCCCTGCGGCGATGTAAACATCCCATCCCCGTCATGCCCGACGCCGGGTACTTCGATCAATTGCTGATTCAGCCCTTCGGGTTGCAGCCGCTTCAGATAACTAAAGTAAAAACGCCCCCGCGCCAACCGAGAGGGACCTTGAGCCTTGGCCTCGCAACGCGTGTCCAGCTGTGGATGATTCGGGTTGGTGTCCTGCTGGCCCAACAGGTAAACGATGTCTCGCTTGAGGTACTTTTCCTGCAACTGTGCGGGTGTTTGTCCTTCGGCGTAAGCGGGTAAATCAGCCAGTCCATATTTCCAGCGATTGAAATCCGGACAGCCTGCATGGTTGAACGCCACCGGCCGACGCTCGTCGAAATAGGCGTAAGACGAAGGGTTGGCAATCACATAACGCACCTGCACACCGGAGGCTTCAAGGGCTGACTGATCGTGACCGAGCAATGCGTAGCGCTGAACAACCTGCGCGCCGCCGGAATGTCCGGCAATGACAATCTGTTTCACCTCGGGAAACTGCTGTCGGTCACCCAGGCGGGCGATGATATCGTCCAGCGCCTGGTAAGAACTCAGGCGAAACGGTGCGGTAGATTCCCCACCCGCCATCCATTCGTCGCCCTGCCAGCGTAAAACGGTGTCCGCTACCGGATGCAGCGCGACGTCGGTGTCGTTGAGAAATTGCGGGGCGATCACCAGGGTCGTCGCGCTTTGCCCGGCCAGTTCGGCCGCCCGTTCACCACTTTGCAGATAGGTTTGCGCATTGCGCAGGCGACCGTGGAGGATGATCAATACCCGTTCGAGTTTTGCCGGGGCGGGGCTGATGCCCACTGCAATTTCGCCTGATTTCAACAGCAGGCGTCCGGGACTGATCTCGTTGACCGCCCGTTCGGCGGCCTGGGACGTTGCGCATGTGAACAGAACAACCAACAACCACTTCTTCATTTACAGATTTTTCGCCGCAAAGGTATCGCACTGGCCAACCTGGCCCTGGGCGAAACCGGTTTTGAACCAGCGCACCCGTTGCGCTGACGTACCGTGGGTAAACGAGTCCGGCACCACACGGCCCTGCCCTTGTTGCTGCAACCGATCGTCGCCGATGGCGTTCGCTGCATTCAGTGCTTCTTCGATATCGCCCGGTTCCAGCCAGTTCAGACGCTTCTGCGCATTGTTGGCCCAGACCCCGGCGAGGCAATCGGCTTGCAGTTCCTGGCGTACCAACAGACCACCGTCGCCTTCCATCTGCCGACCCTGTTGGCGCGCGGTCTGAATTTTCGCGGAGACGCCCAGCAAGGTCTGCACATGGTGTCCGACCTCGTGAGCGATCACGTAGGCCTGGGCGAAGTCGCCAGCGGCAGAAAACCGTTGGGACATTTCCTGGAAGAACGCCATGTCCAGGTAGACCTTTTGGTCAGCGGGGCAGTAAAACGGACCGGTAGCGGAGGTGGCCAGACCACAGGCTGAATTGACGCGGTTGCTGAACAACACCAGAGTCGGGTCCTTATATTGACGACCGGCCTGCTGAAAGATCTGACCCCAGGTGTCTTCGGTATCGCCGAGGATCGAGCGCACAAACTCAGCCCCCTGGTCATTGGCCGGTGGCGCCTGACGACTCTGGTTGGTGGCCGGTGCCGATTGCTGGCCCATTTGCCCGGTCAACTGCCCGAGGATTTGCAACGGATCCTGGCCGGTGATCCAGCCAATGCCGACAATCAGGAGGATCGCCGTCAGGCTCAGGCCCTTGCCACCACCAAAGCGCATGCCGCCACCGCCACCGCCGACATTATCGCCACGGGCGTCGACCACGTTGTCGCTGCGTCGGCCTTTTTTCCATAGCATGTGGGAATCCTCTGGTTGTCCGTGCGATGAGTGTTGCTGTTGAGTGGGACCCGCGCCAGTCCGGTCGTCAGACTGCTTTTTGTACTTGTGGTTCCAGATTTCGCTTCAATCGCCTTATCTTCTAGAATCAACAAAATTTTTCTTTGGAACGTCCCATGGCAGGCAGTCAGATCGAACGTGTCTTCAGCGTTTTGGAAAGTTTGACCGGTGAACCTCAGGGTTTGCCGATGCAGACGTTGGCCGAACAACTGGACATCCCCAAAAGCGCGACCCATCGTTTGTTGGCCGAGCTGATCCGTTTGGGCTATGTGCGACAAAATCCGGAAAACCTGCGCTATCACCTGTCCACCAGACTGGTCGCCATGGGGTTTCGTTACTTGTCGGTCAGTGGTGCGGATATCGTTCAGCCAGTGCTCGATCGTTTGGCCCGGGAAACCGGTGAGCTGGTGCGGTTGGGCGTTGTCCAGGGCGAACGACAAGTGTGGATCGCCAAATCCCAGGGCGCCCGTTCGGGCCTGCGATACGACCCCGACATGGGACGCGACGCGCCATTGTTCTACACCGCTTCCGGGCACGCCTGGCTGGCCAGCATGAGTGATGCCGAGGCGTTGTCGCGAGTGGAGCAGCAGGCGCAAGAGTTGCCTCACGATATTGGACCGAATGCACCACGTTCCAACATTGAACTGCTGGAGCGCTTGCGTCTGGCCCGGGAGCAGGGCTATGCCTGGGTCGAAGAAAGTTCTGCAGTGGGCACTTCGGCGATTGCGGCGGTGATACGCCATCCACGGGAGGGGCGAGTGATCGGCGTGCTCAGCATTGCCGGTCCGAGCGCACGATTACCGGGCGCGCTATTACATGAGTTGGCGCCCACGTTGTTGAAATACACTGAGGAATTGTCGGCGGCGAGTCAGGCGTCGGAGTTGTTCACTTGAGCGCCTTGGAGTTGTCATTCTGAAGTGTGCGGTATTCGCCCTTTTTTTCGCTTTCTCTGTGTGAAAAAGTGGAACCAAGTTCTAAATTAATCGAATCGCGCCTCAACCTAAAAAGGACTTCGCTTTGACGTCGCCTACCAGCACCCCGCTTTCCGGCGTCAACCATCCCTTTAAAGGGATCTTGCTGATCGTTGTAGCCACCTTCCTGTTTTCCAGCCACGACGCTTTTTCCAAATACCTGTCCGGTTTCTACCCGATTGTCATGGTGGTCTGGGCGCGCTATGTGGTGCATACCTTGCTGATGGCCGGGATTTTCCTGCCGCAATCCGGGCTGCGAGTACTGCGAACCAAGCGGCCACTGCTTCAGCTGGCCCGGGCGCTGTGCCTGTTGGGTACCAGCCTGTTTTTTACCACGGGGCTGATGTACATCCCGCTGGCTGAGGCGACCTCAGTCAACTTCCTGGCTCCAGTGCTGGTCACTGCGCTGTCGGTGCCGCTGCTGGGCGAGCGGGTGACGCGAGGACAATGGCTGGCGGTGATTTTCGGGTTTATCGGGGTGCTGATCATTGTTCATCCCGGTGGGGATCTGTTTACCCCGGCGGTATTGCTTCCATTCTGTTCGGCGCTGTTTTTCTGCTTCTATCAACTGCTGACGCGCAAGCTCAGCAAGATCGACAGCCCGACCACCAGTAACTTCTTCGCCGGCTTGTGCAACACGCTGGTGATGAGTGCGCTGGTGCCGTTCTTCTGGCAGACACCAAACCTGGTGCATGGCGCGATGATGCTGGCGCTGGGAGCTTGCGGGATGACGGCGCACCTGTTTCTGACCCAGGCTTTCCGCCTCGCGGCACCGGCGTTGCTGGCACCATTCAGCTATTGCCAGATCATTTTTGCCGGTCTGCTGGGCTGGCTGCTGTTTTCCCACACGCCGACCTTGACCACCGTGATCGGTATTGCCGTGATCTGCTGCAGTGGGTTGGCGGCGGCGTGGCAGCAAAGCCGCCGGTAAAAGCCCAAAGAGAAACGACCTGTAGGAGCGAGCCTGCTCGCGATGTTCGTTAACGATGACGCGGGTTGTCTGGATACCCGCATCGCGCTCAGGTTTTTCGCGAGCATGCTCGCTCCTACAGGGGGTAATGCGCCGAACGTCAGTCGGTGATGGTCGGAATCTTGCGCGGAGCCATGAAGTACATCCAGATCAGTGCAATGAAGTACATCGCCGGGATCATGGTGAACAGCACGGTGTAGTTGTTGTTGGTGATGGTCAGAATGTGGCCGACCAACTGGGTCATGAACATTCCGCCAATCGCCGCACACATGCCACCGAAGCCGAACACCGTACTCATCATGTGCTTGGGCGTGTAGTCCATCACCAGGCTCCAGATGTTTGCGGTCCAGGCCTGGTGGGCGCCGATGGCCAGGGAGATGGCAGCCACCGCGACCCACAGGTTGCTGGAACCGGCCGCCATGATCACCCCGATGATGCAGCAGGCGAACAGGAACATGGACATCAGTCGCGCCTTGATCGGGTTGACACCGCGACCGATCAGGAACGAGGAGAGGATGCCGCCGCCAACGCTACCGAAGTCGGCAGTGAGGTAGATGATGATCAGCGGAATTCCCATCTGGGTCACATTGATGCCCAGGTTGTATTGCTGGTTGAGGAACGGCGGCAGCCAGTACAGGTAGAACCAGAACACCGGTGCGGTCATCGAGTAGGCGAGGGCGAAGGCCCAGGTGCCGCGCATGCGCAGGATTTTCGAGAACGGTACGCGGGTTTGTTCCGGTTCGACTTCGTTCTGGATGTAGTCCAGCTCAGACTGTTTCACGCTCGGATGATCTTCCGGGTTGAAGTACTTCAAGCCCCAGAACAGCAACCAGATCCCGCCCAGCGCCGACATGCACAGGAACGCGGCTTGCCAGCCCCAGACGTGCAGGATCAGCGGCAGCAGCATTGGGGTGAACATCGCCCCGACGTTGGTGCCGGCGTTGAAGATACCGGTCGCTACGGCGCGCTCGCCGGCCGGGAACCACAGGCGTGTGGTTTTCACACAGGCCGGGTAGTTGGCTGCTTCGGTCAGGCCGAGGATGAATCGGCAAACCATGAAGCCGACCGCTGAAGTGGCCAGGCCGTGGGCACCGGTCGCCAGGCTCCAGAGCAGCACCGCGCAGAAGAACACGCGCTTGACGCCAACTCGGTCGATCAAGCGGCCTTGCAGCACGAAACCGATGGCGTACCCAACCTGGAACCAGAAGTTGATGTTGGCGTAATCCATCGCCGTCCAGCTCATTTCCTTGGCCAGGATTGGCTGCATCACGCCCAGGGCGGCGCGGTCGATGTAGTTCAGGGTGGTGGCGAAAAACACCAGCGCCAGCATGCCCCAACGGGTTTTGCCGACTGCCATGGCGCCGCGGATTTTGTCGCCGATACCGCCGGCAGTGACGCTCATGGCCGGAGCCATGCGTGAGCTTTGGGAAGGAATCATGTGTGCCACCCGTTTTTGAATTTGTTATGTGGTGTTCTGAAGCATCGAACTGGTTGTTGTTCACTGCGACCGGTATGGCCTCAATGTGGAGTCGATGTTGGGCAGAAGACGAAAAACCGTCAATTCGCCTACGGCCATTTTGTTCGATAATCGCACACAAAACTAACCAGATAGTACACTTTGAATTGCTGTGTCACGCTGTCAGCCCAATAATTCTCCCAAGACAAACGCTATCCTCGTAGGAGCTGCCGAAGGCTGCGATCTTTTGATTTTGGCCATCCTCGATCAACCGAAATCAACATCAAAAGATCGCAGCCTTCGCCAGCTCCTACATACAAAGCGTGCAACGCCCCTAACAAGATTGCCTCCACCGGGAGCCGAACTATGCAGCGTTCCATTGCCACCGTGTCCTTGAGCGGTACCCTGCCGGAAAAACTCGAAGCCATTGCCGCCGCCGGTTTCGACGGCGTCGAAATTTTCGAGAACGACCTTCTCTACTACGACGGCAGCCCTCGGGAAATTAAACAGATGTGCGCCGATCTCGGGATCGCCATCACCCTGTTTCAACCGTTCCGCGATTTCGAGGGTTGCCGCCGTGATCGATTGGCACGCAACCTGGAACGGGCCGAACGCAAGTTCGACCTGATGCAGGAACTAGGCACTGACTTGGTGTTGGTGTGCAGTAACGCCTCGGCCGACTCCATGGGTGATGAACAGATTTTAGTCGACGATTTGCGTTTGCTGGCCGAGCACGCTGGTGCCCGTGGGCTGCGCATCGGTTACGAAGCGCTCGCCTGGGGGCGGCATGTGAACACTTGGCAGCAAGTGTGGAACATCGTGCGCCAGGCCGATCATCCCAACCTCGGCGTGCTGCTCGACAGCTTCCACACGCTGTCGCTCAAGGGGGATCCGAGTGCCATCGCCGATATTCCCGGCGACAAGATCTTCTTCGTGCAAATGGCCGACGCGCCGATTCTGGCCATGGATGTACTGGAGTGGAGCCGACATTTCCGCTGCTTCCCGGGCCAGGGTGAATTCGATCTGCCAGGCTTTCTCGCACCGATCATCAAGAGTGGCTACACCGGGCCGCTATCGCTGGAAATCTTCAACGACGGCTTCCGCGCCGCGCCACCTCGGGCCAACGCCGCCGATGGATTGCGTTCGTTGCTGTATCTGGAAGAAAAAACCCGCGAACGCCTGGCCATGGAAGCCCAGCCTGCGAGCAACAGCGAAATTCTCTTTGAAACGCCCAAGGCCAGCGAATACAACGGTATCGAGTTTCTCGAATTCGCAGTGGACGAAAGTCTCGGCGCCAAGCTTTCCCATTGGCTGGAACGCTTGGGGTTCGCCAAAGCCGGGCAACATCGTTCCAAAAGCGTCAGCCTGTTTCGCCAAGGCGATATCAACCTGATCCTCAACTCTGAACCGTACTCGTTTGCGCACAGTTTCTTCGAGGCTCACGGTCCTTCGCTGTGTGCTACCGCCGTACGGGTCAAGGACAGCAGCAGTGCGCTGGCTCGGGCCGTGGCTTACAAAGGTCAGCCGTATCGCGGGCTGGTCGGCCCCAATGAACTGGAGCTCGCCGCCGTGCGCGCACCCGATGGCAGCCTGATTTACCTGGTGGATCAGGATGCCGATGTCTATGGCACCGACTTCAACCTGTCCCCGCAAGCGCTGGTCAGCGGAGGGCTCAAGCGCATCGATCACATGGCCATGGCATTGCCCGCCGACAGCCTCGACAGCTGGGTGCTGTTTTACAAGAGCCTGCTGGATTTCGAGGCCGATGACGAAGTGGTGTTGCCCGATCCCTATGGTCTGGTGAAGAGTCGGGCACTGCGCAGCCGGGACAGTTCGATCCGCCTGCCGCTGAACATTTCCGAGAACCGCAACACTGCGATCTCACACGCGCTGTCGAGTTATCGCGGCTCCGGGGTGCATCACATTGCGTTTGATTGTGACGATATCTTTGCCCAGGTCAGCCGGGCGAAAGAGGCGGGTGTGCCGCTGCTGGACATCCCGCTAAATTATTACGATGACCTGGCGGCGCGCTTCGATTTCGACGATGAGTTCCTCAGCGAACTGGCGTACTACAACGTGCTGTACGACCGCGATGCCCAGGGCGGCGAGCTGTTCCACGTGTACACCGAGCCGTTCGAAGGGCGGTTCTTCTTCGAGATCATCCAGCGCAAGAATGGTTACGCCGGCTACGGTGCGGCCAACGTAGCCGTGCGTTTGGCGGCCATGGCCAAATCCCGAAGCGGCGCCGTACGTCAGGCAAAGTTGTAGGGAAATCGTAATCACGGTAACAAAAGCGCTGCTGCGCGGCTTCCTTCACTGTGCCGCGCAGCCCATAATCGCCGCCTGTGCAGTGATGGCCGTGAGCCCGCGATGACAACAATTTCAGAACTCTCTTCAGTGCCCGACCAGCCCGTTGCCGAGCCGCGCAAGAGTCGCAAGAACAACCCGGAAAAGACCCGCGAGAACATCCTGCAAGAGGCGATCGTCGAGTTCGTCCAGCAGGGGTTGTCCGGTGCTCGTGTCGACGCCATCGCCGAGCGCATTCACACCTCCAAGCGCATGATCTATTACTACTTCGGCAGTAAGGAACAGCTCTACGTTGAGGTGCTGGAGAAGCTTTACGGCGACATCCGCAACACCGAAAGCCGTTTGCACCTGACCGAGCTGGCGCCGGTGGATGCCATTCGGCGGATGGTTGAATTCACCTTCGATCACCACGACCGCAACGTGGATTTCGTGCGGATTGTCAGCATCGAGAACATCCACAACGCCGAGTTTGTAAAGCGTTCCGAGGCGATCAGGGCGATGAACAACACCGTGCTCGATTCACTCGATGTGATTCTGCGCCGGGGTGTTGAAGAGGGTGTCTTCCGCGCGGGCCTGGTGCCGCTGGATGTGCATCTGCTGATCAGTTCGTTCTGCTTCTATCGGGTTTCGAACCGCCATACCGTGGGGGAGATTTTTCAGATCGATCTGCCGGACGAGGCTGTCAAACAGCGTCATCGCGAGATGATTTGCGAGTCGGTTTTGCGCTACCTGCAGGCTTGATTGTCCTGGTTCTCAACCAATCGCATTCACGCAACACTCTGTAGGAGCTGGCTTGCCAGCGAAGGCGGCTGACCTGATTCACCGCATCGCCTGCTTCGCCAGCAAGCCGGCTCCTACGTAAAAGCAGGTTGGCGCTTCAGTCATTCATGCTCTGGAAATGCTCAAGCATTCGCTGGACATCCGGCACCACACCGCTGAACAATTCGAACGCCTTCACCGCCTGAAACACCGCCATGTTGCCGCCATCCAAAGTCCGGCAACCCAATGCACGGGCGTTGCGCAGCAATTCGGTCTCCAACGGGAAGTAGACGATTTCCGCCACCCACAGTTCGGCTCGCAGCAGCTCGACTGGCACCGGCATGCCCGGCAGTTTTTTCATGCCCATCGGCGTGGTGTTCACCAAACCGTCAGCCTGAGCCATGGCGGTTGACAGGTCATACCCGGCCACCGCTCGTGCCACGCCGAAATGCTGATTGAGATTGTCAGCCAGATCCTGGGCGCGGCGGATATCCACGTCAAAAATGCTCAGCTGTTGTACGCCCTCGCTCAACAACGCGTGAGCCACCGCTGCACCTGCACCGCCGGCGCCCATTTGGACCACGCGCTCAACGGCAACACCCTTCAAACCGCGACGAAAACCCTCGGCAAATCCCAGGCAATCGGTGTTGTGGCCGATGCGCTTGCCGTCTTTCAGCACCACGGTGTTGACCGCACCGATACCGCGGGCTTCCGGCGACAGTTCGTCGAGCAGCGGGATGATCGCCTGTTTGCACGGAAAGGTGATGTTCAACCCGGTGTAGTTCATCCGCTCGGCAGCCATTAACAGGTCGGGCAGGGCATTGCTGTCGAGTTTCAACTGATCAAGGTCAATCAGGCGATAGAGATAACGCAGCCCTTGGGCGTCGCCTTCGTGCTCGTGCAACGCTGGTGTGCGGGAGGCCTGAATGCCGGCGCCGATCAGCCCGGCCAGGATCGCGGAGTTCTGAGTCACGGTAGTCACCCCTTCAAACGCTGACTGAAATGCTCCAGCGCCAGGCGATAGCCGTGGCTGCCGAAACCGGCCATGACAGCGGTCGCAATGGCGGATACAAAAGAGTGGTGGCGGAAGGGCTCGCGGGCGTGGACGTTGGACAGGTGCACTTCGATCACCGGCAGTTCGCTGGCGACGAGGGCGTCGCGAATGGCGACGGAAGTGTGGGTCCACGCGGCAGGGTTGATGACGATCCCGGCACAGCGTCCGCGGGCGGCGTGAATCCAGTCGAGCAATTCACCTTCATGGTTAGTCTGGCGAAACTCCACTGCCAGGCCGAACTCTTCGGCGGTACGTGCGCACAGGACCGAAATGTCTGCCAGGGTTTCGTGGCCGTAAGTTGCCGGTTCACGGGTGCCGAGCAGGTTCAGGTTCGGGCCGTTGAGCACCAGAACGATAGGGGGCATCGCAATTTCTCCACTTATTATTTTTGGATTCGGCCGTATGTTTCAGCCTGTGGAGATAAATTGTACTAACTGGTTAATTCGGTCAATTGAAGTGACTGCACGCTGGCTGTTTGTGGGCGGTGATCGGACACTTTCAGCGGCTAACGCGGTAAATGCTCTACGAGGAAGTCGATGAACGCCCTCAACCGCAGCGGCACGTGACGGCTTTGCGGGTAGAGCAGGGTAAATGGCCGTGAGCACCCGCCATAAGGCTTGAGCACTTCCAGCAGCGAGCCATCGGCCAGTTCCTTTTCCACGATAAAGCGGTAGGTCTGGAACAATCCGGCGCCGTATTTGGCCAGGGTCACGCCACCCAGTACGTCGTCGGAGCAACTGAGGTTGCCCTCGGCCAGAATCTCCCGTTGTACGCCGGCATCATTGAACAGCCAGGCAATACGCCGACCACTGCTGGGCAATTCGTACTGAATGCATTCGTGTTGCTCAAGATCGCCGAGGGTTTGCGGAGTACCGTTACGTTTCAAGTAATCCGCGCTGGCGACCACCACCAGTGCGGCGTCTTCCAGATGCCGGGCGATCAGACCGGAATCCGGGATGGCTCGCACGCGAATTGCCATGTCGTAGCCTTCACCGACGAAATCGATGTTGCGATTGCTGATGTGCGACTCGACTTTCACAGCCGGGAACCTCGCCCGGAATTCGGGCAGCAGCGGCAGAATTCGATGGTGTGCGTAGGTGGTCGGAATACTGATGCGCAAGGTTCCTGATGGCTCTTGCTGTTGACCCATGACCTCACGCTGGGCCTCGACCAGTTGTGCCAGAGCCTGGCGGCATTCTTCGTAATAACGGCGGCCACTGTCGGTCAATTTGACGCTGCGCGTGGTGCGGGCGAACAAGCGCACGCCAAGGCGCTCCTCCATGCGTGACACTGAACGGCTCACCGCGGCCGGTGTTACCCCTGCCACCAGCGCCGCCGCGGTGAAGCTGCCAGCCTCGGCGGCCAGGCAAAACAGCTCGATGCTGCCCAGCTGTAGATCGTCGAAATGTCGCTGCATGATGGGTTACACCGGGGGTAGATGAAGTATTCGACCCAGTATTTATCAGCGCCAAACCTACGAATACAAAAAAACCGTCACGAGGACGGTTTTTGCGTCTTGCAGATGCACTCAACGCCGGGTCAGCATCACCCCGGATTCCATGTGATGAGTCCACGGGAACTGGTCGAACATCGCGCATCGGGTGATGCGGTGGGTGTCGTGCAGTTGGGCGATGTTGGCTGCCAGGGTCTCCGGATTGCAGGAGATGTACAGGATGTTGTCGAAGCGTCGGGTCAGCTCGCAGGTGTCCGGGTCCATGCCGGCGCGCGGTGGGTCGACGAACACGCTGCCGAACTCATAGCTCTTGAGGTCGATGCCGTGCAGGCGCCGGAAAGGACGAACTTCGTTCAGGGCTTCGGTCAGCTCTTCGGCGGACAAACGCACCAGGGTGACATTATCCACAGCATTTTCGCTGAGATTGCTCAAGGCCGCGTTGACCGAGGTCTTGCTGATTTCGGTGGCCAGCGCCTTGCGCACGCGGGTGGCGAGCGGCAGGGTGAAGTTGCCGTTGCCGCAATACAGCTCCAGCAAATCATCGGAGCGATCGCCAAGCGCATCGAATGCCCAATTGAGCATCTTCTGGTTTACCGTGCCGTTGGGCTGGGTGAACGCGCCTTCCGGCTGGCGATAGCTGAAAGTGCGGCCGCAGACTTCCAGCTTTTCGACCACGTAATCGTGCCCGATGACTTCGCGCTTGCCCTTGGAACGGCCGATGATGCTGACATTCAGCTCGGCCGCCAGCTTCGTGGCCGCCGCGTGCCAGTGCTCGTCCAGTGGACGGTGATAGCAAAGAGTGATCATCGCATCGCCAGCCAGGGTGGTCAGGAACTCCACCTGGAACAACTTGTGGCTCAGCGGCGCACTCGCTTGCCACGCTGCCTTTAGCTGCGGCATCAACTGGTTGATGCGCAGGCTGGCAATCGGGAACTCTTCGATCAGGATTGGCGTGCGTTTGTCTTCCTGGGAAAACATCGCGTAATGACGTTCGCCGGCTTCGCGCCACAGGCGGAACTCAGCGCGCAGGCGGAAGTTCTGCAACGGCGAGTCGAATACGGCCGGCTCCGGCGCATCAAACGGGGCCAGCAGGTCCCGCAAGCGCGTGACCTTCTCTTCGAGTTGAGTGGCGTAAGCCTGGGAATCAAAAGTCATGCGTTGAACCAACCGAGTTTGATCACAAACAGAATCGACAGGATCACCAGCGCCGGGTTCAGCTCGCGACCACGACCGGACATCAGCTTGATGGCGGTCCAGGCAATGAAACCGAAGGCGATGCCGTTAGCGATGGAGTAAGTGAACGGCATGGCCAGCGCGGTGATCACGACAGGTGCAGCGACGGTGATGTCGTCCCAGTCTATTTCGGCCAGGCCGGATGTCATCAGCACGGCGACGAACAGCAGGGCCGGTGCAGTGGCGAAGGCTGGAACGCTGGCGGCCAGTGGCGAGAAGAACAGCGCCAACAGGAACAGGATCGCCACGACGATAGCGGTCAGGCCGGTGCGGCCCCCGGCACTTACGCCGGCAGCGGACTCAATGTAGCTGGTGGTGGTCGAGGTGCCCAGCAGGGAACCGGCCATTGCAGCGGTACTGTCGGCGATCAGCGCACGGCCCATTTTCGGCATGTGGCCGTCCTTGCCCATCAATCCAGCGCGCTTGGCCACGCCGATGAGGGTGCCGGAGTTGTCGAACAGGTCGACGAACAGGAAGGCGAAAATCACGCTGACCAGACCGATGTCCAGCGCACCTTTGATGTCCAGTTGCAGGAACGTCGGCGCCAGGGATGGCGGCATCGACATCACGCCGCCGAACGGGGTGAAGCCCATGACGATGGAAATGATGGTGACCACCAGAATACCGATCAGCACCGCACCGCGCACGGCCAGGGCTTCAAGGGCGACGATCAGGGCAAAGCCGAGGGTGGCGAGGATCGGCGCCGGCTGTTTCAGGTCGCCGAGGCCGACCATGGTCGCCGAGTTGCTGACAACAATGCCGGCGTTGTGCAGGGCAATCAGGGCCAGGAACAGCCCGATACCGGCGGCAATCGCCGAGCGCAGCGGCAGCGGGATACTGTTGATGATCCATTCGCGGATGCGGAAGATCGACAGCAGGAAGAAGCACACCGCCGAGATGAACACCGCGCCCAGCGCCACTTGCCAGGTATGGCCCATGTGCAGGACCACGGTATAAGTGAAGAAGGCGTTCAGGCCCATGCCCGGTGCAAGGGCGATCGGGTAGTTGGCGATCAGGCCCATGACCGTGGAGCCAATGGCGGCTGCCAGGCAGGTGGCGACGAACACCGCGCCCTTGTCCATGCCGGTCTCGCCGAGGATGCTCGGATTGACGAACAGAATGTAGGCCATGGCCAAAAAGGTCGTGACGCCCGCGAGAATCTCGGTGCGTACATTGGTGTTATGTGCCTTGAGTTGAAACAGCCTTTCCAGCATGTCTGCTCCCCGTGGCGCGCCGGGCGCCGTGAATGTATCGACCTCAACAGCAAAGCACAGACCGCAGAACGCGCCTGAAAAATACTGTGGGT
Source organism: Pseudomonas sp. P8_241 (assembly GCF_034008315.1). Taxonomy (NCBI): domain Bacteria; kingdom Pseudomonadati; phylum Pseudomonadota; class Gammaproteobacteria; order Pseudomonadales; family Pseudomonadaceae; genus Pseudomonas; species Pseudomonas sp. P8_241. The sequence goes on along the minus strand of NZ_CP125377.1, from coordinate 5,778,189 downwards.
CGGAAAAAGCCGCGCATCATACCAGTCGCGTGGGGTTATGGCTGCTTATGGCGGTGATCGTCGTCGATGTTTTGCGACAAAGCCAAGTGCGCCATACTGCGCGCTGGTTTTTTGAGGTGGACAGGTCCTGGATGAAAAAGCGTCTGGCTGGCGTATTTGGCGTACTGATGGCGTTGTTTCTCGGGACTCAAGTGGCCAAGGCGGCATCGGCCCCGCCCTTGAGTGAAGTGAAGGTGCTCAAGGTCGCTTCGCCTTCCTGCGGCGTCGAAAGTATCGACGAGGGACAAAAACAGACGCGTTGTGACCACAGCGGATCGAACATCCTTGTTTACGTGCTGGAAGTCGGTTACGGCCGCGAGCCCCGTGTCGCGCTGGACGGCTTCGAAGTGAATGGCACCCGCACGCCGGTCTGTGCTTTCAGGAATGGAAACCTGACCACCTGCACCCCCGGAGAAAAAACCGTCGGCTATTTATATGCCTTCGATCTCGCGGGCAAACAGGAAGGCACTTTCAGCTTCAGCAACACCTCGCTCAATGCACCGGGCAATACGCTGTCTACTCAGCTTTACATCAAGTAACGGCCGGACCAGAAACAGAGGGCACGAAAGCTGACTACGCTTTAAGAATCATTTTGTGGATCGTAGCCCATGACCTTTCGTGCCTTGATTGCCCTCGCCGAGGGTGTTGATGACCTGCAAGTCGTGACCTTGATCGATGTGCTCCGCCGCGCCCAGGTTGAAGTGGTGGTGGCAAGCATCGAGGGGCGACGCATGCTCACCTGCGCCCGCGGCACCCGCCTGACCTGCGATGCGATGTTGGTGGATTTGCTGGCCCAGCCTTTTGACCTGATCGCCCTGCCAGGCGGTGCGGTGGGTGCGCAACATCTGGCGGCGCACCAGCCCGTGCAGCAATTGATCAAGGACCAGGCCGCCGCCGGTCGACTGTTCGCAGCAATTGCCGAAGCACCTGCGGTGGCGCTGCAAGCCTTTGGGGTATTGCGGCAACGGCGCATGACATGCCTGCCTTCGGCCAGTCATCAGCTGTCGGGCTGTAACTTCGTCGATCAGCCGGTGGTGGTCGACGGTAACTGCATCACCGCCCAAGGCTCGGGCGCGGCATTGGCGTTTGCCTTGGTGCTGGTTGAGCAACTCTGTGGCAAAGCCACGCGTTCGGCGGTGGCGGGGGAGATGTTGATCAAGTGAGGGTCAGGCCTTCACCTCTTCCTTTGGCACATGCATGCGGTCGCGATTGGCCAGGGTCGGGAACAGCTTGATCCAGGTCCCGGTCACCACCAGCGTACCGATTCCACCCATGACCACGGCTGGCACGGTGCCGAACCAGTGGGCGGTCAATCCCGATTCAAATTCGCCCAACTGATTTGAAGCACCGATAAACAAACCGTTCACGGCGCTGACCCGACCGCGCATTTCGTCCGGTGTTTCGAGTTGTACGAACGATGCGCGGATCACCATGCTGATCATGTCGGCGGCGCCCAGCACCACCAGCACGGCCAGCGAGAACCAGAACGAGGTCGACAGGCCGAAGGCAATGGTTGCCACGCCGAACACACCCACGGCCGTAAACATCACGCGCCCGACATTGCGTTCCACGGCGAATCGCGCCAGGAACAGTGACATCAGCAAGGCGCCCACTGCCGGTGCCGAGCGCAACAGGCCAAGCCCCCACGGGCCGGTCAGCAGTATGTCTTTGGCGAACACCGGCAACAGCGCCGTCGCCCCACCCAGCAGAACGGCGAACAGATCCAGGGAAATGGCCCCGAGAATGTCCGGTCGGCTGCGAATGAAACGAACGCCTGCCAAAAGCGAGTCCAATGTGGCTTTGCCTTTGTTCAACGGCGTTTGCCGGGCCGGCAGGTTGAGCATCAATGAACATGCGATGACATAGAGGAGCACGGTGGGGCCATACACCCAGACACTGCCGAAGGCGTAGAGCAGACCGCCGAGGGCCGGCGCAACGATGGTCGCCGATTGCTGCGCTGACTGTGCAGCGGCAACGGCCCGGGGAAACAGGGCGCTGGGCACAATGCTCGGCAGCAGGGCCTGGGTGGTCGGCATCTCGAAGGAGCGGGCCGCACCGAGCAGGAAGGCGAGGATGAAGATCAGTTCCCGAGTGACATGATCCGTCGCACTGCCAATGGCCAGCGATAAGGCGATCAGCGCTTGCAACGACTGGCAGATCGCCGCGACCTTGCGCCGGTCATAGCGATCCGCGACGTGCCCGGTGTGCAGCATGAACAACACGCGCGGGGCAAACTCCACCAGGCCGACCAAGCCAAGGTCGAGCACGTTCCCCGTCAGTTGGTACAGGTTCCAGCCGATAGCCACCGTGAGCATCTGAAAACCGCTGGCGGTGAAAATCCGGGCCAGCCAGAACGCGAGGAACGGACGATGGTGACGTAACAGCAAGGGCTCTTGGCTGGGCATCTGCGGCAAATCTGGGGGAGGGGAACGGCGAGGTTATCACCAAGCTGTAACAGGAAGTTGCAGTGACAGAAAATTTAGTTAGCCAGACATCGATTGTCCACTCAATGGAAAATCTTCTGGAGAGGGAGCTTGCTGTGGCGAGGGGGCTTGCCCCGTTCGGCTGCGTAGCAGCCGTAAAAACGATCAAGCAGGGCTAACTGATAAATCCATTTTTTGCCGGGGCTGAGGTCGCTTCACAACCTGACGGGGACGAGCCCCCTCACCACATTGATGTTGTTCTATCCAAAAATCTGTTTCAGGCCATTTCGCCACCCCTGAGGCAACTTGTCACGCGGCAAAAGACCACGCGAGTCCTCCCCGGAAATGGGACTACTCTTTCAACGTTGATTGATCCAGATCAAAACCCTCAAATGGAATTGATCCGGCGGCCGCAAGGCCTGACTCCCTGCGTTGTGATGCGTATAAAAAAAGAACAAACAGAGATTCGCCACACTCCATATCCGTGGGGGCCGTGGGTGCAGGCTTTCAGCCCGCAGCCGTACTACCTGACAGAGGAAGACTTATGTTCGGTTTAGAGGCACTTGATCTCGCCCGAATTCAGTTCGCGTTCACCATCTCGTTCCACATCCTGTTTCCGGCCATCACCATCGGTCTGGCGAGCTACCTGGCGGTTCTCGAAGGCCTGTGGCTGAAAACCCACAACGACACCTACCGTGACCTCTACCATTTCTGGTCGAAGATCTTCGCCGTCAACTTCGGCATGGGGGTGGTTTCTGGCCTGGTCATGGCCTATCAGTTCGGCACCAACTGGAGCCGCTTCTCCGATTTTGCCGGGGCGGTGACCGGTCCGTTGCTGACGTACGAAGTGCTCACGGCATTTTTCCTCGAGGCCGGGTTTCTGGGTGTGATGCTGTTCGGCTGGAACAAAGTCGGGCGTGGCCTGCACTTCTTCTCCACGGTCATGGTGGCCATCGGCACACTGATCTCGACCTTCTGGATTCTCGCCTCCAACAGCTGGATGCAAACCCCGCAAGGCTTCGAAATCATCAATGGCCAGGTCATCCCCACCGACTGGCTGGCGATTATCTTCAACCCATCGTTCCCGTACCGCCTGATGCACATGGCGACGGCGGCGTTCGTCGCCACGGCGTTCTTTGTCGGATCTTCCGCGGCCTGGCATTTGCTGCGCGGCAAGGACAACCCGGCGATCCGTAAAATGCTTTCGATGGCGATGTGGATGGCCCTGATTGTCGCGCCGATCCAGGCCGTTATCGGTGACTTCCACGGCCTCAACACGCTCGAGCATCAGCCAGCAAAAATTGCGGCAATCGAGGGGCACTGGGAAAACAAGGGCGATGAGGCGACTCCGTTGATCCTGTTCGGCTGGCCGGACATGAAAGAGGAGAGAACCAAATTTGCCGTAGAGATCCCTTACCTGGGCAGCCTGATCCTTACTCACTCGCTGGATAAACAGGTGCCGGCACTCAAGGAATTCCCGCCTGAAGACCGGCCGAACTCGACCATCGTGTTCTGGTCGTTCCGGATCATGGTTGGCCTGGGCTTCCTGATGATCTTCACCGGCTTGTGGAGCCTGTGGTTGCGCAAGCGTGACAAGCTCTATACCTCGCGACCTTTTCTGTATCTGGCGCTGTGGATGGGGCCATCCGGCCTGATCGCGATTCTCGCCGGATGGTTCACGACGGAAATCGGCCGCCAGCCGTGGGTGGTGTATGGCTTGATGCGCACGGCGGATGCGTCCTCCAACCATAGTTTCGTGCAGATGAGCATCACCCTGATCCTGTTCGTCGTGGTGTATTTCGCGCTGTTTGGCGCCGGCCTGGGCTACATGATGCGCCTGGTGCGCAAAGGGCCGAAGATCGACGAAGGCAAGGAAACCAACGACGGTGGTCCAGGCCAAAAACGTACGCCCGCCCGTCCGCTGTCCGCAGCCGACGACGAGCACGCTGATGCCGACCACGCCGTGACCAAGGAGATTTGAATCATGGGTATTGATCTTCCGCTGATCTGGGCCGTGATCATCATCTTCGGCATCATGATGTACGTGGTCATGGATGGCTTTGACCTGGGTATCGGGATTCTCTTCCCGTTCATTCCCGGTAAAACCGACCGTGATGTGATGATGAACACTGTCGCCCCGGTCTGGGATGGCAACGAAACCTGGCTGGTGCTGGGCGGCGCGGCGTTGTTTGGCGCCTTTCCGCTGGCCTATTCGGTGGTGCTCTCGGCGTTGTATCTACCGCTGATCTTCATGTTGATCGGGCTGATCTTCCGCGGCGTGGCCTTCGAGTTCCGCTTCAAGGCCAAGGACGACAAGCGTCACCTGTGGGACAAGGCCTTCATCGGCGGCTCGATTGCCGCCACGTTCTTCCAGGGGGTGGCGCTGGGTGCATTCATCGACGGATTGCCGGTGGTCAATCGGCAGTTTGCCGGTGGCTCACTGGACTGGCTGACCCCGTTCACGTTGTTCTGCGGAGCGGCGCTCGTCGTGGCGTATGCGCTGCTCGGTTGTACCTGGCTGATCATGAAGACCGAAGGCAAGTTGCAGGAACAGATGCATGACCTGGCGCGGCCCCTGGCGTTTGTGCTGCTGGCGGTGATTGGCATCGTGAGCATCTGGACCCCTCTGGCTCACGCTGAAATTGCGGCGCGCTGGTTCACCTTGCCGAACCTCTTCTGGTTTCTGCCGGTGCCGATTCTGGTGCTGGTGACGATGTACGGCCTGATCCGTGCCGTGGCACGCAATGCGCATTACACGCCGTTCCTGCTGACGCTGGTGCTGATCTTCCTCGGTTACAGCGGATTGGGGATCAGCCTGTGGCCCAACATCGTGCCGCCGTCGATCTCGATCTGGGATGCCGCCGCGCCGCCGCAGAGCCAGGGTTTCATGCTGGTGGGCACGCTCTTCATCATCCCTTTCATCCTTGGCTACACCTTCTGGAGCTACTACGTATTCCGCGGCAAGGTGACCCATGAAGATGGTTACCACTAAAGGAGGTCGAAACAATGAGCGGCAAACACACCTTGCACGACATTGAAGAAGCCGAAAAAAAACCGCTGTGGCAGCGGCTCGGCTGGTTGGCCATGATCTGGGCGGGCAGCGTCGGTGCATTGTTCATCGTCGCCAGCCTGATGCGCATGTTCATGAACGCCGCAGGCCTGAGCACCCACTGAACCACCTGACATCCCATCCCGCGGCCATCAGGCGCGGATTTCAACCCTCCGACCGGAGGGTTTTTTTTACCTGTTACTTACGCGCCCTGAGGATCACAAATTTAGGGTTGGCCGCCACTTGCTCGACGCCGCGAAACAACCGCGCCAGTTTGCTGTGATACCCCAGGTGACGATTACCGACGATGTATAGCGCGCCACCGACGACCAGCGCTTCACGTGCCTGCTGAAACATCCGCCAGGCGAGAAAGTCGCCCACGACCTGTTGCTGATGGAAGGGTGGATTGCACAGCACCACGTCCAGCGACTGCGGCTCTTGTCCGGCCAGCCCATCCCCGGCGCGGACGATCACATCCCGCTCACCCAGCGCCGCGCGCCAGTTCTGCTCGGCCGATTGCACCGCCATGAATGATTCATCTACCAGCGTGTAATGGGCTTGGGGGTTTTGCAGCGCGCTGGCGATGGCCAGCACCCCATTGCCGCAACCGAGGTCGGCCACGCGTGCCGTACCCAGGTTTTTTGGCAAATGCGGCAAGAACGCTCGCGTACCGATGTCCAGGCCTTCGCGGCAAAACACATTGGCGTGGTTGAGCAGTTCAATCGCAGGCGTTTCGAGTCGATAACGAGTCGGGTAAGGGGAAGTGGCGGGCGCTTTGTTTTCGGTCGTCGCAATCAGCAAACGCGCCTTTTTCACCGCTAAAGAGGCCTGCACCGGACCGATGTAACGCTCCAGCAGGTCTCCCGCCGCCCGTGGCAGATGCTTGATCATGGCGCCCGCAATCACTTGAGCACCGGGTGTCAGTTGGCTTTGCAGACGGATCAGTTGTTCTTCCAGCAACGCCAGGGTTTTCGGCACCCGGACCAGCACGCGATCAAAGGGGCCGACCAACGCTTCACTGGCCGGCACGCTCGGTACGGCATCAAATGCCATGCCGTTGCGCACAAGGTTTTTTTCCAGCCCCTGAGCGGACAGGTAAGAATCGCCGCTGCTGATCACCTGGACTTTTCCCGCCAGGCTGGCGGCCAAAGCGCCGAAACTGTCGTTGAGTACCAGCACTCGGGTGTCCGCCGCTGGTTGTTGTCCGGCCAGATGGTTGAGCAGGTATTCGTCTGCGGCGTCGAAAGCCTGCAGCGGTTCGTTCTGCTGTTCAGGCTGGCGGATCAGGTCAAGGCGGGCGAAGGGTGTTTCGAGCAAAGGCATGGGGCGGGGCTCTGGGTGATCAACGTATGTCCCGCAGCCCGAGGGCGTTGTGGCGGGCGGAGCCGTCCGAGTGTACTGCGTCGTGAAGGGTTCACACGTCATCACTCAGGAGGGCCGCAAATGGTACTTTTTTTTCGATGGGATTACTCGCAGGATTTCCTGAAGACGGACGCGCTCAGATGGCTCCTGACCTGGCCGCGGCGATGACTGCCGCAATCTTGTTGTTAACGCCAAGCTTTTCGATAGCCCTGTGCACATGAAAGTTGATCGTACGCTCGCTCAGATTGAGGATCCTGGAGATCTCATAGGCGGTCTTGCCCAAGGCTGACAGCTGCAGTACTTCTTTTTCACGTGGTGATAATGGCGGTGCCGGGTGGGCAGGCGTTTTTTTCGGGTAAGCCAGAGCCGCCAGGGCATGCAGGTGGTGGATGATGAAAACCATGAATCCCATGTTTTCATACAATTCGAAGGCTGAAATAGGGCAGTGGCTTCTGGCCAGGCTCAGGGTGCTGCACAGACCCGTTTGCTCATCGTGGATCGCTTGCGACCAGCCATATTGCAAGCCTTGCTGTTGCATCGCTTGCCAGATCCACGGTGCTTCAGAAAAAAGCTCTTCACTCCAGAGAACCGGCAAAGTGGAATGGTTGCAGTATGCCACTATCGGGTTTGTTTGACCCACTGTATGTTGCTCATTGCGGGTGCTCCAGCTATGAGGAAAATTGTTCAGATTCAGAATGTCGCAAGCTGCAACGTTGTTGTTAGAAGTTACTGAAAATTCACAAAATTTGTATCCCAGATTTCTGACAAAATTCAGTGAGATTCGATAGGCTGTTTTGATCTCGTGCGTATGTGAAAGCTGTTTAAGCTGTGACTCCTTCCAGATCTCCATACTTGTACTCCATCATCATGTCCGCAGGGTGCACTCTTTGGATCCGAGATCCGGCACGCCACGAGTGTAGGATAATTCCTAGCGCCATGCTGTGACTTTTTTGCTCTTGCAAATAAGGAAAAGTGTACCTGTGGTTCTTAAGCGAAAGATCAGCATTGAAATGCTATGTGACATCCAATATGGACTGTTCGTAGTGCTAAATAGATATAAGTCACTTCGATATACATTAAAAGCCACTACAAACTATGGGTGGTTACGTCCGTGGGTTTGCGGGACACTGCTCCTGTCTGTTGATTGGAGCGTCCTATGACCGCCAGCGAAGAGAAATTCACACGTCAGACCTTGCTCGACGTACAGCCGGTGACTGCGAACCTGTTCACTTTGCGCGCAACCCGCGACGCAGGTTTCCGATTCCGTGCAGGACAGTTTGCCCGGTTGGGAGTGGTCAAGGCTGATGGCAGCACGGTATGGCGCGCTTATTCCATGGTGTCCTCACCTTTTGATGAATTCCTCGAGTTCTTTTCCATCGTCGTCCCGGGAGGTGAGTTCACCAGCGAGCTCAGTCGTTTGGGCGTCGGCGATACCTTGTTGGTGGACCGTCAGGCCTTCGGCTACCTGACACTGGACCGTTTTGTCGATGGGCGAGATCTGTGGCTGTTGTCCACAGGCACAGGCATAGCGCCGTTCCTGTCAATACTTCAGGACTTCGAGGTGTGGGAGAAGTTTGAGCGCATCCTCCTGGTCTATAGCGTGCGTGAAACCAGGGAGCTGGCCTATCAAGCATTGATTTCGGGTCTGGCGCAAAGGGAGTACCTCGCGGAACACGCACATAAACTGCAATTTATCGCGACGGTCACGCGCGAGCAGCATCCCGGAGCCCTGAATGGACGAATTACCACGCTCATTGAGAATGGCGAGCTGGAGCGGGCGGCGGGTGTTGCGCTGACGCCAGAGCATTCGCGGGTCATGCTTTGCGGCAACCCTCAGATGATCGACGACACGCGCAAACTGCTTAAACAGCGCGATATGCACCTGAGCCTGAGCCGGCGACCCGGGCAGGTCGCAGTGGAAAACTTCTGGTAAAAAAAACGGCGCCTCGCGGGCGCCGTTTTTTTACCAAGCCATTCGATCAAGGCTGGTTGTTCTGTGCCTTCAGCAGGTCACGGATCTCGCCAAGCAATTCTTCTTCCTTGGTCGGAACCGGCGGCAAGGTAGGCGCCACGGATTCTTCGCGCTTCAGACGGTTGATGGCCTTGACCCCCATGAAAATCGCGAAGGCGACAATGACGAAGTCGATGATGGTCTGAATGAATTTGCCGTATGCCAGCACCACGGCCGGGGTGTTGCCCTCTGCTGCCTTGAGCGTGATGACCAGGTCACTGAAGTCAACGCCACCGATCAACATCCCGATTGGCGGCATGATCAGATCGCCCACAAACGACGTTACGATCTTGCCGAAAGCGGCCCCGATGATGATGCCGACAGCCATGTCGACCACGTTGCCTTTGACCGCGAAGGCCTTGAATTCATTGAGCACGCCCATAGGTTATTTCCTTGTTACAGATGAGGTTGATGAACGCAGTGTAAATCAGCGAATCGCTTCTTGCTCGAAACCACTGCTCACGGCATTAGCTTGCTATCGACCAGGCCAGCGGTGAAAAGGTTGCAGTGATCGCTCGCGGGTGAGCGCCACGGCGATGCGCAAAGTTCCTTTTTGAAACAATGTTTTCATGGAAGTCTTGATGCCTCGTCGAGCAGTTGATATTTGTTCCGAATGATATATCTGACAGGATCGCATCGGTCTTGTTGATCGTTTAGGTTGCTAATTAACCAGGGGGTTAATTGGCGCTGATGTTGATGTCGAACAGGTTGCTTCTGGCGTTTATATATTCTGAAGGGGAAGTTGAAGTTGCTGTTTAAGTGAATCTAAACAAGATTCATTATTCTGGATTGGTTGTGCAGTGCATGTTTAATTGGTTAAAGGTTGTATAGCTTTTGAGAAGTGCTTTCTGAGTGTTGTTTGCTCTGTATAGGGGGCGGGGTGGAAAAGTTAGACAAGCGTAGATTAAATGGTGGGAGTAATTGAATAAGCGCCAATTCAACGGGTACTTCCTGTAAACCTGAACGTATCAATCATTTTCTTGCCGCGCTGATGCGCCCCACCTGAGCTATCATCGCGTTTTTTTCCGGGGGTTCCGATGGCCAAGGCCAAGCGCATGTACGGCTGCACCGAGTGCGGCTCAACCTTCCCCAAGTGGGCTGGCCAGTGCGGTGAATGCGGGGCCTGGAACACGCTCACCGAAACCATGGTGGAAAGCGGCGGGGCAGCGGCGCCCAGTGGTCGTACCGGTTGGACCGGCCAACAGGCGCAGATCAAGACCCTGGCCGAGGTCAGCGTTGAAGAGATACCGCGTTTTTCTACGGCCTCAAGCGAACTCGACCGCGTGCTGGGCGGTGGCCTGGTGGACGGATCGGTGGTGCTGATCGGCGGCGACCCTGGCATCGGCAAATCGACGATTCTTTTGCAAACCCTGTGCAATCTCGCCAAAAGCATGCCGGCGTTGTATGTCACTGGCGAAGAGTCTCAGCAGCAAGTGGCCATGCGTGCCCGGCGACTGGGGTTGCCCCAGGATCGGTTGCGGGTCATGACCGAAACCTGCATCGAAACCATCATTGCCACGGCCCGCCAGGAAAAGCCCAAGGTCATGGTGATCGATTCGATCCAGACGATCTTTACCGAGCAACTGCAATCGGCACCGGGTGGTGTATCCCAGGTGCGTGAAAGTGCGGCGTTGCTGGTGCGCTATGCCAAACAGAGCGGTACGGCGATTTTCCTGGTGGGCCACGTCACCAAGGAAGGCGCGCTGGCTGGCCCTCGAGTGCTGGAGCACATGGTCGACACCGTGCTGTATTTCGAAGGTGAGTCCGATGGACGCCTGCGTCTGCTGCGGGCGGTGAAGAACCGTTTCGGTGCAGTCAATGAACTGGGCGTGTTCGGCATGACCGACAAGGGCCTGAAAGAAGTCTCAAACCCTTCTGCGATTTTTTTGACCCGTGCTCAGGAAGAAGTCCCGGGTAGCGTGGTCATGGCGACGTGGGAAGGCACCCGGCCGATGTTGGTGGAAGTCCAGGCGCTGGTGGATGACAGCCACCTGGCTAATCCGCGTCGGGTCACGCTCGGGCTGGATCAGAACCGCTTGGCGATGTTGCTGGCGGTGTTGCACCGTCATGGTGGCATTCCAACCCACGATCAGGATGTGTTTCTCAACGTGGTCGGTGGGGTGAAAGTGCTGGAGACCGCGTCGGACCTGGCGTTGATGGCGGCGGTGATGTCCAGTTTGCGCAACCGGCCGTTACCCCACGATCTGTTGGTGTTCGGTGAGGTCGGGCTTTCCGGTGAGGTGCGTCCGGTTCCTAGCGGTCAGGAGCGTTTGAAAGAAGCCGCCAAGCACGGCTTCAAGCGGGCCATCGTGCCTAAGGGCAATGCGCCGAAAGAGTCGCCGGCAGGGTTGCAGATCATTGCCGTCACTCGTCTGGAACAGGCCCTGGATGCGCTCTTCGAATAAAGTGCTACCTCTCGTAGAAGCTGCCGAAGGCCGCGATCTTTTTTATAAGGTCAAAAGATCGCAGCCTTCGGCAGCTCCTACGAGGTCAGATTTCGATTAGTTCGCCCAGTTCGCGCTCCAGTTCATGCTGGTCGGCCAGGTTGAGTTCGATCAGGCGCCGCAGGCGCTCAATAGACTCCAGGCTGATGTGTCGGCAGACGAAGCCGAGCTGGCCGTGTTCTTCGTGGGTCAGGTGCACATCCATGAAGATGTCGATGTCATCGCTTAGATGAATGTCGACTGAAAAGTCCTGCTCGGGATTGCCCTGCCAAGGATCGGGTCGCTCGATCAGCAAGCCCTTGAGCGACAAATCAACCAGCTTCACCGGCCAGATGTACTCTCCCTGGCTCAGCTCGGTCCTGGCATCGAACGCGATTCGTTTGAAGCGGCGACGTTCGGCGGGGTGCTCGCTCATGGCGCAATCCTCTTGATGTTCGCTGACTATAGACCCGCATTGTCAGAACCTGCCAACCAGGACAGGGCTCTAGACCAACGTTGGGTATGGTCTTTGTCGTCAGGAGCGCTAAACTCGGTGTGGCTGTCTTTTCTTGTCCACTCTGGCTGGAATCCTAAAATGAAAAATAATAATAGCCTGCTACGCCATCTACCCTGGCTGTTGCTGGCAATCATAGGTGCGTGTGCTTTGGGCGTAGTGGCATTGCGCCGAGGCGAGGCGATCAACGCCTTGTGGATTGTGGTCGCTGCTGTGGCCATCTATCTGGTCGCCTACCGCTACTACAGTCTGTTCATCGCCAACAATGTCATGCAACTCGATGCGCGACGGGCTACCCCTGCCGTGCTCAATAACGACGGTCTGGACTACGTTCCAACCAACAAACACATCCTCTTCGGTCACCACTTCGCGGCCATCGCCGGTGCAGGTCCACTGGTCGGCCCGGTCCTGGCGGCGCAGATGGGCTACCTGCCCGGCACGCTGTGGCTGATCGCCGGGGTGGTGCTGGCCGGTGCCGTTCAGGACTTCATGGTCCTGTTCATGTCCACCCGCCGCAACGGTCGTTCCCTGGGCGATATGGTCCGCGAAGAAATGGGCCGGATTCCCGGCACCATCGCGCTGTTCGGCTGCTTCCTGATCATGATCATCATCCTCGCGGTGCTGGCGCTGATCGTGGTCAAAGCCCTGGCCGAGAGCCCGTGGGGTATTTTCACGGTGATGGCGACCATCCCGATCGCGATGTTCATGGGCATCTACATGCGCTACATCCGCCCGGGTCGCATCGGCGAAATCTCGGTGATCGGCGTGCTGTTGCTGCTCGGTTCGATCTGGCTCGGCGGGCAGATAGCCGCCGATCCGGTGTGGGCCAAGGCCTTTACCTTTACCGGTATCCAGATTACCTGGATGTTGATTGGCTACGGTTTCGTCGCCGCAGTGTTGCCGGTGTGGCTGATTCTGGCCCCGCGCGACTACCTGTCGACCTTCCTCAAGATCGGCACCATCGTCGCATTGGCCATCGGCATCCTGGTGACCATGCCCGAGCTGAAAATGCCGGCGCTGACCCAGTTCGTCGACGGCACCGGTCCGGTATGGAAAGGCGGTCTGTTCCCGTTCCTGTTCATCACCATTGCCTGCGGCGCGGTCTCCGGTTTCCATGCGCTGATTTCTTCCGGCACCACGCCGAAGTTACTGGATAACGAAACCAACGCCCGTTACATCGGCTACGGCGGCATGCTGATGGAGTCCTTCGTCGCCATCATGGCCATGGTTGCAGCATCGGTGATCGAACCTGGCGTGTACTTCGCCATGAACAGCCCACCGGCCGTGGTCGGCGGTGATGTGGTGGCAGTGGCGCAAGCCGTCAGCAGCTGGGGCTTTGCAATTACCCCGGAAGCGCTGCAGGCAGTGGCCCACGACATCGGTGAAACCACCATCCTGGCCCGTGCCGGCGGTGCACCGACCCTGGCGGTCGGTATCGCGCAGATCCTGCACAGTGTTCTGCCGGGTGAAAACACCATGGCGTTCTGGTACCACTTCGCGATCCTGTTCGAAGCGCTGTTCATCCTGACGGCAGTCGACGCCGGCACCCGAGCCGGGCGCTTCATGCTCCAGGATTTGCTCGGCTCTTTCGTGCCAGCGTTGAAACGCACCGAATCCTGGACCGCCAACCTGATTGCCACCGCCGGTTGTGTGGCCATGTGGGGTTGGTTGCTGTACCAGGGCGTGATCGATCCACTGGGTGGCATCAACACCTTGTGGCCGTTGTTCGGCATCTCCAACCAGATGCTGGCCGGTATCGCATTGATGCTCGGCACCGTGGTACTGATCAAGATGAAGCGCCAGCGTTATGTCTGGGTGACCATGCTGCCGGCAGTATGGCTGCTGATCTGCACCACCACCGCAGGCTTCATCAAGCTGTTCGACGCCAACCCGGCGATCGGCTTCCTGGCGTTGGCGAAAAAATACAGCGATGCCTTGGCCAATGGCCAGATTCTCGCCCCGGCCAAGGACATTACGCAGATGCAACACGTGATCTTCAACGCCTACACCAACGCAACGCTGACCGCGCTGTTCCTGTTCGTGGTATTCAGCATCCTGTTCTATGCGCTCAAGGTCGGCATTGCCGCCTGGGGTAAAAAAGAACGCACGGATAAAGAGTCGCCATTCCAGGCACTGCCGGACGCGTAACCGAGGATTTGCACCATGTTCAATGACCTGAGTCGCCTCGGTAAATACCTCGGTCAGGCTGCGCGCCTGATGGTCGGCATGCCCGACTACGACAACTACGTCGAGCATATGCAGACCAAGCACCCGGACAAACCGGTGATGAGCTACGAGATGTTCTTTCGCGAACGTCAGGAAGCCCGTTACGGTGGCAAGGGTGGGCCTAAGTGCTGTTGAAACACACCACTTAGGCATCACCTCTGTAGGAGCCGGCTTGCTGGCGATAGCGATCTTCGGGACGCCATCGCCAGCAAGCCGGCTCCTACAGTTTTTTCTGCGCCCAGGAGACCTTATTTTGTCAGTCCCTATACCCGTCACGATCCTCAGCGGCTTCCTCGGTGCCGGCAAGACCACGTTGCTGCGCCACCTGCTCAAAGCCGAGCACGGCCTGAAAATCGCCGTGATCGAGAACGAATTCAGCGATGCCGGTATCGACACCCAACTGTTGGGCGACGAGCCGGTACAAGTGATGACGCTGTCCAACGGCTGTGTCTGCTGCACCATCCACACCGACCTGACCAAAGCCTTGTATCTGCTGCTCGAGCGCCTCGACAGCGGCGACATCGCCTTCGACCGCCTGGTGATCGAATGCACAGGCCTGGCGGATCCGGCACCGGTGGCGCAAACCTTTTTCATCGACGAAGAACTGCGCGAACGCTACATCCTTGACGGCATCATCACGTTGGTCGACGCAGCGCATGCCGACGTGCACCTGACCCAGACCATCGCCCAGGCACAGATCGGTTTCGCCGACCGTTTGCTGGTGAGCAAGCGCGACCTGGTGAACGAGCCGACGTTCACGGCATTGAGCGAGCGCCTGACCCGTATCAACCGCCGAGCACCGATTCGCATCGTCGATCACGGCAAGATCGATCTGGCTGAATTGCTTGATGTTCGCGGGTTCAATCTAAACGCTGATCTCGGTGGCGGCGTGAGTTTGCGTCCAGTAAGCCAAGCCCCGTCCATCGACCGCATATCGAGCCTCGTGCTGCGCACCGACAAACCACTGGATATCGACAGGCTCAGCGAGTTCATGAACGAACTGCTGGAGGAGCATGGTAAGCAACTGCTGCGCTACAAGGGGGTGTTGAACATCCAGGGCGAACCGCGACGCATGGTGTTCCAGGGAGTTCTGAAGTTGTACGGTTTCGACTGGGATACCGAGTGGTCCGACGATGAAACGCGTGAAAGCGTGATCGTTTTCATTGCCGATGATTTGCCGGAAGAAAAGATCCGTGAAGGATTTTCGCGGGTGGCGGCGGAGTAAGCTCCGCCGTTTTCATTGGGTCTGACGTCGCCATCGCAAGCGGGCTCGCTCCTGCATTTGCAGTGTATTCGTCTGTAGAAGCGAGGTTCGCCCGCGAAGACGAACTAGCCGGCAACGCGGTTCTGGCTGAGTAACGGTTGAGCGTTCAGTAACATCTCCTCCAAATGATCCAGATGCCGGTGTAGAAGTGTCTCGGCCTTCAAAGCATCGCCATGCTCAATCGCATCCACAATCTCTTGATGTGCTTGCCAATCGCAATAGCCTCCCGCTTGCGCATCAAATTGCGCAATGGCCAACGATACTAGCGGCACAAGTGTTCCCAAAAAATGCGCCAGTGGCGCATTTCCCGCCATTTCGGCCAGCTGCGCGTGAAACTCCCCCGAAACCCGGAGTGCTGAGGCAGGATCCCTGCATTGGCGCTCGCGCGCGATGAGTGCGCGCAGACATTGCAGATCTTGTGGAAGAGGGTGCTGACAGGCCAGTCGTACCAACGTGATCTCGGTCAGGCGCCGGGCATGCAGGTTTTGCCGAACCTGATCGACTCCGAGCGTTGCAACGCGTGGACGATGATTGCTGCGCAGAACAATGATCTGTTGATGAGAAAGTCGTGTCAGCACGCCACGAACGTCGCTGCGCCGAGCGCCGAACATCTGCGCCAGACTTTCCTCGGTAAAGCGGCTGGCCTCATGAATGCGCTGTGCAAAGATGGCGTCGAGGACCCGCGAGTACAGATCATCCGCCGCCAGTGGAAAGGGCAGGGTGGTAAGCGTTTGCGGTGAAGCGAAGCTGTTCATGGCCTGTCTCCGGTTCGAAGAGGATTCAACTGCCGAGGTTGTCTTCCGGGATGTTCAACTCGATGCCCATGCGCTGGCCTTCGCGAAGAATGT
The DNA here is from genome assembly GCF_034008315.1 of Pseudomonas sp. P8_241. Taxonomy (NCBI): domain Bacteria; kingdom Pseudomonadati; phylum Pseudomonadota; class Gammaproteobacteria; order Pseudomonadales; family Pseudomonadaceae; genus Pseudomonas; species Pseudomonas sp. P8_241. Next base: position 5,762,030 of record NZ_CP125377.1, on the reverse strand, counting down.
GCCGACGCATCTCGGCGCTGGCCTGGGCGCTGTTCTTGCTGCGGATCGCCCGCACCACGGCTTCGTTTTCTTCAAGCCGTTCAGCCAGGTGTTCGGGGGAGTTGCGCAGCACTTCGGCGCTTTGCTTGAGGGCATTGCTGGTTTGCTGGACCACGCTTTGGAAGATTGGATTCGACGTCAGCGCGAACAGCTCTTCGTGGAACGCGATGTACGCATTCGCACCGGCTTCGCTGTCGTTGGCTTCCAGGGCTTCGCGCATGTCCATCAGGGTGAGGCGCAGTTGCCCGACTTCCTTGCTGCTGATGGACTGCGCCACGAGGCCGACGATGAAAGGTTCGAGGGTGTAGCGCAGTTGCAACACATCCTCCAGGCTCGCGGCGGCGACTGCGCTGTCATGTGCCTGACTGTCGGCGAGATTCGCTTCAAGCACCACCACGCCTTTACCCGGCATCGAGCGCACCAGGCCGAGGGTTTCCAGCACGATCACTGCTTCACGCAGGCTTGGCCGGCTGATGCCCAGTTGTTCGGCCAGTTCACGTTGTCCCGGTAGCATTTCGCCGGAGCGCCACTGACCACGGGCCAGCGCGGCCCGAAGTTTTTCTACGACTGAATTGACGACGGTTGAGGTGCTAATCACTTTTTGCTCCGTGAGTTGCTGATGACCAGTCACTGAGCGCCGAGGGCAGGATCAAAAAATCGCAGCCTTCGGCAGCTCCTACGGATGGTCCTGCGTCAAAATTCCTGCTGATGGGCCGCGGTTACCGGTTTTCTCGGCTGGAAGGTATAACCCACCTGGCCGGAAAGTACCTTGTTCGCCCGTTGCACATCGATGTCTTTTTCCCAACGGGCAATGGCCACTGTGGCGACGCAGTTGCCGATCAGGTTGGTCAGCGCCCGGCCGATGCCCATGAACCAGTCCACGGCCAGCACCAGCACCAGGCCCACCACCGGAATGGCCGGGATCGCCGTCAGCGTTGCCGCCAGGATCACCAGTGCCGAGCCCGGAATACCGTGCGCACCTTTTGAGGTGATCAACGACACCAGCAGAATGGTCAGCAGGTCGGTCATTGCCAGCGGTGTGCCGGTAGCATTGGCGATGAACACGATGGCCAGGGTCAGGTAGATCGAGAAACCGTCGAGGTTGAACGAGTAACCGGTAGGAATCACCAGTCCGACTGTCGAACTTCCGATCCCCAGATGCTCAAGCTTGCGCATGATTTGTGGCAGCACGGCATCGGATGAAGCGGTGCCCATGACGATCAGCAATTCTTCGCGCAGGTACTTGAGCAATGGCCACATCTTCAGGCCGGAGAGGCGCATCACCAGGCCGAGAATCAGCGTCACGAAAGCCACGCAGGTCAGGTAGAACAGGCCGACCAGGCTACCCAGATGTTGCAGCGAGTCCAGGCCATATTTGCTGGTGGTAAAGGCGATCGCACCGAACACGCCGATCGGCGCCAGGCGCACGATCATGCCCATGATGCGGAAGATTACGTGGCTCAACTCATTGATCAGGCGGGAAATGCCTGACGCCGCCTCACCCACCAGGTTCAGTGCGCTACCGAACAGCACGGAGAACAGCAGCACTTGCAGGATGTTGTTGTCGGCGAATGCACCGATCACCGACGTCGGAATCAGGTCCATCAGGAACTGCGTAGTGGTGTGCATGTGCTGGCCGCGCTGGGCGATATCACCCATGTCGGCTGCGGAAAGCTGCTCCAGGTGAATGTTCGCGCCGCTGCCAATGCCAGTACTGAAGGCGAACACCAGACCGATCACCAGCGCAATGGTGGTGAGTATTTCAAAGTAGATCACTGACTTCAGGCCGATACGGCCGACTTTTTTCAGATCACCGGCACCGCTGATGCCACTGACCACGACGCAAAACACGATCAGGCCAATCAGCATTTTGATCAGCTTGATAAAGCCGTCGCCGAGCGGTTTGAGTTGAGCGGAATATTCGGGAAGGGTCAGTCCACAGACGATGCCGAGCACCAGTCCGAGAACCACTTGGAGGAAGATTGAACGCGTGCACCATCTGAGCATGGGAGGAATCCTGGTCGGTGTCCTGGCAGCCGAGCGTCAGTCGCATTGACTTCAGGACTTAATTATTGTGGTCTTACCGGTATGTCCAGTGCAGGCGCAGTCTAGGCTCGGCTTTTGGGTGATCGCAAGTAAAATTTAAGAAATTGGCATGACCGGTCTGACCAGTAATGCTGGTCCTGTAGGAGCTGGCTTGCCAGCGAAGGCGTCCGAGTGGTTGGTGAATGGTTCAAGACCGCCTTCGCCGGCAAGCCGGCTCCTACAGAGTGACGGCCTTTAAAACGCAGACGAAAAAAAACCGGCCATTTCCATGGCCGGTTTTTTTAGACTGCGGTTAGGCGGGCTGATTAAGCGCCGTACACCGGCAGCTTCTTGCAGATGGCCTTGACCTTCTCACGAACGGCGTCGATCACCGCTTCATTGTTCAGGTCAGCCAGGATGTCGCAGATCCAGCCAGCCAGTTCCTTGCACTCTGCTTCCTTGAAGCCGCGGGTGGTCACAGCCGGGGTGCCGAAACGCAGACCGGAAGTGACGAACGGGGAGCGTGGGTCGTTAGGTACGGAATTCTTGTTCACGGTGATGAACGCTTTGCCCAGAGCGGCGTCGGCGTCTTTACCGGAAATTTCCTGCTTGATCAGCGACAGCAGGAACAGGTGGTTTTCAGTACCGCCGGATACCACGTCGAAACCGCGCTCGATGAAGACGCTGGCCATGGCCTGGGCGTTTTTCACCACTTGTTGCTGGTAAACCTTGAACTCAGGCTGCAGCGCTTCCTTGAAGCAGATCGCCTTGGCCGCGATCACGTGTTCCAGCGGACCGCCCTGGGCGCCCGGGAATACCGCGGAGTTCAGCTTCTTCTCGATGTCGGCGTTGGCGCGAGCCAGGATCAGGCCACCACGTGGACCGCGCAGGGTCTTGTGGGTGGTGGTGGTCACGACGTCAGCGAACGGAACCGGGTTCGGGTAGACGCCAGCGGCGACCAGACCGGCCACGTGGGCCATGTCGACGAACAGGTAAGCGCCCACTTTGTCCGCGATTGCGCGGAAACGCGGGAAGTCGAGGATCTGCGAGTAGGCAGAGAAACCGGCCACGATCATTTTCGGCTTGTTCTCGACCGCCAGGCGCTCGACTTCGTCGTAGTCGATCAGGCCGTTGGCGTCGATGCCGTACTGAACGGCGTTGTACAGCTTGCCCGAAGACGAAACGCTGGCACCGTGGGTCAGGTGACCGCCGTGGGCCAGGCTCATGCCCAGGATGGTGTCACCGGCCGATAGCAGGGCCAGGTAAACAGCGCTGTTGGCTTGCGAACCGGCGTGTGGCTGAACGTTGGCGTAGTCGGCGCCGAACAGCTCTTTGGCGCGATCGATAGCCAGCTGCTCGACGATGTCGACGTACTCGCAACCACCGTAGTAGCGCTTGCCCGGGTAGCCTTCGGCGTACTTGTTGGTCAGTACCGAGCCTTGAGCTTCCATCACCGCAGGGCTGGTGTAGTTTTCCGAAGCGATCAGCTCAATGTGCTCTTCCTGGCGCTGAGCTTCTTGCTCCATGGCGGCAAAGAGATCGGCGTCGTACTTGGCAATAGTCAAATCACGGCTGAACATGGCGGTCCTCAAGGATCGGGGGCAGAAAAGGGGGGCATTCTACCCCAACGCGTTTTGGAAGGCATATGAAACGGCATCATGTCGCAGACAAGTGGGCTTCATGACGGGATCAGCGGTGAATGTGCCGGCCACGCCAGCAAGCCGGCTCCTGCAGGAGACTGCATTTCAACGTAGGATCCGGCTTGCTGGCGATCGCGTCATCAGCCTCGCTGCACAATTTCAGTCGAAAATGAACAGCGCATCATTGCTGAACTGCCCTTCGAATCGATCGGCCGGCATCGGCCGCCCGAACAGATAACCCTGCACTTCGTCACAACCGTGCTCACGCAGGAAATCAAGCTGCTCCTGGGTTTCCACACCTTCGGCGATCACCGACAGATTGAGGCTGTGAGCCATGGCGATGATCGCTCGGGCAATCTGCGCATCCTGTTCGCCGGACGGCAGGCCGTCGACAAAGGTGCGGTCGATTTTCAGTACATCGATCGGGAACTGCTTGAGGTAGTTGAGCGACGAATAGCCGGTGCCAAAGTCATCGACCGCAATGCTCAATCCAAGATTTTTCAGGCCGTCGAGGATCTGCATCGCTTCACTGACTTCGCGCATCAGAATGCTTTCGGTCAGCTCCAGCTCCAGGCATCCCGGCGGCAGGCCGGTTTCCTTGAGAATCGTGGCGATGCGCGTGCCGAGTTGGCCATCGGAGAACTGCCGCGCCGAGATGTTCACCGAAACCTTGGGCACGCGCACTTTGGCCTGGTGCCAGGATTTGAGCTGACGACAGGCCTCAAGGATCACCCAGTCACCGACATCAACCACCAATCCGAGCTCTTCGAGTACCGGAATGAAGTCCCCCGGCGGCACCAGCCCGCGGCGTGGATGACGCCAGCGCAACAGCGCCTCGGCACCGGTCAGACGCTTGCCGTCACCACTGAACTGCGGTTGGTAATACAGCACGAATTCGTTTTGCTCCAGGGCGTGGCGCAAGTCGCTTTCCAGCTCCAGTCGCTCCAGGGCGCTGGCGTTCATGTCCGCCTGATAGAACTGGAAGTTGTTCTTGCCGCGCTCCTTGGCGTGGTACATCGCCGTGTCGGCGTTCTTCATCAACTGGCTGAGTTCGTTGCCGTCCTGCGGGCTCAGGGCGATGCCGATACTGGCCGTGACAAAGAACTCGCGGCCTTCGAGCACGAACGGTTTCACCAGGCTGGCGAGAATCTGCTCGGCCACATGAATCGCCCGGTTCAAGGCGATTTCACGGTTGGCCCGCGGTTGCAGAAGCAACGTGAACTCGTCACCGCCCATGCGTGCCACGGTGTCGTCGTCATCCACGCAGCCGAGCAGGCGCGTGGCCATGTCCTTGAGCATACGATCGCCAGCGGCATGACCCAGGGAGTCATTGATCGGCTTGAAACGGTCGAGGTCGAGGAACATCAGCACGACCCATGACTTCTGGCGCTCCGCTGCCTGCAACGCCGTGTGCAGACGATCCTGAAACAGCGTGCGGTTGGGCAGGTGGGTCAGGGCGTCGTAATAAGCGAGGCGGTGAATGCGTTGCTCGCTGGCCTTGCGCTCGCTGATGTCACTGAAAAAGCACACGTAACTGGCCAGATCGCCTTCGTCATCCAGTACTGCGGTGATGCCGACCCAGGCGGGATAGTGTTCGCCATTGCGCCGGCGCAGCCACACTTCGCCTTCCCAGGTGCTGTGCTGATTGAGTTGCTTGAGCACGTAACGCAGGTGGGCTTCCTGCTGATCGTCGACGGTCAGCATGTTCGGCAACTGGTCGAGCACCTGCTCCACGGCGTAGCCGCTGACACGACTGAACGCTTCGTTGGCCTGAACGATGTAGCCAGCGGGGTCGGTGATCAGGATCGCCGATGTCGAGTGCTCGAAAACCGTGGCCGCCATGCGCAGATCCTTTTCCGCCCGGCGTTGCTGGCTGATGTCGCGGCCGACACCCAGCACCCCTTCAAAGGCGCCGTGTTCGTCCCAGACCAGCACCAGGCGCAGTTCGATGGGAATCTTGCGCCCGTCGGCCCGCAGACAGTCGAAAAGGAACAGTTGGGTTTGCACCTGGCTGCGCAAACGGGCCAGTTGATCGGCCGAGTCCAGCGCCTTGCTGACCCGGTCCATCAGGCTGTAGATGCCCATCAATTGTTGCGGGTTGGCGATCGTCGATTGCCAGCCGTTCTGAAATATCCACTCGACGTCATAGCCCAATACTGCTTGCACCGACGGGCTGACGTAGTTGAGTGCCAGCCGGCTGTCGGTGGAAAAAATCACATCGCTGATGCTTTCGGCGAGCATTCGGTAGCGCTGCTCGCTGTCGCGCAGGGATTCGCTGGCTTCGATCTGGTCGGTGATGTCCTTGGCCACGCCGATAATCCGCGTGACCTGATTGTCCTTGTCCCGCGCCAATGCCTGCTCGCGAATCTCGAAGCGTCGCCATTGCCCATCCTGATGGCGGAAGCGCAACTGGCATTGCATCAACTGGCGGTAACCGGCCTGGCGCTGGACTTGACGCGAGCGGTGGTAGTAATCGGCGTCTTCGGGATGCAGCAGGATTTCCCAGAAGTACTCACCCATCTGGTGCAGCTCGGTGCGGCTGTAACCCAGTGTCTGGCCCAGATGGTGGTTGCTGAAAATCATTCGCTGACTGATCACGTCCTGCACATACAGGTGATCCGGGACGGTACGCACCACGTCCGACCAGAATCCCTCACGCTCCAGCAGAGACAATTCGATGAGCTTGCGGCTGGTGATATCGGTGATGCTCAGGATCACTGCCTGGTAATCGACCTTGTTTTCCGGAAGGCGAAGCACCAGCCACAAGTGTTGGTCCCGACCATTTGCATTTTGCAGTTTGATTTCCAGCTCAAGTTGTTTTTGCTGGTTGAGCGCCGCCTCGAGCACCTGGTCGCCGATGGCGCTGCCATTAAGCGGATCGCCATCGATCAGGCGTTTCCAGGCTTGGTCGGAGCAATCGACGTTGAGCAATTGCAGCGCGACCTGGTTGACCTCGGTGATGCGCAGTTCCTGGAGCAATCGCTGGCGCTGCTCCGGCACTGCCAGCCATGCTTGCAACTGTTCGCCGCCTTGCAGTTGCGCCTTGTTGAAAGCGTTCTGCAACCCGGACATATCCAGTACGCACAAGGCGACGCCAGTGCCTTCGAAAATGTCTTGATAGCGGCGGCGGCCCTCATGCAGCTGGCGTTGGCGGCGGCGCATGTTGAGCAAGGCGATGAACGGCAGCATGGAAAACGCCAGCCCCAGCAGGCATTTTCCAATAAACGCCGGCAGCAGTTCTTCGAGCACATCTTGTCGATCGAACAGCCCGCGTAATTGCCAGTCGCTGCTGCTCAACGGAACGGTCAGCACGCTGTTGGCAACATCGTCCTCGGTCAGGGTGCCCGGATTGACCGAAGGCATCGCTTCGTCGCGGCTGATGATCTGGTGATCGATGCGGTTCTCTACCAGCCACAGCGGGCGGTCACCGGCTTGCGATTGCTTGGTCAGCGAAGCAAAGAAGGTCGGTGTCAGGCGCAGTGCCCAGTATCCACGGGAACTGCCGCTGGCTTGATGCAGCAGCAAGTACACCACCGAGCCATCATTGGCATTGCTGAAATAATGCGCCTGGGCATGGCTGCGACGAACGAGTTCAGCGAGGTAGTCGGTGTCATCGCTGTTGCTGGCGCTGTCGCCGATAACCTTACCTGAAGGGCTGAGCAAGGTCAGGCTGTGCAAGTCCGGCAGGGACTGTTGCAGTTTGCGCTGCAGTGCCTGCAATTCGTCGGTGCCTTGGGGTTGCTCGATGATCGGCAGCAGGTTGAGGGCGATCTGCGCGTTGAGCGCCATGTTGAGGCTGACTTGCGCAGCCAGATCGGCGGTGTAATCGATGGTGTACTGACGCTGGTTTGTCTGGGTTTCACGCAGTTGATCAAGCAACTGCCAGAACAGCAGTGCCAGTAGCAGCAAAACGAGGGTTGCCAGGCTGCCCCTCAAGGTCCCGCGCAGGGGCGAGCCGGGCGCGGTGGTCGGCGCACTGGAAGTCAGGGACAAAGGAGCGTTGGACAAGCTGTCATCCTGCGGTTTGGCTGGACTGGCGCGACGCGCACTATAAGCCGGACGCCCGAAGGGCGGCTAGCATGCCCTGAGTTGTGGCGAAGTGCCAGCCCCAGTCCGTCGGCTGGACTGCCACTGGTCAATCAGGTAGCTTTGCCGGTTACGCGGGAGCGTTCCAGCTCCTAGACTCAGACTTTTTCAGCGCGCACGTATTGATAGCCTCAAGCGAGCGACGCGCACGGTCTGGCCGGGCATTGCCTGCGCTCCAATCATTCATCAGTCACTGACCCAAGGTTCTCCATGGCTCAATACGTATTCACCATGCATCGGCTGGGCAAAGTTGTTCCACCGAAGCGGGAAATCCTGAAAAACATTTCTCTGTCATTCTTCCCGGGCGCCAAGATTGGCGTCCTCGGCCTCAACGGTTCGGGTAAGTCCACGCTGCTGAAAATCATGGCTGGCGTTGATACCGAATTCGACGGCGAAGCCCGTCCGATGCCGGACCTGAACATCGGTTACCTGCCGCAAGAGCCTCAACTGGATCCGACCAAGACCGTGCGTGAAGTGGTCGAGGAAGCGGTCAGCGTGATCAAGAACGCCCAGGCTCGCCTGGACGAGGTCTACGCGGCCTACGCTGATGAAGATGCCGACTTCGACAAACTGGCCGCAGAACAGGCCAAGCTCGAAGCCATCCTGCAAGCCAGCGACGGTCACAACCTGGATCGCCAACTGGAAGTCGCCGCCGATGCGCTGCGTCTGCCAGCGTGGGACGCCAAGGTCGAATTCCTCTCCGGTGGTGAGAAACGTCGTGTGGCCCTGTGCCGTCTGCTGCTGTCCGCACCGGACATGCTGCTGCTCGACGAACCGACCAACCACCTGGACGCCGATTCCGTTGCGTGGCTTGAGCACTTCCTGCACGATTTCCCGGGCACCGTGGTCGCGATCACGCACGACCGTTACTTCCTCGATAACGTCGCCGGCTGGATTCTGGAACTCGACCGCGGCGCTGGTATTCCTTACGAGGGCAACTATTCGGGTTGGCTGGAAGCCAAGTCCGATCGTCTGGCTGCCGAATCCAAGCAGCAGTCGGCCCACGAAAAAGCCATGAAAGAAGAACTGGAGTGGGTGCGCAAAGGCGCCAAGGCTCGCCAGTCGAAATCCAAGGCTCGTCTGCAACGTTTCGAAGAAATGCAGTCGCAGGAATTCCAGAAGCGCAGCGAAACCAACGAGATCTACATCCCGGCCGGTCCGCGCCTGGGCGACAAGGTCATCGAATTCAAGAATGTCACCAAGGGCTATGGGGATCGCGTACTGATCGACAACCTGTCGTTCTCGATGCCTAAAGGCGCCATCGTCGGTGTAATCGGTGGTAACGGTGCCGGTAAATCGACGCTGTTCCGCATGCTGATGGGCAAGGAACAACCGGATTCGGGTTCCATCGAAGTCGGCGAAACCGTGCAGCTGGCTTGCGTGGACCAGAGCCGCGAGGACCTGGATGGCAGCAAGACCGTGTTCCAGCAGATCTCCGACGGTTCGGATCAGATCCGCATCGGCAACTACGAGATCCCGTCGCGTACCTACGTCGGTCGCTTCAACTTCAAGGGTGGCGATCAGCAGAAGTTCGTCAAGGACCTGTCTGGTGGTGAGCGCGGTCGCTTGCACCTGGCCCTGACCTTGAAAGAGGGCGGCAACGTCCTGCTGCTCGACGAACCGTCCAACGACCTCGACGTTGAAACCCTGCGTTCCCTGGAAGAAGCCCTGCTGGACTTCCCGGGCGCCGCCATTGTGATCTCTCACGATCGTTGGTTCCTTGACCGCGTCGCGACCCACATCCTGGCGTACGAAGACGACTCGCAAGCCGTGTTCTTCGAAGGCAACTACACCGAGTACGAGGCCGACCGTAAAAAGCGCCTCGGCGAAGCCGCTGCACAGCCGCACCGTGTACGGCACAAGAAACTGGCGTGATTCGGGCCGGTTGCATGAACACACGGAGCCTTCGGGCTCCGTTTTTTTTGCGTGTTTTTTACGCATACCGAGTTGAATTCATCGCCGGCAAGCCAGCTCCTACAGGATTTGTGTTGTGCCCGGATTGTGTGAGCTCAGGGAAAACTGTAGGAGCTGGCTTGCCGGCGATGCGGTGTAACTGATGGTGCATTGCTGGGAATTGATCTCCCTATTCGGGTGCGAAAAAGGCCAAAAAGCAGATTAATTTATATCCTGCGCACCATTTAATTTCATAAATGCGACGTTCTGCGCTGTTCTTGTGCGTGAATCCTTTGTTACAGTCCGGCCAAATCTCCTCCAACGACAATAAATTTGCCGAGACATTTCCATGATCGAATCCGTCGAATCCTTCCTTGCGCGCCTGAAAAAACGCGACCCGGACCAACCCGAGTTTCACCAGGCTGTCGAAGAAGTCCTGCGCAGTCTGTGGCCCTTCCTCGAAGCCAATCCGCATTACCTGGCCTCGGGCATCCTGGAGCGCATCTGCGAGCCGGAGCGGGCGGTCGTGTTTCGGGTTTCCTGGGTCGACGATCAGGGCAAGGTGCAAGTCAATCGCGGATTCCGTATCCAGATGAATAGCGCCATCGGTCCGTACAAGGGCGGCTTGCGCTTCCACCCGTCGGTGAACATGGGTGTGCTGAAATTCCTCGCCTTCGAGCAGACCTTCAAGAACTCCCTGACCTCGCTGCCGATGGGTGGCGGCAAGGGTGGTTCGGACTTCGATCCGAAGGGCAAAAGCGACGCGGAAGTCATGCGCTTCTGTCAGGCCTTCATGAGCGAGCTGTACCGCCACATCGGTGCAGATGTTGATGTGCCGGCCGGTGATATCGGCGTCGGTGCCCGTGAAATCGGCTTCCTGTTCGGCCAGTACAAACGCCTGAGCAACCAGTTCACCAGCGTACTGACCGGCAAGGGTCCAAGCTACGGCGGCAGTCTGATTCGCCCGGAAGCCACCGGTTTCGGTTGTGTGTACTTCGCCGAAGAGATGCTCAAACGTCGCGGCCTGGCTGTCGAAGGCAAGCGTGTGGCGATTTCCGGCTCGGGCAACGTTGCGCAATACGCGGCGCGCAAGGTCATGGATTTGGGTGGCAAGGTGATTTCGCTGTCCGATTCCGAAGGCACCTTGTACTGCGAGAGTGGTTTAACCGAGGAGCAATGGCTGGCGGTGCTGGAGCTGAAAAATGTGCAGCGCGGGCGCATCCGTGAACTGGCCAGCCGTTTTGGCCTGGAGTTCCGCGCCGGTGAGCTGCCGTGGAGCCTGAGCTGCGACATCGCTTTACCGTGCGCCACGCAAAACGAACTGGATGCCGAGGCTGCTCGTACCTTGCTGCGCAACGGCTGCTTCTGTGTGGCGGAAGGCGCGAACATGCCGACCACCCTTGAGGCCGTCGATTTGTTCATCGAGGCGGATATTCTGTTCGCGCCGGGTAAAGCGTCCAACGCCGGCGGTGTCGCGGTGAGCGGGCTGGAGATGTCGCAGAACGCCATGCGCCTGCTGTGGACCGGTGGAGAGGTGGACAGCAAGCTGCACGCGATCATGCAGTCGATCCATCACGCTTGCGTGCACTACGGCGAAGAGGACGGTCGGGTCAACTACGTCAAAGGCGCCAACATCGCCGGTTTCGTAAAAGTCGCCGATGCCATGCTGGCTCAAGGCGTGGTTTAAGCCGGCTCGATGCGGATCACCTCAATCAGCTGATCCCCGGCGGGGCGCTGCCACAGCACTTCATCATTGAGTTGTGCTCCCAGCAGCGCCCGACCCAGTGGAGAGCCCCAATTGATCAGGCCATGGGCGGCATCGGCCTGATCTTCGCCCACCAGTTGCACGCGGCGTTCGCTGTCGTGTTCGTCGGCGTAGGTCACCCAACTGCCGATCTGCACTTTCTCGGTCGAGGTCGCGGCTGGCACCACTTGCGCACTGCCCAGACGTTGTTTGAAGTAGCGCAAGTCGCGCTCAAGGTCCGCCAGGCGCTGTTTGTCGGCTTGCTCTCCCTTGGCCGATTGCTCGGCATGCAGAGTTTGCAGCTCGGCGACTTTGCCCTGCAACTGGCTCAGGCCTTGCGGGGTGACGTAGTTGGGTTGCGCACTGACCTGCCGCTCGACCGGCTGATCGGCTTGCGCGGCGGCATTATCTTCATTGACGAAGGCACGGCTCATGGTTTTGCTCCCGTAATAGGGTTTTGGCCATGGTCGCAGGCATTTGGTTTCACTGGATGTCTGTAAGCGACTCATTGCGAGCGATAGGCTCGGGCAGCGTCCTGATCCTTTTGTTGTTGCCAGGCTTTGTCCCGTTCCTCCAGATGGCTGTTGCGGTAGTCTGCGCGATCCTGGTTGTCACGCATGGCCAGGCACTGGTGGAATCCATCGCTCCAGCCCTCTGCGTATAACGGATCCTTCAGATAACGCGGTACGTTTTTGCGAAACTCGCCGCTGATGGATCCGGCGGCTTGCCGGCCACTGCTGCAACCGTCGTCAAAACCATCGGCGAAGGCGGGCGGGTAACCTTTGGCGAGCAGATCATCGTGGGTTGACTGGCAACCTGTGATCAACAATACAGTCAGCAATCCTGCACACCGCCACATCATTCACTCCAAAGCCATTACGTGGCCGATAGGGTGAGTCTAGAAGTGGATGCGTCAGTGGTTTGTGAAAGGAAGATCAAAAAAACGCAGCTTTGTAGGAGCCGGCTTGCTGGCGAAATGGACCATGCGGTGTCGGCTGGACCGCTTTCGCCAGCAAGTCGGCTCCTACAGGGAGTTGCGGTGCGTTCGGATCAGTAGTGGTACCACTTCACCTCCAGCATCACTTCGTTTTCTGGCGTGGCCATGTGACTGAATTCACGCTGGGCACTCAGGCGCAGACCCAGATTGCGTGACAGCTCCCATTGCTGATTCAAGCTGATGGAGCGCCGCACTTCGCCATTGGTGAAAAAATCACCCTTGGTTTCCAGGCTGAGGTTGCCCAGCGGGTTTCTCCATAGCAGGCCCGTATTGAAACCCGCCGCCGGGGAAATGAATTCAGCGAAATCGTTGTTGTGCTCCACGCGCACGGTGCCCAGGGCAAAACCGAGCATGTCATCGGCCAATTGCCAGGTGCCGCCACCGCCGCCGTTGACGTGGCTGACCAGGTTTTCGTCATCATGTTTGCCCGGCACCCGTTCCAGGCCGCCGGTGACTTGCCAGGACCACGGTTGCAACAACTCATTGCGCGGGGTCAGGGAGCGGATGGTTGCCAGGTCCAGTTGCTGGACCTGCCAGTCATTGCCCTCGTACTGGCGCAGTTTCAGTTGCAGGATTTCGATTTGTGCGCCGAGGGGGAAGCTTTCGGCGTTGTCATTGAGGTCGTGATAGGCCATGCGCAGGCCGTATTCGCCGAACGCTTTGTCGCCTCTGGTGCCCGCGCCGAGTTGCCAGGTGCGGGACTCATGGCCGTCCTCGGGCAGGCCGGGTTGCGGGATGTCCAGCTCCGGTGCCGGATTCTGATTGATCGCCCGCAGCAATTCGAAACTGCGCTGGGCGCGCTGCGGATCGCGCTCCTGACCATTGGCGCGGTAGCGCTCCAGACGATAGGCCGCATCGATAATCAGGGCCTGACGGTCGCGGGGTTGCGCCTTGAACGCCGGGTCTTGCAATTGATTCTGATCGGCGCTGACTTTCAGTACCCATTGTTGCTCTTCGTCAGACAAAGGCTCGGCACGGCTCAGCAGCTCACGTTCGCGCGAAGGGCGATACTGGATGGATTCCACCACCCCGGCCTCTTTCACAGCTTTGACAGTGTCGGTGGGAATGGCCGTGATCGGAAATTGTTCCGTCAGGCGCAGGCTTGGGCGTGCCACTTGCAGCAGTTCAAGCAGGCGATAGGAGCAGTTTTCGTCGAAGAAGAAGTAGTCGAATTTGATCTGCTTGAGTTCCCAGACGTGCTCGACCATACGTGCGGTCTCTTGCTGGGTCAGGTTCAGTCGGTACTCCCACAGGTCACGGTTTTCCAGGCTGCGGTATTCCGAAAGTTTTTCCTGATAGGGTACCAGCGCGAACAGGCCAGGATAGCCGCCCATCAAGCCTTTCCACGCATACAGAATGCTGTTGTCCGAACCCTCGATGTAGGCGCCGAAGTTGATCGCGTAACTGAGCAGCGAGGTTTTGTCGCTCTGCACATCAGCTTGATCGATGCGCAGCAGGGTATGGCCGAACATCGAGGATGGGCTGTTCAGGTAGGCGGCAGGAAAGATCATCACCGCGCTGTGGGGGGAGACATCCTTGAACCATTGCTTGAATTCGGCGCAGTCCGGTGCGGGCAGGTCAGTGAGATTCAGCTGTGCTTTGAGCCAGCGTGCACGGGCCGGGTATACGCATTGTGCATGTTGCTCACCTGCGCTGGCTGGGGTGTACAGCGCCTGCACCGTCGCGGCCAATTCATGATCGGGGTGTTCGTTGCCATCGGCGGCAAGGAAGAATTTCGGGTCGCTGACATAACTGCGCCAGCCACCGAGCTTGGCGGTTTCGTAATGTCCCAGGGATATCCAGAAGGGGTCGTTGGCCAGTTGCTGCAAACGTTGAGGGTCGATGTGAGGCGCGGCGGACAGCGGGGCGCAGACACAGAGCGCCAGCCAGGCAAGGCGTTTGAGCATAAATGGCAACTTAAACAGAAAATAAATGAAAGACCCGGCGCGGTTCATGCCGCTCACTTGTAGGAGCTGTCGAGTGAAACGAGGCTGCGATCTTTAAAGACAAGATCAAAAGATCGCGGCCTCGTTTCACTCGACAGCTCCTACGGTTGATCTGGTATTCCCAAAAGAGGGCAGGTCCAAAAAACAAAAACCCGCTTCCCGAAGAAAGCGGGGCGGATCGAGCTTAAGCCTGGGTGGCGTACTTGGCCAGTCGTGGGTCGTTCTTCAGAACGGCCAGCGTGTTGGTATGCACATCTTCCGCCGTCACGTCAGCTTTGCTGAAGATCTGCTGGAAGTGCTCGTGAGTCACGGCGGCGAAGTGCGCACGGTCTTGCGGCGCCACACCCAGTACAACGGCATAAGTGGTCAGCGCTTCGCCCTGACCTTTGGCCATGTCTTCGGATAGCTCGTTCATCATGCCGTTCATGGCAAACCACGATTTGCCGCCATAGGTCAGCGACGCATTGGTCGCACAACCGTTGGTACCGGACGTCATACCAAAGGTTGCGTTGCCGGAAGTGCCGTTGGTGGTGGATGCCAGGAAGTGAGCCGGAGTACCACGCTGACCTTCGAACAGCATGTTGCCCCAACCGCAATCCGGACCGCCTGGCGCCTGCGCCATAGCGTTGATGGATACAGCGGTGAAAAGAGTACCGAGAAGAATCCGTTTCATAGCGTTGTTCTCTTTATGTGCGTACTAATAGACAAGGGGGTCTGGCCCATTCCGGTGCCAGTGGGCCGGACATTACTCCGGCCGCGCAGGTTGGAGTTTAGGCACGATCAAGGGGTTCCGTGATTTTTTGCAAAACATTCATTGGGAACTGTGAATTGTGCCCGTTGCGCCTGGGGATGTCGGATTGTCTATGCTCAGGCCTACGGCGCTCCTTGCCAGTCGGGCATGGGCAGCGCCAGAATGCTGCCATCTGCCCCGCCTGATTGTTAAGGAAGCCCGATGCCTGATCCTGTTGCTGCCAGCTTGCGTCTCGCGCCTGAAGCGCTGACCCGTCCGTTTTCCGCTGAACAGTTCAGCTTCTCTACCACCAATGATCTGGAGCCCTTTCGCGGTGTGCTTGGCCAGGAACGTGCGGTTGAAGCCTTGCAGTTTGGTGTGGCCATGCCACGCCCCGGTTACAACGTCTTTGTCATGGGGGAGCCCGGCACCGGTCGCTTCTCGTTCGTCAAACGCTATCTGAAGGCTGAAGGCAAGCGCCTGCAGACCCCGGCGGACTGGGTCTACGTCAACAATTTCGATGAGCCGCGCGAGCCACGCGCACTGGAATTGCCGTCGGGCAGCGCCGGTGCATTCATCAGCGACATCAACGGGTTGATCGATAACCTGCTGGCGACATTTCCGGCGGTGTTCGAGCACCCTTCCTATCAGCAAAAGAAAAGCGCCATCGACCGCGCATTCAATCAGCGTTACGACAAGGCGCTGGACATAATCGAACGTCTGGCCCTGGAGAAGGACGTCGCGCTCTACCGCGATGCCAGCAATATCGCATTCACTCCGATGAGCGATGGCAAGGCACTGGACGAAGCGGAGTTCGCCCAGTTGCCGGAAGCCCTTCGCGAGCGCTTTCATGACGATATTTCGGCCCTCGAAGAGCGCCTGAACGAAGAGCTCGCCAGCCTGCCGCAGTGGAAGCGCGAGTCGAGCAATCAATTGCGCCATTTCAACGAAGAAACCATCACTCTGGCCTTGCAGCCGTTGTTGTCGCCATTGTCCGAGAAGTACGCCGAGAACGCGGCGGTGTGCGGTTACCTGCAAGCGATGCAGGTGTATTTGCTCAAGACCGTGGTCGAGCAACTGGTGGACGACAGCAAAACCGACGCTGTCGCGCGCAAGATGCTGGAAGAACAATACGCACCGAGCCTGGTGGTGGGTCATTCGGCCAGTGGCGGTGCACCGGTGGTTTTCGAGCCGCATCCGACCTACGAAAACCTGTTCGGCCGCATCGAATACAGCACCGACCAGGGCGCGCTGTACACCACCTACCGTCAGTTGCGGCCGGGTGCGTTGCACCGGGCGAACGGCGGTTTCCTGATTCTTGAAGCGGAAAAAATGCTCAGCGAGCCGTTCGTGTGGGATGCGCTCAAACGCGCCCTGCAATCGCGCAAGCTGAAAATGGAATCGCCACTGGGCGAGATGGGCCGTTTTGCGACCGTGACGCTGACCCCGCAGCACATTCCGTTGCAGGTCAAAGTCGTTATCATTGGTGCCCGTCAGCTCTATTACACGCTGCAAGACCTCGATCCGGACTTCCAGGAAATGTTTCGTGTCCTGGTGGATTTCGACGAAGACATCCCGATGGTCGACGAGAGCCTGGAGCAATTCGCCCAGTTGCTTAAAACCCGTACTTCCGAAGAAGGCATGGCGCCGTTGACCGCCGATGCGGTGGCGCGCCTGGCGACGTACAGCGCCCGTCTGGCGGAACATCAGGGGCGTTTGTCGGCACGTATCGGTGACCTGTTTCAACTGGTCAGCGAGGCGGACTTCATCCGTCACCTGGCCGGTGATGAAATGACTGACGCGGGGCACATCGAGCGCGCACTCAAGGCCAAGGCCACCCGTACCGGGCGTGTATCGGCACGGATTCTCGACGATATGCTGGCCGGGATCATCCTGATCGATACCGATGGCGCGGCGGTCGGCAAGTGCAACGGTTTGACGGTGCTGGAGGTCGGCGACTCGGCCTTCGGTGTGCCGGCGCGGATTTCCGCCACGGTTTATCCGGGCGGCAGTGGCATCGTCGACATCGAGCGTGAGGTCAATCTCGGCCAGCCGATCCACTCCAAAGGCGTGATGATCCTCACCGGGTATCTGGGCAGCCGTTACGCCCAGGAATTCCCGCTGGCCATTTCCGCAAGTATCGCGCTGGAGCAGTCCTACGGTTACGTCGATGGCGACAGCGCCTCCCTCGGCGAGGCGTGTACGCTGATTTCGGCGCTGTCGAAAACCCCCCTCAAGCAGTGCTTTGCCATTACCGGTTCGATCAACCAGTTCGGTGAAGTGCAGGCCGTGGGTGGCGTGAACGAGAAGATCGAAGGCTTCTTCCGTCTTTGTGAGGCGCGTGGGTTGACGGGTGAACAAGGAGCGATCATTCCGCAGGCCAACGTTGCAACGCTGATGCTCGACGAGAAAGTGTTGGCCGCGGTGCGCGCCGGGCAATTCCATGTCTACGCCGTGCGTCAGGCCGACGAGGCGCTGAGCCTGTTGGTCGGCGAGCCTGCCGGCGAGCCGGACGAGAATGGCGAATTTCCGGAAGGCAGCGTGAATGCGCGGGTGGTCGAGCGCCTGCGGGTTATCGCGGAAATGATCAGCGAAGAAGATTTCAAAGAAGCTGAAAAAGAAGCCGCACAGGAAGCCTTGGTCGAAGCCAAGCCGGCTTGAGGCCGCACCTGAACTGAACTCGCGCCTCTAGTGTGGGAGCGAGCCTGCTCGCGATGACGGACTGACATTCACCGGTGTGGTGACTGATATTCCGCTATCGCGGGCAGGCTCGCTCCCACATTTTCATGTGTGAAATCGTGAAAATGCGCCATCGAAATGACGTCAATATTCACACTATGACCGCTCGGCGCCTTCTGGTCTTGATGGGCGTCCGGATCAGACTTTTCTTCTATTCTCAGCTCAAGGATATCGACAGTAATCACTGGATCGAGACAGCCTTCCCGCGGGGGCTGAACAACCGCACTACCGAGGGTCGCCGCCATGTCGCGCAACCTCTGCCTTACCCGTCATTGCCTGGGTCTTGTGACCCGGATCGAGTGCGCCGTCCGCCCATTGGCGGGAGATACGGGCATGTGGACCTTGCTGTTTGCCGCCGGAATGGCCGGTGAACAGCCTTCGGCGATCAAGGCCCAAGGCCCGTTTCACGGACCGTTTGTGGCCGAGTCCATTCTCGATACCATCGTGGAAAGCCTGACCCTGCACGGCTACGAATTGGCCGATGATCCGCAAATCTGGTGCCTGCACTTGCAAGCCCAGCTGCGTGAAATCAATGGCGGCCGCTGCCGCAATGTGGGTGGCTTCGAGTTTCACCCCGAGCATTGAGTCGCACTATTGATCAAGACGCGACATGTCGGCCTTGTCGAGTTTGACCTCGTAACCATATTGCACGGTGGTAAGGTCGGTGCGTTGATAGGTTTCCAGGCGCGTTGGCTGGCCGTAGAAGTAATGCACGGCAAACAGCGCCGGACCTTGCGCGCCGGCTTCATGGGTCACTGATAGAATTTCCTTCAAGTAATTGCCGCTGTCGTCCCTGGCGAAAAAACGCCAGTCCTGGGCAGGAAACGTCTTCAGATCGACCACCAATTTGTTGCCCTTGAGTGCCAACCCTTTGGGCATTTGAGGCGCGTCGATTACTTTTTTGTCGACGGTGGCCAGGAACAATGGCATAGAGCCCACCGCGTAGGCCGGAGTCTGCGGGAACAGATTCAGATCGTAGATGATAGTGCCGCGCAAGCTATCAATCTGATAAGCCTGCGGTGGCAGTTCAATCGGCTCGTCGCGTTTGCCGTGGCTGTCTTCGGTGAAAAAACTCACCGGGCTTTCACCCGGATTGAACGAGGTGCCGAGCAGTTCATCATTGAAAGTCCGCAGGTGACTGAACTCGATGCGCGCTGCGCTGGGGTCATCGACCGACTGGGTGATGCTGACGCCTTTTTTCAGTTGCTCCTCACTTAACGTGGCTCCCGCGAGCCAGGCTGGCGCCTGATCGTCGTACACCACCACCGACAGATCCAGCGGCTGGATGGTTTTGTCCGTGGTGCTGGCCTCGAAATGCCGGATTGGCAGGTTCAGGTTTTTGCGGGTTACGGTGGCGGTGGAAAAATCGAGCAGGCTGACTTCGAGGGTTTCGATGGTTCCGTTGAAGTACACCTTGGAATAGTGGCGCGCCTGCTGCTTTTCGAAGGTACGCTGTTCTTCGTTGAGCTGCCTTTCCAGGTCCACGCTCCAGCTCTTCTGTTGCTGCATTTTCGCGAGTTGTTGCTGATAGAAGGCGATTTGTGCGGCGGTTTCGTTGATCGAACCGGCGCGTGACAGGAATTGGCCTGTGTTGTCCCTCGCCTGGACAATCAGCGGGTTCAGCAGTGCCTCGTTGACTTCAGCGGCCGGTGGCGCGCTATTGATATATTCGATTTCTGCGTAGTTGTTCGTGAGATTCAGCAGGGTGACGCTCAGATTGTCATTGGTGCGCGTCTGTCCGACATCCTTTTTCGTCAGGTCGAAACTGTAGAGCCGGCGCGGTGCAATGACTTCGAGTTTACCCTGCAGGGTTACCGGTTGCGGCTGCTGCTTCTTATCGGCGTCGAGACCGTCGATAAAGGGGTAGGTCACGGTCAGGTCATCGGGATTTGTCAGGTTGGAGCTTGATGGGCTGAGTTGAATGCCGGGATCGGTCTCCGACCATTCCGGCTGAAAGGGGATCACCCGCTGGTTACTCAGGGTGACCGATTGCCATTCCAGGCCATGGGGAAACAGAAACGCGGCGGGGATGCCGAATGTGAAGGGGAATACCGGTTGCAGATCGATCAGGTAATCGGAACTGGAGTCTTTTTGCAGCACGAACAACCCATTGATATAGGTGTCGACCAGCGCCTGCGGCGTGGGGTAATGCTTGAGCATGGCGAGCACGTCTTCGGCGTATTCGGTTTCCGATGGCTTGCTGTCGAGCTTCAGCTGCGCCCGTTCAAGCAATAACAGGGATCCGCCCAATTCCGCCACGGCATCCTTGAGTTTTGGATCCGCTATGGCATCCAGGGATTTTTCGAACTGTGCGGTTTTTTCTTCAAGGCCAACCTGGCGTTTTTCATCGCTGGGTGAGCAGCCGCTTAGCAACAGTACCAGGCAGATTCCGGCACTCGTCAAAGGCAATCGCGCATCCATTTCCAGTCTTCCTGTCCGATACCGCGGGGCGGTCAATGATTTGGACACTAGCAGAAAAACCTTGATACACAGGTGCAGGTGACGGATTTTTCAGTGGTTTCTGGGTGTAACGAGCGGCTGTTATACTCGCGGCCATTTCCAGTCCACATGTGAGTTTCAATGGAACGCTTTATCGAAAACGCAATGTACGCCTCGCGCTGGCTGCTGGCGCCGATCTATTTCGGCTTGTCCCTCGGGTTGCTGGCGCTGGCACTGAAATTCTTCCAGGAAGTTTTCCACGTCATTCCGAATGTATTTTCGATGGCCGAGTCGGACCTGATTCTGGTGCTGCTGTCGTTGATCGACATGGCGCTGGTGGGCGGTTTGCTGGTGATGGTGATGATTTCCGGTTACGAGAACTTCGTTTCCCAACTGGATATCGACGACAGCAAGGAGAAGCTCAACTGGCTGGGCACCATGGACTCGTCGTCGTTGAAGATGAAAGTCGCCGCATCGATCGTGGCGATTTCGTCCATTCACCTGCTGCGCATCTTCATGGATGCCAAGAACGTCGACCCTGAGCATTTGCAGTGGTACGTGATCATTCACATGACCTTCGTGGTATCGGCATTTGCCATGGGTTATCTGGATAAAGTCACCAAGCACTGATCCGGACCAGCTCCCTTGTGGCGAGCAAGCTCGCTCGCCACAAAATACCCCGATAACAGACCAATGGTCCGCCTGGAGGCTTGTACTTTGCTGCGTCGAGGCTTATCCCTGTAGAGGTATTGGCTCGTCACTGCGAGAGGTGCGTCCATGAACCTGCAAGAGTTGAATGCCTATGCCGTCGCCGGGAAGGTAGACGAGCTGAACCTTATTTCCATGGAGGGAGGCATCTACCTGCTGGAGGCACGGATGCATGGTGCGGCGTATCCGTTGAGCGATACACATGGCCACATGATGAACCTGCGTTCGGTGGAGCATGCGCGTGATGTACTTCGCTCCTTTCCCAAGTTGCATTTCAATCTGGTGCATACCGTCGTTCATGACGAGATGTGCGGGTTGGTTGCCGATGTCGAGGAAAACCTGAAGGTGCCGATCGCCTGACGTCCCTCATCAACGCCATGACAACTGTGCTAGTCTGCTGGCCCTTTTGGTTCCGGGCGCTCCGGGACGCGCTGTGCACGCACGGCCTGTTCCTGAGCCGTCCGCACAGCGGAGCAGTGTCATGTCCGAAGTAAATCTGTCCACCGACGAAACGCGCGTCAGCTACGGTATCGGCCGTCAGCTGGGCGATCAATTGCGCGACAACCCGCCACCGGGCGTTAGCCTGGACGCGATCCTGGCTGGCCTGACCGACGCATTTGCCGGTCTACCAAGCCGTGTTGGCCAGGAAGAAATGTCCGCGAGCTTCAAAGTGATCCGCGAAATCATGCAAGCCGAAGCTGCAGCCAAGGCTGAAGCGGCCGCTGGCGAAGGCCTGGCGTTCCTGGCTGAAAACGCCAAGCGTGATGGCATCACCACGCTGGCTTCCGGCCTGCAGTTCGAAGTTCTGACTGCCGGTGAAGGCGCCAAGCCATCCCGTGAAGACACCGTGCGTACTCACTACCACGGCACTCTGATCGACGGCACCGTGTTCGATAGCTCTTACGATCGTGGCCAGCCAGCAGAGTTTCCGGTTGGCGGCGTGATCGCCGGCTGGACCGAAGCCCTGCAACTGATGAATGCTGGCAGCAAATGGCGCCTGTACGTGCCGAGCGAACTGGCTTACGGCGCTCAAGGCGTTGGCAGCATTCCGCCGCACAGCGTACTGGTGTTCGACGTCGAGCTGCTCGACGTTCTGTAATTGCGGTTACCTGTAGGAGCCGGCTTGCTGGCGAATTGCATCTGCGCGATTTCATAGGTAAATCGTGTCGTCTGCATCGCTGGCAAGCCAGCTCCTACAGGTTTTGTAGCGTGTTTCATATTTCGAGCTTGTGGGTCATTTCGTGCGACGGGCGCAACGCCCGGGCATAGCAGAACAGAAACAGGTTGCGCACCACCTCTTTGAGTACCACCGGCTCGCTGGAACTCAAACCGTTGAGGTCAAGGTCACCTTGATCCTGCAACTCACTCAAGGCCTCCTCTTCCAGTACAGCGCAAACTTCACCGGTTTCCCGATGCAGAATCCTGAGATAGGGGTGCGGGCGGTCCAGCCAGGCGTCGATCAAATAAGTCATGAGTTCTCATCTCCATTGGTGGGTTCAATGAGAATAATTCCTATTCAATAAATAGCAAGGCCCTATTGGCAGTTTGGACTTTTTTGTGGGTAAAGATTGCGTCAGGTCAAAACGGCTGGCGTTTGGCTAGTGTGCGGATATGCGGGGCGAAACGGAGGAGGGTGAGGCACCATCCCACGCCGGGCGCGGGATGGAGTACAGCGCAATCAGACCTTTCTGACGAACTCGGATTTGAGTTTCATCGGACCGATACCGTCGATCTTGCAGTCGATGTCGTGATCGCCATCGCACAGACGGATATTCTTGACCTTGGTGCCGACCTTGACCACCAGCGATGTGCCCTTGACCTTGAGGTCCTTGATCACGGTAATCGTATCGCCGTCCTGCAGGACGTTGCCGACCGAATCTTTCTTCACCGCGTCATCGGACGCCGCTTCGGCTTCGCCACTGGCGGACCACTCGTGGGCGCACTCGGGGCAGATCAGCTGAGCGCCGTCTTCATAGGTGTATTCGGAATTGCATTTCGGGCAGGGTGGCAACGTGCTCACTAAAGCTCCTTGGATTCAGGATCGCTAAAAAGCGCACATTATATAGGGTTTTAGAGTCGGAAGGTGGGACTGTAGGAGCCGGCTTGCTGGCGATGCATGCAACTCGGTGTGCCAGGGGCGCCGAGGTGATGCAATCGCCAGCAAGCCGGCTCCTACAGAACGCGTATCAATGCGTACGCGCGACCGCGAATTCGCTCAGTTCAACCAATGCATCGCGGTATTCACTGGCAGGTAGCGCGTCGAGGCACTTGATTGCGCGGGCTACGTAATCACGGGCCAGTTGCGCGGTGTACTCCAGCGAACCTGAGGCTTCCACGGCTTCGCGGATACTTTCCAGGTCTTCGATCCCGCCTTTCTGGATCGCCTTGCGCACCAGGGCAGCCTGTTCGGGTGTTCCTTCGCGCATGGTGTAGATCAGCGGCAGGGTCGGCTTGCCTTCGGCCAGGTCGTCGCCGACGTTCTTGCCCAGGGTTTCGGCGTCACCTTTGTAGTCCAGCAGGTCGTCCACCAACTGGAAGGCTACGCCCAGGTGGTCGCCAAACGTGCGCAGGGCTTCAGCCTGTTCCGGTGTAGCTTCACACAGGGCTGCGGCACTGTGGGTCGAGGCTTCGAAGAGCATCGCAGTCTTGCCGCGGATGACTTCCATGTAGGTCTCTTCGGTGGTGCTGGCGTCACGGACCTTGGACAGCTGCAACACTTCGCCTTCGGCGATAATGCGCGTGGCTTGCGAAAGGATCTTCATCACCGGCATAGAGCCCAGCTCGACCATCATTTCGAACGAGCGCGAATACAGGAAGTCGCCCACCAGTACGCTCGGCGCGTTGCCCCACATGGCATTGGCGGTCGAGCGGCCACGGCGCATGCCTGACATGTCGACGACGTCGTCATGCAGCAGGGTCGCGGTGTGCAGGAACTCGATGGTCGCAGCCAGCAGGCGCAGTTCGTCGCCTTCGCGACCCAGCGCCTTGCCACACAGCAACACTAATAAAGGACGCAGGCGTTTACCGCCGGCCGAGGTAATGTAGTCGCCGATTTTCGATACCAGCGGCACACGGGAGGTCAGCTGCTTCTTGATGATGCCGTCGACGGCGCTAAAATCGTCCGCCACCGCGCGGTAGAAAGCTTGGGGTTGCATCAGCGACAGTTGCTCCAGAAGGGTTGCGCGGCATGCTAGGACCCACGCCAGCAGGTGTCAAGGCGCGATGGACGGCCCCTTGCAAGGCAAGCGTGGCTTGCGTACAATCGCGCACCCTGAACTTCCTGGGCAGCACCTGCCTTACGCAATTGCAAGCGGGCCTTCCAGCCCCATGCAGCCATGCCAGCCAATACCTCTTCTTATAAAGAGCTGGGTGAGCAGGATTATCGGAGAAATACCATGTCTTATGCAGTAATCGTTACTGGCGGCAAGCAGTACAAAGTCGCCCCAGGTGAATACCTGAAGATCGAAAAACTGGAAATCGCTACCGGCGAATCCGTTACCTTTGATCGCGTTCTGTTGGTTGCCAATGGCGACGACGTGAATATCGGCGCTCCAGTTGTTGCTGGCGCTACCGTTGTGGCTGAAGTGATCTCCCAAGGTCGTCACGATAAAGTCCGCATCATCAAGTTCCGTCGTCGTAAGCACCACATGAAGCGTATGGGCCACCGCCAGTGGTACACCGAGATCAAAATCACCGGTATTCAGGCTTAATTTCAGCCTAATTCCTCACTAGGAGAATTGAACTCATGGCACACAAAAAAGCTGGTGGTAGTACCCGTAACGGTCGCGACTCAGAAGCCAAACGCCTTGGCGTGAAGATGTATGGCGGCCAGGTTATCATTCCGGGCAACATCATCGTGCGTCAGCGCGGCACCCAATTCCACGCTGGCTACGGCGTTGGCATGGGCAAAGATCACACTCTGTTCGCTAAAATCGACGGCGTGATCAAGTTCGAAGTAAAGGGCGCCTTCGGTCGTCGTTACGTAAGCATTGTCCCGAAGACTGAAGTCGTCGCGGCATAATTACGTGGTTGCTGGAAAAGCCCTGTCTTGCGACGGGGCTTTTTCGTTTGTGGGGTGAGTCTCTTGCAAAGCTGTTTGAGGTGGGCTCCAGCGCTGGATTCGCGGTCGTTGATTGAGGTCGCTGCGCTCATTTTTGCAAGAGTCTTATGTCTAGATTTTTTCGGCTCGTCCGTATGGCGAGAGGCGTTTTGTTATGAAGTTTGTTGATGAAGTATCGATTCGAGTAAAGGCCGGTGACGGTGGCAACGGTTGCATGAGCTTCCGTCGCGAGAAATTCATTGAAAATGGCGGCCCGAACGGCGGTGATGGTGGTGATGGCGGCTCGGTCTACATGATCGCCGACGAAAACCTCAACACTCTGGTCGACTACCGTTACACCCGGCACTTCGATGCCGAGCGTGGCTCCAACGGCGGCAGCACCGACTGCACCGGTAAAAAAGGTGAAGAGCTGGTGTTGCGCGTTCCGGTCGGCACGACGGTAATCGACTCCGCGACTCAGGAAGTGATCGGCGACCTGACCAAGGCCGGCCAGAAGTTGTTGGTCGCTCACGGTGGCTGGCACGGTCTGGGTAACACCCGATTCAAATCCAGTACCAACCGCGCACCACGCCAGACTACCCCGGGCAAGCCAGGCGAGCAGCGTGACCTGAAACTGGAAATGAAAGTGCTGGCGGACGTCGGTCTGCTGGGCTTGCCGAATGCTGGCAAGAGTACCTTCATTCGTTCGGTATCGGCTGCCAAGCCGAAAGTCGCCGACTACCCGTTCACTACCTTGGTGCCGAACCTGGGCGTGGTCAGCGTCGATCGCTGGAAAAGCTTTGTGGTCGCCGACATCCCGGGTCTGATCGAAGGTGCTTCCGATGGTGCGGGCCTGGGGATTCGCTTCCTCAAGCACTTGTCGCGTACGCGTCTGCTGCTGCACCTCGTCGACATGGCGCCCCTGGATGACACCAGTGCGCCGGATGCCGCTGAAGTCATCGTCAACGAGCTGACCAAATTCAGCCCGTCCCTGGCTGAGCGTGATCGTTGGTTGATTCTGAACAAGTGCGACCAGATCCTCGACGAAGAGCACGATGCTCGCGTCAAGGAGATCGTTGATCGCCTGGAGTGGACCGGTCCGGTCTATGTGATCTCGGCCATCGCCAAGCAGAACACCGAGCGCCTGTGCCACGACATCATGCGTTACCTGGAGGATCGTGCTGATCGTCTGGCTAACGACCCAGCCTACAAGGAAGAGCTGGCGGATCTCGATCAGCGCATCGAAGACGAAGCCCGTGCTCAGTTGCAGGCGCTGGATGATCAGCGTGCCCTGCGCCGCAGCGGCGTGAAGTCGGTCCATGACATCGGCGACGATGATTGGGACGAAGAAGATGTGGATGACGAAGACGGTCCGGAAATCATTTACGTGCGTGACTGATTCGTTGCGATAAACTTAAGCGCCGCTCAATTGAGCGGCGTTTTAGTATCTGGAAATCGATTGTTGGTCACGAATAACCACGAATAATGTCACGGGCAGTGCTAGGTCGTGCTGCCCTCAAGCTAAGGTTGAAGATGATGCGGAGCAAGGTGACAGGTGCGCAGCGTTGGGTCGTCAAAATCGGCAGCGCTTTGCTGACGGCTGACGGCAAGGGCTTGGATCGCGCGGCAATGGGTGTCTGGGTTGATCAGATGGTGGCCTTGCATGAGGCAGGTGTTGAGCTGGTGCTGGTGTCCTCTGGGGCGGTGGCGGCTGGCATGAGCCGTTTGGGCTGGACCTCGCGACCCAGTGCGATGCACGAGCTTCAGGCCGCGGCTGCAATCGGTCAGATGGGGCTGGTGCAGGCATGGGAATCGAGCTTTGCCGAGCATGGCCGGCATACCGCGCAGATTCTCCTGACTCACGACGACCTGTCCGACCGCAAGCGCTACCTGAATGCCCGCAGTACCTTGCGTGCACTGGTCGAGCTGAAAGTGATTCCGGTGATCAATGAAAACGACACCGTGGTCACCGACGAAATCCGTTTCGGCGACAACGACACCCTTGCAGCGCTGGTGGCGAACCTTGTCGAAGCTGATTTGCTGGTGATCCTCACTGATCGCGATGGCATGTTCGACGCTGATCCGCGCAATAACCCGGATGCCCAGCTGATTTACGAAGCGCGCGCCGATGATCCCGCGCTCGATGCGGTGGCGGGTGGTACGGGTGGTGCGTTGGGTCGTGGTGGCATGCAGACCAAGTTGCGTGCGGCGCGTCTTGCTGCACGCTCCGGTGCTCATACCATAATCGTTGGTGGACGAATTGAGCGCGTGCTGGATCGCCTCAAGGCGGGTGAGCGCATCGGCACGCTGCTCTCGCCTGAGCGCGGCATGCTCGCGGCGCGCAAGCAGTGGCTGGCCGGGCATCTGCAAACCCGTGGCACCCTGGTGCTCGATGCGGGTGCGGTGACGGCGTTGTCCCAGGGCAATAAAAGCTTGCTGCCGGTTGGCGTCAAATTGGTCCAGGGCAGTTTCCGGCGCGGCGAAATGGTTGTGTGCGTAGCGCCGGACGGTCGTGAAATTGCCCGTGGCCTGGCCAACTACAGCGCGCTCGAGGCACAAAAAATCATCGGTCAGTCGTCTGATGCGATTGTCGGTCTGTTGGGTTACATGGCGGAGCCGGAACTGGTTCACCGCGATAACCTGATCCTGGTCTGAAGGAATACCTGAATGCGCGTGGCAAATGGATTGTTGGGATTGCTGTTGGCGATGCCGCTGTTGGTTTCGGCCGAAGAGATTGGTCAGGTGTCGACGGTGTTCAAATTCGTCGGGCCGAATGACCGGATTGTGGTCGAGGCTTTCGACGATCCGAAGGTTGAGGGTGTGACCTGCTACCTGTCACGCGCCAAGACCGGAGGTGTGAAGGGTGGGCTTGGCCTGGCCGAAGATCGTGCCGAGGCGTCTATCGCTTGTCGTCAGGTCGGGCCGATTACCTTCAAGGGCGAGCTCAAGGATGGTGATGAGGTGTTCAAGGAGCGTACCTCGCTGGTCTTCAAGACCATGCAGGTGGTGCGCTTCCTCGACAAGAAGCGCAATACGCTGGTGTACCTGGTGTACAGCGATCGCCTGATCGAGGGCAGCCCGCAGAATGCGGTGACGGCGATTCCGATTTTGCCGTGGGCTCACGCTCAGTAATCGGACACAAATCGAACTGTAGGAGCGAGCTTGCTCGCGATAGTGGATATCCAGCCAGCACAAATGCTGAGCGTTAATCCGTCATCGCGAGCAAGCTCGCTCCTACAGTTTTTTGTGTGTCCGCCAAATCGCAGGCAATAAAAAACCGACCCTGAGGTCGGTTTTTTAATGAACGAGTCGCTTAGGCAGCAGCGGCAACGTTCAGGGCCTTAACGTGGCCATTCAAACGGCTCTTATGGCGAGCAGCCTTGTTCTTGTGGATGATGCCTTTATCGGCCATACGGTCGATAACTGGCACAGCCAGAACGTATGCAGCTTGAGCTTTTTCAGCGTCTTTTGCGTCGATGGCCTTAACTACATTCTTGATGTAGGTACGAACCATGGAACGCAGGCTGGCGTTGTGGCTGCGACGCTTCTCAGCCTGTTTTGCACGTTTTTTGGCGGAAGGTGAGTTGGCCACCGTCGAGCTCCTCGAAAGACTTTTTAGGAAATAGCAAACAAAATAGGCCGCGAATCATGCCGATGAGTTGAGGTCTTGTCAAGGGCGGTTGAGACGTTCCGCTAAGTGGTAGGTGACGCAAGCTTGGAGATTTCTTTCCAGCGTGCGACCTGTAAACTCGCGAGCTTTGGCTCTGTGCTGTTGCGGCGCGGAGTATCGCATAAGTGGGCGCTTTATTCGCCTGCTGTTTATCGACAGGCGCAAACTCTTTCAATGAATCTGCTCAAATCGTTGGCCGCCGTAAGCTCTATCACGATGCTTTCCCGGGTTCTGGGGTTTGTTCGTGACACCCTCATTGCGCGCACATTTGGCGCGGGAATGGCGACGGACGCCTTCTTTATCGCCTTCAAATTACCCAATCTTCTGCGGCGGATTTTTGCCGAGGGGGCGTTTTCCCAAGCTTTCGTGCCGATTCTTGCCGAATACAAGAGCCAGCAGGGTGAGGAGGCAACACGAACCTTCATCGCTTATGTCTCGGGCCTGTTGACGCTCGTACTGGCGCTGGTCACGGTGCTGGGCATGATCGCAGCGCCCTGGGTTATCTGGGTGACGGCACCGGGTTTCACTGATACCCCGGAAAAATTCGAGCTGACGACCAGCCTGCTGCGGGTCACGTTTCCCTACATTCTGCTGATTTCCCTTTCGTCACTGGCCGGTGCGATCCTCAATACCTGGAATCGTTTTTCGGTGCCGGCTTTCGTGCCGACGCTGCTGAATGTCAGCATGATCATCTTTGCGCTGTTTCTGACGCCGTATTTCGATCCTCCCGTGATGGCGCTCGGCTGGGCCGTATTGGTAGGGGGGGTGGCGCAGTTGCTCTATCAGCTGCCGCATCTGAAAAAGATCGGCATGCTGGTGCTGCCGCGCCTTAATCTGCGCGACAGTGGTGTCTGGCGAGTGATGAAGCAGATGTTGCCGGCGATTCTCGGCGTGTCGGTGAGCCAGATTTCGCTGATCATCAACACCATTTTTGCTTCGTTCCTGGTCGCCGGGTCCGTGTCGTGGATGTACTACGCCGACCGTTTGATGGAATTGCCATCCGGCGTACTGGGCGTGGCTTTGGGTACGATTCTGCTGCCGACGCTGGCCAAAACCTATGCCAGCAAGGATCGCCACGAGTACTCGCGCATCCTCGATTGGGGGCTTCGGCTGTGCTTTGTACTGGTGCTGCCATGTTCGCTGGCATTGGGGATTCTTGCGGAGCCGCTGACGGTTTCGCTGTTCCAGTACGGCCAGTTCAACGCGTTTGATGCGGCGATGACCCAGCGAGCCCTTGTTGCCTATTCCGTCGGATTGCTGGGGATTATTGTGATCAAGGTGCTTGCTCCCGGCTTTTATGCGCAACAAAACATCCGCACACCGGTAAAAATCGCAATTTTCACGCTGGTCGTCACACAGCTGTTCAACCTGATGCTGATCGGGCCATTGGCCCACGCCGGGCTGGCGCTGGCTATCAGTGCCGGTGCCTGCCTGAACGCGGGGCTGCTGTTCTACCAACTGCGCAAGCAGCAGATGTACCAGCCGCAACCGGGCTGGGCGAAGTTCGGCTTGAAGCTGGTGATCGCGGTCTCGGTGATGTCTGGCGTACTGTTGGCCGGGATGCATTTCATGCCGGCGTGGGGCGAAGGGCAGATGCTGGAGCGTTTCCTGCGCCTGGGTGCATTGGTGGCTGCTGGCGTAGTGACATATTTCGGCATGTTAGGGTTGATGGGCTTTCGTTTGCGCGACTTCAATCGAAAGGCGTTGGGCTAAGGTTAAGGTCTTGAAAAATACGGGCGAGCCGACAGTTTGGTCGGCTCGATTACTTTGGGTTACGGTGTTGCCTGTCGTCGGGCGCCGGGTGTGGTTATAATCGACCACTTTATGAGCAAGAAGCGCGTTATGCAGCTGGTTCGAGGCCTCCACAATCTGCGCCCCCAGCATCGGGGCTGCGTCGCCACTATTGGCAACTTTGACGGTGTACACCGTGGCCACCAGGCTATCCTGGCGCGGCTGCGTGAGCGTGCGCTTGAATTGGGCGTGCCCAGTTGCGTGGTGATTTTCGAGCCGCAACCACGCGAGTTTTTTGCGCCGGAGACTGCGCCGGCTCGCCTGGCCCGCCTGCGGGATAAACTGCAGTTGCTAGCCGCCGAAGGTGTTGACCGCGTTTTGTGCCTGGCTTTCAACCAGCGCCTGAGCAAACTCAGCGCCAGTGAATTCGTCGATACCATCCTGGTTGATGGTCTTGGCGTACAGCACCTGGAAGTTGGTGACGACTTCCGATTCGGCTGTGACCGTGCAGGGGATTTCGATTTCCTGCTGCAGGCAGGCATGGTTCAGGGTTTTACCGTTGAAGCGGCGCAGACTGTCGAACTCGATGGCATCCGTGTCAGCAGCACACAGGTGCGTAACGCCCTGGCCGCCGCTGACTTCGCCCTGGCCGAACGCCTGCTGGGGCGTCCGTACCGGATCGCCGGGCGGGTGTTGCATGGTCAGAAACTGGCCCGGCAACTGGGAACGCCCACTGCCAACATTCAACTCAAGCGCCGTCGCGTGCCGTTCACCGGGGTTTACCTGGTCGACGTCGAGATCGACGGCAAGACCTGGCCCGGCGTCGCCAATATCGGCGTGCGGCCTACGGTCCAAGGTGATGGCAAAGCCCACCTGGAAGTGCATCTTTTAGATTTTGCCGGCGATCTGTATGACCGGCGTTTAACGGTGGTTTTCCACCACAAGCTGCGTGAAGAGCAGCGTTTCGCCTCTCTGGAGGCGCTGAAAACGGCGATCAGCGCGGATGTCGCCGCCGCCCGTGCACTAGCCGCACCTAGCGCCCATCGCTAATGAAGAGCCTTAAATGACCGACTATAAAGCCACGCTAAACCTTCCGGACACCGCCTTCCCAATGAAGGCCGGCCTGCCACAGCGCGAACCGCAGATTTTGCAGCGCTGGGACAGTATTGGCCTGTACGGAAAGTTGCGCGAGATTGGCAAGGATCGTCCAAAGTTCGTCCTGCACGACGGCCCTCCGTACGCCAACGGTACGATCCACATCGGTCACGCACTGAACAAGATTCTCAAGGACATGATCATCCGCTCGAAGACCCTGTCGGGTTTCGATGCACCTTATGTTCCAGGCTGGGACTGCCACGGTCTGCCGATCGAGCACAAAGTCGAAGTGACCCACGGCAAGAACCTGGGCGCCGACAAGACCCGCGAACTGTGCCGGGCCTACGCCACCGAGCAGATCGAAGGCCAGAAGTCCGAGTTCATCCGTCTGGGTGTGCTGGGTGACTTCTCCAACCCGTACAAAACCATGGATTTCAAGAACGAGGCCGGTGAAATCCGTGCCTTGGCCGAAATCGTCAAGGGTGGTTTCGTGTTCAAGGGCTTGAAGCCTGTGAACTGGTGCTTTGACTGCGGTTCGGCCCTGGCTGAAGCGGAAGTCGAGTACGAGAACAAGAAGTCCTCGACCATCGACGTGGCGTTCCCGATTGCCGATGAAGCCAAACTGGCTGCCGCTTTCGGTCTGCCGTCGCTGGCCAAGCCTGCTTCCATCGTGATCTGGACCACCACCCCGTGGACCATCCCGGCCAACCAGGCGTTGAACGTTCACCCGGAATTCAACTACGCACTGGTCGATGTCGGCGACAAACTGCTGGTGCTGGCCGAAGAACTGGTCGAGTCGTGCCTGGCGCGCTACTCGCTGGAAGGTTCGGTTGTTGCGACCACGACCGGTAAAGCACTGGAACTGATCAACTTCCGTCATCCGTTCTACGACCGTCTGTCGCCGGTTTACCTGGCCGACTACGTTGAATTGGGCGCTGGCACCGGTGTGGTTCACTCCGCACCGGCCTATGGCGTGGACGACTTCGTGACCTGCAAGAAGTACGGCATGGTCAACGACGACATCCTCAATCCGGTCCAGAGCAACGGCGTGTACGCGACCTCGCTGGAATTCTTCGGCGGCCAGTTCATCTGGAAGGCCAACCCGGCCATCGTCGACAAGCTGACCGAAGTCGGTGCGCTGCTGCACACCACCATCATCGAACACAGCTACATGCACTGCTGGCGCCACAAGACCCCGCTGATCTACCGCGCCACCGCGCAGTGGTTCATCGGCATGGACAAGCAGCCAGTGACTGGCGACACCCTGCGCCAGCGCTCGCTCAAAGCCATCGAAGAGACTCAGTTCGTTCCGGCCTGGGGACAGGCGCGTCTGCACTCGATGATCGCCAACCGTCCTGACTGGTGCATTTCCCGTCAGCGCAACTGGGGCGTGCCGATCCCGTTCTTCCTGAGCAAGGAAAGCGGCGAGCTGCACCCTCGTACCGTCGAGCTGATGGAAGAAGTCGCCAAGCGCGTTGAAGTCGAAGGCATCGAAGCCTGGTTCAAGCTGGACGCCGCCGAGCTGCTGGGCGACGAAGCGCCGCAGTACGACAAGATCAGCGACACCCTGGACGTCTGGTTCGATTCTGGTACCACGCATTGGCACGTCCTGCGCGGTTCTCACCCGATGGGCCACGAAACCGGGCCACGCGCCGACCTGTACCTGGAAGGTTCGGACCAACACCGTGGCTGGTTCCACTCGTCGCTGCTGACCGGTTGCGCCATCGACAATCACGCGCCATACCGCGAGCTGCTGACCCACGGCTTCACCGTCGACGAGTCCGGCCGCAAAATGTCCAAGTCTCTGGGCAACGTCATTGCACCGCAGAAAGTCAACGACACCCTGGGCGCCGACATCATGCGTCTGTGGGTTGCATCGACCGACTACTCGGGTGAAATGGCTGTTTCCGAGCAAATCCTGCAACGCAGTGCGGACGCCTACCGGCGTATCCGTAACACTGCGCGCTTCCTGCTGTCGAACCTGACCGGCTTCAATCCGGCCACCGACATCCTGCCTGCAGAAGAAATGCTCGCGCTGGACCGTTGGGCCGTGGACCGCACCCTGCTGCTGCAGCGCGAGCTGCAAGAGCACTACGGCGAATACCGTTTCTGGAACGTGTACTCGAAGATCCACAACTTCTGCGTGCAGGAGCTGGGTGGTTTCTACCTCGACATCATCAAGGACCGTCAGTACACCACCGGCGCCAACAGCAAGGCCCGCCGTTCGGCGCAAACCGCGCTGTTCCACATCTCCGAAGCGCTGGTTCGCTGGATCGCGCCGATCCTGGCCTTTACCGCCGACGAGCTGTGGCAATACCTGCCGGGCGAACGCAACGAATCGGTGATGCTCAACACCTGGTACGAAGGCCTGACCGAATTGCCGGAAGGCTTTGAACTGGGTCGTGCGTATTGGGACCGGATCATGGCCGTGAAGGTCGCGGTCAACAAGGAAATGGAAATCCAGCGCGCCGCGAAGGCTGTCGGTGGCAACCTGCAGGCCGAAGTGACGCTGTTCGCCGAAGACGCACTGAGTGCCGATCTGGCCAAGCTGAGCAACGAGCTGCGCTTTGTGCTGATCACTTCGACCGCCTCTGTCGCACCGTTCGTGCAAGCACCGGCCGATGCTGTGGTAACCGAAGTCGGCGGCTTGAAGCTGCAAATCGTCAAGTCGAGCCACGCCAAGTGCGCCCGTTGCTGGCACTGCCGTGAAGACGTCGGCGTGAACCCGGAGCATCCTGAAATCTGCGGCCGTTGCGTAGATAACATCAGCGGCGCTGGCGAGGTTCGTCACTATGCCTAATGCCATTGGCCGTTTCGGACGGCTGAGCTGGCTTTGGTTGAGCCTGCTGGTTCTGGTCATCGACCAGGCCAGCAAGTTCTACTTCGAAGGCAAGCTCGAGATGTATCAGCAAATCGTGGTGATTCCCGATTTGTTCAGCTGGACCCTGGCCTACAACACTGGCGCTGCGTTCAGCTTCCTGGCTGACAGCTCTGGCTGGCAGCGCTGGTTGTTTGCCCTGATCGCCATCGTGGTCAGTGCAGTACTGGTGGTCTGGCTCAAGCGTCTGGGACGCAACGAGACCTGGCTGGCCATTGCCCTGGCGCTGGTGCTGGGGGGCGCGCTAGGCAATTTGTATGACCGCATCGCCCTTGGCCATGTGATCGATTTCATTCTGGTGCATTGGCAGGATCGCTGGCGTTTCCCGGCGTTCAACGTTGCCGACAGCGCCATCACGGTTGGTGCGGTAATGCTGGCACTGGACATGTTCAAAAGTAAAAAGACCGGAGAAGCCGTAAATGACTGAACAGGTATTGGCTGAGCAACGCATCGGCCAGAACACGGAAGTCACCTTGCATTTCGCATTGCGCCTGGAGAACGGCGACACGGTGGACAGCACCTTCGACAAAGCCCCGGCGACCTTCAAGGTCGGTGACGGCAACCTGTTGCCAGGTTTCGAAGTGGCATTGTTCGGTTTCAAGGCCGGTGACAAGCGCACGCTGAACATCGAGCCGGAAAACGCTTTCGGCCAGCCGAACCTGCAAAACGTACAGATCATCCCGCGTTCGCAGTTCCAGGACATGGAGCTGTCGCCAGGTTTGCTGGTGATCTTCAACGATGCGGCCAATACTGAATTGCCGGGTGTGGTCAAAGAGTTCGATGACGCGCAAGTGACCATCGACTTCAACCACCCGCTGGCTGGCAAGACGCTGACCTTTGACGTGGAAATCATTTCCGTCAAAGCGCTGTAAACGTCTTTCTGTAGGAGCCGGCTTGCCGGCGAAGTGGCCTTGAAGCCTTGCGGTGAATCCAATGGCCTCATCGCTGGCAAGCCAGCTCCTACGGTGAGTTGTAACGATCTGAATTCTTGCGCGCAAGACACGAGGCACAGCATGCAAATCAAACTCGCCAATCCCCGTGGCTTCTGCGCCGGTGTGGACCGGGCGATCGAAATCGTCAACCGCGCCCTGGAAGTCTTCGGGCCACCGATCTATGTGCGCCACGAAGTGGTCCATAACAAGTTTGTCGTCGAAGACCTACGCTCCCGTGGTGCGATCTTTGTCGAAGAGCTGGATCAGGTGCCGGACGATGTCATCGTGATCTTCAGCGCCCATGGTGTTTCCCAGGCTGTGCGTACCGAAGCGGCTGGCCGTGGGCTGAAAGTATTCGACGCTACCTGCCCGCTGGTGACCAAAGTCCACATCGAAGTGGCGCGCTACAGCCGTGACGGCCGCGAGTGCATTCTCATCGGCCACGCCGGTCACCCGGAAGTCGAAGGCACCATGGGTCAGTACGACGCCAGCAATGGCGGCGCAATTTATCTGGTCGAAGACGAGAAAGATGTCGCCGCGTTGCAGGTGAACAACCCGGAAAAACTCGCCTTCGTGACCCAGACCACGCTGTCGATGGACGATACAAGTCGCGTTATCGACGCACTGCGTACGCGCTTCCCTGCTATCGGCGGACCGCGCAAGGATGACATTTGCTACGCCACGCAAAACCGTCAGGACGCGGTCAAGCAACTGGCCGATGAATGTGATGTGGTGTTGGTGGTCGGCAGTCCGAACAGCTCCAACTCCAATCGCCTACGCGAATTGGCAGAGCGCATGTCCACGCCTGCCTATCTGATCGACGGCGCCGAAGACCTGCAAAAGAGTTGGTTCGACGGTGTAGAGCGTATTGGTATCACCGCGGGCGCTTCTGCTCCGGAAGTGCTGGTGCGTGGCGTGATCCAGCAGTTGCAGGCCTGGGGCGCTACCGGTGCCGACGAGCTGGCTGGTCGCGAGGAGAACATCACGTTCTCTATGCCTAAAGAACTGCGTGTTCGCTCCTTGCCCTGAGTTTTTTCCTTTTTTCGCATAACGCCTGTTCAGGTTTTGCATTGCGCAGGCTTACACGACCGGTCCGTGCCAGCACCACTTGATGCTGGCTTACCGGTTTGCGAGCTGCACAAATGTGTAATGTCCCCCCAAACAGTGTCTCGCCCTGACCTCTGAACCGTATCGAGCTTTCGACCGTGCTGTTCCCCACAATCGATACGCGTGCACCGCTCTGGCGTTCGGCCAGCAGTGGATTGTCGTTGTCCATCTCTCCCTTGCCGCTGATATCCAGAATGATCCGCCAGCCTTGGCTCCAGTCGCCATTGATGCCGTGAATCACCACGGCCTGGTTGCGGACGATGGCTTCGCTCCGGGCGGTGCGAATACCACTGTAAAGAGCCTGGGCCGCTTGCTCTCTTTGGTTCGACTCGATCAGCGTTGCGAACGCCGGACTGACCAAATGCAGAACAATTCCTGCAATTGCCAGTCCCATGAGCAGTTCGATCAGGCTGAAGCCCTGTTGCCGCATGACGTCTCCCTCCGTGGCGTGATGTGGTTCGCGCAATCCTTGCGCGAGAAATCGTAACGCAATCGCACCACAGCGCTCGAACGTTGTGCGGCGTAAGAGCAGGTATAGCCGAAGGAAACAAAAGGCTGCGATGGATCATCCTACAAAAGGTTTCACGCTGATCGAGTTACTGGTCGCGATTGCGATCTTGCTGGTGCTGATGACCTTGGCCATGCCGGCATTTACCCGTTCGGTGCAATCGGCCAAGGCTGATACGGAAATCAGTGACCTGCAACGCGGTTTGAATATGGCCCGACTCGAAGCTATCGAACGTGGCATCACCACGCGGCTTCGCCCGACAGCAGACGACAACAAATGGACCGGGGAACTGGCGGTTTATGACGGTGCTGGCAAATCAGCCAATGTATTGCGGGTTATTCCGGCGATGAGCAGTGGTGCAATCCTGACGCTAACCTCAGATGTCACTGCCATCGATTTCAACAATCTCGGCGGGTTGTCATCGCCGCCCACAACGGTGGTGATCAGCCATGTGCTGGGGGGCCAGAGCAGGATGCTAAATGTGTGTTTGAACGGACGAATTCTTTTGGGTGGAAGTTGCGGATGAGAGCAGGGAGCAAGTTTATACAGGAGGGCATGACGCTGATCGAGGTCCTGGTGGCGTTGTTGATTCTCGGCGTGGGGTTGTTGGGGGCTGCGGCGTTACAGCTCAATGCGCTGAAGTACACGGACAGTTCGCGAATGAGCAGCCAGGCGAGTTTTATCGCCTATGACATGATGGACCGCATTCGCGCTAACGCTAATGCCGATTACACCGTTACGCCCACCGGCTCGGGCAACCTGAATATTGCCCGGGATCAGGATCTTTACGACTTCACCAGCAACATCCTCGATTTTGGCGGTCCTACCGCCACTGGCAACATCTCCGTCAATCAGCGCGTATACACGATCACCCTGGAATG
This sequence comes from Pseudomonas sp. P8_241, assembly GCF_034008315.1. NCBI lineage: Bacteria > Pseudomonadati > Pseudomonadota > Gammaproteobacteria > Pseudomonadales > Pseudomonadaceae > Pseudomonas > Pseudomonas sp. P8_241. The sequence goes on along the minus strand of NZ_CP125377.1, from coordinate 5,724,203 downwards.
GGATGACTCGCGAGCGGCCAACAGGGCTGATTCGCGACGCAGCTTTGTGCTGACCAGTCGTGCAACCGTCGATCCGCAATCAACACGATGAGCCACACCAGTAAAGGTTTTGGCCTGATCGAGTTGCTGATCGCCCTGGCACTGAGCCTGGTTGTGGTGCTCGGCGTGGTACAGGTGTTCATCGCTTCCAAAAATACCTTTGTCAGCCAGAACGTCTCGGCCACCCTGCAAGAAGATGCGCGTTTCGTGCTGAGCAAAATGATTCAGGAAATCCGCATGGTCGGCATGTTCGGCTGCCTGGGGACGATTACCGACTCAAGTAAAAAAAAGGACTTCAAGGCAAACCAGATGACACCGGTCCGTTGGGATAACGCCGCCCGCAAGTTGACCCTGGTGACGGCAGATGTCGGCAGTAATGGAGGCGCACCCACCTGGACAGTGATTTCCGATTGTCGCAACAGCGCAACGGCGTATAGCGATGCGCAGACTGCGGCGCCCGGGCAGTTGGCATTTCCGATTCGACGGGTGATTTACGGCGTCAGCAATAACGAGTTGACGATGGGGAGTGGAGAGGGCCCGCAACAAGTGCTGGTAGATAATGTCGGTGCGTTCGATGTGAGCTTCGGTCTCGCCAGGTCCGCCACTGACATTGGCGTTTCCAGTTACAGCAGCAACCCGTCGGACCCGGCGCGAATCCGCAGCGTTCGTTTGACGCTGACGCTTCATGACCCCGGCAACAGGGTCCGTGATCAAACCTTCCATGTGGTTGCCGCCTTGCGCAATCGCTTGTTGTGAGGGAGTGTCAATGAGTTGCCAATCCGAGCGCGGCATGGCGCTGCTGATTAGTCTGGTGTTTTTGCTGTTGCTGACGCTGATCGGCATTTCGTCAATGCAGAGCGCTACGCTGCAGGAAAAAATGGCCGGTAGTGTGGCATTGCGTAATCAATCTTTTCAGGGTGCTGAAGCGGTGCTCAGGGTTGGCGAAAGCGCAGTGCAGCAAAAAAACTATTCACTGCATGTTTGCAGCAGTACTCGCCAATGCACGCCGCCGACCGAGTCGTCGACCATTACCGCTGCAGGGTTCAACTCCACGTCGGGGGTGACCTGGATTGCATCCGGCAATGGCTTTTATGGTGTGCAAAATTTAGGACCTGTCCGGGATGCCGTGAATGTGCCGATCAACACGCCAGCGACTCTATATCGGGTAACAGCAGTAGGTATCACCGGACATTCTCGCAGCGTGGTGGAGAGCATCTATGCGAAGTACTGAACTGCGTGCCGGGCTTTGGCCGCGAGTGTGCGGTGTTGTTTTGGGGGTGTGTCTTACAGTTCCCGCCTGGTCGTTTACGCTGCCGAACACGCCAGCCCTGAATCGGGAGCGGTGTTTGGCTGCGGGTAATTGGTACGGTTTTTATCATGTCAGCGTAGGGTTGCGGCCAATCTGCCTGAACCTGCCCGAGGCGTTCAGCGGTAAGATGCTCGACAGCAACGACGATGGCGTGATCGATAATCCCGATGCGATTTCCAGCGGCGTGATCTTTGTCGGAGAAGACGCGACTGCCATCGACAATGACGCGACCGGGATCGGCAGTGATTCCAGTGGCGACAACACCCTAGGGGTGGAAAAATCCGGCGGCGTCAGCCGTCGCATCATGTGGCGACAAATACAGTAAGTGAGCGTTGAGGTATGCAGAGATTCAACCGTGGATTTACCCTGATCGAAATCATGATCGTGATCGCGATCATCGGTATTGTCATGACCATTGCAGCACCGAGCTTTACCGAATATCTGCAGAAAGGCCGACGTGCCGAAGTGGCCGGGCTGCTATCTGAACAGGCGCAGATCCTTGAGCGCTTCTATTCGCAGAAAAATGCCTACACCGGTGCTGCCGGTCTGAGCGGCGGTAATGACTACTACACGATCACAGCTACCCTGACTGACCAGACCTTCCTGCTGACGGCAGTGCGCAAGGCTGACACCAGCATGGCCACAGACAAGTGTGGTGATTTCACGATCACCAACACCGGGGTGCGCAGCATGGTCAACGCCGCCTCCGGCCTGACCAGCAAGGATTGCTGGGGTCGTTGAGTTCCTTTTTCGGGCGCTTTTTTTTGCCCTCTGTCTAATGAATGGTTGGATCAGAACATGACCAGGCAACAGCAAGTGGTGATTGTCGGCGGCGGGGTGATTGGTTTGCTGACGGCCTTCAATCTGGCATCCGAAGGACAGAATATTGTGCTGCTGGATCGTTCGAGCGTCGGCCAGGAATCTTCATGGGCCGGCGGCGGGATCGTTTCGCCGCTTTACCCGTGGCGCTACAGTCCGGCAGTCACAGCGCTGGCTCATTGGTCGCAGGATTTTTATCCACAGCTGGGCGCGCAATTGTTTGCAGCGACGGGCGTCGATCCTGAAGTGCATACCACCGGGCTGTACTGGCTGGATCTGGATGACGAGGCTGAAGCGCTGGCATGGGCTGTCCGGGAAAATCGTCCTTTGAGTGCTGTGGATATCTCGGCGGCTCACGACGCGGTGCCGGTGTTGGGTGGTGGTTTTTCCCGGGCGATCTACATGGCCGACGTGGCCAATGTGCGTAATCCACGCCTTGTGAAGTCGCTGAAGGCTGCATTGCAGGCGCTGCCAAACGTGACAATTCATGAGCAGTGTGAAGTCAGCGGTTTTGTTCGTGACGGCGATAAAGTGCTTGGCGTGCAAACTGCCATGGGGGCGATCCATGGGGATCAAGTGGTCCTGACTGCGGGTGCCTGGAGCGGTGATTTGCTCAAGAACCTGGGTCTGCAATTGCCTGTCGAACCGGTAAAAGGGCAGATGATTCTCTACAAGTGCGCGGCTGACTTCTTGCCGAGCATGGTCCTGGCCAAGGGACGTTATGCAATTCCCCGGCGCGATGGACATATCCTGATTGGCAGCACGCTGGAGCATGAAGGCTATGACAAGACGCCCACCGGGCCGGCACTGGAAAGTCTGAAAGCGTCGGCGGTGGAATTGATTCCGGCACTGGCCGACGCCGAAGTGGTTGGGCATTGGGCTGGTCTACGCCCAGGTTCACCTGAGGGCATTCCCTACATCGGTCGCGTGCCGGGATTTGACGGGCTGTGGCTCAACTGTGGGCACTACCGTAACGGGTTGGTGCTGGCGCCAGCCTCGTGCCAGTTGTTTGCTGATGTGATGCTGGGCCGGGTGCCGATTATCGATCCTGCGCCGTATGCGCCGAGCGGTCGGATCTGAAGTAAAGTCAAAAGATCGCAGCCTTGGGCAGCTCCTGCATAGGAATGTGTTTTCCATGTAGGAGCTGTCGAAGGCTGTGATCTTTAATGCTTAATCCAGCCCCAGTTTCTTCAGTCGGTAACGCATCGACCTGAATGAAAGGTTCAGCCGCTGAGCCGCCGCCGTGCGGTTCCAGCGGGTTTGCTCCAATGCCTGAAGCAGTAACTGGCGTTCGACGTTTTCCAGGTAGGCTTCCAGATTGTGGATCTGAGTCAGGTCTGGCAGGCCATCTCCAACAGCGCAATTGCCTTCGGCCAGGCGCAGGTCGCCGGCTTCGATCTGCTTGTTTTCGCATAGCGTATGCGCTCGCTCGAGCATGTTTTCCAGTTCCCGGACATTGCCGGGGAAACGGTAGCTTTTGAGCACGTCGAGGGCTTGCGGATGGAGTTTTACCTCCGCTTGACCGGTGTTGGCGGCGAGGCGTTTCAGCATGTGGCTGGACAGTGCTTCGATGTCATCGCGTCGTTCGCGCAAAGGGGGGACTGGCAGCTCTATGACGTTCAAGCGGTAATACAGATCCTGTCGAAAGCGCTCGGCAGCAACTTCCGCATTCAAGTCCTTGTGCGTAGCGCAAAGGATGCGCACGTCAACTACCGTTTCCTGCTGCCCACCGACACTGCGCACGGCTTTTTCCTGAATGGCACGTAACAGTTTCACCTGCATCGCCAGCGGTAAATCAGCCACTTCGTCAAGGAAAAGAGTGCCGCCCTGGGCCGCCTGGAACAGGCCGGGTTTATCTTCCATGGCGCCGCTGAAGCTGCCTTTGCGATGGCCAAAAAACTCGCTTTCCATCAGCTCCGACGGGATCGCTCCGCAATTGATCGGGACGAACGGTTGGCCGCCGCGGGGGCCTTGGTCATGGATCAGGCGCGCGACTAATTCTTTGCCGCTACCGGATTCACCGCTGATGTAAACCGGTGCCTGACTACGGGCCAGTTTAGTGATGTGCTTGCGCAGAGTGCGCATGGGCAACGAATTACCGAGCAGGCGTCGGTCAATGGCGACGCCGGCAAGGGGAAGCAGCAGGGCACTGGTGACCAGTTCACGCAGGCGTGTGAGGTCCACCGGTTTGGTCAGGAAGTCGAAGGCCCCGGCCTTGAGTGCGCTGATCGCGGTGTCCAGGCTGCCATAGGCAGTGATCATTGCCACCGGCACCTGTGGATAAAATTGTTGGATGTGCTGCACGAGCTCAAGGCCGGTACCGTCCGGCAAGCGCATGTCGGTCAGGCACAAATCGAAGGTTTCGCGCTTCAGCAGAGCCAGAGCCTCGGCGACATTGCGGGCGCTGAACGTATCGAGTTTCATTCGTCCCAGAGTAATTTCCAGGAGTTCGCGAATGTCCGGCTCGTCGTCGACGACCAATACTTTTTTCCGTGTGCCGGTATTCAAATTTGTTTCCGTTCGTGAGCAAAGATGATGCGAAAGCAGCCGCCCTCTTGGCGTGCCTTGAAGTCCAGGCCGGCCTGATTGCTTTCGCACAGCTCACGGGACAGATAAAGCCCCAGGCCTGTGCCTTGTGGGCTGGAAGTGAAGAAAGGTTCGAACAGATGCGTTTGAAGCTCCGGCGCTACGCCGGGGCCGTTGTCGAGGATATCGAGGGTTGGCAGTTGGGTGTCGCGGTCGATGAACAGATCAAGCCAGACTTTCGCGTTTTCCTGGTCACGGGTGTTATGGCGCCACGCATTGTTTAACAAATTACCGAGAATCTGGTTCAACTGATTCGGGTCCATCAGGGTTTTGAAATTGCCGGCACCGATGTTCAAGTGAATCTTCTGGTTTTGGGCTATTTCTTCGCGGGCATCGGCCACGAATTGTTCCAGCCATGGCTTCAAGTCGAGCCGTTGCGGCACAGTTTTTTCGCGGCGAGACAGTTGCAGGACGTTTTCGATGACTCGATTCATGCGTTGGGAGTGATCTTGAATAATCTGCGTCAGACGTCGATCGGCAGCGTTCAGTTCCTCTGATTCACGTAACAGTTGTGCAGCATGACTGATGGCACCCAGCGGATTGCGGATTTCATGGGAGATGCTCGCGGTCAGGCGACCCAACCCTGCGAGTTTCAGTTGCTGAGCCTGTTGCGCGATGTGGGCAAGGTCTTCGAGAAAGACCAGTGTCTGGTGTTGTGGGCTCTGGTCCAGTGCAATGAAGCTAGGTTGCAATTCCAGGCCGTTACTTTCGATCTTAAGGCTCTGGGGGCGGCGAACCGGATTGTCGAGCCAGCGTTGCAAACGCTCGACCAAGGCAGGAGCGCAGTCGTCGATTCGGCGGCTTTGGATGAGGGCACAACCGAGCAAGGTCAGGGCGCTGTGATTGGCCAGTTGCACGTATCGCTGTTCATCAAGCACGAGAATGCCGGTGCGCATGCGTTGCAGGATCAGGGCGTTGAGGGTTTCGAGGCCAGCCACTTCGCTGGCCCGCTGTTCGGCCAGGCTTTCGCTGACTTCGACGCGCCGGGTCAGGCCTTGCACCAACAGTGCTGCTACAAAGCACAGGGTGCCGAGCGTGCCCGCTTGCAGGTAATCATTGGCGCTGGCCGCATGGGTGAGGCTCAGGAGAAAGCTGAAGCCGACGATACCAAGCGCACCGACAGCTGCAATCAATAGGCCGATGCGCCTTCGCAACAGGGTATTGCTGATGGCCACCGATACGACCAGAAGATTGCCGATGGCGCTGGCCACACCACCGGCGGCGTAGAACAGGCCGCTCAGCAACAGGACGTCGACCAGCGCCAGACTGAACAATTGCCCGTGCCGGCGCGTGTTTCCAGGAAGCGCCACCAGCAAAATATTCAGGACCAGATACAGCCAACTGCCACGGCGCAATAAAGCATCGTTGGCAGATGTCAGCAGCGGGGTATCAATGTTACTGGAGACCAGCACCAGGGTAATGCCGATGGTCAAGCGGTAGAGATGATAGAGGCGCAGCAGGCGGCGGGCCTGTTTGCCGCCGGGACTGATTCTCTCAGCGGTCACTGGAGCCTGGGCCTTGCTCGAGATGAGCCTGGCTGCAATACCATTGTTGTTCCAGGTTCAAAGCGCGGTCGCGGGGCAGGTGGACGCCGCAATGGGCGCAACGGACCATGGGCGCGGCTTCTCGCTCGCCAGGAGATTTGGGGGCAGAGGACTGACCCTTGAACTTGCGCCAGAACCATACTGCAGCGGCAATCAGGGCAATCCAGAACAATAGACGAAGCATGGTGAGCTGCTTTATGGCGGATGAACCGCCAGTTTAGCCAAGGACCTGACAGGCGCACAGCCTAATAAAACGCTGACATAAAAAAGGGAGACTCGAAAGTCTCCCTTTTTGTACACCCGAGGTGTCAGTCGAACACACCGAAGGTCATGTAGCTGAACCACGAACGGTCGTCGTTGTTGCCTTCAGCTTCGTGATTTTCTTCCTCTATCACATCGCCTTCTGCGTCTTTTGGCTTGAGCTCGTTAGGAATCGCGTCCTTGGCTTCCTGGAACTGCTTCTGCACATCCTGGTTGGCACGGGTTTCACCCGGTGGCAGTGGTGGACGCGACTCGATGAGACCCAGGGTTGCCTTGCTCAGCCACGAACGGTTGTCGGCTTCCGCCATCGACGGTACGAACTGGCCGTCTACCAGACTTGGATGGTTCGGGTAGTTGAGTTTCAGGGTTTCCAGGCTGGTGGTCGCCAGCTCATCCAGATGCAGGCGCTGGTAAGCCTCGGTCATCACCGCCAGGCCGTCACCGACAGAAGGGGTTTCCTGAAAGTTTTCCACGACATAACGGCCACGATTCGCAGCGGCAACGTAGGCCTGGCGAGTCAAGTAGTAGTTGGCAACGTGAATTTCGTAGGCCGCCAGCAGATTGCGCAGGTAAATCATGCGCTGCTTGGCGTCAGGCGAGTAACGGCTGTTGGGAAAGCGGCTGGTCAGTTGGGCGAACTCGTTGTACGAGTCACGCGCGGCACCTGGGTCACGCTTGGTCATGTCCAGCGGCAGGAAGCGCGACAGCAGGCCAACGTCCTGATCGAAAGATGTCAGGCCCTTGAGGTAGTACGCGTAATCCACGTTCGGATGCTGTGGGTGCAAGCGAATGAAGCGCTCTGCGGCAGACTTGGCTGCCTCTGGCTCGATGTTCTTGTAGTTGGCGTAGATGAGCTCAAGTTGCGCCTGGTCGGCATAGCGACCGAACGGATAACGCGATTCCAGAGCCTTCAGCTTGGTGGTGGCGCTGGAGTAGTTGTTGTTGTCCAGGTCGTTTTGAGCCTGTTGGTACAACTCGACTTCACTCAGGTTTTCGTCTACGACTTCCTTCGATGAGCAAGCAGCGGTCAATGCGAGGATGGCGATCAGCAGCAGGTGTTTCACTTGCATGGCGGCTTGCGTCCCTATGACGGCCGCTGTCTTGGGCGTGGCCGTCCTGTTATGATGAGCGCCCCGTTGAATAGCCTCGGGGCAAAAGACGCCGTATTTAACCACAAGCGCGCAGCCGAAACCAAAAGCTGTGCCGACGCCTAGTCTGAGCATGTCCGATAAAATTGAACTTCGCGCAGAGGTGCCGTCCGAATTGGGCGGCCAACGCCTCGATCAAGTCGCCGCACAATTATTCGCTGAGCACTCGCGCTCGCGCCTTTCCGCCTGGATCAAAGACGGCCGCCTGACTGTGGATGGGGCGGTTATCCGCCCGCGAGACATCGTCCATGGTGGCGCCATCCTTGAGTTGACTGCCGAGCAGGAAGCTCAGGGCGAGTGGGTCGCTCAAGACATTGCCCTGGACATCGTCTATGAAGACGACGACATCCTGGTGATCAACAAGCCTGCGGGCCTGGTGGTGCACCCGGCTGCCGGTCATGCCGACGGCACCTTGCTCAATGCCTTGCTGCACCACGTGCCGGACATCGTCAATGTGCCCCGCGCCGGTATCGTGCACCGTCTGGACAAGGACACCACCGGTCTGATGGTGGTGGCCAAGACCATTCAAGCGCAGACGCAGCTGGTTACACAGTTGCAGAGCCGCAGCGTCAGCCGCATCTATGAATGCATCGTGATCGGTGTGGTGACAGCGGGCGGCAAGATCAACGCGCCGATCGGTCGTCACGGCCAGCAACGCCAGCGCATGGCCGTAATGGAAGGTGGCAAGCAAGCCGTCAGCCATTACCGCGTGCTCGAGCGCTTCCGCTCCCACACTCATGTGCGGGTGAAGCTGGAAACCGGCCGTACGCACCAGATTCGCGTACACATGGCGCACATCAACTACCCGTTGGTCGGAGATCCTGCCTACGGCGGTCGTTTCCGTATCCCGCCGGCAGCCAACCCGACCATGGTCGAGTCGTTGAAAAACTTCCCGCGTCAGGCGCTGCATGCGCGTTTCCTGGAACTGGATCATCCGACCACCGGTAAGCGCATGAGCTGGGAGTCGCCGTTGCCGGAAGACTTCGTCTGGCTGTTGACCCTGCTCAAGCAAGACCGCGAGGCGTTCATCGGATGAGTGACTGGCTGATTCCTGACTGGCCCACGCCGGCCGGGGTCAAAGCCTGTGTCACCACCCGTGCGGGCGGCGTCAGTCTGGCGCCGTTCGACAGCCTCAACCTCGGCGATCATGTCGACGACAGCCCTGAAGCCGTCGCCGAGAATCGCCGTCGTCTGACCGAGCATTTCTCCGTTCAACCGGCCTGGTTGCAGCAGGTCCACGGCATTGTCGTGGCCCATGCTGATCCGGGTCGGGTGGATACGGCTGATGCCAGCTGGACATCAACACCGGGGATCGCCTGCGCGGCGATGACGGCCGATTGCCTGCCTGCGCTGTTTTGCGACCGCGCCGGCACTCGTGTAGCGGCGGCCCATGCCGGTTGGCGCGGGTTGGCGGCGGGCGTGCTGGAAGCCACCCTCGACAGTCTGGCGGTGCCACCAGCAGAAGTATTGGTCTGGCTCGGTCCAGCCATCGGCCCACAAGCCTTTGAAGTCGGCCCGGAAGTGCGTGAAACCTTCGTGCACCAGTTGCCGCAAGCGGCTGAAGCCTTTGTGCCGAGCCAAAACCCCGGCAAGTTCATGGCCGACATCTATCTGCTTGCACGTCTGCGTCTGGCAGCTCGCGGCGTCACCGCTGTCTACGGTGGCGGTTTCTGCACCGTGACCGACCCACGATTCTTTTCCTATCGCCGTGCCCCTCGCACCGGTCGGTTCGCCTCCCTGATCTGGCTCGCCCGCTAAGCTTGTCTGATCTGCATCAATGTCTTGACGCTTGAAACTCCCAGAATCGACCGCATCTATTGTGGTATCTGGCAGGTTTCTTCATTCAGGACGTTTTATAGGTCCGACCTGCTCAAAAGGAAGGTGACTTATGCGTATAGACCGTTTAACCAGCAAATTGCAGTTAGCGTTGTCCGATGCTCAATCCCTGGCAGTCGGGCTCGATCATCCGGCCATCGAGCCGGCGCACTTGATGCAAGCCTTGCTCGAACAGCAGGGCGGTTCGATCAAGCCGCTGCTGATGCAGGTGGGCTTCGACGTCAACAGTTTGCGTAAAGAGCTGACGAAAGAGCTCGACCAGCTACCGAAAATCCAGAACCCGACCGGTGACGTGAACATGTCGCAGGATCTGGCGCGTCTGCTCAATCAGGCCGACCGTCTGGCCCAGCAGAAAGGCGACCAGTTCATCTCCAGTGAGCTGGTGCTGCTGGCCGCCATGGACGAGAACAGTAAGCTCGGCAAGCTGTTGCTCGGCCAGGGGGTGAGCAAGAAAGCCCTGGAAAATGCGATCAATAACCTGCGTGGTGGTGAGGCCGTCAACGACCCAAACCACGAAGAATCGCGTCAGGCGCTGGACAAGTACACCGTCGACCTGACCAAGCGCGCCGAGGACGGCAAGCTTGACCCGGTGATCGGCCGCGACGATGAAATTCGCCGCACGATTCAGGTGCTGCAACGCCGTACCAAGAACAACCCCGTGCTGATCGGTGAGCCTGGCGTGGGTAAAACCGCCATTGCCGAAGGTCTGGCCCAGCGCATCATCAACGGCGAAGTGCCGGATGGCCTGAAGGGCAAGCGCCTGCTGTCCCTGGATATGGGGGCGTTGATTGCCGGTGCCAAATATCGCGGTGAGTTCGAAGAGCGGCTGAAGTCCCTGCTTAATGAACTGTCGAAGCAGGAAGGGCAGATCATCCTGTTCATCGACGAACTGCACACCATGGTCGGTGCCGGTAAGGGCGAAGGTTCGATGGACGCAGGCAACATGCTCAAGCCAGCCCTGGCGCGCGGTGAGCTGCATTGCGTCGGTGCGACCACGCTCAACGAGTACCGCCAATATATAGAGAAGGATGCGGCCCTTGAGCGACGCTTCCAGAAGGTTCTGGTGGACGAGCCGAGCGAGGAAGACACCATTGCGATCCTGCGTGGCCTGAAAGAGCGCTATGAGGTTCACCACAAGGTGGCGATCACCGACGGTGCGATCATCGCTGCGGCCAAGCTCAGCCATCGCTATATCACCGACCGGCAGTTGCCGGACAAGGCCATCGACCTGATCGACGAGGCCGCCAGCCGCATCCGCATGGAGATCGACTCCAAGCCCGAAGTGCTGGACCGTCTGGAGCGTCGCCTGATTCAGCTGAAGGTGGAATCCCAGGCGCTGAAGAAAGAAAGCGACGATGCCGCGAAGAAGCGTCTGGAAAAGCTGCAGGAAGAAATCGCTCGGCTTGAGCGTGAGTACTCGGATCTGGAAGAAATCTGGAACTCGGAGAAAGCCGAGGTGCAGGGTTCTGCGCAGATTCAGCAGAAAATTGAACAGTCCCGGCAGGAACTGGAAGCCGCTCGTCGTAAAGGCGACCTGAACCGCATGGCCGAATTGCAGTACGGGGTGATCCCGGATCTGGAGCGCAGCCTGCAAATGGTTGACCAGCATGGCAAACCTGAAAACCAGTTGCTGCGCAGTAAAGTGACAGAGGAAGAGATCGCCGAAGTCGTTTCGAAATGGACGGGTATCCCGGTATCGAAAATGCTCGAAGGCGAGCGCGACAAACTGATGAAGATGGAAAGCCTGTTGCACCAGCGTGTGATCGGCCAGGACGAAGCGGTGGTCGCGGTTTCCAACGCGGTGCGGCGTTCCCGTGCCGGGTTGTCCGACCCGAATCGGCCAAGCGGCTCGTTCATGTTCCTCGGCCCGACCGGTGTCGGTAAAACCGAGCTGTGCAAGGCGTTGGCCGAATTTCTCTTCGATACGGAAGAGGCGATGGTGCGGATCGACATGTCCGAGTTCATGGAGAAACATTCCGTGGCTCGCCTGATCGGTGCGCCACCAGGGTATGTCGGTTACGAAGAAGGCGGTTATCTGACCGAGGCAGTGCGTCGCAAGCCTTACTCGGTGATCCTGATGGACGAGGTCGAGAAGGCGCATCCGGATGTGTTCAACATCCTGCTGCAAGTGCTTGAAGACGGTCGCTTGACCGACAGCCATGGCCGCACGGTGGATTTCAAGAACACCGTGATTGTCATGACCTCCAACCTGGGCTCGGTACAGATCCAGGAACTGGTCGGTGATCGTGAGGCGCAACGTGCGGCGGTGATGGATGCGATCTCCAGCCATTTCCGGCCGGAGTTCATCAACCGTGTCGACGAAGTGGTGATCTTCGAGCCTTTGGCGCGGGATCAGATCGCCGGCATTACCGAGATCCAGTTGGGTCGTCTGCGCAGCCGCCTGACCGAACGGGAGCTGAAGCTTGATCTCAGTCCCGAGGCGATGGATAAGCTGATCGCGGTGGGTTACGACCCGGTATACGGCGCACGGCCGCTCAAACGAGCGATCCAGCGCTGGATCGAGAACCCGCTGGCACAGTTGATTCTGTCGGGGCGGTTCATGCCGGGCGACACTGCGCACGGGGTCGTGGAAAACGACGAAATCGTATTCGCCTGATCCATAACCGCAACAAAATTGAAAAGGTCCCGCATTGCGGGACCTTTTTTTCGTTAGGCTGTTGAACTCAAAGGAAAAGGCTTGTAAAGTGCGCCCCGCAGTAAGTCACCCGCCAGGGTTTCCGCTCCCCAAGCAGGAATCCAAAATAAGTTGCAAATCATTAACTTGAAAGCAATTTAGGGGGTTGACAGAGGTTCTGAAGATTGTAGAATAGCGCGCCTCAGACACACGAACGCAGCGATGCAAACGGGTCGAAGAGAACGCAGTAAAGCTTCAAAGTTGTAAATTGAAATATGTAGTTCCGTGATAGCTCAGTCGGTAGAGCAAATGACTGTTAATCATTGGGTCCCAGGTTCGAGTCCTGGTCACGGAGCCAATTTCAAACCGGGGTATAGCGCAGTCCGGTAGCGCGCCTGCTTTGGGAGCAGGATGTCAGGAGTTCGAATCCCCTTACCCCGACCATTTTTGGGTCGTTAGCTCAGTTGGTAGAGCAGTTGGCTTTTAACCAATTGGTCGTAGGTTCGAATCCCACACGACCCACCATTTTTGAAACCAGTTAACGCTGGGATCGAATCTTAAGATCAGAGGCCAAAAGCGCTGATCGAAGAAGGCGACTTTTGTAAGGTCGCCTTTTTTTTACCGGGGTATAGCGCAGTCCGGTAGCGCGCCTGCTTTGGGAGCAGGATGTCAGGAGTTCGAATCCCCTTACCCCGACCATATTAAAAATCCTCGTATCGAAAGATACGGGGATTTTTTTTGTTCCGGTTTTTTGTGGAGCCCATGAGAAGCTTCGCTGGCAAGCCAGCTCCTACAAGATCGATGCGGTCCTGTAGGAGCTGGCTTGCCAGCGAAGAGGCCCTCGGATCTTAGTGCAGCTTCAAGCGCGGCTCGGTACCTCGCCCGATTTTGCTGCCCAGCATCAGCATTGCCGTGCGAAACGGTCCGTACAGCGCCATTTGGTGCATGCGGTACAGCGACACATAGAACATCCGCGCCAGCCAGCCTTCGAGCATCACGCTGCCGGTAAGGTTGCCCATCAAGTTACCCACAGCCGAAAAACGCGACAGTGAGATCAGTGAGCCGTAGTCGGTGTACTTGTACTCCGGCAGTGCCTTGCCTTCGATGCGCAGTTTCAGCGATTTGGCCAGCAACGAAGCCTGTTGGTGAGCGGCCTGGGCTCGTGGGGGCACGTTACGATCACTGCCCGGTTGTGGGCAGGCTGCACAGTCACCGAAAGCGAAGATGTTCTCGTCGCGGGTGGTTTGCAGGGTCGGCAGCACTTGCAGTTGATTGATGCGGTTGGTTTCCAGGCCGTCGATGTCCTTGAGGAAACCCGGTGCACGAATCCCCGCAGCCCAGACTTTCAGACTCGCCTTGATCTCGTTGCCGTCGGCAGTGATCAGGCTGTCGGCGGTGACTTCACTGACCGCCGCATTGGTCATGACGTTGACCCCGAGCTTCTCCAGGGTTTTATGCACAGGTCCACCAATCCGTTCCGGCAGCGCGGGTAATCCCCGTGGGCCGGCTTCGATCAAGGTGATGTGCATGTTTTCCGGTTTGATTCGGTCCAGACCGTAAGCCGCCAATTCATGAGCGGCGTTGTGCAGCTCGGCGGCCAGCTCGACGCCGGTGGCACCCGCACCGACGATGGCCACGCTGATCTGCTCGACGGTGTCGGTCTGCCCGGCATGCGCTCGCAGGTAGTGGTTGAGCAGTTGCTGGTGAAAGCGCTCGGCCTGTTTTCGGGTATCGAGGAACAGGCAATGCTGTGCCGCGCCCTGGGTGCCGAAATCGTTGGTGGTGCTGCCGACGGAAATCACCAGCGAGTCATAAGGCACTTCGCGTGCAGGTACCAATTCCAGGCCGGCTTCGTCATATGTGGCGGCGAGCTGGATTTTCTTGCTCGCACGATCTAGCCCGCTCATGCGCCCCAGCTGGAACTCGAAGTGGTTCCATTTCGCCTGGGCAACATAGTTGAGTTCGTCTTCGGAGGAGTTCAGGGAACCGGCCGCCACTTCGTGCAACAACGGTTTCCAGATGTGGGTCAGGTTCGCGTCGACCAGCATCACGCTGGCTGTGCCGCGCTTGCCCAGAGTCTTACCCAGACGGGTAGCCAACTCCAGACCGCCGGCGCCGCCGCCGACAATAACAATACGATGGGACATGGGGATAACTCGCAAGGCTAAAAGAAATCTTTTTCGTTACCCAAGCGAGCATGAGGGTCTGTTGACGTTTGATGACGACCGCCACGTGGGCGTCCGTCCCTTCGGGTTGCGCTCCAACGAGCGCGAGGCTGCGTTGCGGGATTTGCCAAGGGAACAACCATTGGCGGCATCCCGCGCCTTGCCTCGCACTCGTTGGAACGCAACGCAGTTCGTCATTAAACGTCAACAGACCCTCGGCAGCTCATAGCGTTAGGTAACTGATAAATCGGCTCAACAGGCCCAGACCAATGGTCACTGCCAGGACCAGTACAAGGAGCATCCACGGCCGAAAAGGCCGGCGCTCGACTTGGTGCTGAGACAACTGCAGGTACTCTTCGACATGCTTTTGGTCGTCGGGGTTCAGGCGGCTGGTCATATTTGGGCCTCGTCAGTAGACGTTGCTAAATCTGTAGAAGCTACAGTGGTTTTATCCGGGGTTGAACGCAGCATAGCCGCTGTCCGGAATGGGCTCGACGCTCACTGTATCGTCCAGGCGAATGATGCCACTTTGTAACACCCGTGCGGTGATTCCGCCATGCCCACGCACAGCCTGGAAGGTACCGGGGCCGAGGTTGTTTTCAAGGCGTGCACAGGGCTGACACCAACCGGTGGTTTCGAAAATCGCCTGGCCGATGCGAAATCGTCGGCCCTTGAGGCTGAACAGGTTGATCCCACTGATAACGAGATTGCGCCGCAGATCTTCAGGCCCAACCGGATGATCCTGGGCACGGCCCATCAGCGAAATGATCACGGCCAGATGTTCCCACTGAAGGAGTGTCACCTGTCGCGCATTACGCACGCCCGGGCGGGCGTGATCGCCGGTCAGGCCGGCTTCAAGACGCGCTTCCACGGCGTCCAGTTCAATCATCTGCGAATGTGAGAACGGTCGTACGCCAATCCAGCGCACGCGCCCTTGCTGCGGCACGTCGGCAATCAGTTGCTGCAATGGGCTCACAGGCTGATCCCGACGTCGAACACAATGCTGCGTCCCAGGTTACTGCGCAGAAAGTCCGGTGCGTCCGGATGGGCGAACAGCACGCGGGCGAAGGTCGGACCGACCAGCGACAACGATCGCCAGCCCTGGCGCAGGTATTCGGTGGGCGGAGGGAAGTGGCTGTTGAGGTCCAGCACTTCTCGCTTGAGGCTGGCGAACGCGATGATGTCCAGTTCGCCCAGATCCATGCCACGTTCTTTGTAGTTGTGGGCTTTTTTGCGCAAGGTCGGCGCCAGTCGCAGCAAGAACTCGTTGGCGGGGATGCGTCGAGGCTTGGCTTCACGGCGCACCAGTTGGCTCAGGGAGAACGCACTGCGGCGGCGTTGCAGTTCGTCGCGCCATTCATCATTGAGGCGACGGCCTTCATCGAGCACAAAGAACACTTCGAAATTGGCATCACGAAACAGCACGTCCGGCGGCTCGCCGGCAGGGGCAAACTCGTCGGCGCGGTAGGGGATGTTCAAGCCTTGTAACAGGCGCTGGCAGACCCAACGCTCACGCTCCCATTTGCGGGCATTGGACAGGAACGCGTTGGCTTGCTCGGCCGCAATGGTCAGCAGGCGTAAATAATCTGAGTCATCCATAGGCCCAAGCTTAGCGTTCAAACGTGATCGCAAAGAAGACAATTTGCCTCATTGGGTCAATTCCTCTGCTCCTCATGCCCGTTTCAGGGCTCTGCACAAAACGGATAGTGATCTGCGCTCACTGGATATTGCCTCGCACCGGACAGCTCTACCCTCGGCTGTACGGACGTAAGCCGTGTTACCGATGCTCTAAAAAAACAACAACAAGAGATATATGCCATGCGCAAGATCGACGTACATGAGGTTATCGACAACGCACGTTTCAACCGCTTTCACTGGATGGTGCTGTTCTGGTGTGCCCTGATCATCATCTTCGACGGTTACGATCTGGTGATCTACGGCGTGGTCTTGCCGATGCTGATGAAAGAGTGGGGGCTCAGTCCTCTGCAAGCCGGTGCACTGGGCAGTTATGCACTGTTCGGCATGATGTTTGGCGCGCTGTTCTTCGGACCGCTGTCGGACAGGATCGGCCGCAAGAAAGCCATCACGATCTGCGTGATGCTCTTCAGTGGTTTCACCGTGCTCAATGGTTTCGCACGCAACCCCACCGAGTTTGGCCTCTGTCGCTTCATTGCAGGGCTCGGCATCGGCGGCGTGATGCCTAACGTGGTGGCGCTGATGAACGAGTACGCGCCGAAAAAAATCCGCAGCACGTTGGTTGCGATCATGTTCAGCGGTTATTCGGTGGGCGGCATGTTGTCCGCGGGGCTGGGCATTGTGCTGATCCCGAGTTTCGGCTGGCAGTCGGTGTTTTACGTGGCGGTCCTGCCGTTGCTGTTGTTGCCGCTGATCATGTATTTCCTGCCCGAATCGGTGGGCTTCATGTTGCGTCAGGGGCGTAATGAAGAGGCGCGCAACATTCTTCAGCGCATCGATCCGGCCTACGTCGCGCAAACGTCTGATCAATTGCACATGGCCGAAGTGAAAGGTACGGGCACCCCGGTGTTGCAGTTGTTCCGTGAAGGCCGCGCGCTGCGCACGCTGATGCTGTGGCTGGCGTTTTTCTGCTGCCTGTTGATGGTGTACGCGCTGAGTTCCTGGTTGCCGAAACTGATGGCCAACGCCGGTTACAGCCTGGGTTCGAGCCTGTCGTTCCTGCTGGTGTTGAACTTCGGTGCAATCTTCGGCGCGGTCGGCGGCGGGGTGCTGGGCGACAAACTCAATCTGCCGAGAGTGCTGGCGGTGTTTTTCGCCATGGCGGCGGTATCGATCACGCTGTTGGGCTTCAACAGCCCGATGCCGGTGTTGTACCTGCTGATCGCCATTGCGGGTGCGACCACCATTGGCTCGCAGATTCTTTTGTACGCCTGCGCCGCGCAGTTTTATTCCATGACGATTCGCTCTACCGGCCTGGGCTGGGCGTCGGGCATTGGGCGCAACGGGGCCATCGTCGGTCCGCTGCTGGGTGGTGCCTTGCTCGGGATCAGTCTGCCCTTGCAACTTAACTTCATGGCGTTTGCCTTGCCCGGTGCGGTGGCGGCCCTGGCCATGACTGTGTTCGCCATCAGCAGCCGACGCAGCGCTGCTGGTGTCAACCCAGCGTTGTCAGCGACGGGTGCCTGAAACATGAAAGCGTTTTTCCAGGACTTCTCGTTGTCAGCCGCTGTGGCTGGGTTCATTGCCACGGTTATTTCCTATGCCGGCCCGTTGGTGATCATCTTTCAGGCGGCAGAAGCGGCTCATCTTTCGCGGGAAGTGTTGTCGTCCTGGATCTGGGCAATCTCCATTGGTAGCGCTGTGCTCGGTATCGGTTTGAGCCTGCGCTACCGCGTTCCGGTGATCATCGCCTGGTCGGCGCCGGGCTCGGCATTGCTGGTGACGCTATTGCCGGACATTTCCATGGCCGAGGCGGTTGGAGCTTATCTGGTCAGCAGCCTGATCATTTTCGTGGTTGGCATCTCGGGTGCTTTCGACCGGATCATCAGCAAGCTGCCCGCTGCCATCGCGGCGGCGATGCTGGCGGGGATCCTGTTCAGCTTCGGCACCGGCTTGTTCGTGTCGATGCAGCGCAAGCCGTTGCTGGTCCTGGCGATGTTTGCCTGCTACCTGATCTGCAAGCGGGTGATGCCGCGTTATGCAGTGATGATGGTGCTGCTGGTTGGCTGTTCGATTGCCGCGTTCACCGGTGATTTGCATCGTGACGCGCTGGTGATCGGCCTGGCCACGCCGGTGTGGATCACCCCCGAGTTTAGCCTGGGGGCGATCCTGAACATCGCATTGCCACTGGTGATGGTGGCGCTGACCGGTCAGTTCGTGCCCGGCATGGCGGTGCTGCGAGCCAGTGGTTACCCAACACCAGCAAGCCCGATTATCGCCAGTAGCGCGCTGGGCACGGCACTGCTGGCGCCGTTCGGTTGCCATGGACTGAACCTGGCGGCAATCACCGCGGCGATCTGCGCCGGTCGCGAATGCCACGAAGATCCTCGCAAACGCTACGTGGCCGGGGTCGTCGGCGGCCTGTGTTACCTGCTGCTGGGGATCTTCGGCGCCACGCTGGTCTCGCTGTTTTCAGCGTTCCCCAAAGAGTTGATTGCGGCGCTGGCCGGCCTTGCTTTGTTCGCCGCCATTGCCGGCGCGTTGACGGGCGCGATGGCGGTGCCGAGCGATCGAGAAGCCGCGCTGGTGACCTTTCTGGTCACGGCTTGCGGCATGTCGTTGTTCGGTTTGTCCGCAGCGTTCTGGGGGCTGATTTTCGGCATGGTCACCCATGTGCTGTTGAGCGCCCGTCGTCCCGTTCCCACTCGCAAATCCACTGCAACTGAAGTCCTTCAACCTGTCGATCAATAACAATAAGAGAAAAACGATGAAACAGATTCTCCCAACAACCGGTTCGGCGTTGTCCCTGGCTGTCGTCTCGAGTTTTTCCACGGGCGCGATGGCCGCCGAAAAAGGCTTTATCGAAGACACCACCGCGACGTTGCAGGCGCGCAATTATTACTTCAGTCGCGACTATTCAGACATCGTCGGCGCCAACCAGCAGTCGAAGGCTGAAGAGTGGGCTCAGGGTTTCATCCTCAACGTGAAGTCCGGATACACCCAGGGCCCCCTCGGGTTTGGGGTGGACGTCATCGGCTTGCTCGGCCTCAAGCTCGATAGCAGCCCGGACCGGGTCAATACCGGTTTGCTGCCGGTGCAGGACGACGGCCGCGCGGCGGACAACTACAGCCGTCTGGAAGGCGCGTTGAAGATGCGCTACTCCAAGACCGAGCTGAAAGTCGGTGAGTTGCAACCCAACCTGCCCGTGCTGGTGTTCAGCGATATTCGCCTGCTGCCGCCGAGTTATCAGGGCGCAAGCATCACCTCCAGCGAGATCAACGGCCTGACCTTGCAGGGTGGTCATTTGAGCTCGACCAGCCTGCGCAATGAGGCCGGCGACGAAAAAATGCAAGCGATGCTGGGACATGTGCCGCAGCGCCAGGTCAGCAGTGACGGTTTCAATTTCGCAGGCGCCGACTATGCCTTCAACGACAAGCGCAGCTCGGTCAGCGCCTGGTATGGGCAACTGGAAGATATCTACAGCCAACGGTTTTTCGGTCTCAAGCACAGCGAGCCGGTGGGGGACTGGACCCTCGGTGCGAACCTCGGTTATTTCGACTCGCGAGAGGACGGCAAAAAGCTGCTGGGCAACATCGACAACCAGGCGTTCTTCTCGTTGCTGTCGGCCAAGCGGGGTGGCCATACGTTTTACGTCGGCTATCAAGGCATGTTTGGCGACAGCGCGTTCCCCCGGGTGTTTGCCAACATCTCGCCATTGGGCAACGAAGTGCCGACCTACGAGTTCGCCTTCACCGATGAACGTTCCTGGCAGGCCCGCTACGACTATGACTTCGCCGCGCTCGGTGTCCCGGGGCTGACCAGCACCGTGCGCTACATCAGCGGCAATAACGTCGATACCGGAAAGGGCTATGAAGGAAAGGACCGCGAGCGTGACCTGGACATTGGCTATGTGTTGCAGAGCGGCAGCCTCAAAGGCCTTGGCATCCGTGTGCGCAACGCGATGGCGCGCTCAAACTACCGCAGTGATATCGACGAGAACCGCTTGATCCTCAGCTACACGTGGACCTTGCTGTGAGCCATTGATCACAGGTTGCTGGTGCAATCACCCATGACGTTGTAGGTCACGCGATGGGTCTGGCCCTGATGATCGATATACTCCATGGTCGCCGGTACGACCCCGCACGCGGTCGCCGTGTTCGACACGGAAACAACTTTGGCGATGTCCAGCGGCTGCGCAGGGTTGTACAGGACCGCGAGAGGTTCGTTGTCGGCGGCCATGGCCGAGGTGGCGATGACGGTCAGCAACAGGCTGATCAACGTTTTCATTATGGTGTGCTCCGTGTCGGTTCTGATGTTTGAATTTTAGTCTTCGCCACCGACGGATAAAGGGGTGAACGGCGGATGCAGCCTTACATAAAACGTAACAGTCACCGCCCGGGGGAGGGTTTATGGATGTGCTTAACAACCTGCGTGTATTCATGCGCGTTGTCGATTGCGCCAGTTTCACCGGGGCCGCCGATGCACTGGATTTGTCGACCGCACAGGTATCTCGACTGGTGGCGGATCTGGAGGAACATCTACAGGCGCGCCTGCTGCACCGCACCACACGGCGCCTGAGCCTGACCGAAGCCGGTGAACGCTTTTTGTTGCGCAGTCGGCAAATTGTCGAAGCCATGGACGAGGCAACGGCCGAGGCCCGTGGCGCTCATATCAATCCGGCCGGACGCCTGCGGGTGCACAGCATGACCGGCCTGGGCGTGCTGCTCACACCCTTGATCGCCCGCTACAGTGAGCTTTATCCCGATGTGGTGTTCGAGCTGACCTTGTCGCAGCGCAATCCCGATCCGCTGGAGGAGGGGCACGATGTGGTGATTTCGATCGCTGCCGAATTGGCCGACTCGCAAATGGTTGCGCAGGCCATCGGACAGATCTACAGCGTACCCTGCGCCTCCCCGGGCTATCTGCAACGCCGGGGCGTGCCGCAGCAGCCGTTGGCGCTGAACGATCACCAATGCCTGCGCATGCTCGACCCATTGTACAGCGATCAATGGCTGTTCCAGGACGAGCACGGCGAGCTTGCCGTCAGCCCGGCCAAGACCTTTCAGTGCAATGTCGCCGAGTCGATGGTCAAGGCATCGGAGGCGGGCATGGGCATCAGCCTGCTGCCGTTCTACACCGCGACGCGGCCCTTGAGCGACGGCACTTTGCTGCGCGTGTTACCGGCATGGCGCCTGCGCGAACGCAATGTGTATGCACTGTATCCGTCGCGGCGTTTTCTCGATGCCAAGGTGCGCACCTGGGTGGACTTTCTCAAGTCTGAACTGCCGAAGGTGTTCGCCGAACATGAGGCAGTGATGAACGATCCGCGGCATTGGGCTTGAAGTCGAAGGGCGGGCCAGCGGCGGTGTAGACTGAGTGTCTGTTGTTCTTCGCCTGGGAGGCGCGCGTAGCCATGATCGGTGCAGAGTTGCTGTCATCGCAAACCCTTGCGGTCGGCTGGCTGATCTACGTGCCGGTGTTGATCTGGGCGATCAGCCGCGCACCGTGGGTTGAATTGTTCACCGATAGCCGACGTCAGCATTTGCTGTTCGGAACAGTGTTTGCGCTGTTTCTGTTGTGGCTGGTACGGCGTGACTTCGATACTGGCGTGTCATACCACTTCATCGGCATGACGGCGGTGACACTGCTGTTGGACTGGCCGCTGGCGCTGGTCGGCGGGTTGGTGGCGCAAATGGGGCTGGTGTTGCTTGGCCGACAGGATCTGGCGGCGGTTGGGGTCAATGGCGCGCTGTTGATTGCGCTTCCGGTGCTGGTCACGGAGTGCTGCGCCCTTCTGGTGGAGCGTGCGCAGCCACGAAATCCCTTTGTGTATATCTTCGTGTCCGGTTTCTTCGCCGCCGCACTGTCGGCGTTGCTGTGCCTGCTGCTGGCGCTTTGGTTGTTATGGTTCGATGAGCGTTTCGAGATGCCGTACTGGCTGGAGGATTTCGTCGGATACCTGTGGCTGATCATTTTTCCTGAAGCGTTCATCAACGGCATGATCGTCAGTGCGCTGGTGGTATTCAGCCCCGAGTGGCTCGAGACATTCAACCGCACGCGCTATCTCTCGGCGCCGTGGAAGGACGACGATCCCAAGTCCTGATTCACGTCAAAACCTGGAATCGCCGATTCGATGGATCAATGCCGCGGGTCGAAATCGCCGCTGAACATTTCGTCCTCGGCATCGGGCGCCACCGGAATCTTGTGTTCTTCGGATGCCCAGGCGCCCAGGTCGATCAGCTTGCAGCGGTCGGAGCAGAATGGCCGGAACTTGCTCTCGGCGGTCCATTCCACGGGGGCGCCACAGGTTGGGCATTCGACGGTTGTTGGTTGGCTCATGACTGGCCTCCACGCAAAGAAAGATAAAAGTGATGCAGGCGTTCGACCTCGCTGTGCAACCAGGCAAGGTCGCGGTCATTGACCACGACGTCGTTGGCATGGCTCACGCGATCGTGGCGGCTGGACTGCACCTTGAGGATCGCCTGGACTTGCTGTTCGCTGGTCTGGTCACGCCGCAATGTGCGTTCGATCTGGAGCTGCTCGGGGGCATCGATGACCAGCACTCGCTGAGTCATGGCGTACTGTCCGGACTCGATGAGAAGGGGCGAAACCAGGATCGCATAGGGTGATTTTGCCAGCGCCAGGTGATGGGCAATCTCCTCGCCGATCAGCGGATGCAGCAAGGCCTCCAGCCAAAGGCGCTCATCCGGGACTTCAAAAATCAGCTTGCGCAAGGCGGCGCGGTCCAATTGCCCATCGGCCTGCAGCACGCCGGGGCCAAAGTGTTCAGCGATTTGCACCAGTGCCGGACGACCCGGCTCCACGACCCAGCGGGCAGCGTGATCGGCGTCGACCACGTGCACGCCCAGGTCGATGAAGTGTTGGGCGGCCGCGCTTTTGCCGCTGCCGATACCGCCGGTCAGGCCGAGAATCCAGGGTTTTTCCACAGGGGTATTCATTTCAAACCGACAAACTGCCAATAGAAGTCGGTTATTTGACCACCCCAGAGCAAGGCAATCCAGCCGGCAATTGCCAGATAGGGGCCGAAAGGGATCGGAGTTGAGGTTTTTGCGTGGCGCAGACGCAGGCTGACCAACCCGATGATGGCCCCCACCAGTGACGACAACAGGATGGTCAACGGCAGGATTTGCCAGCCTCCCCAAGCGCCCAGCATGGCCAACAGCTTGAAATCGCCGTGACCCATGCCGTCCTTGCCCGTGATCAGCTTGAACAGCCAGAACACCACCCACAGCGCTGTGTAGCCAGCGATTGCGCCCCACAGGGCTTCTTGTAAGGGCACGAACAGGCCGAAGCTGTTGACGATCAATCCCAGCCACATCAATGGCAGCACCAGCACGTCCGGCAAAATCTGATGCCCGGCGTCGATCAGGCTCATCGCCAGCAAGCCCCAGGTCAGGATCAGCACCAGGCAGGCCGCCCAACCAAAACCAAAGTGCCAGGCAATGAAGGCCGACAACAGGCCGCAAGCCAGTTCGGTGAGTGGATAGCGCTTGCTGATCGGTGTCGTGCAGGCGGAGCAGCGTCCGCGCAGAAATACAAAACTGAGCACAGGAATGTTTTCCCAGGCACGGATCCGGTGACCGCAGTGCGGACACTCGGAATGCGGCAGCATCAGGTTGTAGGTCCGCAACGGTGTTTCGGCGGGGAGCCCGAGAATGTCATGGGCTTGCAGGCGCCAGTCGCGTTCGAGCATTTTAGGCAAGCGCCAGATCAACACATTGAGGAAGCTGCCGACCAACAGGCCGATCACCCCGGCGATGACGACAAAAGCCAGCGGATGGAGCATCAGAATTTCGTTCAAGGGCATGTCAGATCGCTGAGCCGAGTTGGAAGATGGGCAGGTACATCGCAACTACCAGTCCGCCGACGATAACACCCAGTACCACCATGATGAATGGCTCCATCAGACTGGTGAGGTTATCGACCAGGTTATCGACCTCGTCCTCATAGAAGCCGGCGACCTTGTCGAGCATAGCGTCCAGCGTGCCGGACTCTTCGCCGATGGCGGTCATCTGGATCGCCATGCTCGGAAAGACTCCGCTGGTGCGCATGGAAAAATTCAATTGCATGCCGGTTGCGATGTCTTGCTTGATGCGCAGCACGGCGCGTTTGAACACGACGTTACCGGTGGCACCGGCCACGGACCCCAAGGCTTGCACCAATGGGACGCCAGCAGCGAAGGTCGTCGACAGGGTGCGGGCGAACCGGGCCACGGCGGACTTGTACATCAGGCTGCCCACCAGCGGCAGGTTGAGGAGCCAGGCGTCCACTCGTTCGCGAAAAACCCGGGATGCCTTGAGCGCGTGGCGCATACCGAAGATCGCAACGAGCAGTGCGCCCAGCACCGCCCACCACCAAGCCTGCATGAACTGCGACAGGCTGATGACCATCACCGTGAACGCCGGCAGTTCGGCGCCAAAGCCCTTGAACACGGATTCGAACTGCGGCACCACTTTGACCAGGAGAATCCCGGTGACAATGGCCGCGACCAATACCACCACCAGAGGATAGGTCATGGCCTTCTTGATCTTGGCCTTGAGGCGCTCGCTCTTTTCCTTATAGGTCGCAACGCGTTCCAGCAAGGTATCCAGGGCGCCGGCCTGTTCGCCAGCGTCGACCAGGTTGCAGTAGAGATCATCGAAATACTGAGGTTTCCTGCGCAGGGCCGCGGCGAAGCTGTTGCCCGCTGCAACGTCCTGTTTCAGCTCATCCACCATTTTGCGCATGGCCGGGTTATCGAAGCCTTCGGCGATGATGTCGAACGACTGCAATAACGGCACGCCGGCCTTCACCATGGTCGCCATTTGCCGGGTGAACAGGGCAATGTCGTGGGCTTTGATGCGTTTGCCGATGCTGAACAGTGACGGTGGTTTCTTGCGTACCTTGGCGGGCGTGATGCCCTGCTTGCGCAATTGCGCCTTGATCAGTGCCGGGTTCGCCCCGTTGAGCTCGCCGGTGACTTTGCTGCCTTTGCGGTCTGTACCTTCCCACGTATAGACACTGATTTTTGCTGCCTTGACCGCCATGTTCTGCCCTTGGTGACTCGATTAGTCGAACTGCCTCGCGAGACTTATAGCCTAGTCAACGGGCGAAGCCCAACCCGCGTCGGTCAGGTGACAAAAAGCGTCAGATAGTGCGGATCCTGAGGGTAGGAAAGTGCTTCGCACGGGTCGCATCCCTTGAAAACACGAGGGCAGAGCCTTGGCACAAGCTGTGCTCCCCCAAGGTCAGATCATGAGATTTCCACTCATGCACGGAGTTTTGCTATGAACAATCACAAAGGTTTTACTCTGATCGAGCTACTGATCGTGGTGGCAATCATCGGGATCCTGGCCACCTTTGCTTTGCCGATGTATTCCAAGTATCAGGCCCGAGCCAAAGTCACGGCCGGACTGGCCGAAATTTCCGCGATGAAGGTGCCTTTCGAGGATGTGATCAATCAGGGCGGTACACCCGCTACCGAAAACGTGGTCCCGGGAGGCGGGACCTCGACCAGCAACTGTGCACTGACGGTGACAGCCACTGCCGAGTCGGGTGACGGCAAAATTGTTTGCACGCTACAGAATGCGCCCGGTCAGGTACAAGGCAAAACCATCACCCTGACCCGCAACGGCACCACCGGCTGGTCCTGCGCGAGTACCGTGTCGCAGGATTACGTGCCTAAGGGTTGCATCGGTTCTGCAACCTGACGCAGTACCCTGTAGGAGCGAGCCAGCTAGCGATGGTCGTTAACGATAACGCGTATTTACTGGCTAAGCGCGGAGTTCTCGAGTCCATAGTCGCAACGCCGCCCGCAGCGAGCTCGCTCCTGCACAAGTGTGAGCAATCGCATGTCGAGAACTCATGTCATTTACTAAAAAAAGCTCAAAAAATTCATGAGCTTAGGAACTTTCTTCAAACCTGCAACTTGCATGCAGTGTTTTTGCTACTCATGCATTTTGCATGATTCCGGGAAAATTGAAATTCTATAACTTATTGATTTTTATAGTTTTTTATCTAATCGAAAAGTTGGCACAGCGTTCGCAATACTCCAGACAACCCTGCCGACATGACACCCGGCAGACTTTTCCGAAAAACAGGAGTTACTCGTATGAAGAAGTTCGCTATCACTGCCGCTGCTGCTACCGCGCTGACCCTGACCATGGCCAATGCTGCATTCGCTCAAACCAGCCAGGCATCCCAATCGCCAATGGTGCTGGCTACCGGTGAAGTGACCGAAATGAAACAGGACACTTCCGATACCTGGATCACCACCAAAGTCAAAAGTGACCTGATGACCGAAAAAGGCATTCCAGGCACCGACATCAAAGTCGAAACCAACAAGGGTGTTGTATCCCTGTCGTCCACCGTAGCGGTCACTAAATCCCAGAAAGATACCGCAGTGGCGATCACCAAGAAAATCGAAGGCGTCAAAGCGGTTTCCGCTGACGGCCTGAAAGCCGAGTAAGGCAAGGCTTCTCGCCTGGACCGGGAGAAGTTGCGGCAGACGGGAAAAGTCATACGTCTGTCGCCTTTGAAGAGTTCATGCGACCGGCCATAAGGATTTGGCCACCACAGGCTCCGCGCATTCGTGCCGGGGCCTGTTTTTTGGGGAATCAACATGATTCCTGTAGGAGCGAGCTTGCTCGCGAAAGCGGTCTTTCATTCAATATTTGTGTTGAATGTCAGTCAGCCATCGCGAGCAAGCTCGCTCCTACATTGATCGTCAGTTGCAAGACTGGGCTTTCACTCCGCATCCAGATGCAACGGTGTTATCACCCGGCCGTCACTTTGCGCCTCGCCCAGGTTGGCATCGATAAAGTACACCCGGTCATCTTCCAGCTGGCCCTTGTCGACCAGGTAATCCTTGATGCTGCTGGCGCGTTCCTGGCCGAGTTGACGTAACAGCACATCACTGGAACTCCAGAACTTGATCACTTCGGCACGCATTTTTGCGGTGCGTTCTTCCTTGCCCAAGTCCTCCCACTCCGGCGCTGGTTGCGTCTTAAGGCGAGTGCGGAAGATGCCTTCCAGAAGGGGACCCTTTTCACTGTCCGGTACTTCCAGCAATGAGGCCTGCGCGGGAACCTTGTCGCCACGACGCTGGAGCATTTTGTAGTAGTTGTACTGGTATTCCCGTTCCAGGCGTTGCTCGGCAATCAACGGACCATCGCTGCTCTTGGCGGCGGTGCCTTCGATTTCCAGGCGCAGGGCCGGACGCTCCTTGAGGGCCTTGGCCAGTTTGTCCAACGCGCCTTCGGCATCCTTGCTCAATTCGCTGGACCCCGCTGCGAACGAGACGGTGCCCAGGTCTTCCGAACCGCCACCACTGACCAACCCGCCGATCAACTTGAATGGCGCTGCCGCCGCTTTGACGATCAGGTTACGCAGGGTTTGCCAGACAATCGGCATGACGCTGAACTGTGGATTGTTCAGGTCGCCGGTGACGGGCAATTCGATGGAAATCTTGCCATCGACGTCCTTGAGCAGGGCAATGGCCAGCTTCAATGGCAGGCTTACGGCGTCCGGGCTGTCGACTTTTTCACCCAGTTGCAGTTGCTCGACCACCACTTTGTTGTCGGCCTTGAGCTGACCCTTGGTGATCCGGTAATGAAGGTCCAGGTTGAGTCGGCCCTTGCGGATGCGGTAACCGGCGAACTTGCCCGAGTAAGGTGTCAGCGTGGTCAATTCGACGCGTTTGAAGCTGGTTGCGATGTCGAGGCTGGCCATCGGGTCGAACGGGTTGACCGCGCCCTTGATGGTCACTGGCGCATAGCGATCTACCTTGCCTTTGACGTCTACACTGGCCGGTTTCGGCTGGCGGCTGTCGATGGTGCCAATCTGACCGTTGAGCTGCTGGATCGCGGTCGCAAAATTCGGTGTCAGGCTGAAGTCGGCGAAGTTGGCCGAACCATCATTGATGAAAATGCCACCGATGTGGATGCCCAACGGTTTGTCTTTGCTGGCAGGTTGGGCGGTGGTCGTCTTGGTAGCGGAATCGGCCGGTTGGGGGATCAGCAGGTCATCGATATTGGTGGTGCGGTCATCGTTGATCATGAAACGCGCGTAAGGCTGCAGCAGATTGATCCTGTCGATCGAAAGGCTATCGCCGTGCTGATAATTCAGACCCTCGGCCACCACTTGTTGCCATTTGAGGAAGTCTCGGGTTTTCAGGGTGTCCAGCGTATGCAACTGATCGATCCGGGCGCGGCCGGTGACGCTCAAAGCCAGCGGTTCGGTGCTCTTGAGGTTGACCGCCAGATCGCTGCCGAGCATGCCGCTGCGCAGTTCCAGGCGAATGAATGGGTTGATGTAGGACTGCGCGACACGCAGGTCGATGTCCTTGGTCTGGACATTCAGTCTGGCGCTGACCGGTGCCAGGTTGACTTCGCCATCGGCCGTGATCTTGCCTTGTTTGCCTACGCCGGTATCGAGCCTGAGCTTGAAGGGCGAGCCATTGAGGCTGTCGTATCCTTCCAGATCGATATTTAGCGGTGCCAGCTCCAGCTCCACGGCAGGTTGCGCCTTGCGATCCGCCAGATGCACCTTGTAATCGCGCAGTTGCACATCCTTGAGCAGCACTTGCCACGGTTTGCTCGGCGCGGTGGGTTCGGGTTTTGGCGAATCGGCGGAGGCAGGTGCGGTGGCGGGTTCGGCGTCAGCCTTGGCTTTGGCCACCGGTTTGGCTGGCTGGCTGGCGAAGAGTTTCTGCCAGTCGAGCTGGCCATCGGACTCCAGCGCTGCCCAGGTTTCCAGCTTGTTGCTGCGGATCTTGCCGACCACTACTTGCTGCTTCGCCAGGTCCACAGTGGTTTCACTGACGTCCAGACGCGCAAGCTTCACCAGCGGACGCCCGTCTGGGGCCTTGATGGCGAAAGGGGCGATGGTGGCCGAGACGTTACTCAACAGCAGTTCGGTTTCCTTGGACAGGTTGAGTTTGTAGTCGGTGCTGACGCTGAGAATGCCGCTTTCGAGGTCCAGCGGCACGGCGTCGCGTACATAGGGCCAGAAGGCTTTCATCTTGCCATCGGTGATTTTCAGCTTACCTTCGGAGGCGAGCGGGATAAGGCTGAAGTTGCCGGTCCAGTCGATCTGTCCGCCGTTGGGGCCGATAGCCACCAAGGTCATGTCGGCGCTGTCTTCGGGCAGGGTGCTGAGGTTTTTCAGCTCGAAATCGAGTGTGTCGTAGAGGAATTCGATGGGCTCGCTGGGGCGGGCATCTTCGAAATGCACGGCGCCGCCAGCGAATTTGATCCGCTCTATGCGCAACGGAAACGGCTTGGCGTCCGGGTCAGTCGGCGTCGGCTCACTGGCGGGCACCTTGAACAAGCCGAGCAGATTGAGCTTGCCGTCCTTGGCGAACAGGATTTCTGTCTTGGCTTTGTCCAGTTCAACATCGGACAGGTGCAGTGCCTTGGTCCAGAGGCTGTCGATCTGCAGGTTAGCGTATAGGCGTTCGAAGCCTACGTGTTCCTTGCCAGGTTCGCCGATGTTCAAGCCCCAGACCGTCAGTTCAAGGCTGAACGGATTGAGTTCGATCCGCTGAATCGTGGCGGGCATGGTGGCGTAATTGGCCAGTTGCTGATTGGCTACGCGCAGCGCAATTCCCGGCAAGATCAGAAAGCCCAGCAAGCTGTAGAGGGCCAGAGCAGTCAACAAGGCGCCGATGGCGCGAATCAATCCTTTGGGCATGTGTGGCTTCATCTGTCTGAATCGGAGTGCCTTGGAGTATGGCATGCGATTACGGTTCCGAAGGAATCGCCCGATTCAGGAAACTTCAGATTTATCCGACGTCAGTTTACAGCTGCAAAATAAGCGTTTTCAGAGGCGGCTGTTGATCCGCCGACGGGAAATCGGCACCCGGTTTCATCACCGTCCACTCCCGAACGGGCCGCCCGGCCTTCTCGGCGCAGCGCAGGACCTGCTCGCGCCAATCGTCCATGCTGACCTTTGCCAGGTTGTTGCAGCAGATCAGCACGCCGTTGTCAGCGGTAGTCAGCAGCGCCGGTTTCAGCAGGCTCTGATAGTCGCGCAGCAGATCGACGGTACCAAAAGCACTCTTGGCCCAGGCTGGTGGGTCGAGCAACACCAGGTCGTACTGACGTTGCTCCAGGCGTTGATAGCTCGGGAGTTTTTGCCCGCGACGCTGGCTGATCGGCAGTCCGGCCAATTGGCGAATCGCCGGGAAGTAATCGGACTGGATGAATGACATGGTCGGCAACTGCGGGTTCAGCAGGCCGTTTTCCCGACCCACCGCCAGGTTGCCTTCGGCGAAGTCGAGGTTGCATACCTCGCTTGCGCCACCGGCCGCGGCGCTGAGGCCGACGCCACAGGTATACGCAAACAGGTTCAATACGCTTTTGTTCTTGCTGTGATCCTTGACCCAACCGCGTGTATTGCGCAGGTCGAGAAACAGCAGCGGGTCCTGACCGGCATGACGCCCGCGAACCCGGTAATTGAGGCCCCACTCGTGACCGACCAGGTCTTGCAGGGCGGCATCGTCGGCACGGTACACGATGTCTTCGCGGTCGATGCGTGAGTTGCCACGGGAACGGTCGTTGTAGACCAGCAGCAAGTCGAGGCCCAGGTGTTGATTGATCGCTTGGTGCAATTGCAGCAGCGCCTCGCGTTCCAGCGGCTGGTGGAAACTCTGCACCAGCAATTGCGGCCCGTAGCGGTCGATGGTCAGGCCACCGGCGCCTTCCTGGCTGCCATGGAACAGGCGGTAGCAATCGGTGCCCTGCTGATGCAGTTCGGCAAGCAGGTCCTGGCGATGTTCGAGGGCGGCGCGCAGCGCCTGATTCAAGGAAGACATGCTGGGCGCCTTGCTGGAGGATTTGGGCGCGGGAGTTTAACAGTTTGGAGCGCAACCTGTAGGCGCTGCGATGCGGCCTTGCGACTTGCCAGCGAAGGCCGCAACACAGCTTATCTGACAATCCGCATTTTGGTTATCGCTGGCAAGCCAGCTCCTACAGGCCCATCCGCCGCCTGGCACGTTGCACCGAGCCATTGCGTACCGCCCAGCGCAACATCGGCGCACTGCGATTGACGCTGGCGCGGATCAGTTTGCGTTGCAACGGGTTCTGGCTGACGCCGAGCATGTCGCTGGCCCAGTCCGGCAGCAAATCTATCCCGGCCTGCATCATCAACCCGCCGAAAGGCTTGGCCAGGCGGCTGGGGGAGGGAGCATTCAATAGCAGGCGCAGCACTTCACGACTGCGTTCATCGCACAACAGTTGCGGGCGAATGCGTTCAAGGTAGTCGCGAATTTCTTGCCGCGAGCGGGGCACATCTCGGGCGCCGAGCCGTTCGGCGACCAAGGCAATTTCGGCGTAATAGCGATCCTGATCCGCGAGGGACAAGTGTGGATTGCGATAGCGCAGGTGCGCGGCGAGAAAGTTGCTGACTTCCGCGACGTGTACCCAGGTCAGCAGGTCCGGATCGCTGGCCGCGTAAGGGCGCCCATCCGGCGCCGTGCCCGTCACTTGCAGGTGAATGGTGCGCACTTTTTCGATCAGCCAGTCGGCGTCCTGGCGTGAGCCGAAGGTCGTGCCGGAGATGAATTGCCCGGTGCGCCGCAGGCGCCCGAGCATGTCCTCGCGAAAATTCGAATGGTCCCAGACCCCGGCCAGCGCCAGCGGATGCAGGGCTTGCAGCATCAAGGCACTGATGCCCCCGATCAGCATGCTGCTGAAGTCGCCGTGGACTTGCCAGCTCACCGAATCGGGTCCGAACAGGCCAGGGTCGCCCTTAGGATTTTCCAGATCGAGCTTGCCGAGGGATAAACCGGTCAGGCTCATGATCTGGGTTTCGATGCGGGTGCGGATGAATTCCATAATGAACCTGTAGGAGCGAGCATGCTCGCGATGGACGTGAGGATACGCGGTGCGTTTGAGTCCATCGCGAGTGAACTCGCTCCTACGCAAGGCAGTACGTTATTGATTCAGGCGTTTATCGATCAGGCCTTGTACCACGCTTGGGTCGGCAAGGGTCGAAGTGTCGCCCAGGGTGTCGAGTTCACCGCAGGCGATCTTGCGCAGAATACGCCGCATGATCTTGCCCGAACGGGTTTTCGGCAAGGCCGGCGCCCATTGGATCAAGTCCGGTTTGGCGAAACTGCCGATCTCTTTGCTGACATAAGCCAACAGCTCCTTCTTCAGTTCATCGTCGGGCTCGACGCCATTCATGGGGGTGACGAAGGCATAGATGCCCTGGCCCTTGACGTCATGGGGGTAACCGACCACGGCAGCCTCGGCGATGCTGTCGTGCAGCACCAGGGCGCTTTCGACTTCGGCGGTGCCGATGCGGTGGCCGGACACATTGATCACATCGTCGATGCGTCCGGTGATCCAGTAGTCGCCATCTTCATCGCGTCGCGCGCCATCGCCGGTGAAGTAGTAGCCGGGGTAAGGTTTAAAGTAGGTGTCGACCATGCGCTGCGGGTCACCGTAGACGCTGCGGATTTGCGCGGGCCAGCTGGATTTGATCGCCAGCACGCCGCTACCGGCGCCTTTGATTTCCTTACCCTGTTCGTCGAGCAACACCGGTTGCACGCCGAACATCGGTTGCGTGGCGCAGCCAGGTTTGATTCGTTGCGCACTGACCAGCGGGCTGAGCATGATGCCGCCGGTTTCGGTCTGCCACCAGGTATCGACAATCGGGCAACGCTCTTCGCCGACGGCGTGGAAATACCATTCCCACGCTTCCGGGTTGATTGGTTCGCCGACGGTGCCGAGCAGCCTGACGCTGGCCCTTGACGTTTGCTTCAAGGGTTCCGGGCCTTCTCTCATCAGGGAGCGCAAAGCGGTCGGGGCGGTGTAGAAAATGTTCACCTTGTGCTTGTCGATCACCTGCCAGAAGCGTGAAGTGCTGGGGTAACTCGGCACGCCTTCAAAGATCAGCGTGGTCGCGCCGTTGGCTAGCGGGCCGTAGACGATGTAGCTGTGGC
The DNA here is from genome assembly GCF_034008315.1 of Pseudomonas sp. P8_241. NCBI lineage: Bacteria > Pseudomonadati > Pseudomonadota > Gammaproteobacteria > Pseudomonadales > Pseudomonadaceae > Pseudomonas > Pseudomonas sp. P8_241. Next base: position 5,691,278 of record NZ_CP125377.1, on the reverse strand, counting down.
CCGTGACCCAGCCGACATCGGCGGTGCACCAGAAGACTTCGCCGTCGCGGTAGTCCAGCACGTATTTGAAGGTCATCGTCGCCTGTAGCAAGTAGCCGCCGGTGGTGTGCAGTACGCCTTTGGGTTTGCCGGTGCTGCCGGAGGTGTAGAGGATGAACAGCGGATCCTCGGCGTCCATCGGCTCGGGCGGGCAATCGGCGCTGGCGTCTCGTAGCGCCTGGTGATACCGGATGTCACGGCCTTCGATCCATTCGACTTCACTGTGGGTGTGCTCGACGACGATGACGGTGCTGACATTCGGACAACTTTGCAGCGCCTTGTCGACTTTCTCTTTGAGCGGTACGGGTTTGCCGCCCCGAACGCCGGCGTCGGCGGTGATGACGGTCTGGCAGTCGGCGTCGAGAATGCGGTCGCGTACGGAGTCAGGCGAGAAGCCCCCGAATACGACCGAGTGCACCGCGCCAATGCGGGTACAGGCGAGCATGGCGAAAGCCGCTTGCGGAATCATAGGCATGTAGATGCACACGCGATCGCCTTTTTTCACCCCTCGGCTTTTCAGCACATTGGCCAGGCGACAGACATTTTCATACAGTGTTTTGTAGGTGATCGAGAGGGAGTCGGCAGGGTCGTCGCCTTCCCAAATGATTGCGACCTGGTCGCCGCGCTGTTGCAAATGGCGGTCGATACAGTTGTAGCTGACGTTCAACTTGCCACCAGCAAACCAGCTGGCTTCGCCGGTTTTCAGGTTATAGCGCTGGACGGTGTCCCACGGCGCGCTCCAGTCGAGGAAGCGTGTGGCCTGTTCGGCCCAGAAGGTGCTGGGGTGTTCGATGGACTGGCGGTAGAGGCGGTGGTAGTCGTCTTGACTCAATTGTGCAGCCCGGCGGACGGCATCGGCTTTGGGGAACGTGCTGATATCGAACATGACGGTTCCTTATTCTTGTTTTGCGACAAGGATAAAGATGCGCCGAGAGGTCAATGGGTTCAAGAGGGGAGCGGTACGACCCTCGTAGGAGCTGGCTTGCCAGCGAAAGTGGTGGATCAGTCAATATTTATCGGACTGACACACCGTCTTCGCTGGCAAGCCCGCTCCTACAGAGGAGGGCATTACTGCCGCACCGTCAAATCATCCGCGGTGACGACCGCGGAAGTAGTTGATCAGGCCTTGTGTCGAGGCATCTTCGGCAGGGGTTTCTTCGCTGCCGACCAGGCGGTTGTAGACACCTTTGCCCAACTCTTTGCCCAGCTCCACGCCCCATTGGTCGAAGGCGTTGATGCCCCAGACCACGCTTTGCACGAAGACTTTGTGTTCGTACATCGCCACCAGCGCACCGAGGCGGCGCGGGCTGATGCGTTCAACCACCAGGGTGTTGCTCGGTCGGTTGCCCGGGATCACTTTGTGCGCGGCGAGTTTCTGTACCTCGTCTTCGCTCATGCCCTTCTCGCGCAGCTCAGCTTGGGCCTCGGGCAGAGTTTTGCCCAACATCAATGCCTGGCTCTGGGACAGGCAGTTGGCGTACAGCCACTGGTGGTGGTCGGACAGCGGGTTGAAGCTGACGATCGGCACAATGAAGTCGGCCGGAATCAGTTGGGTGCCCTGGTGCAGCAACTGGTGATACGCATGCTGGCCGTTGCAACCAACGCCGCCCCAGATCACTGGCCCGGTGTCGGTGGAAACCGGTGTGCCGTCCTGGCGCACGCTCTTGCCGTTGGACTCCATGTCCAGCTGTTGCAAGTGCTTGGTGATGTTACGCAGGTAGTGGTCGTATGGCAGGATCGCGTGGCTTTGCGCGCCCCAGAAGTTGCCGTACCAGACACCGAGCAAGGCCAGCAGCACCGGCATGTTCTGTTCGAACGGCGCGGTCTGGAAATGTTGGTCCATGGTGTAAGCACCGGACAGCAGTTCCTTGAAATTCGACATGCCGATGGCCAGGGCGATCGGCAAACCAATGGCTGACCACAGCGAGTAACGTCCACCGACCCAGTCCCACATCGGGAAGATGTTTTCTTCGCGGATACCGAACGCCACGGCGGCGGCGTTGTTGCTCGATACCGCGATGAAGTGGCGATACAGCTCGGCTTCCGAACCACCCTGAGCCAGGTACCAGGCACGGGCGGCCTGGGCGTTCTTCAGGGTTTCGAGGGTGTTGAAGGATTTCGACGAGACGATGAACAGCGTGGTCTCGGCGCGCAGCTTCATGGCCAGTTCGTGGAATTCGCTGCCGTCGATGTTTGCCAGATAGTGGCAACGCACACCTTTCTGGGCGTAGGACAACAGTGCTTCGGAGACCAGCTCGGGGCCGAGGAAGGAGCCACCGATGCCGATGTTCACTACGTCGGTGATCGGTTTTTCGGTGTAACCGCGCCACAGGCCGTCATGGATTCGGCCAACGAGGTCGGTGATCTGGTTCAACACCTTGTGCACTTCAGGCATCACGTTGACGCCATTGACTGACAGCTTGTCGCCAACCGGACGGCGCAGCGCGGTATGGAGTGCCGGGCGACCTTCTGAAGAATTGACGATTTCGCCGTCGAACAACGCCTTGATTGCGCCCTTGAGGTCGACTTCGTTAGCCAGGCCCACCAGCAGATTGCGGGTCTCGGCGTTGATCAGGTTCTTCGAGTAGTCGAGAAACAGGCCGCAGCTGCTGAGAGTGAATTGAGTAAAGCGCTGCGGATCGGCATTGAACGCCTCCCGCATGCTGAAATCCTGCATGGCTTGGCGGTGGTCTTTCAGCGCTTGCCAGGCGGGCAGAGCGGTCACGTCGTGAGGGGTGCGGTAGTACGCCATCGCTGCGGGTTTCCTTTTTACTTGAACGGCATTTTTAATACTGAAAATACCGGAGCGCTGTGGGTGGGCGTCCGGTCAACTGCGACGATTCGATTTCATGGCGCAGGGCGAATACAGTAAACCCCGCGTCATGATCTGTCTTGACTTTGTCTGACCTGTTTCCGGTACTTTTTTAACATCGAAGTTAGGAACGGTCCGACAAACGGAGGAGAAAGCGCCCGGATCAGGCGACCTGGACCGGAATGGCGTTGCTGGTGTGGCTCAGTTCATTGCCTGGCGCCATGTAGAGCATGCGCGGCTTGAAGTTGAGCAGTTCGGCTTCGCTGTAGTGGGCGTAAGCGCAGATGATCACGCGGTCACCGACTTTAGCCTTGTGCGCGGCCGCGCCATTGACCGAAATCATGCGCGAGCCTTCTTCGCCTCGAATGGCGTAGGTGGTGAAGCGTTCGCCGTTGTCGACGTTGTAAATCTGGATTTGCTCGTACTCACGGATACCGGACAGGTCGAGCCATTCACCGTCGATGGCGCAGGAACCTTCGTAATCAAGGACGGCGTGGGTGACTTCGGCGCGATGCAGTTTGGCTTTGAGCATGATGGCGTGCATGGATCTTTCCCAGGTCGGCGGGCAAATGGCCCGAAGGGTTGGTGGGGGCAATGCATTACAGGTGGGCACAGCACAACCCCTGTAGGAGCAAGCTCGCTCCTACAGGTTTTTTCGTGTTCAGACGAGCGCGTCGAGGTTCAGGTGCAGGTTGTCGATCAGCCGCGTGGTGCCGAGGAACGCCGCCACCAGAATCACGAGGTCGCGATCTTCCGCCGTTGCCGGGTGCAAGGTCAGGGCATGGCGAATTTCCAGGTAATCCGGACGCAGACCCGTCGCTTCGAGCTGTTTGATTTGTGCGTCGATCAGCGCCGGGAAATCCCTCCGGCCCTGCTTGATCGACTCGGCGATCTCGCTCAACGTGCGATACACAATCGGCGCTATGGCCCGTTGTTCTTCGCTCAGGAAGCTGTTGCGCGATGACAGCGCCAGGCCATCGGCCGCGCGCACGGTTGGCTCGCCGATGATCTGGACCGGCATGTTCAAGTCATGCACCAGTGCGCGAATCACGGCTAGTTGCTGAAAGTCTTTCTGGCCGAAAATCGCCAGGTCCGGCTGGACCATGTTGAACAGTTTGTTGACCACCGTCGCCACGCCTTCGAAATGCCCCGGACGGCTCGCGCCGCACAAACCTTCGGACAATTGCGGGACGCTGACGCGGGTCTGGCCCGTCATGCCGTCGGGGTACATCTCTTCAACGGTGGGTGCGAACAACAGGTCGCAACCGGCTTCGAGGAGTTTTTCCTGGTCGGCGGCGAGTGTGCGCGGGTATTTGTCGAGGTCTTCGCCAGCACCGAATTGCAGCGGGTTGACGAAAATGCTCGCGACCACGAAATCCACCCGTTGGGTGGCCTTGGTAATCAACGCCACGTGACCACTGTGCAAGTTGCCCATGGTTGGCACGAAGCCTATGCGCTTGCCTTCGTTGCGGGCGCGGGCCACAGCGGCCCGTAGTTCGCGTACGGTTTTTACGGTGTTCATGCAGAAAATCCGTGTTCGATTCCTGGGAAAGTCGCCGCTTTGACTTCAGTCACATAGGCACGCAAGGCCGCATCAATACTGGTTTGGCCGGTCATGAAGTTTTTCACGAATTTTGGTACGCGGCCGGTAATGGACAATCCCAGCATGTCGTGCAGGACCAATACCTGACCGTCGGTGCGATGGCCGGCGCCGATCCCGATCACGGGAATATTCACCGCCTGGGTAATTTCCTCAGCCAGTTCGCTGGGTACGCATTCAAGCAGCAGCATCGCCGCGCCAGCCTGCTCCAGGGAAATTGCATCGGCACGCATCTGCCGCGCCTGGTTTTCGTTGCGGCCTTGAACCTTATAGCCACCCAGGATGTTCACCGACTGCGGCGTCAGGCCCATGTGCGCGCATACCGGGATGCCGCGTTCGGCTAGCAGGCGGATCGAGTCGGCCAGCCACAATGCACCTTCGACCTTGACCATGTGCGCACCGGCCTGCATCAACAGGGCGCTGTTGGTCATGGCTTGTTCGGTGGTGGCATAAGCCATGAAAGGCAGGTCGGCGAGAATCAAGGCATCGCTGTTACCGCGTTTGACGGAGGCGACATGGTAAGCCATTTCCGCAGTGGTAACGGGCAGGGTGCTGTCGTGACCCTGCAGAACCATGCCGAGGGAGTCGCCCACCAGCAGCACTTCGACTCCCGCCTGATTGCAGGCGTGGGCGAAGGTCGCGTCGTAGCAGGTCAGCATGGTGATCTTTTCACCTTTTTGCTTGAGACCTTGCAGGGTGGTCAGGGTGATGGCTGGCATGAAAAGTTCCTCATTCAGGCGCTGTGGAAACTACTGCGAGTAACGCGCGTGATTCTTCGATAAACACAGGCGCACGTTCTTCTGTCGTGCTTTTAAGGCCTGGATTGCGCCCTTTAACGCCGTGTTGGCGGCAGCGGGACGCCTATAGTCGTGAGGAGAACGAGGGAAGTCAATTGTGTGTGTTACCGCATTGTTACGGGTGGGGTGTTACCGGGGTAACTGATGCGATTCAGCAGGTTTGTTCGATTCGGCGGCCAGTTGCACTTTTGTGTTCACCACAAACCAATGTAAAAGCGAGCCTGCCAGCGATGGCGCTGGATCAGTACATACCAATATTGGATGTACTGCCGCCATCGCGAGCAGGCCGCTCGCGCAAGGGATTTGGGTCAGTTCGGGGGGAGTCGCTCCAGGCCGACGAACGGGCATGCCTTGAGCAGTTCGGCCAGGGTCCGGCCATCGGCTAATCGCAGATCCGCCGGTGCCAGCTCGGCGAGCGGATACAGAACGAAGGCCCTTTCCTGCATATGGTAGTGCGGGACCTTGAGGCGCGGCTCGTCGATCAACCGGTCACCAAACAGCACAATATCGAGGTCCAGCGTACGTGGCCCCCAGCGTTCAAGGCGTTCGCGGCCTTGTCCATTTTCAATGGCTTGCAGGGCATCCAATAACGCCAACGGCGCCAATGTACTGTCGAGTGCGGCGACCGCGTTGGTGTAGCGCGGTTGACCCGGCAGCAGCGAGTCGCTCTGGTAAAACGCAGAAACCCCGAACAGCTCAGAATGGGGTAACTGCGCCAGTGCCTCGACAGCACTGCGCAACTGTTCGGCGGGTGCAGCCAGGTTGCTGCCCATGCCGATATAAACGCGTTCCATGGATTACTCGTCCGTGGTGCTCGAAGCGCCTGCGGCGCGTTTTCGCTTGGAACCACCGCTGCGCCGACGTTTGCGCGGCCCCCCGGTGCCGTCGTCTTTGCCACTGAGGTCGCGGATCATGTCGCGACGCTCGCTTTCATTGGCGTCCTGATAGTCGGTCCACCACTCGCCCAGACCGTCGGTCTGCTCGCCAGCGCTTTCGCGCAGCAGCAAGAAGTCGTAACCGGCACGGAAGCGTGGATTGTCCAGCAACAGATCGGCACGCTTGCCGCTGCGGCGTGGCAGGCGCTCCTGCATGTCCCAGATCTCGCGGATCGGCATGGTGAAGCGTTTCGGAATCGCAATGCGTTGGCACTGTTCTGCAATCAGCTCGTGCGCCGCTTCCTGCATCGCCGGAATCGGTGGCATGCCACGTTCTTGCAGGCGCAGGACGCGTGCCGGCAGGGCCGGCCAAAGCAGGGCTGCAAACAGGAAGGCCGGGGTTACCGGTTTGTTCTGTTTGATCCGCAGATCGGTGTTTGTCAGAGCTTCGCTGATCAAGGTGTGCGTGTACGTGGGGTTGTATTCCAACGCTTCGGCACTGGCCGGGAACAACGGATCGAACAGTTGCAGGTCGACCAGCATTTCAAACGTATCGGCGGCATGGCCGGAGAGAAACAGTTTGAGCACTTCTTCGAACAGGCGGGCCGAAGGGATTTCTCGCAACATCGGCGCCAGTTCACGGATGGGCTGGGCGCTGTGCTTTTCGATGCCGAAATTCAGCTTGGCGGCGAAACGCACTGCCCGCAGCATCCGCACCGGGTCTTCCTGGTAGCGCTGCTTCGGATCACCGATCAGACGGATCAAATGATTGCGGATGTCGTGTACGCCATTGGCGTAATCGAGGATGCGCTCACTGACCGGATCGTAATACAGGGCATTGATGGTGAAGTCGCGACGTTGCGCGTCTTCCTCCAGCGTGCCGTAAACGTTATCACGCAGAATGCGCCCGCTCTCGTTGCGGGAAGACTGGTTGCTGTCTTCCTCTTCTTCGTTTTGCGGGTGATTGGCGCGGAAGGTCGCGACTTCGATGATTTCGCGGCCGAAGTGGATGTGCACCAGTTTGAATCGGCGACCGATGATCCGCGCGTTGCGAAATTCGGCTCGTACCTGTTCTGGAGTGGCGCTTGTGGCAACGTCGAAGTCTTTCGGCGTGATACCCAGCAGCATGTCGCGCACACAACCGCCGACCAGGTAGGCCTGGTATCCGGCGCTCTGCAGGCGTTCGACGATATTCACCGCATAACGGCTGAATTGCGCCTTCTGCAGCGAGTGTTGGCCGCTGTTGAGCACTTCAGGCGTACTGCGAATGTGTTGCGTATGACGCTTTGGAGAACGGAATGACTGGAACAGCTTCTTCAGCATGGGATGCACTGTTTGAAGGAATATTCGGCCATACCAGAAGAACGACCGCATGATGGGCGGGGATTCTAGCATTTAGTCGGGGGATGGTGTAGGACGACGCGTTATGACCCTGTAGGAGCGAGTATGCTCGCGATGGTCGTCAACGATTACGCGGGGAATCAGATGCCCAGGCGGCGCCTATGAGTTTTTCGCGAGCACGCTCGCTTCTACAGGGGGCTGGGTGATTTCTTTGAATCGCGGAAACCACAAGGGGAGCCGAAGCTCCCCAAGAAGTAGTTGCATGCTCTATTTTTATTTTTGGTTTCGGGCTTTTTATTTTTGTTGAGTGCCCTCGTCATGAAGCTTTTCCTTCATGACCCTCCCAATCGGGAGCCAAGAGCAAACGGATTGCTTTGGTCGCTGAATTGCAGTGATCTTTCGATCCAACCAGTACAGGCTCTGTCTTAGGACAGTTTTTTGTTGTTCTCGGCCTGGTCGTGGGGCTAGCCCCAAATACAACGCCTCTCCAAAAGAATCAGTTAGCTGCGCCTCTCGCCGTCTTGTTTTTATTGTGCGTGAGTCGATTCGTCTTATTTTTATTGTCTTGTGCATTGCTTGTTATTGTTCTTGTACCAAACATATAGCAGGGTGCGTGCCAACTTTTGCGAAGCCTAGTAAAACAAGGGGTTGGGTCGGTTAGGTGGGTTTATGAAGGCGAAAAAAAACCGGGGTTTCGTTACCGTAAGCCCCGGCTTCTGTTACGTGAAAAAAGTGAGGTAACAGTTTTTTCACAAAAACACGTGTTACCTGCACATCAGACAGGTGCGATTCAGCTTTCGCTGGGCACTCCGGTCTTGCGGCGTGGAATACCCAGGCGCTGACGACGTTCCCACAGGCATTTGCGACTGACGCCGAGTTTGCGCGCCAGCTCGGTTTCGGTCATGTGGTCCTGGTGTTCGAGCACGAAATGCTGGAAGTAGTCCTCCAGGGACAGATCTTCGGTCGGCTCATGGTTGGTGTTACTGGAGCTACCGTTGCCCTGTTGCGGGGGCAGGCCGATGAAATCATCGTCTTCCAGGTCACTCAGTTCGATGTCGATGCCCAGCAATTCGGCGGAAATTTCCGGACTCTCGCACAGGATCACGGCGCGCTCGACGGCGTTTTCCAGCTCGCGGACGTTACCGGGCCAGGAATAGTGACGAATGGCCTGCTCGGCATCGGCGGCGAATTTCAGGTCTGTGCGGTTGATTCGCGCACTCTGCCGCGCCAGGAATGCATTCGCAATTTCGTTGACGTCTGCGCCACGCTCGCGCAGGGCAGGCAATTTCAGTGCGATCACATGGAGGCGATAATACAAGTCTTCACGGAACTGGCCGATCTTCGCCAGGCTCTTGAGGTCGCGGTGAGTCGCGGCAATCAAACGCACGTCGACCTTTTGCGACTGCACCGAACCTACCCGTCGGATTTCGCCTTCCTGCAGGACGCGCAGCAAGCGAGCCTGGGCTTCCAGTGGCAGCTCGCCGATTTCATCGAGGAACAACGTGCCGCCGTCCGCCGCTTCGACCAGGCCGGCACGCCCGGCGCTGGCGCCGGTGAAAGCGCCTTTTTCGTGGCCGAACAGTTCGGACTCGATCAGGCTTTCCGGAATGGCTGCGCAGTTCACCGAGATCATCGGTGCCTTGGCGCGTTTGGACAGGTTGTGCAGCGCGCGCGCGACCAGTTCTTTACCGGTTCCGGACTCGCCCTGGATCAGGACATTGGAGTCAGTCGGTGCCACTTTGCGGATCTTGCCATACAGGTCCTGCATGGGCGGACACGAGCCGATAATGCCGATTTCGCCATTGCTGTTGTCGGTAGCGGATTTCACTGCGCCATTGGTGGCCTTGCTGGCCACCGGCTCAACACCAGACTGGGCTGATTGCCGGTCACGCAGGATTCGCGCGGCAGCTTGCAGCATCTCGTCGTGGTCGAACGGCTTGGCGATGTAGTCCACAGCCCCCATTTTCATTGAGTCGACCGCCGAGCGCAGGCTGGCATAGCTGGTCATGATCAGCACAGGCGTGCCCTGGGCGAGCTTGATCAGCTCGGTGCCAGGCGCACCCGGCAGGCGCAGATCGCTGACGATCAGGTCGAACGAGGGAATGGTGAAGCGTTCTTGTGCTTCCTGCACTGAACCGGCTTCGCTGACCTGGTACTGGTTACGTTCCAGCAGGCGGCGCAAGGCGGAGCGGATAATGGTTTCGTCTTCGACGATCAAAATGTGCGGCATTGATTCGATACTCTCGACGGTCTCAGTTCACAGCGGACGTCGCTTCGACATGACGCGGCAAGGTCACCCGAATTCGGGTGCCGCGTTGGCTGTGTACATCAGCCGGGCTGTCGATGGTGATTTGTCCATAATGCTCTTCAACGATGGAATAGACCAGTGCAAGGCCCAGACCTGTGCCTTCGCCAGGATCCTTGGTGGTGAAGAAGGGTTCGAACAATCGGTCCATGATGCTCGACGGAATACCGCTGCCTTCGTCTTCCACGATCAGGTCGACCGTGTGTTCGCCGGCTTCGCTTTTGACTCGCACCGCGCTGCCGGGAGGCGAGGCGTCTCGGGCGTTTGAGAGCAGATTGATCAACACCTGCGCCAGTCGTTGCGGGTCGCCCTCAACCCAGTGATCCGGATCGCACAGGTTGTAGAACTGCACCTCGAAATTGCGCCGGTTCAGGGCCAGCAAGCCAATGGCATCCTGGGCCACTTCGGCCAGACAGACGGGTTCGTCACTGTGTTGATGGCTGCCGGCATGGGCGAAGCTCATCAGCGACTGGACAATACGTGACACACGTTTGGTCTGCTCAAGGATCTGTCCGCTGATTTCCTTCAGCTCACCGTCTTCCTCGCGTTCTTCGCGCAGGTTTTGCGCAAGGCAAGCGATACCGGTAATCGGGTTGCCGATTTCATGGGCCACACCGGCCGCCAGCCGGCCAATGCTCGCCAGGCGCTCGGAGTGCACCAGTTTGTCTTCGAGCATCTGGGTTTCGGTCAGGTCTTCCACCAGCAACACCAGGCCGCTGTTACCTGGCGCGAGCGGTTCATCGATCGCCGCTTTGTGCAGGTTCAACCAGCGGGTCTGTCCGTCGAGGGTCAGATGTTGTTTGTGCAGATGTTCGTCCGGCAGATTGATGAAGCCTTGCAGTAATTCTTTCCAGGGATCGGCAATGGTGCTCAGTCGCGATCCGACAACACGTTGCGCGGCAATCCCGGTCAATTCCTCCATGGCTTTGTTCCACATGAGGATTTCCTGATCCTTGGCCAGCGAGCAGACACCCATCGGCAGCTCCTGCAAGGTCTGGCGGTGATAACGGCGCAACGCATCGAGCTCTGCGGCCAGGCCGGTCAGGCGCGAGTGGTAGTCCTCGAGGCGGCTTTCGATGAAGTGGATGTCCTCGGTGACATAGTTTTCGCCACCGGCCTTATAAGGCAGGAAGGTCTCGACCATGTCCTGGGCGACGCTGGGCCCCATCAGGCCGGAGAGATTGGCTTCGATGCGGTCGCGCAAGCGGCGCAAGGCGTACGGCCGGCGTTCGTCGAAGGGCAGATAGAGGTCGCGCAGGGCCTGCTCGACTTCCTTCTGCGCCGCCTTGGCGCCCAACGGTTTGGCCAATTGCGTAGCAAACTCCTGAGGCGACGCGGCATGCAGTTCACGCCGCTGCGGCCGGCGCACGTTGTCCACGGCACAGGCTTCAGCGGCGCTGGCTTCTTCGGTACTGGCATTGGTGAACAGTGAAATCAGGGTGAACATCAACACGTTGGCGGCCAGGGAGGCAATCGCTGCCATGTGCCAACTGGTGTCATCCAGCACGTAAATCATGTTCAACAGCGGTATATAGAAGCCCTGCAGGTTGCCGACCAGCGGTAGCAACATGGTGATCAGCCACACCAGAATCCCCGCCAGCAAGCCGGCGATGAAGCCGCGACGGTTGGCGGTCGGCCAATACAGGACCGACAGCACGCCGGGGAGGAATTGCAGTGTGGCAACAAACGCGACGATGCCAAGGTTGGCCAGATCCTGCTCGGCACCGAGCATCAGGTAGAAGCCGTAACCGGCCATGATGATTGCGACGATCAGTGCTCGGCGGGTCCACTTCAGCCAGCGGTAGATGTTGCCTTCGGCCGGTGGTTGATAAAGCGGCAACACCAAGTGGTTCAACGCCATCCCGGACAGCGCCAGGGTGGTGACGATGATCAGGCCGCTGGCGGCGGACAGGCCGCCGACATACGCCAGCAACGCGAGGGCTTTGCTGTTGGCGGCAATGCCGATACCCAGCGTGAAGTATTCCGGGTTGGTGGTGGCGCCGAGTTTCAGCCCCGCCCAGAGAATCAGCGGTACCGCCAGACTCATCAGCAACAGGAACAGCGGCAACCCCCAGCTGGCACTGACCAGTGAGCGCGGGTTGAGGTTTTCAGTGAAAGTCATGTGATACATGTGCGGCATCACGATCGCCGAGGCGAAGAACACCAGCAGCAGAGTGCGCCACGGGCCTTCCTGCAGCGGCGTGTGCAGGGCGGCGAGGGCGGTCTGGTTTTGCAACAGCCACAGCTCAAGCTGTTGCGGGCCGTCGAATACGCCATATAGCGCATAGAGGCCGACGCCGCCCAGCGCGATCAGCTTGATCACCGATTCGAAGGCAATCGCGAATACCAGTCCTTCGTGTTTCTCGCGGGTGGCGATATGCCGGGAACCGAAGAAAATCGTGAACAGTGTAATCAAGGCACAGAAGCTCAAGGCCACGCGGTGTTGCACGGGTTCGCGGGTGAGGATGCCGATGGAGTCGGCTACCGCCTGAATCTGCAGTGCCAGCAGCGGCAAAACGCCGACCAGCATGAAAATCGTCGTCAATGCACCGGCCCAGGTGCTGCGGAAGCGGAACGCAAACAGATCGGCCAGGGACGACAGTTGATAAGTGCGGGTGATTTTCAGGATCGGATACAGCAGCACCGGCGCCAACAGAAATGCCCCGGACACGCCGAGATAGCTGGACAGGAAGCCGTAGCCGTATTGATAGGCCAGGCCGACGGTGCCGTAAAACGCCCAGGCACTGGCGTAAACCCCCAGCGACAAGGTGTAAGTCAGAGGGTGGCGAATAATCGCCCGGGGGATCATGCCCCGTTCGCTGATCCAGGCCACGCCGAACAGCACCGCCAGGTACGCGGCGCTGATCAGGATCATCTGGGTCAGGCTAAAGCTCATCGGCATCTTTTTGACTCTGCAGGATGAAGGTCACGACAATCAGAATCAGCCAGAGCAGATAAGGGCGATACCAGGCGCCAGTGGCGTCGATCCACCAATCCATGATGGCCGGGGAAAACAGGTAAATCCCCACTACCAAAAGCAGGACCAAGCGATAGATGTACATCCCGGCCTCTCTTTTTTATGCGCGTGCCCGAAAACGTGCGGCGATGGTAACGGATGGGCGCGCCACTGCAAGCAAGATCACAGCAGTTGTGCCTCGGGCAGGTTCAGTGTGCGCGGGATCAGCGACGCATCCCAGTGCGCAATACCCCAGCTCAGTAGCTCCCGTGGCGTGGCGTACGCCAGTTCGCTGCCCGGATTCTGCCCCAGTGCGCGAAGGGCTCGCAGCAACAAAGGTGTTGCCTGATCTTCGGTTAGCGGCGGCGAACGGTAGGATTTGCCGAGTTTGTTGCCATCGGGCTGGGTAATCAGTGGGATGTGCAGATAGCGCGGCTGCCGCAGGCCAAGCAACTCCTGGAGATAGAGCTGACGGGGCGTTGAGTCGAGCAGGTCTGCACCCCGCACGATGTCGGTGATGCCTTGCCAGGCATCGTCCAGCACCACGGCCAGTTGGTAAGCATAAAGCCCGTCGCGGCGACGAATGACAAAGTCGCCTACCTCCCGGCCCAGATGCTGGCGGTACTCGCCCTGCACACGGTCAACGAAGTGATATTCCAGCGTTGGCACGCGCAGGCGTATGGCGGCATTTTCCGTGCTATGGCCAGCGTTGCGGCACAGCCCCGGATAAATGCCGTGATAGGGCTCCAGTTGCTTGCGTGAGCAGGTACAGGCGTAGGCCAGGCCATGATTGAACAAGCCATTGAGTACTTCGGCGTAAGCGTCGTGGCGATCGCTCTGGCGAACCAGTTCGCCGTCCCATTCAAAGCCGTAACTCTCCAGTGCCTTGAGTATTGCTGCCTGCGCGCCCGGTTCCTCACGGGGCGGGTCGAGGTCTTCCATGCGCATCAGCCAACGCCCACCCACGGCGCGGGCATCGAGGTAGGACGCCAGCGCGGCGACCAGTGAGCCGAAATGCAGATGGCCGCTGGGCGTGGGGGCGAAGCGCCCGATGTAGTCAGGTCTGGTGATGGCGGTCATGAAGGCAACGTTACTTTTCCAGGCGGTCGTCAGATTCCCGTAGGAGCGAGCTTGCTCGCGAAGGTCGTCAACGATAACGCTGGGAGCCTGTTGCTACTCGGCGATCTCAGGTTCATCGTCGGAACGCCGCCCGGAGCAAGCTCGTTCCTACAGTGATGGCGATATTATATCGAGACGGGCATCGCAAAATTCAGAAACAAAAACGGAGCGTTCGCACGCTCCGTTCTTCGTTCAAGCCGCAATTATTTGCCGACTTGCTTTTCCTTGATTTCCGCCAGGGTCTTGCAGTCGACGCACATGTCGGCAGTAGGGCGGGCTTCCAGGCGTTTGACGCCAATTTCGACGCCGCAGGATTCGCACCAGCCGTACTCTTCGTCCTCGATCAATTGCAGCGTTTTGTCGATCTTCTTGATCAACTTGCGCTCACGATCACGGGCTCGCAGTTCGAGAGCGAACTCTTCTTCCTGGCTGGCACGGTCTGCCGGGTCCGGGAAGTTGGCTGCTTCGTCCTTCATGTGATCAACCGTGCGGTCGACTTCCTGCATCAAGTCCTGTTTCCACTTGTTCAGGACCTTGGTGAAGTGCGCGCGCATGGGCTTGCCCATGTACTCCTCGCCCTTCACTTCTTTGTAGGGTTCGAAGCCGCTGATCGACTGATTTTGCTGCTTTGCTTGGGTGGACATGAAATAGACCGCCTCTACTCTTGTAATCCATCTGCGCAGGATTGCTCCATCACCGACACCTGCCGGCCCTGCGGCTGCAAGCGGGCGAACTTACCAGATCAAATCAGACCGCGCTACTCCCGGATGTCGAGGCTGCGGCCCGTTGCGCTTTCAAATGCTGACAAAGCGCTGTCTGGTGGCTCTGGAACGCTGCTCAATTATTGATTTTAGTCAAACCTGGGGCACCCGCATGAGTCGTTTGTGTCCAGTGTGTTAAGGCTTCTGACCGCTTTAGGTTCTCGCTCGTTCCTGCGCTTGGGTAGAATCGGTTTTTTTCCCGTTGAAGGAAGGCCCATGGCTCAGTCCTACAGTGCCCGCAGTCGTGCGATCGAACCTTTCCATGTCATGGCGCTGCTGGCGCGGGCCAATGAATTGCAGGCGGCCGGCCACGATGTGATTCATCTGGAGATCGGCGAGCCGGACTTCACCACTGCCGAACCGATCATTCAGGCCGGCCAGGCTGCGCTGGCATCGGGCCGAACCCGTTATACCGCTGCCCGTGGCATTCCCGAGTTGCGTGAGGCGATTTCAGGCTTTTATCAGCAGCGCTATGGCTTGAACATCGACCCGCGACGCATCCTCATCACGCCCGGCGGTTCTGGTGCGTTGTTGCTGGCCAGTGCTTTGCTGGTGGATCCGGGCAAGCACTGGTTGTTGGCAGACCCCGGTTACCCGTGCAACCGACATTTCCTGCGACTGGTTGAGGGCGCTGCACAGTTGGTTCCGGTAGGTCCCGACGTGCGCTATCAACTGACGCCGGACCTGGTCCAGCGTTACTGGGATCACGATAGCGTTGGCGCGCTGGTGGCGTCTCCGGCTAACCCGACAGGGACGATCCTGACCCGGGATGAGTTGGCCGGGCTGTCTCGTTCGATCAAAGAGCGCCACGGCCATCTGGTCGTGGACGAGATCTATCACGGGCTGACTTATGGCACCGATGCTGCCAGCGTGCTGGAAGTCGACAATGACGCCTTTGTGCTGAATAGTTTTTCGAAGTATTTCGGAATGACCGGTTGGCGTCTAGGTTGGCTGGTGGCGCCCGATGCCGCGGTCGGTGAATTGGAAAAACTCGCGCAGAACCTCTACATCAGTGCGCCGAGCATGGCTCAGTACGCTGCGCTGGCCTGTTTCGAGCCGGCAACAATCAGCATCCTCGAAGAGCGCCGGGCAGAGTTCGGTCGACGTCGGGATTTCTTGCTTCCCGCTTTGCGCGAGTTGGGTTTTGGCATCGCGGTAGAGCCGGAAGGGGCGTTCTATTTGTACGCCGATATCAGCAAGTTCGGCGGCGATGCCTTCGCGTTCTGTAAGCATTTTCTCGAAACCGAACATGTGGCGTTTACTCCGGGACTGGATTTCGGGCGGTATCAGGCCGGTCATCATGTGCGGTTTGCCTACACGCAAAATCTTCAGCGCCTGCAGGAGGCGGTCGAGCGTATCGCTCGCGGCTTGCGGAGCTGGCAAGGCTGATGCGCTTTCATCCTCCCCTCGAAGAAGGTCGGTTGATTCGTCGATACAAGCGTTTTCTCGCCGATATCGAAACCGTTACCGGTGAGTTACTGACAATTCACTGCCCGAATACCGGATCGATGCTCAATTGCCAGGTCGAGGGCGGGCAGGTCTGGTTCAGCCGCTCCAACGATCCGAAGCGCAAGCTGCCTGGCACTTGGGAAGTCGGTGAAACCCCGCAAGGGCGATTGTTCTGTGTGAACACTGCTCGGGCCAACGCTTTGATCGAAGAAGCACTGCGAGCAGGCGTGATCGGCGAGCTCAATGGCTTTACCGGGTTAAAGCGTGAAGTCGCATACGGTCAGGAAAACAGCCGCATCGATTTTCGCCTCGACTATTCCGAAGGGCCGGCCTATGTCGAAGTCAAAAGCGTAACGCTGGGCTTCGACGGGACGGCGGTGGCAGCGTTTCCCGATGCGGTGACCCAGCGCGGGGCCAAGCATCTTCGGGAGTTGGCCCATTTAGCCCGGGATGGCATTCGTGCGGTGCAGTTGTATTGTGTGTGCCTGACTGGCATCGAGTCGGTGCGGCCTGCCGTCGAGATCGATTCAGCGTATGCCGCTGCACTGCGCGAGGCGGTGGCCAGCGGCGTCGAAGTGCTGGCTTACGGTGTGCGCCTGAGTCATGAGGAAATGGTCGTTGATCGACGCCTGGACGTTGTGTTCGAAGACTAAATGCTGACCCAGATGCCCTGTTCGTCCTCGCTGCAGGGAATACTCGTCAGTGATCGCCCTTCACATGGACCGGCAATGCATGCGCCGTCTTCGATCAGGAACAGTGCGCCGTGGGTGGCGCACTGGATCAGGCTTTGACTGGAGTCGAGAAACTGATCAGGGTGCCACTCAAGCGCAACGCCTCGGTGCGGGCAACGATTGACGTAGACATAAACCTGTTCGCCACGGCGCACGGCAAACAGTTTTTGGCCCTCGAGTTCGAAACCCCGACTGCGGTCGTTGACCAGTTCTGCGCCCGCACAAAGCAACTTCATCGCTATCCTCTGTTTCGCAACTCGTGACCGAATATGTCCGAGCTTGACGTTCAAATGCTGTCGATTATCAAATGGCTGACTTGCCCGCAAGGGACGCGCGCCATGGTGCCGAGGATACTTGGCCTGCTGATGTGATGCCCGGGAAACCTTCAAAGGAAGCTATTTATGCGCCTGAACGCCCGTGTCACTGCAATCTGTTTGGGGTTCTTCGTCAGTCACCACGCCGCGGCGGCCGAGTTGCCGCAACGCTGGGTCAGTGCCGGGGGGGCACTGTCAGAATGGGTGAGCGCTCTTGGCGGTGAATCGAAACTGGTCGGTGTCGATACAACCAGTCAGCACCCGGCGTCCCTCAAAGCGCTGCCTAGCATTGGTTATCAGCGGCAGTTGTCAGCAGAAGGTGTCTTGAGCCTGCAGCCACAAATTCTTGTCGGCACCGAAGAAATGGGGCCGCCGCCGGTGCTATCGCAGATCCGAAGCGCGGGGGTGCAGGTTGAATTGTTCTCGGCGCAGCCGGACCTGTCGACATTGCAAAACAATGTGCAACATTTGGGCAAGCTGCTGGGGGCGGAAAATCAGGCCACGCAATTACTGGCAACTTATCAACAGCAACTTGAACAGCAAAAAATTCGGGTGACCAAGGCGCAGTTGACGCAAAAGTCCCCAGGTGTCCTGTTACTGCTCGGTCACGCAGGTGGCAAACCGCTTATTGCCGGCAAAGGCACGGCCGCCGACTGGATGCTGCAACGCGCCGGGGGGCATAACCTGGCGATCCATACCGGCTACAAGCCTTTTTCTGTTGAGTCGCTGGTCAGCCTGGACCCTGACGTGTTGGTGTTCGCCGATCGTGCATTGGCCGGCGATGCAGCGCGGGCAGCGCTGTTCAAGGAGAATCCGATTCTTGCGTCTACTCGCGCGGCAAGGGATGGACGGGTCCTGGAGCTCGACCCGACATTGCTGGTAGGCGGGTTGGGCCCCCGTCTGCCGGAAGGTATCAAGCGGCTGTCTGACGGTTTTTACCCAGAGGGTGCGCTGCATTAACCCTTCGGATGGATTCGCCGATATCCGGCACTTTTTCACAGGCAAAAAAAGACCCGGCAAGAGCCGGGTCAAATAACCGTGATTAGCCTGATGAGGAGATAATCTGAGAGTCCGAACCAAGGGCTTTCAAGAATATCGACCAGTCTCGCGACCAGTTGTGATAATCATAGCGATTCTCATTATCATGTCAACAGCTGATTTCTCATTTGCCGACTTCATGTCGCAGGCTGGAAGTAAGTCGTTGAAATCATTGTGTATTGATCTGTCGTTTTCAGGGGGCCATTAATTTGATCTACCTGCAGCCGGAGTGGACAACGTTAATGCGCTCAGTTCTTATGGCGCGACGAAATGGCTTCCAGCTGTTTGTTCAGGGCCTCTTTGCGTTCGGCAGGAATGTCATTCCAGTGCACGTCCATCAGGGCGCCTTCAATCGCATACAACAACACCTTGGACGCCCGAAATCCGCGCGTGCGCACGGCCCGATAAGCATCCACCGCTCCCAGGCGCCGCAAGTCCGAGGCGCTGTGGATGCCCACGGCATGCAGCCACTGCGCCGATGTCTTGCCAAGATTCTTCAGGTGTTGCAATTCATCATTCATCAAGCCTCCTTGCGATGGCCAAATGGAGATCGTGGGCAAGCATTTGAGGAGTGTAGCCATCAGTAGGAAAAGCGTGATTGTTTGGTCGTTTTTGACGCAAATGCTTCTAAGGGGCGAATGTCGAGAGGGTGGGTCGCTTCGAAAATGCGCAAGAAACGGCGGTGAGAAATCGCCCTTTGCAGCAATGACATCCTGTACCCGGCGCGATAAGTGCGCTGGACTTTTCAGTGCGTAGCCTTGTTCAGCGAGTTCGATATCGCAGGCGGGTGCCAAAATTCATCGACATCAGGATTTCGTCTGCACTGAGTTCGCGGGGGAAGTAGGCGCCGGAAATTTGCGCGTGGCCCAAACTTGCACCTTCGAGGTTGGCCTTACTGAAGTCAATGCCGCGCAAGTCGGCAGAGCGGAAGTAAGCGTCGCGGAAGTCTACGCCATCGGCATTGAGTTCCCGCAGGTCCAGACCCCGGAAATCGCCACTGACCATGTCGATCGGGCCATCCGTGGGGCGTTCGCTGTTGAAGCCTCTGATGTCGTCTTTGTGCAGCAAGGCATAAAGCGGAGTGTCGAGAAGTTTCGGCTGGCTCATATCGCATCACCTATTGGTTTTATGACGCCAGTATAGTGCCGCTATTTAACAGCCGTGAAGCCGATGAAGGCTTCACGCTGAAATACTTTTTACAGCCCGGGAAGGCGTTGTCGAATTTGCGCGACTACGGTATCGAGGGTCCCGCTCTCATTGGTCTGTACGCGCTTGCTGCAGAGAATTTCCGCCGGTGTCAGCGCTTCACGGTTGGCTTGCTGGGCTTCGATAACGGCCAGGGTGGCGTCCGACGGGTCCTTCTTGTCTGCCTGACGCAAAGCCAGCCAGCTTTCGATCACGGCTTGCGGCGCATTGCAGTCGAGGATCAGGAACGGTGCGCCGGTGGCCTCGGCAACTTTCGCTGCGCTGTTGCGCTGATCACGCTTGAGGTAAGTGGCGTCGATCACCACCGGAAATCCAGCATGCAGTATGACATCGGCGATTTCATGCAGTCGGTCATAGGTCGCAACGCTGGCATCGTTACTATAAATGCCGGCCTGCAGGTCATTCTTGACGGTTTGCTCGCCGAACAGGCGCTTGCGTTCAACATCGGAGCGCAGGCGAATCGCACCCAGCGCTTCCACCAGGCGCATTGCGACATGGCTTTTGCCGACAGCGGAAACACCGTGGGTAATGGCCATGAAGCGCGATGGGATGGTGCTGTAGCTTTCCGCCAGGTTGGCGTAATTGCGGTATTGGCGCAGGGTGGTCGCGCGCTGCACTGCAGTGGCTTCGGCTGGCATGCTGAACAGGGCGACTTTGGCGCGAACCAGGGCACGGTAGGCTTTGTAGAAATTCAGCAGTTCGAGGCCGCGGTAATCGCCGGTCAGCTCCAGGTACTGGCTGATGAAGCGACGCGCCAGGCACTTCAGGCCGCGGTCTTCCAGATCCATTGCGAGGAAGCCGGTGTCGGCATACACGTCAGTAAAACGAAACGGTTCGTTGAATTCGATGCAGTCGAAGATGACGACCTTGCCGTCGATCACGGTTGCGTTGCCGAGATGGATGTCACCGTGGCATTCGCGAATGAAACCGTCGGCCTTGCGCTGGGCAAACAATGGCTTGAGACGCTCGAAGCTGCTTTCGGCCCATGCTTGCAGGGCGTCGAGTTGCAGTAGATCGGCCTTGTCGCTGAGGAACGGGCGGATCTGCTCGAAGTTCTGCCGTACCGGTGCCATGACGCTATCGGGAGTGCCGGCTTCGTGCTCGCTCGGGACTTTCGGTGCGCTGAGGTGGAAGCGGGCAATTTGTTCGGCCATTTCGTCGATGTGCGCAGGGGTCAGTTCGCCGTTGGCTTGCAGAGTGCTGAGCAGTCCGTTTTGCGCGAACTGGCGCATCTTCAAGACATACTCGATGGCCGGGCCGTCGCCGCCCAATTGCGGAGCTTCGATGCTGCCGGTGACCGGTAGCACTTCGAGGTACAAATCGTCGGTCAGGCGCTGGTTCAGGCGCAATTCTTCCTTGCAGAAATGTTCCCGAGCCTCAAGGCCGGTGAAGTCGAGAAATCCGAAATTAACCGGCTTCTTCACCTTATATGCATAGGGGCCGGTGAGCAGTACCCAGGAGATATGGGTTTCGATGACCTGGAATTCCTCAACGGGATGCGGATAGAGGGCAGGGTTTTGCAGGGCAGCGATCAGGGACTGGCTCACAGGCGATCCTTCAGAGTCTGGGAAATTCAAGGCCGTCATTATGGCCGCAAGTCCGCTCGACGCAAACCTCGGAGCGTGCCTGTTGAGGAGCAATAAAGTGCGTATAATCCGCCGCCATGACTCGTACTAGATCTCCCCGTACCCCTAAAAAACCACCTGCCAAGGGCATGAGCCCATGGTTGAGCTGGGCCATTAAACTCAGTCTGGTCGGCCTTGTAGTGCTGGCCGGCTTCGCGGTTTACCTCGACGCGATCGTCCAGGAAAAGTTCTCCGGCAAGCGCTGGACGATTCCTGCGAAGGTCTATGCGCGCCCGCTCGAACTGTTCGTCGGACAAAAGCTGAGCAAAGCGGACTTTCTGACCGAGCTCGATGCTTTGGGCTATCGCCGCGAAAGCGTGGCCAATGGCCCGGGTGCGGCGGCTGTCAATGGCAATACCATCGATCTCAACACCCGTGGCTTCCAGTTCTATGAAGGCATGGAGCAGGCGCAACCTGTTCGCGTGCGTTTCTCCGGGGATTACGTGGCCGAATTGTCGGCGACCAATGGTTCGAAGCTTTCGGTGGTGCGTCTGGAACCGCTGCTGATCGGTGGTTTGTACCCGAAGAATCTTGAGGACCGGATTCTGATCAAGATCGATCAGGTTCCGCCGTACCTGCTCGATACGCTGGTCGCCGTAGAGGACCGTGATTTCTATCATCACTTCGGTGTTTCGCCGAAATCGATTGCCCGCGCGATCTGGGTCAACGGCTCGTCTGGGCGCATGCGCCAGGGCGGTAGTACGCTGACACAGCAGTTGGTCAAAAACTTCTATCTGACTAATGAGCGCAGCCTGAGCCGAAAGCTCACCGAAGCCATGATGGCGCTCTTGCTGGAACTGCATTACGACAAGCGCGAAATCCTTGAGGCTTACCTCAACGAAGTGTTTGTTGGCCAGGACGGTCAGCGTGCGGTGCACGGTTTTGGTCTCGCCAGCCAATTCTTCTTCAGTCAGCCATTGGCAGAGCTCAAGCTGCATCAAGTGGCCTTGTTGGTTGGCATGGTCAAAGGCCCGTCTTCCTACAATCCGCGTCGTTATCCGGAGCGTGCGCTTGAGCGCCGCAACCTGGTGCTGGATGTGCTGCAAGAGCAGGGCGTAGCCACTGCCGAGCAAGTTGAAGCCGCGAAGAAGATGCCGCTGGGCGTGACCAAGCGCGGCAGTCTGGCGGACAGTTCGTTCCCGGGCTTCCTTGACCTGGTCAAGCGTCAATTGCGCGAAGACTATCGCGACGAAGACTTGACCGAAGAAGGTCTGCGGATCTTCACCAGTTTCGATCCGATCCTGCAAATGAAGGCTGAAGCCTCTGTCAACGACACCTTCAAGCGCCTGTCCGGGCGCAAAGGGTCCGATGACGTTGAAGCGGCGATGGTCGTGACCAATCCGGAAACCGGTGAAGTACAGGCCATGATCGGTAGTCGTCAGGCCAGTTTTGCAGGGTTCAACCGGGCGCTGGATGCGGTGCGACCGATAGGCTCGTTGATCAAGCCAGCGGTCTATCTGACAGCGCTCGAGAAACCGAGTCAGTACACGTTGACCAGTTGGCTGTCGGACGAATCCTTCTCGGTCAAAGGGGCGGATGGTCAGGTCTGGAAACCGCAGAACTATGATCGCCGCTCCCATGGCACGGTCTTCCTTTATCAAGGGCTGGCGCACTCGTACAACCTGTCGACCGCACGTCTCGGGTTGGCCGTGGGTGTGCCAAACGTGTTGAAGACACTGGGGCGGCTGGGGGTGACTCGCGAGTTTCCTGCCTTCCCGTCGATGTTGCTCGGTGCTGGCGGCATGACGCCAATCGAAGTGGCGACCATGTACCAGACCCTCGCCAACGGTGGCTTTAACACGCCGATGCGCGGGATTCGCAGTGTGCTGACCGCCGAGGGCGAGCCGCTCAAGCGTTATCCGTTCCAGATTCAGCAGCGTTTCGATCCGGCTTCTATTTACTTGATCCAGAGCGCCATGCAGCGCGTGATGCGCGAAGGCACCGGCAGCTCGGTTTATAACGTGCTGCCCAAGACCCTGACCCTGGCCGGCAAGACCGGTACCAGTAACGATTCGCGAGACAGTTGGTTCGCAGGCTTCAGTCAGGATTTGCTGGCGGTGGTCTGGCTGGGGCGCGATGACAACGGCAAGACGCCGTTCACCGGTGCCACTGGCGCGTTGCAGGTCTGGACCAGTTTCATGCGCAAGGCTGACCCACTTCCCCTGGACATGCCACAGCCTGACAATGTTGTACAGGCCTGGGTCGATTCACGCACCGGCCAAGGTTCTGATGCCGGTTGCCCAGGCGCTGTGCAGATGCCGTATATTCGCGGCAGCGAACCGCCTCCCGGTGCCGCATGCGCGAGCGAAAGCCCCGCTTCCGGAGAATCGGTGATGGATTGGGTCAAAGGCTGGATGAATTAAGCAAAGAGGGTTTCAAGTGAACAAGTGGTTGATTCCAGCGGTTGCCGCCATGGCTTTGCTCAGCGGTTGCTCCTCCGTACAACGGGGTTCGATTCCGGTCGTGGATTCCGGTACTGCGGTGTCCAACAGCGAGCGGATTTCGGCGAACGGCGGCTACCGTCAGACGACGGTAAAACGTCCTGTGCAGGCACAGGCTCAAGCGATTCCGCAGGGTGATACCGGCGTTGTCGTGATGGTCCCAGGTGGCGGTGCGACGACCTCGACGCCGATCAGCACCACACCGATTACTCCCGGCCCGATCACGCCGGGCCCGATTGATACGTCGCCGGTTCAATCCGCACCGGTCAATCAGGGCGGTTACAGCATGCCGTCGACGCCTAGCGGAATTCCATCGGCCAGTGCTGGTGGCCTGTCCGCGGACGAGCAACTGGATGGCCCGGTGCTCGCACTGTTGACCACGGCCCAGCAACAACAGGCCAGTGGTGATCTAAATGGTGCCTCTTCCAGCCTCGAGCGCGCTCAGCGTGTGGCGCCGCGCGAACCTCAAGTGCTTTATCGCCTGGCGCAAGTGCACATGGCTCAGGGTGACGCAGCACAGGCTGAGCAGTTCGCTCGCCGTGGACTGACTTTAGCCAATGGTCGTCCGGCACTTCAGGCAAGTTTGTGGGAGTTGATCGCGCAGGCGCGTGAGAAACAGGGAGACTCTTCCGGTGCAGCATTGGCCCGTCAAAAAGCCAAGGTTGCGTCATGATGGATGCGCGTTTTCTGAAGATTGCCGATCAGTTGCTTCTGATCGAGCGTGAACTGCGGGTGCAAGGCTGGTGGGACGAAGTCGCGCCATCGGCTGAAGCGCTTTCCAGTGTGGAGCCGTTTTCGGTCGATACCCTGGACTTCGAGCAGTGGCTGCAATGGATTTTCCTGCCGCGGATGAAGATGATTCTTGAACAGGATCTACCGTTGCCCAACGCCTCGGGCATACAGGAAATGGCCGAAATGGTCTTTGCCGGGCGCAATGTCCGGGGTAAGGACCGGCAATTGCAAGTGTTGCTCAAAGAGTTTGATCTGCTGATCAAGGCATCTCGCTGAAGCAAAAGCTGCCAGTGCCTGCTGGCGGTTTTCGATAATACTCCCCGGTCAATCGTCGGTCGCTGCCGGTGAAGTGCGTACGCCTGCCAATTTCTTGCCAAAAGTTGCGCAATTGAAGCCAACACTCACGGTATTTACAGGTTTTTTCTTGCGTTCTCATGCGGTTACCAGAATAAAGCGCATAGACGACTTGACTTGCAAGGGACGAAACAGAAGAATCCAAAGTCCGCTGTACAGGGACTGCCAGAAGCAGACCCTCTCAGCAGATCATGAGGCGCATATCCGCGTCGACCTGTTACACCCGCAACGCGTTACCTCGCGCTGGGTGGGAAAGCCCCGCAACACTTGGGACGATCCCAATACTTGCTCAGTCAGTGCTGACGTAGTCGGCGACCACCGTCGCTCATGCTCTGCTGAGAAGTAAACCTATTAAGACCCGTTCCATTTTTCGTGGGCGGTATTCTGGCGTTTTAGAGGTGAGCAACGTGGAGCTTTTATCTGGCGGTGAGATGCTCGTCCGCTTCTTGCGTGACGAAGGCGTCAAATATATCTACGGGTACCCGGGTGGTGCTCTTCTTCATGTATACGATGCCCTGTTCAAAGAACCGGAAGTGACCCACATCCTGGTTCGTCACGAACAAGCGGCTACCCATATGGCTGACGGTTACGCCCGTGCCACCGGTAAAGCCGGTGTGGTACTGGTGACTTCCGGTCCTGGCGCCACAAACGCCATCACCGGTATCGCCACGGCCTACATGGATTCCATTCCGATGGTGGTGATTTCCGGCCAGGTGCCGAGCACTATGGTCGGTACCGATGCGTTCCAGGAAACCGACATGATCGGTATCTCCCGGCCGATCGTGAAGCACAGCTTCATGATCAAGCACGCGTCGGAAATCCCGGAAATCATGAAGAAAGCCTTCTATCTGGCCCAATCCGGTCGTCCTGGTCCTGTCGTGGTCGATATCCCGAAAGACATGACCAACCCGGCCGAGAAGTTCGAATACGTCTTCCCGAAAAAAGCCAAGTTGCGCTCCTACAGTCCGGCTGTTCGTGGTCACTCCGGGCAAATCCGCAAGGCGGCAGAAATGCTCCTGGCGGCCAAGCGTCCTGTGATGTATTCCGGCGGCGGCGTTATTCTGGGGGGCGGTTCTGCGCCGCTCACCGAGTTGGCGAAGATGCTCAACCTGCCTGTGACCAATACCCTGATGGGTCTCGGTGGCTTCCCTGGCACCGACCGTCAGTTCATCGGCATGCTTGGCATGCACGGCAGCTACACCGCCAACCTGGCCATGCACCATGCTGACGTGATCCTTGCCGTCGGTGCGCGTTTCGATGACCGTGTAATCAACGGCGCTTCGAAGTTCTGCCCGAACGCCAAGATCATTCACATCGACATCGACCCGGCTTCGATTTCCAAGACCATCAAGGCCGACGTGCCTATCGTGGGTCCGGTTGAGAGCGTCCTGACCGAAATGGTCGCGATCCTCAAGGAAATCGGCGAGACCCCGAACAAGGAGTCTGTTGCCAGTTGGTGGAAGCAGATCGACGAATGGCGCGGTGATCGCGGCCTGTTCCCTTATGACAAGGGCGACGGCAGCGTGATCAAGCCGCAGGCTGTGATCGAAACCCTGTGCGAAGTGACCAAGGGCGATGCCTTTGTCGCTTCCGATGTGGGTCAGCACCAAATGTTCGCGGCGCAGTACTACAAGTTCAACAAGCCGAACCGCTGGATCAATTCCGGTGGGCTGGGCACCATGGGCTTCGGTTTCCCGGCGGCCATGGGTATCAAGTTGAGCTTCCCGGATGATGATGTCGCCTGCGTGACCGGCGAGGGCAGCATCCAGATGAACATTCAGGAGCTGTCGACCTGCCTGCAATACGGTTTGCCGGTAAAAATCGTCATCCTGAACAATGGTGTCTTGGGCATGGTTCGCCAGTGGCAGGACATGAGCTACGGCAGCCGTCACTCGCACTCCTACATGGAGTCGTTGCCTGATTTCGTCAAGCTGGCGGAGGCCTATGGTCACGTTGGTGTGCGCATCACCGATTCGAAAGATTTGAAGTCGAAGATGGAAGAAGCGTTTGCCATGAAAGATCGCCTGGTGGTGATCGATATTTCGGTCGACACCAGCGAGCACGTCTATCCGATGCAGATCAAAGACGGCTCCATGCGCGATATGTGGCTGAGCAAGACGGAGCGTACCTAATCATGCGGCACATTATTTCCTTGCTTCTGGAAAACGAACCGGGCGCTCTGTCTCGTGTGGTCGGCCTGTTCTCGCAGCGCAACTACAACATCGAAAGCCTGACCGTGGCGCCAACCGAAGACCCGACCCTTTCGCGTCTGACGCTGACCACTGTCGGTCACGATGAAGTTATCGAGCAGATAACCAAGAACCTGAACAAACTGATCGAAGTGGTAAAACTGGTCGACTTGTCGGAGAGTGCTCACATCGAGCGTGAACTGATGTTGGTCAAGGTCAAGGCCACCGGCGCCCAGCGCGCCGAGATCAAGCGCACCACCGATATTTACCGTGGACAGATCGTCGATGTCAGCGCCAGCGTGTATACCGTTCAACTGACCGGTACCAGCGACAAGCTCGACAGCTTCATTCAGTCCATTGGCACTGCCTCGATTCTGGAAACCGTCCGTAGCGGCGTGACCGGGATCGCACGCGGCGACAAAGTACTCAGCATCTAAACCAAATTAGCGAATGGCCTGAACGGCCTGATATAGGGGAAATTCATGAAAGTTTTCTACGATAAAGACTGCGACCTGTCGATCATCCAGGGCAAGAAAGTCGCCATCATCGGTTACGGTTCCCAGGGCCATGCTCAAGCGTGCAACCTGAAAGACTCTGGTGTTGACGTGACTGTTGGCCTGCGTAAAGGTTCTGCCACCGTTGCCAAGGCTGAGGCTCATGGCCTGAAAGTGACTGACGTTGCTTCCGCTGTTGCAGCTGCCGACCTGGTCATGATCCTGACCCCGGACGAGTTCCAGTCCTCCCTGTACAAGAACGAAATCGAGCCGAACATCAAGAAGGGCGCCACCCTGGCCTTCTCCCACGGCTTCGCGATCCACTACAACCAGGTTGTGCCGCGCGCTGACCTCGACGTGATCATGATCGCGCCGAAGGCTCCAGGCCACACCGTACGTTCCGAGTTCGTGAAGGGCGGCGGTATCCCTGACCTGATCGCGATCTATCAAGACGCATCGGGCAACGCCAAGAACGTTGCACTGTCCTACGCTGCTGGCGTTGGTGGCGGTCGTACCGGCATCATCGAAACCACCTTCAAGGACGAGACCGAAACCGACCTGTTCGGCGAGCAAGCCGTTCTGTGCGGCGGTACCGTTGAACTGGTCAAAGCCGGTTTCGAAACCCTGGTTGAAGCTGGTTACGCGCCGGAAATGGCCTACTTCGAGTGCCTGCACGAACTGAAGCTGATCGTTGATCTCATGTACGAAGGCGGTATCGCCAACATGAACTACTCGATCTCCAACAACGCCGAATACGGCGAATACGTGACCGGTCCGGAAGTCATCAACGCTGAATCCCGTCAGGCCATGCGCAACGCCCTGAAACGTATTCAGGACGGCGAATACGCCAAGATGTTCATCAGCGAAGGCGCTACCGGCTATCCTTCGATGACCGCCAAGCGTCGTAACAACGCCGCTCACGGTATCGAAGTCATCGGCGAGCAACTGCGCTCCATGATGCCGTGGATCGGTGCCAACAAGATCGTCGACAAAGCTAAAAACTAAGTCACGCGCTTGTACGAAAAACGCGGCTTAGGCCGCGTTTTTTCGTTTGGAGGATCGGTTCTGGTATAAAGCTACATCGTTTGCGGCCGAATCGTGGTCCCAGACACCTGTCCAAACTTTCCACCCCGTTGCAAGGTAATGTCCATGAGCGAACGCCCCGAAGAGCCAAACCAGGCTCCTGACGCCGAAAGCCTGCTGCCCATCGATGAACATGTCGAGGAAGGGCATGACGCTGAAGGTCGCAAAGTCCGGCATCGTGGTATCTATCTTCTGCCGAACCTGTTCACCACTGCGAACCTGTTCGCAGGGTTCTATTCCATCATCAACTCGATGAGTGCTCAGGCGGCCTTGAGTGCTGGCGACGCCGTCAACGCGAGCAAGTATTTCGCTTTTGCCGCTATCGCGATTTTCGTCGCCATGGTGCTCGACGGCCTCGACGGCCGCGTTGCGCGCATGACCAACACCCAGAGTGCCTTCGGTGCCGAGTACGACTCGCTGTCGGACATGGTCGCCTTCGGCGTTGCCCCGGCGTTGCTGGCATTTGGCTGGGCCCTGGGTGACATGGGCAAGGTTGGCTGGATGGTGGCGTTCATCTATGTGGCGGGTGCGGCGTTGCGTCTCGCGCGTTTCAACACGCAGGTCGGTACCGCCGACAAGCGCTACTTCATCGGTCTGGCCAGCCCGGCGGCTGCTGGTGTGGTGGCGGGCATTGTCTGGGCGTTCAGCGATTACGGCATCCAGGGTTCGAAGATGTCTTTCCTGGTTGCGTTGATGGTTGCGGCGGCGGGCATGCTGATGGTCAGCAACATCAAGTACAACAGCTTCAAGGAGTTGGATCTGAAGGGGCGTGTGCCCTTTGTGGCGATCCTTGTCGTAGTGCTGGTGTTCGCCGTGGTGTTCAGTGATCCACCGCGCATTCTGCTGCTGGTTTTCCTCGCCTATGCAGCATCCGGTCCGGTGCAGTACTTGTTACATCTTCGTCGGCGCAAAAGCGCCGAGTGATGTAATTTCCCTCATACTCCGCAGTCTGTTGGTGCATCTGTTCTCCAATGCTGCGGAGTAGCCATGCTGATCAAAGTCCCAAAAGCATCTGACTGCCATGAGTGGGATGTCACGCCTGAGTCCCTCTATCTTTCTCGACGCCATGTATTGGGTGCTGCTGTTGCCGGTTTGGCCATCAGCGGGCTACCTCGGTGGGCGGCGGCGGCCGACGATGTGGAGCGCTATGCGGGCGTTGAACCTGGAAAGGCACCTTCCTGGTTCGGCAAAAAGCTTCCCTCAATTGAGTGGGGGGCAGTAAACGTCAAGGATGAGGCGGTCACGCCGTTCAAGGACGCAACCCACTACAACAACTTCTATGAGTTCGGCACGGATAAGGGTGACCCAGCTGCCAACGCCGGTGCACTGAAGACTCAGCCGTGGACCGTTGTTGTGGATGGTGAGGTGGGTAAGCCGGGGCGATATGCGTTGGAAGACTTCATGAAGCCTTACCAATTGGAGGAGCGTATCTATCGACTTCGTTGTGTTGAGGCATGGTCGATGGTGATTCCATGGATCGGATTTCCTCTCTCGGCTTTGCTCAAGGAAGTTGAGCCAACCTCCAGCGCCAAATTCATCCGGTTCGAAACCCTGCAGGACCCCAAGAGTATGCCGGGACAACGCTCCGGTTTTGCTTTGATCGATTGGCCTTATATAGAAGGGCTGCGATTGGATGAGGCGATGAACCCGTTGTCGATTCTCGCGGTGGGCATGTACGGACGTGAGTTACCGAATCAGAACGGGGCGCCACTACGTCTGGTGGTGCCCTGGAAGTATGGGTTCAAAAGCATCAAGTCCATTGTTCGGATCAGTCTTGTCAGCGAACAGCCTAAAACCACCTGGGAAAGCATCGCCTCGGACGAATACGGCTTCTATGCGAACGTGAACCCTACGGTTGACCATCCGCGCTGGACTCAGGCACGCGAACGTCGACTGCCAAGCGGACTCTTCAAGCCGAATGTGCGTGAGACGCAGATGTTCAATGGGTATGGGGATGAAGTCGCTTCTCTATATGCGGGGCTCGATCTGCGGAAGAACTACTGATGCGATATCCGGCTTGGCGTGTGGGTGTGTTTGTTGTTGTGATGGTGTGGCCAATGTTCTGGTTGTACCAGGCCTGGATGGATGTGCTTGGGCCGGATCCTGGCAAGGTATTAGTCGACCGGCTGGGATTGGGAACGCTAATTCTGTTGCTCATCACACTGAGCATGACACCGATGCGGAAACTCACCGGTTGGGCGGGGTGGATTGCTGTCCGTCGGCAATTGGGATTGTGGTGTTTCGCTTATGTGGTTCTGCATCTGGTTGCCTACCTGACTTTTATCCTTGGGTTCGATTGGTCGCAACTCGGCGTCGAGCTGCGTAACCGGCCGTACATTATTGTCGGAGTAATGGGCTTCTTGTGTTTGCTGGTGTTGGCGGTGACCTCCAATCGATACAGTCAGCGCCGATTTGGTGCTCGCTGGAAGAAGTTGCACCGCCTGGTTTACGTAGTTCTCGGGCTTGGGCTGCTGCATATGCTCTGGATTGTGCGCGCCGATCTGAAGGAGTGGACTATCTATGCATCTATAGGTGCAGTGCTATTAGTGCTGCGATTACCGCCTCTTGCTCGCCGAATCCCCTGTTTAGTGACTAAAAAGGGCACTTCTGCCAAAAAGGCGTAAATAGGTGTTGACGGCAGATTTCAGATGTCTATAATTCGCCCCACTTCCGGCGCAGTCGAAACGGAAAACTCCTTGGAAAACAAAGAGTTACGCAGTTTTCGGCAGCGGGTTGCTTCAGGTCATCGAAGCCAGAAAGAAGTTGAAAAAGAGGTGTTGACAGCAGCGTGTAACGCTGTAGAATTCGCCTCCCGCTGACGAGAGATCTGAAGCGCAAGTGGTTGAAGTTGTTAAGGAAATCCTTGAAAACTTCTGAAAAATACCACTTGACAGCAAATGAGGCTGCTGTAGAATGCGCGCCTCGGTTGAGACGAAAGATCTTAACCAACCGCTCTTTAACAACTGAATCAAGCAATTCGTGTGGGTGCTTGTGGAGTCAGACTGCTAGTCAACAGATTATCAGCATCACAAGTTACTCCGCGAGAAATCAAAGATGTAACCAACGATTGCTGAGCCAAGTTTAGGGTTTTCTCAAAACCCAAAGATGTTTGAACTGAAGAGTTTGATCATGGCTCAGATTGAACGCTGGCGGCAGGCCTAACACATGCAAGTCGAGCGGATGACAGGAGCTTGCTCCTGAATTCAGCGGCGGACGGGTGAGTAATGCCTAGGAATCTGCCTGGTAGTGGGGGACAACGTTTCGAAAGGAACGCTAATACCGCATACGTCCTACGGGAGAAAGCAGGGGACCTTCGGGCCTTGCGCTATCAGATGAGCCTAGGTCGGATTAGCTAGTTGGTGAGGTAATGGCTCACCAAGGCGACGATCCGTAACTGGTCTGAGAGGATGATCAGTCACACTGGAACTGAGACACGGTCCAGACTCCTACGGGAGGCAGCAGTGGGGAATATTGGACAATGGGCGAAAGCCTGATCCAGCCATGCCGCGTGTGTGAAGAAGGTCTTCGGATTGTAAAGCACTTTAAGTTGGGAGGAAGGGCATTAACCTAATACGTTAGTGTTTTGACGTTACCGACAGAATAAGCACCGGCTAACTCTGTGCCAGCAGCCGCGGTAATACAGAGGGTGCAAGCGTTAATCGGAATTACTGGGCGTAAAGCGCGCGTAGGTGGTTTGTTAAGTTGGATGTGAAAGCCCCGGGCTCAACCTGGGAACTGCATTCAAAACTGACAAGCTAGAGTATGGTAGAGGGTGGTGGAATTTCCTGTGTAGCGGTGAAATGCGTAGATATAGGAAGGAACACCAGTGGCGAAGGCGACCACCTGGACTGATACTGACACTGAGGTGCGAAAGCGTGGGGAGCAAACAGGATTAGATACCCTGGTAGTCCACGCCGTAAACGATGTCAACTAGCCGTTGGGAGCCTTGAGCTCTTAGTGGCGCAGCTAACGCATTAAGTTGACCGCCTGGGGAGTACGGCCGCAAGGTTAAAACTCAAATGAATTGACGGGGGCCCGCACAAGCGGTGGAGCATGTGGTTTAATTCGAAGCAACGCGAAGAACCTTACCAGGCCTTGACATCCAATGAACTTTCCAGAGATGGATTGGTGCCTTCGGGAACATTGAGACAGGTGCTGCATGGCTGTCGTCAGCTCGTGTCGTGAGATGTTGGGTTAAGTCCCGTAACGAGCGCAACCCTTGTCCTTAGTTACCAGCACGTTATGGTGGGCACTCTAAGGAGACTGCCGGTGACAAACCGGAGGAAGGTGGGGATGACGTCAAGTCATCATGGCCCTTACGGCCTGGGCTACACACGTGCTACAATGGTCGGTACAGAGGGTTGCCAAGCCGCGAGGTGGAGCTAATCCCACAAAACCGATCGTAGTCCGGATCGCAGTCTGCAACTCGACTGCGTGAAGTCGGAATCGCTAGTAATCGCGAATCAGAATGTCGCGGTGAATACGTTCCCGGGCCTTGTACACACCGCCCGTCACACCATGGGAGTGGGTTGCACCAGAAGTAGCTAGTCTAACCTTCGGGAGGACGGTTACCACGGTGTGATTCATGACTGGGGTGAAGTCGTAACAAGGTAGCCGTAGGGGAACCTGCGGCTGGATCACCTCCTTAATCGACGACTCAGCTGCTCCATAAGCTCCCACACGAATTGCTTGATTCATTGAAGAAGACGAAAAGAAGCAGCCCGAAATTGGGTCTGTAGCTCAGTTGGTTAGAGCGCACCCCTGATAAGGGTGAGGTCGGCAGTTCGAATCTGCCCAGACCCACCAATTTTGTGTGGGAAACGCCTGTAGAAATACGGGGCCATAGCTCAGCTGGGAGAGCGCCTGCCTTGCACGCAGGAGGTCAACGGTTCGATCCCGTTTGGCTCCACCACTAACTGCTTCTGATTGTGTAAAGCTTAGAAATGAGCATTCCATCGGTTCGATGGTGAATGTTGATTTCTAGTCTTTGACTAGTTCGTTCTTTAAAAATTTGGGTATGTGATAGAAAGATAGACTGAACGTTACTTTCACTGGTAACGGATCAGGCTAAGGTAAAATTTGTGAGTTCTCTTAGTTGAGAAATTCGAATTTTCGGCGAATGTCGTCTTCACAGTATAACCAGATTGCTTGGGGTTATATGGTCAAGTGAAGAAGCGCATACGGTGGATGCCTTGGCAGTCAGAGGCGATGAAAGACGTGGTAGCCTGCGAAAAGCTTCGGGGAGTCGGCAAACAGACTTTGATCCGGAGATGTCTGAATGGGGGAACCCAGCCATCATAAGATGGTTATCTTGTACTGAATACATAGGTGCAAGAGGCGAACCAGGGGAACTGAAACATCTAAGTACCCTGAGGAAAAGAAATCAACCGAGATTCCCTTAGTAGTGGCGAGCGAACGGGGACTAGCCCTTAAGTGGCTTTGAGATTAGCGGAACGCTCTGGAAAGTGCGGCCATAGTGGGTGATAGCCCTGTACGCGAAAATCTCTTGGTCATGAAATCGAGTAGGACGGAGCACGAGAAACTTTGTCTGAATATGGGGGGACCATCCTCCAAGGCTAAATACTACTGACTGACCGATAGTGAACTAGTACCGTGAGGGAAAGGCGAAAAGAACCCCGGAGAGGGGAGTGAAATAGATCCTGAAACCGTATGCGTACAAGCAGTGGGAGCCCACTTTGTTGGGTGACTGCGTACCTTTTGTATAATGGGTCAGCGACTTATTTTCAGTGGCGAGCTTAACCGAATAGGGGAGGCGTAGCGAAAGCGAGTCTTAATAGGGCGTCTAGTCGCTGGGAATAGACCCGAAACCGGGCGATCTATCCATGGGCAGGTTGAAGGTTGGGTAACACTAACTGGAGGACCGAACCGACTACCGTTGAAAAGTTAGCGGATGACCTGTGGATCGGAGTGAAAGGCTAATCAAGCTCGGAGATAGCTGGTTCTCCTCGAAAGCTATTTAGGTAGCGCCTCATGTATCACTGTAGGGGGTAGAGCACTGTTTCGGCTAGGGGGTCATCCCGACTTACCAAACCGATGCAAACTCCGAATACCTACAAGTGCCGAGCATGGGAGACACACGGCGGGTGCTAACGTCCGTCGTGAAAAGGGAAACAACCCAGACCGTCAGCTAAGGTCCCAAAGTTATGGTTAAGTGGGAAACGATGTGGGAAGGCTTAGACAGCTAGGAGGTTGGCTTAGAAGCAGCCACCCTTTAAAGAAAGCGTAATAGCTCACTAGTCGAGTCGGCCTGCGCGGAAGATGTAACGGGGCTCAAACCATACACCGAAGCTACGGGTATCACTTAGGTGATGCGGTAGAGGAGCGTTCTGTAAGCCTGTGAAGGTGAGTTGAGAAGCTTGCTGGAGGTATCAGAAGTGCGAATGCTGACATGAGTAACGACAATGGGTGTGAAAAACACCCACGCCGAAAGACCAAGGTTTCCTGCGCAACGTTAATCGACGCAGGGTTAGTCGGTCCCTAAGGCGAGGCTGAAAAGCGTAGTCGATGGAAAACAGGTTAATATTCCTGTACTTCTGGTTATTGCGATGGAGGGACGGAGAAGGCTAGGCCAGCTTGGCGTTGGTTGTCCAAGTTTAAGGTGGTAGGCTGGAATCTTAGGTAAATCCGGGATTCTAAGGCCGAGAGCTGATGACGAGTGTTCTTTTAGAACACGAAGTGGTTGATGCCATGCTTCCAAGAAAAGCTTCTAAGCTTCAGGTAACCAGGAACCGTACCCCAAACCGACACAGGTGGTTGGGTAGAGAATACCAAGGCGCTTGAGAGAACTCGGGTGAAGGAACTAGGCAAAATGGCACCGTAACTTCGGGAGAAGGTGCGCCGGTGAGGGTGAAGCATTTACTGCGTAAGCCCACGCCGGTCGAAGATACCAGGCCGCTGCGACTGTTTATTAAAAACACAGCACTCTGCAAACACGAAAGTGGACGTATAGGGTGTGACGCCTGCCCGGTGCCGGAAGGTTAATTGATGGGGTTAGCTAACGCGAAGCTCTTGATCGAAGCCCCGGTAAACGGCGGCCGTAACTATAACGGTCCTAAGGTAGCGAAATTCCTTGTCGGGTAAGTTCCGACCTGCACGAATGGCGTAACGATGGCGGCGCTGTCTCCACCCGAGACTCAGTGAAATTGAAATCGCTGTGAAGATGCAGTGTATCCGCGGCTAGACGGAAAGACCCCGTGAACCTTTACTATAGCTTTGCACTGGACTTTGAATTTGCTTGTGTAGGATAGGTGGGAGGCTTTGAAGCGTGGACGCCAGTTCGCGTGGAGCCAACCTTGAAATACCACCCTGGCAACTTTGAGGTTCTAACTCAGGTCCGTTATCCGGATCGAGGACAGTGTATGGTGGGTAGTTTGACTGGGGCGGTCTCCTCCTAAAGAGTAACGGAGGAGTACGAAGGTGCGCTCAGACCGGTCGGAAATCGGTCGTAGAGTATAAAGGCAAAAGCGCGCTTGACTGCGAGACAGACACGTCGAGCAGGTACGAAAGTAGGTCTTAGTGATCCGGTGGTTCTGTATGGAAGGGCCATCGCTCAACGGATAAAAGGTACTCCGGGGATAACAGGCTGATACCGCCCAAGAGTTCATATCGACGGCGGTGTTTGGCACCTCGATGTCGGCTCATCACATCCTGGGGCTGAAGCCGGTCCCAAGGGTATGGCTGTTCGCCATTTAAAGTGGTACGCGAGCTGGGTTTAGAACGTCGTGAGACAGTTCGGTCCCTATCTGCCGTGGACGTTTGAGATTTGAGAGGGGCTGCTCCTAGTACGAGAGGACCGGAGTGGACGAACCTCTGGTGTTCCGGTTGTCACGCCAGTGGCATTGCCGGGTAGCTATGTTCGGAATAGATAACCGCTGAAAGCATCTAAGCGGGAAACTAGCCTCAAGATGAGATCTCACTGGGACCTTGAGTCCCCTGAAGGGCCGTCGAAGACTACGACGTTGATAGGTTGGGTGTGTAAGCGCTGTGAGGCGTTGAGCTAACCAATACTAATTGCCCGTGAGGCTTGACCATATAACACCCAAGCAATTTGCTTCTCGAAAGAGCATCAGATTGCGGTGTGTGAAGACGCAATGAACCGAAAGTTCGAAATACTCACAAAACACCAAGCTATCACATCCCCAATTTGCTGAAGCGCGGCCATCTGGTCACGATTCGGTACCCGAATTTCTTGACGACCATAGAGCATTGGAACCACCTGATCCCATCCCGAACTCAGCAGTGAAACGATGCATCGCCGATGGTAGTGTGGGGTTTCCCCATGTGAGAGTAGGTCATCGTCAAGATTAAATTCCGAAACCCCAATTGCGAAAGCAGTTGGGGTTTTGTTTTTGCGGCGTGAAAAAAACGAGAGCAATCAAGCACAAATTGCTCAGTTATTTTTGCCCCAGGACACTAGAATAGGTCCAACTTTTTCAGAGTCAGAGCGCTTATGCCGGATTCGGTTGACGCCAAAGAGCTGTCAGAATTACCACTGGAAGATCTGGTTGCCTGCCATGAGTGTGATTTGCTCATGCGCAAACCCGAACTCGCCCACGGCGAAAAAGCCCTGTGCCCACGCTGTGGCTACGAACTCTATGCCCATCGGTACAGCGTTGTACAACGCAGTCTTGCATTGGTCATAGCCGCGCTGTTGCTGTATGTCCCGGCGAACTTTTTACCCATCATGCAGCTCAATCTACTCGGGCAATCTTCGCATGACACTGTCTGGAGCGGGGTTGTTGCGCTTTTTGACACGGGCATGCAAAGCGTTTCAGTGATTGTGTTCCTGTGCAGCATGGGGATCCCGCTGCTCAAGCTGCTGTGCCAATTGGCCGTATTGTTGAGTATCCGTTTCGATATCGGACGCAGTTACGGCTTGTTGCTCTATCGCATTTATCACCACATACGCGAATGGGGGATGCTTGAGGTTTACCTCATGGGTGTGTTGGTTGCGATCGTCAAACTGGCAGATATGGCAGCAATCACCGTCGGCCTGGGATTGGCGTGTTTCATTGGTTTGTTGCTGGTTCAAGTCTGGCTGGAGGTCGTCATGTCGCCTCACCAGATCTGGCAGGCGTTATCAGGAGAGGATGCCCATGCGGGCGATTGATGCAGGCATTCTGATTTGCAAGGAATGTCATGAATTGAACAGGCAGGAAGCTGATACCGATGAGCAAGTCTGTACGCGCTGCGGGGCGCTTGTGCACGCCCGCACCCCGAATAGCCTGGTGCGAACCTGGGCCTTGCTGATCACCGCTGCCATTCTGTACATACCGGCGAATCTGCTGCCGATCATGACCGTCAACTCTCTGGGCAAGGGGGCTCCGAGTACGATCATGGCGGGGGTGATCGAGCTGGTGCACTACGGAATGATCCCCATTGCCGCCGTGGTGTTTATCGCGAGCATTCTGGTGCCGACGTTCAAGCTGGTGGGGATCGCGCTGTTGCTGTTCTCCGTGCAGCGTCGGCAGCCACTTTCCGCGCGGCAGCGCATCTGGATGTACCGTTTTATCGAATTTATCGGCCGCTGGTCGATGCTCGATATCTTTGTGATCGCCATCCTCGTGGCGGTTGTGAATTTCGGGCGGCTTGCCAGCATCGAAGCCAATCTTGGTGCCGTCGCGTTCGCCAGCGTGGTGATTCTGACGATGCTTGCCGCAGTAACTTTTGATCCCCGACTGATTTGGGATAACACGGAGTCGGACGACGACCATGAGTGATTTGCCTGTAGCGAAAACCCGACCGGCCTCCAACTGGTCTGCCATTTGGGTGTTACCACTGATTGCCTTGATCATTGGCGGCTGGCTCGGCTGGCGTGCGTATAACGAAACCGGCATCGAAATTCAGGTGCGCTTTGAAAGTGGTGAAGGTATTCAGGCCAACAAGACTGAGGTTGTCTATAAAGGCATGTCGGTCGGTAAAGTCAAAAGCCTCAAGCTTGATGACGAGGGCAACTCCAAGGGTGTGATTGCCAGCATCGAAATGAACAAGGATGTGGAGCAATACCTGCGTACAAGTACACGTTTCTGGCTGGTCAAGCCGAGCGTGACCCTGGCCGGTATCACTGGCCTTGAGACGCTGGTTTCAGGCAACTACGTTGCGGTCAGTCCGGGGGAGGGCGAACCCGTCCGCAAGTTCAAGGCCCTGGCACAGGAACCGCCACTCTCTGATGCGCAGCCCGGCCTGCACCTGACAATCAAGGCTGATCGCCTGGGTTCGTTGAACCGTGGCAGCCCGGTGTTCTACAAGCAGATCAAGGTTGGGCAGATCAAGAGCTATATCCTTTCCGAAGACCAGAGCACCGTTGAGCTCAAGGTCTTCATTGAGCCGACCTACGCCAAACTGGTGCGCAAACACACCCGTTTCTGGAACGCCAGTGGCGTCAGCATCGACGCCAACCTGTCGGGTGTGAAGATACGCAGTGAGTCCCTCGCCAGTATCGTTGCCGGTGGTATCGCGTTCGCTACGCCGGAAAACCGCAAGGACAGCCCGCCTACCGATCCGAGTCTGCCTTTCAGGCTCTATGAAGACTTCGATGCCGCAGCGGCCGGTATTCGAATCAAGGTCAAGCTCAGC
Organism: Pseudomonas sp. P8_241; assembly: GCF_034008315.1. NCBI lineage: Bacteria > Pseudomonadati > Pseudomonadota > Gammaproteobacteria > Pseudomonadales > Pseudomonadaceae > Pseudomonas > Pseudomonas sp. P8_241. Next base: position 5,652,421 of record NZ_CP125377.1, on the reverse strand, counting down.
GACTTCGAAGGCTTGCAGGCTGGTCGCACGCCGGTGATGTATAAAGGCATTCAGGTCGGTAATCTCAAGGCACTGAAAGTCGATCCTGACCTTTCCGGAGCTACTGCTGAACTGACAATGGACCCGTTGGCCGAAGACTATCTGGTGGACGGTACGCAATTCTGGGTGGTCAAACCGTCGATTTCCCTGGCGGGAATTACCGGTCTGGAAGCACTGGTCAAAGGTAACTACATCGCCGTGCGTCCTGGCGACAAGGGCTCGGCACCGCAGCGCGAATTCGTCGCACGGCCCAAAGCGCCACCGCTGGATCTGCGCGCACCTGGCTTGCACCTGGTGTTGTTCACCGAAAACCTCGGCTCGCTGGAAGTCGGCAGCCCGGTTCTCTACAAGCAGGTCAAGGTCGGTTCGGTACAGAGCTACCAGTTCTCGCGAACCAAAAAGCAGCTGATCATCGGCGTGCACATCGAGAAGGAGTACGAGGAGCTGGTTAACGCCTCGACACGCTTCTGGAATGCCAGCGGCATTACGCTGACGGGCGGGCTCGGTGGGGTTCAAGTCAAAAGTGAATCGTTGCAGAGCTTGATGGCCGGCGGCATCGCATTCGAGACGCCTGAAGCCAAGGCACCCTTGCAGAAACGCATTCCACGTTTCCGTTTGTTCGCCAATCATGAAGACGCCACGCAAAAGGGCGCAGTGGTCACGATCAAAGTGGATCGCGCCGATGGTCTGCGTACCGGCACGCCGATCCGCTTCAAGGGTCTGGATGTCGGCAAGATTGAAGATGTCGACCTGAGTGAGGATTTGCAGTCCGTACTGCTCACCGCACGCATTACTGAAGTGCCGGAGCGCATCGCTCGGGTGGGTAGTCAGTTCTGGGTGGTCAAGCCTGAACTGGGACTGATCAAAACGTCCAACCTCGAAACCCTGGTCACCGGGCAATACATCGAAGTACAACCTGCGGCCAAGAATCTTGGCCCGCAGAAGAGTTTCGTAGCGTTGCCCACGCCACCGGAAACAGCCAAACAGGAGGCCGGTTTGAGCCTGGTGTTGAGCGCTCCGCGCCGTGGGTCCCTTAAGGCCGGTGTGCCGGTTACCTACCGCGAAATCACGGTGGGCAAGGTGACTGGCTACGAGTTGGGTCAGACGGCTGATCGTGTGCTGATCCGTATCCTGATCGAACCAAAGTACGCACCACTGGTACGCAGCGGTACACGTTTCTGGAACACCAGTGGTTTTGACTTCGACGTGGGTCTGTTCAGAGGTGCGACGGTGCGCACTGAGTCCCTGGAGACAATGATTCAGGGCGGTGTTGCCTTTGCCACGCCAGACGGTGAGCGCATGGGGAACCCGGCGCGGCCCGAGCAGACGTTCGCGCTGTTCGACAAGTTCGAAGATGAATGGCTGACCTGGGCGCCGAAGATTCCCCTCGGCAAGTAGTTCTCCGGTGCCTGTGCTGCCGTCATCGCGAGCAGGCTCGCTTGCACAATGATCTTGATCTTATGTGGGGGCGAGCCTACTCGCGAAACGGTCTTTGAGTGCACCAAAAAGACTAAAAAAAGCCTACAAAAAAGGCCGCGATCCATCGGATTGCGGCCTTTTTTATTGCCTTCGATTCAAGCCTCAGACCGCATCCAGCTCCGGTTCATCCGCTGGCTCGTTGATCGTCGTCTTCACTTGTTCGTGACGACGAATGTACTTCCAGTCCGCTTCATCGATGTAGATACCGGCGGGACCGCTGCCGCCTTCCAGGTCGATGGCGACACTGGCGCAGACTTGCGGCTTCACACTCGCCAGAATCGGTACGAAGCCCAGTTGCAGGCTGGTTTCCAGCAATGCGGCCTGGTTCTTCTCATCAATGTCCGCGGCCTCGTCAAGGTAGTACGGTAGACGCACGCGACCGGCGAGGTCGCGATCCATCAAGTGCAGCAACAAGTACATGTTGGTCAGTGCCTTGATGGTCATCGTGGTGCCATTGGACGCGGCGCCGTCGATGTCGGTATGGATCACTGGCTGGCCGTTGACCTTGGTGATCTCGAATGCCAGTTCAAACAGATCCTTGAGGCCGAGCTGATTGTGGTTCGCCGCTACCAGACGCGCCAGATATTCCTTGGCCTCTTCGTTCTTGTTGTCCTGTTCGGCGCTTTGGCTGAGGTCGAAGACGGACAGGGTTTCGCCCTCTTCGTACTGCCCGGCGCTGTGGATGATCTGGTCGATGTGCTTGAGCGCTTCCTTGTTCGGCGCGAGGACGATGCGGAAGCTTTGCAGGTTGGACACCTGACGCTTGTTGATCTCGCGGTTGAACAGCGCCAGTTGGTGCTCGAGGCTGTCGTAGTCGCTGCGGATGTTGCGCAAGGTCCGAGCGATGTCCGTCACGGCGGCACGACGTGCCTTGCCGAGGGTGAGGGCTTCGTCGGTGCGGTGCGCGTAAGCGTTGATCAGCAGTTGCAGACGACGCTCCATATCGTCTTCGCTGTCGAACTTGGCCACGCCCTTTAGGCGCACCTGAGCGTACAGCGCCTCGATCTGGCCGTCGGCGCGCAGCAGGCCTTGCCAGCTGTCCTGATAGTCGTTGAGCAACGGCAGCAGGTTGTCCATCGAATCGTCGATCGGGTCCATAAACGGTGTGCCGAACGGCAGGTCCGCCGGCAACAGCTGGCGGCGACGCAGGGCGTCGTCGAGGGTGCGTTGCTTGGCTTCCATGTCGCCGATCTGCCGGCCGACCAGTTGCAGCTTGGCCGACAGTTGCTGGACGCGTTCGGTGAAGGCGTCACTGGAACGCTTCAGTTCGTCCTGCGCCGCTTCCATTTGCGCCAGTTGCTCGAGCTTGTCTCCTTCCTCGGCGCTCAGGGTTTGCGCGCGGCGGAAGTCTTCCAAAGCCTTTTGCGCATCCAGCACTTGCTGGTACAACGCTTCGGTCTGGGTCTTGCTCGCAGCGCGGTCGGCGGCGACGGCTTGCTGGGTCTTGAGTTGCTTGAGTTCTTTGTCCAGACGCTCTTTCTGATCGCGCAATGCGGCACGGTCAGCCAAGGCTTGCAAGGCTGGCGGTTCGATGTTGGAGATGTCGATGGACAGCCCAGGTACTTCGAAACGCTCGCCTTTGAAGCCGTCGAGGATCAGTTCCACGGACTTCACCCAGTCGCCGTTTTCGTCGAGGGTGATGCCGTGTTCGCCCAATGGCAGGCTGAACAGTGTGCTGTTGAACAGACGCATCAGTCGTTCGACGTCTTGCTGCGAGAATTCTTCACGCAGGCGGGCGTAGCTGTTGTTATCGGCATGATCGAGTTGCTGTTTGACCGACTTCAGGCGTTTTTCCAGATCGCGCAGACGCTCTTCGAGGTCTTCGGCGCTGAACTGACGGGACTGCGCCAGTGCACCGGCCAGTTCATCGTGGGCGTCCTTGGCGGCCAGCAGTTGCTGCTCCAGCACCTTGACGTCATCGACCAGGGCAAAGCGATGCTTGAGCACCGACAGTTCGCCAAGCCAGCGCTGGATGCCGGTGATTTCCCGCTCCAGGCGCATCAGTTCCTGAGTGCCGCCGCGCTGATCGTTTTGCAGGGCGTCCTGCTCGTTACGGTAGTGCTCGGACTGTATGGTCAGTTCTTCCTTGCGCGCACTGGCGTAGTCCGACCAAGTGCCGAGCAGCGAGTCGAGCAGGGGGGAGATCCGGTGCAGTTTGCCGCGCAGAATGTCGCGTTGCTTGACGCCGTTGGCCAGGGCCTCGACCAATGGGCCGGCGGCGACCAGCGAGTTGTAGTCCTGCTCCATGCGTCGTACATCGCGGAAGGCTTCTTCGCACGCCGCAATGTAATCGACGCTGCCGGATCGCAGGCTGTGCTCGAACGCATCGAGAAACAGTTGCTTGAGTTTGGCCGCAGTGATTTCGCGCATGTGCAGCAGGTTGATGAACAGCGCTCTGAAGGTCTTCAGGCTTTGTTCGCTGGTGGAGCGCAGCGGGATCAGCGTCAGGTCCAGCGGGATCGACGTGTGTCCGCCGACCAGCAAACGGCGCAGTTCATCCGGCTTGAGTTCGTAGGCTTTCAGGCCTTCGCGCTCAAGGTTGGTGAACAGTTCTTTTTGACGCAGGCAAGTATCGTTCTTTTGGTAGTGGGCCAAATCGAGTTGACCGGCATAGGCAAAGAACTGGTGACCGAAACCACCCCCAGGGCCACGGCCGACCACACCGATCACGTGCGGGCCGTGGGGCAGGTTCACTTCAACGAGAATGTAACTGGTGTCCGAGGCGAAGTAGAAGCGTCGGGACTGCTCCAGGCTGTACTTGCCGAAGCTCATGTCCGACATGCGCGCCAGAATCGGGAATTGCAAGGCATTGATCGAAGCGGATTTGCCGAGGTTGTTCGCGCCGTAGACCGACAGCGGTTCTTCCAGCGGGAACAGACCAAGGCTGTAACCGGCGGTGTTCAGAAGGGCAAAGCGGCGGATGCCGTAACGTTCCTTGCTCATGCGTCGAGCTCCTGTTCTTCGGCGATGGCGCGGGCCAGGGCGTCTTCTTCGCTTTCACCATCGAATTCACTCAGATCGAGCGGATCGTCGGTCTGCAGCAGTTTTTCGTCGCTGTCTTCATCGATCAGCACTGGCACCGGCAAAGGCAATACGCTGTGCAGGCTGGCTGCCAGATCACGGTCCTGCTGGACCGAGAGGCACACATCGAGGAAACGGTGCATCGGCGGCAAGAACCGGTAGATGCCGTTTTCTTCACCGGCGAAGCCGAGCTGGGTCATGCGGCGCATGATTTTTTCTTCAAGCTCTTCGACGGTCTGCACTTCAGCCTGGATGAACAGGTCGCGGTATTTTTCCAGCAACGACGGCAATTCATCACGGCCCAGGCTGCCGCCATCGAGGACGGCAATCGGATCGCGGCCCTGATCGGCCAGGTGCTCGACGAGGATGAACGTGAACAGCGCCAGACGTTGCGCGGTCTTGTTCACTGCCGCAGCGGCGAGGTCCGGAACGAAGTAGTAGAAGCCGCGGGTATCGCACACCAGTTCAAAACCCAGGGCCTTGAACAGCGTGCGGTATTGGTCCTGGAAGTTCGACAATTGTGCGTACAGCTCCGGATCCCGGCGGCTGACGTGATAACCCTTGAACAGCTCGCGAAAGATCGGTGCCAGATGGGACAGTTCGGATAGATCAAGATGCATGTGGAGTGCTCGCAGAATTCTCGGGGGCCTCAGGGCCGGCCGAGAGCAGGGCGAAGGAGCGCAGGCTGACCTGGTGCTCGTGTGTGAAGTAATCGCGACGTTCCAGGCGCTCGCGCTGGAAGCGTTTTTCCCGGGAGAGGCGCGAGAACCAGTACAGCAGTTCGTCGGTGGCGCTGTCCGGTTCCTGCTCCAGCAGCCAGGTCATCAAGTCCGGCATCGGCAGCGCGTCTTCGCAGCGTTCGAGCATTTCCCGAACTGTGCGCGGCGCACGCGGCGCTTCGCCTTTCTGCGTCTTGTGGGCTTTGGGGAAACGCGCCGGTTTCGGTTCGAAACGGGCCAGGGCGTAAACGTAGGCTTCGACCTGACTGGCGCTGCCGAGAAAGGTGCTCTGCGGCCGCGTGAACATCGGCATGGCAGCATGCGGTACGGCATCGATGCCTTTGCGGCGGATCATCGACAGGGCCAGTGCGGCGCCACGGGTCACGGCGTTGTGTCGGCGCGCTTCTTCGCGCAGCGGCAACAGCAGTTCGCGGGCGTGACGCAAAGTCAATTGGGCGCTGGTTTGCATTTCGAGGATGCGCGCGTGGGTGCGCAGCAGCATGTCGTCGTCGACCAGGTGGCCGAGGCGTTGCTGTTCGCTGAGCATCTTGAGCAGGACGTTTTCGACCTTGCGCACGCCTTGTTCGAAGGCGCCGTCGGCGTTCACCAGATCAATCATCGGCTCGACGTATTCGTCCCAGGTCGCCAGGACTTCAGCGTAACGCTGGCGCAAGGGAATCTGCCGGTCGCTGGTTTTCGCCCTTTCGGCGACGGCCACCAGCGCCTGTTCGTCGTTATCGAGTTTTTTCAGTACATCGCGCACCCGCATGTCGAGCAGACGCAACTGGCGCGCCAGGTCGTTGCCATCGCGGATATCGAACGCGTCCTGGATATAACCGGCCAGACGCTCGAGGTGGCGCAAATAGGCTTCGATCTCCAGGCACAGGCCCAAACGGTGTTCACGGCGCAGGTAGGCGAGGAAGTCGTGAATCTGCGCATTGAGCTCGAACCGGTTCGGGCTTTTCGCCACGGGGACCAGAATATCGAGGCGAATCCACACGTCCAGCAGGCTGGTGATGTCCTGCGGCGTACTGTCGAGTTGCTGGGCGGCCAACTGTGAACGCAATTCGTTGAGGCTCAGTGTGCCTTGGTCGAAGTGCTCGCACAGTGGCTCCAGAAGTGCCCAGTGTTCAGCGAGGGCGCGCAAGACGCGCTTGGGTTCGATCATCGGAATGGCCGGCTGGTTGGCGATTAAAAGCCGCGATTGTACTGCATTGGGCGCGATGCAATTCACTCTCGGGACAAGCTGTCGCTTTTTGTATCGGTAAAGTCTATCGATCAACAGCGGGCGATCTTGTGCGAACGGCGGTAGAATCAGCGCACTATTAGTTATCCACAAGTGGCCGACCTTTGCTTATCGAGTCCCGCCGTCGCGCTTATTTGAACGCCATGCAGGTGGTCAACTGGCTGCCGCGCACCGAATTGCCCTTTGCCGCGCCTTCACGGCCCGAGCTGCTGGAGATCCCCGAGCCGCTTGTCGTCGCGCCTGTTGCGCCGGCTCCGGTGGCTCAAACACCCGTCGCGCCTGCGGTCAAACCGGCCGAGCGGGTGAAGATCGAGGTGCCTCGGCCATCGCTGGCGAGCACGCGCACCGGGGCCAAACCGGTGGAAGAGGCCGACGCGGCACCGGTCGTGGCGAAGGCGCCGGTCGTGCCGCCACCGCGCTTCGCGCTGCAATTGCTGCGGGCCGGGCGTTGCCTGCTGCTGGTCGAGTTACCCACAGGCGAAACGTTCCAGACCCGCGATCCCGCTTATTTGCTGCTCAAGGACATGTTGCGCGCCGCCGGTCTGCCGGACAGTCCGCAGATCGTCGGTGAACCTGTACGCTGGCCGTTGCTGGTGCGCGGGACGATGGATCAGGGCCCGGAAGCCGCCCGTGACTTCGTGCAGGGTTTTCTCTCGGTGCGGATGGAAGAGGCGCCTTGCGTCTGTCTATGGCTGATCGGCCTGCCCGCGGTGCGTTTTGCCGCAGAGGCAAATGCCGAGGCCTTCAACCGTGAACTCCAGGTCGAAGGCCTGGGTTCGGTCTGGGCCTTGCCGGGCCTGGAATTATTAATGGAAGAGCCACAGCGTAAAGCTGATGTCTGGCAAGCCATGCGTCGGCTGATGGCGCGCTGGAAAGAATCGAATGAGTGACGCTGTATCGTTCCGCCCGATGAGCGAGGCGGACCTGGAAACCGTACTGAAGATTGAATACGCGGCGTACAGCCATCCCTGGACCCGCGGGATTTTCCTCGATGGCCTGGGCAAGTACCAGATCTGGCTGATGTTTGAAGGCCAGCAGCAGGTTGGCCACGGAGTGGTGCAGATCATCCTTGATGAGGCGCATCTGCTGAACATTACCGTCAAGCCCGAAAACCAGGGCCGAGGCCTTGGTTTGACGTTGCTGGAACACCTGATGTCGATTGCGTACAACGCCGACGCCCGGGAGTGTTTCCTGGAAGTGCGCGACAGCAATACTGCGGCGTTCAAATTGTACGAGCGGTATGGATTCAACGAGATCGGACGCCGCCGGGATTACTATCCGGCCGTGGGCGGGCGCGAAGACGCGGTGGTCATGGCCTGTACTTTGGTGGACTGAGCACTGTAGGAGCTGCCGAAGGCTGCGATCTTTTGATTTTCTATTCGAAACAAAAAAGATCGCAACCCTCGGGAGCTCCTGCGAATGCACGCAGAACTCAGCGCTTTTTGTCGAGAGGATCGCGCCGCGCCAGCTCCGCTTCATCCAGGCCATTGCCGCCACCGATGTCTTCTTCATCGACGATGCTCAAGTCCCAGTCTGCGGGTTCATCCTCGCCAGCTTCACGGCTATCACGAGCGCCATCTTCACGGGTCAGCGTTTCCGGGCTCATGTCATCGTCGGTGGGCTCATGGTCATCGGTCGAAGCACCGGTCATGCCTGCTTCACGTACACGCTGGCGGGGCATCAGTTGCTCACGTTCTTTTTCGGGCAGTTCGTCACCGATTTTTGCGCTGGGTTCTTCCTCATCGAAATCCAGTTCACGCACCGAGCCCATGCGGTCTTCGTTGTCATCGACAGGTTCCGGTTGTACCGCATCGTACGGACGTCGTGATTCAGTCATGGCAATTCCTCATACTGTGGGTCTTACTAGGGTGGACCCATCCGGCTCACGAGAATTCCCCCGGCAAGGAGCGCCACGTTTTGCATCAGGGCTTATCTGCATTACGCGCGTGACCTCGACGGGCGGTCGTCTGTCAAAGCAGCGCATCATTCACGAGGCTTCATTGCATGAACGAATTACAAGATCTGATTGATAACAACGAGCGTTGGGCCGATGCGATCAAGGAGGAAGATCCTGACTTCTTCGCCAAACTGGCCCGCCAGCAGACACCTGAATACCTGTGGATCGGTTGTTCCGATGCCCGTGTGCCTGCGAACGAGATTGTGGGCATGCTGCCCGGTGACCTGTTCGTACACCGCAACGTGGCGAACGTGGTGTTGCACACCGACCTGAACTGCCTGTCAGTGATCCAGTACGCGGTCGACGTGCTCAAGGTCAAACACATTCTCGTCACCGGTCACTATGGCTGCGGCGGCGTACGTGCCTCGATGCAGGATCGTCAGTTGGGCCTGATCGACGGCTGGCTGCGCTCGATCCGCGATCTGTATTACGAAAAACGCGACGAGCTGGCCAAGTACGCGACCGAAGAGGAACGTGTCGACCGCCTCTGCGAACTCAATGTGATCCAGCAGGTGGCTAACGTCGGCCACACCAGCATCGTGCAGAACGCCTGGCACCGGGGACAGAGCCTGTCGATCCACGGTTGCATCTACGGCATCAAGGATGGTCGCTGGAAAAGCCTGAACGCCACCATTAGCGGTTTCGAGCAGCTGCCACCGCAGTACCGCTTGCGTCCGGTTGATTCGCAGTAATCCATCGGTTGAGAAAGGCTTGGCTGACGCCCAAGGGCATAGGCAAAAAAGAACGGTATTTCCACTGTTGAAGACAGAGGAAATACCGTTTGATCACAGCCTTGGCGAGGGATGGCGGATCAAGATATTGGAAAAGGATTACAGCAGACGCAATGCCAGTTGGCTGCCGGCACGCAGGTATTCAACTTGTGCGGTTACCGCGTCCTTGACGATTGCTTCGCCGGTATCGGTCAGTTTGGCTTTTTTGGCATCAATGACAGCTGTCTGCAGCAACTGCATGGCGACATCCATTGCTTTCTGGAAAGCAGTCACAGTGTTGTGCTGGCCAAACTCGCGCACCACAACGTCCATTCGACGATCGGCATCGTCTCGCAGGTTTCGGTACTCAACGACCGATACCTTGCCGTCCTGATAAATTTCATTGATCAACTCTTCGAGTGTCCTGGATATCGGGGTCATCGGATCTTCCTTGGGTTGGTGTTTGAATGTCCGACTCAGGTTAATTCAAGTCCACAGCGTCGAAGAATCAGGACTAGCCCTTGCACTCAGTGAGATAACACCGCACGTGTTGTAAGAAGGTTCTTTCGGCTTTTCAGGCCTGGCCCTCGACACAAGCAGTCGGTGGCCAGGCAGACGAAGGGGGAAGTCGATGGCGCAGGCAACCTGCGCTTTTCTTACGGCATCACTGGCGGCGTGTACGCCAGCGTTGTTCCCAGCGCCCACAGCAGAAACAGCACCAGTGGCGTGTGCACCAGCAGCTGCACGAACGAGAAGCCGATCAGGTCTCGCGCCTTCAACCCCAGTACGCCCAGCAGCGGTAGCATGTAAAACGGGTTGATCAGGTTGGGCAGGGCTTCAGCAGCGTTATAGATTTGCACCGCCCAGCCCAGGTGATAGTTCAGGTCGTTGGCGACTTGCATCACGTAAGGCGCTTCAATGATCCACTTGCCGCCGCCGGACGGGATGAAGAAACCGAGGATCGCCGAGTACACCCCCATCAGCAGCGCATAGGTGTCGTGGGACGCAATGCTGACGAAGAAAGACGAGATATGGTGCGCCAGAGTTTGCGCGTCGGCGCCTTTGACCGTGGTCATCAATGCGGCAATCGAGCCGTACAGCGGGAACTGGATCAGCACGCCGGTGGTGGTCGGCACCGCACGGGACACCGCGTCGAGGAAGCTGCGCGGACGCCAGTGCAGCAGCGCACCGAGCATGATGAACAGGAAGTTGTAGGTGTTCAGCCCGGAAATCGCAGTGATTGCCGGTTTGGTCGAAAACTCGTGGAACAGCCAGCCACCCGCCAGCAGCACCAGCACAATGGTCAACAGCGGGCTGTGTTCCAGCCATTCGCCTGGACGAGTGCGCGGTTGCAGGGGCGGCAGGTTGAAGCTGGGGTCGATGCCACAGGCCTTGGCATCGCGCGCCGTGTTCGGGCCAGGCGCGGTGGCGTACGCGATGATCAGCGAAATGACAATCAAGGCCAGTAACATTACGCCCGATTGCCACAGGAAGATCGTCTGGGTGAAAGGAATCACCCCGGTGATCGACAGAATTGATGGCGGCAGGCTGGCGGGATTGGCCTGCAATTGCGCGGCGGACGACGAAAGGCCCAATGCCCACACGGCACCGAGACCCAGATAGGCCGCAGCACCCGCAGCGCGATAGTCCATTTTCAGGTCGGCACGGCGGGCGAGAGCGCGCACCAGCAACCCGCCGAACACCAGCGACAAGCCCCAGTTCAACAGCGAGGCAACCATCGAAATCAATGCCACCCAGGCCACGGCGGAACGACCGTTTTTCGGGATCTTCGCCAGGCGGTCGATCAACTTCACTGCCGGAGGCGAACTGGCAACCACATAGCCACCGATCACCACGAAGGCCATTTGCATGGTGAACGGGATCAGGCTCCAGAAGCCATCGCCGAACGCCATGGCCGCGTCGGTGGGTTTGGCGCCCATCGCAAGGGTGGCGAGGGCGACGATAATCACGGCCAGTGCCGCGAACACCCAGGAGTCAGGGAACCAGCGTTCGGCGAAACTTGAACAGCGCAGGGCAAAACGGGCGGAGCGGGTATCTTCGATATCAGCGGCCACGGGAGTACCTCGAATTTTTATGTTTGTTGTGGTCTTCGGGGCCGCAGCGACCCGTCTGGACAGACGCCAACATTAATTCACCCCGGCATTTTTTGCGGGCCTGATTTGCGGCTATGGGACTTTGGTCTAACGGGTTGTCCGCGGGCGCGTTTGCGTAGACCATGAGCGCCTTGGTTTTTGCCTGCCAGAGTTCTCTTCATGACTGCCAACACCGATTCGCGCCCGGCGCCGTTCAATCGCTCGGACTACAAGACCCTGGGGCTTGCAGCCCTTGGCGGGGCGCTGGAAATCTACGATTTCATCATTTTCGTGTTTTTCGCGCTGACGCTGAGCCAGCTGTTCTTCCCACCGGAAATGCCCGAGTGGCTGCGTCTGCTGCAAAGCTTCGGGATCTTCGTCACCGGCTACCTGGCGCGGCCGCTGGGTGGCATCCTGATGGCGCATTTCGCCGATCAACTGGGGCGCAAGAAAGTCTTCAGTCTGAGCATCCTGATGATGGCGCTGCCGTGCCTGTTGATCGGGATCATGCCGACCTACGCCCAGATCGGCTATTTCGCGCCGTTGCTGTTGTTGCTGTTGCGCGTGCTCCAAGGCGCCGCGGTGGGCGGCGAAGTGCCGAGTGCCTGGGTGTTTGTCGCCGAACATGCGCCGGTGGGCCATCGCGGTTATGCCTTGGGCTTTTTGCAGGCGGGGCTGACGTTTGGCTATTTGATCGGCGCGTTGACCGCGACGTTTCTGGCGCAGGCGTTCACACCGGCGGAAATTCTTGATTACGCCTGGCGCTACCCATTCCTGTTGGGCGGTGTGTTCGGCGTGATTGGCGTCTGGTTGCGCCGCTGGCTCAGTGAAACACCGGTGTTCATGGCGATGCAGGCGCAGCGCGAAACAGCGGCCGAATTGCCATTGCGTACGGTCCTGCGCGAGCATCGCCTGGCGATCTTGCCGGCCATGATCCTCACCTGCGTGCTGACCTCGGCGGTGGTCGTGTTCGTGGTCATCACCCCGACCATGATGCAGAAAGCCTTTGGCATGACTGCCAGCCATACCTTCGGTCTGAGCGCGCTGGGCATTGTTTTTCTGAACATAGGCTGCGTCCTTGCCGGATTACTGGTCGACCGCATTGGCGCCTGGCGTACGGTGATGCTTTATAGCCTGTTGCTGCCGCTGGGGATCGGGGTGCTTTACACCTGCCTGATCACGGGTGGCAACTGGATCGGCCTGGCCTACGTGATTGCGGGTCTTTGCTGTGGTGTGGTCGGCGCGGTGCCGTCTGTGATGGTCAACCTGTTTCCAGCACGGGTTCGCGTTTCAGGCATTTCCTTTACCTACAACATTGCCTACGCCGCCTGGGCAAGTGTCACACCGCTGTTACTGATCGGTCTGATGCCGTGGAGCCCATGGGTCTGTGTGATGTTCAGTGCGGTGATGGGGGCGGTGGGCGTTGGCAGTGCCGCGTATTTCGGTGCGCGCATGCCAAACATTGGGCGTTGCACGGCGGCGGGCGTTACCTGATAGGCAGGTTTGCCAAAGGTGAGGCGTTTATTTTGTGTAGGACAGCGTTGAAGCGCTCTTCAGAAAAGATCCTCAAGGCCGATGATTAGGCTGCATATCGCTTTCTAACCTGTCCATCGGTGCTTTCCATGTTCAATAAACGCTTGAAGCAGGAGCTGTCGGCCCTTCGTGAAGAACTCTCCAGCCTTCAACAAGTGAAGGAAAGTCTGGAAAGCGAAATGCTGGTGCTGACCCTCGACAGTGAGGGGCGGGTTCAGTCGGTCAATCAGAACTTCCTCGATGAGATGCATTACAAGAGCGTCGACTTGATCGGGCGACACATTGACGACGTTGTTCCTGGTCATGTGAAAAACGACGAGTTCCAGCAGCGTTTCAAGAATGCATTGATTCGTGGCGAGCACTTTGCCGGCACCGTGCGCCTGCTGCGCGGCACGGGTCAGGAAGCCTGGTTGCGTTCGATCTTGCAACCGGTGCGCAGCGCTGGCGGGCGGATCAAGCACTTCTCGATTTTCTCCAGCGACCTGACGCGTACCATCGAGTCTTCCCGAGACCACGAGAACCTCATTGGTGCGCTGGTCCGCTCTACAGCGGTGATCGAGTTCGACCTCAATGGCAATGTGCTCACCGCCAACGACCGCTTCCTCAGCGGTATGGGCTACAGCCTGGCGCAGATCAGGGGCAAACATCACCGCACGTTTTGTATGCCGGAAGAGTACAACAGCGGCGAGTACCAGAATTTCTGGCGCCGATTGAATGCGGGCGAGTACGTGGCTGATCGCTTCAAACGGATCGACAGTCATGGTCGTACGGTCTGGCTGGAGGCTTCCTACAACCCGGTGGTCGATGCCAACAACACGTTGTACAAAGTGGTGAAATTCGCCACGGTGATTACCGATCAGGTCAATCAGGAACAAGCGGTGGCCGAAGCCGCCAACATTGCCTACAGCACATCAAAGCAAACCGACCAAAGCGCCCAGCGCGGTAACGCCGTGGTCACCCAGGCAGTCGATGTGATGCGTGACCTGGCCAAACACATGCAAACGGCCGGAGATGGTATTGAAGCCCTGAATGAGCAGTCGCTGGTGATCGGCACCATCGTCAAAACCATCAGCGGCATTGCTGAGCAGACCAACTTGCTGGCGCTCAATGCGGCCATCGAAGCGGCCCGCGCAGGTGAGCAGGGTAGGGGGTTTGCCGTGGTGGCGGACGAGGTCCGGCAACTGGCTTCACGCACTAGCCAGGCCACTGACGAAATCGTCCTTGTAGTGCGTCAGAACCAGGACATGGCGCGCAATGCCGTGTCGCTGATGACTGACGGCAAGCTCCAGGCCGAGCAGGGGTTGGCGCTGGCCGCGGAGGCGGGTACGGTGATTGTCGAGATCCAGGACGGCGCGCAGAAGGTGGTCAATGCGGTGGGGCAGTTTGCCAATCAGTTGACCGGTTGATTCAACGCCATCGTATTTGGAAGATCGCTACAATCTGCTCCTTTGCCCAAGGAGCAAACTTCCATGAGCGCTTCCCACCGCCGCCCCGTTCCCTTGTCCAAGGCCTATCGTCTGCTCAATCACGGGCCGACCGTGTTGGTCAGCGCAACCCACAATGGGCAGCGCAATATCATGGCCGCAGCCTGGGCCATGCCGCTGGATTTCGAGCCGCCGAAAATCGCCGTGGTGCTGGACAAGTCCACTTGGACACGCCACTTGCTAGAGGCCTCGGGCACCTTTGTACTCAACGTGCCTTGTGCCGCCCAAGCCGATATCGTCCAGACCGTTGGCTCGACCTCCGGCCTGGAACTGACCCGGAGTCAGGGCCGGGACAAGTTTGATGCCTACGGTTTGCAGACCTTCGAAGGCGAACGGATCGCTGCGCCGATGCTCGAAGGCTGCGTCGCTTGGCTGGAATGCCGTCTTCTGCCCGAGCCCGATAATCATCAACAATACGACCTGTTCCTGGCCGAAGTGATTGCGGCCCAGGCGGATGAGCGTGTCTTCAGCGACGGCCGCTGGCATTTCGAAGGTCATGACTCGTTGCGCACTTTGCACCATGTGGCGGGTGGGCATTTCCTGAAGATTGGCGACCCGGTGGACGGCAAGGCTTTGCAGCCGTAACGTGGTTCGATCCAAGCCATCAGCACATTTACAATGAGGCCAAGCGATGAGCAAGTTGCGTGTGGGGATCATTTTCGGGGGCCGTTCGGCGGAGCATGAAGTGTCATTGCAATCGGCGAAAAACATCGTCGATGCGCTGGATCGTTCGCGTTTCGAACCGGTGCTGATCGGCATCGACAAGCAAGGCCACTGGCACCTTAACGATCCTTCGAGTTTCCTGTTGAATCAGGAAAACCCGGCGCTGATCGCACTCAATCAGTCCAACCGCGAATTGGCTGTAGTGCCGGGTAAAGCCAGTCAGCAACTGGTGGAAACTTCCAGCCAGGAACTGCTGGGCCATGTCGATGTAATCTTCCCGATTGTCCATGGCACCCTTGGTGAGGACGGTTGTCTCCAGGGCTTGCTGCGCATGGCCGACTTGCCGTTTGTCGGTTCCGATGTGCTCGGCTCGGCCGTGTGCATGGACAAGGACATCAGCAAGCGCCTGCTGCGCGATGCCGGTTTGGCGGTCACGCCGTTCGTGACCCTCAATCGCGCCACGGCAGTGCGTTCGGGGTTTGCCGAGGTACAGGGGAAGCTGGGCTCGCCGCTGTTCGTCAAACCGGCGAATCAGGGCTCGTCAGTGGGGGTGAGCAAGGTTGCCGATGAGGCTGAATACATCGCAGCGGTGGAACTGGCGTTGAGTTTCGACACCAAGGTTTTGATCGAATCCGCCGTCAGCGGCCGCGAAATCGAGTGCGCGGTGCTCGGCAACGAAGACGCCATTGCCAGCGGCTGCGGTGAAATCATCGTGCGCAGCGGCTTCTACTCTTATGACAGCAAATACATCGATGCTCAGGCGGCCGAGGTGGTGGTGCCAGCCAACATCAGCCCCGAAGCCAGCGAGCGCATTCGTGCCATGGCAGTTGAAGCATTCCACCTACTCGGTTGCTCGGGACTGGCCCGCGTCGACGTGTTCCTGACCGACAACGGTGAAGTATTGATCAACGAGATCAACTCGCTTCCCGGCTTCACCCGCATCAGCATGTACCCGAAACTCTGGCAGGCCACCGGTATGACCTATAGCGAATTGGTAACGCGTTTGATCGAGTTGGCACTGGAGAAACATCAGGACAGGCAGGCGTTGAAGATCAGTCGTTAAGCCGGTAAAAAGGGCCTGCCAACCGGTAAGCCCTTTCGCATTCCCGCGTGCGATTCAATCCCCCAGTGCCAGCCCCTCACGTCGTGGGTCCGCGCCACCTGCCAATGATGTTTTCCCTCGCGCATCCTTCACACGCACAATCGCCTGGGTGCCGCTGGTCATGTCGATTTCACTCACCGTGTGCCCTTTGTCCTTCAGCGCCTGAATCAGCGTCTGGCTGAATTGGCCGCGCTCCAGTTCCGTGGGGCCGTTGCGGCTACCGAAGTTCGGCAGGTTGATGGCGGCTTGTGCATCGAGGTTCCAGTCGAGCAGTCCGATGGTGGATTTGGCGACGTATTCGATGATTTGCGAGCCGCCGGGAGAACCGACCGTGGCTAGAAATTCGCCGCTCTGGCGATCGAAGATCAAGGTGGGGGCCATGGACGAGCGTGGGCGTTTGCCAGGTTCGACGCGGTTGGCGACTTTCTGCCCGTTCTCTTCGGGGATAAACGAGAAATCGGTCATCTCGTTGTTGAGTAGAAAACCCTGGACCATCACGTGGGAACCGAATGCCGATTCGATGGTGGTGGTCATGGACACAGCGCCACCGGCGTCATCGACCGCCACCACTTGCGAGGTAGAGATGCGCAGCGGCGAACGGTCTGGCGCGTAGGCAACCTGAACGCCTGGCGGTGTGCCGGGGTTGGCGGTGCCCATGCTGCGTTCCCCGATCAGGGCGGCACGGCTGACGAGGTAAGCCGGATCGAGCAGGCCTTTGACCGGTACGGGCACGAAATCGCTATCGGCCAGGTACTGCGCACGGTCGGCGTAGGCCAGACGCTCGGCTTCGGCGATCAGGTGCACGGCTTGCGGCGTTGGCTCGATGCCGGCCGGAAAGTCGGTTTTAACCGGTTTCATCGGCGCCAGTGCCAGGCGTTGATCACGCGTTTCCAGGGCTTGCAACGTGCCCAGGATTTGCGCCACGGCAATGCCGCCCGACGACGGCGGTGGCATGCCGCAAACCTGCCAGCGTTTGTAGTCGGTGCACAGCGGCGCGCGTTCCTTGGCCTGATAGCCGCTGAGGTCGCTCAGCGACAGACTTCCCGGGTTGCTGTGACCTTGAACCTTGGCCACGATCTCTTGGGCGACAGCGCCTTTGTAGAGAGCATCGGGACCTTCATGGGCAATACGTTTGTACAAGGCGGCCAAGGCCGGATTTTTCAGCACGGTGCCTGTGGCTTTCGGGGTGCCATCGGCGTTGCGAAAGTAGGCCATCATGTCGGGTGAGCGCTGCATCGATGAGTCCGCAGCGATCAACCGGTGCAGGCGTGGGGAAATGACGAAGCCTTGTTCGGCGAGTGTTATCGCCGGATCAAACAGTTTCGACCAAGGCAGTCGGCCGTGTTTTTGATGAGCCAGTTCCAGGGCGCGCAAGACACCCGGCGTCCCCACCGAGCGACCGCCAATCTGCGCTTGGGTGAACCCCATGGGTTGCCCGTCGGCTTGCAGGAAAAGCTTCTCGGTGGCACCGGCCGGCGCGGTTTCGCGACCATCGTAGG
The DNA here is from genome assembly GCF_034008315.1 of Pseudomonas sp. P8_241. Classification (NCBI taxonomy): domain Bacteria; kingdom Pseudomonadati; phylum Pseudomonadota; class Gammaproteobacteria; order Pseudomonadales; family Pseudomonadaceae; genus Pseudomonas; species Pseudomonas sp. P8_241. The sequence goes on along the minus strand of NZ_CP125377.1, from coordinate 5,634,876 downwards.
TGCGCACGGATTTGCCATCCCAGAGCACGATCAGCGCGCCACCGCCAATGCCCGATGATTGTGGTTCGACCAGCGTCAACACGGCTTGCATCGCAATCGCCGCATCGATGGCCGAGCCGCCCTGGCGCAACATCTCGCGTCCGGCTTCAGCGGCCAGCGGGTTGGCGGCGGCCGCCATGTATTTTTCGGCGTGGCGGGTTTGCAGGTCGGTGCGATAGCCCGAAGCGCTTTCCGGTGCGATGGGCAACGTCGGCGCCGAAGCGTTATGACACGCGGTCAGGGTTAAAGCACTGGCGACGAGCGCGAGGTCTGACAGGCGAAAGCGGCTCAAAGGGAAGGCTGAGAACACGCGAAAATACTCCGTCCGTTGGATACAAGATCAATGGACTCTAAAGGCCGACCGGGGCGGACGCAAACCAGCTTCTGCGGCAAATTGTTTTTGTCCTTCATGGGCGACCGGATTTTCTGTAGGGTCGTTGGCACCAGGCAGGCCAGAAGATCTACAAGAGGCGTACATGCAAACCGAATTCCCGACCCAGCCCAGCTATCGTACCCAGCGCGAACAGTTTCTTGTCGCGGCGACCGGCGCTGGCGCGACGCTGACCGAGTACCTCCATCCGCTCAAAGGGCCGTTCGGCGAGACCTTGAGCACCGATGTCGCGGTGCTGGGTGATCCTGGCGCCAAGCGTTTGCTGATCGCGTTGAGCGGTACCCACGGGGTCGAAGGTTTTTATGGTTCGGGTTGTCAGACCCAATGGTTGCAGGAACTGGGCAAGCGCTCCCTGCCTGCGGACGTCGCTGTGGTGATGATCCATGCCATCAACCCCTGGGGCATGGCTTGGCTGCGTCGAGTCAACGAAGACAACATCGACCTCAATCGCAATCACCTGAACTTCCAGCGCTCGCTGCCGGACAACCAGGCCTACAGCGCGCTGCATGAAATCTATGCCTGCGCGCAATTGCACGGCCCGGAGCGCGAGCGTGCCGATGCCTTGCTCGACGAGCAGATTCGCCAGCATGGCTGGCCAGCGGTGATGTCGATTGTCGAAGGCGGACAGCATGCTCATCCCGATGGCCTGTTCTACGGCGGGCTCGCGCCTGGCTGGTCGAACCGCACGCTGCATCAGATCTTGCAAAAGCACGTGGCCCACGCTGAGGTCGCGATGTGTTTCGACTTGCACACGGGCGCGGGTGAGTACGGGCATCCAATGCTGTTGACCATCACCGAGTCTGCCTATTCGGCACTGGCGGATGCACAAGCGATTTACGGTCCGTGGCTCTATAGCCTGCAAACCGGTGCCGACACCACGAGCGAAACCGGGGTGGCCGCGACGGCCACCGGTTACACCTCACAGGCGTTGATCGATGCGTTACCGCATGTTCGGTTGATGCCGTTTGTCATCGAGTGCGGGACCTATCCCGGGCCGGACGTTCACCGGCATCTGCGCGATGACCATTGGCTGCACCTGCATGGCAACCCGAGTGATACGGTGGGGCGGGCAATCAAACTGAATCTGCTGGAGCAGTTCTACCCTGCCGACAGTGATTGGCGAGCGATGGTCTGGCTGCGGACCTGGCAGATCTGGGAACGGGCGTTGAACGCGTTGCCAACGGTTCGTGCCTGATCTGTAAATGGCGTTGATGTACTGAAGCGATTTACTGTGGGAGCGAGCCTGCTCGCGATGGGCGTTAACGATAACGCGTGCGTTCTGGATAAACGCGGCGTTCTTGAGTCCATCGCGAGCAGGCTCGCTCCTACATTGTTACGTGCGTTGCCCGTTGGAATTTACCAGTCGGTCACACTTGCGCCACGGCATTGCCAGGGATGGCCGCGGTGTTTTTACGCACGGCGCGATACAGCAGGCTGGAGACCATGAAACCGATCACCGCCAGCACGCTCATCAAGCCAAACACATAGTTATAGCCTTGCTGGCCAGGGAAGTGATCCAGGATCGAACCGTAGATCACGTAGGCAAACATGCCGGGTGCGTAACCGATCAGGCAGCCAATGCCGAACGCAGAACCGGTGATGTGCTGGGGAATTCCCACTTCGCTCATCGGCGCCCAGAACACGCCGCGCATGGTGAACACGATCAGCGCGAAGGAGAGGGTGGCAGCCATGCCGACGTAGATGAATTGTTCACCCTTGGGGATCAACAGGATCAGGGCCATGAGCGGCAGCAGGGCCAGAAACGCCCACTTCAGGTAGCGCGAGGGGCTCTTGAAATGCTTGTCCGCCAGGAATCCACCCGCCGGGCCACCCAGAATTTTCAGGAAGTACTGGTTGATGATGCCGTAGGCGCCGACCAGCGCGACTGGAAGCTCGTAGATGTCCTTCAGATAAGGAATGAAGTAGGTCAGACCGCAGTACACGATGTAGACCATGAATACGTTGAGGCTGACCAGCCAGATGCCGGGCACCCGAATGGCTTCGAACAGGCCGGACCTGCCGGACTCGCGCTTTGCCACGGGCGCGGGTTTGCTGTCACGCAACAGGAACCAGGTGAGAATGCCCGCGAGGATGTCGACGATGGAGTAGAAGACAATCGCCGATTTCAACCCCGCTTCGCCAGAACCCATGGCCACGAAGACGCCGAGGGCAGAGAAGGCGACCAGCGTATCGACGACACCGCGACCCCCCTCCAGAAAACCGAACATGCGCCCTTGTTCTTTGTCGTCGCCAAGATTGCGCACGGCCTTGAGCAGCGAGGGCCAATAGATGCAGTCGGCGCAGACTGCCAGCAGGCAGAACACGATCAGCAGTTTGTTGAAACCGGGAAAGGTCGCCAGGTACAGCCCCAGACCACCGGTGCCGATCAGCCCTAAAGGAATCAGTTTGCGCGTGTCAAAACGGTCGGCGAGATAACCGCCGACCACGAACAGCGCCGTGGCGATAATGGCGTTGGCGCTCAGCAATGTACCGATTTCGGTATGGCTCAGGCCCATGTATTCCTGGATGGGCACGTAGAACGCGTCTTTCAGGTTCGCGAGTTTGTAGATGGTGCCCCCACCCAGGATGAGGATGAGGAAACGCAGCCATTTGGCTTTTGCCTGTGCGGTCATTTTTTTGTTCTCCACAGTATTCAAGGGGCGTTCTGGCGAGCTTCGTCAGCGATCAGGCAGGAAGCGGCGTGTCAGCCAGGGTCAGTTCGGCCAGCACTTTCAGCTCACCGAGCAGGCCGCGAACGTATCGAATCTGGTTATTCGCCCAGACGTGCTCATCGGCCATCATTCGTTCTGCCGAGTAGCCGGGCGGTAGCGCCGTTTCACTCATTTCCCGGTAGTCGATGAAGGGGTCGGCGGCTTCGTCCGTCTGGCGGAAAGCGGGGGCGATGTAGTGGTTCTCCTGCTCCAGAATGAAGGCCACTACCTGAGGCGTCTTGTCGCCGAGCATCAACAGTTCGAACAACATGCGCGCGCTGGGCAGGTGATCTTCGACGCTGCCTTGCAGTACACCGTAGTGGCCGAAGCCATTGTGTTCAGGGACGACTCGCACGCCTTTCATGTGGACCTGGCGGATATGCGGTGCCAGCGCTTGCAGGGCTGGAAGCGGTTGTTCGCAGGCATTGATCATGTTGCCGAAGTCGAACAGGGCATGCAGGCGTGGATGCTCGAGGCGGTTGAGCAACTGGGCGATTTCGTGGCTCTTGAGCTCTTCGTGCTGCTCGAAGTCGAAGAACAGATCGTGTTCGTCTGCTTGCTGCGCCAGGTAGCGAAGGTCGGTCTCGATCAGGTCCATCACTCGCGAGAGGTGACCTTCATAACGCGAATAGACGCGGATGTTGCGGGTGCCTATGGCCTTGGCGATGGCGATGACCTGGTCCACGTCTTCCTGGCGTGTGCTGCTGATTTCCAGGTGCACATCCAGGCCCAGGGCCGAAGCCTTGCAGGAGAAGTCCTGAAGTTGCTGCAGACTCATGTTGCTCAGGCTGTTGGCCTCGCCATCGAGCAAATGCAGGCTCAAGCCTTGCAATTCATGGCGATAGGCGAAATCCAGAAGTTCACCGGGTGTCACGCCGCCATGGGTGAGGTTGGTCAGCAAAGGGTAGGCATGGGCGAACAGGCGCATGCGTTGCATGCGGTCGATGAGTTTGCCGGCAAGTTGTGGGGTCAGCAGCGGTGGCGGGTGGTTGCCGTGGGTGTTGTGGCTCAATAGAGCGTTGAAGCGTGCTTGGATACAGTTCATTGGAATTATTCCTGGTACAGGCACCGGTTCGGTCGGTGACGTCTTTATCGCACCAGGGTGGATCTACCCCTATATCCACTAATTTTTAATTTTCAGGACCACTTTCACGCCAGTGGGTCCACTTGTCAGAAGCGCTTTGCGCAATGGCCCGTTGAAAAAAGATTGCAATCAAAGTGTGTAGCCCATTTTGATCAAGGCCTGAGCCAGCGCCTCGACTTTGTCCCTGGCCTGTTCAACCGGCGTTCCGGCGAAGCCGATGAGCAAACCGGGTGGCAGATAGCGTTGCAGGCAGTAGTCGCTCAGGGCATAGGTATGAATCTGGTGGTGGGCCAGTTCCTTGGCAATGGCATCGTCATCCAGTTCGGGAGCCAGCCAGCCGATCAGGTGCATGCCGGCGTTGACCGGCTTGATCTCCATGAAATTCCCCAGGCGTTGCTGCAGTTCGTTCAGCAGGCAGTCCTGACGCGCCTTGTAGAGCGCACGCATGCGCCGGATGTGACCGAGGAAATGGCCTTCTCGAATGAAGTCCGCCGTGACCGCCTGGAGTAGCGTGGAAGGGCTGCGGTCCATGACCGCGCGCATGGCGCAGAACGGTTCGACCAGTGCCGGCGGGAGCACCACATAGCCAAGCCGCAGCGATGGGTAGAGCACCTTGCTGAACGTACCGACGTAGATCACCCGCGCCCATTGATCCATGGCGTAGAGCGCCGGCAGCGGGCGTCCGCCATAGTGGAACTCGCTGTCGCAGTCGTCTTCGATGATCCATCGTTGCCCGCGGCCGGCCCACTCGATCAACTCCTGGCGTCGCGCATAACTCATGGTCGTGCCGAGCGGGTGCTGACGCGAAGGCGTGGTAAACGCCAGCCGGGCTTCGGGGCACTCACGCAGACCTTGTTGAACGTCGATGCCCTGCTCGTCGATGCGCAAGGGCACCACCCGGCAACCTTGGGCCTGTAGCGCGATGCGTGCGGCGATATGGCCGGGATCTTCCATCCAGATACTGTCTTGAGGGTCGAGCAGCAACATGCCAAGCAGGTTGAAGGCTTGCTGGGCGCCAGAGACGATCACCACTTGCCCTGCCTCACAATCGATTCCGCGGGCGTCATAGACATATTCGGCAATGGCCTCCCGCAGCCGCTGCAGGCCTTTCACTTCGCCGTAACCGAGTATCGCTTTGGTCGGCTGTCCCAGGTGCCGGTTCATCAAGCGCTTCCAGACATGCAATGGAAAGGCATCGAATGCCGCGTGGCTGGGCAGGAAAGAAGTGGGACAGCTGGGTTCCCACGCTGCGTAGGAAATCCCGCTGAAATGGTCGCTGCGTAGCGACAGCACGGACTGGCTCAGGTTCGACAGGCGAGGGGGCTTGCGCTGTTCGTCGGCTGCGGCGTCACGACTTTCCCACTCGGCGCAGACATAAGTGCCTGCGCCTTTGCGAGAAACCAGGAAGCCTTCAGCGATCAGTTGGTCGAAGGCATTGAGAATTGTGATTCGCGACAACTCCTGCTCTTTGCACAAGGTCCGCGTCGAGGGCAGGCGGGTGCCTCCGGGCAGTCGACCGGCAAGGATCTGTTGGCGGATTTGCAGGTAGAGCTGGCGATAAAGAGGCGTTGAACTGGCACGATCCAGCGCGATACCTGTCAGGAGCATACCGCCGGGGGATTTCATCTGTTCTGCCTCGGTTGTTTTTCTTGTACGTCACCGCGCCATTATGTTGTAGCGCCTCAAGAAGGAAAACCTGTCGGTTTCCAGGGCGATCTCTGATGGGCGATGGAGGTAATGGCGACGTACTTTTCTCGAGGCATAAAAAAACGGCCTACCTTTCGGTAAGCCGTTTTTAGTACTTGGTGGCTACACAGGGACTTGAACCCCGGACCCCAGCATTATGAATGCTATGCTCTAACCAACTGAGCTATGTAGCCAAGTGGCGCGCATTATTCACCGGTAACGGGGATGCGTCAAGCATAAATCTAAAATATTTCTCCACACTTTCAACCGCTTATCCTCTTGAGCCGAAAAAACGGCTCTGGGGAGGGCATCAATTGGGCTGAAATCTGCCGGTATTGGTACTCACAACGCACTTCAAGGTCGTTAGCAGGCTAAGGGGATGGCGCTGCCGCACTGAAAAATGGCACATTGGCAACCTGCCCGTTTGCACCTCTCTGTTGTTTGGAAACTCCAATGGCTATCAGCAATGCCCAGACCGGTTCAATGCCGGCGTCCGCTTCTCCTCAAAGCAGCCCTTTGGTCATGCGCATCATCGGCGCCGTTGCGCTGGCGCATCTGATCAATGACCTGATTCAGTCGGTGTTGCCTTCGATCTATCCGATGCTCAAGGCCAACTACGGCCTGACGTTTACCCAGGTCGGGCTGATCACCCTGACGTTCCAGTTGACGGCTTCTCTGTTGCAGCCCTGGGTCGGTTACCACACGGACCGCCATCCCAAGCCGTGGCTACTGCCGGCCGGGACTGTGTGCACCTTGATCGGGATCGTCATGATGTCGATGGTAGGCAGCTTCCCGATGATCCTGCTCGCGGCAGGGTTGATCGGCATCGGCTCGTCGACTTTTCACCCGGAAGCGTCCCGTGTGGCGCGACTGGCTTCGGGCGGGCGCTTCGGTCTGGCGCAATCGACATTTCAGGTCGGCGGTAACGCCGGATCGGCCTTCGGCCCTTTGCTGGCAGCGGCGATCATCATTCCTTACGGTCAGGGCCATGTGGCGTGGTTTGGTTTGTTCGCGGTGTTTGCGCTGTTCGTGCTGTATTGGATCAGCCGCTGGTACGCCAACCACTTGAACCTGTTCAAGCTCAAACAGGGGCAGGCGGCGACTCACGGACTGTCCAAGGGACGGGTAACCAGTGCACTGGTGGTGCTTGGGTTACTGGTGTTTTCCAAGTACTTCTACATGTCCAGCCTCACCAGCTACTTCACCTTCTACCTGATCGAAAAGTTCGACCTGTCGGTGGCCAGTTCGCAGTTGCACCTGTTCCTGTTTCTCGGCGCGGTGGCGGCGGGGACCTTCTTCGGTGGGCCGATCGGCGACAGGATCGGGCGTAAGGCGGTGATCTGGTTCTCGATCCTCGGCGTTGCGCCATTCACGTTGTTGTTGCCCCATGTCGATCTGTTCTGGACCAGCGTCCTCAGCGTGGTCATCGGCTTCATCCTCGCCTCGGCGTTCTCGGCGATTGTTGTGTACGCCCAGGAACTGGTGCCGGGCAATGTCGGGATGATTGCCGGGATATTCTTCGGTCTGATGTTTGGTTTTGGCGGGATTGGCGCGGCGTTGCTGGGGCATCTGGCGGATATTCACGGCATCGAGTACGTGTATTTCCTGTGTTCGTTCCTGCCGTTGCTGGGCGTGCTGGCGATTTTCCTGCCTAGAACAAAAAAAGCCTGAATCACCCTGTAGGAGCCGGCTTGCTGGCGATAGCTGCGCTGCGGTCTACCTGACACCGCGTTATCGTTCTTCGCCAGCAAGCCGGCTCATACAGGAATTCCAGGCAAGAAAAGCCGCGTATCAAGCGCGGCTTTTTCTTGGGCGTGTTGCTGGCACGTTAAGTAGGAAGTCTTGATCGCCGAAGGATGATTTCGACCTTCTCTCGTTAGCGGTGACACCGACGCAAATCTATCGGCTCAGAATCCAGGCGTGAACGCGGTGCCCTTGAACGACTTATTGGCTTCTGCGTAATCCGTTGTTCGGCTGCGCAATCGGATGAGTGTGTGGCGGTACGGCTCGATAGGATCGAGGCTCTAATGTTCGCCGGGCAGAAGCTCAACATGAAAATAGCCATTGTGGGGATCGGCGCCATGGGTGGGTTGTTTGCTGCCCGTTTAGCCTTGAAGGTCAGCACGGTGTACCTGATTGAGAAATCGCCATCAATCATTGACGCCGTTCGAGCGCATGGTCTTCGGTTGCACGATGGAAAAGGGCTGCATGTGGTCCATCCGGCAATTGGCTTGGCGGCCGATTTTTCCGAGCCTGTAGACATGCTGTTGATGTTCACGAAAGGTTTTCATACGCGTGACGCTATCGAATCCTGTCGACATCTGGTGGGGCCCTCCACCAGCGTCGTCTCATTGCAGAATGGATTGGGAAATGCCGAGATCCTCTCAAGTGTGGTGGCGTCTCAGCAAATCGTCATTGGGGTTACCAATCATCCGGCGGATCTCATGGCGCCCGGGGAGATACATAGCTGTGGTGAAGGTGAGATTCGGCTATGGAGTTGGCGAAATGGTGGGGATGAGCGAGCGAAAGCCATTGCACAGCTGTTGAGTGCAGCCGGTTTAACCTGTATCGCCGATCCTGAAACGGCGATGAGGGTCTGGGAAAAGGTCGCGTTCAATACGGCCTTGAATTCGATCTGCGCCGTTTCTCGTTTAGATGTGGGAGCTGTGGCTTGCAGTTCGCCCGGGATTCAGCTCGCTCTGAGCATTATCGAAGAGGTTGCGGTGGTGGCGACTGCATCCGGAAGCAGGTTCGACACGGTCAGAGTCGAAGCCGCGATTCGTTATGCGTTTGCTCATCAATCAGCGCACAAGCCTTCGATGCTTCAGGATATTGAGGCGCGAAGGGCTACCGAGGTGGACTTTATCAGTGGCGCAGTTATTGAAAGAGCGCAGAGTCTTAATGTGCAGATACCCGTGACTGTCGCGCTGGACTCATTGATTCGCCTGATAGAGCAGCAGCACTTGGTTGAGAAGGGGGATGTTGCTGGATACAAAAAAACCCATATTCACTGAGTGAACATGGGTTTTTTGTGTCCGTGAGCGTGCGCCGAAATCCGGCTCCGCGTTACACGTTGAAGCGGAAGTGCATCACGTCGCCGTCTTTGACGATGTAATCCTTGCCTTCCAGGCGCCATTTACCGGCTTCCTTGGTACCGGCTTCGCCCTTGTACTGGATGAAATCGTTGTAGGCGATTACTTCGGCGCGGATGAAACCTTTCTCGAAGTCGGTGTGGATCACGCCGGCAGCCTGAGGTGCGGTGGCACCGACTTTGACCGTCCAGGCGCGGACTTCTTCGACGCCGGCGGTGAAGTAGGTCTGCAGGTGCAGCATTTCGTAGCCGGCGCGGATCACGCGGTTCAGGCCAGGCTCTTCGAGGCCCAGTGCCTCGAGGAACATGTCTTTCTCTTCGCCGTCATCGAGTTCGGCGATTTCCGCTTCGATCTTGTTGCAAACCGGTACAACCACTGCGCCTTCTTCTTCGGCGATGGCGCGAACAACGTCCAGGTGCGGGTTGTTCTCGAAACCGTCTTCAGCGACGTTGGCGATGTACATGACCGGTTTGGTGGTCAGCAGGTGAAAGCCCTTGATCACCGCTTTCTCATCGGTGCCCATGTTCTTCATCAGGCTGCGCGCAGGCTTGCCTTCGGTGAAGTGAGCGATTAGTTGCTCCAGCAAGCCTTTCTGGACCACGGCGTCCTTGTCACCGCCTTTGGCGTTGCGCGCGACTTTCTGCAGTTGCTTCTCGCAGCTGTCGAGGTCGGCGAAGATCAGTTCCAGGTCGATGATTTCGATGTCGCGTTTCGGGTCGACGCTGTTGGAGACGTGAATCACGTTCTCATCTTCAAAGCAGCGGACCACGTGAGCGATGGCGTCGGTTTCACGGATGTTGGCCAAAAACTTGTTGCCCAGGCCTTCACCTTTCGAGGCGCCGGCAACCAGGCCCGCGATGTCGACGAATTCCATGGTGGTCGGCAGGATGCGCTTTGGATTGACGATGGCTGCCAGGGCTTCCAGGCGCGGATCCGGCATTGGCACGATGCCGCTGTTCGGCTCGATGGTGCAGAAGGGGAAGTTCTCGGCCGCGATACCGGATTTGGTCAGGGCGTTGAACAGGGTGGACTTGCCGACGTTAGGCAGGCCGACGATGCCGCAATTGAATCCCATGGTGTTTCCCCTCGGATAAGAGTCAGGCCTTCTGGCTGTGCAGGTTTTTCATCGCGCGGTTCCATTCTCCGGCGAGGATATCCGGCAGCACGCCGAGGGCAAAGTCGATGCTGGCATCGAGTTTTTCCTGTTCGGCGCGTGGCGCACGACCCAGGACGAAATTTGAAACCATACTGGCAACGCCCGGGTGGCCAATGCCAAGCCGCAGACGGTAGAACGTATTCTGATTGCCCAGTTGCGCAATGATGTCGCGCAACCCGTTGTGACCGCCATGGCCGCCGCCCTGCTTGAGCTTGGCAACACCGGGTGGCAAGTCGAGTTCGTCGTGCGCCACGAGGATTTCTTCAGGCTTGATGCGGAAGAAACCGGCGAGTGCCGCTACGGCCTGGCCGCTGCGGTTCATGTACGTGGTGGGAATCAGCAGACGAACATCCTGACCCTGGTGCGAATAGCGCCCGGTCAGGCCGAAATATTTGCGGTCCGCCACAAGGTTTACCCCTTGTGCGTTCGCGATGCGCTCAACAAAAAGGGCCCCTGCGTTATGCCGGGTCTGTTCGTATTCAGCGCCTGGATTACCCAGGCCAACGATCAGTTTTATGGCAGTCACGATAGGGGCCCTTCCTTGGAGTGGTGGATAACATCGCCGCAATCAGGGAAAGCGGCGAAAGTGGACGAAAATTGCTCATTTACCATAGATGTAAACTCCGCGTTCTCGCCCGCTTTCTCGCTATGCTCTAGTCCGCGATGTTTCCGGTCACTCCGGCGAACAGAGTGAAATTACTCTGCTGCGCCTTCTTCGGTAGCTTCTGGAGCAACACGTGGAGCGTGGACGTTGGCAACAGCCTTGTCATCGCCGTGTGCCAGAGCAACGAACTCAACGCCTTTAGGAGCTTTGAGGTCCGACAGGTGAATGATCGAACCGATTTCGGCGTTAGCCAGATCGACTTCGATGAACTCAGGCAGGTCTTTCGGCAGGCAGGAAACTTCGATTTCCGAAGTAACGTGCGAGATTTCGCCGCCTTTCTTGGTCGGTGCTTCTTCGTTGATGAAGTGCACTGGAACGATCGCGGTCAGTTTCTGGCCAGCGACTACGCGTACGAAGTCAGCGTGCATCACGTGGCCTTTGGCCGGGTGACGCTGCAGGGCTTTGATCACGACGTTCTGCTTGGTGCCACCAACGTTCAGCTCGATGATGTGGCTGTAAGCCGCTTCGTTTTCGAGCAGTTTGGCAACTTCTTTGGCCAGCATGCTGATGGATTCAGGGGCTTTTTCGCCACCGTAAACTACAGCTGGAACCAGGCTTGCGAGACGACGCAGGCGGCGGCTCGCACCTTTCCCTAGGTCGGAACGCACTTCAGCATTCAGAGTAAAATCGTTCATGTTGTATCTCCAAAATAACCACACTCGCCCCAGCGTTTGCGACCAGCGCTAAAGGCGATATGGGCAAAAAAGCCCCGCCCCGACAGGAATGCCGGGGCGGGGCGCTTTTCGTCAACGAGACATTTCGAGAAGGGCAGGGCCCTTAGCGGAACATCGCGCTGATCGATTCTTCATTGCTGATGCGGCGGACCGCCTCGGCAACTACCGGTGCGATATCCAGTTGGCGGATACGCGCACAGGCTTGTGCTGCAGCGGACAGCGGGATGGTGTTAGTCACCACCAGCTCGTCCAGCACGGAATTTTCAATGTTTTCGATCGCCCGACCGGACAGCACAGGGTGCGTACAGTAAGCGAAAACCTTGGCAGCGCCATGCTCTTTCAGGGCCTTGGCCGCGTGGCACAAAGTGCCGGCGGTATCGACCATGTCATCGACCAGAATACAGGTGCGCCCTTCGACATCACCGATGATATGCATCACTTCAGAGTGATTGGCTTTCTCACGGCGTTTGTCGATGATCCCGAGATCAACGCCCAGGGATTTGGCAACGGCACGTGCACGCACGACGCCACCAATGTCCGGGGACACGATCATCAGGTTTTCGAAGCGCTGATCTTCAATGTCATCCACCAGAACCGGGGAGCCGTAGATGTTATCTACCGGAATATCGAAGAAACCCTGGATTTGGTCAGCATGCAGATCAACCGTGAGAACACGGTCGATGCCGACTACGGTAAGCATGTCAGCCACGACTTTCGCGCTGATAGCCACACGTGCGGAACGCGGACGGCGATCCTGACGGGCATAACCAAAGTAAGGAATAACAGCAGTGATACGAGTAGCCGAGGAGCGGCGGAAGGCATCAGCCATCACTACCAGTTCCATCAGGTTATCGTTGGTCGGAGCGCAAGTCGGCTGAATAATGAAAACGTCTTTACCGCGAACGTTTTCATTGATCTCGGCTGTAATTTCGCCGTCGGAAAATTTACCGACAGAAATGTCACCGAGAGGGATATGCAGCTGACGTACGACACGCCGAGCCAGATCGGGGTTAGCGTTCCCCGTAAAGACCATCATCTTGGACACGCGCAGTACCTAGAGGCTGAGGGTAACCTGGATGAGTATAGAAAATGGCAGGGGCGGCTGGATTCGAACCAACGCATGGCAGGATCAAAACCTGCTGCCTTACCGCTTGGCGACGCCCCTGTATCTGTTGCAACGATTACCCAGTAATCGGTTCCTTTAGAGCAGACTTTGCAGCTTGCGATGCAACATCGAAACGTTGCTTCCTTTTGCTACAAACCCTGTAAGGGTCTCTGTAAGAAGGGCCGAGACTTTATCAGCTTCAGCTTTGCTTGGGAAGCCCCCAAACACACAACTTCCAGTTCCGGTGAGTTTTGCTTCGGTAAATTTACCTAACAAATTCAAAGCGTTACGTACTTCTGGATAACGCCTTGTTACCACCGGCAAGCAGTCATTTCGACTGTTTCCCTTGGGAACGGGGCGCACTTTAATGGGAGGAGTGTTACGTGTCAACAACGGATCTGAAAAAATTTCTGCCGTACTAACAGAGACTTGCGGTACCAGCACGAGATACCACGGTTCTTCCGGGTCGACAGGGGTCAGTTTCTCGCCAACACCTTCGGCAAAAGCCGCATGGCCACGCACGAAAACCGGGACGTCGGCACCCAGCGTCAAACCCAGTGCAGCCAGTCGATCCTCGTCCCAGCCCAGTTGCCAGAGATGGTTCAGCCCGAGCAGTGTCGTCGCGGCATTCGAACTGCCGCCACCGATGCCGCCGCCCATGGGCAGGATTTTTTTGATCCAGATGTCGACACCCTGCGAACAACCGGATTGCTCCTGAAGTTTTTTCCCGGCCTTGACGATCAGATTGCTGTCGTGGGGGACGCCTTCGAATTCGGTGTGCAGTTGAATGACGCCGTCATCGCGCAGCGCATAAGTGATTTCGTCCCCGTAATCGAGGAACTGAAACATCGTCTGCAACTCGTGATAGCCGTCTTCACGGCGACCGAGAATGTGCAGCATCAAATTAAGCTTGGCCGGAGAGGGCAGGGTCAGGCGATTGGCTGGCATGTCATTGCCCCAGCTTGCGGGGTTGCCACACCTTGATCACCAGCGTGACATCAAGGTCGGTGCCGCTGAGCTTGATGCGCTCGGGCAGCCAGAAACCATTTTGTTGCGTATACGAGGTGTATTGGACCTTCCAGCCATCCTGTTCGAGGCCCGCCAGGCGACTGTCGGCATCCAGTGTCAGGCGACTTTTGCTATCGGGAGCGGGAAGCCCGCGCACCCACCAGGACAGGTTGGACACCGGCAACTTCCAGCCCATCTGTTCCTCAAGCAGGACTTCCGGGTTCGGCGCCTCGTAACGCCCCTGATTGGCGACTTCCAGCGACACCTTGCCCGGACGCCCGGTCAGGCGTGCGGCGCCGCGACCCAGCGGACCGGAGAGGCGAATGTCGTAGTAATCCTGGCGCTGCAACCAGAACAGCGTGCCGCTGCCCGAATCCTTGGGTGCGCGAATGCCAATCTTGCCGTCGATCTGCCAGCCGTCGAGGCTGGTCAGTTGCTGTTTGTGCTCGCGCCAAAGCGCCGGGCTGCCGTGACCCTCTACCGATTCGCGGGAACCGACGCCCGCGCAACCGGCGAGCAGGGCGATGAAACTGAAAACGATGAAGTGGCGCAAAAACATGATTTTAAAGAGTCTCTGATCCGGTCAAGCGCTTGATGGTGCCGCGCAGGGTTGGGCTGTCGGGTTGTTCCTTGAGGAATTTACTCCAGACCTGTTTGGCTTCGCGTTGCTTGCCATTGGCCCACAGCACTTCACCCAGGTGGGCGGCGACTTCCTGATCGGGGAAGCGCTCAAGCGCTTGACGTAACAGGCGCTCGGCTTCGTCGTAATTGCCCAGCCGGTAATTTACCCAGCCGAGGCTGTCGAGGACTGCCGGGTCTTCGGGATTGATCTTGTGGGCTTGTTCAATCAAGGCTTTGGCTTCGGCGTAGCGTGTTGTGCGGTCAGACAGCGTGTAACCGAGGGCGTTCAGCGCCATGGCGTTGTCCGGGTCGCGCTTGATGATCAACCGCAAGTCCTTTTCCATCTGCGCCAGATCATTGCGTTTTTCCGCCTGCATGGCCCGGGTATAAAGCAGATTCAAATCATCCGGGTATTGCTGCAAGGCTTGCTGCAACACGTTCCAGGCTTTGTCGGACTGATTGTTGGCGGACAGGGTTTCAGCTTCGATCAGGTACAACTGGATCACGTAATCCGGTTGTTCATCGCGCTCGGCCGCCAGTTTGCGCTGGGCTTCGGCGGTCTTGCCGTTGTTCATCAGGATATCGGCCTGACGCAATTGCGCAGGCAGGTAATCGTTGCCAGGGCCGACCTGGTTGTATTCGATCAATGCACCTTGCGGATCGTTGCGCTCTTCGGCGATGCGGCCGAGGTTCAGGTGTGCCGAGTCGACATGGCTGTCCCGGGCGATCAAGTCCTCCAGGTAACCTTTGGCTTCTTCCCACGCCTTGGCTTCGAGGCAAACCAAGGCAAGCGAGTAACGCAAGTCGTCGTCGTCCGGGTATTGCTGAACCAGGCTGGAGAATTCGGTCTTGGCGTCGTCCATGCGGTCCTGTTCGACCAGCATGCGTGCATAAGTCAGGCGCAAGCGCTTGTCGTCCGGGTATTTCTTGATACTTTTTTGCAGCAGCGGCAGGGCTTCGTCGCCGCGACCCAGAGTTTGCAGCAGACGCGCGCGCAGCAGGATTGGAGCGATTTCTCCATCGTCAGGCGGGTTGTCTTCGAGCAGGGTCAATGCGCCTTTGGCGTCACCGTCCTGTTGCATCAACAAGGCCTTGCCGAAAATCAGCTGGCTGTTGTTCGGATGACGCTGCAACAGTCGGTCGAAGCTGTTCATCAGGCCGGTGCGGGTGTCCTGGTCTGTTTCGGCTGCCGACAGAGCGAGGAAATCGAAATGGGTATCGCCCTTGCCCAGCAGGACCTTCTCCATATAGACCATGGAGTCGTCATAACGCCCGGCGCGTGCCAGTTGAATGGCCGCTGCGCGTTGAGCCTCAAGGTCGTCAGGGGCGTTTTTGGCCCAGATCAATGCGGTGTCGAGGGCCGCCTGATCGGCGCCAAGGTACTCGGCAATGCGAAATGCGCGCTCGGAAATGCCCGGATCCTGGGTATTGATGGCCTGGGTGACATAGTTGTCCAGAGCAATGTCGAAACGATTGCGCTGACCAGCCAGTTCGGCGCTCAACAGGCTGAAGACGGTGTCTTCGCTGAACGAGCTATAAACCTTGGGCTTTTCAGGGGCCGGCGCGCTGTCTTCAGCCGGCGGCGTACCGTCGGACGAAACGGGTGCCAAGGCCTGGCAGCCGCTGAGGAAGGCAAGAGCGAGGAGCAACGCGGAGGATCTATTCATATAGGAAGAGGACGACTAACCTGCGGTCGGATCATCATGACACAAGCTTTCGGCCAAACATAACCGCCCCGGCATTTTCCCGATGTTACAGGTCCCATGTAGGCGCTGCCGTAGGCTGCGATCTTTTGGCGTCTTCAGGTGCGCCGAAATCAAGATCAAAGATCGCAGCCTTCGGCAGCTCCTACGGAAGCCCATCGACTGCGCAAACGAGAACGGCTCGCAACGTCGGCGTTGTCTAACGGGGTGATAGAGATCGAGTAGTTGTTCTGTTTCCGTCGAAGTAGGACAATTGCCGGCTTCACGTCACCATCAGCGACTTTGAATGGCCTTCCTTGCACTCGGTATTAACCACAAGACTGCTTCAGTAGACGTCCGCGAGCGCGTGGCTTTTACCCCTGAGCAACTGGTTGAGGCCTTGCAGCAGCTCTGCCGACTCACCGACAGCCGCGAAGCTGCGATCCTCTCCACCTGCAATCGCAGTGAACTCTATATAGAACAGGATCACCTGTCGGCGGACGTCGTGCTGCGCTGGTTGGCCGAATATCATCATTTGAGCTTCGAAGAGCTGCGCCAAAGCGCTTATGTGCACGAAGACGATGCGGCAGTTCGTCACATGATGCGGGTCGCCTCCGGGCTCGATTCGCTGGTGTTGGGCGAACCGCAGATTCTGGGCCAGATGAAGTCGGCCTATGCCGTGGCTCGCGAGGCCGGTACGGTCGGGCCATTGCTCGGGCGCTTGTTCCAGGCCACGTTCAACGCGGCCAAGCAAGTGCGCACGGATACGGCCATCGGCGAGAACCCGGTGTCCGTGGCGTTTGCTGCGGTAAGCCTGGCGAAACAGATTTTCAGCGACCTGCAACGCAGCCAGGCCTTGTTGATCGGTGCCGGCGAGACCATCACTCTGGTCGCTCGCCATCTGCACGATCTCGGAGTAAAGCGCATTGTCGTCGCCAACCGTACCCTGGAACGTGCCAGCATTCTGGCCGAACAGTTTGGCGCCCATGCGGTGCTGCTCTCGGACATACCGGCGGAACTGGTACGCAGCGACATCGTCATCAGTTCCACCGCCAGCCAGTTACCGATTCTGGGTAAAGGCGCGGTGGAAAGCGCGCTGAAGCTGCGCAAGCACAAGCCAATCTTCATGGTCGATATTGCCGTTCCGCGCGACATCGAGCCAGAAGTCGGCGAATTGGACGACGTTTACCTGTACAGCGTCGACGATCTCCATGAAGTGGTCGCCGAGAACCTCAAGAGCCGTCAGGGTGCAGCCCAGGCTGCCGAAGAGATGGTCTCGGTCGGTGCCGAAGATTTCATGGTGCGCCTGCGCGAATTGGCGGCGGTCGACGTGCTAAAGGCTTATCGTCAACAGAGCGAACGGCTTCGCGACGAAGAGCTGCAAAAGGCTCAGCGTCTGTTGGCCAACGGCAGCAGCGCCGAAGATGTGCTGGTGCAACTGGCACGCGGCCTGACCAATAAACTGTTGCACGCACCGAGCGTGCAGTTGAAAAAGCTCTCTGCCGAAGGTCGCCTGGATGCGCTGGCGATGGCCCAGGAACTCTTTGCCCTCGGTGAGGGCTCATCGGATAGCTTTTCGGATAAGAAACCGCAATGAAAGCGTCACTGCTCAATAAGCTGGACATCCTCCAGGACCGTTTCGAGGAATTGACCGCCCTGCTTGGCGATGGCGAGGTCATTTCCGATCAGAACAAGTTCCGCGCCTATTCCAAGGAATACGCGGAAGTCGAACCGATCGTGAACGCCTATAAACAGCTGCTCAAAGTGCAGGGCGACCTCGAGGGTGCCCAGGCATTGCTCAAGGACAGCGACCCGGACATGCGCGAAATGGCCGTGGAAGAAGTTCGCGAAGCCAAGGAACGCCTGGTCGAACTGGAAGCCAGCCTGCAACGGCTGCTGCTGCCCAAGGATCCGAACGACGGTCGCAACGTGTTCCTTGAGATCCGCGCCGGCACCGGCGGTGACGAAGCGGCGATTTTCTCCGGCGACCTGTTTCGCATGTATTCGCGTTACGCCGAGCGTCGCGGCTGGCGGGTGGAGATCCTCTCGGAAAACGAGGGGGAGCACGGTGGCTATAAAGAAGTCATCGCCCGGGTCGAAGGCGATAACGTCTACGGCAAACTGAAGTTCGAATCCGGTGCGCACCGCGTGCAGCGGGTTCCGGCAACCGAGTCTCAGGGACGCATCCACACCTCGGCCTGCACCGTGGCGGTATTGCCCGAGCCGGACGAACAGGAAGCCATCGAGATCAACCCGGCGGACCTGCGGATCGATACCTATCGTTCGTCCGGCGCTGGTGGTCAGCACGTCAACAAGACCGATTCGGCTATCCGCATCACCCACTTGCCGTCCGGCATCGTGGTCGAGTGCCAGGAAGAGCGTTCGCAGCACAAGAACCGCGCCCG
Organism: Pseudomonas sp. P8_241; assembly: GCF_034008315.1. Lineage (NCBI taxonomy): Bacteria > Pseudomonadati > Pseudomonadota > Gammaproteobacteria > Pseudomonadales > Pseudomonadaceae > Pseudomonas > Pseudomonas sp. P8_241. The sequence goes on along the minus strand of NZ_CP125377.1, from coordinate 5,616,558 downwards.
GGCGATGTCCTGGCTGTCGGCCAAGCTCAACGATCAGCAGACCAGCGCTGCGGCGAACGCCATCGCCAGCGAGCGCAAGTTGCTGGTCGGTTCCGGTGACCGCTCCGAACGCATTCGCACCTACAACTTTGCCCAGGGCCGGGTCACCGACCATCGGGTCAACCTGACGCTGTATTCGCTCGACGAAATCCTCGCCGGTGGCGTCGATGCAGTGATCGAACCCTTGCTGGCCGAATATCAGGCTGATCAATTGGCGGCGATAGAATGACGATCATTGCCAGTTTGTTGCGAGCCGCCGATTTGCCCGACTCGCCGACGGCGCGTCTGGACGCCGAATTGTTGCTGGCGGCGGCGCTGGGCAAGTCCCGCAGCTTCCTGCATACCTGGCCGGAACGCATCGTGCCGAGCGAAGCGGCGCTGACGTTTGCCGAGTTCTTGCAACGCCGTCGCGGCGGTGAGCCGGTGGCCTATATTCTCGGTCAGCAAGGTTTCTGGAAACTCGATCTGGAAGTGGCGCCGCACACGCTGATCCCGCGTCCGGACACCGAGTTGCTGGTGGAAGCCGCGCTGGAATTGTTGCCGGCTACGCCCGTCAAAGTGCTCGATCTCGGCACGGGCAGCGGCGCAATCGCCCTGGCCCTTGCCAGTGAACGGTCGGCTTGGAAAGTCACGGCCGTGGACCGCGTGCTGGAAGCCGTGGCCCTGGCGGAGCGCAATCGCCAGCGCCTGCACCTGAACAATGCCACTGTGCTCAGCAGTCACTGGTTCAGTGCTCTGGAAGGTCAGCGCTTTGAACTGATCATCAGCAATCCGCCGTACATCGCCGCAACTGATCCGCATCTGGTGGAAGGCGATGTACGCTTCGAACCGGCCAGCGCCTTGGTGGCCGGCATTGATGGGCTCGACGATCTGCGTTTGATCGTCGCCCAGGCGCCGGATCATCTGGAGGCGGGTGGCTGGCTGATGCTCGAACACGGTTACGATCAAGCCGTGGCTGTGCGCGACTTGTTGCTGGCCCGCGGTTTTGAAGAAGTCCACAGCCGCACCGATCTGGGCGGCCATCAACGCATCAGTCTGGGGCGCCTGCCGTGCTGAATGATCAGGAATTGCTGCGCTATAGCCGGCAGATTCTGCTGCAGCACATCGACATCGATGGTCAGTTACGACTCAAAGACAGTCGCGTATTGATCATCGGTCTCGGTGGTCTCGGTGCGCCGGTGGCGTTGTATCTGGCCGCCGCCGGCATTGGTGAAATGCACCTGGCGGACTTCGACACGGTCGACCTGACCAACCTGCAACGCCAGATCATCCATGACACTGACAGTGTCGGCATGAGCAAAGTCGATTCGGCAATCAAGCGCCTCACGGCGATCAATCCCGAGGTCCGGTTGGTCCCCCATCGCACGGCGCTTGACGAAGACTCGCTGGCAGCGGCCGTGGCCACTGTGGATCTGGTGCTCGATTGCTCCGACAATTTTTCCACCCGTGAAGCGGTTAATGCCGCTTGCGTGGCGGCCGGCAAACCGCTGGTCAGCGGTGCGGCGATTCGTCTCGAAGGGCAGCTGTCGGTGTTCGACCCGCGTCGTCCAGAAAGCCCGTGCTACCACTGTCTGTATGGGCACGGCAGCGAAGCCGAACTGACCTGCAGCGAGGCCGGCGTGGTCGGGCCACTGGTGGGGCTGGTCGGGAGCTTGCAAGCGCTCGAAGCATTGAAACTGGTGGCCGGTTTCGGCGAGCCACTGGTGGGGCGCCTGTTGTTGATCGACGCCTTGGGCACACGCTTCCGTGAGTTGCGGGTCAAGCGTGATCCGGGTTGCAGCGTTTGTGGGTCGAAACATGCGTGAAGCGCCGATTGGCGTGTTCGACTCCGGTGTCGGCGGGCTCTCGGTGCTGGCCGAGATCCAGCGGTTGCTGCCCAACGAAACGCTGATGTACGTCGCCGATTGCGGCAACGTTCCCTATGGGGAGAAAACGCCAGAGTTCATCCGTCAGCGTTGCAGCGTGATGGCAGACTTTTTCCAGCAGCAGGGTGCCAAGGCGCTGGTGTTGGCCTGTAACACCGCAACCGTTGCCGGGGTCGCCGACTTGCGACGCGATTATCCCGAGTGGCCTATCGTCGGTATGGAGCCGGCGGTCAAGCCGGCAGCCGCGGCGACCCGCAGCGGGGTGGTTGGCGTGCTGGCGACGACGGGCACGTTGCAGAGCGCCAGGTTCGCAGCGTTGCTCGACCGGTTTGCCACCGACGTTCGAGTCATCACCCAGCCGTGCCCCGGTCTGGTGGAGTTGATTGAACAGGGCGACCTGCGCAGTCCCGCGCTGCGTCAGTTGCTGGCTGGATATGTCGCGCCGCTGCTTGCTGCCGGCGCCGATACCCTCATTCTCGGCTGCACCCATTACCCCTTCCTCAAGCCGATGCTCAAGCAGATGATCCCCGATGACATCAGCCTGATCGACACCGGTTCTGCAGTTGCGCGTCAACTTCAGCGCCTGCTGGCCGAGGGCGAATTGCTCGCCGACGGACCTGCGCGTGAAGCGCAATTCTGGACCAGTGCCGACCCGGTTCATTTTAGAAATATCTTGCCGATACTGTGGAATACCTCTGGCATTGTGCGAAGCTTCAACAGGTAGGAAATTTCCCGGGGGGGAATACGAAGATTGGGTGAACTTCTGCTTAATCGCTGCCTTCTATAGGTTTGCAGGGTCAGGAATCAAAAAACCATACGAAATCGTTCGGAAAAGGAAGTTTCTAGTGAAGCGACTATTCTGCTTGGCCGCGATTGCGGCCGCATTGATGGGGCAAAGTTTTACCGCTCAGGCAGCAGGCGTGGAGTTCGCGGTGGGTCAAACCGGTGAATCGACCATGACCTATCGTTTGGGCATGCAATTCGACTGGGACCAGAGCTGGTGGCAAACCGATGTGGGTCGCCTGACCGGCTACTGGGATGGCGCATACACCTATTGGAAAGGTGACGAGAAATCCAGTAACCACAGTCTTTCGTTCTCGCCTGTGCTTGTTTACGAATTTGCCGGCCAGAACGTCAAACCCTACGTCGAGTTCGGGATTGGCGTGGCGGCGTTTGCCAGTACCGAGGTCGAAAACAACGACCTTGGCAGCGCCTTCCAGTTCGAAGACCGCTTTGGTGTCGGTTTGCGCTTTGCCGGCGGACATGAAGTCGGGGTGCGCGCGACGCACTATTCCAACGGCGGGATCACCACGCCGAACGATGGTGTAGAAAGTTACGCATTGCATTACACGATGCCGTTGTAATACTCGATACATGCATCAATTGTGGGAGCGAGCCTGCGCGCTCCCACAATTTTATTTTGGCAACTTTGTGATCAGCGATACGCCGTCGTAATGCCCTGGCGTTCGTCGATGCATTCCGGCGCTCCCATCTCGAACTCCCGGCATATCAGCGGGCGCTTTTCGTAGATAGTACACATCATCGTGTTGCGATCCAGCGCGGCGCACCAGCCGTCGTCCAGGCGCAGCATGACTTCCCCGCCCCAGTCATCGGTATCGATAAACCGTTCAGGCACACCCGTATCGGTGATCAACATGACCTCGAGCTGGCAGCAGCAGGCTGCGCAGGTCGAGCACGTGACTGCGGGTTCCGCGATTTGCGTGTGAGGGATGGTTTTCATGGTGCGCAGTGTAAGTCAGTCACCCTGCGCTGTGTGAAAGCTCTGACGGACGCCGCCTTTGACAACGCTTGCGGTGGTCAATCCTTGATCGGCGGGTTACTGCGCACCATTCGCTTGCCGATCTCCAGTTTCACCTGGTCAGGCAACCTGGACAATGGCCAGAGCGCAGCCATGAATGCCGCAGGGAAATTGATTTCCAGCGGACGATCCTTGAGTTGTTCGAAAATGTGCCGCGCGGCTTTTTCCACTGGCCAACTCAGAGGCATGGAGAAATCATTCTTACTCGTCAGGGGCGTTTCGACAAAGCCCGGGCTGATTACCGTGACTTCGATGCCTTCGGGCGCGAGGTCAATGCGCAGGGATTCGAACAAGTAACGCAAACCGGCCTTCGAGTTGCCGTTCGCTTCGGCTCGGGGCAATGGCAGGTAAGTCACGGCGCTGGCCATGGCCACTAGATGTGGCGCGGTACCGGCACGTAAAAGCGGCAAGGACGCTTCAGCGCAATAGGTACTGGCAAGCAGGTTGGTACGCACCACATGCTCGACGATCGACGCATCGAACTGTCTGGCATCCACGTATTCGCAGGTTCCGGCATTGAGGATGACCGTGTCCAGCGAGCCCCAGTACTCGGCAATCTGTTCGCCAATCTCGCGCACGGTTTGACTGTTGGTCAGGTCTCCGGGTAGCGCCAGCACTTGTCCCGGATATCGTTGCGATATGACTTTCAGGGATACCGCAGACCGTGAACTGACGGCCAGGTGTGCTCCGGTTTTCAATATTTCTTCAGCCAGCGCGGCGCCAATTCCGCTGCTGGCGCCCGTCAGCCAATATCGTCGTGGAGGTGTACGGCTCATCCTAATCTCCCATTCGGCCAGGTATCGGCCCAGCCCGGTTGTCTTTTATCCATCTTCGGATTACCGCGTGAAATCAGTTAATGGCGCTCTCATTTGGCTCGCCGACAGGTTGTCGTGACGGCAGGTTTTTGAAAGCGCTCAGGGCGCGGGTGCGGGAAGTGCCCAAATCGACAATTGGCGAAGGGTAATCGACCACACCGAACAACCCCCCCACGTTGGCAGGGTTGTGCACTTCTTTATTACTCAGATCAGCCAACTCTGGCAGCCAGTACTTGATGAACACTCCCTGCGGATCGAATTTTTCCGATTGGCTCAGCGGGTTGAAAATCCGGAAGTAGGGCGCCGAATCGGTGCCGGTGGACGAACTCCACTGCCATCCACCGTTGTTCGCGGCCAGGTCGCCATCGATCAGGTGGCGCATGAAAAAGCGCTCGCCTTCACGCCAGTCGATCAACAGGTTTTTGGTCAGGAACATTGCCACCACCATGCGCAGACGGTTGTGCATCCAGCCGGTTTCAAGGAGTTGGCGCATGGCTGCGTCAATAATTGGCAGGCCGGTACGTGCCTCTTGCCAGGCGGCGAGGTCACTGGGGGCGTCGCGCCACGCCAGAGCCTCGGTTTCGGGGCGAAACGCCCGATGCCGGGAAACCCGTGGATACCCCACCAGAATGTGTTTATAGAACTCGCGCCATAGCAGTTCATTGATCCAGGTCACGGCACCGGAACTTCCGCTCTCAAACTCTCCCTGATTGCTTTGTAGTGCCGCGTGCAAGCATTGGCGGGGAGAAATCACGCCTGCGCCGAGGTAGGGCGAAAGTTGGCTGGTACCGGGTTTCGCCGGGAAGTCCCGTTCGTCTTTGTAATGATCGATCTGCGCATCGGTAAAACTGGCGAGGCGACGGTGAGCTTCGGTCTCGCCGGCGGGCCAGAGGTCGCGCAGGCTGGCATTGGGCGCCGGGAACCCTTCAATAATGGAGGGGAGCGCATCGCTGTCGATGTCCAGCGGTGCTTGCGCCTTGGGTGCGCGCACCAGGCCGGGCAGCGAATGATGCAGTCGTTCATAACAGACTTTGCGGAACTGACTGAAGACCTGAAAGAAGTTGCCGGTTTTGGTCAGGACGCTGCCGGGCTGGAACAGCAATTGATCGAGGTAGCGGTGTACCTCAATACCTTCGGCCTCTAGGGTTCTGGTGACTGCGGCATCTCGAGCGGTTTCATGGATACCGTATTCGTCGTTGAGGTGCAGCGCGCCGATCTGCAACTGCCGACACAGGTCGAGCAATACTGCTGGCGCATCCTCCCAATACGGTGCCCTGCGGATCATCAGGGGAATATTCAACTGATCCAGTGCGTGGCTCAACTCGACCAGGTTGCGCAGCCAGAAATCCACTTTGCAGGACGCATCGTCATGGTCCAGCCATTGCTGCGGACTCAGCAGAAACACTGCCACACTCGGACCGCGAGCAGCGGCGGCCGCGAGTGCGGTGTTGTCATGCACGCGCATGTCGCTGCGCAGCCAGATCAATTGCATTTTCAAGTCCGTGCGATTCATTTAGATCAACCCACGCTGAACGAGTGCCTGATGTGCCGCCAATGGATCTTCGGCCAGGTACAAGTCTGCGATCTCGGTATTTTTTGCGGACAACTCGGCGTGGTGGATGCACACCGTTGGTCCGGCAATCATTTTTGGGCAACTGACGCCTTTGAAAAGTTTCGGCAGCTGCGCCAGGTTCATGGCTTTGCTGGAGTACAGCAAGACGCCTCGGGCCTGCAGAAGGTCGACCGCCAAGGCGAGTTCACCGACAGGCAGCGGCCAGTCGAATACCTCCACCGGGCAATCGGCGCTACTGACCAACCAGGCCGTCAGCCACAGGTGAGGTTCCAGGGGCAGGTCTGAATGGTTGATCAGCAGCAGTGGCGCGGTTCGCAACTGACGATTGTTATGGTAGATGCGTGCACCGAATTTGCTGCGTAACCAGGAACAAAAAAAAGTCCGCTCCATTCGTGCACCGAACTGGCCCTGCCAACGGTGTTCCAGGTTAGCCAGCAAGGGCATCAGTAATTGCTCGCACAAGGTTCTCGGCGGATACAGCGCCATGACCTGGTTGACGGTGTCATCGAGGGTGCGTTCATTGAGTCGGGTCACCGCTTGCAGCAGCGTCTGCAACAGTGCGTGCCAGTCGTTATCCACGACTTCACTCACCGCCTGCGGGGTATCGAGCAATGGCTTGACCTGACTGACAGCCACCCCACGGTTGAGCCAGGTGAGGATGGCCTGGATGCGTTGAACATGTTCGGCAGAGAACAGACGGTGCCCCTTGGGTGTGCGAAGCGGCACGATCAGCCCGTAGCGCCGCTCCCAGGCGCGCAAGGTCACGGCATTGATGCCTGTTTGGCGCGCTACTTCCCGGATGGGCAGCCAGCCGTCGTCCAGGGCTTTCTTAAAATCATGGCCGAGGTCTTCGCTGGCACTGGTGTCAATAGGGGCTTTCATTAGAGGGCATTTCGCAGGCTGAGATTTTCCGGATGCGGTTGCAGGTACACCTGCTGCGCGAGGTAGGGATCGGGATGTTGGCGCAAGTGATGTTTGAGCAGTGTCAGCGGAACCACCAGAGGCACGATACCTTGGTGATATTGGCTGATCAGGTGTTGCATCTCTTGTTTGTCTTCACGGCTGATGGCTCGCTTCAGATAGCCGGTGAGGTGTTGCAAGACGTTGGTGTGGGTGCGACGCGTGGCGCATTTTTGCAGGGCGACCATCAGCTCGCTGAAATAGCGGGGGCCGAGTTCCTTCGGGTCGGTATGGCCCTGGGTGCCGAGCAGATTGCCCAAGACTTTGTATTGCACCGGGTCGTGAGCCATCAGCAGGTACTTGTAGCGCGAGTGGAATACCGTAAGACCGCGCCGCGTCAGACCTTCTTGCAATAATTGCTGCCAGGCGCTGTAAGTGAAGACGCGGGTAAGAAAGTTTTCCCGCAGCACCGGATCGTTGAGTCGGCCGTCTTCTTCGACTGGCAGGTCCGGGTGCTGCAAGCAGAACGCCTGGGCGTAGATACCCCGGCTGCCGCCCTTCAGTGGCGTACCGTTGGCGCGATAGACCTTGACCCGCTCCAAGCCGCAGGAAGGTGACTTCTGCATGAAGATGTACCCGCAAATGTCACCCAGCTCTGCCGCCATTTTCCGCCCGTAGGCGGCCAACGGCTGGGTGACATCAAGGGTGTCATCACGAGTGCCGACGGCTTGCGGATTGTCCGGCTCGCCAACCAATCGGATCGGCTGGCGCGGAATGCCCAAGCCAATGGCTACTTCCGGGCAGACCGGGAGAAACTCGAAATACTCGATGAGGGTGTGACTGCACAGCCGCGATTCCTTGTGCCCTCCGTTGTAGCGCACGTCGAAACCCATCAGGCAGGCGCTGACGGCGATTTTCGGTTTGACTGGAATGGGCTGCATTGGAATGCCTCGAATCTAAACCTGTACAGACACTCAGGTCTGTACAACATACCTTTATCTTAGATTCGAAGTTGTACACGTCAAGTTTTGTGTATAAGTTTTTCGGTTTAATGCCCCTGCTTACTGCAAATGTTCGTGCAAACGGCGAGCGGCTTCCTGACCACTGAGCCAGGCACCTTCGACTCGTCCGGACAGGCACCAGTCGCCACAGGCATACAGCCCCAGATCGGCGTCTGCCAATGTGCCCCATTCGTGACTGCTGGCAGGGCGGGCGTAGAGCCAGCGATGCGCGAGGCTGAAGCTCGGCGCCGGCATGGAATCGTGCAGCAGTTCGGCGAATGCGCCGTGCAACTGTTCGATCACCGCCTCCTTGGACAAGTCGATGTGTTGTCGGCTCCAGGCACTGGTGGCGTGCAAGACCCAGGTGTCGAGGGTGTTGTCGCGTCCGGGTTTGCTGCGGTTGCGGGCCAGCCAGTCGAGTGGGCTGTCTTGTACGAAGCAGCCTTCCATAGGCGTTTCCAGCGGTGTTTCAAAAGCCAGGGCGATGGCCCAGGTCGGGTCCATTTTCACCCCGGCGGCGGCACCAGCGAGTTTCGGTGCCGAGGCCAGCAGCGCAGTAGCCTGCGGGGCCGGCGTGGCGATGACGACGTGGCTGAACGGGCCGTGGGTGAAGCCTTCGGCGTCCTGCAGATGCCAGTGCTCCTCACCGCGATAGACCTCGGTGATCCGGCAGGCGAAATGCACTTCAAGGTCGCCGAGCAGTGCGCGGGTGATCGCGCTCATGCGTGGCGTACCGACCCAGCGCGTTTGTTCATCCGGCGACAAATTGAGTTGGCCGCCGTGGAAGGTGTAAAGCTGCGGTGTCCATTCAGCCACCCAGCCGTTGGTCTGCCAGCGTTGAACTTCCGTGACAAAACGGCGATCGCGGGCCGTGAAGTATTGCGCGCCCATGTCCAGGGCGCCCGCATCGCTGCGCTTGCTCGACATGCGCCCGCCACTGCCGCGACTTTTATCGAACAGGTGAACCACGTACCCGAGGTCCGTCAGGGCCTGGGCGGCGGAGAGTCCGGCGATGCCGGTGCCGATGATTGCGATAGGTACAGTCATAGGGGCCTCGTTTACCTTTCTGTACAGACTACGCCGGGGTTTGAACCTGTACAATATTGTTTTTTGGTATAACTTTTAGCGTTCTCGATCCGACAGCTTGGCCTATTGTTAAGCATAGAGCCTGCTCGATACCAAAGATCCCTGCTTATAAAAATAGACTAATGGACAGGGTAAAACGCCACGCGAGGAAGAAGTCATGCACATATTGCTGACCGGCGGTACTGGTTTGATAGGACGTCAGCTTTGTCGGCGCTGGTCGAATCAGGGGCATCGGCTGACTGTCTGGAGTCGCACCCCTGAAAAAGTCGCGAACATCTGTGGCCCTCAAGTGCGTGGAATCGCCCGTCTTGAGGATTTTGGGCAGGAGTCGCTCGATGCGATCATCAACCTTGCCGGTGCTCCGATTGCCGACCGACCCTGGACTCACAAGCGCAAAGCCCTGTTGTGGAGCAGTCGAATCAAACTGACCGAAACCCTGCTGGCCTGGCTGGAAAGTCGCGGGCAGAAGCCGCAGGTGTTGATCTCCGGTTCTGCGGTAGGGTGGTACGGCGACGGCGGGGAACGTGAGTTGACCGAAGAGTCGCCACCGGTCGTTGATGATTTCGCCAGTCAACTATGCATCGCCTGGGAGGAAACCGCGCAGCGAGCCGAGTCATTGGGCATTCGCGTGATCCTCATCCGGACCGGTCTGGTTCTCTCGGCCGAGGGCGGCTTTTTGTCGCGGCTGTTGCTGCCTTTCAAATTCGGTCTGGGCGGGCCGATTGGTAATGGTCGGCAGTGGATGCCGTGGATACACATCAACGATCAAATCGGCTTGATTGATTTTCTTCTGCATCGCAGTGACGCTAGTGGTCCCTATAATGCGTGCGCGCCTGAACCAGTACGCAATCGCGAGTTTGCCAAGACACTGGGCAGCGTGCTGCGTCGCCCGGCCGTTATGCCGATGCCAGCCTTTGCCTTGAAGGTAGGCCTGGGCGAATTGTCTTCGTTGTTGCTGGGGGGCCAGCGGGCCACTCCGGTTCGCCTGCTGGAAGCGGGCTTCACTTTTCAGTTCACGGATTTGCGTGCGGCTTTGGATGAGTTGTCCAGCCGCCTTTGAAATAGGACGTTGCATGACCGATCACGCGTTGCTTCTGGTCAATCTGGGCTCACCTGCCTCCACCTCGGTGGCTGACGTGCGCAGCTACCTCAATCAGTTTCTGATGGATCCGTACGTGATCGACCTGCCATGGCCGATCCGGCGTTTACTGGTCTCGTTGATCCTGATCAAGCGCCCCGAACAGTCGGCCCATGCTTACGCTTCGATCTGGTGGGACGAGGGCTCGCCATTGGTCGTCCTCAGTCGTAGATTGCAACAGGCAATGAATGACAAGTGGAATCACGGTCCGGTCGAATTGGCAATGCGTTACGGCGAGCCTTCGATTGAGACAATGCTGGTGCGTATGGCTGCAGCCGGCCACAAGCGAATCACCCTGGCGCCGCTTTATCCACAGTTCGCCGACAGCACCACCACCACTGTGATCGAAGAAGCGAAGCGTGTGCTGCGCGAGCGAAAACTCGACGTTCAGTTGTCGGTGCTTCAACCGTTCTACGATCAGCCGGAGTACCTCGAGGCACTGGCCGCTTCGGCCAAACCTCATCTGGAACAGGATTTCGATCACTTGCTGCTGAGCTTTCACGGCTTGCCGGAGCGGCATCTGAAAAAGCTCAATCCGGGTCACAGCTTCGAGGGTGGCGGTGATTGTTGTGCCGGTGCGCCGCCTGAGGTGGTTGCGACCTGTTACCGCGGCCAGTGCCTGCGCACTGCCGCAGAGTTTGCCAAGCGCATGGGCTTGCCGGACGGCAAGTGGTCGGTGTCGTTCCAGTCGCGTCTGGGGCGTGCCAAATGGATCGAACCCTACACCGAAGCGCGCCTCGATGAGTTGGCCAAGAGCGGAGTTAAAAAGATTCTGGTGATGTGCCCGGCGTTCGTCGCCGATTGCATCGAGACACTGGAAGAAATCGGTGATCGCGGCAAGGAACAGTTCCGCGAAGCGGGAGGCGAAGAGTTGGTGCTGGTGCCGTGCCTCAACGATGACCCGCAATGGGTGCGGGCGTTGAGCGCGTTGTGCGAGCGAGCACCGTTGGTGCTTTAAAAACATCGCCAGCAAGCCGGCTCCTACAGGGTTGCGTACAGACCTGTAGGAGCCGGCTTGCTGGCGATGGCGTCACGCAGATCGACTTTAGATCAGCGGCTCATCCGCCTTCTTGTGCTTCCAGCTGTCATTGCCCGGCAACAACAGGTTCAACCCGATCGCCACCACCGCGCACAACGCGATGCCTTTGAGACCGAAGTCGTCCGGACCGGTGCCGGTACCGATCAGCACGCCGCCGATCCCGAACACCAGAGTGACCGAGACAATCACCAGGTTGCGCGCTTCGCCCAGATCGATTTTGTGGCGGATCAGGGTATTCATGCCCACCGCCGCAATCGAACCGAACAACAGGCACAGAATCCCGCCCATCACCGGCACCGGAATGCTTTGCAGCAGAGCGCCGAACTTGCCGACAAATGCCAGGCTGATGGCAAAGATCGCCGCCCAGGTCATGATTTTCGGGTTGTAGTTCTTGGTCAGCATCACCGCGCCGGTCACTTCGGCGTAGGTGGTGTTGGGCGGACCGCCGAACAGGCCGGCTGCCGTGGTGGCAATGCCGTCACCAAGCAAGGTGCGGTGCAGGCCGGGTTTTTTCAGGTAATCGCGACCGGTCACGCTCCCCACGGCAATCACGCCACCGATGTGCTCGATGGCCGGGGCCAGGGCGACCGGAACGATGAACAGAATCGCTTGCCAGTTGAATTCGGGCGCAGTGAAGTGCGGAATTGCAAACCACGGTGCGGCGGCAATCTTCGCGGTGTCGACAACGCCGAAGTAGAACGCCATGCCAAAACCGACCAATACACCGGAGATGATCGGCACCAGGCGGAAAATGCCTTTGCCGAACACCGCGACGATCAGGGTGGTCAACAACGCGGGCATCGAAATCAACATTGCCGTCTGGTAGTGAATCAGCTCGCTACCATCACCGGCCTTGCCCATCGCCATGTTGGCGGCAATCGGCGCCATGGCCAGACCAATCGAAATGATCACCGGGCCGATCACCACGGGCGGCAGCAGGCGATCGATGAACCCGGTGCCTTTGATCTTCACGGCCAGGCCGAGGAAGGTGTAGACGAAACCTGCCGCCATCACGCCGCCCATGGTCGCGGCCAGGCCGAACTGGCCCTTGGCGAGAATGATCGGGGTAATGAAGGCAAAGCTCGATGCCAGGAACACCGGCACCTGACGCCCAGTGACGATCTGGAACAGAATCGTCCCCAGGCCGGCCGTGAACAGCGCCACATTCGGGTCGAGGCCGGTAATCAGCGGCATCAACACCAGGGCGCCGAAGGCCACGAACAGCATCTGTGCACCCGACAGCACCGTGCGCCAGAGCGGATCGTTGAACTCTTGCTGCATGGTCACGCGTCCTTCTGCTTGGTGCCGAAGATCTTGTCACCGGCATCGCCAAGGCCCGGAATGATGTAACCGTGCTCGTTGAGTTTTTGATCGATGGAAGCGGTGTAGATGATCACGTCCGGGTGAGCTTTCTCTACCGCGGCGATACCTTCAGGGGCCGCCACCAGTACCATGGCGCGGATATCGCGACACCCGGCCTTCTTCAACAGATCGATGGTGGCAACCATGGAGCTGCCGGTGGCGAGCATCGGGTCGATGATCATCGCCAGACGTTCGTCGATTTCCGGGACCAGTTTTTCCAGATAAGTATGGGCTTGCAGGGTTTCTTCGTTACGAGCAACGCCCACGGCGCTGACCTTGGCGCCCGGGATCAGGCTGAGCACCCCTTCAAGCATGCCGATGCCGGCACGCAGGATCGGCACGACAGTAATTTTCTTGCCGGCGATTTTCTCGACCGACACAGTGCCGCACCAGCCTTCAATATCGTAGGATTCCAGCGGCAGGTCTTTGGTGGCTTCATAAGTCAGCAGGGCGCCTACTTCCTGAGCGAGCTCACGGAAATTCTTGGTGCTGATGTCTGCGCGGCGCATAAGGCCAAGTTTATGACGGATCAGCGGGTGGCGGATCTCATGGATGGGCATGGGGAAAGGCTCCGGCGGCGGGCAAAAAAACCGGCCTAGATTAATCTATCCGAGGGTGTTGTCCTATAGACATAGAGTACGTTAGTCCACAAACGCTTGATCTGGCTTCGGTTGATGCGTACCTTTGCCCGCTTTTCCGAATCCGCCATCCCCTTGGAGAGCACCATGTCCGCTGATCTCGAGCATATCCGTCAAATCATGCGAGAGGCTGACTGCCTGTACACCGAAGCTGAAGTCGAGGCGGCCATCGCCCGCGTCGGTGCACAAATCAATGATCAACTGGCGGACAGCAATCCGGTGGTGTTCTGCGTGATGAACGGCGGGCTGATTTTCTCCGGCAAGCTGCTGACCTACCTGCACTTCCCGCTGGAAGCTTCCTACCTGCACGCCACCCGTTATCGCAACGAAACCAGCGGTGGTGACCTGTTCTGGAAAGCCAAGCCGGAAGTTTCGTTCATCGACCGTGACGTGCTGATCATCGATGACATCCTTGATGAAGGTCACACCCTGGGCGCGATCATCGACTTCTGTAAACACGCTGGCGCCCGCAAAGTGCACACCGCCGTGCTGATCGACAAGGACCACGACCGCAAGGCTCGCCCGGACCTGAAAGCCGATTTCGTCGGTCTGCCTTGCATCGATCGTTACATCTTTGGCTATGGCATGGACTATAAAGGCTATTGGCGTAACGCCAACGGGATCTTTGCCGTTAAAGGAATGTAAAAAATGACCGCGCCACGCTTTCTTGATCAGACGCTGTTCGCCGAGTTGGCCGAGAAAGCGGCGGCTAACCCTCGTGGGCGACAGCATCACAACTTCCATCAGATGGAAGAGGCTTGCCATCGCATGGCGGTGGGTTTGCAGCCGTCCACGTATATTCCGCCTCACCGGCATTTGGCCGAAAACAAGGCCGAAACCCTGTTAGTCCTCAAGGGCCGACTGGGTGTGTTGATCTTCGATGAGGCCGGAGCTGTGCTGAGCAAGACCGTGCTTCAGGCCGGTGGCGAGTGCGTCGGCGTGGACCTGCCCACCGGTGTGTTCCACGGTTTGGTGGTGCTGGAGGCCGACAGCCTGATGTTCGAATGCAAGGCCGGTCCCTATCGTCCGGTCGGCGAGGGTGAGTTGGCATCGTGGGCTCCGCGCGAAGGCGAGCCCGGCGTTGCCGAATATCAGGCCTGGATGCACGCGCAATTCGACTGATCGCGGCCTTCGGCAGCGCCTGCATTGGGTTGGCGAACACCCTGCAAGAGCTACCGAAGGCTGCGATCTTTTGATTTTCAACCCATGCTAGAGTGCTTGGCCCCGATTCCGGAGCCTGACATGAGCCGTTCGATCCGCTGCTGCGCCGCCCTGTTGCTGACCCTTAGCCTGCCCTTGGCTGCCGCGCCGGCGCCCATGCACAGTCAATTTCTGCCGCCGGATGACCTCACTCTGCGCAATGCCGACCCCGAACAGCAGCAACTGATGCAAGTCACTGATTATTCGGTGGTGGTCGGTGCCCAGCGTCAGTCCAATCAACAGCCGATTCCGGTCACGTCCCCATTGCTCATTCGCCTCAAGGGAAAGTCCTTGAACAAGGGCGCCACCATCAGTCAGGTGCTGGTCAACTTCGATGGCGAGAGTAAAAGCCTGAAGAAACCGGTTTATGACGAGTCGAGCAAGACTCTGATTCTCTATTACCCGATGGCTCAATACCGCGTGGTAATCGACTTGTTGCGTAACGATACGGTGTATTGCCAGTTTCTCAGCTATGCCAACGGCCATGTATGGGCCGATCTGCATACCGGCAGCGTTCGTCCGCGTTGAGCCCCGGGCCCGCACAGGGGTAAACTGCCCGCCCCGTGTAATGTCTGCGAGCTGGAGTCGGCAATGCGTAAAGATAAGAAACAAGTGATTGGTGACGAGATCGGCGATGAGCAGATCAAATTGTTCCTCGATTTCGAACCGCTCGACGCGACTTCTCCGTCCCTGCACAAACTGATCAAAGCCTATCGTGGTCTGCGCATCGATGACTTCGAGCGATTTTTGACGTTCTTTGTCGAGGCCGGTTATGACGTGAACGGCAAGGACGAGCACGGCAAGGACTTCGTTACGCTGATCCAGGATCAACGCAACGCGCCGGACTACATCGAGCTTATTGAAAAAGCGCGCGGTTAAGATCTTTCAGGCACCGCAAAAAAACGCCCCGAACTTGTAGGAGCCGGCTTGCTGGCGATCGCATCACCTCGGTCTGTCAGATCCACCGGGGTGATGCCATCGCCAGCAAGCCGGCTCCTACAGGAGCGGGGCGTTTTTCATGTGGCCCAATCAAGCGTAGCTTTCGGTCTCACTGCTGGCTTCAACCAGTTCCAGGGCGACGTTGTTCTGCGTGTTGATCTTGCTATACAGCGCAGCGTCGGTTTCCAGAACCTTTTCCCGGGCCGGGAAGATTTCTGCCAGTTTGCCAGCCCATTCGCCCTTGGTTTTACCCGGGAAGCATTTTTCGATCAGTTCCAGCATGATCGAAACCGTCACCGAAGCACCTGGCGAAGCACCCAGCAGGGCGGCAAGGGAGCCGTCCTTGGCCGCAACCAGTTCGGTGCCGAATTGCAGGACACCGCCTTTTTTCGGGTCTTTCTTGATGATCTGCACCCGTTGGCCAGCCACTTCCAGGCGCCAGTCTTCGGCTTTCGCTTCGGGATAGAAGCGACGCAGGGATTCCAGGCGCTGTTCCATGGACTGCATCACTTCGCTGACCAGGTACTTGGTCAGGTCCATGTTGTTTTTCGCCACGGCCAGCATCGGGCCGATATTGCCGGCGCGAACCGACAGCGGCAGGTCCATGAAGGAGCCGTGCTTGAGGAACTTGGTGGTGAAGCCGGCGTAAGGTCCGAACAGCAGGGATTTCTTGCCGTCGACGACACGGGTGTCCAGGTGCGGCACGGACATTGGCGGCGAACCTACGGCTGCCTGGCTGTAGACCTTGGCCTGGTGATGCTTGACCACTTCCGGGTTGTCGCAACGCAGCCACTGGCCGCTGATCGGGAAACCGCCGAAGCCTTTGCTCTCTTCGATACCCGACGCTTGCAGCAGCGGCAGTGCCGCGCCGCCAGCGCCGAGGAAGACGAATTTGGCGTCGACTTCACGGGTGTTGCCGCTGTTGACGTCTTTGATGCTGACGGTCCAGCCGGCTTTGCTGCGTTTCAGACCGGTCACACGCTTGCAGTACTTGACCTGGGCATCGGGTGCGCTGGTCAGGTGCTTGAGCAACTGGTTGGTCAGGGCGCCGAAATTGACGTCAGTACCATTGATCACTCGAGTGGCGGCCAGGGTTTCGCCAGCGTCGCGGCCAGGCATCATCAATGGCATCCACTCTGCCATCTTTGCCTTGTCTTCGGTGTATTCCATGTCCGCAAAGGCGTGGTGCTTGCTCAGCACCTTGAAGCGCTCCTTGAGGAAGGACACGCCGCTGTCGCCCTGCACGAAACTCAGGTGTGGCACCGGGCTGATAAACGATTTGCACGAGCCGAACGTGCCTTTTTTGGTCAGGTACGACCAGAACTGCTTCGACACCTCGAACTGGGTGTTGATGTGCACGGCTTTCTTGATGTCGACGGCGCCATCGGAGGACTGAGGCGTGTAATTAAGCTCACACAGTCCGGCATGACCGGTACCGGCGTTGTTCCACGGGTTCGAACTCTCCGCAGCACCGGAATCCATCAGCTCGACGACTTCCAGCTTGATCGCGGGGTCGAGCTCTTTGAGCAGTACTGCAAGGGTGGCACTCATGATGCCGGCCCCAACCAGTACTACGTCGACTGCTTCGTTATGCGCCATTTAACGCGTCTCCAAAATCTGCAGCACCAAATTGACGGCATGGCTGCCAGGAGTGACGGGGCTTGTCAGTGTTGCCCCAAGTACCCATGGCAGGATCGCCATGTCCGAATCTTCGCAATTTTTTGCAACTTCGACGGACGCTACCTGCCGGGTCTACCAAGAGTCCTAATGAACTCATTTCAACGAGCAGCTGGCAATTCGACTTATGGTCGATACATCCGCTTGTGCAACCAAATCCGTAGCGGACAGGCTTCAGGCTCCGGTGTTCGCGGAATACTCGGTCCTGTGTCGTTGGGCTGTTGTAGACGCTAATGGTGCATATTCAGACGCAAAACTATTCATTTGCTCGCCACACTCTTGTGAAGTTGTGAAAACCCGTTTTTTTCACGCTCTTTTGAAGACGTGAACCTCAAAAAGGGCTGTCCAAGCCTGGCACCGTGCCCGGATGGATTGCCGCCATGGGCTACATGGCAGGCAAAACGGGCAAACAGCTCAGTGACCGAGCGTAATGACAGCTCTGCAGATTCGCGAAAAGTGGAGGTTTTGCTCAACAAAACAGCAAGCGCGCCAGCTTCACTCGATCTGTGTGGGCGGCTCTCTGTGGGCGGTGCGGGGTGTCAATACAAGCGCATTGACGATGCTGCGAGGCCCGATCAGGAGACGTCCTTATAATCGGGGGGAGATTGTATCTAAGAAACGCAGGGAAATGGTCGTGTTTAATGACTTTTATTAGGCGTTCGGTCAGGTGGTCATCAGATGATGCACCCGTGACCGCGTTTGGCGCTGAACGACACGGGCGCTCGCGGGCAGAGGCTGTTGCAGCCAGTTAAGGCGGATTTCTTCGATTTCGACCCAGCCTTCACCGCTCGGCCGCAGGTTGCATTGCTTGAATGCCTGACAATAGCCGTTGCGGTCGAGCAGGGCGAAACAGCGATGCCGCGGGCGTGGAGCGAACAGTGAAATCAGATAACGCATAGAGAAGTACCTTTTGAGTTTCTGAAATAAAGAATGAGCGCAAGCCGTTACGTGCAAGTGTATGGGGGGTGACATCTGCATGACAGGCGTTGCGGTCTGAAGGGGTTGTCAGAAATTTCAACAAACAGTGTGGGGTGCTGGTTCGTCGCAGTGGCGCACCGCTATACTGCCCCCCTGTTTGTGCCTGATTCTGGAGAGAAGAGCATGTTGCAACGTCTGTTGTTCGGTTTGATCACTGTGACCAGTTTGACCCTGGTCGGCTGCGCCCACAGCCCGCAACAACTGAACCCGGAACCCAAGCTGACCACTCAACTGGCGCCGGTCGGCCATGGTCAGCCTGTGGTGGTGCGAGTGGTGGACGGTCGCCCATCGCCGACTCTGGGCACCCGTGGCGGTCTGTATCCGGAGACCAGCGCAATCACCGTGCAGGGCGCGCAGATTCTGCCGAAATTGCAGGCTCAGGCTGAAGCGGCCGTGCGCCTTTTGGGCTTTACGCCGACTTCCAATGCGATGAATGCCCCGCAAATCACCGTGACTCTGGCGGAATTGAAGTATCAGTCGCCCAAAGAAGGCATGTATGTGACCGAGGCGACCATTGGTGCGACGTTCCGCTCCGATGTGCAGAATGCCAATCGCCGTTACAGCGGTCGTTATGGTGCGTCCCTGGACCAGCGTTTCGGCATGGCGCCGAACCAGGAAACCAACACCAAACTGGTCAGCGATGTGTTGAGCGATGCCTTGACCCGTCTGTTCAAGGATCCGACTGTGGGTCAGGTGCTCGGCGAGTAATGCGAGCCCCGTAGGAGCTGCCGCAGGCTGCGATCTTCTGATCTTGTCTTGAAATAAAAGATCGCAGCCTGCGGCAGCTCCTACAGCAGCCCTTGCGGTCGGTTTTCAGGCCGCTTGCGATGGGTGCCATTGGTCAATTGATTTGTTGTTTGTCGCAAAGGGGAGGGCAGGCTTGAGGGCTTTGGGTAGAATCCGCGCCGCGGGTCGTCGGTGTGGCGCCTGCCTACCTGTTTAGCTTGAGGCTTGTGATGTCGCTGCATTTGATGACGCTGTTTTCCGCCCATCCCGCCAAACTGATCAATCTGCTGGCCCTGCTCTTTGCCTTTCCGGGCGGCTGGTTGCTGCACGCTACCCGTCGCCGCGAACAGCGCGCGATGGCGAGTCTTCAAGCGCAGCGCCAAAGCCGTCCCAACGCAGAGCCGACGCTGGATTGGGCAACCCTGCGCATGAACCGGTTTTTCTACATCTTCGGTTTTGCCTGCATGGCGCTGGCACTTTTGGTGTCGTGGATCAGCACGCAGGTTTAAATTTGTGAAGTAAAAGATCGCAGCCTGCGGCAGCTCCTACAGAAGCTGCCGCAGGCTGCGATTTTTTCGTTTAGAGCGGTAATCCAGCCTTGACCCGATACTGATTGCGCACCGGCGTTGCGTATTGCAGCACCAGGAACGGACGATGCTCCTCGGGGCAAGCCTCAAGGCGCTGCTGCCATTGCTCCTGAGCCTTTGCCAGCTCGTCGGTTGCAAACATCTCTGCAGCTTTTGGCACCGTCAATTGCGGGTCAGCGTCTTTCCACATGGCGTAGGCCAGGTAGTGCACCGGGAACAGGCGATACCCACCTAAAATCTGCTTGTCCATCTCGACCGCCAATTGCTTGGTGTCATCGAACAGTTCAGTGATTGGTGCGGCAAAATTCACGTGGACACGGCCCTTGTAGCCGGTAATGCCTTTGGCAATGCTCACATCATCCTCGCCCGGCACCTTGGTATAGCTGCCGGTGGTGGCGCGGATATACAGCTCGCGGGCCTTGGCCTGATCGCAGGGGTCGTATTCGTAGCTGATCGATACCGGGGTGAGGTTCAGCGAACGGATAACCTCGCCGAACGGCTCGTCCTTGCGGCTCATGTGGAACATCTTGAGGATCGCCGACTCGGTGCGGTCGTCGCCGTCCTTCGCGCGACCTTCAGCCTGGGCGATCCAGATCGAGGCGCAATCGTTGCGGATCGAATGGTTGATGTACGCCGACAACAGCTGATACGCCGCCATTTTTTCACGACGCCCGGTGATCGAGCGGTGCACGATAAAGCTCTTGTTCAGGCGCATCAGGTCGCTGACAAAAGGCTTTTGCAGAAGGTTGTCGCCGATGGCGATACGCGGTGTCGGCAGGCCTGCGTGATACACGGCGTAGTTGACGAAGGCCGGGTCCATTACGATGTCACGGTGATTGGCTATGAACAGGTAAGCGCTGCCGGATTTGAACTGCTCGACACCGGTATAGGTAACGCCGTCCGTTGCGCGCTCGATGGTGTGGTCGACGTAAACCTCGACTTTGTCCTGCAGCGTAGCGACCGAATGGACGCCGGCGAACTCACGGCGCAAACGATGAGCTATAAGAGGTTTGAGTGCCCAGCCTAAAGCGCCGGCAAAGCGCGGGAAGCGAAAGTGGGTGAGGATATCTAGAAACGCCTTGTCGCCGAGCAGCCGGTCCAGCACCGCTGGGACTTCGCTGTCGTCGTAAGGTCGGATGGCATCGAATTCGCCCATCATGCTCTCTTGTTAGAAACGGCTAGGGTAAGTAAAGGATCTGATCAAAAACCGGCGGGGTACGGTCTGAAAAAGTAGCCAGACAAAAATAGCCCTGCAAATAGACCGGCGATTATACGCACAAGTCACCTGGGAGACCGCGATGCTGGAAACTGCGCAGTATGAATGTCCGTATTGTGGTGAGGAGGTCGAGACGACGCTGGATTTGTCCGGTGGCGATCAGACCTATATCGAGGACTGCCAGGTGTGTTGCCGGCCGATAACGTTTGTACTGCAAGTGCATGAAGAGGAATGGCATCTCGAAGTTTTCAGTGAAAACGAGTGAGGGGCGTCTATGCAGCGCATTTACGAACCGGAAAACCTGATGGAAGGCGAGTTGCTGCAAGGCATGCTGGCCAGTGAGGGTGTCGAAGCGCATCTGGTGGGCCGTGATCTGGTGGGCGCCACCGGTGAATTGCCGATCTTCGGCCTGCTGGGCCTTGCGGTGGACAACGATCAGGCCGAATACGCCCGTGAGCTGATCAGTGCGTACAATGCCGCACTGCCCCTGTCCGGCGATGAGCCGGACAGCTTCCCCGGCACGCTGGTCTGTTAGGCTGGCGTTCGTTTGATCAAGAGTTGTGCTGCCCCATGTGTGGACGTTATGCCTTGTTTCGCTGGAATCGCGACTTCGCGACCCTGCCCGGATTTCCCGCCGATCAGCAGGCACAGTGGAACATTTCCCCCAATGATTCGGTGTTGATGCTGCGCGCAGGCCTCGACGGCCAGCGTGAACTGGCTCGCGCCCGTTGGGGCCTGACACCACCGTGGCTGACGGATTTGTCCCGCACTCCGGCGCATGCCCGCGCCGAAACCGTTGCCGAGCAACCGATGTTTCGCCAGGCCTTGCGTGAGCGGCGTTGTCTGCTGCCGGCCAACGGTTTCTACGAGTGGCGCGGTACAACGCGCAAGCGGCCCTTCTGGTTAACACCGGGGGAGGGCTCGTCGCTGTTTTTCGCTGCGATCTGGGAAGCGTATCCGGTGCAGGAGCAAGTGTGGTTGAGCACTGCAGTGATTACTCAGCCGGCGGCTAGTCAGCGTCGACCATTGATCCTCGATGAGGCGGGGCAGGCAGCGTGGCTTGATCCCGAGACGCCGCTGTACGCGCTGCAAGCCTTGCTGGCCAGTGAGCCTGTAGCGTTGCGCGAGCGGGTGCTGGCCAACATGGTCAACGATCCGAAGCTCAACGGACCGGAGTGTCTGACACCGGGTTGAGGGGGCGAAAAAATTGCAGCCGGCGCCAGCTTACGAATTTTTTCTGCGTTGATGAGAGCTTTGCCTGAAAAAGGCGTCTTATTTCTTGTGTATCTGGCGTCGATACATTTCCACGCCTAGGATACGCGGCATGTTTTCAGGGAGTTTTTCGATGAACAAGACTTTGATTATCAGTGCACTGAGCGCAGCGCTGCTGCTGGCCGGTTGTCAGTCGGTCAACACCACCAGCGGCGGTGCGGTGGGCGTTGAGCGCAAGCAATACATGTTCAGCATGCTGTCTTCGCAAGAAGTCGACCAGATGTACGCCCAGTCGTATCAAAAGACAGTAGGCGAAGCGACGAGCAAGGGCGTGCTGGACAAGACCAGCAGTGAAGCCAAGCGTGTACAGCAGATTGCCGACCGACTGATTGCTCAGGCGCCGACATTTCGTCCGGACGCGGCCCAGTGGAACTGGGAGGTCAACCTGATCAAGAGCGATGAACTCAACGCCAACTGCGGTCCTGGCGGCAAGATCATTTTCTACACCGGGCTGATCGACAAGCTGCAGCTGACTGACGATGAAATCGCCGCGGTCATGGGCCATGAAATTGCCCACGCCCTGCGCGAGCACGGTCGTGAAGCGATGTCCAAGGCTTATGGCATTGAAATGGCCAAGCAGGGCGCGGGCGCCTTGCTTGGATTGGGTCAGGACAGCCTGGCCCTGGCAGACGCCGTGGCCAACTACGGCATGACCTTGCCCAACAGTCGCGCCAATGAAAACGAGGCAGACCTGATCGGTCTCGAACTGGCCGCCCGCGCAGGTTATAACCCGAATGCCGCGATCACCTTGTGGAACAAAATGAGCAAGGCCTCGGAAGGTTCGCCACCGGAGTTCATGAGCACTCACCCGGCGTCGTCGAGCAGGATTGCGGCGTTGCAGGCCGCGATCCCGAAAGTGATGCCGTTGTACGAGCAAGCCAGGAAGTCCTGATCGTCTTGCGGTGAGGCTGTTGGCTTCATCGCGAGCGGGCTCCTGTGGGCGAGCCTGCTCGCGATGAACGATAACCCCGGTCTATCGACCTAAACCGTCAAACCCACCCACTGCTCTGCATCGCCTTGTACACCGCCACAATCGCCAGAATGAAGAACGCCGACGCCGCCAGTCGACGGATCAGCGTCAGGGGCAGTTTGTCTGCGGCAAAATTACCTGCCAGTACCACCGGTACGTTGGCGATCAGCATGCCAAGGGTGGTGCCGATGATCACTAGCCACAGTTCCGGGTACTGTGCGGCCAGCATCACGGTCGCGATCTGGGTCTTGTCGCCGATTTCCGCGAGAAAGAAGGCAATCAGGGTGGTCAGGAATGGCCCGAACTTGCGCGCGGTGCTGGCTTCGTCGTCATCCATCTTGTCCGGTACCAGAGTCCACAGCGCAGTGGCGGCGAAGCTCACAGCCAGGATCCAGTGCAGCATCGTATCGGAGAAGAAACCGCCGACCCACGCGCCGACCGCACCGGCTGCCGCGTGGTTGGCCAGCGTTGCGGCGACGATGCCGGCGATGATCGGCCAGGGCTTGCGGAAGCGGGCAGCAAGAATGAGCGCGAGCAGTTGCGTCTTGTCGCCGATTTCGGCCAAGGCAACGATTGCGGTGGGTACGAGTAGTGAATCCAGCATCAGGGGTTTTCCTAAGGGGCGGGTCGACACGGCTATGACACGTACAGCCTTCCCGCCCCGGGTAAGGTGTGCGTGTCATAGGTCTTGTCAAACCCTGCGAACCGTCTGATGCGGTCGCTTGGGTCGCATACGCCATGGTCTGAGGACCAAGTATGTTGACGTATGCCGGACGAGCATGGCGCTCGTGGGAGACTACTCCCCTAGGACGGAGCGGATTCTGCCTTTGCAAAACCCATTCGGCAAGCCTTCTTTTTCAAAAGAGGGTCTATCCGCGCTTGGCCCGGTATATCCGGAATCCTTGACCTTCGGCCTTGATTGCGCAAACACCGAGATGCTCTTCTATCAACGGTTGGTACTTCAGGAAGCTATTGGCTACCAAACGTAGTTCGCCACCGTTTTTCAGATGTTTGGCTGCTTTTCGCAGCAAATTTTCGGTAGCGAAATAATCGGTGTGGACGCCGACATGGAACGGCGGGTTGCTCAGAATGGCGCTCAAACCCATGGGCGCGGCATCGATGCCGTCGCCGGTAATCACGTCCGCTTCCAGGCCGTTGGCGGCCAGCGTCAGGCGGCTGCTGGCGGCGGCAAATGCGTCGACGTCGAGCAAAGTGACCTGATTGTGTGGGTATCGACGCTTTACGGCGGCGCCTAGAACGCCCGCGCCGCAACCGAAGTCGAGCAAGTGGCCACTGGGCAGTTTGTCCAGGTGTTCCAGCAGCAAAGCGCTGCCGCGATCCAGGCGACCGTGACTGAAAACACCTGGCAGGCTGATGACTTTCAACGGACCTTCGGCCAGCGGTAATTCATAGGTCTGGGCCAGGCTTTCCAGCGGTTTGGCTTCAGGCGCGTTAGCCACAGAGACTAACCACAGCTGGCAATGCCGTGCGCTGTCGAGCTTGCGCGGCTTGCCGAACGGATTGAGTTGCTTGGCAGCGCCTTCGATGCCGCTTTTTTTCTCACCGACCAGGTAGAGCTCGCGGCCGGCCAGGCGCGAGGCGAGGGCATTGAGGATGTAGTCCGTCAGATCCTTGGACTTGGGTAGAAACACCACGGCGCTATCAAATTCGCGTTCAGGGGCGTTCACACCAAAATGGCTGCGTTCGGCAAAGCGCCCGTCCAGGGCGGCCTGATCGCCGGCATGCCAGCACCAACCGTGAGCGTCGGGCAGGCGGCCGAGCAAATCATCGGCGGGCAAACCGGCCAACAACACCGAACCCTGGAATAAGTCGGCCTGACGAAGCAGTACTTCACTGCGCGGATCCATAACTGCTCCTGTGGAAAAAAGTGCCGCAGTTTATCAACTGACGACCCGCAGCGCCTTACCGCTGAAGTATCCCAAGGCGTTTTCAGTCACTTGACCCACGATCCGCTGGCGCGCTTCGCGACTGCCCCAAGCGTTGTGCGGGGTAACGATCAGGCGTGGGATATCGTCGGCCAACAGTGGATTGCCGTTGATCGGAGGCTCGACACTTAATACGTCGGTGGCGGCTCCGCCCAGATGACCGTTGCGCAAGGCGTCAGCCAGGGCTTGTTCGTCGATCAGACCGCCGCGCGCCGTGTTGAGCACGAATGCGCCGGGCTTCATGGATGCCAGTTCCCGGGCACCGATGAAGTGCCGGGTGTGTTCGTTGAGCGGGCAGTGCAGGGTCAGCGCGTCAATCTGTGGCAGCAGCTCTTCCAGCGGCAAACGGTCCGGCCGGGCAGGGCGCCCCGGAATCTGTCCGAGCAGCACGCGCATGCCGAACGCTTCGGCCAGTCGCGCAACTGCGCCACCCAGTTCGCCGTGTCCCAGCAAACCGAGGGTTTTACCTTCGAGTTCGACAATCGGGTAATCCAGCAAACAGAACTGTTTGGCCTGTTGCCAGCGCCCTTCACCGACGGCTTTCTGATAATCGGCCAGGCGTGTGGCCAGGTTGAGCAGCAGCATGATGGTGTGCTGTGCGACCGACGGCGTGCCGTAACCCTGGCAATTGCACACGGTAATCCCGTGGGCACGGGCGGCGGCGAGGTCGACGTTGTTGGTGCCGGTGGCCGTGATCAGGATCAGCTTGAGATCAGGGCTGGCAGCCATGGCGGCGGCATCGATGACAATTTTGTTGCTGATGGCAACGGTGGCGCCCTTGAGGTGATCGATCACTTGATCCGGCAAGGTCTGGGGGAACAACTGCAAATCGCTGAAGCAATCGCGTAACGGTCTGAGGTCAAGGTCACCGAGGTCCAGGGACGGATGGTCGAGGAAAACGGCGCGGCGAGTGTTCGTCATCAACTGTACCTTTTGTGCAATGAACTGAAGGCGTAATCTGCCGAGCCTACCAGATGAAATAAATAGTTACGCTTGGCCTAAAGGAGCCCCACATGTACTGGACAGAGTTCTTGACCGTTGCCCTGATTCACTTGCTGGCGGTGGCCAGCCCCGGCCCGGACTTTGCCGTGGTGGTACGTGAAAGTGTTACTCACGGCCGGCGCGCTGGCACCTGGACTGCGCTGGGTGTGGGAACCGCAATTTTCCTGCACGTCGGTTATTCGCTTCTGGGCATCGGACTGATCGTCTCCCAGTCGATCATGCTGTTCAACGCGTTGAAGTGGGCCGCCGCCGCTTACCTGCTGTACATCGGTTTCAAGGCGCTGCGAGCGCAACCGGCCAAACCTGTGGCGGACGATTTGCACAAGGAAGCTGGCGAGCGCACTGCGCGTGGCGCTTTCACCTCAGGTTTCGTTACCAACGGTCTTAACCCGAAAGCCACGCTTTTCTTCCTCTCGCTGTTCACCGTGGTCATCAACCCCCACACACCGCTTGCGGTGCAGGCCGGCTATGGCGTTTATCTGGCGGTGGCAACGGCGATCTGGTTCTGCCTGGTGGCCATGCTGTTCAGCCAGCAGCGCGTACGCGCCGGTTTTGCCCGCATGGGGCACTGGTTCGACCGGACGATGGGCGCGGTGCTGATCGCGATTGGCGTGAAACTCGCGTTTACCGAGATGCACTGATCAATCACACATCCCCTACGATGAAAGTCAACGAATGCTGGCGCAACGCTAGCATTTGTGCGGCTCTGCAAATCATTCCTTTGGCTGATTTGGCTGGCGATCAAGGGCACTACAGTGCTTACTTTCAGCCAAGACCGTGCAGTCAGAAAAAGGGATTCTTATGTTGCAGACTCGCGTTATCCCCCCAGCCGAAGGCGCTTACCAGTATCCGCTGCTGATCAAACGGTTGCTGATGTCCGGTGCCCGTTATGAGAAAACCCGCGAGATCATCTACCGCGACCAGTTGCGGTACAGCTATCCGACCCTGATCGAACGGGTGGCGCGTTTGGCCAACGTGTTGACGGCAGCCGGCGTCAAAGCCGGGGATACCGTGGCGGTCATGGATTGGGATAGTCATCGTTACCTGGAATGCATGTTCGCCATTCCGATGATCGGTGCCGTTATCCACACCATCAACGTGCGCCTGTCACCGGAACAGATTCTCTACACCATGAACCACGCCGAGGACCGCTTCGTGCTGGTCAACAGCGAGTTCACCGGGCTGTACAACGCGATTGCGGGACACCTGACCACGGTCGAAAAAACCGTGCTGCTGACCGATCTGCCGGAAAAGACCGCGGATCTGCCCAACCTCATCGGCGAATACGAGCAGCTCCTGGCTGCCGCGAGTCCACAGTACGACTTCCAGGATTTCGACGAGAATTCTGTCGCGACCACGTTCTATACCACCGGCACCACGGGCAACCCCAAAGGCGTGTACTTCACCCATCGGCAACTGGTGCTGCATACCATGGGCGTTTCGACCATCATGGGCGCGATCGACAGTGTCCGCCTGCTGGGTACCAACGATGTGTACATGCCGATCACTCCGATGTTCCACGTGCATGCCTGGGGCTTGCCGTATGTGGCGACCATGCTCGGCCTCAAGCAGGTATATCCGGGGCGCTATGAACCGGAATATCTGGTGGAGCTGTGGCGTAAAGAGAAGGTCACCTTTTCCCATTGCGTCCCGACCATTTTGCAGATGGTCCTCAACGCCAAGGCTGCACAAAACACCGACTTCGGCGGCTGGAAGATTGTCATCGGCGGCAGCGCGCTGAACCGCACTTTGTATGAAGCAGCCAAGGCCAAGGGCATCCAGCTGACCGCGGCTTATGGCATGTCGGAAACCGGGCCGCTGGTGTCATGCGCGCACCTCAACGATGAATTGATGGCTGGCAGCGAAGACGAGCGCACCACCTACCGTATCAAGGCCGGTGTGCCTGGGCCATTGGTGGAGGCGGCGATTGTCGATACCGAGGGTAATTTCCTGCCGGCCGATGGCGAAACCCAGGGCGAACTGGTGTTGCGTGCGCCATGGCTCACCGAGGGCTATTTCAACGAGCCGCAAAAAGGTGCCGAACTCTGGGCCGGGGGCTGGTTGCATACAGGGGACGTAGCGACTCTGGACAGCATGGGCGTGATCGACATCCGTGATCGCATCAAAGACGTGATCAAGACCGGTGGCGAGTGGATTTCCTCCCTGGACCTGGAGGACCTGATCAGTCGTCATGCGGCGGTACGCGAAGTAGCAGTGGTTGGCATCGCCGATCCGCAGTGGGGTGAGCGACCGTTTGCTTTGGTGGTGCTTCGTGAGGGGCAACAAATCGGGGCCCGGGAGCTCAAGGAACACCTCAAGCCTTTTGTGGAATTGGGGCACCTGAGCAAGTGGGCTATTCCGAGTCAGATCGCCCTTGTTACTGAAATTCCCAAGACCAGCGTCGGTAAACTCGACAAGAAGAAAATTCGCGTCGATATCACCGAATGGCAAGCCACCAACAGTACCTTCCTCTCGACGCTTTAAGCGTCTGCTGGCGTGCCCGAAAAGGCACGCCAAGCCCACCAAGCAAGCGCTTGGCTTGTCAAATTTCTATTTTCAGCCATCCTAGCCGGGCCGACGGGTGTCGGATTGGCGAAAGGACTGTTCCAGAGTGGTTGGCGGGTGCAAATCACACTTTAGAGGGATCAAGCAGTACTACCTGCTGGCTATAGTCCGTTCAAGGATTTTTAGAAACGGAGCACACGCACAAACAGGGGCGATGCAACTTTGGAATGACTTTGGGACGCCATGGCTCCCGGTTATCCACAGCGTTTTTAGAAGTGCTAATGCCATAACAATAAAATGCACATGGAGAAGCGTCGATGACATCAGTAAACCAGTTCTGGCGCCGGGCGAAATTGCCTCTGGCTGTCAGTCTTGCCTCTACGCTCGCCGGGCCAGCATTCGGCGTCAGTTTCAACGTTGGTGAAATCGA
This sequence comes from Pseudomonas sp. P8_241, assembly GCF_034008315.1. Classification (NCBI taxonomy): domain Bacteria; kingdom Pseudomonadati; phylum Pseudomonadota; class Gammaproteobacteria; order Pseudomonadales; family Pseudomonadaceae; genus Pseudomonas; species Pseudomonas sp. P8_241. The sequence goes on along the minus strand of NZ_CP125377.1, from coordinate 5,587,835 downwards.
AGGTCAGTTCGATTCATCCCTGTCGATCGGTGCCAGTTGGTCTACCGAAAGTGCCAACAAGAATCTCATCGGCGTCAACAACGGCGGCCGTGGCCTGTCCCAGACCTCCGATGACGGTCACCTGAACTTCAAGAGTGGCGAAACTTTCTCGAAGATCTTCAAGGGCATTCACGACCTTGAACTGAAATACGGCGATACCGGCGTTTTCGTCCGTGGCAAATACTGGTACGACTTCGAACTGAAAGACGAAAGCCGTCCGTTCAAGGACATCAGCGACAGCAACCGCAAGGAAGGCGCCAAGTCTGCTGGCGGCCAGATCCTCGACGCCTTCGTCTACCACAATTACGCCATCGCCGATCAGCCGGGTTCCGTGCGTCTGGGCAAGCAGGTGGTGAGCTGGGGTGAAAGTACCTTCATCGGCGGCGGCATCAACTCGATCAACCCGATCGATGTGTCCGCGTTCCGTCGTCCAGGCGCCGAGATCAAGGAAGGCCTGATTCCGGTCAACATGTTCTATGTGTCTCAAAGCCTCACCGAGAACCTCTCGACAGAAGCTTTCTACCAGATCGAATGGGACCAGACCGTTGCCGACAACTGCGGCACGTTCTTCTCGCAACCCGACGTGATCGCCGATGGTTGTGACAACAACCTGGCCGTACTGCGCACCCAACAGAGCCTTCGCAGCGCATTGGGTCCCTTGGCGACGCCAGCCCTCAATGTCCTGTCTGCCAGGGGCGTGACCTGGGGCAATCCGGACGAAGGCGTTATCGTCCGTCGCGGACCGGATCGTGACGCTCGAGACAGTGGTCAGTTCGGTGTGTCTTTCAAGTATATGTTCGATCCGCTGGACACCGAATTCGGTGCCTATTTCATGAACTACCACAGCCGCGCGCCGATCTTCAGCGGCCATGGCGCGCCAGCCAGCGCCTATAACCCGCAGGCTTTGGGTGGCGCACTGGTGGGTGCCGGTATTCCGCCCCAGCTCGCAGGTGCTGCGACGGCACAATTGCTGCCGTTGGTGGTAGCGGGCAACTCCAGCTACTACGTCGAATACCCTGAAGATATCCGCCTGTATGGTCTGAGCTTCTCCACTACGTTGCCTACCGGTACGGCGTGGAGTGGTGAACTCAGCTACCGGCCGAATGCTCCGGTTCAGCTCAACACCACCGACATTCTCTTCTCCGGTCTGACGCCGCTCAACCCTAGCGTTTCCGTACTCTCGGGTACTCCAGGTCAGGATCAACAAGGTTATCGCCGCAAGGAAGTGACCCAGCTGCAGACAACGCTCACCCACTTCTTCGATCAGGTGATGGGTGCTGAGCGACTGACTCTGGTTGGCGAGGTTGGCTGGACCCACGTCGGTGGCCTGGAAGACAGCTCCGAAGCGCGTTACGGTCGTGACCCGAGCTACGGCCCTGGCCCGTTGCCGAACAACCAGTGCGTTGTGTTGAACACCGGCACTCTGGCGGGTGGGGCGCAAAACAACGTCAGCCGCTACTGCGAAAACGACGGGTTTACGACCGCCAACTCCTGGGGCTACCGCGGTCGCGCCATCTGGGAATACAACGACGTGTTCGCTGGTGTGAACCTCAAGCCCAACGTGGCCTGGTCCCATGACGTTGAGGGTTACTCCCCTGGCCCTGGCGCCAACTTCGAGGAAGGTCGCAAAGCAGTCAGCCTGGGTGTCGATGCCGAGTACCAGAACACCTATACCGCAAGCCTGGCCTACACCAACTTCTTCGACGGTAAATACACCACTGTGGATGATCGCGACTTCGTTGCGCTCAGCTTCGGCGTGAACTTCTAAGCACTGTATTTTCAGGATGAACGCACATATGAAAATAACCAAGAGTCTGTTCCACGCCGGTGTCCTCGGGTTTTCGCTGCTTGCGACCAGCGTCATGGCCGCGGTCCCTGCGGCCGAGGCGGACAAGTTGGGCAAGAGCCTGACCCCGATGGGTGCTGAAATGGCGGGTAATGCCGACGGTTCGATTCCGGCCTGGAAGCCAATGTCGAAAACGGCCGGGACTGTCGACAGCAAAGGCTTCCTGTCCAACCCATATGCCAGTGAAAAACCGCTGTTCACCATCACGGCGCAGAACGTCGACCAGTACAAGGAAAAGCTTGCCCCGGGCCAGTACGCGATGTTCAAGCGCTACCCGGAAACCTTCAAGATGCCGGTCTACCCGTCGCATCGCGGTGCGACCGTTCCGGATGACGTGTTTGCCGCCATCAGGAAGAACGCGACCAACACCAAACTGGTGTCCGGCGGCAACGGCCTGGAAAACTTCGAAACCGCAGTCCCGTTCCCGATTCCGAAAACCGGGGTTGAAGTCATCTGGAACCACATCACCCGCTATCGCGGTGGTAGCGTGACTCGCCTGGTCACCCAGGCCACGCCACAACCGAACGGTTCGTTCAGTCTGGTGTACTTCCAGGACCAGTTCGTGTTCCGCGACAAGATGAAGGACTACGATCCGGCGAACCCGGGCAACATCCTGTTCTACTTCAAGCAGAAAGTGACGGCTCCGGCACGTCTGGCCGGTGGTGTGCTGCTGGTTCATGAAACCCTCGACCAAGTGAAGGAACCGCGTTCGGCGTGGGTCTACAACGCCGGTCAGCGTCGCGTGCGTCGTGCTCCACAAGTGTCCTATGACGGCCCGGGTACCGCTGCCGACGGCCTGCGTACTTCCGACAACCTGGACATGTATAACGGCGCACCGGATCGTTACGACTGGAAGCTCGAAGGCAAGAAAGAAATGTACATCGCCTCCGACGCCTACAAGCTCGACGATCCGACGCTCAAGTACGCCGACATCATCAAGGCGGGTCACATCAACCAGGACCTGGCTCGTTACGAGCTGCGTCGTGTGTGGCATGTGGTTGCGACCCTGAAGGAAGGCCAGCGTCACATCTATGCCAAGCGTGACTTCTACATTGACGAAGACACCTGGCAAGCGGCGGTGATCGATCACTACGATGGTCGCGGTCAACTGTGGCGAGTTGCCGAGGCTCATGCCGAGAACTACTACGACAAGCAAGTGCCATGGTATGCACTCGAAGCGCTGTACGACCTGCAATCGGGCCGTTACCTGGCGCTGGGCATGAAAAACGAAGAGAAGTCGGCGTATGACTTCGGCTTCACGGCGACCACCAGCGACTTCACCCCGGCCGCGTTGCGTCAGGAGGGTGTTCGCTAAGTTGAGTTGAATAGAGACGGCATCCGCTCTGGAGAAACGCCCCGACTGGTTCGGGGCGTTTTTTTTGTTCGTAGACTTTTTGTAGCCATTTGTAGCAATTACCTTCATTCCCTAGCCGTTTACGGCTAGTCTGCGGACATCTGCAACGCCGCCACCCGCGATTCAAACAAGAGCCGGCTATGACTGATTTGTCTACACCCCAAGGTTCAGCAACTGCTGCTGTCGCGACATTGGACGGACGATTCTTTCGTCCGCCATTGCCCGACGGTCATGTCCTGCGACCGCGTTTGTGCGAACGATTGAGCGCCGGTCTTGAAGGGCGGTTATTGCTGGTGAGTGCGCCGGCGGGGTTCGGCAAAAGTTCGCTGGCGGTGGAGTTCTGTCAGGCATTGCCGGGTCACTGGCGTAGCCTCTGGTTAGGGCTGAGCCCTCGAGACAGTGACCCTGGGCGTTTTCTCGAGCGTTTGCTGGAAGGCCTGCAGGACTATTTCCCGCATCTGGGCAGACAGTCTCTCGGACTGCTGAAAATGCGACAGCGCCATCAGCCGTTCGCCTTCGAGGAATGGCTGGACGGTTTGCTCGACGAGTTGGCCGTGTACCTTTGCGCGACTTCGCCGCTGCTGCTGGTGCTGGATGATTATCATCTGGCCCAGGGGCCGGTGCTGGACCGTTGCCTGCAATTTTTCCTCAATCATCTTCCCGATGGCTTGCTGGTGATGGTCACCAGTCGCCAGCGACCCGACTGGCACCTGGCGCGGCTGCGGCTGTCGCGGCAATTGCTCGAGTTGCATGAACAGGATCTGCGCCTGACCCACGACGAGGCCTTGAGCCTGCTCGACCGACACAGCAGTTCCCTGCGCGGTGAGGCACTGGAAAACCTGATCCAGCGCAGCGAAGGTTGGGTCGCGGGGTTACGTTTCTGGCTGTTGGCCGCCTCGGAGGCGGGCACCGATGGCGCGCTGCCGCAATCGTTGCACGGCGGGGAAGGGTTGATCCGCGATTACTTGCTCGAAGAGGTTATTGACTGCCTGCCCGCCGAGGTCCAGTCGTTCCTCTATGACACGGCACCCCAGGAACGATTTTGCAGCGAACTGTGCGACGCCGTTCGCGATGCCCATGACAGCGCTGAAATTCTGCGGTTTCTGCTCGCCCACCAAGTGTTCCTGGTGCCGCTTGACGAGCACGGGCACTGGTATCGCTATCACCACCTGTTTTCCGATTTGTTGCGCACTCGTCCCGCCGCCCAGTCGCTGGTCCCTGCGGCGAGCCTGCACCTGCGCGCCTGCCGCTGGTTCAATGCCCAGGGGTTGCTCGACGAGGCGGTGGAGCAGGCGTTGCGCGCCGGTCACCTGGATGTCGCGGCGAACCTGGTGCAGAACCTTTCCGAAGAGCAACTGCTGGCCGAGCAGAACGTCGGCATGTTGCTTCGCTGGAAAATGGACTTGCCCGACAGCCTGTTGATCAGTACGCCACGCTTGATCGTGCTGTACAGCTGGGCGTTGGGCATGGCTTGCCAACTGGACGCTGCCGAAGAGCTGGCCAGTCATTTGAGTCGCTTCCTGCCGGCGCCCTCGGCCACTGCGCAGAAATCCATGCTGGCCCAGTGGCTGGCGTTGAGCGGCATCATCGCCCGTGGACGGGGCAATCGTGAGCTCACGCTGCTGTATTGCCGCGAAGCGCTGGAAAGCCTGCCAGCCAAGCGTTATGGGCAACGCCTGATGTGTCTCTCGACACTGTCCAACCTGGCCATCGCCGACGGTGATTTATGGCGCGCGCGGGGACTGAACCGTGATTCGCTGGAGTTGGCGCAGCGCGTGGGCAACCCGTTGTTCGAAGCGTTGGCCCATTACGATCGAGCTCGGGTCCTGCAAGCGCGCGGGGAGGTCTTTCGGGCACAGGACGAAGTACGCCAGGGTTTGCAACGCCTGCAGGGTTTGTCCTCGCAGCGACTCTATGCCGTGCGTGCCCGACTGACATTATACGAAGGCGTTTTACTGGCTCAGCGGCTACAACCCCAAGCGGCGCGGGTGCGATTGCAAGCGGGTTTGAATGAGGCCCGTGCCTGCCGGGATATCAGCGTATTGATCGGTCATTGCGTAATCGCCAGGCTCGAAGGCAGCAGCGGTGAATTTGCCAAGGCCTTTGCCGAACTCGCTGAAGCCGAGCGCCTGATGCATATCTGGGACGTGCCGCCGATCTACTACCTGGCGATGATTACCTTGGTCAAATGTGAGTTTTGGCTGGCCCAGGGGCGAACCGATCTGGCCGAAGCCTGGCTGGCACGGCTGGGGCAGACTTACAACGGCGAGCATGCGGCGGCTCCGCCGGAGTTTCACCCGCAACTGCCGTTACACATTGAATTGCAACAAGCGCAGCTGGAGGTCATCCAGGGCCAGCCGATGCTGGCCGAGGGGCGTTTGAATGCTCTTCTCGAACATGGTCAGCAAAGCGGTCGGCAGATGCTCAGTGCCATGGCGCTGACTCAAAAAATCACCTTGTTGCTTGGCAGTGGCCGCGAGCCTGAAGCACGCAAGGCTCTGATTCAGGCACTGGACGTTGCCGGTGGAGGCGTTTTGCAGCCGTTCGAAGGTTTGTTGGCCGAACATCCGGATTGGTTGCGCGGGCAACTGCAACTCAACCCGCCGACGCCTGTTTCGCAGAGCCTTATCGAAAAGCTGCCGACACCGGTGGCTCGCTTCAGTCTGGAGCCTTGCGCGGCGGCGGAGCATCTCAGCGCTCGAGAACTGGCCGTCCTTCGATTGATTGCCCAAGGCTGCTCGAACCAGGAAATCAGTGACCAACTCTTCATTTCCCTGCACACGGTCAAGACCCACGCCAGCCATATCAACAGCAAGCTCGGAGTCGAGCGGCGGACACAGGCGGTGGCGCGGGCCAAGGAGTTGGGGGTTTTGGATTAAGAAGTTTTCACGTTACTCATGCGGATAAATGCTTCGACCCTCAAGTGTGCGAAAATCGCCTGTCCCCGTTTATCGAGCAGGCTCCGATGTCCCAGAAACCCGCCCTCATTCGCGAAACCTTCCCCGTCGGCCCTTTGCAGTGCAACTGCACGATCATCGGTGATCCGGTGACGAAAAAGGCCATTGTCGTCGATCCGGGTGGCAATCATGAGCTGATCCTGGCGCGGCTTGACGCGCTGGGCCTGAAGGTGGTCAGTATTATTCATACCCACGCGCACCTGGATCATTTCCTGGCTTCCGGCCAGTTGAAGGAGAAAACCGGTGCGACGTTGCACCTGCACAAGGAAGACCAATTCCTTTGGGACAACCTGGAAATGCAGTGCCAGATGTTCGGCGTGCCCTACACCCCGGTACCGTCGCCGGACCGCTGGCTGGCCGATGATGAAGCGTTGGACTGCGGCTGCGGTGTAGCGCTGCACACGCCGGGTCATACGCCGGGCTCCATGAGCTTCTGGTTTTCCGACGCCAAGTTGCTGATTGCCGGTGACACGCTGTTTCGGCGCGGCGTCGGCCGCACGGACTTGTGGGGCGGCGATCAGGCGACCATCGTGCGTTCGATCAAGCAGCGGCTGTACACCCTCGATGAAGACGCAACGGTGGTAACCGGACACGGTCCGGATACCCGACTGGGCGATGAAATGCGCGAAAATCCTTTCGTGCGGGCCTGAAGTGCCGTTGTGAAGGCAAGGCGGAATTTTTATCCACATTTATGATCCAACGCCCGCAAAGGCCGATGCCTTGGTCCGTTGCACCACAGAATGCAAAACGTAGGAGCTTTACATGTTCACCATGCGTCGTTTGATGATTGTCGCTACTGCCGTGGCCGTACTGTCCGGCTGTGCCTCGCCCAACCCTTATGACGGTCAGCCGCAGGGGCAGGCGGACAGCGGTTCCCAAGGCATGAGCAAAACCGCCAAGTACGGTGGTCTTGGCGCGCTCGCCGGTGCTCTGGCCGGTGCCGCCATCAACCACGATAACCGTGGCAAGGGCGCGTTGATCGGTGCCGCAGTGGTGGGTGCTTCCGCTGCCGGTTATGGTTACTACGCCGATCAGCAAGAGAAAAAACTGCGCGCCAGTATGGCCAACACTGGTGTTGAAGTGCAGCGCCAGGGCGACCAGATCAAACTGATCATGCCGGGCAACATTACCTTCGCCACCGACTCGGCTAACATCGCCCCAAGCTTCTATCAGCCACTGAACAACCTGGCCGGCTCGCTGAAAGAGTTCAACCAGAACCAGATCGAAATCGTCGGCTACACCGACAGCACCGGCAGTCGCCAGCACAACATGGACCTGTCCCAGCGTCGCGCTCAAAGCGTGGCGACCTACCTGACGTCGCAAGGTGTCAGCGGTGCCAACTTGAGCGCCCGTGGCGCCGGCCCGGATAATCCGGTAGCCAGCAACGGTGACACCAACGGCCGTGCACAGAACCGTCGTGTCGAGGTCAACCTCAAGGCGATTCCAGGTCAGCAGTATGGTGCTCAGCAGTAAGCGCTGCACAAATGCCTGATTGAACCCCAGGCTAAAAAAGCCCGCCCGATTCCAATCAGATCGGGCGGGCTTTTTTTTATCGTCAGTTCCTGCAGGGGAAGTGGCGATCACAAAAAGTGTGCACTTCGTAGGAGCTGGCTTGCCAGCGAAGAGGCCAGCATGGACGCTGGTGGTAATGGTTCAGAATCAAAAAAGCCCCCGAACCAGTGAAAGTCCGGGGGCTTTTTGTGTCGCGAAAGCTTGCTTACTTCTTCAGGCCGTAATGCTCATCGAGCATACCCGGCGAGTTCGGGGCTTTCGGAGCGTAGTCGCGAGGCGGCTCCTGATCCCGCGGTGGCGTCAGGCGTTCCCGTGGTGCCTGCACTGCGTCGGCGTGCAGGGAGGCCAGCAGACGTTGGCGGGTCTGCTCGTCCAGGGCCAGGCGGTTGGCGCCCTCGGCGAGATGATCCTGCACTTCCTGATAGCTCTGAGTCAGTTTCTTGACCAGTGTGGCCGTGCTGTTGAAGTGGGTCACCACCTCGTTCTGATAACTGTCGAAACGTTCCTGAATATCGTCCAGCTGACGCTGCGTGCGGTTAGGCGCGGCGCTCGGCGCGAGGCGAGCGATCAGGAACCCAATGGCGACACCCACAACCAGGGCAAGAGTCGGTAACAACCAAACTAAGAGCGAGTGTTCCACGAGTCCTTCCTCTATAAACGGCTTTGCTTTACGTTAACGGCTCCAACCTGCGCTGTATACCGCGATTCACTCGCAATAAATTGGCACAGACAATTTGCTAGACGAGTCGACCTGATACGAGGTCACGGAGTTCCTTCCTTGCTTATGCGTGAAACCCCTGTAGTGATTGATGGCCCGGTGGGGCAACTGGAAGCTCTTTACCTGGATAATGAGCAGCCCCGCGGCCTGGCACTGATCTGCCATCCGAACCCGGTGCAGGGCGGCACCATGCTCAATAAAGTGGTCTCGACCCTGCAGCGCACCGCACGCGATGCCGGTTTTATTACCTTGCGTTTCAACTACCGTGGCGTCGGCGCCAGCGAAGGCTCGCACGATATGGGCACAGGTGAGGTCGATGATGCCCAGGCGGTAGCCGAGTGGTTCCGGGCCAGGCATCCGCAATTGCCGCTGACCCTGTTCGGTTTTTCCTTCGGTGGGTTTGTTGCAGCAAGTCTCGGCGGACGCCTGGAAGCTAAGGGTGAGCCGATCAAGCATCTGTTCATGGTCGCGCCGGCGGTCATGCGCCTCGATGCTCAGAACCCGCTGCAACAGCAGGGCGAACTGACCCTGATCCAGCCGGAAACCGACGAAGTGATCGATCCGCAACTGGTTTACGAATGGTCTGACAAGCTCGAACGCCCCCATGAGCTGCTGAAAGTGGCAGAATGCGGGCACTTTTTTCATGGCAAGCTGACCGATCTCAAGGATCTGATCCTGCCGCGCCTTTCGAATTGATTGCAGTCTGACAAGCGATTACCCATGACGACTCGTACCCGTATTCTTACCGGCATCACCACCACCGGCACGCCGCACCTGGGCAACTACGCCGGAGCCATCCGCCCGGCGATCATCGCCAGCCGCGACAGTAACGCTGATTCGTTCTACTTCCTGGCCGACTACCACGCCTTGATCAAGTGCGATGACCCGCTGCGCATACAGCGCTCGCGTCTGGAAATCGCCGCGACCTGGCTTGCAGGTGGCCTGGATGTGGACCGCGTGACGTTCTATCGTCAGTCCGACATTCCCGAAATCCCTGAGCTGACCTGGTTGTTGACCTGCGTCGCCGCCAAGGGCCTGCTCAACCGCGCCCACGCCTACAAGGCCTCGGTGGACAAAAACGTCGAGACCGGCGAAGACCCGGACGCCGGCATCACCATGGGCTTGTACAGCTATCCAGTGTTGATGGCCGCTGACATTCTGATGTTCAACGCGCACAAGGTGCCGGTCGGTCGCGACCAGATTCAGCACGTGGAAATGGCCCGCGACATCGGCCAGCGCTTCAATCACCTGTTTGGCCAAGGCAAAGAGTTCTTCACCATGCCCGAGGCGTTGATCGAAGAGAGCGTCGCCACGTTGCCGGGCCTGGACGGCCGCAAGATGTCGAAGAGCTACGACAACACCATTCCGCTGTTCAGCAGCGCCAAAGAGATGAAGGACGCGATTTCACGGATCGTCACCGACTCCCGCGCGCCGGGTGAAGCGAAAGATCCGGACAACTCGCACCTGTTCACCCTGTTCCAGGCGTTCGCCACGCCGGCGCAAGCCGACGAATTCCGCAGCGAGCTGTTGCAAGGCCTGGGTTGGGGTGAGGCGAAGAACCGACTGTTCCAGTTGCTGGACAACGATCTGGGCGAGTCCCGCGAGCGTTACCACCAACTGATCGAGCGTCCGGCGGATCTGGAGGACATGCTGCAACACGGTGCGAAAAAGGCTCGCGCGGTGGCGACGCCGTTTCTTAACGAGCTGCGTGAAGCAGTCGGCCTGCGTTCCTTTGTTGCCCAGACCCAAGTGGCGGCGACGACCAAAAAGAAAGCCGCGAAATCGGCGCGTTTTGTCAGCTTCCGAGAAGACGACGGCAGTTTCCGTTTCCGTCTGCTGGCGGCCGATGGTGAGCAACTGCTGCTGTCGTGCAACTTTGCCGACGGTAAAACCGCTGGGCAGGTGACCAAGCAGCTGCAAGCGGGCCAGGCTCTGGACGTGCGCAGTGAAGACCTGAGCTTCAGCGTTTGGCTGGAAGGCGAGTGTGTAGCCGATAGCCCGACCTTTGCTGACAGCGCCACTCGCGACGCTGCCATTGAAGCTCTGCGAATTGCCCTGACCCCGGTTCAGGACTAAACAGCGGCGCGGTCCGACCAAGGGCCGATTGCCATTCCTCGGGGCCGTCGCTACAGTGACGGCCCGTTTTTGTTGCCTTGCTAACGAATTATGACGCCCCTAGAACGATATCAAGCTGATCTGAAACGCCCGGAATTCTTTCATGACGCCGCGCAGGAAACGGCCGTGCGTCATTTGCAGCGCCTGTACGATGATCTGGTCGCCGCCGATCAGAATAAACCGGGCCTGCTGGGCAAACTGTTTGGCAAAAAGGATCAGGCGCCTGTCAAGGGCCTGTATTTCTGGGGCGGCGTGGGCCGCGGCAAGACTTACCTGGTCGACACCTTCTTCGAAGCGTTGCCGTTCAAGGAAAAGTCTCGTACGCACTTCCACCGCTTCATGAAACGTGTGCATGAAGAGATGAAGACCCTGGGCGGTGAGAAAAACCCGCTGACCATCATCGCCAAGCGTTTCTCTAACGAAGCCCGGGTCATCTGCTTCGATGAGTTCTTCGTTTCCGACATCACCGACGCCATGATCCTTGGCACCCTGATGGAAGAGCTGTTCAAGAACGGCGTGACCCTGGTCGCGACGTCGAACATCGTGCCGGACGGTCTCTATAAGGACGGCCTGCAACGCGCGCGCTTCCTGCCGGCCATTGCGCTGATCAAGCAGAACACCGAGATCGTCAACGTCGACAGCGGCGTCGATTATCGTCTGCGTCACCTCGAACAAGCCGAGCTGTTCCACTATCCACTCGACGAAGCCGCCAACGAGAGCCTGCGCAAAAGCTTCCGTGCATTGACCCCGGAATGCACGGCGGCGGTCGAAAATGACGTGCTGATGATCGAAAACCGTGAAATTCGTGCCCTGCGCACCTGCGATGACGTGGCCTGGTTCAACTTTCGTGAACTGTGCGACGGCCCACGCAGCCAGAACGATTACATCGAACTGGGCAAGATCTTCCACGCCGTGCTGCTTAGCGATGTCGAGCAGATGAGCGTCACCACCGACGACATCGCCAGACGTTTCATCAACATGGTCGACGAGTTTTACGATCGCAACGTGAAACTGATCATTTCTGCGGAAGTCGAGCTTAAAGATCTCTACACCGGCGGTCGCCTGAATTTCGAATTCCAGCGCACCCTCAGCCGACTGCTGGAAATGCAATCCCACGAATTCCTGGCGCGGGCGCATAAGCCGTAACAGTGTTCGGAAAGTAAAAAAGGCCTGCGCATGCAGGCCTTTTTTGTGGTGCGCCGAAGATCAAAAGATCGCAGGCTTCGCCAGCTCCTACAGATACACACCATCGGTAGGAGCTGCCGTAGGCTGCGAACTTTTAGGCCGCTTGCTGAAACTGCTGCCGATACTGGTTCGGTGACAGTTCCGTATGCTGGCGGAACAGGCGCGCAAAGAAGCTCGCATCGTCGTAGCCTACTTCGTAGCTGATGGTCTTGATGCTCTTGCGGCTGGCGGACAGCAAGCCCTTCGCCGTTTCGATGCGCAGGCGTTGCAGGTAATGCAGCGGCTTGTCGCCGGTGGCGGTCTGGAAACGGCGCATAAAATTGCGAATGCTCATGCCGTGTTCGCGGGCAACGTCTTCGAAGCGAAACTTGTCGGCAAAATGCTCTTCGAGCCAGTGCTGGATCTGCAGGATAATCACGTCTTGATGCAATTTCTGCCCGCCAAAGCCGATCCGCCCTGGTGAATAGCTGCGCTGGACTTCATAGAGAATGTCGCGAGCCACGGCCTGGGAAACGTTGGCGCCACAGAAACGCTCGATCAGATAGATGTACAGATCGCATGCGGAGGTGGTGCCGCCCGCGCAGAAAAGATTGTCGGCGTCGGTCAGGTGCTTGTCCTGATTGAGCTGAACCTGTGGGTAGCGTTCGGCAAAAGCTTCGAAGAAGCGCCAGTAGGTTGTCGCCTCCTTGCCGTCGAGCAGGCCGGCTTCGGCCAGCCAGAACACGCCGGTGGCCTCGCCACACAACACGGCGCCGCGCGCATGTTGCTGGCGCAACCAGGGCAGGACCTGTGGATAACGTTTGCACAGTGAATCGAAGTCGTCCCAGAACGCCGGGAGAACGATGATATCGGCGTTTTCCAATGCGCCGTCTACCGGCATCATTACATCGCTGAAACTGTTCACCGGTTTGCCGTCGGGGCTGACGAGTCGCGTTTCGAACGCCGGAGTCAAGCCATGACCCAGCTGTTTGCCGTAGCGCAGGCTGGCGAGATGGAAGAAATCCTTGGCTGTCATGAGGGTGGTAGCGAAAACCCGGTCGGTTGCCAGGATGCTGACGCGCCGCAAGGGCGTGGAGGCTTGGTTAGACATAATTCAACTTTATTCTTATAGGGGAAAGTGGTCACCAGACGGCTGGATCGTCTTATTTTTTGTCGGATGTGTCCAGTGTCCTGTATCGGACGCGGGGCTTAGTCTCTGAAGGTCTGTTTCTTCTGAAAATAAAAAAAAGGTGCTGCATGATCCCTAGAACACTGTTCAGTTCCGAGCACGAACTTTTTCGCGACAGCGTGCGTACATTCCTCGAAAAAGAAGCGGTGCCGTTCCATGGACAGTGGGAAAAGCAGGGCTATATCGATCGCAAACTCTGGAACAAGGCGGGTGAGGCGGGGATGCTGTGCTCGCATTTGCCCGAAGAGTACGGCGGATTGGGGGCCGACTTTCTTTACAGTGCGGTGGTGATTGAAGAGGTCGGCCGTCTGGGTTTGACCGGCATCGGATTCTCTCTGCATTCAGACATCGTTGCGCCGTATATCCTGCATTACGGCAGTGAAGCGCTGAAACACAAATACCTGCCGAAACTGGTGTCTGGCGAGATGGTGAGCGCCATTGCCATGACCGAGCCGGGTGCCGGTTCCGACCTGCAAGGGGTGAAAACCACCGCAGTGCTCGATGGCGATGAATATGTGATCAACGGCTCGAAGACCTTTATTACCAACGGCTATCTGGCGGACCTGGTGATCGTTGTCGCCAAGACCGATCCCAAGGCCGGCGCGAAAGGCACCAGTCTGTTTCTGGTCGAGACCAGCACGCCGGGCTTCGAAAAGGGCAAGCGCCTGGAGAAGGTCGGCATGAAAGCCCAGGACACCTCGGAATTGTTCTTTCAGGATGTCCGGGTGCCTAAGGAAAACCTGCTCGGCCAAGCCGGAATGGGGTTTGCCTACCTGATGCAGGAGTTGCCGCAGGAGCGGTTGACCGTGGCCATCGGCGGGCTGGCGTCAGCCGAGGCCGGTTTGCAATGGACGCTCGATTACACCCGCGACCGCAAGGCGTTCGGCAAGTCGATCGCCGACTTCCAGAACACCCGCTTCAAGCTGGCGGAAATGGCGACAGAAATCCAGATCGGCCGGGTCTTCGTTGACCGATGCCTGGAGCTGCACCTGCAAGGCAAGCTTGATGTGCCAACGGCTGCGATGGCCAAGTACTGGGGCACCGACCTGCAATGCAAGGTGCTCGACGAGTGCGTGCAGCTGCATGGCGGCTATGGGTTCATGTGGGAATACCCGATTGCCCGGGCGTGGGCGGATGCGCGGGTGCAGCGGATTTATGCCGGGACCAATGAAATCATGAAGGAGATTATTGCGCGATCTCTTTGAATCCATGTGATGGCTGAAAAGATCGCAGCCTGCGGCAGCTCCTAGACAGGATCGGTTTGAGCCCTGTAGGAGCTGCCGAAGGCTGCGATCTTTTTACTTAGGGCGCAGGGTTCGGATGATCCTTGTGAATCGCTTCGATCCCCTCCAGCACTTCTTCCGACAGTTTCAGATCAAAACTGGCAATGTTGCTCTCCAGTTGTTCCATCGTGGTCGCGCCAATGATGTTGCTGGTCACGAATGGCTGTTGAGTGACAAAGGCCAGCGCCATTTGGGCGGGATCCAGGCCGTGCTCCCGTGCCAATGCCACATAGCGGCTGCACGCCGCTTCCGACTGCGGGTTGAAGTAGCGACTGAAGCGGCTATAGAGGCTCAGGCGGCCCTTCGGTGGGCGCGCGCCACCTTCGTATTTACCCGAAAGGAAGCCAAACGCCAACGGCGAGTAAGCCAGCAAACCGCACTGCTCGCGAATGGCGATTTCCGCCAGACCGATTTCAAAGCTGCGGTTGAGCAGGTTGTACGGGTTCTGGATCGACACTGCGCGCGGCCAGCCACGGGCTTCGGCCAGGGCGAGGAAGCGCATGGTGCCCCACGGTGTTTCGTTGGACAGGCCAATGTGGCGAATCTTGCCGGCCTTGACCTGCTCGTCCAGCGCTTCGAGCGTGTCCTCCAGTGGTGTCAGATTCGCTTCGGTTACGTGCTTGTAGCCCAACTGGCCGAAGAAATTGGTGCTGCGCTCCGGCCAGTGCAGTTGGTACAGGTCGATGTAGTCGGTTTGCAGGCGTTTGAGGCTGCCATCGACAGCTTCCGTTATGTGCTGTCGATTGTGCCGAAGGCTCTTGTCGCGAATGTAATCGATGGTATTGCCGGGGCCGGCGATCTTGCTGGCGAGGATCCAGTCGGCGCGATCACCGCGGCTTTTGAAGTAATTGCCGATGTAACGTTCGGTGGTGGCGTAGGTTTCGGCCTTGGGTGGCACCGGGTACATCTCGGCGGTGTCGATGAAATTGATCCCGGCGCTCTTGGCCCGTTCGATCTGTGCGAAGGCGTCTGCCTCGCTGTTTTGCTCGCCCCAGGTCATGGTTCCGAGGCAGAGGGCACTCACGTTCAGATTGGTCCGGCCTAGCTGGCGATATTCCATCGGGGTGCTCCTTGGGCAAAACAATCATAAAAGCAGGTTGAATTATTTTTCGCAATCTGCATAATTGCGCACCTCTTTCTGCAGTGGAAGTGATGCGCCGCCGCCGAAGAATCTTGCCGTTGAACGGACGCGCCGACCCGAGCCCCCGAAAGCGTCTGTATCCGGCTGCCTTTGACTTGTCAAAGTACGCACTATTCAGTAAGATCCGCCGTCTAATTTACAGGGCGGCCCCTGAGGCTATAAAGAATGAAAACTTTTACTGCTAAACCGGAAACAGTACAGCGCGACTGGTTTGTCGTCGACGCTGCAGGTCAGACCCTGGGTCGTCTGGCCACCGAAATCGCGAGCCGTCTGCGTGGCAAGCATAAAGCTGAGTACACTCCTCACGTTGACACCGGCGATTACATCGTCGTTATCAATGCCGAGCAGATTCGTGTAACCGGTGCTAAAACCACCGACAAAATCTACTACTCCCACTCCGGTTTCCCGGGCGGTATCAAGTCGATCAACTTCGAAAAGCTGATCGCTAAAGCCCCTGAGCGCGTGATCGAGACCGCGGTCAAAGGCATGCTGCCTAAGAACCCGCTGGGTCGCGACATGTATCGTAAGCTGAAAGTCTATGCGGGCGCTGTACACCCTCATACTGCTCAGCAGCCCCAAGAACTGAAGTTTTAACGGAATAGTTCATTATGTCGGCGACTCAAAATTACGGCACTGGCCGTCGCAAGACCGCAACCGCACGCGTTTTCCTGCGTCCGGGTACTGGTAACATCTCCATCAACAACCGTTCGCTGGATAATTTCTTCGGCCGCGAAACTGCCCGCATGGTAGTTCGTCAGCCGCTGGAATTGACTGAGACTGTCGAGAAATTCGACATCTACGTCACCGTGATCGGCGGTGGTGTAAGTGGTCAGGCTGGCGCAATCCGCCACGGTATCACTCGCGCTCTGATGGATTACGACGAGACTCTGCGCAGCGCCCTGCGTAAAGCCGGTTTCGTAACCCGCGATGCTCGTGAAGTTGAACGTAAGAAAGTCGGTCTGCGTAAAGCGCGTAAGCGTCCGCAGTACTCGAAGCGTTAATTCGCTTTCACGTTCAAAAAAGAACGCCCAGTTTCCTCGCGGAGCTGGGCGTTTTTTTATGCGTGCGATTTATCAAAGAATTGCGCTGTGACAACTTGCCACATCCGCAGACGCCCTATACTACAAGGCTCGGGGGTGATGGGCTCCGGTAATTACCTTGTCAGAATTGGGGCTTTTCATTACCATTCGGCAAAATTTTTATAAGTACATAGTTTTACTTAGTAGATGCCTGATTTAACAGGCCACAAAGCTGATGGGAGAGGACTGAATGAGCAATGACGGCGTGAATGCAGGCCGGCGTCGCTTCTTGGTAGCAGCCACATCCGTGGTGGGTGCTGCAGGAGCGGTGGGGGCTGCGGTCCCGTTCGTGGGGTCATGGTTTCCCAGTGCCAAGGCGAAAGCCGCAGGTGCACCGGTGAAAGTGAATGTCAGCAAAATCGAGCCAGGCCAGCAGATGATTGCTGAGTGGCGCGGTCAGCCGGTGTTCATCGTCCGCCGTACCGAGGAAATCCTGGGGAATCTGAAAAAGATCGAGGGCCAGCTGTCTGACCCGACCTCCAAGAACTCGACACAACCTACCTATGTTGATCCGGAAACGCGTTCGATCAAGCCCGAGGTTCTGCTGCTGATTGGTATCTGCACGCACCTGGGTTGTTCGCCGACATTCCGTCCCGAAGTGGCACCTGCTGATCTGGGCAAAGACTGGGTAGGCGGTTATTTCTGCCCTTGCCACGGTTCCCATTACGATCTGGCTGGCCGCGTCTACAAGTCGCAACCTGCGCCTTTGAACCTGCCAGTTCCCCCGCATTCCTATGAGACCGATGACATCATTATTGTTGGCGTCGATACGGAGAAAGCGTGATGAGCAAGTTCATGGATTGGGTTGATGCGCGCTTTCCCGCCACCAAGATGTGGGAAGACCATCTCAGCAAGTATTACGCTCCGAAGAACTTCAACTTCTTCTATTTTTTTGGTTCCCTGGCGCTACTCGTTCTGGTCAACCAGATCGTTACCGGTGTCTGGCTGACCATGAGTTACACCCCGTCGGCGGAAGAGGCCTTTGCTTCTGTCGAATACATCATGCGCGACGTCGAGTACGGCTCGATCCTGCGTCTTCTGCACTCCACCGGCGCTTCGGCGTTCTTCATCGTGGTTTATCTGCACATGTTCCGTGGGTTGCTCTACGGGTCGTACCAGAAGCCACGGGAGCTGGTGTGGGTCTTCGGCATGCTGATCTACCTGGCGCTGATGGCTGAAGCGTTCATGGGCTATCTGCTGCCGTGGGGCCAGATGTCCTACTGGGGTGCCCAGGTGATCATCTCGCTGTTCGGCGCGATCCCGGTCATCGGCAACGACCTGACCCAGTGGATCCGTGGTGACTACCTGATTTCCGGTATCACCCTGAACCGCTTCTTCGCCTTGCACGTGGTTGCCTTGCCGATCGTGATTCTCGGTCTGGTGGTGTTGCACATCCTCGCGTTGCACGAAGTGGGGTCGAACAACCCTGACGGCGTGGACATCAAGAAGCACAAGGACGAAAACGGCATCCCGCTGGACGGCATTGCCTTCCACCCTTACTACACCGTGAAAGATATCGTCGGTGTCGTGGTGTTCCTGTTCATCTTTTGCTCGATCGTGTTCTTCTTCCCCGAGATGGGCGGCTATTTCCTCGAGAAGCCGAACTTCGAAGTGGCGAACGCCTTCAAGACCCCAGAGCACATTGCTCCGGTCTGGTACTTCACGCCGTTCTACGCAATTCTGCGGGCGGTTCCGGACAAGCTCCTGGGTGTTATCGCCATGGGCGCGGCCATCGCTGTGCTGTTCGTCCTGCCGTGGCTCGACCGTAGTCCGGTCAAGTCGATGCGCTACAAGGGCTGGATGAGCAAGATCTGGCTATGGGTATTCTGCATCTCGTTCGTGATCCTCGGTGTGCTAGGCGTTCTGGCTCCGACTCCAGGCCGTACGTTGTTATCGCAGGTATGTACCTTCCTGTACTTCGCCTACTTCATTTTGATGCCGTTCTACACCAGGCTCGAGAAGACCAAACCGGTTCCGGAAAGGGTGACTGGCTGATGAAAAAGCTATTTGCTGTATTGATGCTTGCTGCGCTGCCAGTGTTCGCTTTCGCTGCTGAACACGGTGGCCCGGAGCTGGAAAAAGTCGATATCGACGTTTCCGATAAAGCGGCCATGCAGGACGGTGCACGTACGTTCGCCAACTACTGCATGGGCTGCCATAGCGCCAAGTTCCAGCGTTACGAGCGCGTTGCCGACGACTTGGGCATTCCCCATGAATTGATGTTGGAGAAGCTGGTTTTCACTGGCGCCAAGATCGGTGATCACATGAATGTCGGCATGCAGCCGGCGGACGCCAAGGCCTGGTTCGGCGCGGCACCACCGGACCTGACACTCGTCGCCCGTGTTCGTGGCACCGACTGGCTCTACGGATACCTGAAATCGTTCTACGAAGATCCGTCACGCCCTTGGGGCGTGAACAACAAGGTTTTCCCGAACGTGGGCATGCCTAACGTCCTGGTGGGCCTGCAAGGCCGTCAGGTCGTCGGTTGCAAACAGGTTCAGATCGTTGAAGACGGCAAGAAGCAATATGATCCGTTGACCGGTACGCCACTGACCCATGAGGCGTGCGATCAACTGACCATCGTGCCGAAAAGCGGTGCTTTGACCGAAGAGCAGTTCGATGAGAAGGTCAAGAATCTGGTAACCTTCCTGGCTTACTCGGCTAACCCGGTTAAGCTGCAACATCAGCGCATTGGTACTTACGTATTGCTGTACCTGGCGTTCTTCTTCGTATTCGCTTACCTGCTCAAGCGCGAATACTGGAAAGACGTGCACTGATAACGCTTCAAGCAATTGCTGTTAATCGCGCGCGCCCAAGGGCGTCTCAGAGTAGCGAACCTGGTCATCCAGACGTTATTTGAGGCGCCCTCTGGGCGCGCTCGTTTTTCCGCTTCCGATAATTTCTACAAGCGAGGAGGACCGCCATGGGCGTGACCAATCGGTTGGCCTGTTACTCCGACCCCGCCGACCACTATTCCCACCGAGTGCGCATCGTACTGGCAGAGAAGGGTGTCAGCGCAGAGATCATTTATGTGGAGGCAGGCCGCCAGCCACCTAAACTGATTGAAGTGAACCCTTACGGCAGCTTGCCCACCCTGGTCGATCGTGACCTTGCGTTGTGGGAGTCGACCGTGGTGATGGAATACCTGGATGAGCGTTACCCGCATCCGCCACTACTGCCGGTTTATCCCGTGGCGCGTGCCAACAGCCGACTGCTGATTCATCGTATTCAGCGTGACTGGTGTGGCCTGGTGGATCTGATTCTGGATTCGCGGACCAAGGAAGCGGCCCGTGCCGTAGCTCGCAAAGAGTTGCGTGAAAGCCTGACGGGCGTGTCGCCGTTGTTCGCCGACAAGCCGTTTTTCCTTAGTGAGGAACAAAGTCTGGTGGATTGCTGCCTATTGCCAATACTCTGGCGATTGCCGATTCTGGGTATTGAACTGCCGCGGCCAGCCAAGCCGCTGCTTGATTATATGGAGCGCCAGTTTGCGCGTGAGGCTTTCCAGGCGAGTCTGTCTGGTGTCGAACGCGACATGCGCTAAGGCTTAAGGAGCCGCTATGAACTCCAGTCGACCTTATCTGGTCCGTGCGCTCTATGAGTGGATTGTTGACAACGATTGCACCCCGCACATGCTGGTCAATTCCGAGTACCCGTCGGTGCAGGTGCCGCAGGGGTTTGCCAGTGAGGGGCAGATCGTCCTGAACGTGTCGCCACAAGCTGTGCGCCATCTGCATATGGACAACGAGGCTGTGAGCTTCGAAGGTCGCTTCGGGGGTGTGCCGCACACCTTGTATGTGCCGATCGCTTCAATCCTGGGTATCTACGCCAGGGAAAATGGCCAGGGCATGGTGTTCGATCTGGAATCGCCTATGGGTGAGGACGATGACATCGAGCCGGATGATGACATTCCGCCACCCGACAGCGAGCCGCCGCGTCCCAGCGGTCGACCTAGTTTGAAGGTGGTGAAGTAATAAAAAAGGCGATCCGGAAGGGTCGCCTTTTTTATTACGTAGGAGCTGCCGCAGGCTGCGATCTTTTGATTTTGGCTTTCAGGATCAAAAGATCGCAGCCTTCGGCAGTTCCTACACCGCGTGTGGGTCAGTCAGCTCAGTCGATGTACTCGAACAGCTTCACGATCTTCTGCACACCGGAAACGCCTTGAACCAGGCTGGTTGCCTGTGCGGCTTCCTGTTTGGTCAGCAGGCCCAGCAGATAGACAATACCGTTTTCAGTCACGACCTTGATGCGCGACCCGGGGATGTTCGCATCGGTGAGCATCTGGGCCTTGATTTTGGTGGTCAGCCACGTGTCGTTCTGGCGTGCCAGCAGCGAAGAGGGCGCCAGCACCTGCAGCTCGTTGTGGACCTTCTTGACGCGCTGGACGGCGGCAGCGGCCCGTTCGGCCTTGGCCTTGAGGTCTTCGCGTGGTGTTTGTCCGGCGAGCAGCACGACGCCGTTGAAGCTGGTAATAACGATGTGCGAGTCCTTGTCCAGGGCTGGATCAGCCTTGGCAATGTTTACGCCGACCTTGGTGTCGATCAGGGAATCGTCGATTTTGCTGCCCAGTGTGCGCGTGCCGCGGTCATCTTCAATCGGCGCTTCGCGGCTGGCAGTTACCACCGAGGTGCAGCCGCTGATGCCCAGGCACAGGGTCAAGGCCAGTAGGCCAAGGCGATTAGGGGTCATTCTTCACTCCCGAACAATTGGCTGTCGATCAAGTCGCATAGACAGTGGATCGCCAGCAGGTGGACTTCCTGGATACGAGCGGTGACGTTGGCCGGTACGCGGATCTCGACGTCCTCGGGCAACAGCAGTGACGCCATGCCGCCACCGTCACGACCCGTCAAAGCTACGACAATCATTTCGCGATCATGTGCGGCCTGGATCGCTTGAATTATGTTTGCCGAGTTACCGCTGGTGGAGATTGCCAGTAATACGTCGCCCGGCTGGCCGAGTGCGCGGATCTGCTTGGAGAAGATTTCGTTGTAGCTGTAGTCGTTGGCGATCGAGGTGATCGTCGAACTGTCGGTTGTCAGGGCGATGGCTGGCAGACTCGGGCGCTCGCGCTCAAAGCGGTTGAGCAGTTCGGACGAGAAATGCTGGGCATCGCCAGCAGACCCGCCATTGCCGCAGGAAAGCATTTTGCCTTCATTGAGCAGGGCGTTGACCATGACCTGGCTGGCTTGCTCGATGTGCGGTGCAAGTACGTCCATCGCCTGTTGCTTGGTGTCGATACTGGCCTGGAAAAGCTGGCGAAT
This sequence comes from Pseudomonas sp. P8_241, assembly GCF_034008315.1. Classification (NCBI taxonomy): domain Bacteria; kingdom Pseudomonadati; phylum Pseudomonadota; class Gammaproteobacteria; order Pseudomonadales; family Pseudomonadaceae; genus Pseudomonas; species Pseudomonas sp. P8_241. The sequence continues at coordinate 5,566,180 of NZ_CP125377.1, read as the reverse complement.
TCGGGATTGCATGTCCATCTGTGTGACCTTAATGAGCGCGGCTGTTCGGCACGTGAATGTGCAGCCCGCAAAGCAAAGAGCAAAAGTGTCGAGTGAAAGTGTCCGGTCTGGAGTGCATGCGATCAGCCATCAAAGGCATTCTGCAGCCAGTTCAACTGATCGAGATTGCTGTCGATGGCAACCACGTCGAAGCGGCAAGGAGAATTGGCCCAGCGCGATTCGTGCTGAAGAAAAGACTGTGCAGCGAAGATCAGTTTCTGCTGTTTGCGCCCGTCAACACTGTCGAGCGCACCACCCCATTGAGTGTTTTTTCTGTAGCGGACTTCAACGAATACTACTGTATCGCCATCTAGCATGACCAGATCAAGCTCGCCGCGTTTGCATAACCAGTTCTGCGCCAGCAGGCGCAGCCCTTGTTGTTGAAGATGCTCGAGCGCATGACGCTCGGCATCTTTTCCGCTTTGCTGACGTGATCTGTCAGGCATCAGCGAGCGGTGTCCGGCAGGCGCTGAACCTGACCGTTGATGAATTCGGCCCATGGCAACTGGCGCACGACGCGCTGGCTCTGAGTCATGCTCAGACTGCCTGACTGGCCTTCGATGCGGCTATCTGGCAGGGCCTTGAGTTGGCCCAGGCGCGGGGCCAGGCGATAAGCATCAACGCCCATGGCGTAAAGACGGCCAAGGCTGCCACTCGCTTGCGGCCACTGAGCAGTGACCTGGCGACGCAGCGGATCATTGGCGTCCAGCAACCATGGGGTTTCGCAGAAGCGAATGCCGTTCATGTCGTTGTACTGGTTCACATCGCCGCTCGCACTGAATACGTGGGAGGTAGCGTAAACCGGAACGTCACCCGCGTACTGGAAATTCAGGGTCGGTTTGATCTGTTGAGCCTGTTGCGGTGTGGCTGCAAGGAAGATGAACTCGATATCCTGACGACGCGACGGCTGGGCGGCGACTTGCGATCCAACCGTGCTTTGCAGGCTCTTGGCGCGACCCTCACTCTGGCGCAGCTGGAACATGTCGGCGATCTGCTGGGCCAGTTGCACCGGCTGATCGACACGCTCGGTGGCGACGATGCTGCCGCCATTGGCTTGCCAGTCCTGGCTGAACGCCTTGAGAACGCGGTCGCCCCATTCACCCTTCGGTACCATGATGGCTGCGCGATGCAGGCCATCGGCGCGTGCGCGACGGGACACTTCGCGGGCTTCATCTTCAGCGGCAAGACCAAACTGGAACAATTGCGCCGGACCTTGATCACCCTCGCTGTAGTTCAGCGCCAGGGTGGTGATCGGCAGTTGCGGGCGAGTGCTGAGTTGTTTGACCAGTGGTTTCTCCAGTGGGCCGACTACCAGTTGCACGCCATCGGCCTGGGCCTTGCGATAGAACTCGTCCATGGAGGTCAGGCGTGAGCTGTCATAGAACTCGATAGCTGGCGGTTTCTGCCCGGCCTGTTGCGCCTGGTAATGAGCGGCCATGAACCCGTCGCGCAGCGCCTTGCCGACGGATGCCAGTGGGCCGTCCTGCGGCAGCAGCAAGGCGATTTTGCTCAGGGGCTGGCTGGCCAGTTCCTTGAGCTTGGTCAGGGCGACGGGCAGCTGAATAGCGGCCGGGTGTTTCGGGTTCTGGGCGCGCCAGTTGTCGATGGCCGCTTGTTGTTGTTCCAGGGTGCCGGCGGTTTTCACGGCCAGGGCCAGGGCCATCCAGCCGCCGAGGTCGTCGGTGGTGGAGGGTTGCAGCTGGTCGGTTGGCAGAGAGGCGATCAGCGTCCAGATGGCTTCATGATTTTTAGCCGCCGCTTCGCCGCTCAGCATCGGAGCGATAAAGATGCGCTCCCGTGCGGCCGCGAGGGTTTGCCCATCGGCTTCAAGAGCGCGGGCGCGCACGGTGCCGGTACGGACCTGTTGCTCCTGCGACAATTCGCCCAGGCGCTGCAGGCTTGGATGGTTCAGCGCCGTCAGTGCGGCTTTCGGCTGGTTGCGGGTCATGGCCAGTTCGGCTGCCAGGGTGCTGGCGAAGACCTGTGGGCCGGGCTTGAGCGACTCGACGGGAACCTGTTGCAGGATTTGCGCGGACTGGCCGGCATTGCCTTGTCGATAGGCGAGGTCAGCCGCACTCAGGCGCAGCAGGGCTGCGTCTTCCGGTGATTTGCTTTGGGCTGCCTTCTCGAGCAGTTGCTCGATACTGGCATCCGGGGTCCGTGGAACTTCGCCAAGGCTGGAGGAGGGCGAGCTGGCGCAAGCCGCCAGCAAGGCAGCAAGGCAGAGGGCAGATAACAGCCGCAGGCAAGCGATCATGTAAGTGTTCCTGATACTCGATCAAATTAGCGTGGAATTGTACCCAAGCACTGGCCGGGGCGCGATGTTACTGGCGTGAATCGATCAATTTAGCTGCTGTAAATGTTGCTGCAGTGCACAAACGGTCTTTAAGGCGGTAACCGCTTGCGCGTATCGCGAGCGGCGCTACGCGCTACAATGGCGACTTTTACCGATCATGAGGTGTGCGCTTTGACTGCTCCAGGTGCTTTGAATTCCGCTGCTGGCTCGCTTTATGTGGTGGCGACGCCCATCGGCAACCTGGATGACATCAGTGCGCGGGCGCTGAAGATTCTGCGCGAAGTGGCGCTGATTGCCGCCGAGGATACCCGTCACTCCCAGCGGTTGATGCAACATTTCGGTATCTCGACGCCGCTCGCGGCCTGTCATGAGCACAACGAGCGGGATGAAGGCAGTCGCTTTATTACCCGTCTGCTCGCCGGTGACAACGTGGCATTGATCTCCGACGCCGGGACGCCGCTGATTTCCGATCCCGGTTACCACTTGGTGCGCCAGGCTCGCGCGGCAGGCATCAACGTGGTGCCGGTGCCTGGCGCCTGTGCCTTGATCGCCGCATTGTCGGCGGCGGGATTGCCCTCCGATCGCTTTATCTTCGAAGGATTCTTGCCGGCCAAGGCGGTAGGGCGCCGGGCACGCCTGGAACTTGTAAAGGAAGAGCCGCGCACACTGATCTTCTACGAAGCACCGCATCGCATTCTTGAATGTTTGCAGGACATGGAACTGGTGTTCGGCGCTGAACGCCCGGCATTGCTGGGTCGTGAGCTGACCAAGACCTTCGAAACGCTCAAGGGCTTGCCGCTGGGAGAGTTGCGTGAGTTCGTCGAGTCAGACAGTAATCAGCAGCGTGGCGAGTGTGTGGTGTTGGTGGCGGGCTGGACGGCGCCTGAGACGGAAGATGCGGTAAGCAGTGAAGCGATGCGCATCCTTGATCTGTTGCTCGAAGAAATGCCGCTCAAGCGCGCGGCGGCTTTGGCCGCGCAAATTACCGGCGAGCGCAAGAACGTGCTTTATCAAGTCGCACTGGATAAACAGAAGGGCGAGTAAAAAACCGACGTGCAGGCGTGGCCATAGGCGCTTAACGCTTGTTCTTCGGGCGCTCTGCCGGTAACCTGCGCGGCGGAGAGTCGATCGGACAGTCGCTGCCCTCTATGAAAATTAGGGGGGGGAGGAAAGTCCGGGCTCCATAGGGCGAAGTGCCAGGTAATGCCTGGGAGGCGTGAGCCTACGGAAAGTGCCACAGAAAATAACCGCCTAAGCGCTTCGGCGCCGGTAAGGGTGAAAAGGTGCGGTAAGAGCGCACCGCACGTCTGGCAACAGTTCGTGGCTAGGTAAACCCCACTTGGAGCAAGACCAAATAGGGTCCCAAGGCGTGGCCCGCGCTGGGACCGGGTAGGTTGCTAAAGATGTCCAGTGATGGCCATCGTAGACGAATGACTGTTCAAGACAGAACCCGGCTTACAGATCGACTCTCCACCTTTTTTCTCTATTCTGCTTTACTCAATTAGGCAGAAGGTAAGTGATGGCACTTTAGCTCCTTTGCTGGCCGTCAGTAGACAGCTTCTGTGATATCCAGAAGCTGCAGTTTGTAACTCCTCGCCGTACTGATTTCCCTCGTCACACAATCGTCGGCAGAAGCACTTTTGTAATACCAAAAAAATCTTACTCTTAATAAATTACTTTAACTTCCGAGCGCAGCCGTCTGTGTTGCTTCAAGTTGTTGGGCGGATTCATCTGCCAAATTCTCGATACCCCCTCCTTCGTACTCCTAAATCTCAGTTCTGTAAGGGTTTTCCTTTGATCCGCGCCTTGACGGTGTGGTGGGCGCATTCCTATAGTGTGCGCAAGTGGCGGAAAGTGGCATAAAGTGGGTTTTTTAAACTCAAAACGCTAGAATTTGGAGAAACGCTGACGTGTTTCGCGGAGCCAACGCTATCAGTCTCGATGCCAAGGGTCGTCTCGCAATGCCGAGCCGGTACCGTGACGAGCTTGATTCGCGCAGTTCCGGTCAGTTGATCGTCACTATTGATGCCGTTGATCCATGTCTGTGTGTTTATCCCCTCGATGAGTGGGAAATTATTGAAACCAAACTGCGTGCACTGCCTTCGCTTCGCGAAGAGAACCGCCGCCTGCAACGTTTATTGATTGGTAATGCCGTCGACCTCGAGCTCGATGGCAGTGGTCGTTTTCTGGTTCCGCCGCGTCTTCGTGAATATGCCAAGTTGGATAAGCGCGCGATGTTGGTAGGCCAGCTGAACAAGTTCCAATTATGGGACGAGGATGCCTGGGACGCGGTTTCTGCCGCTGACCTGGCTGCTATTCAACAACCGGGCGCGATGCCTGATGAACTGCGTGATTTGATCCTGTGACTATTGATAGCGGCTTTAACCACATCACCGTACTGCTTGACGAAGCCGTCGAGGCGCTCGCTGTACGTCCTGATGGCTGCTATCTGGACGGTACGTTCGGACGTGGCGGACACAGTCGGTTGATCCTCAGTCAGCTCGGCCCAGAAGGTCGGTTGCTCGGATTCGACAAGGATCCTCAAGCGATTGCCACCGGGCAGACGCTAGCGGCCGAAGACGGCCGCTTTGTCGTTGTGCAGCGCAGCTTTGCCGAGCTCGGTGCCGAGGTCGCAGCACGCGGGTTACATGGCAAGGTCAGCGGCATTTTGCTCGACCTCGGTGTGTCTTCGCCGCAGCTCGACGACCCTGAGCGTGGCTTCAGTTTTCTCAACGATGGCCCGCTGGACATGCGCATGGACCCGTCCCGCGGCATCAGCGCAGCCGAATTCGTCAACACCGCTCCGGCAGAAGAAATTGCCCGGGTGTTCAAGGAATACGGCGAAGAGCGTTTTTCCGGTCGCATGGCGCGAGCCGTGGCAGAGCGTCGCGACATCAAACCGTTCGAGCGCACCGCCGATCTGGCTGAAGTCCTGAAAGTCGCCAACCCGGCGTGGGAAAAGGGCAAGAACCCGGCCACTCGCGCTTTCCAGGGTTTGCGAATTCACGTCAACAACGAACTGGGTGATCTGGAAACCGGCCTCGAAGCCGCGCTGGATTGCCTGGAAGTGGGCGGACGCCTGGTAGTCATCAGCTTCCATTCGCTGGAAGACCGCATCGTCAAACTGTTCATGCGTAAGCTGGTAAAAGGCGAAGCCGACAACCTGCCGCGCAACCTGCCGGTTCGGCATGTAGCGTTCGAACCCAAAATCAAAGTCCATGGCAAAGCGCAGACGGCCTCCGACGCCGAACTCAAAGCCAATCCACGCTCCCGTAGCGCTGTCATGCGTGTGGCGGAGAAGCTGCGGTGAGCAGGCTTTTCGCCAAGCCACTGCCCGGCGGAAGCTTTTTCATGCTGCTGCTGTTTATCGGCGTGCTCGTGTCGGCCATCGGCGTGTCTTACAGCGCCCACTGGAATCGCCAGTTGTTGAATTCGCTATACAACGAGTTGAGTGTGCGCGACAAGGCGCAGGCCGAATGGGGCCGCTTGATTCTTGAGCAGAGTACCTGGACGGCCCACAGCCGCATCGAAGTGCTGGCTACCGAACAACTGAAAATGCGCATTCCCGGTGCGGCCGAAGTGCAGATGGTGGCGCCATGATGAAACTCGAAGGCGCACTCTTCCCTTGGCGATTCCGCCTGGTGCTGGGCTTGCTCGGCGTCATGGTGGCGGCGATTGCCTGGCGTATCATTGATTTGCAAGTGGTCGACCGTGCCTTCCTTAAGGGGCAGGGCGATGCGCGCAGTGTCCGCCACATTCCAATTCCGGCTCACCGTGGTCTGATCACCGACCGTAACGGCGAGCCTTTGGCCGTCAGTACCCCGGTCACCACGCTTTGGGCCAATGCCAAGGAAATGCAGACCGCCAAAGAGAAGTGGCCAGCACTTGCATCTGCCCTTGGACAGGATCCGAAAGCCCTGGCCGATCGTCTTGAGGCTCAGGCCAACAAAGAATTCATTTATCTGGTGCGAGGGCTGACGCCGGAGCAAGGCCAGGCTGTGCTCGATCTGAAAGTACCGGGTGTCTACGGCATTGAAGAGTTTCGCCGTTTCTATCCGGCCGGTGAAGTTACTGCGCACATGGTCGGATTTACCGATATTGACGATCACGGTCGCGAAGGGGTCGAGCTGGCCTATGACGAATGGCTGGCCGGGGTCCCCGGCAAGCGTCAAGTGATCAAGGACCGGCGCGGCCGGTTGATCAAGGATGTCCAGGTCACCAAAAACGCCAAGGCCGGTAAGCCCTTGGCGTTGTCCATTGACCTGCGCCTGCAATACCTGGCCAACCGCGAACTGCGCAACGCGATCATCGAGAACGGTGCCAAGGCTGGCAGTCTGGTGATCATGGATGTGAAGACCGGCGAGATCCTCGCCATGGTCAACCAGCCAACCTACAACCCGAACAACCGTCGCAACCTGCAACCGGCGATGATGCGTAACCGCGCGATGATCGACGTGTTCGAACCAGGTTCGACCATGAAGGCGATTTCCATGAGCGCCGCGATCGAAAGCGGGCGCTGGAAACCGACCGATACGGTCGAAGTTTATCCGGGCACTTTGCAGTTGGGTAAATACACCATTCGCGACGTATCGAAGACCGAAGGTCCGGTGCTCGACCTGACCGGCATTCTGATCAATTCCAGTAACGTCGGCATGAGCAAGGTCGCGTTCGACATCGGCGGTGAAACCATTTTCCGCCTGGCGCAGAAAGTCGGACTTGGTCAGGACACCGGCCTGGGCTTCCCGGGTGAGCGCGTCGGTAACCTGCCGAACTATCGCGAATGGCGCAAGGCCGAGACCGCCACGCTGTCCTACGGCTACGGTATTTCGGTGACCGCGATCCAACTGGTTCACGCCTTCTCGGCCCTGGCCAACAACGGCCGTCTCGCGCCGCTGACACTGATCAAAACCGACAACGCTCCGCAAACCACCCAGGTGTTGCCTGAAGCCGTCGCGAAAACCATGCAAACCATGCTGCAACAAGTGATCGAAGCGCCTCGCGGTGTATTCCGCGCGCAGGTGCCGGCGTATCACGTAGGTGGCAAGTCCGGTACTGCGCGTAAAACCTCGGTCGGTACCAAAGGCTACGCAGAAAACTCCTACCGCTCGCTGTTTGCCGGTTTCGGCCCGATGAGCGATCCCCGTTACGCCATCGTCGTGGTGATCGATGAACCGACCAAGGCCGGTTACTTCGGCGGCCTGGTATCGGCGCCGGTGTTCAGTCGCGTGATGTCCGGCACCTTGCGCCTGATGAACGTAACCCCCGACAACCTGCCACCTACTCAACAAGCGAACGCAACGCCGGTCGTTCCAGTGAAAGCCAATGGAGGGCGCGGCTGATGTCTTTAAGTCTGAACAAGATTTTCCCCCACGCCGGTCACGATCTGTTGATCCGTGAGTTGGCGCTCGACAGTCGCAATGTGCGCGCGGGTGACCTGTTCCTCGCAGTGCCGGGCGGCAAATTCGATGGTCGTGCACACATTGCCGACGCGCTTGCACGCGGGGCGGCTGCGGTGGCTTATGAAGTGGAAGGCGCCACGGTGCTGCCGATCACTGAGGTTCCGCTGATTCCGGTAAAAGGTCTGGCGGCTCAGCTGTCGGACATCGCCGGACGTTTTTATGGTGAGCCAAGCCATCACTTGAACATGGTTGGCGTGACCGGTACCAACGGCAAGACCAGCGTGACTCAACTGGTTGCCCAGGCACTGGACCTGCTTGGCCAGCACTGCGGCCTCGTCGGCACGTTGGGTTCCGGTTTCCACGGTGCCCTGGAAAGCGGCCTGCACACCACGCCGAATCCGATTGCCGTGCAAGCGACCCTGGCTGACCTGAAAAAGGCCGGCGCCAAAGCCGTCGCCATGGAAGTCTCTTCCCATGGTCTGGATCAGGGGCGAGTGACTGCTCTGGCCTTTGACGTCGCAGTGATGACCAACCTGTCCCGTGATCACCTGGATTATCACGGCACCATGCAGGCTTACGGCGAAGCCAAGGCCAAGCTGTTTGCCTGGAGCGAATTGAAATGCCGGGTGGTTAACCTGGATGACGAATTCGGCAGGCAACTCGCCGCCGACAAACGTGAATCGCGGTTGATCACGTATAGCCTCGAAGACTCCAGCGCCTACCTGTATTGCCGTGCGGCGCAGTTTGACGATGAAGGCGTGCGCGCCACGCTGGTCACGCCACAGGGCGAGCATCTTTTGCGCAGCACCTTGCTCGGTCGTTTCAACCTGAGCAACGTACTCGCTGCCGTCGGTGCCTTGCTCGGCCTGGATTACGCGCTGGACGAAATCCTCAAGGTACTGCCGAAACTCGAAGGCCCGGCCGGACGCATGCAGCGCCTGGGCGGTGGAACGCAACCGTTGGTCGTGGTCGACTACGCCCACACACCGGATGCGTTGGAGAAAGTGTTGCTGGCCTTGCGCCCTCACGCCAAGGGTCGTTTGCTGTGCCTGTTCGGCTGTGGCGGCGACCGGGATCGTGGCAAGCGCCCGCTGATGGCCGAAGTGGTCGAGCGTCTGGCGGATGGCGTACTGGTCACCGACGACAACCCGCGTACCGAAGACCCGGCATTGATCTTCGACGACATCCGCGCCGGTTTTACCGCTGTGGATAAAGTGACATTCGTGGCTGGCCGTGGCCAGGCGATTGCCCAGTTGGTCGCCGGCGCTTCGGCGGATGACGTGATCGTGCTGGCCGGCAAAGGTCACGAGGACTATCAGGAAATCAATGGCGAACGCCACGCTTTCTCCGATCTGGTCGAGGCTGATCATGCCCTGACCGCGTGGGAGGTGGCCCATGCTTAAAGCCTTGAAACTCAGCGAACTGTCTGGCGCGCTGAACGCTCGCCTGGTCGGCAGCGATGCCAGCTTCGACGGCGTCAGCATCGACAGTCGGGCGATCCAGCCGGGCCAGTTGTTCATTGCGCTGACCGGTCCACGCTTCGACGGTCATGACTATCTGAATGATGTCGCAGCCAAAGGCGCCGTGGCGGCATTGGTCGAGCGCGAAGTTGCCGACAGCACGCTGCCACAATTGCTGGTCGGGGACACCCGTGAGGCTTTGGGACAGCTCGGTGCGTTGAACCGTGCCGCATTTACGCAACCTGTTGCAGCCGTCACCGGCTCCAGCGGCAAGACCACGGTCAAGGAAATGCTGGCGAGCGTCCTGCGTACACGCGGAACGGTACTGGCAACCCGTGGCAATCTGAACAACGACCTCGGCGTTCCATTGACCCTGCTCGAACTGGCGCCGCAACACAGCGCTGCCGTGATCGAACTGGGTGCCTCGCGCCTGGGCGAAATTGCCTACACCGTCGGCATGACCAAACCGCACGTGGCCATTCTCAACAATGCCGGGACTGCCCACGTTGGCGAGTTCGGCGGCCCGGAAAAAATTGTTGAAGCCAAGGGCGAGATTATTGAGGGGCTGAGTGCCGATGGCGTCGCCATTCTCAATCTCGACGACAAGGCGTTTGGCATCTGGAAGGCGCGCGCCGGCGAGCGCAAAGTGCTGACCTTTGCGCTGAGCAATGTCAGCGCCGACTTTTACGCCAGTGACCTGGCCACGGATGCTCGTGGCTGCCCGTCATTCAACTTGCACAGCCCTGAAGGTGTGGAGCGTGTTCAATTGAATCTGCTCGGCACCCATAACGTCGCCAACGCCATGGCTGCTGCCGCCGCCGCCCATGCCTTGGGTGTGTCGCTGTTCGGCATCGCCACCGGGCTCGGCGCAGTGCAACCGGTTAAGGGTCGTACCGTCGCGCAGCTGGCCACCAATGGCATGCGCGTGATTGACGACACTTACAACGCGAACCCCACCTCCATGTGCGCCGCCGTTGATATACTGGCCGGCTTTTCCGGTCGCACCGTTCTGGTGCTCGGGGATATTGGCGAGTTGGGCGATTGGGCGCAGCAGGGGCATCGCGACGTGGGCGAGTACGCCCGTGGCAAGGTTTCTGCGCTGTACGCGGTCGGGCCAATGATGGTTCACGCCGTCAACGCTTTCGGTCCACAGGCTTTTCACTTCAGCACACAGGCTGAACTGATCGAGGCCCTTGGCGCCGAGCAAGATACAAACACCACCATTTTGATCAAGGGCTCGCGCAGCGCCGCGATGGAAAACATCGTTGCCGCTTTGTGCGGATCCAGTCTGGAGAAACATTAATGCTGCTGCTGCTAGCGGAGTATCTGCAACAGTTCTACAAAGGCTTCGCGGTCTTCCAGTACCTGACCCTGCGCGGGATTCTCGGTGTACTGACCGCGCTGGTTTTGTCGCTGTGCTATGGCCCGTGGATGATCCGCACCCTGCAGAACCGTCAGATCGGCCAGTCCGTGCGCAATGATGGTCCGCAATCGCACCTGTCCAAATCGGGCACCCCAACCATGGGTGGCGCGCTGATTCTGTCGTCCATCGGTGTCAGCACCCTGCTGTGGGCTGACCTGACCAACCGCTACGTCTGGGTCGTACTGCTGGTGACCTTGCTGTTTGGCGCCATCGGCTGGGTCGACGACTACCGAAAGGTGATCGAGAAGAACTCCCGTGGCCTGCCAAGCCGCTGGAAGTATTTCTGGCAATCGGTATTCGGTTTGGGCGCGGCGATCTTTCTGTATATGACTGCAGCCACACCGGTCGAGACGACGCTGATCCTGCCGATGCTCAAGGACCACAGCATTGCGCTGGGCGCCGGTTTCATCGTCCTGACCTATTTCGTGATTGTCGGTTCGAGCAACGCGGTCAACCTGACCGATGGCCTCGACGGCCTGGCAATCATGCCGACCGTGATGGTCGGTGGTGGCCTGGGCATTTTCTGCTACCTGTCCGGCAACGTGAAGTTCGCCGAGTACCTGTTGATTCCGTACGTGCCGGGCGCCGGCGAATTGATCGTGTTCTGCGGCGCACTGATCGGTGCAGGCCTGGGCTTCCTGTGGTTCAACACCTATCCGGCGCAAGTGTTCATGGGTGACGTCGGCGCACTGGCGCTGGGCGCGGCCCTGGGCACTATCGCGGTAATCGTCCGTCAGGAAATCGTCCTGTTCATCATGGGCGGCGTGTTCGTGATGGAGACCCTGTCAGTCGTCATTCAGGTTGCTTCCTTTAAGCTGACCGGTCGCCGTGTGTTCCGCATGGCACCGATTCACCACCACTTTGAACTCAAGGGCTGGCCTGAGCCGCGCGTGATCGTCCGTTTCTGGATCATCACCGTGATTCTCGTGCTGGTCGGCCTTGCCACCCTGAAGCTGAGGTAGAAACTCGTGTCTCTGATCGCTTCTGACCACTTCCGCATCGTTGTCGGCCTCGGCAAGAGCGGCATGTCCCTGGTTCGCTTCCTGGCGAACCGGGGCGTGGCGTTTGCCGTGGCCGATACGCGGGAGAATCCACCGGAACTGGCCACGCTCAAGCGTGACTATCCGCACGTGGAAGTGCGTTGTGGCGAGCTGGACGTCGAATTCCTGTGCCGTGCCGACGAGCTCTACGTGAGCCCGGGCCTGGCGCTGGCGACCCCGGCCCTGCAGGCCGCCGCCGCCCGTGGCGTGAAATTGTCCGGTGACATCGAGCTGTTCGCGCGTAACGCAAAGGCGCCGATCGTGGCCATCAGCGGTTCCAACGCAAAAAGCACCGTAACCACCCTGGTCGGCGAGATGGCGGCTGCGGCCGGCAAGCGTGTCGCCGTTGGCGGCAACCTCGGCACGCCAGCGCTGGATTTGCTCAGCGATGACATCGAGCTGTACGTGATGGAACTGTCGAGCTTCCAGCTCGAGACTACCGACCAACTCGGCGCTGAAGTGGCGACCGTGCTCAACGTCAGCGAAGACCACATGGATCGCTACAGCGGTCTGCCGGCCTATCACCTGGCCAAGCACCGGATCTTCCGCGGCGCCAAACAGTTCGTGGTCAACCGTCAGGACGCGCTGAGCCGTCCGCTGATGGGCGAGGGCCAGCCATGCTGGACCTTCGGTCTGAGCAAGCCCGATTTCAAGGCTTTCGGCATTCGTGAAGAAGACGGCGAGAAGTACCTGGCCTTCGAATTCGAGACCCTGATGCCGGTGCGCGAACTGAAGATTCGCGGCGCGCATAACCAGTCCAACGCATTGGCAGCCCTGGCCCTGGGCCATGCGGTCGGCCTGCCGTTCGATGCCATGCTGTCGAGCCTGCGCACCTTCGCCGGCCTTGAGCATCGCTGCCAGTGGGTCCGTGACCTCGACGGCGTGAGTTACTACAACGACTCCAAGGCGACCAACGTCGGCGCCGCACTGGCGGCCATCGAAGGCCTGGGCGCGGACATCGACGGCAAGCTCGTGCTGATCGCCGGTGGCGATGGCAAGGGTGCCGAGTTCAAGGACCTGCGTGATCCGGTTGCCGCCAACTGCCGTGCCGTGATCCTGATGGGCCGCGACTCAGACAAGATCGGCGAGGCCATTGGCGATGCCGTGCCGCTGATCCGCGTCGGTTCGCTGGTCGAAGCCGTCGAACAATGCCGTGCCGTTGCCCGGCCGGGCGATTCGGTGCTGCTGTCGCCGGCCTGCGCCAGTTTCGACATGTTCAAGAACTACGAAGACCGTGGTCACCAGTTCGTCCGTGCAGTGGAGGATCTGGCATGAGTCTGAAAAACATCATCAAGCCTTATCCATCGCCACTGATCACCGGGCGCGGTATCGACCTCGACTTCCCGATGCTCGCCGGTTGCCTGACGCTGCTCGGGCTGGGTTTGATCATGATTGCCTCCGCCTCCACTGAAGTGGCTGCGGTGCAATCGGGCAGCGCCCTGTATTACATGATTCGCCACCTTATTTACGTAGTGTTGGGTCTGGGTGCCTGCATCGTCACCATGATGATCCCGATCGCCACCTGGCAACGCCTGGGTTGGCTGATGCTGCTGGGTGCGTTCGGCTTGCTGATCATGGTGATCATTCCGGGGATCGGCCGCGAAGTGAACGGTTCGATGCGCTGGATCGGTTTCAGTTTCTTCAACGTTCAGCCTTCCGAGATCGCCAAGGTGTTTGTGGTGATCTACCTCGCCGGTTATCTGGTGCGTCGCCAGAAAGAAGTACGCGAAAGCTGGATGGGTTTTTTCAAGCCGTTCATCGTGCTGCTGCCCATGGCGGGCCTGTTGTTGATGGAGCCGGACTTCGGTGCCACCGTCGTGATGATGGGGGCTGCCGCGGCGATGCTGTTCCTCGGAGGGGTCGGGCTGTTCCGTTTTTCCCTGATGGTGGTGCTGGCTGTCGGTGCGGTGGTGGCATTGATTCAAATGCAGCCGTATCGAATGGCGCGCCTGACCAACTTTGCCGATCCATGGGCTGACCAGTTTGGCGCGGGCTATCAGTTGTCTCAGGCATTGATTGCGTTCGGTCGCGGCGAGTGGCTGGGCGTTGGCCTGGGCAACAGCGTGCAGAAACAGTTCTACCTGCCGGAAGCCCACACTGACTTCGTTTTCTCGGTATTGGCCGAAGAACTGGGGGCTGTGGGTTCGCTGTGCACCGTCGCGCTGTTCGTCTTTGTTTGTATTCGTGGCATGTACATCGGTCTGTGGGCCGAGAAGGCCAAGCAGTTTTTCGCTGCCTATGTTGCCTACGGTTTGTCGTTCCTGTGGATTGGTCAGTTCCTGATCAATATCGGTGTGAACGTCGGCCTGCTGCCGACTAAAGGTCTGACTCTGCCGTTCCTCAGCTATGGCGGCAGTTCGCTGGTGATTTGCTGTGCCTGTCTCGGCTTGTTACTGCGCATCGAGTGGGAGAGTCGAACCCACTTGGGCAGTGAGGAGATGGAGTTCCATGAGAGCGACTTCGCCGAGGAGCCGAACCATGGGCGCTAACGTCTTGATCATGGCGGGCGGCACCGGTGGCCACGTGTTCCCGGCGCTGGCCTGTGCCCGCGAATTCCAGGCCCGCGGTTACACCGTGCATTGGCTGGGTACACCGCGTGGCATTGAAAATGATCTGGTCCCGGCGGCCGGAATCGAATTGCATCGCATCAACGCCAGCGGCCTGCGTGGCAAGGGCAAGTTGTCCATGCTCAAGGCCCCGTTCATGTTGCTCAAGTCGGTCTGGCAGGCGCGGGCGATCATTCGTCAGCTGAAACCGGCCTGCGTGGTGGGTTTTGGTGGTTATGTGACCGGTCCCGGTGGTGTGGCTGCAAAACTGGCCGGCGTGCCGGTGATCGTTCATGAACAGAACGCCGTGGCCGGTACCGCCAATCGGTTGCTGGTGCCGTTGGCCGCCCGAGTCTGTGAAGCCTTCCCCGACACCTTTACCCTGTCGAACAGCCGCCGGACCACGGGTAATCCGGTGCGTACCGAGCTGTTCCTCGAAACTCCGCGACCTGCCCTGGCCGGTCGCAAGGCGCGTTTGCTGATCCTTGGCGGAAGCCTTGGCGCAGAGCCGTTGAACAAGTTGCTGCCTGAAGCCCTTTCGCAAGTCGCCGTCGACTTGCGCCCGGACGTGTTCCATCAGGCCGGCAAAAATCATGATGAAGTGACTGCAGAGCGCTATCGCGCGGCTGGCGTCGAGGCGCAAGTTCAGCCCTTCATCAAAGACATGGCCCAAGCCTATGGCTGGGCCGACCTGGTGGTATGCCGCGCAGGCGCGCTGACCATCAGTGAACTGGCTGCTGCCGGGCTGCCCTCGATGCTGGTGCCTTTGCCCCACGCGATCGATGATCACCAGACCCGCAACGCCGACTATTTGGCCCGTGAAGGCGCAGCCTTCCTGATGCCGCAAAGAACGACTGGCGCAGCGGATCTTGCCGCTCGCCTGACAGAGGTTTTGATGCAACCACAACGACTCAACGATATGGCGACCGCGGCCCGCCGCCTGGCCAAACCCGATGCCACCCGTAACGTGGTCGATACCTGCCTGGAGGTGGCCAATGGTTGAGAATCAGAAAGCCATGCCACAACCGGAAATGCGCCGCATCCGTCGTATCCACTTCGTCGGTATCGGCGGTGTGGGCATGTGCGGGATTGCCGAAGTGTTGCTCAACCTTGGCTATGAAGTGTCCGGTTCCGACCTGAAGGCTTCGCCGGTCACCGAGCGTCTGGAATCCTTCGGTGCACACATCTTCATCGGCCACCGTGCCGAGAATGCCGCCGCTGCCGATGTGCTGGTAGTGTCGAGCGCTGTGAACACGTCCAACCCGGAAGTTGCCACCGCACTGGAACGCCGTATTCCGGTGGTGCCGCGTGCAGAAATGCTGGCGGAGCTGATGCGCTACCGCCACGGTATTGCCGTCGCCGGCACCCACGGCAAAACCACCACCACCAGCCTGATCGCCTCGGTGTTCGCGGCCGGTGGACTGGACCCGACGTTCGTCATTGGTGGCCGTCTGAATGCAGCAGGCACCAATGCCCAGCTCGGTACCAGCCGTTACCTGATCGCCGAAGCCGACGAAAGTGACGCCAGTTTCCTGCACTTGCAGCCGCTGGTGGCCGTGGTCACCAATATCGACGCCGATCACATGGCGACTTACGACGGTGACTTCAACAAACTGAAGAAAACCTTCGTCGAGTTCCTGCACAACCTGCCGTTCTATGGT
This sequence comes from Pseudomonas sp. P8_241, assembly GCF_034008315.1. Taxonomy (NCBI): domain Bacteria; kingdom Pseudomonadati; phylum Pseudomonadota; class Gammaproteobacteria; order Pseudomonadales; family Pseudomonadaceae; genus Pseudomonas; species Pseudomonas sp. P8_241. Next base: position 5,550,316 of record NZ_CP125377.1, on the reverse strand, counting down.
CTGGCCGTGGTGTGCCTGGACGATCCGGTCGTTCGTGAAATCCTGCCACTGGTCAAACGCCCGACGGTCACCTATGGCTTCGGTGAAGACTGCGACGTGCGCGCCATCAACGTGCGCCAGCAAGGCATGCAAACGTTCTTCACCGTGCTGCGTCCTGACCGCGAGCCGCTGGATGTATCGGTGAACATGCCGGGCAACCACAACGTGTTGAATTCGCTGGCGACCATCTGCATCGCCACCGACGAAGGCGTCAGCGATGAAGCCATCGTCCAGGGCCTGTCCGGGTTCCAGGGTGTCGGCCGACGCTTCCAGGTTTACGGCGAGCTGCCAGTGGATGGCGGCAGCGTAATGCTGGTCGATGACTACGGTCACCATCCGACCGAAGTCGCCGCCGTAATCAAGGCTGTGCGCGGTGGCTGGCCGGAGCGTCGCCTGGTGATGGTTTACCAGCCGCACCGCTACAGCCGCACCCGCGACCTGTACGACGATTTCGTCAATGTACTGGCCGATGCCAACGTGCTTCTGCTGATGGAAGTCTACCCGGCGGGCGAAGAACCGATTCCGGGCGCCGACAGCCGCAAACTGTGCAACAGCATCCGCCAGCGCGGCCAGCTCGATCCGATCTACATCGAGCGCGGTGTCGACCTCGCGCCAGTGGTCAAGCCGCTGTTGCGTGCCGGTGACATCCTGCTGTGCCAGGGCGCCGGTGATATCGGTGGTCTCGCACCGAAATTGTTGAAGAGTGAGTTGTTCGCCGGTGCAGTGGCTGCGCCGCAGAAGGGGAAGTTGAAATGACCGCAGCCTACGCCAACCTGGCCTCCACGATCGCGCCGAAAGACTTCGGCCGCGTCGCCGTGCTGTTCGGCGGCAAGAGTGCCGAACGCGAAGTGTCCCTGAAGTCGGGCAACGCTGTTCTCGATGCGTTGCAAAGCGCTGGTGTGGACGCATTCGGCCTCGATGTGGGTGATGACCTGCTGCAACGTCTGCTCAACGAAAAGATCGATCGCGCCTTCATTATTCTCCACGGTCGTGGCGGTGAAGACGGCAGCATGCAAGGCCTGCTTGAATGTCTGGGCATTCCCTACACCGGCAGCGGCATCCTCGCGTCGGCCCTGGCCATGGACAAGCTGCGCACCAAGCAGGTCTGGCACAGCCTGGGTATTCCCACGCCACGTCACGCAGTATTGAGCAGCGAGGCCGATTGTATTTCTGCTGCGACGGAACTGGGCTTCCCTTTGATCGTCAAACCGGCCCATGAAGGTTCAAGTATCGGTATGGCCAAAGTGAGTTCCGCGTCCGAATTGATCGACGCATGGAAAGCGGCCAGTACCTACGATTCGCAAGTGTTGGTCGAGCAATGGATCCATGGTCCGGAGTTCACCATCGCCACCCTGCGTGACCAGGTGTTGCCGCCAATCGCCCTGGGCACGACGCACAGTTTCTACGACTACGACGCCAAGTACATCGCCAACGATACCCAGTATCGCATTCCGTGCGGGCTGGACAGCGCCAAGGAAAAGGAACTCATGGACCTCACGGCGAAAGCCTGTGAAGCGTTGGGTATCGCCGGTTGGGGCAGGGCAGACGTGATGCAGGACGCCGACGGGCAGTTCTGGTTTTTGGAAGTCAACACCGCACCGGGCATGACCGATCACAGCCTGGTGCCGATGGCGGCCCGTGCCGCCGGTCTGGATTTCCAGCAACTGGTCCTGGCCATTCTGGCTGCCAGTGTTGCCGGTAACCAAGAGTCGAAAAGAGGTTAAGGCCATGCAAGGCGCTCAGCTCAGACATCAGCCCACCGCACCGACCGGCCGCAAGCCGGTGCCGCGGGGTGCCAGCCGTATGGTGGCTAAAGAGCCGATGTCTGCGCGCCTGCCGAAAGCCAACTTTGGTTTTCTCAAAGCGTTGTTCTGGCCAGTGCTGTTGGTCGCCCTGGGGTTTGGCACTTACGAAGGCGCGCAGCGTTTGCTGCCATACGCCGATCGGCCGATCACCAAGATCAACGTGCAGGGCGATTTGAGTTACATCAGCCAGCAAGCGGTGCAGCAACGAATCGCCCCGTTTGTGGCGTCGAGTTTTTTTACCATCGACCTGGCGAGCATGCGCACCGAGCTGGAAACGATGCCTTGGATTGCCCACGCGGAAGTACGTCGGGTGTGGCCGGATCAAGTAGTGATCCGCCTGGAAGAACAACTGCCGGTGGCCCGTTGGGGCGACGAGTCGCTGTTGAACAACCAGGGTCAGGCCTTCACTCCGCGCGAGCTGGCGAACTATGAACACCTGCCACAGTTGTTTGGCCCACAACGGGCTCAGCAGCAAGTGATGCAGCAATACCAGGTACTGAGCCAGATGCTCAGGCCGCTGGGCTTCTCGATTGCACGCCTTGAACTGCGTGATCGCGGCAGCTGGTTCCTGACTACAGGCCCCGGCAGTGCGGGCCCCGGGATCGAACTGCTGCTGGGACGCGGCAAACAGGTGGAAAAGATGCGCCGTTTCATCGCCATCTATGACAAGACGCTCAAAGAACAGATTACGAACATTGCGCGCATCGATCTGCGCTACGCCAACGGCCTTGCTGTTGGCTGGCGGGAACCTGTAGCGCCCACGGCAGCCCAACCCGCTGTCGCGAAGAATTAAGAAGAGGCAGGACCCATGGCAAACGTGCAAAGCGGCAAAATGATCGTCGGTCTCGATATCGGCACCTCCAAGGTGGTGGCGCTGGTGGGCGAGGTCGCGGACGACGGCACGCTGGAAATCGTCGGGATTGGTACTCATCCGTCCCGTGGCCTGAAAAAAGGCGTGGTGGTGAACATCGAATCCACCGTGCAATCGATCCAGCGCGCCATCGAAGAAGCACAGCTGATGGCGGGTTGCCGCATTCACTCGGCGTTCGTTGGCGTGGCCGGCAATCACATCCGCAGCCTGAACTCCCACGGCATCGTGGCAATTCGTGATCGCGAAGTCAGCTCCGCCGACCTTGAGCGCGTGCTCGACGCCGCCCAGGCCGTAGCGATCCCGGCTGACCAGCGCGTGTTGCACACCCTGCCGCAGGATTACGTGATCGATAACCAGGAAGGTGTCCGCGAGCCGCTGGGCATGTCCGGCGTGCGTCTGGAAGCCAAGGTCCACGTGGTCACCTGCGCCGTCAACGCTGCACAGAACATAGAAAAATGTGTGCGCCGCTGCGGTCTGGAAATCGACGACATCATTCTCGAACAACTGGCGTCCGCGTACTCGGTGCTGACCGATGACGAGAAAGAGCTGGGCGTGTGCCTGGTGGACATCGGCGGCGGCACTACCGACATCGCGATCTTCACCGAAGGCGCAATCCGTCACACCGCGGTGATCCCGATTGCCGGCGATCAGGTGACCAACGACATCGCGATGGCGCTGCGTACCCCAACCCAGTACGCCGAAGAAATCAAGATTCGCTACGCCTGCGCCCTGGCCAAACTGGCGGGTGCCGGTGAAACCATCAAGGTCCCAAGCGTTGGTGATCGTCCTCCGCGCGAGCTGTCCCGTCAGGCCCTGGCTGAAGTGGTCGAACCGCGTTACGACGAACTGTTCACCCTGATTCAGGCCGAGCTGCGTCGCAGCGGCTACGAAGACCTGATCCCGGCCGGCATCGTGCTGACCGGCGGTACCGCGAAGATGGAAGGCGCCACTGAACTGGCCGAAGAAATCTTCCACATGCCGGTCCGCCTGGGCGTGCCTCACGGCGTCAAAGGTCTCGATGACGTGGTTCGTAACCCGATTTACTCCACAGGCGTTGGCCTGTTGATGTATGGCCTGCAAAAACAGTCCGACGGCATTTCGTTCTCGGGCATCGGCAGCCGCGACAGCTACAGCAACGAAGAGCCGCAGGCTCCGCTGCTGGACCGCCTCAAGAAGTGGGTCCAGGGCAATTTCTAATGCTTTACCGCAATACCGTAATACCGAAGCACGCAGTAGGCGAAAAAACTAGAGAACGTAAAGGAGAGGGAAAATGTTCGAACTCGTAGACAACATCCCCGCAAGCCCGGTAATCAAAGTTATCGGTGTCGGCGGTGGCGGCGGCAACGCTGTCAACCATATGGTCAAGAGCAACATTGAAGGCGTCGAATTCATCTGCGCCAACACTGATGCCCAGGCGCTGAAAAGCATCAGCGCACGGACCATCCTGCAACTGGGTACCGGCGTGACCAAAGGTCTGGGCGCTGGCGCCAACCCTGAAGTAGGTCGTCAGGCCGCTCTCGAAGACCGTGAGCGCATTGCCGAAGTCCTGCAGGGCACCAACATGGTGTTCATCACCACGGGCATGGGCGGTGGTACCGGTACCGGTGCTGCGCCGATCATTGCCGAAGTGGCCAAGGAAATGGGGATCCTCACTGTTGCGGTGGTGACCCGTCCGTTCCCGTTCGAAGGTCGCAAGCGCATGCAGCTGGCCGACGAAGGCATCCGCCTGCTGTCTGAAAGCGTTGACTCGTTGATCACTATTCCCAACGAGAAGCTGTTGACCATCCTCGGTAAGGACGCCAGCCTGCTGTCGGCTTTCGCCAAGGCTGACGACGTTCTGGCCGGTGCCGTTCGCGGTATCTCCGACATCATCAAGCGTCCGGGCATGATCAACGTCGACTTTGCCGACGTACGCACCGTGATGAGCGAAATGGGCATGGCAATGATGGGCACTGGCTGCGCCAGCGGTCCGAACCGTGCACGCGAGGCCACCGAAGCGGCCATTCGCAACCCGTTGCTCGAAGACGTGAACCTGCAAGGCGCGCGTGGCATCCTCGTGAACATCACCGCCGGTCCTGACCTGTCCCTGGGTGAGTACTCCGACGTGGGCAGCATCATCGAGGCCTTCGCTTCCGAGCACGCCATGGTCAAGGTCGGTACCGTTATCGATCCGGACATGCGTGACGAACTGCACGTGACTGTCGTTGCGACCGGTCTAGGCGCTAAAATCGAGAAACCTGTGAAGGTCATCGACAACACCGTCCATACCTCGATGGCTTCTCAGCCACAACAACAGGCCCCTGTTCGTCAGGAAGCTCCAGCGGTGAACTATCGTGATCTGGACCGTCCGACCGTCATGCGCAACCAGGCTCAGGCCGGTGCTGCGGCTGCCGCGAAGATGAATCCGCAAGATGATCTGGACTACCTGGACATTCCGGCCTTCCTGCGTCGTCAGGCCGATTAATGAAATGTATCAGGGCTATGAAGGTGATTGGTGTTCAGCAAAGGCGTGGTCTGCTATCATCGCCAGCCTTTGTTGATACCAGTTCGCAATTTGCGCTGAAGCGGCCCAAGCCATGATTAAACAACGCACACTGAAAAATATTATCCGTGCCACAGGTGTAGGTCTGCACTCCGGGGAGAAGGTTTATCTGACTCTCAAGCCTGCGCCGATCGACACCGGCATCGTCTTTCGCCGTAACGATCTCGATCCAGTGGTCGAGATCCCGGCTCGTGCGGCCAATGTCGGCGAGACAACGATGTCGACGACGCTGGTCAACGGTGACGTGAAAGTGGACACGGTGGAGCACTTGCTTTCGGCCATGGCTGGCCTGGGCATCGATAACGCCTACGTCGAGCTCTCCGCGTCCGAAGTTCCGATCATGGATGGCAGCGCTGGACCCTTCGTATTTCTGATTCAGTCGGCTGGCCTGGAAGAACAGGACGCCGCCAAGAAATTCATCCGCATCCTGCGTGAAGTGACAGTGGAAGACGGCGACAAACGCGCCACATTCGTCCCTTTCGAAGGTTTCAAGGTGAGCTTCGAGATCGATTTCGATCACCCGGTTTTTCGTGACCGCACCCAAAGTGCAAGCGTGGATTTTTCCAGCACTTCGTTCGTAAAAGAAGTCAGTCGCGCCCGTACCTTTGGTTTCATGAGTGACATCGAGTACCTGCGCAAGCACAACCTCGCACTCGGCGGCAGCGTTGAAAACGCTATCGTGGTCGATGCCGATGGCGTACTGAACGAAGACGGCCTTCGCTATGAAGACGAATTCGTGAAGCACAAGATCCTCGATGCAATTGGTGACCTCTACCTGCTGGGCAATAGCCTGATTGGTGAGTTCAAGGGCTTCAAGTCCGGCCACGCACTGAACAACCAGCTGCTGCGCAAGTTGATTGAGCAGACAGATGCCTGGGAAGTCGTGACGTTCGAAGATGCCAGCACTGCACCAATTTCTTACATGCGTCCTGTTGCGGCCGTGTAAGTAAAAAACCTCTCTAGTTTTTAAAGGCTACCTTCGGGTGGCCTTTTTTTATCTCTGCTTTTCAGCTGGCGCACACCACACGATTACGCCCGCCTTCCTTGGCCTCATACAGGGCCTTGTCTGCGCTGAACAGCAATTGTTCCAGGTTGATTTCACTGGCTGTCGTCCAGGTGGCGATGCCGATGCTAACCGTCATCGGTGACTGAACTGCACCAGACAGCGGCAGTTTCTCGACCGCTGCACGGATCTGTTCGGCAATCTTTCGTGCGCCGTCGCTGTCGGTTTCGGCCAGAATCACCGAAAACTCTTCGCCACCGTAGCGGGCCACCAGGTCTGCCGGGCGATGGACATGAGCGCGTATGACCTCGGCCAGCGTCCGTAGCACCTCGTCGCCGGCCTGATGGCCATGGCGATCGTTGAACGCCTTGAAGTGATCGGCATCGATCATCAACAGCGACAACGGCCTCCCGGAGCGTTGCGCGCGAAACCATTCGTGGCGCAGTGCATGATCGAGGGTTCGACGGTTGGCAACGCCGGTCAGCGGATCGGTGGCGGCCAGTTGCGCCAGTTCCTGCTCGGCGTTGTGCCGCAGCCGCAGTTCGCGGCAAAGCAGCCAGCTCAGCCATAAAAGGCCAATGCACAGAACGCCCGTAGCGCCGCTAATCACCCATGCCGTGCGTTGCCAGGTGGCAAAAACCTCGTCAATCGACAGCGCGACGATTACCGTCAGTGGCAGGTTTCCGACCCGGGAGAAAGTGTAGAGGCGCCCTTGTCGATCGTTGCTTGAGACACTTTCGAAGGTGCCGCTGCGCTCCTGCAACATCCGCACAACATTCGGACGGCTGGCGAAGCTTTTGCCGATTGCAGTGTTTTGCCTGAATGGCTTCTGCGCCAAGAGAATGCCGTCGTCGTTGATGATCGCCAGCGTACTGTCGGCGCCGATATCGAGGCTGTTGAATAGCTGGTCGAAATAGCTCATGCGCATCGAGGCCACCGCGACGCCCAGGAATTCCCCCGTGGGTGAGGCAATGCGTCGGCTGAAGCTGATGCGCCATTCGTCCTTTTCTTCGCAGTCGCAGCGCGGTTTGAACGGTCGACTGATGAACATGCCGGTGTCAGGGTTGAAGGCATGGGCCAGGAAATAGTCGCGATCAGCGAAATTGCCCGGTTTTGGTTCGATCAATGACGAGTCGGCCAGGACCTCGCCATGCTTGTCCAGCAACAGAATGTCGCCTTTATAGCGCGCGGTGGTGGAGCGGTCGAACAGCACCAGATGGCGAATCTGCGCCGACACCTGTTTCAGATCGTCCCGTTGTGCGGCGGCGATCAAGCCTTGCAGGGTCAGGTCGTAGAGCTCGACCGTGCGCAGCACATCCGCGTCGATCAGTTGGGCAATGGTTGTAGCACTGCGAGTAGCAACCTGTTGGGCATTGGTGTGTTCGCGAATGAGCAGAAATGTGACGATGCACAGAATCGAGATAACAGTCAGGGCGCTGCCTACGATCACCATGATCTCGGGTCGACCGGTATTGGCAGGCGTGTGCGGAATTTGGCTTGAGGTCATAGGACTGACGTCTGCTGGAGGAACTCTGTAAGCGTAGTTCCAATAACGTAACCCTATAAAAAAAGCCGCTGAAAGCAGCGGCTTGAAGACAACTTCTCAAAGGGAAGAGCCGATGGAAAGTGTCGAGGGAAACTGGAGCGATGCGGGGCAATCAGCTGTCTTTTTCAGTCTGCTGAGTCTGATTGCGCAACGCTTGTGGCGCCTGGGTGGATTCAGGGGCTTTGGCTGTCATCTCGATCTGCTGCGCCTCGAACGCGGCAGCACGTGCGGCGTTTTGCGCGACGAACGTCTGCGACTCCTCCGCGAAGGCCAATGGCGACAGGAACAATGAGGACAAAACAAAAGCGCTGGCAATACCCATACTGTTGGACATCTTTAAAACCTTCTTGCTTGGCAAGTGCTGTTTGGTGCGGGCAAAGATAGGGATGTCGGCGGTTGGGAAAAAGAGTGGATTCATGAAAGGACTGTTACACAAAAGACAAAGATCGCAGCCTTCAGAGGATCAGACAGGCAGATGAATCCCGAACGTATTCATCCCGTGATCACTGCGCACGAATACATCGCCGCCATGCATCAATGCAATCGCCTTGACGATGGCCAACCCAAGTCCGTGGTTATGGCCGCTGTTGCTGCGCGACGCATCGACCCGGTAGAAACGCTCGAACAGGCGCGGCAGATGCTCCCGGTCAATCGGCGATCCGGGGTTGGCCACGCCGATGCTGACTTGATGCTCCTGAACCTCGATCCGCACTTGAATCACCTGTCCGGGCTCAGTGTGCTGCACTGCGTTGTTCAGCAGATTGATCAATGCACGGCGCAAATGGGCGATTTCGATCTGCACTTGCGCATCACCACTCACTTCAACCTGAACCCGGGCATCTTCGAGAATGAAGTCCAGGTATTCCAGAGTCGTCGCCACTTCATCGGCCAGGGACGTGGAGGTCAGTTTGGTCGCTTTGCTGCCCTGATCGGCGCTGGCCAGGAACAGCATGTCATTGATGATCGAACGCAACCGCTCCAGTTCTTCGAGGTTCGATTGCAGCACTTCGAAATAATGCTCGGCGGAGCGTCCGCGGGTGAGTGCGACCTGGGTTTGGCCGATCAGATTGGTCAGCGGTGAGCGCAACTCATGGGCGACGTCAGCGTTGAACGACTCCAGGCGTGAGTAGGCCTGTTCCACCCGCTCCAGCGTCGAGTTGAACGACCTCACGAACTGGTCGAGCTCCGGCGGCAACGGCGACAGCCGCAAGCGTCCGGAGCGCAAGGGCGGCGCGAGGCGTTGGGCTTCCTGGGACAGTTTGATCAACGGCTTGAGACCGATCCGCGCCACCCAGTAACCCAACGCCGAGGCCATCAGCACGCCAATGATCGCCAGGCTGATCAGGGCAATCAGCAACTGGTGTTGCGTGTGGAAAAACGTCTCGGTGTCGATGCCGATCATGAAGCGCAACGGCGGGCGCTGGTCCTTGGCTGGAAACTCGCTGACCAGCACTTTCATCGGGTAGGGCTGATTCGGTAACTGCAGGTCGCGCATGCCCAGCGGCCCATCGGCAAAGGCGCGGATTTGCGGTGTCGGGTTGCCGTATTCGTAGTGCGGATCGTCGCTGGTGATCCAGAAATTGATGCGCTTGTCTTCTTCACCCAGCAGCTTGAGTTTGTTGTTGATCTTCACCCAATGCTCGGGCGTGCCGTAACGGCCGACGGTGGATTCGAGCACGCTGTAGCGCGCATCCAACTCGGCTTCGGGTAGCAAACCGAGGCCTTTGTCGACTTGTTGGTACAGCGCCCAGCCGATCAACAGAAAGACCAATAGCGCCACCAGCGTGAACATCCCGCTCAGGCGCAGCGCAATACTGTTACTGGACACCACGGCTCTCCAGCACATAACCCATGCCGCGGATCGTGTGCAGAAGTTTCTCTTCGAACGGCCCGTCGAGCTTGGCTCGCAAGCGTTTGATCGCGACTTCGACCACATTGGCGTCGCTGTCGAAATTGATGTCCCAGACCATTTCGGCAATGGCGGTTTTCGAGAGGATTTCGCCTTGTCGACGGGCCAGCACGCTGAGCAGCGAAAACTCCTTGGCGGTCAGGTCCAGGCGGGTGCCGGCGCGGGTGGCCTTGCGGCTGATCAAATCTATCCACAGGTCGGCGATGCTCACTTGCACCGGTTCATGACCGCCGCTGCGGCGGGTCAGCGCTTGCAGGCGCGCCACCAGTTCAAGGAAGGAAAACGGTTTGCCCAGGTAATCATCGGCACCGTCGCGCAGGCCTTTGATGCGGTCTTCGACGCGCTCGCGGGCGGTGAGCATGATCACCGGGGTTTGCTTGCGCGCACGCAGGGCGCGCAGTACGCCGAAGCCGTCGAGCCCCGGTAGCATGACGTCGAGGACGATCACCGCATAGTCGCTTTCCAGCGCCAGGTGGAGGCCTTCGACCCCGTCCCGGGCCAGGTCCACGGTGTAGCCCTGTTCCGTCAGGCCGCGATGCAGATAGTCCGCGGTTTTTTCTTCGTCTTCGATAATCAGAACGCGCATGACCCCGCCTCAGTCTGTGGTCGCCAACGCCGCAACCGGCGTAGGTTTGGGCCGATGGAATAACCGCTCAAGCCATAAGTATATGACCGGCGTGGTGAACAGCGTCAGCGCCTGGCTCACCAGCAAGCCGCCAACTACAGCGATCCCCAAGGGTTGGCGCAACTCGGCGCCGGTGCCGAAACCGAGCATCAGCGGCAGGGCGCCGAGCAGCGCGGCGAGGGTGGTCATGATGATCGGCCGGAACCGCGTGATACAGGCCTTGAAGATCGCCTCTTCCGGCGACAATCCACCGTTGCGCTGCGCGTCGAGGGCGAAGTCGATCATCAGGATGCCGTTTTTCTTGACGATACCGATCAGCAGTACCAGCCCGATCAGCGCCATGATCGAAAAATCCTGACCGCAGATCCACAGCATGATCACCGCGCCCAGACCCGCCGAGGGCAAGGTCGAAATGATCGTCAGCGGGTGCACGAAGCTCTCGTAGAGCACGCCAAGAATGATGTAGACCGCCACCAGCGCCGCCAGGATCAGCCACGGCTGGCTGGCCAGCGAGCTCTGGAATGCCTGGGCCGCGCCCTGGAAATTGCCGCTGATCGCCGCCGGCATGCCGATGTCGGCCTTGGCCTGGTTGAGCATGATCACCGCATCGCCCAAGGCCACGCCGGGTGCCAGGTTGAATGACAGGTTGGCGGCCGGGAACATGCCGTCGTGGGCGATGGACAATGGGCCGATGGTCGGCGCATCAAACTTGGCGAGGGCCGACAGCGGCACCATTTCTCCACTCAAGGGGGAGCGCAGGTAGAAATAGTTGAGACTCTCAGCCTTGCCGCGCTGCTTGGTATCCAGTTCAAGAATCACGTTGTACTGGTTGACCTGCGTCTGGAACTCGTTGATCTGCCGCTGGCCAAACGCGTCATACAGCGCTTCGTCGACATCGCTGGCGGTCAGGCCGAAACGGGCAGCCGCGCTGCGGTCGATGTTGATGTGGGTGATGCTGCCGCCCAGTTGCAGGTCGTTGGAAATGTCCCGGAACGCCGGGTTACCGCGCAGTTTTTCCGTCAGGCGCTGGGTCCAGGTGCTGAGGGTCGCGCCGTCGTTGCTCTTGATCACGTACTGGTATTGGGCACGGCTCGGGCCGGAGCTGAGGTTGATGTCCTGACCGGCACGCAGATACAGCACAATGCCCGGGACTTTCATCAGTTGCGGGCGAATCCGGTCGATGAATTCACTGGCCGAGACGTCACGGTCGCCGCGTTTTTTCAAGGCAATCCAGAAACGGCCGTTGGCGATGGTCTGGTTGCTGCCCGAGACGCCGACCGAGTGGGAAAACGCCTGGACAGCAGGATCGGCGGCGACGATTTCGGCCATCGCCAGGTGTTTTTTCACCATGTCACCGTAGGAAATGTCCGCCGCCGCTTCGGTGGTGCCGAGGACAAAACCCGTGTCCTGGATCGGGAAGAACCCTTTGGGGATGAGGATGTAGCCGGCGACCGCCAATGCCAGGGACAAGCCGAACACGCCGATCATCAACTTCTGATGGGCGAGGGCGCGGCGCAGGCCTTTTTCGTACCACCCCAGCAGGCGCTCGCCGAAGCCCGGTTTGTCGTGGGCGTGATGCACCGGTGCACGCATGAACAGCGCGGCCAGGGTGGGTGCCAGCGTCAGGGACACCACCACCGAAATCAGAATGGTCGAAGTGGCGGTCAGGGCGAACTCCTTGAACAGTCGCCCGACCACACCGCCCATGAACAGCAGCGGGATGAACGCCGCCACCAGCGAGAAACTGATCGACACCACGGTGAAACCAATTTCGCCGGCGCCTTTGATCGCCGCCTCGCGCATGCCATCGCCGGCTTCGAGATGGCGGTGAATGTTTTCCACCACCACGATCGCATCGTCTACCACAAACCCCACGGCCACCACGATTGCCACCAGCGTCAGGTTGTTCAGGCTGAAGCCCATCACGTACATCAGCGCAAAACTGGCGATCAACGACACCCCGAGCACCGCCGACACAATCAGCGTGGCCGACAGTTGGCGCAGGAACAACGCCATCACCGCGACCACCAGCATCACCGCGATCAACAGGGTGATTTCTACTTCATGCAGAGAGGCGCGGATGGTCTGGGTTCTGTCGATCAACACTTTTACCTGCACCGAGGCCGGCAGCATCGCTTGCAGCGCCGGCAGCGCGGCCTGGATGCGATCCACGGTTTCGACGATGTTGGCGCCCGGTTGGCGGAAAATCACCAGGTTGACGCCCGGTTGCGAACCCGCCCAGGCCTGAACGTAGGCATCTTCCGAACCGTTGACGACTTTGGCGACATCCTTGAGGTGAACCGGTGCGCCGTCCTTGTAGGAAACGATCAGCTGGCTGTATTCGTCGGGGTGGAACAGCTGATCATTGGTCGAAAGCGTTGAAATGCTCGACTCGCCGTACAGCGCACCTTTGGCCAGGTTTAGGCTGGTTTGCTGGATCGCCAGGCGAATGTCCGCCAGGGTCAGGCCGATGGCAGCGAGTTTGTCGGCGGACACCTGAACACGAATCGCCGGGCGTTGCTGGCCGGTGATGGACACTTGGCCGACACCGTCGACCTGACTGAGTTGGCGGGACAGCAGGGTCTCCGTCAGGTCGCTGAGTTCCGGGCCGGGCATCAGCGACGAGTTGACGCTGAGGATCAGCACCGGGCTGTCGGCCGGGTTGACCTTGCGCCAGGTCGGCAGGTTCGGCATGTCCTTGGGCAGCTTGCCGGCGGCGGTGTTGATCGCGGCCTGCACTTCCTGGGCGGCGGTGTCGATGCTTTTATCGAGGGTGAATTGCAGGGTCAGGTTGGTCGAGCCGAGCGCGCTGCTCGACGTCATCTGGGTCACGCCGGGGATGGCGCTGAATTGCACTTCCAGTGGTGTGGCCACCGACGACGCCATGGTTTCCGGGCTGGCGCCGGGCAGTTGCGCAGCGACCTGGATGGTTGGGAATTCAGCTTCTGGCAGTGGCGCGATGGGCAGTCGCGGGAAGGCAATCGCGCCCAGCAGTACCAAGGCGAAGGTCAGCAGAATGGTCGCGACAGGGTGATCAATGCACCACGCGGAAACCGAGCCGTGGCCCTTCATGGCGTCGTCTCCGATTGCACCACCTGCGGTGGATCGGTCAGCACCTGCACCACCGAACCGGGCTTGAGACGCGACTGGCCATCGCTGACCAATTGATCACCGGCCTGCACGCCTTTGATGATGTTCAAACCGCTGTCTTGATAGACCATCTGCACCGGGACGGCTTCGACCTTGTCGCCCTTGAGGCGGTAAACGAAATGTTGATCGAGGCCGCGCTGTACGACGTTGGGCGGTACGACCAGCGCATCTTTATCCAGCGCTGTCTGAATTTTTACCGTCACCAGCAGGCCCGGCCAGAGTTTCTGCCCGGCATTGTCGAATTCGGCCTTGGCGCGGATGGTGCCGGTATTGGCGTTGATCTGGTTGTCGATCAGGGTCAGGTGGCCTTCGCCGAGGAGGTTGCCGGTTTCGCCATCGGTGTCGGCACCAATGTAGGCCTTGACCCGGGCGTGCTGTGGGTCGCTGATCAGGCCTTGCAGGGTCGGCAGCATTTGCTGGGGCAGGGAGAATTCCACGGCGATCGGGTCGATCTGGGTCACGGTGAACAGGCCTTGGGTGTCGGTCATGCGCAAGAAGTTGCCTTCATCCACTGTACGAATGCCGACGCGACCGGTGACTGGCGAGCGAATCTGCGTGTAGGACAACTGCACCTGAGCAGCATCGATGGAAGCTTGATTGCCCTGGGCGGTGGCTTTGAGCTGATTGACCAAGGCTTGTTGCTGGTCATAGGTCTGCTTGGAAACGCCGTCGTCGACACTGAGCAGCTTGTAACGCTTGAGGTTGACCAGCGCCACTTGCAGTTGTGCCTGACTTTCGCCCAATTGTGCCTGGGCCTGGTCGAGGCTGGCGCGAATCGAGCGGTCGTCGATGGTGGCCAGCAGGTCGCCTTTTTTCACCAGTTGGCCTTCCTTGACCAGGATTCTGGTGAGGATGCCGTCGATCTGCGGGCGGACCACGACGCTGTGCAGGGACAGGACCGAGCCGATGCCGCTGACGTAGCGCGGCACGTCTTTTTCAGTGACATTCACAACGCGTACCGGGATGGCGGAGGGGGTGGCGAGTTTGGTTTTGCCCGGTTTGCTGGCGTACCACAGGCCCAGCGCTGCCAGGATGATCAGAAGGGCGACGAGCAGGGCGGGTTTTTGCTGGATTCGCATGCGAGTGAGGCGCCGGGTCGGAAGTGTGGGTAGTTTCCTTTATAAACCTGTTTGGGGGTCGGGAAGGTGACGGCTAACTGACGGCGCTGTCAGTTTGGCTTGGGCTTTGCGGCCTTATAGCCGAAGTTTTCTTCGGTAAAGGCAACTTATGGATTCGCAGCGATCCCTGTAGGAACTGGCTTGCCAGCGAATGGGCTCGAAATCGATGCAATATTCAAGGTTGCCTTCGCCAGCAAGCCGGCTCCTACAGGAAATCAGGCCTCTCAGGATCTTTGCAGGCGCTGGCTTGCCACATTAATTCGCCACCCGAACTCCGCCCAGACTCCCGCTCAATTCATACGCCGCCAATTCCGCCTGATGCGCCGCCAACAACTCCGGCAGTGACCCGCGCAAATACTCCACCCACGTCTTGATCTTGGCATCCAGATACTGCCGCGACGGATAGATCGCATACAGATTCAGTTCCTGAGATCGGTACTGGGGCATCACGCGCACCAGCGTGCCGTCGCGCAAGCCGTCGATGGCTGCGTACAACGGTAAAACCCCAACGCCCATGCCGCTGGTGATCGCGGTTTTCATGGCGTCGGCGGAGTTCACCAGGAACGGTGAGCTGTTGATTGTGACCATTTCCTGGCCTTCCGGGCCGTCGAAGGCCCATTTTTCCAGGGGAATCACCGGGCTTACCAGACGCAGGCAGGCGTGGTTGAGCAGGTCGCTGGGTTTCTGCGCGCAGCCGTTGGCT
Organism: Pseudomonas sp. P8_241; assembly: GCF_034008315.1. Lineage (NCBI taxonomy): Bacteria > Pseudomonadati > Pseudomonadota > Gammaproteobacteria > Pseudomonadales > Pseudomonadaceae > Pseudomonas > Pseudomonas sp. P8_241. The sequence continues at coordinate 5,535,005 of NZ_CP125377.1, read as the reverse complement.
TTGACGTAGGCCGGGGAGGCGCAAACGATGCTGTAGGTGATGCCCAGGCGCTGGGACACAAAGCCCGAGTCTGGCAGTTCGCTGGCGAGGACGATGGACACGTCGTAACCCTCGTCGAGCAGGTCCGGCACGCGGTTGGCCAGGGTCAGGTCGAATGTCACGTCCGGGTGGGTCTTGCGATAGCGGGCGATGGCGTCGATCACGAAGTGCTGGCCGATACCGGTCATGGTGTGCACTTTCAGTTGCCCGGCGGGGCGTGCGTGGGCGTCGCTGGCTTCGGCTTCGGCTTCTTCGACATAAGCCAGGATTTGCTCGCAGCGCAACAAATAGCGTTTGCCGGCTTCGGTCAAGGCGATGCGGCGGGTCGTTCGGTTGAGCAGTCGGGTTTGCAGGTGGGCTTCCAGGTTGGAGACCGCGCGCGAGACGTTGGCCGTGGTGGTGTCCAGTTGCACGGCGGCGGCGGTGAAGCTTCCGGCCTCGGCCACGTAACTGAAGGCGCGCATGTTTTGCAAAGTGTCCATGGGGTGCTCTCTGGGCGAATAGCAAATTGTGACACGAAGTTTCAGGGGCCGTGACCCCCTACATTGGGATTATCTCGTTAACGGTAACAAAGATTCACAAGAATCCCAGCTTATCGCCATCAAAGCCCACCCATAGAATTGCGCGGACTGTAGGAGCCGGCTTGCTGGCGATGGCATCGCTGCTGTCATCCAGATGCAGCGCGGTGTCTGCAACGCCAGCAAGCCGGCTCCACAAGATCTCGTTATCCCCCCTATTTTCAGGAAATCGCAGCAGTGCCGCGTCGCATCAGCAGAGCGCTTCAGCCGCTCAGTGTTTTGGCTTTAACCCTGGCAATCGGCGGCTGTATCGGAACCGCAGGTATTGCCCCACAGGGCGAGGCGCTGCAAGCCAATTCACTGGCCACCGACGACGCCATCCAGAGCGCCGCCCAGGATGCACATTGGCCTACCGCGCAATGGTGGCAGGCCTATGGCGACTCGCAACTGAACAGTTGGATCGATCTCGCTGTACAAGGCAGCCCGAGCCTGGCCATGGCCGCTGCCCGAGTGCGTCAGGCAAGGTCCATGGCCGGTGTCGCCGAAGCCGCGGAGTCGGTGCAGATCAACGGCGACGCCACCCTCAAGCGGCACAACTGGCCGACCGATCAGTTCTACGGCCCCGGTGATCTGGCCAACAGCACCACCTGGGACAACAACGCCGCGCTGGGCTTGAGCTACGCCCTCGACCTGTGGGGTCGCGAAAGCAATGCCAGCGAGCGCGCCGTCGACATGGCGCACATGACGGTCGCCGAAGCGCGCCAGGCCCGGCTCGAATTGCAGAACAACATCGTGCGCGTCTACATCGAGCTCTCGTTGCATTACGCGCAGCGCGACATCGTTGAAGCGACCCTCAAGCAGCAACAGCAAATCCTCGACCTGGCGCAGAAACGTTTGGACGGTGGCATCGGCACCCATTTCGAAGTCAGTCAGGCCGAAACGCCGCTGCCGGAAACTCATCGCCAGATCGATGCACTGGACGAAGAGATCGCCCTGAGTCGCAATCAACTGGCCGCTCTGGCCGGCAAAGGGCCGGGCGAGGGCGCGCAGTTGCGGCGTCCGACGCTGTCGTTAGGTGCGGCACTGAAATTGCCATCGTCGCTACCGGCGCAATTGCTCGGCCAGCGCCCAGACGTGGTCGCCAGTCGCTGGCAGGTGGCGGCGCAGGCGCGAGGGATCGATGTCGCTCACGCCGGTTTCTACCCGAACGTCGATCTGGTGGGCAGCCTCGGCTACATGGCTACCGGCGGCGGGGTGCTGGAGTTCCTGACCGGCAAGAAACTCAATTACACGGTCGGCCCGGCGATTTCCTTGCCGATATTCGACGGCGGACGTCTGCGCGCACAGCTGGGTGAAGCCTCGGCCGGGTATGACCTCGCTGTGGCGCATTACAACCAGACCCTGGTCAACGCGCTGAAAAACATCTCCGACCAGTTGATCCGCCGCGAGTCCATGGACAAGCAGCAGGCCTTCGCCACCGAGTCGGTGGGCGCGGCGCAGAGGACCTACGACATCGCGATGATCGCCTACCAGCGTGGCCTCACCGATTACCTCAACGTGCTCAATGCCCAGACGTTGCTGTTCAAGCAGCAGCAAGTGCAGCAGCAGGTGCAAGCGGCGCGTTTAAGTGCTCATGCCGAACTGGTGACGGCGCTCGGTGGTGGACTGGGTGCGGGCAACGATGTGCCGAAAGTCGAACAAACCCAGCCACCTAAAACCCCGGTTCTGCTGAGGTGAATGTAATTCCTGTGGGCGCTGCCCTGCTGGCTATGAGGTTGGCACTCCAACATTGATGTCGACTGATACTCCGCCATCGCCAGCAGGCTGGCTCCCACAAGTTCCGAACCGTGTTTGAATTTTACTGAGCAGGATTTCATGACTCCCTTGCCCGCACCTTTGCGCTGGCTGTACTCCCTTGAATGGCGCCGGGGTTTCTTTGACTGGGCACGCAGTGACGGCGTGACCTGGGTGTACATATTCAAGGTCCTGATCGCCGCGTTCCTGACGCTGTGGCTGGCCATGCGCCTGGAGCTGCCGCAGCCGCGCACGGCGATGATCACCGTGTTTATTGTCATGCAACCGCAAAGCGGTCAGGTGTTCGCCAAGAGTTTCTACCGTTTTCTCGGCACCTTGGCCGGCTCGACGGTGATGGTCGCGCTGATTGCCTTGTTTGCGCAGAACACCGAACTGTTCCTCGGCTCGCTGGCGATCTGGGTCGGCATCTGTTCGGCCGGCGCGGCGCGTTGCCGTAACTTTCGCGCCTACGGTTTTGTGCTTGCCGGCTACACCGCAGCGATGGTTGGTTTGCCCGCGCTGGCGCATCCCGATGGCGCGTTCATGGCGGCGGTTTGGCGGGTACTGGAAATCTCCCTGGGGATTCTCTGCGCGACCCTGGTCAGTGCCGCGATCCTGCCGCAAACCGCCAGCGCGGCGATGCGCAACGCCTTGTATCAGCGCTTCGGCGTGTTTGCCCTGTTTGTCACCGATGGCTTGCGCGGGCGCAGTCAGCGCGATGCGTTCGAAGCGGGCAACGTGCGCTTTATTGCCGAGGCGGTGGGCCTGGAAGGCTTGCGTAGTGTCACCGTATTCGAGGACCCGCACATGCGTCGGCGCAACGGTCGGCTCAGTCGTTTGAACAGCGAGTTCATGGGCATCACCACGCGCTTCAACGCCTTGCATCAATTGCTTGAACGCCTGCGTAGCAGTGCGGCGGATCAGGTGGTGGCGGCGATCAAACCGGGTTTGCAAGACCTGGCCGAATTGCTCGACGGCTACAGCGGCCGATCCCTGACCAGCGCGGATGCGGCGCGTCTGGTCACGGTATTGACTGCCTACAAAGAAGGCTTGCCAGCGCGAGTGCGCAGCCTGCGGGCGACCTTTCAGGAGAGTGCGCCGAGCGACGCCGAGCAACTGGATTTCCACACCGCGTACGAGCTTCTGTATCGCTTCGTCGACGACCTGCACAGTTATGCACAGACCCACGCCTCATTGGCCGAACACAGCCATGCGCGGGAGCAATGGGATGAACCGTTCACCCCGCAAACCAACTGGATGGCCGCCGCCGCATCGGGGATTCGCGCGGCGTTCATTCTGGTGGTGCTGGGCAGCTACTGGGTCGCCACCGCGTGGCCGAGCGGCGCGACCATGACCCTGATCGCCGCCGCCACCGTAGGCCTGTCCGCCGCCACGCCGAACCCTAAACGCATGGCCTTCCAGATGGCCTGCGGTACGTTTCTCGGTGCGCTGATCGGCTTCGTCGAGATGTTTTTCATCTTCCCGTGGATCGACGGTTTTGCACTGTTGTGCGTGATGCTGGCGCCGGTGATCGTACTCGGTTCGTTCCTGACCTCACGCCCGCAATACGCCGGTGTCGGCCTCGGGTTGCTGATCTTTTTCAGCACCGGCTCGGTGCCGGACAACCTGACTGTCTACAACCCGTATACCTTCATCAACGACTACATCGCCATGGTGCTCGGCATGCTGGTGTGCGCGGCGGCCGGGGCGATTATTTTGCCACCGAACAGTCGCTGGTTATGGCGTCGGCTGGAGCAGGATCTGCGTGGTCAGGTGGTGTACGCCATCAGCGGCAAGCTCAAGGGGCTGGCGTCGAGTTTCGAAAGCCGCACCCGCGACCTGCTGCATCAGGCTTACGGCCTGGCTGCAGGGCAGCCGCACGTGCAGCGCGACCTGCTGCGCTGGATGTTCGTGGTGCTGGAAGTCGGCCACGCGATCATCGAGTTGCGCAAGGAACAGGCGATTCTGCCTGTGCATCCGGCCTATGCCGAATCCCAGCCGTGGCGCCAGGCGATCCGGGTGATGGGGCGGGCGCTGGTGCGGCTGTTCCTGCAACCGGGCAGCAACAACCTGGAGCGCGCACTGGTCGCCGTGGATCACGCGATCAGCCGCGTGCAGTCGACTGACGAACCCTTCGCCCCGCACTTCGATACCTCGGCTTTGCGTCGGGTGAAAAGCTATCTGCACTTCATCCGCACCTCGTTGCTGGACCCGCAATCACCGCTCGCCGCTTACGCAATCGCCAAGCCTGAAGGACTTGAACATGCCTCGTGAAATCGCCTTCCACGGCGTCTACATGCCGACCATGACCCTGATGTTCTTTATCGCGGCGGCGTTGGCCTGGGCGCTCGACCGGTTCCTGTCCGGCTTCGATCTGTACCGCTTCTTCTGGCACCCGGCGCTGCTGCGCCTGAGCCTGTTTACCTGTCTGTTCGGTGCGTTGGCGCTGACTGTCTACCGTTGACTCTCACTGGGAATGCCCTGATGAAAAAGCTTTTCAGCCTGCTCGCGACCTTGCTGGTGCTGGCCCTGGCGCTGTGGATCGGCCGCTCCCTGTGGGAGCACTACATGAACACACCCTGGACCCGCGATGGCCGGGTGCGTGCCGATATCATCAACGTCGCCGCCGACGTCACCGGCGAAGTGGTGAACGTGCCGGTGCGTGACAACCAGTTGGTGAAAAAGGGTGACCTGTTGATGCAGATCGACCCTGAGCACTATCGCCTGGCGGTCAAGCAGGCCCAGAGCCTGGTCGCCTCGCGCAAGGCGACGTGGGAGATGCGCAAGGTCAACGCCCATCGTCGCGCCGATCTGGACAACCTGGTGATCTCCCGGGAAAACCGCGACGACGCCAGCAACATAGCCGACTCGGCCCTGGCCGATTACCAGCACGCCCAGGCACAGCTGGAAGCCGCCGAACTCAACCTCAAACGCACCGAAGTGCGTTCCGCGGTGGACGGCTACGTGACCAACCTCAACGTCCATCGCGGCGATTACGCGCGTATCGGCGAAGCGAAAATGGCCGTGGTCGACATGAACTCGTTCTGGGTCTACGGCTTCTTCGAAGAAACCAAACTGCCCCACGTGCGCGTCGGTGACAAAGCCGAGATGCAACTGATGAGCGGCGAAGTGCTCAAGGGCCATGTGGAAAGCATCTCGCGCGGTATCTACGACCGCGACAACCCTGAGAGCCGCGAGCTGATTGCGGATGTGAACCCGACTTTCAACTGGGTGCGCCTGGCGCAGCGGGTGCCGGTGCGGATTCACATCGATGAAGTGCCCGAGGGCGTGCTGTTGGCGGCGGGGATTACCTGTACGGTGGTTGTAACAGGATTGTAGGAGCGAGCTTGCTCGCGATGGAACGCGAGCAAGCTCGCTCCTACAGAGGGTGTTTCAGCAAAACGTCTCCTGCAGGTGGCGCCAGAAAATCCTGCCCTCGGCCTTCTCGAACACCACCGTCGAACGGCGATCCGAATGCTGTCCGGTCGCATCGGTCTGCTGCTCGCGATAACTCACGGTCGCGCCGCCATCGTGCAACGCAATGCCACACAGTTCGCTGAGTTCGATGCGAAAGCCGAGCTTCTTGCCACCCGCGAGCGTGAACAGCTCACTCAGCGCATCAAAATCCAGGACCCGACCCAAGGGCGAGACCATGGAAAACTCAGGCGAAAAACGCGACAACAGGTTTTCGAGTTCGGACGCGGCACGCTCCTCGGCCAGCCATTGTTCGATGGCGACGTGGGCCTGGATGACTTCATCGAAATATTTTGTGTAGTCGGTCATTGTGCTGTTTCCTGCAATTTTGTAAAAAATGTGCCGGCCCCTTCGCGGGGATCCAGGGTTGAAATGCTATCTGAGCTACGCAACAGAACCTTGTAGGAGCAAACTTGCTCGCGATTGCAGGCGACTCGGTTTCAAAGCTGCCCACGCAACCCGAACCGCTTCATCAACCCGGACTCCAGCAAACCCTTGGGCACCAACCCCGCCAGCAACGGCAGCGCTCGACTTCCATTGCCCAGGCGTATCAGCCGTGGTGGCTTTGCTTGTTGCACTGCCTTGAGCAACCCGGCGGCAAACTCGCTGGCCGGGGTCGGGTTGTCTTGCGAGGCTTTGGCTCTGGCACGGATGCCCTCACGCAACGGAAACCACGGCGACTGCTCGCTGATCAGTTGTTCGGCTTCATGACCGGCGTTCTTGGCAAAACTGGAGGCGATGGCGCCCGGCTGGACTTCCATGACCCGTACACCAAAGGGTGCCAACTCCATGCGCAAGGCATCGCTCAAGGCATGGACGGCGGCTTTCGACGCGCAGTAGGCGCCGGCGAACGGTGTGACCAGAATACCCGACACGCTGCCGATGTTGACCACGATCCCTTTGGTCCGACGCAGCACGGGAAACATCGCGCGAGTGACGCCGACGATAGAAAACACGTTGGTTTCAAACTGACGCTGCATCGCCGGTACGCCGCCATCGAGCAACGGCCCCATCGCGCCATATCCTGCGTTGTTGATCAGCACATCGAGCCCACCGCGCTCATGGTTGATACGTTTGCTCAGCGCTTCGAGTGCCACGCCATCGTTAACGTCCAATCGCACGGCCGTGAATCCGGCAGCGTTCAGCGCGGCAACATCTTCAGTCCTGCGCGCGCTGGCCCAGACCTCGTAGCCGGCAGCCTTGAACACATCAGCGAGGGCACGGCCGATGCCGCTGGAACAACCGGTAATCAACGCAACGGGCATGGCGCATTCCTTGTGCAAAAAAGGGGGAGGAATCAGTCGGAAAAACTGCCTTGCAAACGCTCGGCGCGAAACTCCAGGGTTTCCGGGCGGTAGCCGGGACGTAGCGGCGGCATGGGCAGGCAGTCTTCCCAACGGCCACCGGCCTGTAATTCGCCGGGACCGCGATAGCGTGGGGCGGTGTATTGATTGTCGGCCAGATTGACGGTGTCACCGGGCGCATAGGCCGCGACTCGCCAGCGTAATTCGGTCAACGGCACGTCGTTGCCATTGTTCATGGTCAATTGCAGCGGACGGTCGGGAGGGCAGTGCTGCGGCGCATAACTGATGCGCAGCTCCAGGCGTTGCAGCTGCTTGAGCTCGCGGTGGTCCATCCAGATGACCCAGGTGGCGACGATGCCGAGCCCCACAGCGGCGGCAACCGAGACGGGCAAGGCTTTGGCCGGGTAGCGCAGTAGCAGGATCAGCCAGGTAATGACCAGCAGGATACCGATAAACATGACGCGCCAACCTCGGGAGTAGAGGAGACCATCCTACCTAAGCGCAGGTGGGGTTGGCGATGGGCTGATTGTTATGGTGTCTGTGCCGGCCTAATCGCTGGCAAGCCAGCTCCCACAGTGTTTGCGGGTGTTCACAAGATAGGTGTTCACCGCTGAAACCTGTGGGAGCTGGCTTGCCAGCGATGGGGTCGGTGGAGGCAATACAAAAACCTGACAAAAAAAGCCCCCACCCAAACTACTGCGGATAGGGGACGCAGTGGCCTGGATGGGGGCTTCTTTTTAACTGCAGGTTTACTGCGCGATGGTTTTCACCGACACGCCACGCTCGATTGGCGTCGAGCGACCGTAGATATCCTCAAACCGCTCGATATCGTCTTCGCCCAGGTAGCTGCCCGACTGCACTTCAATAATCTCCAGCGGGATTTTGCCCGGGTTACGCAGGCGGTGCACCGAAGCGATCGGAATGTAGGTCGACTGGTTCTCGGTGAGCAGGAACACGTTCTCATCGCAGGTCACTTCAGCCGTGCCGCTGACCACGATCCAGTGTTCGGCGCGGTGGTGGTGCATTTGCAGCGACAGACATGCGCCCGGCTTGACCGAGATGTGCTTGACCTGGAAACGACCGCCCATGTCCACCGAGTCGTAGGAGCCCCACGGACGGTAGACCTCGCAGTGGTTCTGGGTTTCGCTGCGGCCCTGTTCGTTGAGGGTGTTGACCATCTGTTTCACGCCTTGGACCTTGTCCTTGTGGGCGATCATCATGGCGTCCTTGGTTTCGACCACGACGATGTTTTCCAGGCCGATCACCGACACCAGTTTACCGTTGCCGTGGATCATGCAGTTTTTGCTGTCCTGGATCACCACGTCGCCTTTGGTGACGTTGCCGTTGGCGTCTTTGGCATTGACTTCCCACAGCGACGACCAGCAACCGACATCGCTCCAGCCCGCGGTCAGCGGGACTACGCAGGCGCGCTGGGTTTTTTCCATCACCGAGTAGTCGATGGAGTTGTCCGGGCAGCAGGCGAAGGTGGCTTCGTCGATGGTGACGGTATCTGCGTCCTGAGCGCTGCGTTCCAGGGTCAGCAGGCAAGTGTCGTAGATGTCCGGATCGTGCTTTTTCAGCTCTTCAAGGAAACGGCTGGCGCGGAACAGGAACATGCCGCTGTTCCAGAAGTAGCCGCCGGACTGCACGTACTCGGTGGCGCGTTTCACGTCGGGTTTTTCGACGAAGTGCGAAACACGGCTGACGCCTTCAGGCAGCAGCGAATCGTTGGTCGACTTGATGTAGCCGTAACCGGTTTCCGGTTTGGTCGCCGGCACGCCGAACAGCACCATCTCGCCGTTTTCGGCCGCGACGGTGGCCAGGGCCAGGGCGCGTTGCAGGGCTTTCTGGTCTTCCAGCACGTGGTCGGCCGGCAGCACCAGCATCAGCTCGTCGCGACCTTCATTGACCAGCATCATCGCGGTCAGGGCCACGGCCGGCGCCGTGTTGCGACCGAACGGTTCCATCAGGATGCGCTGGGTTTCGAGTTTGCGCGCAGTCAGTTGCTCATTGACGATGAAACGGTGGTCCTTGTTGCAGACCACGATTGGCGTGTCCATGCCGTCGAACACCAGGCGTTCCAGGGTTTGCTGGAACAAAGTGTGCTCGCCGGTCAGGGCCAGGAACTGTTTAGGGAACTGCTTACGCGAAAGCGGCCAAAGACGCGAACCGCTACCACCTGACAAGATCACCGGAATCATGTTGTTACTCCTTGCAAATCGTTTGGTTAGAGCGACGAACGTTGTGTCGTTTCACTCTTGTTTTTGTTCCGTGTCCAAGGCTGACTCGACTCCCTTGTAGGAGCCGGCTTGCTGGCGATGGGAACCTTGAGGACGCCATCGCTGGCAAGCCAGCTCCTACAGGGGCTGTGTTTGCGGTCAGTCCTGGTAAAAATTGTTTAGCGCGTCGAGACCGGGCGTTTTACCCAGACTGGCGACAGGCTGCTGCCGTTACCGGTGACGTACAGCACTGCCGCTTCACCGCGTTCCAGGGCGACGGGTTTCACGTCGCCGACTTTCGTTGCGCCATCGTATAGCGCCAGGCTGACTTTGACCGGGTTGATTTCACGCTCGCCACGACCCTTGGGCGCAACGTTCGGGACCACGTCGGTCTTGCCGTCGGCGGTTTTCAGGGTCAGCGCCTTGTCGCTGAGGTTTTGCACACGCACCAGGGATTTCTGCTTGTTCTTGAACGGCGGCTCTTCAATCAGTTGCGGCGCGCCGCTGGCGTTGTTGACCAGGGTGTAATAGTGATCGCCGGCCAGTTTCACCGGCAGGGTCTGGCTGCCGACCTTGGCGCTGTAGTCGCCGCCCGGCATGAAGCTGAAGTCACTGCTGGCCAACGGCGCGACATCACTCAGGTTGGTGCTGCCGACGGTGGCGCTGACTTCGGCGTTACTGGCGTTGAAGATACGCACGAAGGACGAGCCTTTCGGGGCGGTCGGGCCGTAGAGCGCGGAGTCGCCAGCGGCGAAGGCCTGCATCGAAAGCACACTCATACCAGCAACCAGTGCAAAGGTCTTGGCGAGACGACGAGGAGTAGTCGTGAAAGTCATGGTAGTACCTCTCTCTTTCAGTTTTGCGCCCGGTCGGGCGTCTCGGATTTAGTGTTGATGGCTACGTTTTGTTGGCGGGCGCCGGCTTGTTTAAGCTCTGCGACCCACTGCGGGTCGGCGTCGCCGATTTCGTTGTTCACAGGCAGATATCGTTCAGGGAACTCCCAGATCAGCACTTGGGGCGGGCTGTTCTTGAAAGCGTCGCTTTTGAGGTAGCTGAGCATCGGCAGAATCGGGCCGTGGCCGTCTTCGGCGTAATTGACCACGTCACTGTTGAGCGCTTGCTTGAGCGCACCGACGAAGTTCCAGTTCGGATTGGCGCTGTAGCTGGTGCCGATCAGGGCCACCGGCACTTCAGTGTTGGCGAACAGGGCGTCGTCGCCGGCGGGCTGATCTTGCGCCGCGACCGTATTGCGCTTCTGCAAGGGCTCTTGCTTGGGCATCAGGTTTTCGAACAGCGGGTCCAGTGGCAGGAACAGACGCAGGTCGCCCTTGTGCGTGATGGTTTCCGCAGGCTCGGTGACGAAGCGCTGCGGCTCGCCGCTCAGCGGGTACTTGTCGGCGATGGTCTTGGCCAAACGATTGGCGGCGATCTCGGCACCTTGTGGCGTCCAGTGCGTGTCGGTGCGCAGGAACACTTGCTGGCCGTTCTGCTTGGCCTGCATCAGCGGGCCGAGCAGGTCAGGTGCAGGAATCCGGTCAGCGGCCAGGCGCTGGTGGAAATCCTTGTACAGGTTGGCGTGGATGCTGGCCGGTTTCACCTCACCGAGGTGTTCCGGGTACAGGCGCACCTTGGCCGGCACCACCGCCATCACCAGTTGCACGCCTTTGGCTTTCAGCGTTTGGCGCACGCCTTCGACCAGCGCGTAGTTGCCTTGCAGGTTCAACTCTTCGTTGACGATCGGGTGGAATTCTTCATCGCTGTACAACCACTGATCGCGACCGAGCACCACGCCCGGACGACCTTCGTTGAACAGTTTGAAATCCAGTGCGGCCCAGAGGTTGGTGCCCAGGCGCTTGATCGGAAACTCGTCGTCGTAGTGGGTTTCCACAGCCTTGGTCCAGCGGCCGTTGAGCACCGTCGCATCGGCGTTGGTGCTGAAGCCCAGGAAGCTGCGAACCGACCACACGCCCAGGGCGAGCAGCGTCACCAGGAACAGGGCGATGTAGAAGATGCGTAATGAGCGGGTCATGGTCAGATCCCTCAGAACTGGAAGTAAAGGAACGGCGAGAAGCTTTGCGCCGAGAGTTTGAGAATCGAGGCGATGAACAGCAGCAACACCAGCGCACGCATGGCATAGCGCGACCAGTCAGCGGTCCAGTAGGCCGGTTGCACCTGGGCGTCGACGCCGACGGTGTAGCCAGGCTGGTGGATGCTCGCCGGGTTATCCCCAGGCGCGGCTTTGATCAGGCCTGGTTCGGTGGCGGCCGGGCCGTCGCTGTCGACGTTCACCGCAGGCTTGGTCTTGGCAGGCGGCTGATTGCTGTAGAAGTCACGGATGCCGAAGAACGCCAGGGTCACGTAAGCCACGATCAGTGTTGCCACTTGCAGGCCGGTGAGGCTGGCCTGATTGAGTTCCGACAGCGACCAGTCGCCGAAGCTGAACATCGCGCCGTACATGCGACCGGCAACGTGCAGGTTCTCGGCACGGAAAATCACCCAGCCCATCACCACCAGCAGGAAGGTCAGCGCCCAGCGGATCGGGTTGATGCTGCGCGGCGAGGTGTTCAGGCCAAGGGCTTTTTCAATCGCCAGCCACATGCCGTGCCATGCACCCCAGACGATGTAGGTGATGTTCGCGCCGTGCCACAGACCACCGAGCAGCATGGTCAGGAACAGGTTGCGATAGGTCATCAGCGTGCCTTTGCGATTGCCGCCGAGGGTGATGTACAGATAGTCACGCAACCAGGTCGACAGGCTGATGTGCCAGCGGCGCCAGAACTCGGTGATCGACTGGCTGATGTACGGCTGCTTGAAGTTTTCCATGAAGCGGAAACCCATCATCAAGCCCAGGCCGATGGCCATGTCGCTGTAGCCGGAGAAGTCGAAATACAACTGCGCGGTGTAGGCCAGGGCGCCGAGCCAGGCATCGCCCGTGGTCGGGTTTTGCAGGGCAAAGCAATGGTCGGCCACCACCGCGAGGGTGTCGGCGATGAAGACCTTCTTGATGAAACCCTGCATGAACCGCGTGCAGCCCTCGGAGAATTTGTCGAGGGTGTGGGTGCGGTTGTTGAACTGATCGGCCAGGTCGCGGAAACGCAGCACGGGGCCGGCGATCAGGTGCGGGAAGATCGCCACGAATGCGGCGAAGTCGATCAGGTTACGGGTCGCCGGGGTGTCACCACGGTAGACGTCGATGATGTAGCTGATGGACTCGAAAATGTAGAACGAGATCCCGATCGGCAACAGCACGTGGGTCAGGATGAACGGCTCAAGGCCCACCGACGTCATCATCGCGTTGATGCTGTCGACGCCGAAGTTGGCGTACTTGAAGTAGCCGAGGATGCACAGGTCGACGACCACGCCGAGCAGCAGCCAGCGCTGCGCCGGTTTGGTCCTGACGCCTGCGGCACCGACTTTCAGGCCGATCCAGTAGTTCCACAGCGTGACGGCCGCGAACAGTGCCAAAAAGTCCACACGCCACCAGGCGTAGAACATGTAGCTGGCAATCAGCAGCAGCAAATTGCGATAGCGTTGCCCGCTCAGGTAGTACAAGCCGAGAAAGATCGGCAAGAACAGAAACAGGAACACGTTGGATGAAAATACCATCCCGATCTCTCCATGTTTAACCAACAGTCAAGGGCCAACGGCCCCCCCAAACCCCCCACAGAAATCCGGGGGGATGTATTGCATTCAAGCCACCGCGATCCCTTGTAGGAGCCGGCTTGCTGGCGAAGGCGGCAGATCAGTCGACATCGATGGTGAATGTCATACCGCCATCGCCAGCAAGCCGGCTCCTACAAAGGATTTGCGTTAAGAACCCTTGCCCTTTTCATTGGCCGGGTCGTAGACCTTGGTCAGGTCGCCGCCCAGGCGAAAGGTCTTGAACGGTTGCATGTCATGCTTCTTCTCCAGCACATCCGGCGCGCAGGTGTAGAGCGAGCAGAACGGTTCGAGCCAGGCGAATTTCGAGTCGACCTTCAGGTCGGTCATGTCCTGTTCCTTGCCGTTTTTTTCTTCGAACTCATCCGGGTCTTTCACCCCGGCGAGCACGCGATCACCCAGGCGTTTCAACGCGCCGTTGTTTTCCTGACGCAAGTCCACACCGTTGACCTGAGCGAAACTGGCGATCATCGCCAGCGGCGGCAGGGCGTAGTTGTGGTACGCCAGCGCCCGTTGCTGACGCTTGAGTTCGTTGGGCAGGTAACCGTCGGCGTCGACCTGGTTAGCGCCGACCTTGAATTCCTTCACGGCCCAGTCGAACAGGTCGCGGCGGTTGGTGGCGACGGACGTGGCCATCACCGACCAGGCGGCCCAGTACGAGTGGTTGTTGGTCTTGTCCAGCGGCAGGTTGTCCCAGTCGCTGACCACCTGATCGGCCATCTTGCTGAACCAGGCTTCGATCAGCTGCGACTCTTGCTGATGGTTGGCCAGCGGATGGGAGTCGGAAAACTTCAGGCGAATGTATGAAGACGCCATACTGCCCAACGCCCATTTGCGCATCGACTTGCCGGTGTGGTTGAAGTCCTTGGACATCAACGCATCGGCCTTGGCCCACGCGGTGAGCCAGTTCAACGTGCACTCCAACTGTTCCGGGCGACCGTCACGCATGAATTGCATCACGCGCTTGCTGGTGCCACGTTCCATTTTGGTGATGTCGGCGGTGCTGTCGCGGAAGGCTTTTTCAGACTGTACGTTCAGGGTCGAACGGGCTTTGTCCGAGCCTTCGTACTTGCTGCGAAATTGCAGCGAGCCGGTGTAGGGCGTCGGCAGCGCATCGCAGCCTTCGCTCTTGTCGCCGGTTTTGACTTTCTCGATCGGCGCAAAATAGCCCTGTGGCGGACGCAATGGCGCCGCGGCCTGAGTCGCGCCCGCGAACATCGCCAGGCTCAACAGCGTCGGTGCCAACAGTTTTGCAATTTTCGGATTTCGCATAGCAGACCTCATTGCCCGGCCGAAGCGGTACGTTGCTCAGCGCTCGGGAATACGTTGCGTTTGCAGATTTTCGCTTCGACTTTCTGTGGCGCGGCGCCCGCTTGTTCCGGGCCCTGGACTTCGACGGCCAGCAGGTTCTGCGAGGCCCAGTCTTCGTCCGTGCGCAACTCGAAGGCGAAACGTCCGTCAGTGTCGGAGGTTTCCGGTTTGTCGATCTTGATGTCCTCGTGGCGACCGTTCATGTACCAGAGGGTGGCTTGCAGGGTTTTCACCGAGGTGTCGGCGAAGCGGATGTCGACCTGGTGACTGCTGTTGCGCAGGTCGAGGTTTTTGCTGTTGACCATCAATTCGTTCTTGCCCGGCTTGAGCGTGGCGCTGCCGGACATCTGTGCATCCTTGCCTTCGCAACCGTTGTCCAGCAGCGCCATCATCTGGCGGTAGATGGTTTCCTGGTCGAGGCGATAGAGCGGCGAGAATTCCCAGATGAGAATTTTCGGCGGGTTCTTCTGGAATTCGTCGCTGCCCAGGTACTGCAGCATCGAACCTTCCAGGCCACCGCCGGGGAACGCCACGTTGAGAATGTCAGCGCCGATGGCCTCTTCGAGGAAACCGGCGAAGTTGTAATTCTTGCCACTGTGACTGGTGCCGACCAGGGTGATCTGCGGGTTGCCGGAATCGCCGAACAGATCGCCATCGCCCGCTTCGCCCTTGGGCTCGGTGGTGAACTGATCCATGTACTGGATCGCGTAGCTGGTGCCACAGAGTTGACCGGCCATGTTGTGCAATGTTCCGGTCTTGCCCATGCGACCCGACTTTTTGGTCTCGAATTCGCGCTTGGGAATGTCGGCGAATTCAGGCAGCTGCTTGACCTTCTCGGCGACGATTTTCGCCGTGCGTTGGGCGCCATAAGGGGTCCAGTGCTGGTCGCCACGGAAGTAGAAATCGTGGGCGGGCAGGGTGTCGGGCAACGACTCGTTGGTCAGCGGCGACAGGTCTGGCACGACGTAACCCATGGCCGCGAAACGACCGAGCATGGACTTGTAGTTCCTCAACGCCTTGTCGAAATCGAAGCTGGCTTTCTCGGCCGGGTTGAGCTTGTTGCGGTTCACCAGGCCACGGGTCGGCTGGTACACGACAACCAGTTCCACGCCTTTGCTCTTGAACGCATCGTGCAGTTGCTTCATGCGTTTGTAGCCGGCCGGGGTGGTGTCGAATTCGGTGCGCAAGTCTTCTTGCGTACGGAACAGCCAGTCGCCCTGGGCCTGTACCAGCGTGGTGAAGTTCTGCTGATAACGCGTGGTGTAGTTCTTCGCGTCGTGGGCGGCGGGGCACAGGCTGCAGCACGGTTCTGCGCTGAACTTGGGCGCTTGCACCTCATCGGCACGCACGCCGCCGCTGGCCGCGAGAATGCCGGCGGTCAGGGCCGACAGGCTGAGTAATTTGATCAAGTGTGGGTGCATAAAATTATCCTCAGTCCTGCATTTCGGTCTGGCGTTCGACAGGGTCGATCAGCACGGCTTTCTGCTGGCGCACCAGCAAATCGAGAATTTCATCCTGGCGCTCGCCGAGAATCCCCGAGAAGCTGATGCCGCTGGATTTGGTCGGGGCGAGCATGGACACGCGATACAACTCGACGCTCAGTGGCGAGTCGATGGACAGCGGGCCACTGCCGTTGGCCGCCAGCTCACCGCCCACGACGATCAGCGATACCTGCGCATCGAACGGGTCGAGCTTGATGTCACGGTCGGTGTTGCTCAGGTCTTTGATGTGGCCGTACACGCCGGTCAGGCCGTTGGCCATCGCAACGTTTTCGTACAGGCGAATGTTCACGCTGTTACGAATGCGGATGCCGTGGCGGCGGTTGCTCACGACTTTGTTGCCCCACAGCAAATTGTCGGCACTCTCGTAGAGGGTGATGCCGTCGGTGTGGTTCTGGTAGATCTCGTTGTGGGCGATCAGGTTGTTGACGCTGTTCCGATCGATCACCAGACCCGACAACTTGTTGTCGTAGCTGCGGTTGTTGAAGATGAAGCTGTCGTTGACCTCACGGGAAATAATGATCCCGTGCTTCTTCTTGGTCCCGTACACCGTATTGTCGGCAATGATCAGACCGTGGGAACGGTCGTGCGGGTCGATGCCGTAGACGATGTTGTCTTTGTAGGTGTTGCCCTTGACCACGAAGTTGCTGGTTTCGTAGCAGTAGAAGCCGTACCACATGTCCGAGAACTCGGAACCGACGATCCAGCCGGTCGGTTCAGGGCGCTTGAGCACCTTGGCCATGTTCGGCGTGTATTGGGAAATACTCACGCCGTACGACTTACTGTTGGCGTAACCGAAACTGGCCATCTTGCTGTTGGCGATATAGGTCTCGGTGCCACCCCAGGCCAGCAGGAACGGACGGAATTCCTTGGGCGATTTGAATGTCGCCGGGCCGTTGTCCTTTTCGCGCCAGCCAGTGATTTTGGTATCACGCACGAACAGCTGGCCGTCGTTGACCAGGAACGAACCGGCCTCTTGCGACAGGCGCAACTCCTGGGTCTGCTTATCGATTTCGAGAATGCCGTGACGGCCGACCACGATCGGCAGTTTGGCGAGGAACACACCCGGCGAGGTTTCGCTGAAGTACTGCTTGGGCAGTTTCTTCGCCAGGTCCTTGAGGTTCATGTAGCCGTCGTCGACAAAGATCGCCTGGGGGATGCCGTGCTGACGCACCACCCACTCGGCCATCTTGTTGTCGCCGCCGATGAAGTCCTTCAGGGCGTCTTCCTGCATCATCCGGCGCACGCTGATTTTGCCTGCCTTGCTGCGCACGATTTTCGCGGCGATGGCCTCAGCGGTGTAGCCGGACACGTCCGGCAATTTCGGCGTGGCCAGTTCCAGCGGTGCGGTCGGTGCGCTGCTGACGGTGTAGGTCTTGGCCTGTTGCAGTTCCTTGGCCACGGTCGCCGGCTTTGCAACTGGCTCCACATTGGCGAAGGCAGTCGCACTGGCCAGCAGCATCGCGCCGGCCAGCAGGCTGATCGAGCCCTTTATGGCTTGATGATTCATCTGGGAGACTCCCTTCGCAATGTGCATCAGAAGCGCCAGATCACGTCGATGAACGCGCGGTGCATGTACGAATCGACTTCCTTGCCATACGCATCACCCGGCTTGAACACGCCGCCACGCAAGCGCACCAGCGCCGAAGGTTCGTCGATCGCCTGACTCATAGACGCAGGCAGCAGGCCCTGCTTGAAGTACTTGGTCACTACCAGGTCCATCTCCTGACCGAGGTCTTTCTCGCCGTCGTTCAGCGGCAGGGAGGTGCTGGAGAGGATCGCGCCGGTCACGTCGTCAGTGTTGTTCTGCACCGCGTCGATGCCGTTGCTGCCGACCGGCTTATTGCCGTCGACGCGCCAGAATTTGTGGTAGATCAGGCTGGCGTCGTATTCGTCGTTGAGCATCCAGGAACCGAACAGCGTGGTCGATTGCAGGTTGTTCATTTCGCCACGGAAGGCTTCGCCGAAACGGTGCACACGCGAACGTGTACCGGTGTAGTTCGAGCGGTTACTTTCCAGACCGTTCTGTTCATAGTCTTCGCTGGCGCGGGCATAGGCAGCGCCCACTTGCCATTGCGGATCGAGGCGCAAGCGCACACCCAGGTCAGTGGCCCAGCCGTCGACATCGCCACTGCGTTTGGCTTGTGCGGGAGCGCTGCCATCGGCGTTCAGCGGGTTGACCGTGTCGCGGTCACCGCTCATGCCGGTGATGCTGCCCCAGTAGTTGACGGTGTTGGTATTGCGCCAGTTATAAGCGTCGCTGTCGGCGGTGAGACCGAGCCAGCTGATGTCGCCGTTCTGCTTCTTGTCCAGCGAATCGCCCGGCACACCCGGTTGTGCGTAGTCGAGTTTGCCGTCGTCGTGGGTGTGGTGGCCGCGAATGCCGACCCAGTTGCCCGGTGTCCACTGGTATGCCGCATCGGCGTAGGCGTGCAGGCGATCCTTGTCTTGCGGCGCCAGCTCTTTCAGGTCGGTGCGGTACTCGCTGAAGCGTTCGGCGATACCGACGTTGGCGCGCAGCAGAGTGGTGTCGAAGGTCCAGTTCAGGGCTTCGATGTTGGTGTCGCGCCACTGGCCGTCGTCGTTGCGCAGGCGCTGGCGACCGAACTTCAGGATCTCGCCCGGGTAAGGCGTGAAGCCGCTGTAGCCGACCCAGAACTCGCGCATGGCCAGGTAGTTTTTCTTGGTTTCGCGATCACCGTTGTCGGTGTTCTCGGCGCCATCGGATTGTTGCAGGGTGTCGGTCTCGATGATGTCGGTGGACGTCACCGCCTGACCCATGGCGTAGGCGCTCCACGCGCCGCTTTCGCCATAAACCCAAGGACGCAGGTCGAGGCCGAGGCCGTTGACGTCGCCGCCGCCCTGAGTGCCGAGGTCACGGTCGTCTTCGGACTGGCCGGTGATTTTCACGTCCAGGCCATAGTTCTTGGTTTCTTCGGTCATCGCAGCGAGCGTCGGGCAAGACCAGATCAGCGCGAACGTCAGGCCGATACCGGCCTTCATGAATGGATTCAATTTCATAGGGATTCCTCGCCATCTTCTTCTTGCAGGGCGTGCAGTGGCAGCGTGTTCTGGCTCAAGTTGCCGCGAACAGACTGTTCCTGTTTCAACAGGCGTTGGGCCTCGGCCAATTGCGCAGGTGGCAGTTGGGCTTCGAGGGTTTGCGCAAGCTCGGTGGCTTGCGGGGTGTTCTGGGCCTTGGCCAGTTGGCTGAAGACGTATGCGTTGAGCGGGTCAGGCTTGGTGCCTTTGCCTTGGGAGAACAGTTGGGCGATGGCGAAGTCGGCGCTGTTCTGGCCGTTGCGCGCAGCGGTCAGCAGATGGTCGAGCGCTTTCTGCGGATAGACCTTGCCCAGGTAACCACGACGATAGATCTGACCGAGGTAGTAATCGGCGGCGACTTCGCGGCCAACGGCTTTCTGGAAATGCTCCTCGGCAACCTTGGCGTCGGCCGGAACCATCTTGCCTTCGTAGTAGAGCTTGCCCAGCAACAGCTCGGCGCGCGGTTGATCGGCGGCGCGACCGTTGTCCAGGTACTTCATCATCTGATCGACGTCACCCAGTTCGGGGAAATCGTAGAGCAGTTGCGCGAGCGTGACCCACGATGCCGGGTAGCCTGGGGCGATCGGTTCGAGCAGCGATTGCGCGGTCTTTTCGTCGGGCGTGCCCAGGGTCGAATCCGCGAGCACACGGGCGACGCTGTCCACGCGTTGAGCGGATACAGTGCCGCGAGCATGACCGGCTTGCATCTGTTTGATCAGCTCGGCCTGTTGTTCAGGCTGGGCCTTTTTCTGATAGACCGTGGCCAGTTCGACGTAGCAGATGTCGGTGGTGTTGATCGCGGCCTTGCAGATCTTTTCCACGTCATCCAGGTGCTGGTCGTAGGTGCCTTGGGTGCGATACAGCAGCACTTGCGCAAGCCCGGCTTCCGGTTTGCCTTCGGCGCGCCATTGGCTGATCTGCTTCTGTGCATCGACGTTGGGGAAGCTGTGCGGGTATTGCAGGTACAGCATCGCCAACGGGATCAGCGTGTTGCCTTCGCCAGCGGCGGCGGCTTTTTTCAGCAGGGTTTCAGCTTCGTGCTGCTCGGCTTCGGTGGAGCCGGGCTTGGCCACCAGCAGGCGACCGAGGCGAGCCTGGGCACGCGGGGAGACGCTGGCGGCAGCGCGGTAAGTCGCCTCGGCCTGTTTCATCTGCGCCGGGTCGCGGCTGTCGACTTGAAGGTCGGCCAGGCCGACCTGGGCTTCGCTGTAGCCCAGGTCTGCCAGCTGCTGGTAGTTCGCCGCGGCAGTGGTGGTGTCACCGCGCTTGAGGGCTTCGTTGGCCAGGCGTTGGTCGGGCAGGCCGGCGCAACCGGCCAGACTCACAGCCAGCGCCAGCGAGCACACCATATGCCCCCTGTAGGAGCTGGCTTGCCAGCGATTCGCTTGACGCGGTTTTTCAGTTACACCGCAGTGATCCAATCGCTGGCAAGCCAGCTCCCACAGGGAACTCGGTGTTTTCAGGAGGCTGATGATAGTCACAGGCATGTCCTCGACTTAAAGACCGGCAGCCATGGCTTTGTCGATCAGCCAGTTCAGGTTCGGGCCACGGTCGCTGTTCACTTCCACCGGGCGACCGGCGAGGGTGCTGTCCAGGGCTTCGTCGGGCTGGATCAGTACGCGGATATCGGAAGACAGATCGGCGCTTTTCAGGCTGGTGCTGCTGACGATCTTGCCGGTGCGGGTCTTGTCTTCGCCGGCGATCTGGAAGCGCACGGCGGTGCCAGGCAGCACGTCACCGAACTGGCGATAGGAGAAGCGCGCTTCGACGTTGGCTTCGGTATTGCGCGGCACCAGCTGGAAGATCACGTCGCCCTTGCTGGCGTACTGACCGTTGGCGACCATTTGCTGGGCCACGGTGCAATCGCATGGCGAGGTCAGGGTGCCGGTCATTTGCTTGCCGAACAGCTCTTCAACTTTGGCCGGCGACAGTTGATCGTCTTCCAGGTGACCCTTGAGCACGTCGAGCATGCTGGTGCTGAACGTCGCCAGCGGTGCGCCTTTAGCGGCCACGCCGTCGCCTTTCACCAGGCTCTGCACGGTGCCGTCACGGGGCATGGTGATGTTCACGCCCGGCACGCTGACCAGACCGGCCTGGGCGTGGCTGACGAAGTACATGCCATACACCGATTTGAAAATGAACCCGAACGCTGCCAGGCCCACGACGAAAACGCCGAGGCTGAAAGTCACGGCTTTCATGCGGCCCAGCGCGCTCATGCCGTGGCCGCCGTCTTTGTTCTTGCGCGCCTTGGTGAAGTTGTCGCGCTGCAAGGTTGCCAACATTTCACCGATGCTGACGAGATCGCCGGCCAGGTGCGAGGTGATCAGGTGGCGCAGGGTCGAGATGTCTTGTGGTTCCAGGTTCTGGAACTGGCAACCGGCGCGGCCGGTCTGGCGATCAAACGAGCGGACCTGCAGTTCGACGTCCATGGCCAGGCCAAGGTTGTCGATCACGAATTGCAGGCGAGCCTTGTACACATCACCCACTTTGAGCGGCAACTGACCGGCGCTGAACGCCAGGCCGCCGGCGGACAGGTCGATGACCCGGGCTTCGACCGGCGTGCGGTCGGGGCCGAAGAAACGCAGCTTGGCCGGGATTTTTACGCGGGCGTGTTGGCGCTGGGCTTCGGATTCGTGCACTACGTTGCTGTTGACGGCGGTATTCATATGGGCGATTTCCTGGTTAATTCAAAAAAGGGGCGGTCAGACCATCAGCAGCAGCACGGCGACAAAAATGCTGCCGGCGGAGAAGGTCATGGTCCGAGACGACCAGGTGTTGAACCAACGTTGAAAGCTGGCAAGATCACGGGTCAGGGAAGTGGGTTGGCGAGTCCAGGACTGTTGGTCGAGGCGGAAGAACACGTAGATCTTCACCAGCGCGCCGACGATCTGGTTGTAATAGAGAATCGCCGGGTAGGCCGGGCCGATCCGGTGACCGGAGCACGACAGCAGCAGGGTCAGGATCAGGCGGGTGATGCCGATCCACAGCAGGTACACCAGGATGAACGCAGTGCCGTACTTGAAGCTGGCGATGATCGCGACGGTCAGGCCCAGCAGCGAGGTCCACATCGACACGCGCTGATCGAACAGCACCACCGAGGTGAAGGCACCTAGGCGTTTGACGCCCAGGCCCAAGGCCCGGGAGTTCTGCCGCAGATTGTTGCCGTACCAGCGGAACATCAGCTTGCGACTGGCCTTGATGAAGCTCTTTTCCGGGGGATGCTCGACGGTGTTGATCGCGGCGTCTGGCACGTAGAAGGTGTCATAGCCCAGGCGCATCAGGCTGAACCAGCTCGACTTGTCGTCGCCGGTCAGGAACTTGAAACGACCCAGGCGCCAGTGTTGCAGCGAGTCGCTTTCCACGTCGGCGATGAATTCCGGGTTGGTGACCACGGTGGCACGGAACACCGACATGCGACCGGTCATGGTCAGCACGCGCTTGGACAAAGCCATCGAGCACATGTTGATGTGGCGCTGGGCGAAACGCAGCTTGTGCCATTCGCTCATGATGTAGCCGCCGCGCACTTCGCAAAACTCGTTGGTGGTCAGGCCGCCGACATTGCCGAACAGTTGGAACCACGGCACGGTCTTGCGTACCACACCTTCGCCGAGCACGGTGTCGCCATCGATCACGGCGACCACGGCGCGGTCATCCGGCAGGTGACGGGAGATGGCGCGGAAGCCGTAGGCCAGGCCATCGCGTTTGCCGGTGCCGGGAATGCGCACGAAATCGAGCTTCACATGCGGTGGAGGGTTCATCCGCTTCCACAGGCTTTTCACCAACAGCTCATCGGACATTTCTACGATGGAGCAGACCATGGTGGTCGGCAGGCCGCAGTCGATGGCTTCGCGGATCACCGAGCTGTAGACCTGTGCGGTGGTCAGGGCGTCGATACGGAAACTGGTGACCATCAGGAATACGTGGGACGGGTCCGCCGCCTTACCCAGCTTGCGCACTTTGCGGCGCAAGTACGGGTAGACGATGTATAAAAAAATCATGCCGCGCACAAAGTGTGTAGCACCCATCGAGTAGCGCCAGATACCGACGATACCGATCAGGAAAATAAAGTCCTTCGACTCGGAGTCGAACGTGGACACAGGCAACGCCACGGCGATGCCCATCAGTAAACTTAGATAAAACAGCCAACCGGCGGCCTGAATTAGGCCGTGCTTTAGCCTGTGCATAATCTGCATCCGTCTCGATCTCGGGCGAGGCCCGAATGGGTTAAGGCAGGCGTAGAAAGCAGCCCGTAGGAGCTGCCGCAGGCTGCGATCTGTTGATCTTTTGGCGTCGGTGAAGACGCCAAAAGATCGCAGGCTTCGCCAGCTCCTACGGAACCGTGGTTACCAGCAGATACCTTCGGTCCGGCCAGTCACGCTGGTGGCCTTGGACATGAAACCGACCAGGTCGATCACTTGCTTGCCGTGCGGAACGTTCTGCGCCAGGGCGCGGAATTTCTCGTCACGGTTGCCAAGGATGATCACGTCGGAGTTGTTGATCACCGCGTCGAAATCGGAATTGAGCAAGGACGAGACGTGCGGGATCTTCGACTCGATGTAGTCCTTGTTCGCACCGTGAACACGGGCGTATTCGACGTTGCTGTCGTAGATGCTCAGGTCGTAGCCCTTGCCGATCAGCATTTCCGCCAGGTCCACCAGCGGGCTTTCGCGCAGGTCGTCGGTGCCGGCCTTGAAGCTCAAGCCCAACAGAGCGACTTTGCGTTTGTCGTGGCTGGAAACGATGTCAAAGGCGTTCTGTACCTGGGATTCGTTACTGCGCATCAGCGAATTGAGCAGCGGCGCTTCAACGTCCAGGGAACCGGCGCGGTAGGTCAGGGCGCGCACGTCTTTGGGCAGGCACGAACCGCCGAAGGCGAAGCCTGGGCGCATGTAGTACTGGGACAGGTTGAGGGTCTTGTCCTGGCAGACCACGTCCATCACTTCCCGACCGTCAACGCCGACGGCCTTGGCGATGTTGCCGATCTCGTTGGCGAAGGTCACCTTGGTGGCGTGCCAGACGTTGCAGGTGTACTTGATCATCTCGGCAACGGCGATGTCCTTGCGAATGATCGGCGCGTCGAGTTCCTCGTACAGCGATTGCAGAACGTCACCCGAGGCCTTGTCGAACTCGCCGATGACAGTCATTGGCGGCTGGTCGTAGTCGGCGATGGCGGTGCTTTCACGCAGGAACTCAGGGTTCACGGCGACGCCGAAATCAACGCCGGCCTTCTTGCCGGAGCAGTCTTCGAGAATCGGGATGACCACATTGGCCACGGTGCCCGGCAGCACGGTGCTGCGCACGACGATGGTATGGCGGGTGGTCTTGTCACGCAGGACAAAACCGATTTCGCGGCACACGGCCTCGATGTAGTTCAGTTCCAGATCGCCGTTCTTCTTGCTCGGCGTGCCGACGCAGATCATCGACAGGTCGGTGTCGCGAATCGCCTCGGCGAAGTTGGTGGTGCCACGCAGACGACCGGTCTGGATACCTTGTGCCAGAAGTTCGCCCAGGCCCGGTTCAACAATCGGCGAACGGCCTGCATTGATCATATCGATCTTGTCTTTGGCAACATCGACGCCGACAACGTCATGGCCCCGTGCAGACAGGCAACCGGCGCAGACTGCGCCAACGTAACCCAAACCAAATATGCTGATGCGCATCGCAATTACCTCTCTGTTATCAAGACTGTGTTCAACAAGCCATTAGATGGCCGGAGTTAATGGTGTTCAGCGTTCATAGTGCACTCGCAAGTGCGCCGTTCAGGCGCAACAATGCCGTGTGCGGGCATATAAGTTACGAGTGTCTAAATAAGTGCACTCAAGGTGTGCGTAACAAGGCCTTATTGTTATGACTTGCCCTGTTATGCAGCCGTTCGTCCTTTTTAAAGGTGTCGGTGCACAAGTCGTGCGCGCTTGATGTCAGGCCGAGAGCCCGTAGATCAAGCGGTTGGGTGCTCTGGCGAGCACGTTTATAGGGGCGCGGCCATGGCCGTGTAGGGGATATTCAAGTCGCGTATCTCCTCTCAATCCTGTGTTGCCCAAATCAGGGATTAATCAGCGAAAGTTGGTCTTGCAACTTTGCTACATGAATCACTTCTCTGCGTAAGTTATCTCGTACAGAAACGGCGATAATCGTTACCGGTGGTATGAGCGGTGCATTTGGACATAGTTCCAGTCCATCCATCGCGAAAGCTGAAATTTCTTGAAATATTGAGAAAGATGGCACTGCTCTCATATTGATAGCACTTGCCGTTTCGCCCTTTATATATAGGCGGATAATTGGCGAGGATAGTTTTTTGCCATCACTGTTAAAAAAAGTCAGTGCCACTACGGAAAAAAAAGCTTGAAGTCGAGTGAAACTAAAGTCAGAAAACTGATCGATGGTTTTTTGGCGTCAAGTCTTTGTCGACTCGAGGGGGGGATTGTCGGACAATCAATAGGGCTGCACGAGGGTTTTCAAGCCCTCGTGCGACAGGCTTTAGCATTACTCCGGCGCGTGATCGCGCAGGAACACAAAGCTGTCGGGTTTGGACTGTTCAGCGCTGTAGCGATAGCCCTGCACATCGAATTGTTTGAGGGCCGCCGGGTCGTTGATGCGTTCCTCGATGACGAAACGACTCATCAGGCCTCGAGCCTTTTTCGCGTAGAAACTGATGATCTTGTACTGACCGTTTTTCAGGTCCTTGAACTCGGTGTTGATGATGCGTGCGTTGAGGGCGCTGCGTTTGACCGCCGAAAAATATTCGTTGGAGGCCAGGTTAAGCAGTACGTCGTCACCTTGATCGGCGAGGGCTTCATTCAACCATTCGCTGATACGCGTGCCCCAGAACGCATACAGGTCCTTGCCGCGGGCGTTGGCCAGTTTGGTGCCCATTTCCAGTCGATAAGGCTGCATCAGGTCCAGTGGGCGCAGCAAACCGTACAGACCTGAGAGCATGCGCAAATGCTTTTGGGCGTAGTCGAAATCGGCTTCGCCGAGGGTTTGCGCATTCATGCCGGTGTACACGTCGCCCTTGAAGGCCAGCAGTGCCTGCTTGGCGTTTTCCGGGGTGAAGGCCGGCGTCCAGCTGCCGAAGCGCGCGGCATTGAGGCCACCGATCTTGTCGGAGACGTGCATCAGCTCGCTGATCTGCGCCGGGGTCAACTCGCGCAATTGCAGGATCAGTTCCTGGGAATGGTCGAGGTATTGCGGCTGGGTGAAGCGCTGCGTGGCCGGCGGTGTTTCATAGTCGAGGGTCTTGGCGGGTGAAATCACCATCAGCATGAAGTCGTCTCCTTTAATCGTGGCGGCGATTCTAGGGGGTTGTCGGCGTTGACTCCAGCTATGAGCGTGATAGGTGATCGGTGGTGTCATGGGACAAAATCGCAGCCTCGCTTTGCTCGACAGCTCCTACAGGACCGAGTTGGCTCAAAATTGGAACCGGATCGCGTAGGAGCTGCCGTAGGCTGCGATCTTTTGAGCTTCCCGCGATATAGTGCCGCGCGTGTTTTGTTATGGAGACTTCCTTTGCGCATCGCTTTATTACTCTATGCCTGGCTGTTGAGTTTCGGCGCCCTGGCGGCTTCGGGCGATGTGGCGACGCTTGATCGCAGCACCTGGCCGGAGAAGCTCACCAATCCGACGTTGTTCGACGTGGCATCACGGGCTGAAATCCTCATGTTCGCTCGCGTATTGCTGTCCAGCGAGTCTCTGGATGAGCCAACGTTGGCCCGGCAGCTGGGCTTGCGCACCCTCAACATGGAATCGGTCACCCGGGTTCGCCAGCACCTGTGGCAGCGCTTGCTGAGTAGCTATAACTTCGCCCAGCAAAGCTGCGATCAGGACGCCTCGTTCTGTTTCCTGGTCGAGGATATGCCCACCTTGCGCGAGCAAGCGGCCAAATTTCAGCTCAGCGAAGACAGCTACTACATCAAATGGGCCGAGCCGAGCCGACAGTTCCATACCCGATACCTGGACGAGCAACTGCGCAAGGCGGCGCTGTTTCCACAGACCAGTAGCGAAGTCGATCGTTTTGGCGACTTTGAGCGCAACGGCGACGCGATGCACGACCGGCTGTTTTTACTGACGCTCGACAGTGCCGCCAACGCTGCGCCGGACAACACCGTCTGGGTTGCCGAGTACCTGCGCAAGTCGAACATGAGCGGGACATTTTTTGTCCTCGGCAAGGATGTTCAGGCGCGTTTGAATGAGGGGGCGGTGGCCAGCCTGCAATCCACTTACTCAAAGCAGTGCGTCGGCGTGCAGGGTTGGGAGTTTCGCTCCCACAGCCATTGGCAGGACTGGCAGGACTCGGTCCGGCGCAGCGCTGACCTGGCAAAAAGCAAACTGCCGGAGAACTTCGTGCCGCTGTTTCGCCCGCCCGATGGCCAGCGCCGTTCTGACGCCGAAGGTTTTTTCAACGACCAGGGCTTGCAGGTGGCGCTGTGGGACATCGACGCCCAGGACGGTGCCGGCAAGCTCAAGGGTGATCAGAGCGCGCAACGGGTGCTGACCCTGATGCTGTTGTGGCGTCACGGTGTGATCAATTTCAATGTGAAGCAGGATGGGGTGAGAACAGCGCTGCCCTGGCTGGTCACGCAAACGGCGCCTGTCGGGATCGGTTGGGAGGATTGTCAGGACGGGTTTCGCTGAATTCGACGAAAGCCCGGAAACATTGGGGCAGAGGCGATTTTGGGCGGGAATTCGTTGCAGGTTGATCTCCGACTGTAAACGGGTGATGGCAGTCCGCCAAGTGCTATTGGTCATTCTGAAAAATAAACTTCAAAAAAACGTCAAAGTACTTTTTTCTGTCACACGTTTTGGAGTATTACGAAGACAGACCGCCGAAACCTGCAACACAGGTGGCGTCTTCCAAGACCCCGCATGTAGGCAGAACACTTGAGTCCCCGCAGGTGTATTCGGCAGTCACTTCAAGGCGCAGCACCGTCAAGGTATTGCGTCGAATGGCTCCCACAAAGGTGACCGAGTATGGATGATCACGGACGTAGCTCTTCTTCCAACCAGCCAATCCTTTATGTACTCGATACCAACGTATTGATTCACGATCCAAACGCGCTGCTTAACTTCGAAGAACACCACGTCGCCATCCCGATGACCGTGCTGGAAGAGCTGGACAAGCTCAAGAGCGGGCATCACAGCGTTGCCGCCGAATGCCGCCAGGCCATTCGCCTGATCGACAAGACCCTGGGCGATGCCTCTCCCGAGGACGTCGAGCAAGGCGTGCCGATCCAGCGTGGCAAGAGCGGACCCAAGGGTTTGCTGTCAATTCTGATGAGCAAGCATGCCGAGCCGAACCTGATTCTGCCCGAGCACCTGAACGACAACAAAATCATCAACCAACTGATCGATCTGCACGCACGCGATCCGAAGAAGCCCGTGGTGCTGGTTACCAAAGACATCAACATGCGCCTCAAGGCCCGCGCCTGCGGGATCGCGGCCGAGGATTACAGCACCGACCAACTGGTCGACGACGTTTCGCTGCTGCCTAACGGTTATCACAACATGACCGGCTCCTTTTGGGACCGTGTGAGCAAGGTCGAAACCCGTCAGGACCACGGCCGCACCTGGCATCAGGTGCAGTTGATCGACAATCTGCCGGCGGTGCACATCAACGAGTTCATCATCGACGAGCAGGGGTTTGTCGGCTGGATCAAGGAGATCGAAGAAGACAAGCTGCTGATCCTGGACCTGCACCAGGAGCCGCTGTTGCATCAGGAAGCCTGGGGCCTGAAACCGCGTGACATCTATCAGAGTCTGGCGCTGTACGCCTTGCTCGATCCGGACATTCACCTGGTCAACCTCTCCGGTGCCGCCGGTTCCGGTAAAACCATCCTGGCGCTGGCCGCAGCCATCGAACAGACCATGGTCAGCAAACGTTATCGCCGCATTATCGCCACCCGTAGCGTGCAGGGCCTGGACCAGGAGATCGGTTTCCTGCCCGGCACCGAAGCAGAAAAAATGGAGCCCTGGCTCGGCGCCATCACCGACAACCTCGAAGCCTTGCACATGGATGACGAAAGCACCCATGGCAGCGTCGACTACATCCTCAGCAAAGTGCCCTTGCAGTTCAAATCCCTCAACTACATTCGAGGTCGTAGCTTCCAGCAGAGCCTGATTTTGATCGACGAATGCCAAAACCTCACGCCGCACCAGATGAAAACCATCATCACCCGTGCCGGCGCCGGTTCCAAAGTGGTGTGCCTGGGTAACCTCGCACAGATCGACACCCCTTACCTGTCCGCGACCAGCTCCGGGCTGACCTACCTGACTGAACGCTTCAAGGACTTCCCGAACGGGGTGCACATCACCCTGCAAGGGGTGCCACGTTCGATCCTGGCCGAATACGCCGAAACGCATCTGTAACTGCATCACCAAAACCGGGCGGCCCTCGCGGGCCGCCCGTTTTTTTTGCCGTACGCAAAACCCTGTAGGAGCTGGCTTGCCAGCGATGGGGCCATGAGCCTTGCGGTGAACTCGAGTCCGCCATCGCCGGCAAGCCAGCTCCTACAGGTTGTGGTACGTCCGATAATCGTGCGTGCGAAAAATTGACCCGCAGGTTTACAATCGACGCTCCTGATCAGGAGTAATCCCGTGCTGACTCATCTCGATTCCCAAGGTCGCGCCAACATGGTCGACGTCACTGAAAAAGCCGTGACGTTCCGTGAGGCGACGGCCCAAGCGCTGGTGCGCATGCTCCCCGAAACCCTGCAGATGATCGTCAGCGGCGGTCATCCCAAGGGCGATGTGTTTGCCGTAGCGCGTATTGCCGGCATTCAGGCAGCGAAAAAAACCAGCGATCTGATTCCTCTGTGCCACCCGTTGATGCTGACCGGCGTGAAAGTCGAACTCAGTGCCGAAGGCGACGACTGCGTGCGCATTGTGGCGCGCTGCAAGCTGTCCGGGCAGACCGGTGTCGAGATGGAAGCCCTGACCGCGGCCAGCGTCGCGGCGCTGACTATCTATGACATGTGCAAGGCCGTGGACCGTGGCATGACCATCGAAAGCGTACGCTTGCTGGAGAAAGTCGGCGGCAAGAGCGGGCATTTCCAGGCGGACCCGTCATGAACATCACCGTGAAGTTTTTTGCTCGTTATCGTGAAGCGCTGGGTGTGGATTCGGTAAAGGTGGAAGGCCAGTTCGCGACCGTCGATGACGTCCGTGCGTTGCTGGCTCAGCGTGATGGTGCGGATGTATTGAGAGAGCAGAATCTGATGTGCGCCCGCAACGAGGATCTGTGTCAGTTAGACGAACCGGTGAGCGACGGTGACGAAGTGGCGTTCTTCCCGACTGTAACCGGAGGCTGAACCATGGCCATTCGCGTGCAGTCCACGCCGTTCGACCCAGGGGCCGAGGTCAACGCCATGCACGATGCCAATGTCGGCGTAGGCGCGGTGGTGAGTTTTGTCGGCTACGTCCGCGACTTCAATGACGGGTTAGACGTTGCGGGGATGTTCCTTGAGCACTACCCGGGCATGACCGAAAAAGCCCTTGGCAAGATCGCCATCGAAGCCGAGCAGCGCTGGCCGTTGCTCAAGCTGGAGGTGCTGCATCGCATCGGTGCCCTGGAGCCGGGCGAGCCGATCGTCTTCGTCGGTGCCGCCAGTGCTCACCGTCAGGCGGCGTTCGATGCCTGCGCCTTTGTCATGGACTACCTGAAAACCCGTGCACCGTTCTGGAAGAAGGAAAACACCAGCGACGGGCCGCGCTGGGTCGAGGGGCGTGACAGCGATCATGCGGCGGCGGATCGCTGGAACAAATAACCTCTGCAGTGCACTTCAATCAGCCATCGCTAGCAGGCTAGCTCCCACAGGTTTTGTGTGCACCGCAAATCCATGTGGGAGCCAGCCTGCTGGCGATGGCGTCATATGCACCTCTAAAAATCTTGATGATTCACCACCCGACCATCGACCGGAACGGGCTGCATTTGCCTCATTGACGATTTATACATAAAAGTCCAGTATGGAATTATAAGTACAACAAAGGTTTCCCCGTTTCAGCTTTTTCTTCTGTCTTGCCAAACCAACAACAACCGCGAGAAAACGAACATGAAGAAGTTTCCCCTCATCACCGGTCTGGCCCTGAGCCTGTTGGCGTGCAGCTCTGTGTTTGCCGCCGAGAAAACCCTGCGCATCGGTATTGAAGCGGCTTATCCGCCGTTCGCATCCAAGAGTGATAAAGGTGAAATCGTCGGTTTTGACTACGACATCGGCAATGCCTTGTGCGCGCAGATGAAGGTCAAGTGTGTGTGGGTCGAAGGTGAGTTCGACGGTCTGATTCCTTCTTTGAAAGTGAAGAAAATCGACATGGCGCTGTCGTCCATGACCATCAACGAAGACCGCAAGAAGTCGGTGGATTTCACCCACAAGTACTATTTCACTTCGTCGCGCCTGGTGATGAAGGACGGCGCCGTCGTTGACGACCAGTACGCCAGCCTTAAAGGCAAGAACATCGGTGTGCAGCGTGCAACCACTACTGACCGTTATGCCACTGAGGTGTTTGAACCCAAGGGTATCAACGTCAAGCGCTACAGCAACAACGAAGAGATCTACATGGACCTGGCCGCCGGTCGCCTTGATGCGATTTTTGCCGACACCATTCCTCTGAACGACTTCCTGCAGATGCCGCGTGGCAAGGGTTACGCCTTTGTCGGGCCGGAGCTGAAAGACCCGAAATACGTGGGTGAGGGCGCCGGGATCGCGGTGCGCAAAGGCAATGGTGAGTTGGTCAGTGAGCTGAACACAGCCATTGATGGTATTCGTGCCAATGGCGAGTATCAGAAGATTTCGGACAAGTATTTCAAGTCCGACATCTACGGCGACTGATCAAACGCCATCGCTAGCAGGCTAGCTCCCACAGGTTTTGTGTACACCGAAAATCCATGTGGGAGCCAGCCTGCTGGCGATGGGGCCGGAACAATCCCTGCAAATGATCAGCCCTTCAATTCCTTCAAATGCTTGTACACCGTCGCCCGCCCCATGTTCAGCACATTGGCCACGTAGTTCGAGGCGCTTTTTCCCTTGAACGCGCCTTCGGCGTGCAGCGCCAACACCAGTTCACGTTTGTGGTCGCGGGTCAGGACGTTCAGGCTCAGCTGGCGTTCGCGCAGCCAGGCGTGCAGGAAGGTGTTGATCCGTTCCTGCCAGTCATCGCGAAACAGTGAATCCGGTTGCGGGATCAACTTGGTCGGCGACAGGAACAGGTCCAGTGCGGCCTTG
Source organism: Pseudomonas sp. P8_241 (assembly GCF_034008315.1). Taxonomy (NCBI): domain Bacteria; kingdom Pseudomonadati; phylum Pseudomonadota; class Gammaproteobacteria; order Pseudomonadales; family Pseudomonadaceae; genus Pseudomonas; species Pseudomonas sp. P8_241. Next base: position 5,502,931 of record NZ_CP125377.1, on the reverse strand, counting down.
GCATTTTCGAACAGCGAAATATTCAGGTTGATGCACAACACCGCCAGCGGATGACCTTCGCTGTCGCGCAAAACGGTGCTGAGGCTGCGAATCTTCTGACCATCCCAGTTGAGCTTTTCGTACGGCCCGATGTTTCGTTCGCTGACGTCATCGCTGAGCATGTCTTCCAGCGCCGAGTCATCGCCGATTTCCCGTTTTGACAGGTTGTTGGCGATGTAGTCGACCTTTTGCGTGCGCAGGTCGTGCAGCACCACCTCGGCATGGGGAAAGAACAACGTGGCGATGGCATCGGCGATCGCCCGGAAGTTATCCAGAGAGGTGTTGTTCAGGGCCGTGTCGGTTTCAGGGGCGTTCATACAGTGGAGCTCCAGGCAGCGTCAGCGCCCATGGGAGGGCGCTGAAAGTGTGCCGTAATCGTGTGGGCACGTCACCTGCGGGCAACGATCAACCCAGGCGGGCAGGGGACAACATCTCGGCGCTCAGGCCGAAACGGGTGAGTGGCTCGGGCAGGGCTTCACCGCGCACCAGCGCCGCACTGGCCTGACCCATGGCCGGCGAGGTCTGGATGCCGTAGCCGCCTTGCGCCGCGACCCAGAAAAGACCAGGTACCTGCGGATCGAACCCGGACAGCAAATCGCCGTCACTGACGAAACTGCGCAGACCGGCCCAGGTGCGGGTCGGACGGCGGATGGTCAGGGTCGTGGCTTCTTCGATCTGGTAGATGCCCATGGCGATGTCCAACTCTTCGGGCTGCACGTCGTGAGGATCCACCGGGTCGGCGTTGGCTGGCGAGCCGAGGAACATGCCAGCGTCGGGTTTCATGTAGAAGGATTCGTCGAGGCTGACCAGCATCGGCCAATGGTGGATGTCCACGCCTTCGGGGCCGGCGAAGATGAACGCGGCGCGGCGCTTGGGTTGCAGGCCCAGCGGCTGTGCTCCGGCAAGTGTACCGATCTTGTCGGCCCAGGCGCCGGCGGCGTTGATGATGATCGGCGCGCTGAAGGTCTGGGTGTTGGTCTGAACCTGCCAGACACCTTCGGCGTCTCGGCTCATGCTCTGTACTTCGCAGTCGGTGTGGATTTCACCGCTATTGCGGCGGATACCGCGCAGATAGCCCTGGTGCAGGGCGTCGGTGTCGATGTCACTGGCGGTCGGGTCATAGATCGCGCCATGGACTTTTTCGCGACGCAGGATCGGCACCCGCGCGCAGGCTTCCTCGGCGCTGAGCAATTGCATCTCCGGCACCGTGGTTTTCGCGCTCTGGTATTGCCGGTTCAGCTCATCCGGGTCACCAGTCAAGTCCACGGTCATTTCGCCCCGGGGGGTCAGCAGCGGGTGTTCACAGAAGCCGCTTGGCGGGTTGTCGAAAAAATCCCGGCTGGCCTGGGTCAACGCCCGCACTTGCGGGGTGCCATACGCGGCGGTGTACAGCGCTGCGCTGCGTCCGGTTGAGTGATAAGCCGGATGGGATTCGCGTTCGAGCACGATCACGCGAGCATGCTGCGATAGCCAGAAACCGGTGGAAGCGCCGGCAATTCCGCCGCCGATGATGATGAAGTCTGCCTGGCTCATGAACGTCTCCAGTTGGGGCGTAATTCTCAAAATTGAAGAGATCTCCCTGTAGGAGCGAGCCTGCTCGCGATGGTGTGTCAGTCGACATCAATGTGTCAGATACACCATCGCGAGCAGGCTCGCTCCTACAGGGGTTGTGGTGTTAGTGAGATAGGCGATAGATCGCATTGGCCAGCGCAATGTCTTCCAGGCCCAGGCCGATCGAGCGGAAGAACACGTGCCGGTCATAGTCCGGACGCTGTACTTTTTTGCTGATCAGGTCAGGCAAGTCACCGACAATCGCGCTGTTGTCCCAACCGTGCTCTTCGGCGGCGATCAGCATTTCACCGGCCGAACCTGGTGTGGTCAGGCGATAGTCGCAGAACACCTGCATATCATTGAGGCTCTTCGGTGGCACTTCGTGGGCACGCGGTGCGTTGGTGCTGATGGAGGTGATCAGCGCGGGTTTGCGCAAAGTTGACGGGTCGATCACAGGTCCGGCGGAAGATGTGCACAGCATGATCACGTCGGCCTCCTGAACAGCGGCTTCTCGACTGTCCGCGATGTTCAGGCGTGGCTCGATGTTTTTCAGCAGGCTCACGGTTTCGGCATCTTCACCCAGGCTCGGCGAATACACGCTGATGCTCTGCCAGTCACGCAATCCCTTCACGTAATGCAGATGTGCCTGGGCAACCTTGCCGCTGCCGATTATCGCCAGGCGAGTGGCGTGCAACGGAGCGAGTGCATCGACCGCAACAGCCGTCGTTGCAGCGGTGCGAGCAGTGGTCAATTCACCGGCATCGCAAAGCAACAGTGGCTGCCCGGTTTGCATCGACATCAGCAGCGTCCACGCCGTCACCAGCGGGCCTTGCTCGCGCACGATATACGGAGAGGTCTTGACCCCATAGACACCGTCTTCCGCCAGCACACCCAGATAGTTGATGAAGTCGCCCGCACCCTGCGGAAACTCAACCAGTTGCTGCGCCGGTTGCACGGCTTGCCTCGACGCCAGGTCATGAAACAGTTTGCGCAGGATCTGCGGAACGTCGACTTGCGCCAGTAACTCGCGAGCCTGGGATTGGTTGATCACATGGGGCGTACTGGACATGGTCGGCTCCGAACACTCGAATTAAACTAATTTGTCCATTATGGACTTTTAGTTGTTGCGAGCAAGCGCCTGTTGAAAAATCCAGACGAAAAAAAAGCGCAGACCGTTTCCGGCTGCGCCTCTTTCTGCAAGGAGTCCGTTAAGGACGCTTGCGCTCAACCGCCCGCAGCAGATGCGTCGGAGGGGTTTCGCAGCTGATTTTCTTGCCCAGCAGCGCCTCGATGGACGGCAACTGGTAGGAATCGTCTTCACCGGCAAAACTGATGGATACACCATCGGCACCGGCGCGACCGGTTCGGCCGATGCGGTGCACGTAGTCGTCCGGAACTTCCGGCAGGGTGAAGTTGATCACGTGGCTGATGCCATCGATGTGGATGCCGCGACCGGCCACGTCGGTGGCGACCAGTACGCGGATCTTGCCTTCGCGGAAACCTTCCAGCGTCTTGATGCGCTTGTGCTGCGGCACGTCGCCGGACAGTTGCGCGGCGTTGATGCCGTCACGCACCAGGCGTTCTTCGATGCGCCGCACTTCATCTTTGCGGTTGGCGAACACGATGACCCGCTCCCAACCGTTGTCGTTGACGAGGTTGTAGAGCAGTTTGTATTTATCTGCGCCGGCCACCGCGTAGATGTGCTGCTCGACGTTTTCGTTGGCCACGTTTTGCGACTCGATCTCGACGATCGACGGGTCGGTGGTCCATTGCTTGGCCAGGTTCATCACGTCTTCGGTGAAGGTCGCGGAGAACAACAGCGTCTGACGCTCGGACTTCGGCGGGGTCTGGCGAATGATCTGGCGTACTTGCGGGATGAAGCCCATGTCGAGCATGCGGTCGGCTTCGTCCAGCACCATGACTTCAACCATATCCAGGTGCACGTCGCCGCGCTGGTTGAAGTCCAGCAAACGGCCCGGCGTAGCGACGAGGATGTCGCAGTGACGGGCTTCGAGGTGCTTGAGCTGCTTGTCGAAGTCCATGCCGCCGACAAACGTCATGACGTTGAGGCCGGTGTACTTGGTCAAGTCAGCCGCGTCCTTGGCGATCTGCACCACCAGCTCACGGGTCGGGGCGATGATCAACGCGCGCGGTTCACCCATGTAGCGCTCTTTCGGCGGCGGGGTTTGCAGCAGCTGGGTGATGATCGAGACCAGGAACGCGGCGGTTTTGCCGGTACCGGTCTGAGCGCGGCCGATAGCGTCTTTGCCGGCGAGGGTGTAGCCCAGCACCTGAGCCTGGATCGGCGTGCAATACGGAAAACCCAGATCCTGGATGGCGTGCATCAGTTCAGGGGCGAGTTTGAAATCGTGGAAGCGGGTTTTGCCTTCCTGGGGTTCGACGACGAAGTCTTCGAGTTTCCACGGGATGACCGGGGCTTTCGGCTTTGGTTCACGCCGTGGCCTGGCGGGTTTTTGCGCTTCAGCGTGCGATTGCTCGGAGGCCATTGGTGCGGCAGGCTCAGTTGCCGGAGCGCTCTGCGGCTCGTGTGTCGGTGCCGCGACTGAGGCGGTCCGGCCAGGCTGATTACCGTCGGTGCGGTGGCTGGGACTGTGAGACGGAGCGCTGGTGACTGGCGCGAGTTGCTCAGTCTCGCTTTTACCGAACATTTTCTTGAGTGCTTTGAGCACGGTCATCTCATCAATTGGTTAAGTGCCGGCCAGTGTAATGCAAGAATCGGGCGCGGCGTAGAGGGATGGATCAAAGGGCGCTTTTAAACGTATTCGATCAACGCAAGCGTTCGGCAAGCCAGGTGCCGATGTCGCGAATCTCCTCGGGTAACACTTCGTGGCCCATTGGGTATTCCTGCCATGTCACGGTGACACCACGCTGCTTCAGGTGCTCGTAGGCGCTGCGTCCCATCGCGTTCTGCACCACATCATCGTATTGACCGTGCAGGCTCAAAACCGGAATGCGCTGCTGGCTGGCGGACAACTCCACTGCATCATTAAAGGTTGGCGCATAAGTGGAGAGGGCAACTACGCCACCCAACGGTCCCTGCCATTTCAGAAACGCGGTGTGAAAGACCACCGCGCCACCCTGGGAAAAACCGGCCAGAAAAATCCGCGAAGGGTCTATTCCGCAGGCGCGCTGTTCTTCGATCAATTCGATGACCCGATTCGCAGATGCTTCAAGTTGCTGCTCGTTAATCGAACGGGCCGGGCTCATGGCCAATATGTCGTACCAGCTCGGCATCTCGTAGCCGCCGTTGATGGTGACGGCGCGGGTCGGTGCCTGGGGCAATACGAAACGGGTGCTCAGCAGGATTTCCTGAAGGGCTTCAGCGACGGGCAGGAAGTCGTAGCGATCGGCACCGAGGCCGTGCAGCCATATAACGCAAGCGTCTGCGGTCTTTACAGGCTGAAGAATCAAGGGCTCGGTCATGTCTGCTCCAAATGTGTGCGCGCGCGCTCAATAAGTGCGTAGCCGGAGTGCGCGTCTGGTTGATCCGTTACGAAGATGTCGCAAGGGTACAAGTTTTCCTATTGACCTGTCCCGTAATGGCTTCGGCAAGCGGTGTGGTACGGGCTTTGCTATGGGGAAGCGGTGCAACCCATCTCGCGTGCGGCGGTAACACTATCAGTCGAATGCCGAGCGTGGGATAGCAAAGAATCCGGTGATGGATGTTCGCCAGTGACCGATACGGGCTTTGCGAACGTGAAAGGGCTACAGCCCGTTCGGCCGATTGGTGAGAAGTGAGTTATCCATGATGTGGATTTTCTCCTACTAGACTCATAGCTAACGTCTTACGTCGGTTGACCCCAAAACAAGCCAACACGGGTCGACTACGCCTCAAAAGGGTGCGACAGGACTCACGCTCCGACACAACAAGAGCAAAACTGGAGGTTTGAATGAAGATGTTGAAATCCACCCTGGCGATCGTGACTGCAGCCGCAGTACTCGGTGTCAGCGGGTTTGCCCAGGCGGGCGCAACCCTGGATGCAGTGATGAAGAAAGGTTTCGTGCAGTGTGGCGTCAGCGATGGTCTGCCAGGCTTCTCGGTTCCGGATTCCACCGGCAAGATCGTCGGTATCGATGCTGACTATTGCCGCGCTGTGGCCGCTGCCGTGTTCGGTGACGCGACCAAGGTCAAGTTCAGTCAGTTGAACGCCAAGGAGCGCTTCACCGCGCTGCAGTCCGGCGAAATCGACATCCTGTCGCGCAACACCACCATGACCAGCTCCCGTGACGCCGGCATGGGCCTGAAATTCCCGGGTTTCATCACCTACTACGACGGCATCGGCTTCCTGGTGAACAACAAGCTCGGCGTGAAAAGCGCCAAAGAGCTGGATGGCGCGACCATCTGCATCCAGGCCGGTACCACCACCGAGCTGAACGTTTCCGACTACTTCCGTGGCAACGGTCTGAAATACACCCCGATCACTTTCGACACCTCCGATGAAAGCGCCAAGTCGCTGGAATCCGGTCGTTGCGACGTGCTGACTTCCGACAAGTCCCAACTGTTCGCCCAGCGCAGCAAGCTGGCCGCGCCGAAGGACTACGTGGTTCTGCCGGAAACCATTTCCAAGGAACCGCTGGGCCCGGTCGTGCGTAATGGCGACGACGAGTGGCTGGCCATCGTGCGCTGGACTGGCTACGCCATGCTCAACGCTGAAGAAGCCGGCATCACTTCGCAGAACGTCGAAGCTGAAGCCAAGGGCACCAAGAACCCGGACGTAGCTCGTCTGCTGGGTACCGACGGTGAATACGGCAAAGACCTGAAAGTGAAGAAAGACTGGGTGGTACAGATCATCAAACAAGTCGGCAACTACGGCGAAGTGTTCGAGAAAAACCTCGGCAAGAGCACTCCGCTGGAAATCGACCGCGGGCTGAACGCTCTGTGGAACGCTGGCGGCATTCAATACGCACCACCAGTGCGCTGATGGTTCTATCACCCGGTGGGCCAACCACCGGGTGATGTTCTGTTCCATTATTTGCGGGGCACTACATGCAAAATTCAATCGGCGCACCCAAGCAGAGGCTCAGCCTCAGCGATCCGCGAGTGCGTGCGTGGGTATTTCAGATCATCACGATTATCGGGGTGGTCTCGCTGGGCTGGTATCTGTTCGATAACACTCAGACCAATCTGCAACACCGGGGCATTACCTCCGGTTTTGACTTTCTGGAGCGCAGTGCCGGTTTCGGCATCGCTCAACATCTGATCGATTACACCGAAGCGGACAGTTATGCCAGGGTGTTTGTCATCGGCCTGCTCAACACGCTGCTGGTGACCTTCATCGGCGTGATCCTGGCGACGATCCTCGGATTCATCGTCGGTGTGGCAAGGCTGTCGAAGAACTGGATCATCGCCAAGCTGGCGACGGTGTACGTGGAAGTCTTCCGTAACATTCCACCGCTGCTGCAGATTCTGTTCTGGTACTTCGCGGTGTTCCTGACCATGCCGGGACCGCGCAACAGTCATAACTTCGGCGACACTTTCTTCGTCAGCAGCCGTGGCTTGAACATGCCGGCGGCGTTGATGGCGGACGGTTTCTGGCCGTTCGTGGCGAGCGTCGTGGTGGCCATCGTCGCCATCGTGCTGATGAACCGGTGGGCCAACAAGCGCTTCGAAGCGACGGGCGTACCCTTCCACAAGGTCTGGGTCGGCCTGGCGCTGTTCCTGGTGATCCCGACGCTGTGTGCACTGATTTTCGGCGCGCCAGTGCATTGGGAAATGCCCAAGTTGCAAGGCTTCAATTTCGTCGGTGGCTGGGTGTTGATTCCGGAACTGCTGGCGTTGACCCTGGCCCTGACGGTCTACACCGCGGCGTTCATCGCCGAGATTGTGCGTTCGGGCATCAAATCGGTCAGCCACGGCCAGACCGAAGCGGCGCATTCCCTGGGCCTGCGCAACGGTCCGACCCTGCGCAAGGTCATCATCCCGCAAGCCCTGCGCGTCATCATTCCACCGCTGACCAGCCAATACCTGAACCTGGCGAAAAACTCTTCGCTGGCGGCCGGTATCGGCTACCCGGAAATGGTCTCGCTGTTTGCCGGGACCGTGCTCAACCAGACCGGCCAGGCGATCGAGGTGATTGCGATCACCATGAGCGTGTACCTGGCGATCAGTATCAGCATTTCCCTGCTGATGAACTGGTACAACAAGCGCATTGCGCTGATCGAGCGGTAAGGAAAAGCGCATGAGCACTCATACTTTCAAACCTGACATGCCCCCACCGAGCAGCAGCATCGGTGTGGTGGCGTGGATGCGCGCGAACATGTTCTCCAGCTGGCTCAACACCCTGCTGACCCTGTTTGCGTTCTACCTGATCTACCTGGTGGTTCCACCGATTCTTGAATGGGCAATCATCGACGCCAACTGGGTCGGCACTACCCGCGCCGACTGCACGAAGGAGGGCGCCTGCTGGGTGTTCATCCAACAGCGTTTCGGCCAGTTCATGTACGGCTACTACCCGCCGTTACTGCGCTGGCGCGTGGACCTGACCGTGTGGCTGGCGATCGTCGGCGTGGCGCCATTGTTCATCTCGCGCTTTCACCATAAAGCGGTGTACGGGCTGAGTTTTCTGGTGCTGTACCCGATCATTGCCTGGTGCCTGCTGCACGGCGGTGTATTCGGTCTTGACGCCGTGGCGACCAGCCAATGGGGCGGTCTGATGCTGACCCTGGTGATCGCCACCGTCGGCATTGCCGGTGCGTTGCCGCTGGGTATCGTCCTGGCGCTGGGCCGTCGTTCGAACATGCCGGCGATTCGTGTGGTCTGCGTGACCTTCATCGAATTCTGGCGCGGCGTGCCATTGATCACAGTGCTGTTCATGTCCTCGGTGATGCTGCCGTTGTTCCTGCCAGAAGGCATGAACTTCGACAAGCTGCTACGAGCGCTGATCGGCGTGATCCTGTTCCAGTCGGCCTATGTGGCCGAAGTGGTGCGCGGTGGTTTGCAGGCGATCCCCAAGGGGCAGTACGAAGCCGCTGCCGCGATGGGCCTCGGGTACTGGCGCAGCATGGGCCTGGTGATTTTGCCGCAAGCCCTGAAGCTGGTGATCCCCGGGATCGTCAACACCTTCATCGCGCTGTTCAAGGACACGAGCCTGGTGATCATCATCGGCCTGTTTGACCTGCTCAACAGCGTCAAGCAAGCCGCCGCCGACCCGAAATGGCTGGGTATGGCCACTGAAGGCTACGTGTTCGCCGCCCTGGTGTTCTGGATTTTCTGTTTTGGTATGTCGCGCTATTCCATGCATCTGGAACGCAAGCTCGACACTGGCCACAAGCGTTAGGAGTTCTCTGTAAATGAGCGAAGCAATCAAACAGCCTGTGAGCCCTGAAGGCATTATTCAGATGCAGGGCGTGAACAAGTGGTACGGCCAGTTCCATGTACTGAAAGACATCAACCTCAACGTCAAGCAGGGCGAGCGAATCGTGCTGTGCGGCCCGTCGGGTTCCGGCAAGTCCACCACCATCCGCTGCCTCAACCGTCTGGAAGAGCACCAGCAGGGCCGCATCGTGGTCGATGGCGTGGAGCTGACCAACGACCTCAAGCAGATCGAAGCGATCCGCCGCGAAGTCGGCATGGTGTTCCAGCACTTCAACCTGTTCCCGCACCTGACCATCTTGCAGAACTGCACCCTGGCACCAATGTGGGTGCGCAAGATGCCCAAGCGCAAGGCCGAGGAAATCGCCATGCATTACCTGGAACGCGTACGCATTCCGGAGCAGGCGCACAAGTACCCGGGGCAGCTGTCCGGCGGTCAGCAACAGCGTGTGGCGATCGCGCGTGCACTGTGCATGAAACCGAAAATCATGCTGTTCGACGAACCGACTTCGGCGCTCGACCCGGAAATGGTGAAAGAGGTGCTCGACACCATGATCGGCCTGGCTGAAGACGGCATGACCATGCTCTGCGTGACCCACGAAATGGGCTTTGCCCGCACCGTGGCCAATCGCGTGATCTTCATGGACAAGGGGGAGATCGTCGAACAGGCTGCGCCGAACGACTTCTTCGACAACCCGCAGAACGACCGCACCAAGCTGTTCCTGAGCCAGATCCTGCATTGATCGAAGCCAGGCAGTGAAATAAACCCGGACTGAGTTCCGGGTTTATTTTTGTCCTCGATTTTGCCGATGCTGCGTAGGAACTGCCGAAGGCTGCGATCTCTTGATCTTCGCTTCTAACAAAATCAAAAGATCGCAGCCTTCGGCAGCTCCTACATCGGTAACGTTTAAGCCTTCAAGGTTGCCCTCTCGTAGCAAGCTAACTAACATGTCGGAAAATTCATCCTATGATTGGATGAAAGGGCGAATTCCATGTCAGAAACCTCTCCATTAGTTAAACGATCTCTGGTCGATCAGGCTCTGGACCAGTTGCGCCAGCGTATTAACCAAGGCAACTGGGTCGTCGGACAGCGCTTGCCCACCGAACCTGAGTTGTCCGCCGAACTGGGCATCAGTCGTAATACCGTGCGTGAAGCCATGCGGGTGTTGGCATTTTCCGGGCTGATCGAAATCCGTCAGGGTGACGGCAGCTATCTGCGGGCAGTGGTCGATCCACTCGACACCCTGAAGGCCTTGTCCCGTTGCTCCCTTGAACAGGCTCGCGAAACGCGACACATCCTCGAGGTCGAGGCCATCGGCCTGGCGGCACTGCGCCGTACCGAAGAGGACATGGTGGCATTGCGCGAAACGCTGAGCGTCAGTGGCAGCCACTACCACGGTGATCTTGATACCTACATCGCCTGCGATCTGGTGTTCCACCGCCGTCTGGTAGACGCCGCGCACAACCCGACCCTCAGCGAGCTGTATCGCTATTTCTCCGGCATCGTCGGCGCACAACTGCGCCAGAGCCTGAACATCGCCCCGCGCCGCCAGGAAGTGTTTGACTTGCACATCGCGTTGCTCGATGCCGTCGAGCAACGCGACCCGGAACGGGCCAAAGCCCTGTCGAGGCAGTTGATCAATGAACCTTGAACCCGAGAAGTCCATGCACCGCAGTGATTTATCCACAGCCCCCAAGCGCTCGACAGAGCTGGAAGAGTTACTGATCGATGCCGAGGCCGATGATGAACAGGTCCAGCAAGCCCATCCGGTTTTGCGCCGACCATGGCTATTGCTGCTGGGTCTGATCCTGGTCGCTTTGAACCTTCGTCCGGCGTTGTCGAGCATGGCGCCGATGCTCAGCGAGGTGTCGAAGTCTCTTGGTTTGTCTGCCTCCCAGGCTGGCTTGCTGACGACGTTACCGGTGCTGTGCCTTGGCCTGTTTGCGCCATTGGCGCCAGTGCTGGCGCGGCGTTTCGGCGCCGAGCGCGTCGTGCTGGGAATTCTGCTGACCCTCGCTGGCGGGATTATCCTGCGCAGTTCCTTTGGTGAGATCGGTTTGTTTGCCGGCAGCGTGCTGGCCGGTGCCAGCATCGGTGTGATCGGTGTATTGCTACCGGGCATCGTCAAGCGTGACTTCCCGAAACAGGCCGGGACCATGACCGGCGTTTACACCATGGCGTTGTGTCTCGGCGCGGCGATGGCGGCGGGAGCAACCGTGCCGTTGAGCGAGCATTTCGACCAGAGCTGGGCGCTTGGCCTGGGCTTCTGGGTGATTCCGGCACTGGCCGCCGCGATTTTCTGGTTGCCGCAAGTCGGCCAGAAACATGGCGCACACAATGTGGCTTATCGCGTTCGGGGATTGCTGCGTGATCCGCTGGCCTGGCAGGTCACTTTTTACATGGGATTGCAATCGTCTCTGGCCTACATCGTGTTTGGCTGGTTGCCTTCGATCCTGATCGGTCGTGGCCTGACCCCGACCCAGGCTGGGCTAGTGTTGTCGGGCTCGGTGATCGTGCAATTGGTCAGCTCGCTTGCGGCCCCTTGGCTGGCGACTCGCGGCAAGGACCAGCGGTTGGCGATTGTGGTCGTCATGGTGCTGACGCTCGGTGGCTTGTTCGGTTGTCTGTATGCGCCGATTGAAGGTCTGTGGGGTTGGGCGATTGTGCTCGGGTTGGGGCAGGGCGCTACATTCAGCCTGGCGCTGACCCTGATCGTGTTGCGCTCGCGGGATTCCCACGTCGCGGCGAACCTGTCGAGCATGGCCCAGGGTTTCGGCTACATCCTGGCGTCGATGGGGCCGTTCGCGGTTGGTATCGTGCATGACTGGACCGGCGGCTGGACAGCGGTGGGCTGGATCTTCGGTGTTATTGGTCTTGGCGCGATCATCGCCGGTCTTGGCGCTGGACGTGCGCTGTATGTGCAGGTCGAAAGCGAGAAAGTCTGACTCGCACACTGTCGGTATTCGGGCCGCGAATGCCGATAGTGTTTCACTCGTTTGCAGACTATCGTGCAGGCAGTCTTTCGACGCCATTTTGCACAACAGGGAGTTTGCTCATGAGTGATGCCCACAGCGCCTTGATCACCCGATTCTACCAAGCGTTCCAGCGCCTTGATGCCGAAGCGATGGCTGCTTGCTACACCGACGATGTGGTGTTCAGCGATCCGGCCTTCGGCGAACTGCGTGGGCGCGATGCCGGTGACATGTGGCGCATGCTCACTACCCGCGCCAAGGATTTCTCTCTCACGTTCGATAACGTGCGCGCTGATGAGCGTACCGGTAGCGCCCATTGGGTGGCGACGTATCTGTTCAGCCAGACCGGCAACACCGTGATCAACGACATTCAGGCGCGCTTCGTTTTTCGCGATGACAAGATTTGCGAACATCACGACAGCTTCGATTTGTGGGCCTGGTCACGTCAGGCGCTGGGGTTCAAAGGCCTGTTGCTGGGTTGGTCGCCCTTGGTGCGCAACGCCGTTCGCGCTCAGGCGTTGAAGGGGCTGAAGGCATTTCAGGCCAGTCGCTGATAAGATCGCCGCTTGTTCCTTTCAAGCCCTGATCGTGACGTGACCACCCTCACTGAAAGCCCTGTCGAAGTCGTCCCGCCTGCGAATAAAACCTGGTTCGTCTACCTCGTGCGCGCCGCCAATGGCTCGCTGTATTGCGGAATCAGCGACGATCCGGCGCGCCGTTTTGCCAAGCATCAAAGCGGCAAGGGCGCGCGGTTTTTTCTCTCAAGCCCTGCCATGGCCCTGGTGTATACCGAACGCTGCCGCGACAAAAGCGATGCGTTGCGTCAGGAGCGGTTGATCAAGAAGCTCAAGAAAAGCGCCAAGGAATGTCTGGTGGCGAGTGCCACTTCAGGCTTATCACTCTGACTGATCAGTTCCCATCAAGCAGATCTGTAGGCTGCTAACCGATTGCGCGCTAAGCTGCGGTCTCCTACTTTTGCGGCGGAGCCGAGCATGTCCGAGTTGATTCTGCATCATTACCCGACGTCCCCCTTCGCCGAAAAAGCCCGCCTGCTGTTGGGCTTCAAGGGGTTGTCCTGGCGCTCGGTGAAAATCTCTCCGGTGATGCCAAAACCCGATCTCACGGCGCTGACCGGTGGTTATCGCAAGACACCGGTGTTGCAGATCGGCGCAGACATCTATTGCGACACTGCGTTGATTGCGCGCCGACTGGAACAGGAAAAAACCTTGCCTGCGTTTTTTCCAGAAGGACAGGAAATGATCGCTGCGTCGTTCGCCGCCTGGGCTGATTCGGTGATCTTCCAGCATGCAGTCAGCCTGGTGTTCCAGCCTGAATCGATCGCCGTGCGTTTCGGCAATTTGCCGCCTGAAGCGATCAAGGCGTTCATCGCCGATCGTGCCGGCTTGTTCAGTGGTGGCAGCGCGTCCAAGTTGTCCGCGGAGCAGGCCAGGCATCAATGGCCGACCATCATGTCGCGGCTGGAGCTGCAATTGCAGCGCGAGCAGGGCGACTTCCTGTTCGGTGAGCCGTCAATTGCCGACTTCGCGCTGGCTCACTGCCTTTGGTTCCTGAAAGCAACACCGGTTACCGCACCGTTGGTGGATGAATACCCGGCGGTTGTCGCCTGGTATGCCCGAGTGCTGGGTTTTGGTCATGGAGCATCCAGCGAAATGGCGTCCGACGAGGCATTGGAGGTTGCGCGCACGTCCCAACCTGCGGCATTGCCGGATGAGCAGTTTGTTGATCCGAACGGGCTCAAGGCGGGTCAGCAGGTGGTGATTGCGGCGACTGACTACGGCGTTGATCCGGTCGTTGGAGAATTGCTTTTTGCGGGTAGCGAGGAGTTGATTGTGCGCCGCGAAGACGAGCGTGGCGGCGTGGTGCATGTACACTTCCCCCGCTTTGGTTTCCGCATAGAAGCGCAGTAAGCCCAGGAACTGTAGGAGCTGGCTTGCCAGCGAAAGCGGTTGTCAGTCAGCATTGTTGTCAACTGACCCCCCGCCTTCGCTGGCAAGCCAGCTCCAATAATGGAAGGGCTACTTCAAGGCTGCCAGAATCGCATCCGGGTCATACCCGCGAATCAGAGTTCCGTTCACATCAATGATCGGAATCCCGCCACCGCCCAGCGCTTCATAGTCCTTGCGCGCCACGGCGTCCTTCTCGATATCGAATTCCTTGTACGGAATGCCTTTCTGATCGAGAAAACGCCGGGTCAGTTTGCAGTAGCCACACCACTCGGTGGCGTAGAGCACGACGTTGGCTTTGGCCTGGGTCTGCTCGGACACCACTTGCGAGGGGTTGAACGCCCGCTCGATCTTGCCCCAGTTCTGATAGACCACGACCACCAGCAGGATCAGCAGGAACTTCTTCAGTATGCCGGCGAGCATCAGTTGCGTCGCTTGAGCTGGTCGGTGAGCGAGGTCGGAAGGCCCTTGATGATCAACGTGCCGGCTTCTTCGTCGTACTCGATCTTGGAGCCCAGCAAGTGCGCCTCGAAGCTGATCGACAGGCCTTCTGCGCGACCTGTGAAGCGGCGGAACTGGTTGAGGGTGCGTTTGTCGGCCGGAATCTCGGGCGACAGGCCGTAGTCTTTGTTACGGATGTGATCATAGAAGGCTTTCGGACGTTCCTCGTCGATCAGCTCGGAGAGTTCTTCCAGGCCCATCGGCTCGCCGAGCTTGGCCTGGCTACTGGCGTAATCCACCAGGGTCTTGGTTTTCTCACGGGCGTCTTCTTCAGGCAGGTCTTCGCTTTCGACGAAGTCACTGAACGCTTTGAGCAAGGTGCGGGTTTCACCTGGACCGTCGACCCCTTCCTGGCAGCCGATGAAGTCGCGGAAATACTCCGAAACTTTTTTCCCGTTCTTGCCTTTGATAAAGGAAATGTACTGCCTGGACTGTTTGTTGTTTTGCCACTCGGACACGTTGATCCGCGCCGCCAGGTGCAATTGGCCAAGGTCCAGGTGACGGGAAGGCGTGACGTCCAGTTCGTCTGTCACAGCCACGCCTTCACTATGGTGCAGCAGGGCGATGGCCAGGTAATCGGTCATGCCTTGCTGATAGTGGGCGAACAGCACGTGGCCACCGACCGACAGGTTTGACTCTTCCATCAGCTTTTGCAGGTGCTCCACTGCCACGCGGCTGAATGCCGTGAAGTCCTTACCGCCCTCGAAGTATTCTTTCAACCAGCCGCTGAAGGGGTGCGCTCCTGACTCGGCATGGAAGAATCCCCATGCCTTGCCTTGTTTGGCGTTGTAGCTCTCGTTGAGGTCGGCAAGCATGTTTTCGATGGCGCCGGACTCGGCCAGTTCAGAGTCGCGGGCGTGGAGAACTGCGGGCGTGCCGTCGGGTTTTTTGTCGATCAGGTGGACGATGCAATGACGGATCGGCATGGGCTTCTCGGCTGAATGAAGAGAGGAGGGCGTGCTCCCCCGAAAAAGCGCCCAGTGTACCGCAACCACTGGTTTTGGCGCGGCGTGGAGGGTGATTCAGGGCTGACCGGCGGCGTGGAGGCTGTTTTTTACTGTTTTAGCACAATAAAGCTGACCAATCGGGTAGCTAGAGGCGGATATTTCCACGTCTGTGTGCTAGCTTTGCCCGGTCTTGCGCGAAGTCACTGCGTTAAGCCTGCAGTCAGCATGTGTCAGGTCGAACCAAACCCTGATTTCGGTATCTATAACCCCGATCCCGAGGTTATTTGGCCGAGGGTGCCGGATCCAAAAGATCGGGCTCGATGGCTGACATTGCACTCTGCAATCCATATGAATTTGATAGGGAAGGAACACTAAATGGCTCTTACTAAAGACCAACTGATCGCCGACATCGCTGAAGCTATCGACGCGCCGAAAACCACCGCGCGTAACGCTCTGGACCAACTGGGCCAAATCGTTGCCGATCAGCTGGAAAACGGCGGCGAAATCACTCTGCCAGGTATCGGCAAGCTGAAAGTGACTGAGCGTCCTGCCCGTACTGGCCGCAACCCTTCGACTGGCGCTGCCATCGAAATCGCTGCCAAGAAAGTGATCAAGCTGGTTGTGGCCAAAGGCCTGACTGACGCTGTTAACAAGTAAGACTTGTTAAAAAAAACCGTGCGCCGGAGCAATCCGGGCACGGTTTTTTTGTGGGCGTTGATAAATGGAGTCACGTTCGAAGAATGTCGGCACTTTCTCTATGTAAGCGTTGAACTTTCCTACAGCCTTATTGATTGCTCATGCGCCATGGATAAGTAATATCAATGGGGTGCGGCGCTAGGCTTTGCGTAAAAAGCTGAACCTTAATTTCGCTGTTGGTTACAGGGAAGTAATTATGAGAGTCAAACAGTTAGTAATGTGTGTGCCATTTCTTTTTTCCGGTCA
This sequence comes from Pseudomonas sp. P8_241, assembly GCF_034008315.1. Lineage (NCBI taxonomy): Bacteria > Pseudomonadati > Pseudomonadota > Gammaproteobacteria > Pseudomonadales > Pseudomonadaceae > Pseudomonas > Pseudomonas sp. P8_241. The sequence continues at coordinate 5,486,681 of NZ_CP125377.1, read as the reverse complement.
TGTTCTGGCTGATGAGGGCGAACATTGTCCGAACCCTTCGGTCATCAAGGAGTTCACCGCTGGAACCTACAAAGCGCCAACAACCAGCGGCGGCGGGGAGTGGTATGGCGTTTCGCAGAGCGGCCGGGGTCCGGTGGGTGAGTTCGATGTCGCCATTTTCAGGCCTCACGAAGAGGTTGAGGGCGGCGCTGTCGTCGGTGAGATCCTGCGCTGTGGATACCGACTGCAGGGAGGCGGTGCGCTGGACATGAAGTTCAAGAACGAAGGAACACTGGTGCGTATCGGTACCAATGGGCCGTGGGCCGAGTGGTATAACCAGTACTATTGCGATAACAAGGAAGAGCGAGCCTGTCTGTTCAAGGAAATCGTACGACCGACGAGGCGTTGATGTATTCGATATTTAAATGTTTTTTCAAACCGTGCGCCGAACTCATCCGTGCACGGTTTTTTGTTGGCGCAGAAAAAGCCTTCTGCTGATTATTCAGTCGTTGTCTTGCTCCAGCGTACCTGACGCCAGGTTTGTTGTTGTGCCTGGGTATGGAAAGTCCAGGCGACGAAGCGGCTTTGTTTCTGGCCCTGGGACATCTCCACGACCTGGCTCTGTAGTGCGCCGGCCTTTTTCAGCGCGACCTGGATCGCGGGCAAATTTGAAGCCTTTGACACCAGCGTGCTGAACCACAAGACTTGCTGGCCCACCTGCGCGCTCTCACTGATCAGTTGCGTGACGAACCGTGCCTCGCCACCTTCGCACCACAATTCGGCGGCCTGTCCGCCAAAATTCAGCACCGGCAGTTTTCGCTTCGGATCGGCCTTGCCCAGGGCGCGCCATTTGCGTGTGCTACCTCGAGTGGCCTCATCCAGTGAGGCATGGAACGGTGGATTGCACATGGTCAGATCAAAACGCTCGGCGCTTTCCAGCAAGCCCAGCAGGATCTGTTTGCTGTTGGTCTGTTGGCGAATCTGGATGGCCTTGCTCAAGCCATTGGACTGAACAATTGCTTTGGCCGCGGCAATGGCGGTGGCATCAATTTCAGACCCCAGGAACTGCCAACGATAATCGCTATGTCCGATCAGCGGATACACGCAGTTAGCGCCCATCCCGATGTCAAGAACCTTCACTGCAGCGCCTCTCGGGACCACGCCCTCGTTGACACTGGCCAGCAGGTCGGCAAGAAAGTGCACGTAATCGGCGCGCCCGGGAACCGGTGGGCACAGGTAGTCAGCAGGAATGTCCCAATGGGCGATTCCATAGAAGGACTTGAGCAGTGCTCGGTTGAACACCCGTACCGCGTCCGGGCTGGCGAAGTCGATGCTTTCCTTGCCATACGGATTGATGATCACGAACTTTTTCAGTTCCGGAGTACTTTTGATCAGTGCCGGAAAGTCGTAGCGACCTTGGTGGCGATTGCGTGGGTGCAGGCTGGCTTTCTCGCGCGGCTCCAGAGCTTTGGCCGGGGTGGCGGGTGAGGGCTTTTTGCGCGCAGGTTTGGGGGGGCGAGGAGCGGTCATGGCGGTGGTCGATTCGGGTATGGCCAAAAGTGGCGAGCATTGTCCCACATTGATCGCCCATGCGCCGAACCTGTGTAGGAGCGCCTTCGGCAGCTCCGGGGGATTGGTGGCGTTTGAACAAAAAAGGGAGGCCACCCGGGCCTCCCTTTTTCATTGCGATTTGCCGTTACAAACTGGCAATCCGCGCATGCTGCTCGGCCAGCTTGCCAAGAGCCTGTTCGGCTTCGGCCAGTTTGGCGCGCTCTTTCTCGATGACTTCAGCTGGCGCCTTATCGACGAAACCCGCGTTGGACAGCTTGCCGCCGACGCGTTGTACTTCGCCTTGCAGGCGCTGGATTTCCTTGTCCAGACGCGCAAGCTCGGCGCCTTTGTCGATCAGGCCGGCCATCGGCACCAGCACTTCCATCTCGCCGACCAAGGCGGTGGCGGACAGCGGTGCTTCTTCGCCAGCAGTCAGCACGGTGATCGATTCGAGGCGGGCCAGTTTCTTTAGCAGCGCTTCGTTTTCGGTCAGGCGACGCTGGTCTTCGGCGCTCACATTTTTCAGGAACAGCGGCAACGGTTTACCTGGGCCGATGTTCATTTCGCCTCGGATGTTACGGGTGCCGAGCATCAGGCCCTTGAGCCATTCGATGTCATCTTCGGCCGCCTGATCGATGCGCGCTTCATTGGCCACTGGCCAAGGTTGCAGCATGATCGTCTTGCCTTCGATGCCGGCCAGCGGCGCGATGCGCTGCCAGATTTCTTCGGTGATGAACGGCATGAACGGGTGCGCCAGGCGCAGGGCGACTTCCAGTACGCGAACCAGGGTACGACGGGTGCCGCGCTGGCGTTCGACCGGAGCGTTTTCGTCCCACAGCACTGGTTTGGACAGTTCCAGGTACCAGTCGCAATACTGGTTCCAGATGAACTCGTACAACGCTTGTGCGGCCAGGTCGAAACGGAACTGGTCGAGTTGACGGGTCACTTCGGCTTCGGTGCGTTGCAGCTGCGAAATGATCCAGCGGTCAGCCAGAGACAGCTCAAAGGCTTCGCCGTTCTGGCCGCAGTCTTCGCCCTTGTCCAGCACGTAGCGCGCCGCGTTCCAGATCTTGTTGCAGAAGTTGCGATAGCCTTCGACGCGACCCATGTCGAACTTGATGTCGCGACCGGTGGACGCCAGTGAGCAGAAGGTGAAGCGCAGAGCGTCGGTGCCGTAGCTGGCGATGCCTTCGGCAAATTCGTCGCGGGTCTGCTTCTCGATCTTCTTCGCCAGTTTCGGCTGCATCATGCCGGAGGTGCGTTTCTGTACCAGGGCTTCGAGTTCAATGCCGTCGATGATGTCCAGCGGGTCCAGGACGTTGCCCTTGGACTTGGACATCTTCTGGCCCTGGCCATCACGCACCAGACCGTGAACGTAGACAGTCTTGAACGGAACCTGCGGCGTGCCGTCTTCGTTTTTCACCAAGTGCATGGTGAGCATGATCATCCGGGCGACCCAGAAGAAAATGATGTCGAAGCCAGTCACCAGGACGTCGGTAGAGTGGAATTTCTTCAGGAATTCGGTTTTTTCCGGCCAGCCGAGGGTGGAGAACGTCCACAAGCCCGAGCTGAACCAGGTGTCGAGAACGTCGTTGTCCTGTTGCAGCGCAACGTCCGGGCCGAGGTTGTGCTTGGCACGCACTTCGGCTTCATCGCGACCGACGTAGACCTTGCCCGACTCGTCGTACCAGGCCGGAATCCGGTGGCCCCACCACAGCTGACGGCTGATGCACCAGTCCTGGATGTCGCGCATCCACGAGAAGTACATGTTTTCGTACTGTTTCGGCACGAACTGGATACGGCCGTCTTCAACGGCGGCAATCGCAGGCTCGGCCAGAGGCTTGGTGGATACGTACCACTGGTCGGTCAGCCACGGCTCGATGATGGTGCCGGAGCGGTCGCCTTTCGGTACTTTCAGGCCGTGATCGTCGACGCTGACCAGCAGGCCCGCGGCTTCGAACGCAGCAACGATCTGCTTGCGCGCTTCGAAACGGTCGAGGCCGGCGTATTCGGCCGGGATCTTGCCGTCGATGGTCTCGTTCAGCGTCCCGTCGAGGTTGAACACCTGGCAGGCCGGCAGAACGGCGGCGTTCTTGTCGAAGATATTCAGCAGCGGCAGGTTATGGCGCTTGCCGACTTCGTAGTCGTTGAAATCGTGGGCCGGGGTGATTTTCACGCAGCCGGTGCCGAATTCAGGATCGCAGTAATCGTCGGCGATGATCGGGATGCGGCGGCCAACCAGTGGCAGCTCGACAAATTTTCCGATCAGGGCTTTGTAGCGCTCATCGTTCGGGTTAACGGCCACGGCGGAGTCGCCGAGCATGGTTTCCGGGCGGGTGGTCGCGACGATCAGGAAATCGTTGCCTTCGGCGGTTTTGGCGCCGTCGGCCAGCGGGTATTTCAGGTTCCACAGGAAACCTTTCTCGTCGTGGTTCTCCACTTCGAGGTCGGAAATCGCCGTGTGCAGCTTGGTGTCCCAGTTGACCAGGCGCTTGCCGCGGTAGATCAGGCCGTCTTCGTGCAGGCGTACGAACGCTTCCTTAACGGCTTCCGAGAGGCCATCGTCCATGGTGAAGCGCTCACGGCTCCAGTCGACGGACGAGCCGAGGCGGCGGATCTGACGGCTGATGTTGCCGCCGGACTCATCCTTCCACTCCCAGACTTTCTCGAGGAATTTCTCGCGGCCCAGGTCGTGGCGGCTCTGGCCCTTGGCTTCGAGCTGACGCTCCACCAGCATCTGTGTGGCGATGCCGGCGTGGTCGGTGCCCGGCTGCCACAGGGTGTTGCGACCCTGCATGCGGCGAAAACGGATCAGGGCGTCCATGATCGCGTTGTTGAAGCCGTGACCCATGTGCAGGCTGCCGGTGACGTTCGGCGGCGGGATCATGATGGTGTAGGACTCGCCCGCGCCTTGCGGGGCGAAGTAATTCTCAGACTCCCAGGTGTTGTACCAGGAAGTTTCAATGGCGTGCGGCTGGTAGGTCTTATCCATGCGCGGCGGGACCCTATTGGCATTTATTCAGGAAAAGCCGGGAAGTATAGCGGGGATGAGCCGATGCGCGTAGAGCGAGGTGACAGTGGGCGGGGGAAAAGTTGAGGTTTTGTGTTTTGTCAGCGCAGGTCCCTTTGCGGGCAAGCCAGCTCCTACAGGTTATGTGTCGTACAGCTATTTTGTGATCGACACCAAACCCTGTGGGAGCTGGCTTGCCAGCGATGGCGGTCTATCAATCGATGCGATTCAAATCGTTATGCCGCGTTTCCTTCAGGCACAGCACGGCAATCAAGCTCAGCACTGCCGCCGCGGACACATACCCGCCGACATAACTCAATCCACCCATCGCCACCAGCTTCTGCGCGAAAAACGGTGCAGCGGAAGCCCCGACGATACCGCCCAGGTTGTAGGCCGCCGAGGCGCCGGTGTAGCGAACTTGGGTGGGGAACAGCTCTGGCAGCAACGCGCCCATCGGGGCAAATGTCACGCCCATCAGGAACAGTTCGATGCACAGGAACAGCGCCACTCCCCAGGTCGAGCCGTGGGTCAGCAGCGGCTCCATCAGAAATCCGGACAAAATCGCCAGCACGCCTCCAATGATCAGCACCGGCTTGCGCCCGTAACGGTCACTGGCCAAGGCTGACAACGGAGTAGCGGCCGCCATGAACAGCACGGCAATGCACAGCAGTCCGAGGAACGTTTCGCGACTGTAGCCAAGCGTCGACACACCGTAACTCAGCGAAAATACGGTGGAAATGTAAAACAGCGCGTAGCACACCACCATCGCACCGGCTCCCAGCAATACAGGCAGCCAGTATTGACCGAACAGTTCGAACAGCGGGATTTTCACTCTCTCCTGGCGTGCCACGGCGTTGGCGAACACCGGTGTTTCATGCAGCTTGAGGCGCACGTACAGGCCGACCATCACCAGCGCTGCACTGAGCAGGAACGGGATGCGCCAGCCCCACGAGCGGAACTGTTCGTCGTCGAGCAGCATGGCCAATGTCAGGAACAAGCCGTTCGCGGCCAGGAAGCCGATGGAAGGGCCGAGCTGCGGGAACATGCCGAACCATGCGCGTTTGCCTTTGGGGGCATTTTCCGTGGCCAGTAGCGCCGCGCCGCCCCATTCACCGCCCAGTCCCAGGCCTTGGCCGAAACGCAGCACGCAGAGCAATATCGGCGCCCATGCCCCGATACTGTCGTAGCCCGGCAGCACGCCGATCAGCGTGGTGCACACGCCCATCAGCAGGAGGGAGGCGACGAGGGTCGATTTGCGCCCGATGCGGTCGCCGAAGTGGCCGAACAGGGCAGAACCCAGGGGGCGCGCGAGGAAAGCGATGCCAAAGGTAAGAAACGCCGAAAGCATCTGGGCAGTCCCGGACGTTTGCGGAAAGAACACCGGCCCGATGACCAGCGCTGCTGCGGTGGCATAAACGTAGAAATCGTAGAACTCGATGGCGGTGCCGATGAAACTCGCCGTGGCCACGCGGGTGGCGGAGTTGGTCGGTTGTGCAGGAGCGGAGTCGCTGTAAGTCGTGCTGGTCGTCATGCGGTTATCCCTGACAGTCATGTGCTCCGATGGAGCGAATTATTATGGTCGAGAACCCAGGGATGTGGGTGGGGGCGCGGTCGCTGTTCCAGGTAGGAGCAATCGTCGGCTTGCTGCGGATGTGGCTGATGGTCAGGCCGGAAGCTGCGCGGTGCGGGGTAAGCACGGGCCCGGCGAGGCTTGGGTAAGCGAATCGATTATAGGAAGGTAGCTAACGATCAAACAAGTGAGAAGTTTTGAGAGGTTTTGAGAGGATCGCAGCCTCGCTTCGCTCGACAGGTCCTACGGTGAGCGGCGTTGTAGGAGCTGTCGCGGGCTGCGATCTTTTGGCAACTCAGCGGATAGAAACCGCGGGGGGTGAACTGGTCTGCCAGATGAGCACCCGCGTAACACGATTGTCTTCGGTCTCGAGGATTTCCAGGCGATAGCGGCCGATCTTCAGGCATACGGTGCTTTCGGGAATGGTTTCCAGGGCTTCGGTCACCAGGCCGTTCAGGGTTTTCGGGCCGTCGCTCGGCAGGTGCCAGCCGAGGCTCTTGTTCAACTCGCGGATTGACGCGGCGCCGTCGATCACCAGGCGTCCATCGGCTTGAGGGTGAATGTGCGGATTATCGAGCCTGTGCTGGCTTTCGAACTCCCCGACGATTTCCTCAAGAATGTCTTCCAGTGTGACGATGCCCAGCACTTCACCATATTCGTCGACCACCATGCCTAAACGCCGCTGTTGCTTGTGGAAGTTGAGCAGTTGCAGTTGAAGAGGGGTGCTTTCCGGGACGAAATACGGTTCGCGACTGGCTGCCAGCAGCGCTTCTCGGGTCAGGCTCGCATCAGCTAGCAGGTGGAGGATGTGCCGGGTGTTGAGCACGGCTTCGACCTGATTGATATCGCTGTGGAATACCGGCAAACGAGTGCGTCTGTTGTGTCGCAATTGTTCGATGATTTCGTCGATGGGGTCGTCAAGGTTGATCCCGTCGACATCGCTGCGAGGGACGAGAATGTCATTGACCGTGATGTTGTCCAGGGCGTGGATGCCCGACAACGGGTGAGGGCGGCAGATAACATTTTCGGCGGTGTCCTGCCGTTCAGTCAGTGCCTCCTCTTCACTTTGTTGTACCACTTTGACTTTGCGAGCAAATGGCCGCACCAGTAACTGGCTGATGCCTTTAAGCAACCAGGCGGCGGGATAGACGATTTTCAGGGGGACGCGAAGCAGGTTGTTGCCTTGGGCCAGGATCGCCTCGGGATAGCGGGCAGCAAGGGCGCGGGGCAGGTAATCGGCGAACATCAGCACGACTGCGCCCGCTCCCAGACAGGCAATCCATGGGCCGTTTTCGGACCAGGTAAAAATCGCCAGCAGGGTGCTGATGACCACCACGAGAGCGCGGCACAGGGTATTGCAGAAGATCAGGCTGTCGAGGGGGAAGCTCAGTTTCGCCAGTGGCTTATCGCTGGAACGCGTTGCCGTGCGCTGGGCCAGCAGATGCTGGTGCGCCGTTTCGATGGCCGTAAACAGCCCCGACCATAAAATCAGCAGGGCCACTACTGCGAGCATCGGCCCTATGGGCAAGTCGTCCATTAATGCCGCCCGTCAGATATGCAGGATGTATTCACGAACCAGCTTGCTGCCGAAGTACGCCAGCATCAGCAGGCAAAACCCGGCCAGGGTCCAGCGAATGGCTTTGTGACCGCGCCAGCCGAGACGGTTGCGACCCCATAGCAGAACACTGAAGACAATCCAGGCCAGGCACGCCAGCAAGGTTTTATGCACCAGGTGCTGGGCGAACAGGTTCTCGACGAACAGCCAGCCAGAAATCAGCGACAGCGACAGCAGCGTCCAGCCGGCCCAGAGGAAACCGAACAGCAGGCTTTCCATGGTTTGCAGCGGCGGGAAGTTTTTGATCAGCCCGGACGGGTGTTTGTGCTTGAGCTGGTGATCTTGTACCAGCAGCAGCAAGGACTGGAAAACCGCAATGGTGAACATGCCGTAGGCAAGGATCGACAGCAGGATGTGCGCGAGGATGCCCGGCTCCTCGTCGATGATCTGTACCGTGCCGGCCGGGGCGAACTGCGCCAGCAACACGGTCAAGGCGCCGAGCGGGAACAGCAACACCAGCAGGTTTTCCACCGGAATTCGCGTGCAGGCCAGCAGACTCAAGGCAATGACGGCGGCGGCAATCAGGCTGGCGGCACTGAAAAAGTCCAGGCCCAGACCGATCGGGGTCAACAGATGGGTGAGCAGGCTGGCGCTATGGGCCAGCACGGCAAGCACGCCGAGCGTAACCAGCAGGCGCTTGTTGGCCTTGGCGCCGGAAGCCAGGCGAGTGCCCTGGTAAATGGTCGCAGCGGCATATAAGCAGGCGGCGGCGAGGGTCGTAAGCAAGCTGGGTGACAAGGGGAGCATAAATCCTGTTAGGCAAGCCCGAAAGTCGCTGAGTTTGGCATAGAACCCCCGCCACACGAAAGACCGCGCAAGCTGACAGCGAGGTGTCCGTTGGCCGCAGTCTTCGCTATAATCCGCGACCTGCCCACGCCGCAGGCTCGCCGAGCACACGTTTAGTCCGGTCCGGGCCGCCATTATCCCGGTCTACACAGGGCCTGAAAGGATCGCGCAATGTTTGAAAACTTAACCGACCGTCTCTCGCAGACGCTGCGCCATGTCACCGGCAAGGCCAAGCTGACCGAAGACAACATCAAAGACACCCTGCGTGAAGTGCGCATGGCGTTGCTCGAAGCCGACGTCGCCCTGCCGGTGGTGAAGGACTTCGTCAATTCGGTGAAAGAACGCGCTGTCGGCACCGAGGTGTCGCGCAGCCTGACGCCGGGCCAGGCCTTTGTGAAGATCGTCCAGGCCGAACTCGAAAGCCTGATGGGCGCGGCCAACGAAGACCTGAACCTGAGCGCAGTGCCGCCAGCGGTCATCCTGATGGCCGGCTTGCAGGGTGCGGGTAAAACCACCACCGCCGGTAAACTTGCGCGCTTCCTTAAAGAGCGCAAGAAGAAGACCGTCATGGTCGTGTCCGCCGACGTTTACCGTCCTGCGGCGATCAAGCAGCTGGAAATGCTTGCCGGTGAGGTTGGCGTTACCTTCTTCCCGTCCGACCTGAGCCAGAAGCCGGTCGAGATCGCGCAAGCGGCTATCAAGGAAGCAAAACTCAAATTCATCGACGTGGTCATCGTCGATACCGCCGGTCGTCTGCACATCGATGAAGAGATGATGGGCGAGATCAAGGCGCTGCATGCCGCGATCAATCCGGTCGAAACCCTGTTCGTGGTCGACGCCATGACCGGCCAGGATGCCGCCAACACGGCCAAGGCTTTCGGCGACGCGCTGCCGTTGACCGGTGTGATCCTGACCAAGGTCGACGGCGACGCCCGTGGCGGTGCTGCGCTGTCGGTCCGTGCAATCACCGGCAAGCCGATCAAGTTCATCGGTATGGGCGAGAAGAGCGAAGCGCTCGACCCGTTCCACCCTGAGCGTATTGCCTCGCGTATTCTCGGCATGGGCGACGTGCTCAGCCTGATCGAGCAGGCAGAAGCGACTCTCGACAAGGACAAGGCCGATAAACTGGCCAAGAAACTGAAGAAAGGCAAAGGCTTCGACCTTGAAGACTTCCGCGATCAGCTGCAACAAATGAAGAACATGGGCGGCCTCGGCGGCCTCATGGACAAGCTGCCGAACATGGGCGGCGTGAACCTGGCGCAAATGGGCAACGCTCAAGGTGCGGCAGAGAAGCAATTCAAGCAGATGGAAGCCATCATCAACTCCATGACCCCGGCCGAGCGCCGCGACCCTGAGATGATCAGCGGTTCGCGCAAACGTCGGATTGCCATGGGTTCCGGCACTCAGGTGCAGGACATCGGTCGCTTGATCAAGCAGCACAAGCAGATGCAGAAGATGATGAAGAAATTCTCCGCCAAAGGCGGAATGGCCAAGATGATGCGCGGCATGGGCGGTATGTTGCCCGGCGGCGGCATGCCGAAGATGTAAAGAATCCGCGCCGGCCATCGGGTCGGCGCTGCCCCACACGGACGTGGGATACACAGCAAACCCGCACTTGGCGGGAGCTGATCGGCCGTTTTCAACGACGGCTCTATAGCAAATCTGCATGGCGACCGATAGGCCGCCAGAAAAAGACATTTGCAAAAGTCCGGATATTCCTTAGAATATGCGGCCTTTCGGGCACCTATGCCCGCTGTGCCTTTAGATTTGCAGCACCGACTACAGGAACGATGTTCACATGCTAACAATCCGTCTTGCCCTTGGCGGCTCCAAAAAGCGCCCGTTTTACCACTTGACCGTAACCGACAGCCGCAACCCGCGCGACGGTTCGCACAAGGAACAGGTTGGTTTCTTCAACCCTGTTGCTCGTGGTCAAGAAGTCCGTTTGTCCGTGAACCAAGAGCGCGTAGCCTACTGGCTGAGCGTTGGTGCACAACCTTCTGAGCGCGTTGCTCAGTTGTTGAAGGAATCTGCTAAGGCTGCGGCCTGAGCAATATGAACGCGACGCCAGCTGTTGCTGATGATTTGATCGTTATCGGCAAGATTTACTCGGTTCACGGCGTTCGCGGCGAAGTGAAGGTGTACTCCTTTACTGATCCGATTAAGAACCTGCTGGAATACAAAACCTGGACGCTCAAGCGTGACGGCAATGTAAAGCAGGTAGAGCTGGTCAGCGGACGCGGGAACGACAAGTTCCTGGTCGCAAAGCTCAAGGGTCTCGATGATCGCGAAGAAGCTCGTCTTCTGGCCGGTTATGAGATCTGTGTGCCGCGCAACCTGTTCCCTGAACTCACCGACGGCGAGTACTACTGGTACCAGCTGGAAGGTCTCAAGGTCATCGACACCCTCGGACAATTGTTCGGGAAGATCGATCACCTGCTGGAGACCGGCTCGAATGATGTAATGGTGGTCAAGCCATGCGCTGGCAGCCTGGATGATCGCGAACGCCTGTTGCCCTATACCGAGCAATGCGTGTTGGCCATCGACCTGGCAGCAGGTGAGATGAAGGTGGATTGGGATGCGGACTTCTAAGCGTGGCTAACTTGCGCGTAGAAGTGATCAGTTTGTTTCCCGAGATGTTCTCCGCCATCAGCGAGTACGGCATCACCAGTCGTGCGGTGAAACAGGGGCTCTTGCAGCTGACCTGTTGGAATCCGCGAGACTACACGACGGATCGACATCACACTGTGGACGATCGCCCGTTTGGCGGTGGTCCGGGCATGGTGATGAAGATCAAACCCCTGGAAGATGCTCTGGTTCAGGCCAAGGCAGCAGCCGGGGAGGCGGCGAAGGTGATTTACCTGTCCCCCCAAGGCCGTCAACTGAATCAGTCGGCGGTACGCGAGTTGGCGAATCTGGATGCACTGATCCTGATTGCCGGCCGCTATGAAGGCATTGACGAGCGTTTTATTGATGCTCATGTCGATGAAGAGTGGTCGATTGGCGACTATGTACTGTCTGGCGGCGAGCTGCCGGCGATGGTCCTGATCGATGCGGTTACACGACTGCTGCCTGGAGCTTTAGGGCATGCGGACTCCGCAGAGGAAGATTCCTTTACGGATGGTTTGCTGGATTGCCCGCACTACACCCGACCGGAGGTGTATGCGGATCAGCGTGTTCCCGACGTATTGCTAAGTGGCAATCACGCGCACATCCGGCGTTGGCGTTTACAGCAGTCCCTTGGTCGGACCTATGAACGACGCGCCGATCTTCTGGAAAGCCGCTCGCTTTCTGGAGAAGAGAAGAAGCTGCTCGAGGAATACATCCTCGAGCGGGACGATAGTTAACAACGTATCGATGGTAGATCCGACGATTTACCTTAGGAGCACAGCATGACTAACAAAATCATCCTTGCACTCGAAGCAGAGCAGATGACCAAAGAGATCCCTACCTTTGCCCCGGGCGACACCATTGTCGTTCAGGTGAAAGTGAAGGAAGGCGACCGTTCGCGTCTGCAAGCGTTCGAAGGTGTTGTTATCGCCAAGCGTAACCGCGGCGTAAACAGTGCATTCACCGTTCGTAAAATCTCCAACGGTGTTGGCGTAGAACGTACTTTCCAGACCTACAGCCCGCAAATCGACAGCATGGCCGTTAAACGTCGCGGTGACGTACGTAAAGCCAAGCTGTACTACCTGCGTGACCTGTCTGGTAAAGCAGCTCGCATCAAGGAAAAACTGGCTTAAGTCCAGCTTCCGATGCAGAAAAAAGCAGCCTACGGGCTGCTTTTTTGTTGCCTGCGATTTGGTGCCTGGTTGAAAAGATCGCAGCCTGCGGCAGCTCCTACAGATTGAATTCAGATCTCCCGTGGGAGCTGCCGAAGGCTGCGATCTTTTGGATTTACGCCGTCTCCGGCTGGATCAGCGCCAGCAGCGTCCACCCAGCCGCAAGCTTGAGCGTACTGTCGGGTGTCACCACATGCACCCAGCCACTGTCATCGCGCACGAACAGCAAGGTCGCCCGATCACCATGCAGTGCGCGGTAGTCGTTCCAGCCAAAGCCATCCGTCAACGTCGTGCTGTACAGTTCGGAACCCTGACTCAACTGACTCGCAAGCTTGGCGTAGGTCAGTGCTTCACTGCCCAGTTGATTGCCCCGATGTTCCAGGCTGGTGCGATGTTTGTCTGTGCGACGGTTTTCCTGGCCGCTGGCCAGACCGAACATCCGCTGATGGCCCAGTTCATGACGAAAGCGCATCAGCGCCAGCGTGTTCATTTCACCGGACGGTGAGAGGGCCAGAAGATGTCCCAGTCCGACCAGATCCAGATGGGCATCGGCGTGTTGCGAGGCCGGGTTGCCGAAGTAGGTGGGCAAGCCCTCCATTCGCGCGGCGCGAATGTTCTCCCAGCTTGAGTCTGTCAATAACACTCGGCTGCCCAATTGTTGCAGTGCTTTGCCCAGCGTGCGCGCAGGTCCGTTGGCCCCAATGATCAAAAAACCGCTCGGTGCCGGTTCCGCGACGTTCAGCAAGCGCGCCAGCGGCCGGGCTGTCGCACTTTGCAAAACAACGGTGCCGATAATCACCGCGAACGTCAGCGGCACCAGCAGCAACGCACCTTGATGTCCTGCCTCGTGCAAGCGAATGGCGAAGATTGCCGACACGGCCGCCGCAACAATCCCCCTCGGAGCAATCCACGCCAACAGTGCGCGTTCGCGCCAGCTCAGGCTCGACCCGGCCGTACTGAGCAGCACGTTCAAAGGGCGCGCGATGAACTGGATGATCAGCAGCAGAATCAGCACCAGAGGCCCGAGACCGATCATCGCGTTCAGATCCAGTCGTGCCGCCAGTAGAATGAACAGCCCCGAAATCAGCAGGACGCTGAGGTTCTCCTTGAAATGCAGGATATGCCGCACGTCCACGCCTTTCATGTTGGCCAGCCACATGCCCATCAGCGTGACGGCGAGCAAGCCGGATTCGTGCGTGACTTCGTTGGAGGCGATAAAAATCCCCAGAACGGCGGCGAGCGCTGCCAGGTTATGAAGGTATTCCGGCAGCCACTGGCGGCGCATCAAAGTACCGAGCAACCAGCCACCAAATATCCCGAAAAGACTGCCACACAGAATCACGCCGCCGAAAGTCAGCAAGCTCTCTTTAAGGCCGTTACCTTCGGTGTTGGCAATGATGAAGCTGTAGACGACCACGGCGAGCAGCGCGCCGATAGGATCAATGACGATACCTTCCCAGCGAAGGATGTTGGCAATCGACGCCTTGGGCCGTACGACGCGCAACATGGGTACGATCACGGTCGGCCCGGTGACCAGGGTCAGGCTGCCAAAAAGAATCGACAGCATCCAGTCGAAACCCAGCAACCAGTGTGTGGCGACGGCAATTACAATCCAGGTTGAGAGCGCGCCCAGTGTCACCAGTCGATGAACGACACTGCCGATTTCACGCCATTCCGACAGATGCAGCGTCAGGCTGCCTTCAAACAGAATCAACGCTACCGCCAGCGACACCAATGGCATCAGCAATGGGCCAAACATTTCCTGCGGGTCGAGCAAGTGCAGCACCGGCCCGGCCAGAATGCCGGTCAACAGCAAAAAAAGAATCGCCGGCAGCTTCAGGCGCCAGGCTAACCACTGGCAGCCCAGTGCCGCCGCACCGATACCGCCAAACGCCAACAATATTTGCTGCTCGCTCATTGCTGCTCCCTGTTCCTTGAGATGGCGGCCTATGAAAGACTAGCGGCCAATTCCCTGTCCATTTTTAATTTTGTGCGCAGCTTTGAGGCTACGCGACTTGAGTGCCCATGCCTGCCATCGATCATCCGCTGATAGACCAATTCCTCGATGCCCTGTGGCTGGAAAAAGGCCTTTCCGATAACACCCGCGATGCCTATCGCAGTGACCTGGCCCTGTTCAACGGCTGGTTGCAGGAAAAAGGCCTGGAGTTGATCAATGCCGGGCGCGAGCTGATTCTCGATCACCTTGCCTGGCGGCTGGAGCAAAACTACAAGCCTCGGTCCACGGCACGATTTCTCTCCGGTGTGCGTGGCTTTTATCGCTATCTGTTGAGGGAAAAACTGATCTCGGTCGATCCCACCTTGCGTGTGGATATGCCGCAACTCGGTCGTCCATTGCCAAAATCCCTGTCGGAAGCCGATGTGGAAGCACTGCTCAAAGCGCCGGATCTGAGCGAAGCCATCGGTCAGCGTGATCGCGCCATGCTCGAAGTGTTGTATGCCTGTGGCCTGCGTGTGACGGAGCTGATCAGCCTGACACTGGAGCAGGTCAATCTGCGCCAAGGGGTTTTGCGGGTGATGGGCAAGGGCAGCAAGGAGCGTCTGGTGCCGATGGGCGAGGAAGCGATTGTCTGGGTCGAACGCTACATGCGTGATGCACGTAGTGAACTGCTCGGCGGGCGCCCCAGCGACGTGTTGTTTCCCAGCTTGCGTGGCGAGCAGATGACCCGCCAGACCTTCTGGCACCGCATCAAGCATCAGGCCAAGGTGGCGGGGATCGGCAAGTCGCTGTCACCGCACACCTTGCGCCATGCCTTCGCCACGCATCTGCTCAATCACGGCGCTGATTTGCGGGTGGTGCAGATGCTGTTGGGACACAGCGATTTGTCGACGACACAGATTTATACCCACGTTGCCAGGGCGCGGTTGCAAGACCTGCACGCCAAACACCATCCCCGCGGCTGACGACGTACTCTACAGGGGAACATCATCCATCTATGCGTCATGCGTCGAGCTCGTGTTGTCTGGCGACAGGCGCATTCGGCCACACGGACCTTATGTGATAGGCTTTGCCGGTTTGCACGATGGGCGGTTATGACCCGGTGTTTCGGCACGGGTGTTCTAGTCGTCCCATATGTTCGCCTTCAGGAGTTCTCATGCGTCTGACCCAGATTATCGCCGCCGCAGCCATTGCGTTGGTCAGCACCTTTGCCGTCGCCGACGACGCGGCCGACAAAGCCATTCGTAAGAGTCTGGAAAACCTCCAGCTCGAAGTGCCGGTAGAAACCATCACCGCCAGCCCGCTGCCGGGCCTGTACGAAGTCAAACTCAAGGGCAGCCGCGTTCTCTACGCCAGCGCCGACGGCCAATACGTGGTTCAGGGCTACCTGTTCGATCTCAAGGGCGGTAAGCCAGTCAACCTGACCGAAAAAACCGAACGCCTGGGCATCTCCAAACTGGTCAACGATATTCCGGTCGCCGAAACCGTGGTGTACCCGGCCATTGGCGAAACCAAGTCGCACATCACCGTATTCACTGACACCACTTGCCCGTACTGCCACAAGCTGCATGCGGAAGTGCCTGAGTTGAACAAGCGCGGCATTGAAGTGCGCTACGTCGCGTTCCCGCGCCAGGGCCTGGGTTCGCCGGGTGACGAGCAACTGCAAGCAGTGTGGTGCTCCAAAGACAAGAAAGCGGCCATGGACAAAATGGTCGATGGCAAGGAAATCAAGGCCGCCAAATGCGATAACCCGGTTTCCAAGCAGTTCGCTCTGGGTCAGTCGATCGGCGTGAACGGCACACCGGCCATCGTTTTGGCCGACGGTCAGGTCATTCCGGGCTACCAGCCTGCGCCACAAGTCGCCAAACTGGCGCTGGGCGCGAAATAGATTCGCATTGTCAGGGCCAGCCTTGACGATCATGGTCCGGCAGCGACATCGCCGGGCCATTAATAGAGAGCCGCGAGCACGCGGTTGTTTTCACGGCCGGCCTTGAGTCGGTCGTTTTATGGGGAGTTCACAGTGAAACCGGTCAAAGTAGGCATCTGTGGGTTAGGAACCGTCGGTGGCGGTACCTTCAACGTACTTCAGCGCAACGCCGAGGAAATTGCTCGTCGTGCCGGGCGTGGGATCGAAGTGGCACAAATTGCCATGCGCACGCCAAAGCCTCAGTTCCAAACGACCGGTATTGCGATTACCAACGATGTCTTCGAAGTGGCCACGAACCCTGAGATCGACATCGTGATAGAGCTGATGGGCGGCTACACCGTTGCCCGCGAGCTGGTACTCAAGGCCATCGAGAATGGCAAGCATGTGGTCACCGCGAACAAGGCTCTGATTGCCGTTCACGGTAACGAAATTTTCGCCAAGGCTCGCGAGAAGGGCGTGATTGTCGCGTTCGAAGCGGCCGTGGCCGGTGGCATCCCGGTGATCAAGGCGATCCGTGAAGGCCTGTCCGCCAACCGCATCAACTGGGTGGCCGGCATCATCAACGGCACCGGCAACTTCATCCTTACGGAAATGCGCGAGAAGGGTCGCACCTTCGAAGACGTGTTGGCTGAAGCCCAGGCACTGGGTTACGCCGAGGCTGATCCGACCTTCGACGTTGAAGGCATCGACGCGGCCCACAAGCTGACGATCCTGGCTTCGATTGCGTTCGGCATTCCGCTGCAGTTCGAAAAGGCTTACACCGAAGGCATCACCAAACTGACCACTGCTGACGTGAACTACGCCGAAGCGCTGGGCTACCGCATCAAGCACCTGGGCGTGGCGCGCAGCACTGCAGCCGGTATCGAGTTGCGCGTGCACCCGACGCTGATCCCGGCCGATCGCCTGATCGCCAACGTCAACGGCGTGATGAACGCGGTGATGGTCAACGGCGATGCTGCCGGTTCGACCCTGTTCTACGGCGCCGGCGCCGGCATGGAGCCGACCGCTTCGTCGGTGATCGCCGACCTGGTGGACGTGGTTCGCGCCATGACGTCGGACCCGGAAAACCGCGTGCCGCACCTGGCATTCCAGCCGGATTCGCTGTCGGCTCACCCGATCCTGCCGATCGAAGCCTGCGAAAGTGCCTACTACCTGCGCATTCAGGCCAAGGATCATCCGGGTGTGTTGGCACAGGTCGCGAGCATCCTCTCGGAGCGCGGCATCAACATTGAGTCGATCATGCAGAAGGAAGCCGAGGAACACGACGGCCTGGTGCCGATGATCCTGCTGACCCACCGCGTGCTGGAACAGCACATCAACGATGCCATCGCTGCTCTGGAAGCCCTGGCGGGTGTGGTCGGTCCGGTTGTACGGATTCGTGTCGAGCACCTGAACTAAGTCGTAGTCGTTACCGGGCGTCGTTGCAGGCGCTCGGCATTGCGAACACTGTCCCAATGGAGTCAGTCATGCGTTACATCAGCACTCGCGGCCAGGCACCGGCCCTTAATTTCGAAGACGTCCTGCTGGCAGGTCTTGCCACCGACGGCGGTCTGTACGTCCCGGAAAACCTGCCACGTTTCACCCAGGAAGAAATCGCTTCCTGGGCCGGCCTGCCGTACCACGAGCTGGCTTTCCGAGTCATGCGCCCGTTCGTGACCGGCAGCATTCCGGACGCCGATTTCAAAAAGATTCTTGAAGAAACCTACGGTGTGTTCGCCCACAGCGCCGTTGCGCCGCTGCGTCAACTGAACGGCAACGAGTGGGTGCTGGAGCTGTTCCACGGCCCGACCCTGGCGTTCAAGGACTTCGCCCTGCAACTGCTCGGTCGCCTGCTCGACTACGTGCTGGAAAAGCGCGGCGAGCGTGTGGTGATCGTCGGCGCCACCTCCGGTGACACCGGCTCTGCCGCCATCGAAGGCTGCAAGCATTGCGAAAACGTCGACATCTTCATCCTGCACCCGCACAACCGGGTGTCTGAAGTGCAGCGTCGGCAGATGACCACCATTTTCGGTGAGAACATCCACAACATCGCCATCGAAGGCAACTTCGATGATTGCCAGGAAATGGTCAAGGCGAGCTTCGCCGACCAGGGCTTCCTCAAGGGCACTCGCCTGGTCGCTGTGAATTCGATCAACTGGGCGCGGATCATGGCCCAGATCGTTTACTACTTCCATGCAGCCCTGCAACTGGGCGGTCCGGCGCGTTCGGTGGCGTTCTCGGTGCCGACCGGCAACTTTGGCGACATCTTCGCCGGTTACCTGGCCCGCAACATGGGCCTGCCGATCAACCAGTTGATCGTCGCAACCAACCGCAACGATATCCTGCACCGCTTCATGAGCGGCAACCAGTACGTCAAGGAAACCCTGCACGCCACTCTGTCACCGTCCATGGACATCATGGTCTCTTCGAACTTCGAACGCCTGCTGTTCGACCTGCACGGTCGCAACGGCGCGGCAATCGCCGGGCTGATGGATTCGTTCAAGCAGGGCGGCGGTTTCAGCGTCGAGCAAGAGCGCTGGACCGAAGCTCGCAAACTGTTCGACTCGCTGGCCGTGGATGACGCGCAAACGTGCGAAACCATCGCCGAAGTCTACGAGCAGACTGGCGAAGTGCTGGATCCGCATACCGCCATCGGCGTCAAGGCTGCGCGCGAATGCCGTCGCAGCCTGGACATTCCAATGGTGATTCTGGGGACCGCCCACCCGGTCAAATTCCCGGACGCCGTGGAAAAAGCTGGTGTAGGAAAAGAGCTCGAACTCCCTGCACATCTTTCTGATTTGTTTGAGCGAGACGAGCGTTGCACCGTGTTGCCGAATGACTTGAAAGCCGTGCAGGCCTTTGTCAGTCAGCATGGCAACCGTGGCAAGCCTTTGTAACGTCTAAAGCTGTCACATTTTGAAGCCCGTCTCCTGACGGGCTTTTTCATTTCTGCATGCACACTTGTCGTGTTGTCGCCCAGAAAGGAAGGGCGAGCGAATCACGAAGGATGTGGCAATGCTGTTTTCAAATGGGTTCAAACCGGTTGGGTGTTGGCTGTTGCTGCTTGCAACCATGGGCATCAGCCAAATGGGCGTTGCGGCGCCGATGGTCATCCCTGAGCACGGTTCGACGCTCGCGCTGAATGCGCAGGAACTGCAGTGGATCGCCACTCACCCGCGCGTCGTCGTCACGGCGCTGGATTATCCGTTGTACCTGTTCAAGGACAAACATGGCCGCTGGAGCGGCTTTCATTTCGATGTGCTCAAGCGCATCAGTGTGATGACGGGATTGCAGTTTGTTTTCGAAGAGTCGTTTTCGACCGATCAGATGCTGGTGAAACTGGAAGGCGGTAGAGCCGACTTGAGTTCAATGCTGTCGATGAACGATGAGCGCAAAGTGTTTCTGGATTTCAGTCATGCGTTTGGTGGCGCTGGCTGGATATTTGTCGGACGAGTCGGGGCGCCCCAGGTGCAATCGCTGGACGAACTGGCGAAACGGGTGCTGGTGCTGCCGGCCCGGCATGCACTGGAAGCAGTGATTCGCCGCGACTACCCGTCCATTGAGTTGCGAACGGTGAAAACCAACGCCGAGGCGCGAGCCTGGGTTGAAAGCGGTGACGCCTACGCCACCATCGACAATGAAATTGGCGCGCAACTCTATCCGTCCGGACGGCTGCAAGTCGGGGCTGTCGTGCCGGGCAAATGGGACGCAGATTACATGTCGGTACGCAAAGGGCAGCCGCAATTGCTGAGCATTCTGAACAAGGCCCTGAATGCTTTTCCTCCAGAGGACCTGCGTGCCATGCGCCTGAAGTGGTTCAGTGGCGCGGTTGCGTCCCGAGCACCAGGTTTCTGGCAAAGACTGGATCAGTGGTTCTGCGCTGGAATTGTGGTCGTTGGTTTGTTCAGTCTGTTGTCATTGCTGTGGAACCGGCGGTTGGCGGTGCTGGTCAGGCAGAGGTTTGAGGCCGAAAAGAGCCTCAGCGATCAGCTGGCCTTCCAGCATGCATTGCTGGACGCCATGCCCGACCCGATGTTCGTTCGTGATCTGCAAGGGCGCCTGGTCATGTGTAACAAAAGTTATGAGGAGGCTTTGTCGACCCGATTTGATCAGGTTCAGGGGCGACAGTTGATTGAGGTCGATGTCATGCCCAAACGCACCGCCGAACTCTTGCATGCCGAATTCATGAGCCAGCTGGAAACGCGAAGGACGCGTTTCAGTGAGCGGCAGTTGAGATTCAAGGACGGTATCCGGGACGTCTATCAGTGGACTGTGCCGTTTTACGGTGCAGACGGCCATTTACGAGGATTACTGGGTGGTTGGGCTGAAATCGATCGTCGAAACCGACAGGCGTGAAGCCAACGTTTTTTCTCTGTCATGTTGGCCGTGCATGCTCATTTGACCTGATTTGCAGGTACACCCTGCAATCAGCCTCCAGAACTTTCTTCTCGGGCCCGTGGTCATTTATTGCAGACACGCCCAAGGCACGTTGTTTCGGACTATTGAGTGGAGATCGGGATGGAAAGTATCAGTCTATTGCTCGGTGAGGCGCTGAGCCCGTATCAAGTTACATTGACCCCTTCAGGTGGTCATGGCGATTGCCTGGTGACCTTGAAGAATTCGATTGGCGCCACAGTCGTCGAGCGAGCGTTCAATCAGGCTCAGTTGAATGACAAGCGTTTGTTGACGGATGTGGTTGATGGTTTGCATCGCGACGTGCTGATCGCAGAAGGACGTTTGGAGCCCTGTGTCATGGCGGCGTTGCGCAATGCTGCCCTGGACAAGCGGGTGGCCAGCCAGGTTTGAAGGGATTTGTGCGGGAACCTTCCTGCACCCATGCCAGTCAGAGCTTGTAACAACAGGATCAAGCATTGTGCTCCGGTGCTTGTATCTTGCTGCTACGGGTCTTTATGTAGGCCACGTTTAACCCCGAGTCGTCTCCCCACTTCTCGGGGTTTCTTTTTTCCGTGATTTTTCAATGTCCGGCCTGCTGCTCAAAAAACGCCTTGGCAGCGTCGAGGTACTCACGGCGGCTTTGCGGGTCGAGCCAGGCTGCATAAGCCTCGCTCAATTGATCTCGAGGCAAGGCGCGTAGCAGTCGATTGATCTCGATAATCGCCTCGCGGCCCTGCGGCGTGTCGGTACAGCCGATGTAGCCAGACAGATACTTGCCCGTGCCGCGAATCGGATAGAACAGCAACTCATCCTCCGCGATTTCTTGCTGCTGCGCCTGGTAGCGGATCTCCGGACGATAACCCAGCAGCAATTGCAAACGACCCAGGCGTTGCATCTGCAAGAGGCTGCCCAGTGCGTCGTTGCCGTAGTGGAGCGTCAGCACCTGGCTCGGGGCCTGTTTGAGCAGTGCATCGAGGTACTCGCCGTAGTTGCGCTCGGCAACAACTCCCAGGGTGACGGTGCCGGTCGCCAAAAGCGCGGAAAGGTCCACCTCGTTGTCCTTGATGAAAGGCGCCAGCACTTCTCGATCAGCGCGTCGCACGGCCAGGCCGTTACTCATGGCGCGAAAGACCGGGATGGAAAACGCGATCCAGGTTTCGCGTTCCTTGCTCCAGTTCAGCGCGGCATCGCAGGTGAGGGATGACTCATGAAGCATTTGCAATCCGCGGGCTCGATTGACCTTCATCACGCTGTGCTGGTACTGAGGCATGTCGGCGATCAGTGTTGTTAACAGTTGATCGATGATCCCCAGACCTTTTTTAGGCCCATCGAATATGAACAGCGGTGGCAAGTCGCGCTTGAGCCAGATCAGGGTTTCCTTGGACTGCGCGAACGCCGAAGGAGCAATGGCTGCGATCAGCAGTGCGCCCGCAATAGCGCGCAATGCCCGCCCGTTTTGCCACCGGCAGTGCTTGAGGACTCGCGCAAGCCAGCGCTTGGGCTCAAATGGCCCCGTCTTTGCGCAGTTGTATGATCTGCGACGCGTCATAGCCAAGTTCCTGGAGTACCTGCGCGTTGTGCTCGCCCAGTTGTGGCCCGACCCATTCACAATCACCGGGTGTCTCAGAGAGTTTCGGCACAATGCCCGGCATCTTGAAATCTTTGCCATCCGGCAGCTTGGCCTGCAGGAACATTTCCCGGGCAAGGTATTGCGGATCACTGAACATGTCTTCGGCGCTGAAGATCCGACTGGCGGGAACGTCAGCCTGATTCAAGCGTTCGATGACGCTGTCCAGGGGGAGCGAGTTAACCCAGCGATCAATGACGCCGTAAAGCTCGTCGCGACGTTTGTCACGGCCATCGTTGCTGGCCAGTGTCGGGTCGTTGGCCAAGTCTTCGCGGCCAATGATCAGCATGAAGCGTTTGAAGATCGCGTCGCCGTTCGCGCCGATCTGCACGTGCTTGCCGTCAGCGCTGGTGTGAATCGAAGACGGAGTGATGCCGGGCATGATATTGCCAGTGCGCTCGCGGATGAAGCCGAATACGTCGAACTCCGGGACCATGCTTTCCATCATGGCGAAGATCGCTTCATACAGCGCCACATCGACCACCTGGCCTTGGCCACCGTTGACTTCTCGATGACGCAAGGCCATCAGCGCCCCGATCACGCCCCACAGTGCGGCTATCGAGTCCCCGATGGAAATACCGGTGCGCACCGGTGGTCGGTCCTCGAAACCGGTGATATAGCGCAGGCCGCCCATGGATTCACCGACGGCGCCAAAGCCTGGCTGGTCTTTCATCGGGCCGGTCTGGCCGAATCCCGAGAGCCGCACCATGACCAGTTTCGGGTTCAACGCGTGCAGGACCTCCCAGCCCAGACCGAGTTTTTCCAGTACACCAGGGCGAAAATTCTCGATCAGGATGTCCGCTTCGCCCAGCAGCTTTTTCAGAATCGCCAAGCCTTCCGGATGCTTCAAGTTCAGGGTCAGGGACTTTTTGTTGCGTGCCTGAACGAACCACCACAACGAAGTGCCTTCATACAGCTTGCGCCATTTTCGCAGCGGATCGCCGCCATCCGGGGATTCGATCTTGATCACATCGGCGCCGAATTCAGCGCAAATCCGCGACGCAAAGGGACCGGCGATCAGTGTCCCCAATTCGATGACTTTCAGACCTGAGAGCGGTTTGGCGGTGAGCGGCATGCTGGTTCCTGTAGGACAAAGGTTGAGCGAGTACAGCGTTTTAACATAGCCGACTGTCAGGCGCCCAAGGTTGATCGCCATCTATTCGTGGAATGCTTGCCGCATCGGTTAGACTTGCCGCCTTTCCCCGTATCAAGAAGCCCGTTCATGGCCCAGCCGTCCACGACCTACAAGTTTGAATTGAACCTCACCGACCTCGACCGCAGCGTCTACGAGAGCGTCAAGCAGACCATCGCCCGACATCCTTCGGAAACCGAAGAACGCATGACCGTGCGCCTGCTGGCCTACGCCCTCTGGTACAACGAACAGCTGTCTTTTGGCCGTGGTCTGTCAGAAGTGGATGAACCGGCCCTGTGGGAAAAAAGCCTGGATGACCGTGTCCTGCACTGGATCGAAGTCGGCCAACCCGATGCCGATCGCCTGACCTGGTGCTCGCGCCGCACTGAGCGCACCAGCCTGCTGGCCTACGGCAGTTTGCGCGTCTGGGAAGGCAAGGTAATCCCGGCGATCAAGAATCTGAAAAACGTTCATATTGCGGCAGTCCCTCAGGAAGTCCTGGAGACCCTGGCCAAAGACATGCCTCGCGTGATCAAGTGGGATGTGATGATCAGCGAAGGGACGATTTTCGTCACCGACGACCGTGGTCAGCATGAAGTCCAGTTGCAATGGTTGTCGGGTGAGCGCGGCTGATCCCTCGCCGCTCATCCGGTTTTACCCTACCTAATCAAGAGAAGCCCCTGTCACCCCATGCGCATCGAACCCCGCCTGCTGCCCGACACCCTGCCATTTCTCGGTGATATTCCGCCGCTGCTGACCCGCCTGTATGCCGCGCGGGGCGTGCAGTCTGAAGCCGAACTGGACAAGAGCCTGGCGCGACTGATTCCGTTCCAGAAGCTCAAGGGCATCGAGGCGGCGGTGGATTTGCTGGTGATTGCGCTCGAGCAGCGTCAGCGGATCCTGATCGTTGGCGACTTCGACGCCGACGGCGCCACGGCCAGTACCGTGGGGACCTTGGGTTTGCGCTTGCTGGGTGCGGCGCATGTCGATTACCTGGTCCCGAATCGCTTCGATTACGGCTACGGCCTGACACCGGAGATCGTTGCCGTGGCGCTGGAACGTCAGCCTCAGTTGCTGATCACCGTGGACAACGGCATCTCCAGTGTCGAGGGTGTAGCGGCGGCGAAGCAGGCCGGGCTCAGTGTACTGGTCACCGATCACCACTTGCCCGGTGACGAACTGCCTCTGGCCGATGCCATCGTCAATCCGAATCAGCCCGGCTGCGAGTTCCCGAGCAAGGCGCTGGCGGGTGTCGGGGTGATTTTCTATGTGCTGATGGCCTTGCGTGCGCGATTGCGCGAGCTCGGCTGGTACGCGAACACGCCGCAGCCGAACATCGGCGAATTGCTTGATCTGGTGGCTTTGGGCAGCGTCGCCGACGTGGTTCCACTGGATGCCAACAACCGGATTCTGGTGCATCAGGGCCTGGAGCGCATTCGTGCTGGACGTGCCCGGCCGGGGATCAAGGCGATCCTCGAAGTGGCCAAGCGTGACCACACGCGCATCACTTCGACCGACCTGGGCTTCATCGTCGGCCCGCGCCTGAACGCGGCGGGGCGACTGGATGACATGAGCCTGGGCATCGAATGCCTGCTGACCGACGACGCCGGGCTGGCACGCGAAATGGCGGCTCAACTGGATGGCATGAACCAGGACCGCAAATCCATCGAGCAAGGCATGCAGCGTGAGGCGCTGGCGCAGCTCAAGGATTTGCCGGTGGAATCGATGCCGTTCGGTTTGTGTCTGTTCGATCCCGAGTGGCATCAGGGCGTCATCGGCATCCTCGCGTCGCGCATGAAAGAGCGTTACTTCCGACCGACCATTGCCTTCGCCGATGCTGGCGATGGCTTGCTCAAGGGCTCGGGACGTTCGGTCCAGGGCTTTCACATTCGTGATGCCCTGAGCGTGGTGGCGGCGCAGCATCCGAACCTGATCACCAAATACGGTGGTCATGCGATGGCGGCCGGCCTGACACTACCGGAAGCGAATTTTCCGCTGTTCGCCGAAGCCTTTGATGCTGAAGTGCGTCGGCAACTGCGCGAAGAAGACCTGACCGGGCGCTTGCTGTCGGACGGCACGCTGGCGGTGGAAGAGTTTCACCTGGAACTGGCCCGCGCCCTGCGCCATGCGGGTCCTTGGGGCCAGCATTTTCCTGAACCGTTGTTTCACGGTGTGTTCCAGTTGGTCGAGCAGCGCGTTGTCGGTGAACGGCATCTTAAAGTCGTGCTGAAGAGCGAGTGCGGCTCGGTCAAACTCGATGGCATTGCCTTCGGGATCGACCGCGACATCTGGCCCAATCCAACGATCAAATGGGTAGAACTGGCCTATAAGCTCGACCTCAACGAGTTTCGTGGGAACGAGACGGTTCAACTGATGATTGCCCACATCGAACCGCGTTGACCCCACACCTGTAGGAGCGAGCTCGCTCGCGATGGACGTGAACGATGGCGCTGGGAACCTGATACACCGCGGTGTCCTGTCGTCCATCGCGAGCGAGCTCGCTCCTACAAGGGGGCGACATCCCCCGATGTCGACTAGGCTCTAAGCACTGCTTGATTATCCTTGTGACGTCTTGTCCATTTTTTGCCCGCGGGGGCGGGTGCTGTAGCTTTTTCCTGTCACTCGTCGACTTTTCAAACAGAACCCTGGAGCCTGCCCACTGATTCGAGAGGTGCCCCATGAGTCTGCTGCTTGAACCCTATACCCTTCGCCAATTGACCCTTCCCAACCGTGTCGCGGTCTCACCAATGTGCCAATACTCAAGTGTTGACGGCCTGGCCAATGACTGGCATCTGGTCCACCTCGGCAGCCGCGCGATCGGCGGGGCCGGGCTGGTGTTTACCGAAGCCACGGCGATCACTGCCGACGGGCGCATCACCGCGCAGGACCTTGGCCTGTGGAACGATGAACAGATCGAGCCTTTGCAACGCATCACTCGCTTCATCGCGGCGCAAGGCGCCGTAGCCGGTATTCAACTGGCCCATGCCGGTCGCAAGGCCAGTACTTACAGACCGTGGCTGGGCAAGCACGGCAGCGTCAAACCCGACGAGGGTGGCTGGGTTCCGGTCGGCCCTTCACCGATTGCTTTCGATCCCCAGCACACCCAGCCCAAGCAGCTGGATGAAGGCGAGATCGCCACCGTCATCCAGGCCTTTGTCGAAGCGGCCAAGCGCGCGCTGACTGCAGGATTCAAGGTGGTCGAAGTCCATGCCGCCCACGGTTACCTGTTGCATCAATTTCTTTCACCCTTGAGTAATCAACGCCGCGATCAGTACGGCGGTTCGTTCGAAAACCGCATCCGGCTAGTGCTCCAGGTCACCGAAGCGGTGCGTGCGGCGTGGCCGGAAGAGTTGCCGGTGTTTGTCCGCGTCTCGGCGACCGATTGGGTGGAGGACGGTTGGAACCCGGATGAAACCGTGGAGCTGGCACGGCGCCTCAAGAACCTGGGTGTGGATTTGATCGATGTTTCTTCGGGTGGCACAGCGGTGAACGCCGAAATCCCCACAGGCCCCGGCTATCAGACCCGATTCGCCGAGCGTGTGCGCAAAGAGTCAGGCATCGCCACCGGCACCGTCGGCATGATTACCGAGCCGGCCCAGGCCGAGCACATTCTGCGCACCTGTCAGGCGGACATCATTTTCCTGGCGCGTGAATTGTTGCGCGATCCGTACTGGGCGCTGCATGCGGATGACGATCTGGGCGGACGCAAGGCGGTCTGGCCGGCGCAGTACCAACGAGCGACCCATCGCGAGCAGCCGATCCACGAGTCGGATCTGCGCGACTAAAACCATCGGCATGAAAAAGCCCCTGAATCGAGAGATGCAGGGGCTTTTCTTTGCGCCGAATGCCAATCAGGCCGCTTGAATTTTGCTGCGGTTCTGCTCGACTTTATTCAGGTAGTCCTTGAGTTTTTCCTGCTCCGCGGCGGTGGTGAACAAACCGAGCTTGCTGCGACGCCACAGGATGTCGTGGGCGGTGGTGGCCCATTCTTCGCTGCACAGGTAATCGACTTCGCGGGTGTAGAGACCGCCGCCGATGTGTTCGCCCAGATCCCTCAGACTCTCAACGCCTTCGAGCATGCGCCAGGTGCGGCTACCGTAGGTCGTGGCCCAGCGGCGCGCGATTTCGCTTGGGACCCAGTCGAACTGGTCGCGAATGCGCGAGCTCAGGGCTTGCGGCGTGGTCATGTCTTCACCGCCCGGCAGCGTGGCGTTGGCGGTCCAGCTCGGCTGGATGTGCTTGAAGTACGGTGCCAGTTGCGTCAGCGCCGACTCGGCCAGTTTGCGGTAGGTGGTGAGCTTGCCGCCGAACACCGACAACAAAGGTGCCTCTTCGCCGGCGCCGGACAGTGCGAGGGTGTAGTCGCGGGTCACGGCGGACGGGTTATCGGATTCGTCGTTGCACAGCGGCCGTACGCCGGAATAGCTGTGCAGGATATCGTCGCGGCCGATCTGCTTTTTGAAGTGTGCGTTGACCACCTTCAACAGGTAGTCGGTCTCGCCGTCGGTAATCGCCACTTTCGCCGGATCGCCGGTGTACTCGCGGTCAGTGGTGCCGATCAGGGTGAAGTGGTTCAAGTACGGAATGGTGAACACGATGCGCTGATCTTCGTTTTGCAGGATGTGCGCGTGTTCGCCTTCGTACAGCTTCGGAACGATCAGGTGGCTGCCCTGAATCAAGCGAATGCCGTAAGGCGATTCCATCTTCAGATCGTCGCGAATGAATTTGGCAACCCATGGGCCGGCGGCGTTCACCAGTGCCTTGGCGCGGATGGAAAACAGGCTGCCGTCGGCACGCTCCAGATGCAGATGCCATAGGCCTTTGGTGCGGCGCGCGCTGACGCAACGGGTCAGGGTATGAACGTGAGCGCCTTTTTCCCGGGCCGCCATGGCGTTCAATACCACCAGACGCGCATCGTCGACCCAGCAGTCGGAATATTCGAAGCCTTTGGTGATCTCACTTTTGAGCGCGCTGTCCGGTCCGAATTTCAGGCTTTTCGAACCTTCAAGCTGTTCGCGCTTGCCCAGGTTGTCATAGAGGAACAATCCGGCGCGGATCATCCAGGCCGGGCGCAGGTGAGGGCGGTGTGGCAGCACGAAGCGCATTTGCTTGACGATGTGCGGTGCCTTGGCCAGCAGCACTTCGCGCTCAGCCAGGGCTTCGCGAACGAGACGGAATTCGTAATGTTCCAGGTAACGCAGGCCGCCATGGATCAGCTTGCTGCTGGCTGAAGAGGTGTGGCTGGCCAAATCATCCTTTTCGCAAAGGAACACCGAAAGCCCTCGGCCGGCAGCATCCGCTGCGATCCCCACGCCATTGATCCCGCCACCGATGACAGCGATATCGTAGACCTCGGAAAGAGGGGGCGTAGGCAAGGTAGAAGTGGGCATCGGCTCGGGCCTCGGAATTCTTTGATGTTCTGTATTTGAATTCGAACATTTATGTTCATTTGCGAAAATACTAGCCCATAAAGACGCGCACAGCCAGCCGGCTTCGATTGAAAATACTCATCAAAGGGCCATTAAAGGAAAATTTACGAACATTGTCTTGAGGGGGATTGATTGTAGGAGTTGGCTTGCTGGCGATGGCGCTCTTGAAAACGCCATCGCGAGCAAGCCGGCTCCTACAGGTTGTTTAACCGCCTTCGGCGTTAAACAACTTCCAGCCGAACCTTGTGCTGGTTCAACAACTGCGCCAGCGCCGGGGACGGCTGCTGATCGGTCACCAGGCAATCGACCAGGCTGATCGGCCCCAGGCGAATCATGGCGTTGCGCCCGAATTTGCTGGAGTCGGCCGCCAGGATCACCTGCCGAGCGTTAGCGATGATCGCTTGGGATACCCGCACTTCCTGATAATCGAAGTCCAGCAGGCTGCCGTCTTCATCAATGCCGCTGATCCCGACCAGGGCGAAATCGACTTTGAACTGGTTGATGAAATCGACGCTGGCCTGACCGACGACACCACCGTCGCGCCGCACGTTGCCCCCGGTCAACAGAACGTCGAAGTCGTCCTTGGCACTGAGCATGGAGGCGACATGCAGGTTATTGGTGATGATCTTCAGGTGATTGTGATTGAGCAGTGCACGGGCAATGGATTCTGTGGTCGTGCCGATGTTGATGAACAACGAGGCATGGTCGGGAATCTGTGCGGCAATCGCTTCGGCGATTCGCTGCTTTTCATCGCGCATCTGATCGGCGCGCATGGCATAGGCGGTGTTTTCGACACTGGAGTCGTAAGCCGCGCCGCCATGGTAGCGCCGCAACAGATTGGCTTCCGCGAGCTGGTTGATATCGCGGCGAATGGTCTGCGGAGTGACGACGAACAGCGTGGCCATTTCCTCGATGCTGACGTAGCCGCGTTCACGGACCAGTTCGAGGATTTGCTGCTGACGGGGAGGCAGATTCATGGGGCGTCCTTTGGGCTGCCGTGCAAAATTTGCCCATGATGCCGCAGGAATCGGCTCCCGACCAGTTACATACAGATACGAGTCTGCATCCTGCCTTATTCAGCTTCGTCTTCGGCCGCCCAATCGCGGGTCCGGCTGACGGCTTTTTTCCAGCCGGCGTAGAGTTTTTCCTTCGCCGATTCGTCAAGGGTGGGTTCGAATTGACGTTCAATCACGGCCTTGCCACGCAACTCTTCCAGGCTGCCCCAGAATCCACAAGCCAGGCCCGCCAGGTATGCGGCGCCCAACGCGGTGGTTTCGCGCATTTGTGGTCGTTCGACTTGGGTGCCGAGGATGTCGGCCTGGAACTGCATCAGGAAATTGTTCGCCACGGCGCCACCGTCTACGCGCAGGGCCTTGAGTCGTTCGCCGGAGTCCTGCTGCATGGCATCGAGAACGTCGCGAGTCTGATAGGCGATCGATTCCAGCGCTGCACGAATAATGTGATCCACTCGAACGCCGCGGGTCAGGCCAAACAGTGCGCCACGTGCATACGGATCCCAGTAGGGTGCGCCAAGGCCGGTGAAGGCCGGCACCAGGTATACGCCATTGCTGTCCTTGACCTTGTTGGCAAAGTACTCGGTGTCGTGGGCGTCGTTGATGATCTTCAGTTCGTCGCGCAACCACTGCACGGTGGAGCCGCCGTTGAACACCGCGCCCTCCAGGGCATAGGCCACTTCGCCGCGGGGACCGCAAGCGATGGTGGTGAGCATGCCGTGCCGGGATTTCACCGCTTTGTCGCCGGTGTTCATCAACAGGAAGCAGCCGGTGCCGTAGGTGTTTTTCGCCTGGCCGGGCTCGACGCACATTTGCCCGAACAGGGCGGCTTGCTGGTCACCGGCGATACCGCCGATGGCAATGCCGCTTTTGGTACGGCCATAAATCTCAGAAGACGACTTAACTTCCGGCAACATTTCGCGGGGAATATCCAACACCTCCAGCATCTTCGCATCCCACTCCAGCGTGTGGATGTTGAAGAGCATCGTGCGCGAGGCGTTGGTGTAATCGGTGACATGCACCTTGCCGCCGGTAAATTTCCAGATCAGCCAGCTGTCGACAGTACCGAACAGCAGCTCGCCGTTGCGCGCACGCTCACGGCTGCCTTCGACGTTGTCGAGGATCCACTTGAGTTTGGTGCCGGAGAAGTACGGGTCGGTGACCAGGCCAGTGGTGTCGCTGATGTATTGCTCGTGGCCATCGCGTTTGAGCTGCTGGCAGATTTCGGTGCTGCGCCGGCACTGCCAGACGATGGCGTTGTAGATCGGACGACCGGTGTTCTTGTCCCAGACCACGGTGGTTTCACGCTGGTTGGTGATGCCGATGGCCGCGACCTGATCGTGATGCAGGCCGGCTTGCGCCAGGGCCTCGACCATCACTGCGCTTTGGGTGGCGAAGATTTCCATCGGGTCGTGTTCGACCCAGCCGGCTTGTGGGTAATGCTGTGCGAACTCCCGTTGGGCGGTGCAGACCACGTTTGCGTCACGGTCGAAAATGATCGCACGGGAGCTGGTCGTACCCTGATCGAGGGCAATGATGTAGTTCTTATTCTGTGTGTCGGTCATGTCGATTGCCTTGGACGAAATAAGGGAGTGAGGTCTGGCGCGTGATCAAAGGGCAGGGGGCACGCGCCAACGGTATCAAGAAGTTCTGGGTTTGCCGTCAATGGCAGCTGTTGCTTCCTTTGTAGCAGGTACGGCGCTCGGCAGATGGCGGGCAATCAGCCCGCGATAGGCGGCGGCACCCAGGCAGGCGCCGACAATCGGCGCGAAAACCGGAATCAGGAAGTAAGGAGTATCGCGTCCGCCAGTGAGGGAAATTTCACCCCAGCCAGCGAAGAATGTCATCAGCTTTGGACCGAAGTCCCGCGCCGGGTTCATCGCGAAGCCAGTCAGTGGTCCCATTGAGCTGCCGATCACGGCAATCAGCAGACCGATCAGCAGCGGCGCCAGCGGGCCTTTTGGCAACCCGTTGTTGTCGTCGGTCAGGGACATGATCACGCCCATCAGGATGGCGGTGATGATCACTTCGACCAGAAATGCCTGGGCAGTGGTCAGAGCAGGGTTCGGGAACGTGGAGAAAACCGACGCCAATTCAAGGCTGGCCTGGCTGCCGCGAACCATATTGTGAAGCTGTTCGAAATCGAAGAACAGGTTGCTGTAGAGCGTATAAACCAACAACGCTCCACAGAAGGCTCCCGCGACTTGGGCGAGAATGTAGAAAGGCAATTTGCGCTTTTCAAAGCCGGCGAAAATGCTCAGTGCGATGCTGACGGCGGGGTTCAAATGAGCACCGGAAACCCCGGCGGTCAAGTAAATCGCCATGCTCACGCCGACGCCCCAGATAATGCTGATTTCCCAAAGGCCAAAACTGGCACCCGCGACCTTGAGCGCAGCAACGCAGCCTGTACCAAAAAATATCAGCAGCGCGGTACCCAGAAACTCGGCCATGCACTGGCTCGAGAGCGACGGTTGTTGTAAAGCGGTCGTCATTGAAACCTCGTTGTTTTTGTTGTCTGACGCTTTCTAGCCATCATGGTCGAAGCGCGTTTTCACCGTGGCAGGAATCCCATCCTAGTCGCGGTTAACTGCCGTGTATTGCTGTAGGAAATTTCGCTTTTTTTCATAAACGAAAAAATATAGACAAGAAACGCTGTTGTCAAAGGTCGAAAGTGAACTGTCGGTCATAAAGAAACTATTCGTCGCGTGAATGAACGAATGACTGGATGGCCGTGAGTGCGAAGTACACAAGCTGAAACAAAGCCGCCATAGAGCCTTTTGTGGACCAATGTCCTAGAATCCGGCGCAGTGTTTTTCATCTGCCGACCCGTCTGGAGCTGTCTCATGACCCCTGCATTGGATTTGTTGAAAAAGGTTCGGGCCGAACACCGCGTGCACAGTTACGCACATGACCCGAAGGCTGCGTCCTATGGCCTGGAAGCTGCGGAAAAACTGGGTCTCGACCCGGCTCAGGTGTTCAAGACACTGTTGGCAGCCAGTGAAAAAGGGGAGTTGTTGGTGGCGGTTGTCCCGGTGGTAGGAACGCTGGATTTGAAGGGGTTGGCTCAGGCGGCTGGCGTGAAAAAAGTTGAAATGGCCGACCCGGCGGCGGCACAGCGATCCACCGGCTACCTGCTGGGCGGCATCAGTCCGCTGGGCCAGAAGAAGCGCTTGCGCACGTTTATCGACAATTCGGCCCAACCGTTTGCGAGTATTTATGTCAGTGCAGGCCGGCGGGGGCTGGAAGTTGAATTGGACCCCGCGGTGCTGGCTGAGCATACCCAGGCGAAGTTCGCTGATATTGGTCGTGCCTGAAGGCGGGGCGGGGAGCTGTTCTGTCGACTGGAAGGTGATCGGGTGAAGATTGGCGGGAATGCGACGCTGGTGGCCAGCGCAACCCTGATGTTGGGCTGAAAGCAAAAGATCGCAGCCTTCGGCAGCACCTACAGGTGTGCACAATCCAGGTAGGAGCTGCCGAAGGCTGCGATCTTTTAATTCGTATCAATTAGCGGTGCTGTACCGCCGGACACCTGACTCGACGACCGGAATCTGCGCCGCCGTGCTGCCGGACGCCTGGAACAGCACCAAATGTTCCGCCGCGACACGGATACCGACCTCAGCGCCAATCAAATGATCGACATGACTCGGAAAGATCGACTCCAGTTGCGCGCCGGTTGGTAACTGCAGGCGATAGAGCGTCGACGCGCCCTGGAACGACTTGCCGACAATTCGCGCCTTCAGTGCGCTGTCCGGGGCATAAACGATGTCGTCCGGACGCAATAACACATCCACCGCACCGCCGACCGGCCAGGTGTAGGCGCGGTTACCGCGCAACTCTCCCAACTCGGTCTGCACCGACTCCGGGCTGCTCAACTGACCACGAATGAAGTAACCCTGGCCGATGAAGCTGGCCACATATGGTGTCAGCGGTTCGTGATACAGGTTGTAGGGCGTATCCCACTGCTCCAGACGACCTTCCTTGAACACGCCGACATGATCGCTGACGGCAAAGGCCTCTTCCTGATCGTGGGTCACCAGAATCGCACTGGTGCCACGAGCCTTGAGAATATCGCGAACCTCGTGGCTGAGTTTGCGGCGCAATTCGCCATCGAGGTTGGAGAACGGTTCGTCGAGCAGCAGCAATTGCGGCTCCGGCGCCAGGGCGCGGGCCAGGGCGACACGTTGCTGCTGACCACCGGATAGTTCATGGGGAAAGCGTTTGCCGAGGCCTTTGAGGTTGACCAGTTCCAGCAGCTCTTCGGTCACGCGATCCTTTTGCGGATGCTTGCGAATGCCGAAGGCGATGTTGTCGGCCACGCTCAGGTGCGGAAACAGCGCGTAGTCCTGGAACACCATGCCGATGCGACGCTTCTCCGGCGCGAGGGTGAAACCGGCGCTGGAGATGGTCTCGCCCGCCAGTTGGATATCACCTTCGTGCACCGGTTCGAAACCGGCAATCGCCCGCAGGGTGGTGGTCTTGCCGCAGCCCGAAGAGCCGAGCAGGCAACCGATGTCACCGGCGTTCAAATGCAGGTTGAGGTTCTGTACCACGCGCTGGTCTTGATAGCCGCAGGCTAGGTTTCGCAGGTTCAACAGTAATGGCTGGCTCATGCGTGGTGGTACGCCGGTTCAACGAGAAATTCCAGCAGCGCCTTTTGTGCGTGAAGACGGTTTTCTGCCTGATCCCAGGCCACCGAGCGCTTGTCGTCGAGCAGGTCGAGGCTGATTTCTTCGCCACGGTGGGCGGGCAGGCAATGCATGAACAGTACGTCATCAGCCGCCAGGTCGAGCAGCGCGCGGTTCACCTGGTACGGTGCGAAAAGCTCAAGGCGCTTGGCGGTTTCTTCTTCCTGACCCATGGAGGTCCAGACGTCGGTGCTCACCAGATGGGCGCCCCGTACGGCGTCCTTCGGGTCACGAACGATGGTGACGCGGTCACCGGCCTTGGCCACGAACTCGGGGTTGGGCTCATAGCCTTCCGGACAGGCAACGCGCAACTGGAAGTCGAACTGGATCGCCGCTTCTATATAGCTGTTGCACATGTTGTTGCCGTCGCCGATCCAGGCCACTGTCTTGCCCTGGATGGAGCCGCGGTGTTCGAGGAAGGTCTGCATGTCGGCCAGCAACTGGCACGGATGCAGGTCATCGGACAGACCGTTGATGACCGGTACGCGCGAGTTAGCGGCAAATTCGGTCAGGTTGCTGTGGGCAAAGGTACGGATCATCACCGCGTCGAGCATGCTCGACATGACGATGGCGCAGTCGCCGATTGGCTCGCCACGGCCCAGTTGGGTGTCACGGGGCGACAGGAAAATTGCCTGGCCACCGAGCTGGATCATGCCGGCTTCGAACGAGATACGGGTGCGGGTCGAGGACTTCTCGAAAATCATCCCGAGCACGCGGTTTTTCAGAGGCTCGAACAGTACGCCGCGGTTACGCAGGTCCTTGAGCTCAACGCCTCGACGGATCACGCTGACCAGCTCTTCGGGCGTGCAATCCATCAGGGAGAGAAAGTGCCTTGCGCTCATCATTGACTACCTTTTTGTTACAAACCGCAGATGCTCAAAGCCTTGTTTAACGGAACAACGGGCGAGACCTGCGGCGTAAGCCGCACGGGGCGACGAAATAGGGGAAGGCGCGATCTTATAATTAAATGTCGCGTCTTACCAATAGGGCTACAGTTTTAGGGGAATTCAGAGGGGCTACGGGATCACCGCAATAGCACTTTTGAAGCCTTTTTCCTGACAGCAGTGGCTCATTTGTACACCGGCCTCTCAGGGCTTGGCAATCCAACGGCGCGGGGATGACGTCTGGCGGGTCGTTTTCTGACCTTTCGTCCGGGTTGTTGGCCGGTGGTCATCGGCTCTCCTGATAGTCGCCGATTCACAAGACGAACGTCGCTGGCGTGGTAGCAGGGCACGCGCCATAGTTTTGTTCCCGCGGCAAATACTGCCCGCCCAGAACAAGACAGAGACTGGCCATGACCAAGACTCTCCATCACCGTGCGTGCCATCTGTGTGAAGCCATTTGCGGGTTGACCATCGAGACCACCGAGGTCGACGATGGCAGCGTGCAGATCACTTCGATCAAGGGCGACGCCCTGGATACCTTCAGTCGCGGGCATATCTGCCCCAAGGCTGTCGCCTTGCAAGACATCCAGAACGATCCGGACCGGTTGCATCAGCCCATGCAGCGGGTGGGCAACGAATGGCAGCCCATCGAGTGGGAGGCAGCCTTCAATTTGATCGCCGAGCGTCTGGCGCAGATTCAGGAACATCACGGGCAAAACGCCGTGGCGGTCTATCAGGGCAACCCCAGCGTGCACAACTATGGGCTGATGACGCACAGCAATTATTTTCTCGGCCTGCTGAAAACCCGTAACCGGTTTTCCGCCACTTCGGTCGACCAATTGCCCCATCATTTGACCAGCCATTTGATGTACGGCCACGGTTTGCTGTTGCCGATTCCCGATATCGATCACACCGACTTCATGCTGATTCTGGGCGGCAATCCGCTGGCTTCGAACGGCAGCATCATGACGGTGCCGGACGTGGAAAAACGCTTGAAAGCGATTCAGGCCCGGGGTGGCAAAGTGGTGGTGGTCGATCCCCGTCGCAGCGAAACGGCGGCAATCGCCGATCAGCACCTGTTCGTGCGCCCCGGTGGCGATGCGGCGTTGTTGTTCGGTCTGCTCAATACGCTTTTCACAGAAGGGCTGACCCGCAACAGTCATTTGCCGGTGGACGGTCTGGATGACGTGCGCGAAGCCATCGCATCGTTCACTGCCGAGGCCATGGGACCGCTGTGCGCCGTACCGGCCGAACAGATTCGCCAGTTGGCGCGAGACTTCGCCGCAGCGCCGAGCGCGGTTTGTTACGGCCGCATGGGGGTCTCGACCCAGGCTTTCGGTACGCTGTGCCATTGGCTGGTGCAGTTGATCAACCTCGTATCCGGCAACCTCGACCGCGTTGGCGGTGCGTTGTGCACCGAGCCGGCGGTGGACCTGGTGGCCTCGACATCGGGCGGGCATTTCAATCTGTGGCAGAGCCGGGTGTCCGGTCGCCCGGAATATGCGGGCGAATTGCCGGTGTCGGCACTGGCCGAGGAAATGCTCACCGAAGGGGAAGGGCAGGTCCGCGCACTGATCACCGTGGCGGGCAACCCGGTGCTGTCCACGCCCAACGGTCGAAAGCTCGAACAGGCGCTCGATGGCCTCGAGTTCATGGTCAGTATCGATCTGTACATCAATGAAACCACGCGTTATGCCGACCTGATCCTGCCGTCTACCTCGGCGCTGGAGAACGATCATTACGACACGACGTTCAATATGTTTGCGGTGCGTAACGTCAGCCGCTTCAACCGCGCGATCCTCGCCAAGCCTGAAGGCGCGCTGCACGATTGGGAGATCTTCGTCGGGCTGGCCAAGGCGTTTGCCGCTCGAACCAACAAGGAGCTGAAACCCACCATTGCTCCGGCGCAAATGATCGATCGCGGCCTGCGCATGGGCATGTATGGAGACGCGTCGGCGCACAAGCTGTCGCTGGATACTTTGTTCGATCATCCCCATGGTGTCGATCTGGGGGCGCTCAAACCCAACCTGGTGCCACGCCTGAAAACCGCCAATCAGCGAGTCCAGGCGGCCCCTGCCGCGATCCTTGCCGACCTGGCTCGTTTCGCCGCCTTGCAGGCACCGGCTGCCGATGAGTTGCTGATGATCGGTCGACGCCATGTGCGCAGTAACAACTCGTGGATGCACAACTATCATCGTCTAGTGAAGGGCAAGCCGCGTCACCAGTTGCTGATGCACCCGGACGATCTGGTCAGTCGCGGGCTCAATGACGGGCAGCGAGTGCGGATCAGTTCGCGGGTTGGCGTGATCGAGGTCGAAGTGCTCGGCAGTCTGGACATGATGAAAGGTGTGGTCAGCCTGCCGCATGGTTGGGGTCATGCCAGGCCCGGCGTGCAAATGGCGATTGCCAGCAGTCAGCCGGGCTCCAGCGCCAATGACCTGACGGACGAATGTCAGCTGGATGAGTTGTCCGGGAACGCGGCGCTCAACGGCGTTCCGGTGACAGTGGTCGCCGCGTGATTTAGTCTGACGGAGAGACCGAGCAGGGGGCTCGGCTTTCCGTTACAATGCGCCACCGTGCCGACCCGTGAGTCGGAAAGTTCAGCCGAGGTGCTCCATGGATATCATCGAAACGATTAAAGAGCAGATTGCCAACAACACCATTCTGCTTTACATGAAAGGTTCGCCGAATGCCCCGCAGTGTGGCTTCTCCGCGAAAGCTGCGCAGGCCGTGATGGCGTGTGGCGAAAAGTTTGCGTACGTGGATATCCTGCAGAACCCGGAAATCCGCGCCAACCTGCCAAAATATGCCAACTGGCCAACCTTCCCGCAGCTGTGGGTCGGCGGTGAGCTGGTCGGCGGTAGCGACATCATGATCGAGATGGCTGCAGACGGTTCCCTGCAAACCACCATCAAGGCTGCTGTTGAAGCCGCTGCGGCTAACA
Organism: Pseudomonas sp. P8_241; assembly: GCF_034008315.1. NCBI lineage: Bacteria > Pseudomonadati > Pseudomonadota > Gammaproteobacteria > Pseudomonadales > Pseudomonadaceae > Pseudomonas > Pseudomonas sp. P8_241. Next base: position 5,448,416 of record NZ_CP125377.1, on the reverse strand, counting down.
AGTCCGAAGCCTGATTCGGTCCCTGCTTCCTGTAGGAGCGAGCATGCTCGCGATGGTAGTCAACGGTAACGCTCGGACTCTGGTTCTCCGCGGCGTTCTCTAGTTCATCGCGAGCAAGCTCGCTCTTACAGTAAAAGCAGGCACAAAAAAGCCCCGCCTCTTCAAAAGAGAGCGGGGCTTTTTGTTGTATCGAGATTAGCGGTACGACGTTATTCGTCTTCGCCCATCTGCGATTGCAGGTAATTTTCAAGACCCACTTTATCGATCAGGCCCAGTTGGGTTTCCAGCCAGTCGATATGTTCTTCTTCGGACTCAAGGATATCTTCAAGCAATTCACGGCTACCGAAGTCGCCAACTTTTTCGCAATGGGCGATGGCCACTTTCAGATCGGCGTGGCCGATTTTCTCGATGCGCAGGTCACACTCAAGCATTTCCTTGGTGTGTTCGCCGATGTGCAGCTTGCCCAGATCCTGGACATTCGGCAGGCCTTCAAGGAACAGGATGCGCTTGATCAGCTTGTCCGCGTGCTTCATCTCGTCGATGGATTCGTGGTACTCGTGCTTGCCAAGCTTGTTCAGGCCCCAATCTTCGTACATGCGTGCATGCAGGAAATATTGATTGATCGCGACCAGCTCATTGGCAAGGATCTTGTTGAGATGCTGGATGACTGTAACGTCGCCTTTCATGATGGGGTCCTGCCCTTTATTAACTGTCTATAAGGCAGAGTTTGAGCCGCCTATTTAATAGTGTCAAACCTAAGTTATTGAAACTTATATGAAAATTAATCGGAATAAGAATGTTTGTGTTCCGCGTCTAGCGCTTAACTAGTTGATTTTCAGGCATAAAAAAACCGGACTAGAGTCCGGTTCTTTGACATTCTGTATTTAGGCGGCGGTAAATTCAGCGGGAAAGGGAATCGCTGCTTGAGCCGTTTGCAGTTTGGTCAGCGTTTCGCGGACCACTTCCTTGGCAAGGCAGGCACATTTACCGCATTGGCTGGCAACGCCGGTGGCCACGCGGACTTCCTTGTAACTGCAGCATCCTTCATAGATCGCATCGCGGATTTGACCGTCGGTGACACCAGTGCAGAGGCAAACATACATAAGGGAAGACCGTCGCTTGTTTATGTCTCGAATGCGATGGATCTTAATGTTAACGAGAATGATTGTCAAAGTGCTTTGCCGTCACTTTAGCCCAAGGCTGACGAACGGTTTTCCTTCAGGGTGCGGCTGCCATTATGCAGCGGCGATTTTGCGTCCTCGGGAAAAACCGTTGAGGACAGGTCAAACGCGCAGTGTATGATGGCCGGTCTTTGCGACCCGGGTTCGTGTCACAGGGCTGCCATCTGAGGGTGGCAGGCTGACGCGAACCTTGTTCTTCACGCTATTACACCAGGAGATATCCAATGAGCGTACTCGTAGGCAAACAAGCCCCTGACTTCACCGTACCGGCCGTACTCGGCAATGGCGAAATCGTTGACAGCTTCACCCTGTCGTCGGCCATCAAAGGCAAATACGGCCTGGTGTTCTTCTATCCGCTGGACTTCACCTTCGTTTGCCCGTCCGAGCTGATCGCTCTGGACAACCGCATGTCCGAGTTCAAGGCGCGCAACGTTGAAGTGGTCGCTGTGTCGATCGACTCGCACTTCACCCACAACGCCTGGCGCAACACCCCGGTCAATGATGGTGGTATCGGCGCAGTCCGTTACACCATGGCTGCCGACATCAAGCAGGAAATCATGAAGGCCTACGACGTTCAGTCCGCTGACGGCGTGGCTTTCCGTGGCGCGTTTCTGATCGACGACAAAGGCGTTGTCCGTTCGCAGATCATCAACGACCTGCCGCTGGGCCGTAACATGGAAGAGCTGCTGCGTCTGGTCGACGCTCTGCAATTCCACGAAGAGCACGGCGAAGTCTGCCCTGCCAACTGGAAAAAAGGCGACAAAGGCATGAACGCTTCGCCAGAAGGCGTTGCTGCTTACCTGACCGAGCACGCTGCCGCGCTGTAAGGCACGTTCCAGGTACAAAAAAACCGGCCATCGAGGCCGGTTTTTTTATGGGTGGAATTGGTCAGATTTCTGTGGGAGCGAGCCTGCTCGCGACGGACTCTGGAACGCCGTGGGGTAACAGGCACCCAGCGTCATCGTTGACGACCATCGCGAGCGTGCTCGCTCCTACAGACAAGCCAGATCAATCGTCGAAATCTTCCCATCCGCCCATTTGTTTCCAGCGATTGACGATGCCGCAGAAAAGCTCTGCCGTCTTCTCGGTGTCATAGCGAGCCGAGTGAGCCTCGCGACCGTCGAAGTCGATATCGGCGGCCTGACAAGCCTTGGCCAGCACGGTTTGACCGTAGGCCAGACCGGCGAGCGTCGCGGTGTCGAAGCTGGAGAACGGATGGAACGGGTTGCGTTTCATGTCCAGTCGCGCAACCGCGGCGTTCAGGAAGCCCAGGTCGAAGCTGCTGTTGTGCCCGACCAGGATTGCCCGTTTGCAGCCGTTGGCTTTCAATGCCTTGCGCACGCCACGGAAAATATCGTTAAGAGCCGACTCTTCACTCACTGCCATGCGCAGAGGGTGATCAAGTTTGATCCCGGTGAACTCCAGGGCCGCCGCTTCGATGTTCGCGCCTTCGAACGGCTCGACACGGAAGAAGTAGGTGTGATCAGGGTACACAAAACCCTTTTCATCCATGGCGATGGTCGTCGCAGCGATTTCCAGCAGGGCGTCGGTGGCCGAGTTGAAACCACCGGTTTCTACGTCGACGACAACGGGCAGGTAGCCACGAAACCGTGCGGCCATTGGGTGACGGGAACCGCCGCCACCGCCTTGACCTTCCTGTTCGTCGTCGAAATGGTCTTCACTCACGCGTGTTCCTCCAGCAGGCGCCAGCGCAGTTTTTCACCGGCGCGCAGCGGGATAACGGTCAGCTCGCCAAACGGCAGGCTGGTTGGGGCAGTCCATTCTTCGCGGACCAGGGTGATGCGATCGGTGTTTGCCGGCAGGCCATAGAACCGTGGGCCGTTGAGGCTGGCGAAGGCTTCGAGCTTGTCCAGCGCATTGCGCTGTTCGAAGGCTTCGGCGTACATCTCGATGGCTGCATACGCGGTGTAGCAACCGGCGCAACCGCAAGCGGCCTCTTTAGCGTGCTGGGCGTGGGGCGCCGAGTCGGTACCGAGGAAGAACTTCTTACTACCGCTGGTGGCAGCGTCGAGCAGGGCTTCCTGGTGCGTGTTGCGCTTGAGGATCGGCAGGCAATAGAAGTGCGGCCGAATCCCGCCCACCAACATGTGGTTGCGGTTGTATAGCAGGTGATGCGCGGTGATGGTCGCGCCAACGTTGGCCGAGGCCGAGTTGACGAACTGCACGGCGTCTGCAGTGGTGATGTGTTCGAACACCACTTTGAGGGTCGGGAAACGCTCTACCACACGACGCATGTGTTCATCAATGAAAATTTTCTCGCGGTCGAACACGTCGACATCGCCTCGGGTGACTTCACCGTGAATCAACAACGGCATCCCGACTTCGGCCATGGCCTCGATCGCAGGGAAAATCTTGTCGATGCTGGTGACGCCAGAGTCCGAGTTGGTGGTCGCGCCGGCCGGGTACAGCTTGGCGGCGTGAACGAACCCGCTGGCCTTGGCCTCGCGAATTTCTTCTGGCTGAGTACGGTCGGTGAGGTACAGGACCATCAGCGGTTCAAATGAGCTTCCAGCCGGGCGGGCAGCGAGAATCCGCTGGCGATAGCCGTCGGCTTCAGCTGCGTTGCGGACCGGAGGGACCAGGTTGGGCATGATGATGGCGCGACCAAAGGTGCGCGCGACATCCGCGACGGTATTGGCCAACACGGCACCATCGCGAAGATGAATGTGCCAGTCGTCGGGACGCAGCAGGGTCAGGCGGTCGGACATGAGGGGATTCCAGGCGGGTCAAACTGAAGGGAATGCTACCGGAAAAGACTCTTGCAGGCACTCGCTATCAAGTTTTGCACGAAGCTTCCGATATCCAACAGGTATGCCGTGAACATCTGTGTGTCGGTCTTTTTGTTGCAGAAGCCAGTGGAGCCTCCCGTGCGCCAGCGTTATTTAGCCTTGCTCAGTGTGTTTGCCAGCCTTCCCGCGATGGCGCTCACTTTCCAGACACGGATGGAGAGCACCGAGTGGACGGTCGAGGGCGACAAGTTCGAGTGCCGCCTGACTCAGCCGATTACCGATTTCGGTTCGGGGCAGTTCGTGCGTCGCGCTGGCGAGCAGGCGACATTTCGTCTGAATGCCTATAACGCGATGATGGGTGGTGGTTCGGCGACTCTGTTGGCCGCCGCAGCGCCATGGCAACCGGGGCGGGGTGACATTAACCTGGGCTCGGTCAGAATCGGCAGCGGCAATGTGTTGTTCAACAGTTCACAGGTTCAGGCCGGACGACTGATCAGCGGTCTGATTGACGGTCGCAGTCCGGTGGTGCGGCATTCTGCGGGGGATGGCCGGATATCGGAAGTGCGCCTTTTGCCGGTCAAGTTCAACAAGGCATTTGCCGACTACCAAGGTTGTGTGGCGAAGTTGTTGCCGCAGAATTTCGATCAGGTGAAACAGTCTCAGGTCGGTTTTCCCGGGGGCGGCATTGATCTGGATGCAGCCGCCAAGGCCAGGTTGCAGGTGATGCTGGAGTACATGAAGGCCGACCCGACAGTCAATCACATCGAACTCGACGGCCACTCCGACAATAGCGGCAACCGCCTGACCAACCGCGATCTATCACGGCGCAGGGCTCTGGCAGTCATGGATTTTTTCAAGGCCAATGGCATTCAGGAATCGCAGATCACCCTGCGCTTCCACGGTGAGCGTTATCCGTTGGCACCGAACAGCAATAATGCCCATCGCTCGAAGAATCGTCGGGTAGCGATTCGTCTGGAGCGGGGAGCACCGCCGGAACAAGTAGCTCCGCAAGCCACGAAGCCGGATGCCTCGGCAACTTCCTGATCCGCTGATCATGGTCGCTCTCTCGACATGTTCTGTCGCTTCGTCGTCATAAGCTGTCGCGCCACTGTAAATTATTCTGCATGAGCGGTAGACTTCCCGGCTTTCCGTAGAACCCCGTGGAGTGATGGCATGGCGGACGTAAACAAGGTCGTTCTGGCATATTCCGGCGGCCTGGACACTTCGGTGATCCTCAAGTGGCTGCAGGATACTTATAACTGTGAAGTAGTGACCTTTACCGCTGACCTGGGTCAGGGCGAAGAGGTCGAGCCGGCCCGCGCCAAGGCACAGGCCATGGGCGTAAAAGAAATCTACATCGACGATCTGCGCGAAGAATTCGTGCGTGATTTCGTGTTCCCGATGTTCCGCGCCAACACCGTTTACGAAGGCGAGTACCTGCTGGGTACTTCCATCGCTCGTCCGTTGATCGCCAAACGCCTGATCGAAATCGCGAACGAAACCGGGGCTGACGCCATTTCCCACGGCGCCACCGGCAAGGGCAACGACCAGGTTCGTTTCGAACTGGGCGCTTACGCCTTGAAACCAGGTGTAAAGGTGATCGCTCCCTGGCGCGAGTGGGACCTGCTGTCCCGCGAGAAGCTGATGGATTACGCCGAGAAGCACGCGATCCCGATCGAGCGCCATGGCAAGAAAAAATCCCCGTACTCGATGGATGCCAACCTGCTGCACATCTCCTACGAGGGTGGCGTGCTGGAAGACACCTGGACAGAGCACGAAGAAGACATGTGGCGCTGGACCGTCTCTCCGGAGAACGCTCCTGACAAGCCACAGTACCTGGAACTGACCTACCGCAACGGCGACATCGTCGCGCTGGACGGTGTCGAAATGACCCCGGCCACCGTATTGGCGACCCTGAACCGTATCGGTGGCGAACACGGTATCGGTCGTCTGGACATCGTCGAGAACCGTTACGTGGGCATGAAGTCCCGTGGCTGCTACGAAACCCCAGGCGGCACCATCATGCTGCGCGCTCACCGTGCAATCGAGTCGATCACGCTGGATCGCGAAGTGGCTCACCTCAAAGACGAGTTGATGCCGAAATACGCCAGCCTGATCTACACCGGTTACTGGTGGAGCCCTGAGCGTCTGATGCTGCAACAGATGATCGATGCGTCCCAGGCTCACGTGAACGGCGTTGTACGTCTGAAACTGTACAAGGGCAACGTGATCGTTACCGGTCGCAAGTCCGACGAGTCGTTGTTCGACGCCAACATTGCCACCTTCGAAGAAGATGGCGGCGCCTACAACCAGGCCGACGCAGCGGGCTTCATCAAGCTCAACGCCTTGCGCATGCGCATTGCAGCAAACAAAGGTCGGAAGCTTTTCTGAAGCCTTTGAGCTTGTAATGGGAACTGCGGCCTCGTATCAACGAGGCCGTAGTTCTGAATGAGGGGGCGTTTTGCCCTGAATTGCGATACCACGTTCATTCTGCTGACGCCTTTCTGTGCGCCGGTTGGCGCTGCGGCGTCAATTACTGCTGGTTGCTGGCGAGTGCTCCCTCCTGGCCTATGACCGTCAATTCATGAGAACTCAAATTGTAAGCAACATAGAATGTTGCGTTGCGTTTGCGTGCCGGTCGTGAATGCCTGAGCGCGACAGCTTTCAATAACGTCTCCGTTTCGGTACACGTGATGAACATCACCGTGCTCGCCGGTTTCTCCTGGTGCTTTTGGAACTTTTCCAGCAGAGCGCTAAACTCGACTTTTCTGTCCATGCAACGTGCATCAATGATGTAGAGATCTTTGACATGCTCGGGAAGATGAATATGGTGCTCGACAGAAAACCGAGTATGTAAACTTATCCCGGTTTGTGAGTTAGGGGGAAGTTGGTGGTCACTTATCGATGTAACAGGTTTGGGCGCACTTAACGTCTCTTTAGGTGTCTTGTTTTCCGAGTGCTCGGTATTTTCCATGATTTTAATGAAGTGTTTTCCCTTTTCAAAGTCGGAAGGGGCATACAGTGATCGATGGTTGAAGTTGAGCGTCGCGAAAAACAATAAAAGTAAATAGAACGGAAAGCTGATCAAAAACCACACATAGAGTTCTCTTTCGTCATCATCGAGGAAGGGCAAGGATATTGCTGCCGAGGTTTCAGACAGGACAGCAAACATCCCGATAATTGTCATGGGGTTCGTGATGAGGCTTTGAGGTCTTATCATGCTTTATGCTCATGTTAATGTGATTTTCTCGATGGCTTACAGGTTTGGTTTTCGGGTGCAGGGTGGATCTGTGGAGCTGAACGTTTTTCTTAGTGATTTTTATTTAATACCTTTGTCGGTTTTTTCGAAGGGTTGAATTGTTACTTTTATCATCCTTTAATGAGTTTTTTTTGCTGTAAGATTAAGATGATAGTTGGCGTGTGATATTTCTGGTACGAATGTTGATTCTGAAAATATCCGTTACTTTTGTATTGGCGGTAGGGTGCGCTGCTTTCAGAACACGGCTTTTGGCTCACGTTACTCGTTGATTTTTGTTAAAGGTCGATACAAAAAATGATTTAAGGAGGTGTGATCTCCACTCGGATACAGTTTTCAGTTCAGGGTGTTCGAGGTTTTTTTGTAAGAATAATCTGTGATGTTTGTAGGGAATGTCTCTCGGTGCAGGTGCTCGGGAAGGCCGACATGCAATGGGTGAAACGACTAGGCTATTGTGCGGGCTCTAAAAATTCGAACAGCGAAAATTGGACTTGCCCATGAATAAAGTGCTGATCGTCGATGATCACCCCGTCATTCGTCTTGCGGTGCGTATGCTGATGGAACGTCATGGCTACGAAGTTATTGCGGAAACCGATAACGGCGTGGATGCATTGCAACTAGCCAGAGAACTAATGCCGGACATTGTCATTCTGGATATTGGAATTCCAAAGTTGGATGGCTTGGAAGTTATCGCACGTTTGTCATCAACAGCAATGCCGATGAAAGTGTTGATACTGACATCTCAGGCACCCGGTCATTTTTCCATGCGGTGTATGCAATCGGGGGCTGCAGGATATGTTTGCAAACAACAGGATCTGACCGAGTTGCTCAGTGCAATCAAGGCCGTACTGTCAGGTTACAGTTACTTTCCAAATCAAGCCTTGCACACAGTACGTTCCAGTCTGGGGAACGCCAGCGAAGCCGATATGGTGGACCGTTTATCGGGGCGGGAGATGATGGTCTTGCAGCAGTTGGCACGAGGCAAGACCAACAAGGAGATTGCAGACGGAATGTTCCTGAGCAATAAAACGGTCAGCACTTACAAGACTCGCCTGCTGTTGAAACTCAATGCGCGGTCGTTGGTGGATTTGATTGAGCTGGCGCAACGTAATGGTTTGGTGTGACGGCAGAACTGCCTGACGGGGAGAAAAGGGGTTCCTCTAATTCGGGCTCATAATAAAAAGCCTCCGTTTTCGGGAGGCTTTGAGGCGTCACATATCAAAATCGTAATCGGCCAATTGCTTTTGCAGTCGGCGCTCCTCCAGCAGATTGTCGATGGTGCGGCGTTTGCTCAGATTGGTTTTCGCTACTTCGACCACCGGTTCGGCATCATCAGCCTCCACGGTACTGAAGTCGTCTTCTACGTCCAATTGCTCTTTGCCAGTACTCATTTAGCTACTCCAGGCTAAGAAGGCCTTTGGCGCTCTTATATCGACATTCTACCGGCGGGTAAAAAAGATTTTTTCAATCAGCCATCGAGTAAATCCAATAGTGCGTCAATCGTCCGAGGTTTTTTGTTTGTATTCGCACAAGTCTTCAATCCGGCAACTGCCACAGCGGGGCTTGCGAGCCAGGCACACGTAGCGTCCGTGGAGGATCAACCAGTGATGGGAGTCAAGCAGGAACTCTTTGGGCACAAACTTCATCAGCTTCTTTTCGACTTCAACAACATTCTTGCCCGGTGCAATGCCGGTGCGATTGCTGACACGGAAGATGTGGGTATCGACGGCCATAGTCAGCTGGCGGAACGCGGTATTGAGTACCACGTTGGCGGTTTTGCGGCCGACACCGGGCAGGGCTTCAAGCTCCTCGCGGGTTTGCGGCACTTCGCCAGCGTGAAGCTCCACCAGCATGCGGCAGGTCTCGATGACGTTTTTTGCTTTGCTGTTGTACAGCCCGATGGTCTTGATATATTCCGACAGACCTTCAACACCCAGGGCATGGATCGCTGCCGGGGTATTGGCTACGGGGAACAGTTTTGCAGTGGCCTTGTTGACGCCGACATCGGTCGATTGCGCCGAAAGGATCACCGCGATCAGCAATTCGAAAGGCGACGAATACGCCAGTTCGGTTTTCGGTTCCGGATTGTCTTCATGTAGCCTGCGGAAAATTTCCAGACGTTTTGCGGCGTTCATGGGCAGTGCGTTTCCTCAAGGTCAGTGTGAAGGGGGCGAACGATGCCAGGCCTGCCACGCAGCCAGCAGCAGCCCCAACAAAATGAAACCGCCGGGAGCCAGTGTCACCAGGCGCAAGCCACCGTCGGCGAGCAGTAGCCAACCCTGCCAGTCTGGCTGTTTCGCGCCGGCCAGCCAGGAAAAATGATTGCCGAATGTCCCGTTGCCGATGAATTCGCGCAACAGGCCAAAACCCGTCAGCAATGCGCCGGACAGAGCGCACAACTTCAGACGTTCCACCCGGGCGCGGCGGAAAAAGCCAGCATGCTCCAGTACAACGCATTGCAAGGCGACCAAGCCTGCATAGATTCCCAAATGCTGATGCCATGGCAGCGACCAGATTTGCGCGGCGAGTTGCGCACAGCTGGTCCACGTAGCGGCGAGCAGAACGCTGGCCAGTAAATGAGTAGTCGGCAGCATTCGCGCTCGTAGTACAGCCATGCTCAGGCCAAAAGCGGTGACCACCAGGACGAACAACAACCACAGACCCAAAGCAGTCACCAGCGTGTCGGTGATCCCAATCAGGGGCGCAAGCATCAGCGTGCCCTGCAGGCGGAGTGATTTATTCATGTGATGGGCTCCCGAGTAACGCTTGCCGGTGCCCATCGAAGTAGCGCAGGGCGTCGTGGGTGGCGTTGATCACGGCTCTTGAAGTGATGGTCGCCCCGGCGATCTGATCGAATTGACCCTGATCCTTTTTCAGGGCCCATCCAGCGTCGGCAAGCTCGGTTCGGGATTTATCGGATAAAGCCTGAAGCCAGGTATTGGGCCAGTCTGCGATGCGCGCGCCAAGCCCCGGGGTTTCTGATTGCTTGAGAGTTTTGACACCTATCAGCCTGCCGTTTGCATCGATTGCAATCAGCAATTCAATGGCGCCAGCGTAGCCTAAAGTTTTACTGCGCAATAACACGGCGCAAGCCTTGCCGGCTTTGGATGCACGGTAGCCGGTCAGCAGCGTGCTGTTTTCGAGTTTGGTGTTTTCGAGCGGGAGAGGTTGTTCGAGTGGCTGATTGTCATAGCTGTCCGCTGCTAGCAAATCCAGCAGGTTGCGAGTGTCGATCAGACGCTGGTCGGCTGCAATACGCGGCGCGCTGCTGTACTGTGCAAGCCAGGTCAGACCGATGCCGAGCGTTGCCAGTAACACCAGGATTGCTATGTTCGATGCTCGGCTCATGGGGAAGCCTGCTGCTGTCTGGCCGCGACAAAGCGCTCCAGGGCGGGCACGCAAAGATTCATCAAAAGGACGCCAAACGCCACGCCGTCCGGATAACCGCCCCAAGTGCGAATCAAATATGTCAGCAGCCCGACACCTGCGCCAAACAGCAGTCGCGCTCCAGTGCTTTTGGCGCCGGACACCGGTTCAGTCACAATGAAAAACGCCCCCAGCATGCTCGCGCCGGTGAGGAGATGAAACAGCGGTGAGCCATGGGAATCGGAGCCCGAACCGTTCCAGCACAGCAAGCTGATGATGAAAAGGCTGGCGAGCATGCCGACTGGCGCATGCCAGCTGAAGACGCGGCGCTGCAGTAGGAACAGGCCTCCTGCCAGAAACGCCAGACTCACCCATTCCACGCCACGGCCACCGAGATGACCGAACGCTGGGTTCGCCGAAAACAATTCATCGATGGTCAGGCTTTTGTTCATGCGCAGGCTGTCCAGCGCAGTGGCCTGAACCCAAGCGTCCGGAAGCTGACCGAATGCGAATGCCTGTTGCAATCCACCCAACAAGTCCATGCCGTGAGAAGACGGCCAATGGGTCATCTGCTGAGGAAACGTGATCAGAGCGAAAGCGACGCCAAGCATTGCGGGGTTTAATGGGTTCGAACCCACTCCGCCATACAAGTGCTTGCCAAATACCATCGCGAACGCGGAAGCGCTGATGGTCAGCCACCACGGACAATAGGGGGGGAGGGCCAGGGCCAGCAATGTTGCGCTGACCAGCGCGCTGCCATCACTCAAGGTCGGTTTGAATGGCCGCTTGCGCAAATGCAGCACGCTCGCCTCAACGGCGAGCGCCATTGCAATGGCCAGAATCAGATTGATCAGCACGCCCCAGCCATATAGCCAGAAGGACGCCAGCAGTCCCGGCAGGACGGCCAGCAACACCAGTTTCATGGCTTGCTGCAAGCGATCGTCAACCGATTCAAGGGGTGGCATAGGCGTCCACCTGACGTTCGGCTTCACTGACCGCACGCAACAGCGCTTCAACCTGTTCGGCGGAGGCTTCGCTGTTTTGAGCTTTTTTGAGTTCGGCGCGGCGCATGGCCAGCTGAATTTTTGCCCGTTTCAGCTCGACATCGTTCTTGGGCGTTGCAACGGACGTGGGCGTTGGTGGTTCGGTGCTTTCCAATTGCGCCAAGGCTTGTTCGGCCGCTTCGAACTGCTGTTGCAGGATGATCAATTGCGATTGTTGTTCGAAGGTCGGAGGATGCCCGAAGGCCTTCAGCGATTTGGTCAGTTGGGCGCGGCTCATCGCGACATCGATCCTGGCTTTTTTCAGCGCCGCGTCGACATTCGCGGCTTTCTGGGTTCGCACGCGATCGAGGGCTGCTTGTATCGGGTCGAGTGTCACCTCCACCGGGTGGGCGGCACGTTGGCGGGCCTGTCGTTCGGCTGTTTTCTGTTGTTCTTCACGCTGCAAACGGGCGTTGCGCTGCTCAAATCGGCGCCGGGCGTGATTGCGCTTGGTGGTACGCGCCTGTTGTTCTTCCTGCGTGAATGCCAGGCCACCGACAACCGGTACTACTGTGGTGGGCGGCAACGGACGCATTTCAATGCAATCCACCGGGCAAGGCGCCACGCAAAGGTCGCAACCGGTGCATTCGTCGATGATGATTGTGTGCATCAATTTGGCCGCGCCGACGATGGCATCGACCGGGCACGCCTGAATGCATTTGGTGCAACCGATGCACTCGGCTTCGCGGATATAGGCGATTTGAGCAGGCGCCGCCCCCCGACTGATGTCCAGTTCCAGCACCGGCACTTTCAATAACTGCGCCAGCGCGGCGATGGTTTCGCTGCCACCAGGCGGGCACTTGTTGATCGGCTCGCCACTGACGATGCCTTCGGCGTAGGGCTTGCATCCGGGATGACCGCACTTGCCGCACTGAGTCTGTGGCAATAGGGCGTCGATGCGTTGAATCAGACTCATGTTTTGATCAGTCCGCTGAATCCTAGAAAAGCCACTGCGATCAGTCCGGCGCCGATCAGATCGATCGGCAGGCCACGAAAGGGCAGGGGAATATCGTTATCGAGTGTACGTTGGCGCAAATCTTTGAACAGGCTCAGCACCAGCCAGAATCCCAGCCCTGCGCCAAGGCTCAGAGCTGTGGCATGAAATAATCCCTTATCCGCCTGGGCGTTGAGCAGCGCTACCCCGAGCACGCCTGCATTCCCTAGCAGCAACGGCCAGAGGCCTTCAAAAGACCACTTCGGGAGCGCCGTAGAAAGGACGTTCAGCAGGGGGCTGATCAGCAAAACGCTCAGTGGCAAAAACACGAACAGATGCAGGGCGGTCAGTTCCAGTGGCGCCAGCAGCCAGTGGTAGAGCGCATAACCGAGCATGCCGACGATCAGCATCAGGCAGGTTGTTGCAATGCCCAGCGCATGGACCTGGCGGCGCTCGCTTGCCAACAGTGGATCGACACCCAGCGGCCAGTGCAACACGAGGTTGTTGATCAGGGCGGTGCTGATAAGCGTTAGCAGGGTTTCGGTCATGATCGTCCGTATTCCGCTACTGGATCACTGCGTAGGAGCTGCCGCAGGCTGCGATCTTTTGATCTTTAAAAGCAAAGTCAAAAGATCGCAGCCTGCGGCAGCTCCTACGGACATTATGGGCCAGACATGAAAATCCCACAGTCGCGCCAGGCACGGCTGTGGGATCGGATTGCCGCACAAATTTACTTGATGCGCTGACCAGGCTTGGCGCCGCTGTCAGGGCTGAGCAGATAGATTTCTTCACCGCCAGGGCCCGCCGCCATCACCATGCCTTCGGAAATGCCGAACTTCATTTTCCGCGGCTTGAGGTTGGCGATCATCATGGTCAGGCGACCATCGAGCTTCGACGGGTCCGGATAGGCACTCTTGATTCCGGAGAACACGTTGCGGGTCTCGTCGCCGATGTCCAGCGTCAGGCGCAACAGTTTGTCGGCGCCTTCCACATGCTCAGCCTTGACGATCAGCGCGACGCGCAAATCGACTGCGGCGAAGGTATCGAACTCGATTTCCGGCGACAGCGGGTCTTTCGCCAGTTCCCCGTTGCCCGCTGGTGCAGCTTCGCCGGTGTCGGTCTGGCTGGCGGTCAGGTCTTCTTTTGACGCGTCGGTCATGGCTTGCACCTTGACCGGGTCGATGCGGGTCATCAACGGCTTGAACTCGTTCAACTGATGGTTGCTGAGCAAGGTCGCATGGTCGTTCCAGGTCAGGGGCGCGACATTCAGGAACGCCTCGGCGTCAGCGGCCAGCAATGGCAGCACCGGCTTGAGGAAGATCACCAGTTGGCGGAACAGGTTGACGCCCGTAGCGCAGATGGCCTGGACTTCATCCTGCTTGCCTTCCTGTTTGTTCAGCGACCAGGGCGCCTTGTCGGCGATCCAGGCGTTGGCGCGGTCGGCCAGGCCCATGATCTCGCGCATGGCGCGGGCGAAATCGCGGGCTTCATAGGCGTCGGCGATGCTTGGCGCGGCGGCCAGGAAGGCATCAGTCAGTTCAGGCGCTGCGTTGGTGTCGACCATGACGCCGGCATTGCCCTTGTTGATGAAACCGGCACAGCGGCTGGCGATGTTGACGACTTTGCCCACCAGGTCGGAGTTGACCTTCTGCACGAAGTCTTCGAGGTTCAGGTCCAGGTCGTCGACGCCACGGCCGAGCTTGGCCGCGTAGTAGTAACGCAGGTATTCCGGCGACAGGTGATCCAGGTAGGTCCGGGCCTTGATGAAGGTGCCGCGGGACTTGGACATTTTCTGACCGTTGACGGTCAGGTAGCCGTGGACGTTGATGCCGGTCGGCTTGCGGTAGCCCGCGCCTTCGAGCATGGCTGGCCAGAACAGGGCGTGGAAGTTGACGATGTCCTTGCCGATGAAGTGGTAAAGCTCGGCGGTGGAGTCCTTGCCCCAGAACGCGTCGAAGTCCAGCTCCGGCGTGCGGTCGCACAGGTTCTTGAAGCTGGCCATGTAGCCGATTGGCGCATCCAGCCACACGTAGAAGTACTTGCCCGGTTCGTCGGGAATCTCAAAACCGAAGTACGGCGCATCGCGGGAGATGTCCCATTGTTGCAGGCCGGCATCCAGCCATTCGGCAATTTTGTTGGCGACAGCGTCCTGCAGGGTGCCACTGCGGGTCCAGGTTTGCAGCATTTGCTGGAAGTCCGGCAGCTTGAAGAAGAAGTGCTGGGAATCCTTGAGCACCGGGGTGGCGCCGGAGATTGCCGACTTCGGATCCTTCAAGTCTGTCGGAGCGTAGGTTGCACCGCATTTTTCGCAGTTATCACCGTACTGGTCTTCGGTGCCGCATTTCGGGCAGGTGCCCTTGATGAAGCGGTCGGCCAGGAACATTTTCTTTTCCGGGTCGAAATACTGGGTGATCGAGCGCGTGGCGATGTGCCCGGCGTCGCGCAGCTTCAGGTAGATCTGGCTCGACAGCTCACGGTTTTCTTCAGCGTGAGTGGAGTGGAAGTTGTCGAAGTCCACCAGGAACTCGGCAAAGTCGGCGCTGTGTTCAGCCTGGACGTTGGCGATCAATTGTTCCGGGGTGATGCCTTCCTTTTCCGCGCGCAGCATGATCGCCGAACCGTGGGCGTCGTCGGCGCAGACGTAGATGCATTGGTTGCCGCGGTGCTTCTGGAAGCGCACCCACATATCGGTCTGGATGTATTCCAGCATATGGCCGAGGTGAATCGAACCATTGGCATAGGGCAGGGCGCTGGTGACGAGGATCTTGCGTGGCTCGGACATGGGGCTCGGCTACTTGATGAAACGGAGGTCGGCCACTATAAAGCGCCGGCGCATATTTTTCACCCTGTGAGCCTGTTTCATTGGATGAGCGAACTGTAGGAGCCCGGCTTGCCGGCGATAGCGGTCTTGGGTATGCCATCGCCGGCAAGCCGGGCTCCTACAAAAGCGCGATCTTTTGAGCATCCCGCCGAACGCTTAGAACAGGTACGATACCCCTCATCCTTTCCAAGTCCTGTTTTCGGAGTTGCCCATGAGCGCCGTCAATCGCGCAGCGGTGGAAGCCGTTCTTCGCCAATACACCGATCCTTACCTGAACCAGGACCCGGTCAGCGCCGGGTGTGTGCGCAACATCGACATCCAGGGCGATCGCGTCAGTGTTCAGCTCGAGTTGGGTTACGCCGCCGGCCTGTTCAAGAGTGGCTGGGCGCAGATGCTGCAAATGGCCATTGAAGGGCTGGATGGTGTGGCAAGCGCCCGTGTCGACATCTCCAGCGTGATTGCCGCGCACAAGGCTCAGGCACAGATACCGGGCCTGGCCAATGTCAAGAACGTAGTGGCCGTGGCATCCGGCAAGGGCGGCGTGGGTAAATCCACCACCGCTGCCAACCTGGCATTGGCCCTGGCCCGTGAAGGCGCCAAGGTGGGGATTCTCGACGCGGACATCTACGGTCCGAGCCAAGGCATCATGTTTGGTATCCCGGAGCGCACCCGTCCCGAGGTCAAGGATCAGAAGTGGTTTGTGCCGCTCAAGTCCCATGGCGTCGAAGTGATGTCCATGGCCTTCCTGACCGACGACAACACACCGATGGTCTGGCGCGGACCAATGGTTTCCGGTGCCCTGCTACAACTGGTCACGCAAACCGCGTGGGGCGATCTGGATTACCTTGTCATCGACATGCCACCAGGCACTGGCGACATCCAGCTGACCCTGGCGCAGAAAGTGCCGGTGGCCGGTGCGGTCATCGTCACCACGCCACAGGACCTGGCATTGCTGGACGCACGCAAGGGTGTGGAAATGTTCCGCAAGGTCAACATTCCGGTGTTGGGTGTGGTGGAAAACATGGCCGTGCACATCTGCTCGAATTGTGGACATGCCGAGCATCTGTTCGGTGAGGGTGGTGGTGAGAAGCTGGCGACCCAGTATGGTGTCGAACTGCTTGCTTCGTTGCCGTTGGCGATGGAAATCCGCGAGCAGGCCGATGGTGGCAAGCCAACCGTGATCGCCGAGCCAGATTGCCCGATCGCCATGGTTTACCAGGAGCTGGCCCGCCATGTCGGTGCGCGGATCGTGTTGCAGGAAGCGTTGACGCCGGCGATGCCGAATATCAGCATCAGCGACGATTGATTTGCGGCGCCTATAAACAGATCGCAGCCTCGCTTCGCTCGACAGCTCCTACATTGGATTGGCCTACACCTGTAGGAGCTGTCGAGCGAAGCGAGGCTGCGATCTTTTGATCTTGCTTTAGATACGCAACCCGCCATCCATCTCCAATATCCGACCGGTGTAGTAGTCGTTCTCGAAGATGTAAGCCGCCGAATGGGCGATCTCTTCAGGCTTGCCCATGCGCTTGAGCGGAATCCCGGCAGTCATCTTCTCCAGCGCTTCAGGCTTCATGCCCAAGGTCATTTCGGTTTCGATGAAGCCTGGTGCAATGCCGGCAACACGGATGCCGTAGCGCGCCAGTTCCTTGGCCCAGGTCACGGTCGCGGCTGCAACACCGGCCTTGGCGGCGGAGTAGTTGGTCTGACCGACGTTGCCAGCGCGGGAAATCGACGAGATATTGATGATCGCGCCGCTGTTGTTCAGTTCGACCATTTTGGCCGCGACTTCACGGGTGCACAGGAACACGCCGGTCAGGTTGACGTCGATCACCGCCTGCCATTGGGCCAGGCTCATCTTGGTCATTTCGCCGTCCTTGACCTTGAGCAGCAGGCCGTCACGCAGGATCCCGGCGTTGTTGATCAGGCCATGGATCGCGCCGAAGTCTTCGGCAACCTGGGCGACCATATGAGTCACTTGCTCTTCATTGGCAACGTTGCACAGATAAGCGCGGGCTTCGACGCCCTTGGCCTTGCAGGCAGCGACGGCGTCGTCGAGTTTTTCCTGGTTCAGGTCCACCAGCGCCAGTTTCGCGCCTTTATTCGCGAAATACTCGGCCATGGATCGGCCTAAACCCTGGCAACCGCCAGTGATAATGATTACTTTGTCAGTGAGTTGCATTCGCATGCCCCGGTAAATGGTCTGGGTTTTTTCATAGGCATCTTCTCCATCACGCCTACCTTGGCACATGAGAACTGCCCCTAATGGCGCGCTGGAACTTTTGCCAGTCGCTGTCCGTTTTTTCTGACGGATTCTATTCAAGGAGTCATAAATTGAGCGTTGAAGCGGCTAAGCATGCACGAGAATTGCTTCTCAAGGAATACCGTGGCGTGCTCTCCACGCACTCCAAATCGATGCCCGGCTTTCCATTCGGCTCTGTGGTTCCTTACTGCCTGGACGAGCAGGGTCGGCCCCTGATCCTGATCAGCCGCATCGCCCAGCACACTCATAACCTGCAAAAAGATCCGAAATGTTCGCTGTTCGTGGGCGAGCGCGGGGCGGAAGATGTGCAGGCCGTTGGTCGCCTGACTTACCTGGCCGAGGCGCAACAACTGGAAGGCGAAGGGGCCATCGCAGCGGCGGCCGAACGTTACTACCGCTACTTCCCGGAATCACAGAGCTACCACACGGCGCATGATTTTGATTTCTGGGTGCTTGAGCCGGTACGCCACCGTTACATCGGTGGTTTCGGCGCGATTCACTGGGTCAACGACCTGACTCTGGCCAACCCGTTTGCCGGCAAGGCCGAGGTGAGTATGGTCGAACACATGAACGCCGATCATGCCAAGGCCATTGCCCATTACGTCGATCTGGCCGGTTTGCCGAAAACCGCAGCGGCGCAAATGGTCGGTATCGATACCGAAGGCATGCACCTGCGTATCGGTCAGAGCCTATACTGGTTGCCGTTCCAGGCACCTTGTAATACGCCGACACAAGTCCGCGAGGCCTTGGTTTCACTGGCTCACGCCGAACATTGGCCAAAAAATGAAGTGGCCGACGCTTGAATTCACGAAACGGCGACGTCATCTAAGGTGAACTGGCAAGGCATTCTTGCGTTGAGGAACCATTTGATGCGCCCTTTTTTGTTGCTCTTTCTGCTGTTCCCGGTGTTGGAGCTGTTCGTATTCGTAAAGGTGGCAGGATCGATCGGGTTTTTCCCGGCCCTGCTGCTGGTCATTCTCGGCTCGATGTTCGGTGTGTTCGTGCTGCGCATCGCCGGACTGGCTACAGCGCTGCGTGCCCGTGAAAGCCTGAACCGCGGTGAGCTGCCGGCCCAGACCATGCTCGAAGGCCTGATGCTGGCGTTAGCCGGTGGTCTGTTGATCCTGCCGGGTTTCATCAGCGACGTGATTGGCTTGATCATGCTGTTGCCGATCAGCCGTCGCCTGCTGGCCAATAAAATGCGCCGGCGTGCCGAAGAGCAGGCCATCCGCCAACGTGCGTTCGCCGATGATCTTCAAGCCCGGGGCGGTCCCGCGCCGCGCGAGCCGCTGGGGCGTGAGCCCAATGTGATCGAAGGCGAGTTCGAACACCGCGACACCAAGTAATAGCTTCGACTCACGGCACCTTCGGGTGCCGTGTTCGTTTAGGGGGTGAAAGGAAAAATTTTCGATCCCTGCCCTTGTAATCAGTTTGTACGCCCTTATGTAACGGTCACCGCAAGGTTTCTGGCGATCACGCCAGACAGACTTCCGCGGTTCGCTTGACGAACCGCACCCGGCACCGCCGGACTTTGTTAAACCCGCCGGGACTACACCGGCCGATGAAAACCACAATTAGGAGAGATCGACAATGAAGCTTCGTCCTCTGCATGACCGCGTCGTCATCCGTCGCAGCGAAGAAGAAAAGAAAACCGCTGGCGGTATCGTTCTGCCAGGTTCGGCTGCTGAAAAAGCCAACAGCGGCGAAATCCTCGCTGTCGGCACCGGCCGCGTACTGGACAACGGTGAAGTGCGTGCACTGGCCGTCAAGGTTGGCGACAAGGTTGTGTTCGGTCCTTACTCCGGCAGCAACACTGTGAAAGTCGACGGCGAAGACCTGCTGGTAATGAGCGAGAACGAAATCCTCGCTGTTATCGAAGGCTGATTCCCCGTTCATTTTCCGCTACTACAAAGTATTTAAGGAATATCGATCATGGCTGCTAAAGAAGTTCTGTTTGGCGATTCCGCCCGCAAGAAAATGCTCAAAGGCGTCAACGTCCTGGCTGACGCGGTAAAAGCGACCCTGGGCCCGAAAGGCCGTAACGTGATCATCGAGAAGAGCTTCGGCGCTCCGACCATCACCAAGGACGGCGTTTCCGTCGCCAAAGAAATCGAACTCGAAGACCGTTTCGAAAACATGGGCGCGCAGCTGGTCAAAGACGTTGCCTCCCGTGCCAACGATGACGCTGGTGACGGTACTACCACCGCTACCGTTCTGGCTCAGTCGATCGTCAACGAAGGCCTGAAAGCCGTCGCTGCCGGCATGAATCCGATGGATCTGAAGCGCGGTATCGACAAAGCGACCATCGCTATCGTCAAAGAGCTGAAGAACCTGTCCAAGCCTTGCGCTGACACCAAGGCAATCGCTCAGGTAGGCACCATCTCGGCCAACTCCGACAACTCCATCGGCGACATCATTGCCGAAGCCATGGAAAAAGTCGGTAAAGAAGGCGTGATCACCGTTGAAGAAGGCACTGGCCTGGAAAACGAACTGTCGGTTGTAGAAGGCATGCAGTTCGACCGTGGCTACCTGTCCCCGTACTTCGTCAACAAGCCGGAAACCATGGTTGCCGAGCTGGACAATCCGCTGGTTCTGCTGGTCGACAAAAAGATCTCGAACATCCGCGAAATGCTGCCAGTGCTGGAAGCCGTTGCCAAAGCTGGCCGTCCACTGCTGATCGTTTCCGAAGACGTTGAAGGCGAAGCCCTGGCGACTCTGGTCGTGAACAACATGCGTGGCATCGTTAAAGTCGCAGCCGTCAAGGCTCCAGGCTTCGGCGACCGCCGCAAGGCCATGCTGCAGGACATCGCCGTTCTGACTGGCGGTACCGTTATCTCCGAAGAGATCGGCCTGAGCCTGGAAGCAGCCACCCTGGAAAACCTGGGTAGCGCCAAGCGCGTGACCATCTCCAAGGAAAACACCATCATTGTTGACGGTGCTGGCGTAGCAGGCGACATCGAGTCCCGCATTGCTCAGATCCGTGCTCAGGTTGCCGAAACTTCCTCGGACTACGACCGTGAAAAACTGCAAGAGCGTCTGGCCAAACTGTCCGGCGGTGTTGCAGTGATCAAGGTTGGCGCTGGTTCCGAAGTAGAAATGAAAGAGAAAAAAGCCCGCGTTGAAGACGCCTTGCACGCTACCCGTGCAGCCGTTGAAGAAGGCGTGGTACCTGGCGGTGGCGTTGCGCTGATCCGCGCTCTGCAAACCCTGAACGATCTGAAAGGCGACAACGCTGATCAGGACGTAGGTATTGCTGTTCTGCGCCGTGCCGTTGAAGCACCGCTGCGTCAGATCGCTGCCAACAGCGGTGACGAGCCAAGCGTTGTGGTCAACGAAGTCAAGAACGGCAAAGGTAACTTCGGTTACAACGCTGCGACTGGCGAGTACGGCGACATGATCGAAATGGGCATCCTGGACCCAACCAAGGTAACCCGTTCCGCTCTGCAAGCTGCATCGTCGATCGGCGGTCTGATCCTGACCACCGAAGCCGCTGTTGCTGATGCACCGAAGAAAGACGGCGGTGCTGGCGGCGGTATGCCAGACATGGGCGGTATGGGCGGCATGGGCGGCATGATGTAAGCCAGCCTCACCCCTGTACTAAAAACCCCGCCTGCGAAAGCAGGCGGGGTTTTTTATTGTCTTCGATTTTTTTGGGGGGGCTGGAGATCGCGTCGCCCCCATCGCGGGCAAGCCACGCAACCACAGGAACTACATCGTCCATGTAGAAGCAAGCTTGCTCGCGATGGCGTCAGTTCATACGCTGACCGGATCCGCCTTGGCCACTCGCTCAGCGTTCACCACCGGTCGATAAAGAATGTAGTAGTACGACCCCAGACAAATCAGCCAGCAGAAAATCGCCGTCCAAACGTTGTGCGAAAAAAAGTGCGCCCCCTGCATCATCCGGCCGATGGAAAACACGCTGCCCAGGGCAAAGGCGAACACAAATGCTGAGCGAGCCAAACGCGGGCGGCGGTCACGCAAGACGAAATACAGGGCAAACAATGTGAACCCGGTCGCCGCATGTCCACCCGGCCAGCAGCGCCCGGGTTTGTCGGTAGCAGGGCGCGGGCTCAGCAATTCGCTGTAGGTCTCGTGAC
Organism: Pseudomonas sp. P8_241; assembly: GCF_034008315.1. NCBI lineage: Bacteria > Pseudomonadati > Pseudomonadota > Gammaproteobacteria > Pseudomonadales > Pseudomonadaceae > Pseudomonas > Pseudomonas sp. P8_241. Next base: position 5,426,705 of record NZ_CP125377.1, on the reverse strand, counting down.
CGCCGAATTGCTCAAGGCTCCATGGACATTGCACCGCCGTCACCGCTTTCATCGGTGTAACAAAAGAGGTCGCCAGTGCCAGAGACAGCACAAGACAACCCAGTTCCCGTTTGAATGGCTTGAGCCTTGCGATGAAAAACGAGCCGATGAAACCGAGGATGGCAAACACCGAGAAGGCGATGACCACTTGTTTAGCGCGGTCGTGCAGGATGTCTTCCAGGAAGTAACTGTGGCGCCCGATGAATTGTCCGGCGACCGGGTCGTAGAACAGCTTGGCCAGGTCCATGTCCAGGTTGGTCAATTCAAGCAATACCAAAATGATCGCCGCAATGACGGGGACCCCAAGGCACACCCAGAAATTGAGCGGGCGAGAGGCGGGGCGTGCAAGGGTCGAAACCATGCGAGTTCCTTGGTCAGTGAAATGTTCTGAAATGCGCAGTCGCGCGGAGTTTGTGCCCGATTCTGTCGCCAGCGTGTGAATCGATAGTGAAAAACTTGTTAAGGCCGTAATCGGTCAGTTTCTATATTTTTGAGCTTCACTCAGTCCTAGCCGTGAGCCGAACTTGGCCTTAAGCTGCGCGGGCCAAGACGGCCGTTACTGTGTACGGAGAGATGCCCATGCGAATTTTATTGGTTGAAGACAATCGCGATATCCTCGCCAACCTGGCCGATTACCTGGGGCTCAAAGGCTATACCGTAGATTGCGCACAGGACGGATTGTCGGGCCTGCATTTGGCGGCCACCGAGCACTACGATTTGATCGTGCTCGATATCATGTTGCCCGGTATCGACGGTTACACCCTGTGCAAACGCCTGCGTGAAGATGCCCGTCGTGACACGCCGGTGATCATGCTGACCGCACGCGATCAACTGGACGACCGTCTGCAAGGATTCAAGTCCGGTGCCGACGATTATCTGATCAAACCGTTCGCCCTGTCAGAGTTGGCGGCCCGGGTCGAAGCGGTCATGCGCCGTACCCAGGGTGGCGGACGTCGCACCTTGCAGGTTGGCGATTTGAGCTACGACCTCGATACGCTTGAGGTGACCCGCGAAGGCCGCCTGCTGAAGCTCAACCCGGTGGGCCTGAAGTTGCTGGCCGTGCTGATGCAGAAAAGCCCCCACGTGTTGCGCCGGGAAATTCTCGAAGAAGCGCTGTGGGGCGACGACTGCCCGGACAGCGACAGCTTGCGCAGCCATGTCCACCAACTGCGCCAGGTGATCGACAAGCCATTCGCCAAGCCGCTGCTTCAAACGGTGCACGGCGTGGGCTACCGCTTGGCCGAGGGGCGTGATGGAGTTTAAACAGAGCCTTTCCCAGCGGATCATCATCGCCTTTGCGCTGATGAGCGCGCTGGTGGCGGGTGCTTTCGCCATGGGCATCATCGCGACGGTGCATCTGGTGGAAGAAAAACTTATCTCGGCCGGTCTGGGAGGCGATTTGCAGCGGTTGCTGCTGATGGACAGTGTCTCGGACTGGAGCCATCGGCCCGAGCCGGATCAGCTGTTCTATTTCAGCGGTGGTCCGGGCGACTTTGAATTGCCCAAGGATTTGCGTCATCTGGATCCGGGTTTTCACGAAGTCTTCCGCGACCAACTGTCGTATCACGCGATGGTCGAAATCGTCGACGGTCGGCACTACGTCCTGTTGCAGGACCAAAGCGACTTTGAAGAGCGTGAACGGGTGTTGTTTGCGGTGGTGCTGGTGGGATTCGTGCTGAGCCTGGCACTGGCCGTGTTTCTTGGCTGGGTCCTGGCACGCAAAGTGATGGCACCGGTAGTACGCCTGGCCCGCCAAGTGCGCCATCGCGATCAGCTGTTAGGTCTGGCACCCCCGCTGGCACCGGATTACGCCGCAGACGAAGTCGGCGAATTGGCCGTGGCATTTGACGCGACTCTTGGGCGTTTGCGCCAGGCGTTGAGCCGCGAGCGCCTTTTCACCAGTGACGTCAGCCATGAACTGCGCACCCCATTGATGGTTCTGGCCAGTTCCTGCGAACTGTTGCTCGAAAATCCCGGTCTTGATCTACGTGGCCGTGCTCAGGTTGAGCGGATCGCCCGGGCTTGCGAAGAAATGCGCGAGCTGGTGCAAACCTTTCTGATGCTGGCGCGTGCGCAACGTGAAGACGTCAATATGTCGCCTCAGCAGACCCTTGGCGCAGTGGCTGATGGTCTGCTCGGTCTTTGGCGCGAGCCGATCGAAGCCAAGGGATTGAAGCTGATTTTCGAGTCCGGGCACCCGCCGATTACTTGTTACAACGCCACGCTGCTGCATGCCGTGATGGGCAACCTGCTGCGTAACGCATTGCATTACACCGAGAGCGGGTTCATCCGCTTGACCCTGACATCCACTGGCTTTCTGGTAGAAGACAGCGGTGTTGGCATTCCTGAGGAAAAACGCGAAGCAATGTTCGAGCCTTTTGTGCGCGGAAACGAGAAACGCGGGGAAGGATTGGGGCTTGGTCTGTCGCTGGTGCAGCGGATCTGTGAAAACCAGGGCTGGAATGTCAGCCTGACAACCATGGAACCTCATGGCTGTCGTTTTCAAGTGGAACTGATTCAACTTGAGGCCTAATCTCAATAAGTGAAGGTCATATCGATTGGAACTATTTCTGAAAAACCTTGTAATAATTTGAGGTTTTTTTAACGAAATTTTCACAATTGCATGACCTGATGCTGACACGGCGCTACCTAATGTGGCTGTCATCAGAAGTTCAGGAGACTGTGATAATGGATGGCCCGATCAAACTAGATTTTTCCGAAAAGTATGACGATCAGCACGCGCAACGCTATTTGCGCAAGCATCAGGATGGTCTCGGTCGTCGCTTGTCTCACTGGCGTGACGTGCAAATGGCACGCAAGGCGCTGGCCCTGGTGGGAGAACCGGGCCTGGTTCTCGATTTGCCCTGCGGAGCAGGGCGTTTCTGGCCAATGCTGGCCGAAAAGCCAAACCGTGTGATCATCGGCGCCGACAACTCGGAGTCCATGCTGAAGATCGCCACGCAGTCGCAACCTGCCGATGTGGTGAAACGGGTACAACCCTTGCACACCTCTGCATTCGACATCGCCTTGCCTGATAACGCAGTCGACAGCATTTTCTGTATGCGATTGCTCCACCACATAGGTGAAGCCGAGCATCGACTGGCGATTTTGCGGGAATTCGAGCGTGTATCCCGCGATAGCGTGATCCTTTCGTTGTGGGTTGATGGCAATTTCAAAGCGTGGAAACGTAAACGCGCGGAGAAATCCCGTAATCAGGAAGGTTACCAAAACCGATTTGTGTTACCGGCCGCTACTGTAGAAAAGGAATTTGAGCAGGCGGGTTTCCGCATCCAGGAACAACTGGACTTTATTCCGCTCTATGCCATGTGGCGGGTTTACGTATTACGCAAGAGGTAACAGGATGGCAGTGCAGTGTGCAGCAGAAACGGAAGTCCCTTCTCAGGACCGCTTTGATTACTTCTGGAATCAACGCGGTGAGTGGGTGGAGGAACCCAACGTCCGTCGCGGTGGGGAGAGTGGCGTTCAGCGAGTAACCGGCAGTGATGGTCAGTTGCTCTATATCAAGCGCCAGACCGGACACATCCATCGTAGTTGGCTGCATCCGTTTGGTCGTCCTACGGTGTTGCGTGAGCGTGATGCGCTCACCGGGGTGACCGCGCTTGGAGTTCGCGTTCCACACATGGTTTTCTGCGGTGCACAGCGCGATCCCGTTCATAAATGGAGGGCGCTGCTGGTAACCAAGTCCCTGGACGGCTTCGAGGAAATCGAACACTGGTACGCCGGCGGTGGTCGCGAGCGTCACGGTGAAGCAGTCCATGACCGAGTGCTGAAGGATCTGGCCGAAAACCTGGCCCGCATGCACAAGGGGCGTTGGCAACACAGCTGTATCTACATCAAGCACGTTTTTGTTCGTGTGACGGGTGAGGGCGATTCGGCGAATGTCGAGATCGCACTTATCGACCTGGAGAAGTGTCGACAGCGCTTGACCGCCTATCGCGCCGCTGCTCACGACATGAAGCAGCTGCGTCGCCACTCGTCGTTCGATCCGGCGGACTGGAAGAAACTCGTCTACTTTTATGAGACGGCGTTTGGCAGCGCTATCAAAGGTTTGTAGCAATGAAACTCGAAATTGCACGAGGTTTGTTTCTAGTAGGAGCCTTGGCAGTTGCGTCGATCGCGGTGGCAGCGTGGGAGCAGCCTCGCACCCAGGTTCTCAGCTCGATCAACGCAGAAGAGCATTGTCCGTTGCCACGGGTAGCCAAGGCATCCGTGGCCACTCAGCCCGACCATGATTTGTTGCTGTTCATGTTCGGACTTTCTCAAGGAATGAGGCCGCAAAGTTGACTCGATCGAAGCAAGAATAAAAAGGCCTCGCTAATGCGAGGCCTTTTTTTGTCACTGATTGCCCTCCTGCACCTTCCCTCTATAGAAGTTGGCTCGGATGGTGTACCAGCCCCATTGCTGTCACTGACACGCCAACGCGAGCAAGTTTTAAGGCTGGACCACAGCCTTGTCGGGTTTTGCCAACAACGTGTACACGCACGGCAACACAAACAGGGTGAACAACGTGCCGATCGACATGCCCGTGGCGATCACTGTGCCAATGTCGAACCGACTGACCGCACCCGCACCCGTGGCGATGATCAACGGCACCATGCCGAACACCATCGCCGCGGTGGTCATCAATACCGGACGCAGACGAATGGCGGCGGCTTCCTCCACCGCTTCCCGTGCAGTCAACCCCTTGTCCTTGCGCAGTTGGTTTGCAAACTCGACGATCAGGATCCCGTGCTTGCTGATCAGGCCTATCAACGTCACCAGTCCGACCTGGGTATAGATGTTCATGCTCGACCAGCCCAGGAAAAGCGGAATCAACGCGCCGCAAATTGACAGAGGTACGGTGACCAGGATGACCAATGGGTCGCGGAAGCTTTCGAACTGCGCGGCCAGCACCAGGAAGATGATCGCCAGTGCCAGGCCAAACGTGACCCACAAGGCGCTACCTTCCTGAACGTATTGCCTCGATGCGCCGGCATAATCGAAGGCAAAGCCTGCGGGTGCTTCTTCGCTGGCGATCTGGTGCACGGTGTCAATGGCTTCCCCCATGCTCACCAGTGGCACGCCAGACAGGATGGCAGAGTTGAGTTGCTGAAACTGATTCAACTGCCTTGGACGTGCGCGGTCGGTCACGGTAATCAGGGTAGACAAGGACAGTAGCTCGCCAGTGGTGTTTTTGACGTAGTAGTTGTTCAACCATTGCGGGTTATCGCGGAAAGGGCGTTCGACCTGGGCGATGACTTTGTAGCTGCGACCTTCAATGGTGAAACGGTTGATTTCGGCTTCACCGAGTAACGTCGCGAGCGTCCCTCCCAGGTCCTGCATCGATACCCCCATTTGCGCAGCCTTGGCGCGGTCTATGTCTACCACCACTTCAGGCTTGTCGAACGCCAGGTCGACGTCGACGAACGCAAACTTGCCGGATTCCATCGCGCGTTTCTTCACCCGGTCGACCACCTGTAGCAGCAATTCGTAATCGTTGGCGGAGTTGATGACGAACTGGAAGGGCAACCCTTCGCCGGTGCCCGGCAGGGAGGGCAGGTTGAACCCGAAAATCTGCAGGCCCGGAATGCTCTCGAGTTTGGCCTGGACCTCCGGAAGGATCGCCATTTGCGTGCGACTGCGATCATTCCACGGCTTGAGCAGGAAGCCGCCAATCCCGGACTGCACACCGTTGAAGCCATTGATCTGGAACGACGAGTAATACTCGGGAAACGATTTGAAGATGTTGATGAATTCGTCGGTGTAAGTGTTCAGGTAGTCGAGGTTGGTCGGTTGGGGGGCATTGGCCAGCATGAAAATGATGCCCTGATCCTCATCCGGCGCGAGTTCCGACTTGGTGAACTTGAGCAATACCGGAATCAGGCACAGCACGATGACGGCAAACACCAGCACCACCGGCCGAGTGTTGAGGGTGCCGTGCAACATGCTCTGATAGCGGCGCTTGAGACCTTCAAAAATCCGGTCCAGGCGATGGGCCAGCCCGCTGGGGTTTTCATCGTGGCGCAGCAGCAGGGCGCACATCATCGGCGACAGGGTCAGCGCGACAATGCCGGAGATCACCACCGCTCCCGCCAGGGTCAGGGCGAACTCCTTGAACAGTGCCCCGGTGAGACCGGTCAGAAAGCCAATGGGCGCATATACCGCCGCCAGGGTGATGGTCATCGAGACCACCGGCATGGCGATTTCCCGGGCACCCTCGATGGCTGCATCCAGCGGTGTCTTGCCTTCCTCAATATGACGGTGGATGTTTTCCACCACCACGATGGCGTCGTCCACCACCAGACCAATGGCCAACACCATTGCCAGCAGGGTCAGCAGGTTGATCGAGTAGCCCATCATCTGCATGAAGAACATCACACCGATCATCGACAGCGGGATGGTCACGACCGGGATCACCACCGAGCGCAGAGCTCCGAGGAACAGGAACACCACCACGATCACAATCAGTACCGCTTCAAACAGGGTTTTCACCACTTCGTCGATCGAAGCCTGAATGAACAGGGTGGCGTCGTAGGCGATTTCTCCCTTGAGGTTGGGTGGTAATTGCGCCTCAAGGTCCGGCATGATCTTGCGCACTTCCTTGATCACTTCCAGCGGGTTGGCGCCGGGCGTGGCCTTGATCCCGATGTACACCGAGGGGGTGCCACCAAAGGAGCTGATGGTGTCGTAGTTTTCTGCACCCATTTCCACCCGTGCCACATCGCGCAGCAGTACACGACTGTCGCCATCGACCTTGAGCGCAATCGCGCCGAAGGCTTCAGCGGACTTGAGCTCGGTATTGGCGTTGATGCTGGTGACCACATACTGGCCTTTCACTTCGCCGGCGGCGGAAAGGAAGTTGTATTGGCGCACGGCGTTGGTCACGTCGCTGGCACTCAGGCCGAATCCCGCCAGTTTCACCGGGTCCAGCCACAATCGCATGGCAAACACCTGATTGCCGAGAATCTCGGCTTCGGCCATGCCGGGCAGGGTCGCCAGTTTCGGTTGGATGACCCGCGACAGGTAGTCGGTAATCTGCGGGTTGCTCAGTTCCTTGCTGAAGAAGCTGATGTACATCAGCGCCGAGGCATCAGCCGCTTCTTTGCTCAGAACCGGGTCTTCGGCGTCCTGGGGCAGCTGGTTTTTGACCTCGTTGGCCTTGGCCAGCAGTTCAGTGAACAGGCGGTCGCTGTTGGCGCCAATGCGCGCATAGATCGAGATCACCGAGAAGTTTTGCCGACTGACCGAGGTCATGTAGTCGATGCCTTCGGCGCTTGCCAGGCTCTGTTGCATCGGTTGAGTGATGTAGCCCTGGATGGTTTCGGCGTTCGCCCCGGGGTAGGCAGTGGTCACCGTGATCAGGGCGTTTTCCATCTGTGGGTACTGTCGCAACGGCAGCTTGCTCCAGGCTTGAAAGCCCAGCAGCACAATCAGCAGGCTGACCACGGTTGCGAGAACCGGACGGCGGATGAACGGGTCGGTAAAAGCCATGGGGATTCCTTGATCAGTCCGCGCGGGGCGGGCTGTTCTTCTCGCCTAGAGTCTTGTCGTCGCTGATGGCAATGTGCGCGCCGTTGTCCAGTTTGATCTGGCCGGCCGTGACCACTTTTTCGCCGTTCTGCACGCCTTTGGTGATCATCACCTGGCCGTCACGGCGTTCGCCGGTTTCGACAAATCGCCGTTCGGCGATCAGCACGGGCTGGCCCTTGTCGTCTTTTTCCAGACTGCCGTCTTCGGCCTTTTTCTGAGCGGCGACATACACCGAGTTGCCATAAAGCGTATAGGCGATGGCGCTTTCCGGGACGACGATGCGGGGCTGCGGGTCGGGCAGCAGCACCTGCAAGCTGGCAAACATTCCCGGCAATAATTTGCCATCCGGGTTGGCCAGGGTCGCACGGACTTGCACGTTGCGGGTGCTGTTCTCGACTTTCGGGTTGATCGCGCTGATGGTGCCGGGGAACACCTGCGTCGGATAGGACGCGACGATGATCTGCACCGCTTGCCCCACGGCAATCTTTGGTACTGACTGTTCAGGTACGAAAAAGTCGACGTACAGGCTGCTGAGGTCTTGCAGCGTGGCAATCATGGTGCCGCTGGCCACGTAGTCGCCGACGTCCACCTGGCGAATGCCGATCGTGCCGCTGAAAGGCGCGAGAATGCTTTTTTTGCCGAGAGCGGCCCTGAGTTGATTGACCGTGGCCTTGCTCTTTTTGTAGACCGCCGAGAGTCGGTCGAACTCACCTTTGGAAATGGCCTGACTACCCACCAGCTGACTGCCGCGGTTGTAGTCAACCTGGGCCAGTCCAAGGTCGGCCAGGGCGGTTTCAAGCAAGGCGCTTTCCACTTTGCTGTCGAGCTGGACGATGGGTTGGCCGGACTTGACCTTTTGCCCTGACTCGAATTGCACATCAATCACGGTGCCGTCGGTTTCCAGGCTCAGGTCGACACCTTGCAGCGCCTTCAGGGTTCCAACCGTGGGCAGCCGGGCTTGCCACGGTCGTTCGGTAGCCGTGGCGACGGCGACACTGATTGGTGGTTTCGGCGCGGAGAAGCCTTGGATCATCGTGTAAATGGAGAAGGCTTTATAGGCGGCCAGGACCAGCACGATCAGCAGAACAACACCCAACATGATCAGCATGCGGCGACGCAGCATATTTCCAGTTCCTTGGAGAAAATCAGGTGAGACAGTGGGGCACATTACCGCGACTGGGAGGGGGAAACCAACTGCCAGTTTTTACAGGGTATGAGATTTTAGAGAGATACAATTGCGAAAAGATCGCAGCCTTCGCCAGCTCCTACAAAATGCACATCATTCCAATGTAGGAGCTGCCGAAGGCTGCGATCTTTTGGCGTTTCATGCCATCAGGTGAAGATGGTTGTCCCAGAGCCCTGCCGGCAGTTCCAGCGGTTTCGCAACGAGGTTTTCCTGACGACAATCGTAGTAGCGGCAACGCCCTTGGCCCGAGGAAACGACAAAGCCGTCGGCCACCGCGCCAACCCCGGCGCAATCGGGAAGCGGCGCATCCAGGCGCACTTCTGCGCTGTCCAGATCCCAGATGAAAAAGCGGTTGCTCCGTGGTGCGGTCAATGCCACCAGGCGCAAGTCACTGTGCACAGCGACGCTGGCGGTGTAGTGCCCCATGGCCTGCAACTGGTGTTCGGGCACTGGGAACGCCACGAACGGTTGACCGGGACGCTTGATCGCCAACAATTCCGACGATTCGTGCGCCGCGCCCATGAATTGTTGTCCGGCGACGATGGTGCCGTCGCTGGCAATACCCAGGTGGCGCACGCTGTTCATCTGCTGGGCGAGGGTTTCCTTGCTCAGCAGAGTGCCGTCCCGTTGCATCAGGACCAGGCTGGGCTCCATGGCGTTGAGGTTCATCTCGACCCGGCTTTCGGCCTCGGTGCGAATCCCGCCGTTGGCCACGACCAGGGTTTCGCCGTCGGGCATCCACGACACCTGATGCGGGCCGATGCCATGGGTGGAAATCTCGCCGCTGTGCACCAACCGTTCGCCTTCGAATTTGTACACACCGAGCAGGCCGCGACCCGGATCGGAGGTGTCGTTTTCGGTGGCATAGAGCCAGTCGCCGCTTTGGTGAATCACCGCATGACCGTAGAAGTGCCGGTTCGGTTGCGAGGTCACGGTTTGCAGCAGCGTGCCATCGCGCAGGTCGACCAGGTAACTCTCGGTGCCCGGGCGACGGGCGACAAAGAGCGCGATCGGCAGCGCCGGGTGGTTAATGATGTCGTGGCAACGCTGGCCGACCTGGGTGGCAAACACCTGAGTGCCATCCAGCCGATAACCCACGGCGTAATGCTTGCCGTCGGTATCGTCCCGCGCTGAAAGCAGCAGCGGGCTTTGGTCCTTTTGCCTGAACAGCTTCCAGCCGCCCAGCGTCACTGCGCCCAGCAGCAAACTACCTAATGTCAGAGCCTGGCGTCGCAGCATGGAAGTCGCCCTCATCAGTCACCGTCGTTGGCGTTGAAGCCCAGTTGGATGCCCAGCGCCTTGGCCAGTTCGCCCTCGTGCAGGCGGTGGACGACGTTGAGGCTGTCGTAGAGTTCATTGAGCTGTTGGCGACCGGCCTCGTCATTGAGCATGTCGGTCAGCGAGCGCTTGTTGCCGGCGAACTGTTTCAGCGCGGCGTCGTAGGCGGCGTCGATCTTGTCGGCCAACGGCTTCTGCTCGCTCGGCAGCAAGTTGCGCAGACCCTTGTTGTCCACACCTTCCCAGACTGTTTTGGCCGCCGCAAGGCTGGCTTCGAGACCTGCCAGGGACGATTGGCTGCGCCAGGCATCAGCCTGGAACGGCTGTGGAACGCCTTTGGTCTGGCGACCCATCGGGGTGCCCAGTTTTTTCTTCAGGGTGTCGAGTGCGGTGACTTGCACGCGCAGCAGATCGGCGATGGCTTCGTGAGAATCGGCGTAGCGCTGGTTCGGAAATTTGCTCATTTGCGCGAGCATGCCGTCGGTGTTGTTCCAGCTTTTCAGAATTTCTTCGGCCAATTGCTTCTGACGCTCGCCAATGGCGATCAACAGTGGGCAGTACCTGGCTTTCTGTTCGGCGTTGGCCACATCAGGCTTGCTGTCGAACAGGATGTATTCATAGGCCGAGAGGCCCTGTACCACGACGCTGGATTTTGCCAGCGTCGCCGCATCGATCTGCGGTTGCGCGGTGACCAGTTGTTCGACCTGACGGCCGACGAGGTTTTTCTTGTCTGGCCAGAACTGCACTTGCCATGCGCGGTTGCCTTCGGCCAGCGGCCCGATCAGCAGCGGTTGCAGCTCGGCCCAGGCTTTTTGCGCGTGCAGGAAATCGGCGCGGGCAGTGTCCAGGGTTTCCTTGCCTTCACAATAGGCGAGGGCGCTGACGGCCAGTTGGCGGTCAGCCTCGACCCAGCGGGTGTAGGTCGGCAGGATCACCGATTTGGCGATGGCTGCCGAAGTGACCGCTTGCGGGTCCTGGGGCGAGCAGGCACCCAGAGCGAGTGCGGCAAGACTGGTGAAAAGCAGTTTGGGACGGAACATGTCGGGCTCCCGCTGAATAAGTGCGTGTTAAAGGGAATTCAAAAACGCCAGCAACGCCGCGCGTTGCCCGGCATCGAAAGACAAAACCTGTTGCTGCGCCGCTGCCGCTTCACCGCCATGCCAGAGCACGGCTTCGAGCAGGTTACGGGCGCGGCCGTCGTGCAGGAACTGAGTGTGGCCGCTAACCGCCTGCGTCAGGCCGATGCCCCACAACGGCGGCGTGCGCCAGTCGCGGCCGCTGGCCTGGAATTCGGTTCGGTTGTCGGCCAGGCCGTCGCCCATGTCGTGCAGCAGCAGATCGCTGTAGGGGCGAATCACTTGATTGGCCAGTTCAGGTTCGGCGGCGTTGGCGGCGGTGGTGTATTTCGGTGTATGACAGGTCTGGCAACCGGCCTGATAAAACAGGGTCTTGCCGGCCAGGACTTCGGGTGCATTGACGTCGCGACGGGCCGGTACGGCGAGATTACGACTGTAGAACAGCACCAGGCGCAGGATGTTGTCACTGACTTCCGGCTCGCCATCGGGACCGTTGCCATTGGGTGCCTGCGTGCAGGCGATTTGCGCGTCGGTGCAGTCATCAAAGGGTCTCAGGCTGGTCGTGAGGCCCATATCACCAGAAAACGCGTGAACATTTTGTTGATTGAGATTGGGTTGCCCGGCTTTCCAGCCGAATCGTCCGAGAACGGTTTTCTTCTGTTCGTCGTCCCAGACCCGGTTCGGACGTCCGGCGATGCCGTTTTTGGCCTTTGCCTGAGCTTCGGCGTTGGCCAGGATCGCTTCTTCGGGGATCGCTTCGAGCAGGCCCAGGCCGATCATCGGGGGGGCGACCCGCGCCGAGAAGCGGGTGTCGGGGTGCATCGGTCCATAATTCAACCGGGTGATGTTCAAGTTCGGCTTGCGCAATTCGATCTCGGTGCCGTCCTTGAAGCGAATTGGCACGGGGGTGTAGTCAACCCGCACTTTGCCTTCCGGGGCCACCCCAGGTACGGCCATGTCCTGAAACTGGCCGCCGTAAACGGGTTCGGGGACGACCCCAAGTTGTTCGATGACATTGGCGTAGGCTGGCGCATCGGGGATCGACAGGCGCACCAGCATCGACACAGCGTTCTGTGCGCCGGCCTCGGGTGGATGACCGCGGCCATCCTTGATGTGGCAACCCTGGCAGGCGTTGGTGTTGAACAGCGGGCCGAGGCCATCGCGAGCAGTGGTGGTCGACGGGGCGATCACCCAGGGGTTGCGGAAGAAACTGTTGCCGACGCTGAAATCCACACGCCGTGACGGCGGCAGATTGGCAGAAGGCAGGGAAAATGAGTTCTGGTCTGTCTTGCGCACGGTCGCACTGCCCCCGGAGCGGGCTTCACCGGGTTCGGCCTGGGTGAATTTCGGGGCGTCATCGCAGGCACTCAGGCCCAGGGCCAGAAACAGTGCGGACAAGCGAAGAAGCAGCGAGGGCATCAGACATCCTGCAAGACGAGCAAAACAAGGGCGCAAAGTCTAACAGGGCAGGGGAATTTGAATAAGAGGAATTATCGTTTGCTTGGATTAGTAGGCGGTGGCGCAGGTTGCGATCTGTTGATCTTGCCTTTGAAAAGATCGCAGCCTCGTTTCTCTCGGCAGCTCCTACAGGATTAGCGGTGTTCCGGACAATAAAAAGGCGACCCGAAGGTCGCCTTTTTATCCAGCCAGCGTTGATCAGAATTCGTGATCAGCGTTGTCCGGGTTCAGGTCGCTGATGCCCAGCTTGCCCGCAGCGGCTTCGATCGAACCGGTCTGCTTGACCAGGGAAGCGATAGCGTCGCGAACGATCTGGTTGCCAGCGGTGTTGCCGGCGGCGATCAGTTGGTCGTAGTGCTCACCCTTGTTGGCATGGTCGACGATCACTTGCATCTTCGCTTCGGTCGCCGCGAGGTCGGCTTTGAGCGCGGTGTCGGCAGCCGGATCGGCCTTGGCCACCAGGGAGGAAAGGCTGGCGCCGGTCATTTTGGTACCGTCGACGCGGGTGTACTCACCCAAGTACACGTTACGAATGCCTTTGGCATCGTAGAACTGCGAGTTGTGGGTGTTATCGCTGAAGCAGTCGTGTTCGTCTTCAGGGGAGTTGGCCTCCAGGGAAACCTTCATGCGCTCGCCCGCCAGTTCGCCCAGGGACAGGCTGCCCATGCCGAACAGCATCTTGCGCAGGCCGGTTTCAACAGGTTCGGCTTCCAGGGTGGCGCGGTAGTTGTCAGCCACGTTCGGCTTCCAGTTGCCGACCATTTCTTCCAGATCGCTGACCAGCAACTGAGTAACCGACTTCAGGTAAGCGCGACGACGATCGTTATGACCGCCGGTGGCGCCTTTGCCTTCAAGGTAGTCGGAAGCCGGACGGTTGCCAGCGCCTGGGCCGGTGCCGTTCAGGTCCTGGCCCCAAAGCAGGAATTCGATGGCGTGGTAGCCAGTGGCAACGTTGGCCTCGGAACCGCCCAGCTCGTTCAGGCTGGCGAGTTTTTCCGGGGTGATGTCCTTCACGTCAACCTTGTCTTCGCCGACCTGGATTTGCGTGTTGGCGATGATATTGGCGGTAGCGCCAGGGTTACCCAAGGCATGTTCATAGGACTTGTCGACATAGTCGATCAGGCCTTCGTCCAGCGGCCAGGCGTTCAGCTGACCTTCCCAGTCGTCGATGATGGTGTTGCCGAAGCGGAACACTTCACTTTGCAGGTAAGGAACGCGCGCCGCGATCCAGGCAGCCTTGGCGGCTTTCAGGGTGTCGGCGTTCGGCTTGGCGAGGAAGGCGTCGATGGCGGTTTGCAGGGTCTTCGCAGTGGATTCGGCATCGCTGTAGACGGCGAAGACGATGTCGGCGTAATGCGCGACAACGGCCTTGCCGGCGGCTTCGTCGACTTTACCGGCCGCGGCAGGTGCAGCGGCTGGAGCAGCCGGGGCAGCAGCAGTGCTGGCAGCCGGCGCAGGAGTGGCGGCTTTTTCTTTGTCTTTGCCTTCACCGCAACCGGCGAGGGAAATAGCGATGGCCAACAGACTGGCGGTAGCCAGAGGCATACGAATCATGGCGAACATCCTGCTTCGATAAGGGGTGGTAGGGCGCTGACAGCGCGCAAAACTGCGACATAATGCAAATCTTTCGCATTATGTGTAAAGGGTTGTAGGTGGAAATATTTCTTATTCATGGGGGTGCACGCTCACTCTGTAAGAGCAAGCTTGCTCGCGATGAACGTGGGGACAGCGCGTTTTTTCAGGCCAAACGCGTCATCATTCACGACCATCGCGAGCAAGCTCGCTCCTACAGGGGGTCACAAGATAGCGGCGTTGGTGCGCTGGGCCTGCTTCAAGTAAGCGCTCAATTCCCGAGACTGCAGGGGTTTACTGTAAAAGTAGCCCTGACCTTCGTGACAGCCCTCAGAGATGATGTAGGCCTCTTGCTCGGCGGTTTCCACGCCTTCTGCAATTACCTGCATGCCCAGGCTCTTGCCCAACTGGATGATGGCGCGAACGATGGTCGCATCGTCGTCGTCATCGAGCAGGTCCTGCACGAAGCTCTTGTCGATCTTGATCTTGTCCAGCGGCAGGCTTTTCAGATAGCTCAATGACGAATAGCCGGTGCCGAAGTCGTCGATGGCAATCAGTGCGCCGGAGCGGCGCAGGCTGAGCAAATGCTGGGCCGCGGTGCTGATGTCTTCCATCAGGCCGGTTTCGGTGACTTCGAGTTCGAGGCTGCGCGGTGGCAGGCGGTACATCTGCATCAGGTTGTTGACCACCCGTGGCAATTCGGCGTGATGCAACTGCACGGTCGACAGATTCACGGCCATGCGCAGGTCGCTGAAGCCCTGGTCATGCCATTCGCGCAATTGCCTGCACGCCTGATCCAGCACCCATTCGCCGATGGCAATGATGGTGCCGTTCTGCTCCGCCAGCGGGATGAACTGGTCCGGCGGGACCAGCCCGTGGTCGGGATGCTGCCAGCGAATCAATGCCTCGACACCGACCACGCGGTGATCGCGATAACTGATCTGCGGTTGGTAGACGAGATAAAACTGGTTGCGGGTCAGTGCATCACGCAGGTCTTTTTCCAGCTCGCGCCGGCGACGCATCTCAGTGTCGACACTGGCGATATAGAACTGATAACGGTTGCGCGAGCGAGTCTTGGCCAGGGTCATGGTCTGCTCGGCTTTTTGCAACAGCTTCTCGGTGCTGTCGCCGTCCTCCGGGAACAGTGTGATGCCGATGGTGGCGCGCAGGCGGATCTCCTGGTGATCGAGGGCGAACGCCGCTTCGAGGTCATCAAGGATGCTTTGCGCCAGTTCGGCGGCTTCATAAGGCTGTTCGATATCGGCCTGCACCAGCGCGAACTGATCGCCCCCGAGACGAGCGAGGGCGCCGAGACGCCCGCTGTGGCCTCGCAGCCGATCGGCGAGGGCCAGCAACAACTGGTCACCGGTCTGGTAGCTGAATTGCTCGTTGATGCCCTTGAAGTCATCGAGCCCGACACACAGCACTGCGACCCGTCGCTGCAGCTTGCCGGCGTCGATGAGGATCTTGTCCAGTTGCGTTTGCAATTGCTGGCGGTTGGGCAGGCCGGTGAGGAAGTCGTACTGGGCCATGCGCAGCAGGCTGTTTTCCGCTTCGTGGCGCAGATGGGTGTTGCGTTCGATGGATTCGAGCAATTGGTTGGCGGTGTTGATCCAGATGCCCAGTTCGTTTTTCTCGTGTCCCTTGAGCAGAGGAATCTTGTGTTCGCTGGGGCGGTCCGGGTTGATTTCCGTCAGGTGCTCGATGATTCGCGACAGCGGTTTGGTCAACAGCCAGTGGTAGACCAGATACAGTACCAGTCCCATTGCCAGGGCTCGCAACACACCGGAGATAAAGATGATCACTGAACTGACAATGAACCCTTGGCCATAGGTGGCGGTATCGAGTGTGATGCTCAGGTCGCCGTAATATTCGCTGTAGGGGCCGCGTCCCACCAATTGGGTGGTGAACGTGCGTTCCTTGCCGAGGATCAGGTCGGTCAGCCAGCGACTGTTGGATTGCTGCAACTCGCGAGACTTCTGCGCAAGCATGGCTTCGTTGGGATGGCCGATGGAGGCCTGGCGCACTGCATCGTCCTGAAACAAACCTTCGATCACCTGCATGCCCATTTCCCGATCCAGGCTGTAGACAGCCTGGGTCGAGGGATCGCGAAACATGTCGAGGATGCGCCCGGCATCGTCGGCGACGGCCTGACGGGTTTTATAGGCGTCGAAAACAATCTGCGCGCAGCTCAAGACCACACCGACGATCAATGCCGACAGGAGCACGACCCGGAGCAACTTCACCGACAAGCTGTTCTTGAGTTCCAGCTTCAAAGGGTTATTCCTTGTTCCGTGCAGATAGCATCAAGTTGCCATGAGTATTGGCAATCCCGTGATGTCAGTCAAAGGGACAATCATCCTTGGGAGATTTTGCCTGCAGCTTGGCCGATTTGCAGTTATTTGAAATATCTGGCGAATTAGCACTGTGTCGGTTGTCGAGTCCTTCAACTTGAGGGGCGGGTATAGATATTTTCCATGCGTTTGATGTTAGACGTCTGTGGCGCAGGGGCAAGGGCGATGGCGCCTGTTTCATTGTCGGAAAAATTACCTTGTATATGGCGAAAAAAAACCCGGCATGAAAGCCGGGTTTTTTGACTGGCATCGAGCTTAAGCGGTGAAGGTTTTGCCTTCGAACTGCTCAGCCACGAACTTCCAGTTGACCAGGTTCCAGAACGCTTCGACATACTTTGGACGAACGTTGCGGTAGTCGATGTAGTAAGCGTGTTCCCAGACGTCGCAGGTCAGCAGCGGAGTGTCGCCGTTGGTCAGCGGGTTGCCGGCGCCGATGGTGCTGGCCAGGGCCAGGGAACCGTCCGCCTTTTTCACCAGCCAGCCCCAGCCGGAACCGAAGGTGCCGATGGACGTCTTGCTGAATTCTTCCTTGAACTTGTCGAACGAACCGAAAGCCGCGTTAATGGCTTCAGCCAGTGCGCCGGTTGGTTGACCGCCGGCGTTTGGCGCCAGGCAGTTCCAGTAGAAAGTGTGGTTCCAGACCTGAGCGGCGTTGTTGAAGATACCGCCCGAGGAAGTCTTGACGATTTCTTCCAGGGTCTTGCCTTCGAACTCGGTGCCAGGCACCAGGTTGTTCAGGTTCACGACGTAGGTGTTGTGGTGCTTGTCGTGGTGAAATTCCAGAGTTTCTTTGGAAATGTGCGGCTGCAGGGCATCGTGTGCGTAAGGCAGTGGCGGCAATTCGAAAGCCATGGTGAATCTCCTAATCAGGTCAGGTGCGGTGAGCGCAAGGCCGATCACGGGCGGCCAGACAAGCGCCGGGGAGTTTGTACTCTTTGCGGCGCAGGTGTCGGATCATAGCACCGGGGGGGCGGCATAACCACGCAACAACTGTGTGGAATAGAGGTTCCAGAGCAGTTTGGAATAACTCACCCGGCACTGATCAGCTGCAATGCTACTGCGAACATCATCACCGCGACCAATAGGTCAAGAATTCGCCAGGTACTCGGACGGGCGAGCCAGGGAGCCAGCCAGGCTGCACCGAGCGCCAGGGTGAAAAACCACAGCAAAGACGCACTGGCCGCGCCCATTACGTAGGCACCAGGCTCGGTTTGTTGCGCTCCCAGGGAGCCGATCAGCAGTACGGTGTCCAGATAGACATGCGGGTTAAGCAATGTCACCGCCAAGGCACTCAACATGACCGCTCGCAATGAACGCACGGTTTGATTTTCGCCCTGTTGCAGGCTTTGTTTCGAGAAGGCCCGACGCAGGGCCTGGCTGCCGTACCAGATCAGAAAGGCTGCGCCACCCCAGCGGGCAATCGCCAGCAACGTCGGGTTCTGCGCCAGCACCGTCGCCAGACCGAACACGCCGGCAGCCACGAGCAGGGCATCGCAGGCCACGCAAAGCGCTGCGACCGGCAGGTGATGTTCACGCCTGAGGCTTTGCGCCAGCACAAATGCATTCTGCGTACCGATCGCCATGATCAGGCCAAAGGCCACCAACAGGCCGTTTACATAACTTTGCCACATAGCGTTTTACTCCCCGTTGGACGCCAGATCCCGCAGTACCTGCACGGCGCGCTCGGCATCGGCCTGGCCGACGAACAAATGATCGTGGTAGTAGCCGGCGATTACGTTGCAGCTGATGTTGGCCTTGCCCAGTGCAGTGGCGAACGCCGCCGTAAGACCGACGGCTTCGAGGGCCGAGTGCACATTTAGGGTGATCCAGGCAGCGATGTAGTCGAAGCTGAATCCGGCCTGTTCGGCGTGGGAGCGTTCCAGAATAACGGTCAGACCTTCCGTTTCGCGAAAGCTGCCGATGATTTCCAGACCGGTAGGCAATTTCCCGTCACGCAGGGTACAGAACACGTATTCGCCGGCATTGAGTTGCGGGCTCATGCTGCGCAGCAGCGTTGCCAATGAAGTTTCGCCAGCCATGGGATGATCCTTGTTAAAGAGTTCTTGTCGGGCATTCTCCCCGTGAACGCTGTATAAGAAAAACCAATCATACTGATCGCTCATTAGGAAAACTGATGTTCGACTATAAATTGCTTTCTGCGCTGGCTGCGGTGGTCGAGCAGGCCGGGTTTGAACGGGCAGCCCAATTGCTGGGATTGTCTCAATCGGCGATTTCACAGCGCATCAAACTGCTGGAGGCTCGGGTCGGCCAGCCGGTGCTGGTACGCGCTACGCCGCCAACTCCGACTGAAATCGGTCGCCGGCTGCTCAACCATGTGCAACAGGTACGGTTGCTTGAGCGGGATTTGCAAAGCCTGGTGCCGGCACTCGATGAACAGGGTTTACCGGAGCGCCTGCGGATAGCCTTGAACGCCGACAGTCTGGCCACCTGGTGGGCGCAGGCCGTGGGGGAGTTTTGCGCGCAGCAAAAGGTCTTGATGGATCTGGTGGTCGAGGACCAGACCGTCGGCCTCAAGCGCATGCGTGCCGGCGAAGTGGCCGCCTGCCTCTGTGCCAGTGAGCGCCCTGTGGCCGGGGCACGCAGCGTTCTGTTGGGAGCCATGCGCTATCGCGCACTGGCCAGTCCGGCCTTTATTACCCGGCACTTTCCTGATGGCGTTCGCGCCGATCAGTTGGCCAGAACTCCGGCACTGGTGTTTGGTCCGGACGATTTCCTGCAACATCGATACCTCGCTTCTCTCGGCGTGGACGGTGGATTTGAACACCATTTGTGCCCGTCTTCCGAAGGATTCATCCGCCTGACCGAGGCCGGTCTTGGTTGGGGGCTGGTCCCTGAATTACAGGTGCGCGAGCAACTGGAAAGCGGCGTTTTACTGGAGCTTTTGCCAGATAAACCGATTGATGTGCCGCTGTACTGGCATCATTGGCGCAACGGCGGTCAACTGCTGGGGTTACTCACGGATCAATTGGTGCGCGCTTCCAGGCAATGGCTGGTGCCGTTGGACTGACGGGCAGCGTCAAGACCTCACGTACTACGCAAAACGAAATATTCGGAGCACTACATGAAAATTCTGGTCACCGGCGCAAGCGGCTTCATCGGCGGGCGCTTTGCGCGTTTCGCCCTGGAGCAGGGCCTGGACGTACGGGTCAACGGTCGCCGGGCCGAGAGCGTGGAACATCTGGTGCGCCGTGGCGCCGAGTTCGTCCCGGGTGATTTGAGCGACCCGGAACTGGCGCGCCAGTTGTGCTCGGACGTGGAGGCCGTGGTGCATTGCGCCGGAGCCGTCGGTTTGTGGGGGCGTTATCAGGATTTTCATCTGGGTAACGTCCAGGTCACCGAAAACGTGGTCGAAGCTTGCCTCAAGCAGCGAGTTCGCCGACTGGTGCACTTGTCGTCACCGTCGATCTATTTCGATGGACGCGACCACCTGGGCCTGACTGAAGAACAGGTGCCCAAGCGCTTCAAACATCACTATGCCGCGACCAAATACCTGGCCGAACAAAAGGTCTTCGGCGCTCAGGAGTTCGGCCTCGAAACCCTGGCTTTGCGTCCGCGTTTCGTCACCGGCGCCGGCGATATGAGCATTTTTCCGCGCCTGCTGAAGATGCAGCGCAAGGGCCGCCTGGCGATCATCGGCAATGGCCTGAACAAGGTCGACTTCACCAGCGTCCAGAACCTCAACGAAGCGTTGCTCAGCAGTTTACTGGCCACCGGTTCTGCCCTTGGCAAGGCCTACAACATCAGCAACGGCACGCCGATTCCTTTGTGGGACGTGGTCAACTACGTCATGCGCCAGATGGAAGTCCCGCAGGTCACGCGTTACCGTTCCTACAGCCTGGGCTACTCGGTGGCTGCGCTCAACGAGGGCGTGTGCAAGTTGTGGCCGGGGCGGCCCGAGCCGACGCTGTCGCGGCTGGGCATGCAGGTCATGAACAAAAATTTCACCCTGGACATCAGCCGCGCCCGGCATTATCTGGATTACGATCCGAGGGTCAGCCTGTGGACGGCGCTGGATGAGTTCTGCGGTTGGTGGAAGGCTCAAGACATTCGCTGACGACGGGCTGCCGGTCACCTGTTGAACCGAGGACCGGGGTTCGGGGTCAATGGATGCGGCCGTGAGGGTTATAATGCACGGCACAAAGCCATCATCTGTTTCACAAAGGTTGATTCAATGTCCATGCGTAACGATGCCAACGACGACTTCGATGATGTACCGAGCCTGCGTGCAAACGTTCTCGATGACGATGATTTTCCCTCCACTGCCCGCACAGTCGTGCACTCGCGCTCGGCACCGGTGGTCAAGGTCAAGGCCGCGAGCACCGGCCCGCTCTGGGCGTTGGTCGGCGCGTTATTCTTCGCTTTCGCAGGTCTTGCCTGGTGGAGTTTTCAGCAGATTTCCCTGATGGAACAGCAACTGGTAGCGACCCAGGAAAGTTTCGCGCGAATCAGTGAGGAGGCGGCGGGACGCTTGCAGGACATTTCCGGCAAAGTGGTCGCCAGCCAGACCAATGTCACCTCCGACAGCGAAGCCCTGAAGCTGCAGATCAAACAACTGGAAAGCCGGCTGCTTGAGCAGAGCACGCAGCAGCAAGGTGTTGCAGGTCAGGCTTCGGATCTCGACAAGCGTCTGGCGCAGATGAGTGCGCAGACAGCCGAACTGGATAAGCGCCTCGCGCAGATGACGACCCAGAACACCGAGCAACAGACCGCCAACACGCAATTGCAGGCGCAGGTCAAAACGCTGGGCAGCGAGTTGACCACGCTGAAAAATGCTCCGGCGGACACCGAGAAGTTCGATGCGCAACTCAAGAGCCTGGGCGCCGATATCGTCGCGCTGAAGAAGCAAGGCAACCCGAGTGCTGCCATCGAGCGACTGGAGCAAGATATCCTGATACTCAAAAGCCAGCAGGACAACCGCCCGTCTGCCCCACAAGGTGGGAACACCGCCGAGTTCGATGCGTTCCGTGGCCAGGTGACCCGCAATATCAACACCCTTCAGGCGCAGATCCAGAATCTGCAACAGCAATTGCGCGCTCGGCAGTAATTGGCACAGAGGCTGGTCACAACCATTACCTGAATACTCATGCATGCCCCATTGCCGTCTACGCTCTTGAAACACCAACAGGAACGAGGGACGCGTAATGGGGTTTCTGCAAAAGTTGACCTGGCTGTGCGGCATGCTTGTGCTGTGCCTGGGCCAGGCGCAAGCCGCCGGTACCGAGAAGGAAGACAGTAAGGCTGCCATCGCCTTGCTGGAAAAAGCCCTGGCCTATTATCACGAGAATGGCGACAAGGCTTTTGCGGCGTTCAGTCGTCAGGGCGAATTTGTCGACAAGGACCGTTATGTCTTCGTGCTCGATACCAAGGGCGTGATGCTTGCCAGCGGCGGACCGTCCGCGGCGTTGATCGGCCGGGACGTGTCGGAAACCCTCGGGCCGGACTTGCAGAAAACCTTCAAGGACGCCCTGAACGTGCCGGAAGGCAATGGCATTCAGCAGGCGGAATATCACTGGCAGAACTGGGCGGACGGCAAGGTCGAGCGCAAGCACGTGTACTATCAGCGCATCGGGCAACGGATTCTTGCGGTCGGTTACTACCTGCCACGGGCGTCAGCGGAGCAGGCCATGGCCTTGCTGAACAAAGCGGCAACCGATCTGGCCAAGGACGAAAAAGGCACCCTGACGGCAATCAATTCCCTCAAGGGTGGATACCTGCAGGATGATCTTTATGTGTTTGTCGTCGACCTCAATACCCAACGGTATGTGGCTCATGGGACCAACTTGCGGCTGATCAACACCGATTTCAACAAGGTCGAAGATCCGGAAGGCAAACCGGTCGGCGAGCCGATACTGGCACTGATGGCCAAGCAGGATTACGGCGATTACGAGTACCGCTGGAAAAACCCGGTGACCGGCAAGGTCGAGAACAAGCATGCGTACCTGAAGAAGGTCGGGCATTTCCTGGTGGCTGTCGGGTATTACAGCCCTTGAATGTCAAAAGATCGCAGCCTGCGGCAGCTCCTACGCGGTGAGGCGTTAATTTGTAGGCGCTGCGGCAGGCTGCGATCTTGACTTTTGTGCTTATCGCGCCTTGTCCTCGCGCCCGCGCAACAACATGTTCGGCATCGCAATTGCCGCCGCCAGCCCAAGCAGCGACACGGCGGCGCTGACCATCAGCAAGTGCCGGAACGTGAGCAGCAGTTCCGCACGCAGGGCGTCTTGCGCATCCCCTGGTGCGGCGTTCAAGCCATCCAGCAGCACATTCCCGGAATGACCTTCGGCGATCAGCGTCGAACCGGCCAGATGGGCGAAACTCGAATCCTGCAACAGCGCCAGCAGCAGTGCCGACATCAACGCCACGCCCACCGCACCGCCCAGCGAGCGGAAGAGGTTGGTGGTGCTGGTGGCCACGCCAATATCCCTCTGTTCAACCGAATTTTGCGTCCCCACCAATGAAGTCGGGAACTGCATGCCCGCGGCGATCCCGCAGAGCAACATGAACAGGCTGCTCAGCACAAAGGCCAGGGGGGGACTGAATGCCATGCCCAGAATCGAGATCGGCATCAGCACGGCGCCGGCGAGGATCATCGGCTTGTAGCGCCCGGTCACAGAAGTGCGCCGACCGGCGAAATAGGCGCCGATCGGCAAGCCCATGGCCAGCGGCAGCAAATGCAGGGCAGCGCTGTCGGCACCGGCACCGGTCACGCTCTGGAAACGCAATGGCATCAACACGATCAACGAGATGGCCTGGAAACTGGTGAAGAAGATCGTGCACCAGCACAGGATCGCATTGCGGTTGGCGAACAGATGCATGGGCAACAATGGCTCGCGCGCACGCCGTTCATGGACAACGAACAATCCCAGAACCAGTACCGCACAGGTCAGCAACGCGAGCACTTCGGCGCTGCGCCATGAATGGCCCTGGCCGACCTGGGTGATACCGAGGAGCAACGCGGTCAGGCCGATGATCATCAGCAGGGTGCCGAGGTAATCGATGATCGGTTTGCGTTGCGGGATCGGTAGGCCGACCAGCGTACGATTGGCCACCAGCCACGCGCCGAGGCCCAATGGCAGGTTGATCAGGAATACCCAGCGCCAGGACAGGTACTCGGTCATGTAGCCGCCGAGCACCGGACCGGCCACGCTCGCTACCGCGTACATGCTGCTGAAGTAACCCTGATAGCGACCACGTTCCCGGGGCGGCACGATGTCGCCGATGATCGCCTGACTCACGGAAATCATCCCGCCAGCGCCGATGCCCTGAAGAATCCGCGCCAGCACCAATTGCTCCATGCTCTGGGCCAGGCCACAGAACATCGAGGCCAGGGTAAACAGGCCCATGCCGAACAGCATCAACTTGCGCCGCCCGTACAGATCACCCAGTTTGCCGTAGATCGGCACGGCCACTGTCATCGCCACCATGTAGCCGGAGATGACCCAGGCCAGCAGGCTAACGTCCTTGAACTGCGCGGAAATGGCCGGCATCGACACGGCGACGATGGTTTGGTCCAGTGCCCCAAGGAAAATCGCCAGCATCAGCGCGATCAACACACTGCGGATGGCCGGTTTGGGCGTTTCAGGCTGCTGGAGATTAGTCACGTGGAGTCCTGCGGGCAAAGATTGACCCGCAAGGGGCATGGCGAGCGGGGATGCTCGCCAGTGTAAATCGATAGCAGGCTATTCGATAGCCTCGTACGGGAGACCGACGTAGTTTTCCGCAATGGTTTTGCGGCCCGCTTGCGAGCTGACAAAATAATCCAGCTCCGATTCGGCAATGCGCTGGCTGAACGCATCATGGTCGTCGAAGCGGTGCAGCATCGACGTCATCCACCAGGAAAACCGTTCGGCCTTCCACACGCGACGCAGACAGATTTGCGAGTACTTCTCCAGCAAATCGAGGCGATCGTCGCGGTAAACCTTGACCAGTATGTTGAACAGGGTACTGACGTCACTGGCCGCCAGGTTCAGGCCTTTGGCGCCGGTGGGCGGGACGATGTGCGCGGCGTCGCCGACCAGAAACATGCGTCCGTATTGCATGGGCTCGACGACGAAGCTGCGCAGCGGGGCGATGCTTTTTTCGATGGACGGGCCGGTTACCAGTTTTTGTGCAAGATCGGCCGGTAGACGATTTTTGAGCTCGTCCCAGAAGCGTTGATCGGACCAGTTCTCGACGTTTTCATCAGCGGGCACTTGCAGGTAGTAACGGGTACGCGTTGCCGAACGCATGCTGCACAGGGCAAAACCGCGTTCATGGCGGGCGTAGACCAGTTCTTCGTGGACTGGCGGCGTGTCAGCCAGAATGCCCAGCCAACCAAACGGATAGACGCGTTCAAACACGTTCAGACAGTCGGCGGGAATCGATTGCCGCGCCACGCCGTGGAAGCCGTCGCAACCGGCGATGTAATCGCAATCGACCCGATAAGTCTCCCCGTCCTTCTCAAAAGTGACAAACGCTTCATCGGTTTTCATGCCGTGGGGGACGACGTTGCAAGCCTGGTAAATCGTCTGCGCACCGACCTCCCGACGAGCGGCCATCAGGTCACGAGTGACCTCGGTCTGGCCGTAGATCATCACGGTCTTTCCACCGGTCAACGCTTGCAGATCAATGTGCACCTGACGTCCGTCGAGGGCCAGTTCGAAGCCGCCGTGAACCAAGCCTTCGGCGTCCATGCGCTGACTTACTCCAGCCTGACGCAACAGCTCTACCATGCCTTGTTCGAGCACGCCGGCGCGGATTCGGCCGAGTACGTAATCAGGGGTTTGACGTTCGAGAATGAGGGTGTCGATGCCGGCGTTGTGCAGCAACTGACCGAGCAGCAAACCAGAGGGTCCAGCACCGATAATGGCAACTTGGGTTTTTAGCGTTTTCATTGTTTTTATGACTCGCAAGCTCCACACGACCAGGGCCGGTGAATTATTTTTATGGATCGAGTGCTTGCATTTTTCACTTGCGAGTCTGTCAATTGAAGGTGAAAACTGAGCCGATACCTGTACATTCTGCCAATCGGTGCGATTATCGCCCGACACCTATTCCGAAGCCTGGATTGAAGTGATGAACAAGCCTGACCTGCCTTCGATTCCGGTGTTCAAGCTCTACGGTGAAAGCCTGGATTGGCCCACCCCGGACTTGTTGCACTGTGAAACCATTTCCAAACGCAGTCGCGAACATCATTGGGAAATAAAACCCCATCGCCATGCTGATTTGTGTCAGCTGCTCTTCGTGTTCAAAGGTCAGGCCGCGCTTGAAATCGAAGGCCAACGCACGCAACTGAACGAACCGGCGATCCAGATCCTGCCGCCGCTCTCGGTTCACGGCTTTCGTTTTTCCGAAGATGTAGAAGGGTTCGTGGTGACGTTGGCTGCGCCGCTGATCGCCCATTTGCAGTTGCAACTGGGGCATTCGGTGAATGCTCTGGCCCAGGCGGAAAGTTACCCGGCCGGCAAAGATGCCGAGTACCTCAATAGCCTGTTCAGCGCATTGCAGAACGAATACACCAGCCACCAGCCAGCGCGAGAGATGCTCATGCATTCGCTGGTCAGCGTGATCATGGTGTGGGTCAGCCGTCAGGTGATCCAGCGGCGAACGGCAATGGCGCGCCCGCAGCGCGCAAGGGAATACCTCAACGGGTTTATTCAACTGGTGGAGGAAACCTATCGCCAGCACGTCAAGGTCGAAGACCTGGCGCATCGGTTGGGGATTTCCGTGTCCCACCTCAATGGCACGTGCCGTGAGCTGGCGGGACAACCGGCGTTGCAGATCATGCACGAACGGCAATTGCTGGAGGCCAAGCGTTTGCTCACCTACACCAGCATGACCATTTATGAAATGTCCGACGTGTTGGGATTCTCGGACCCGACCAACTTCACACGCCTGTTTCGGCGTCGTGTGGGGATTTCGCCAAAGGCGTTCCGCGACCGATTGAAGTCCGATCAGGGCAACGAGACCTGATCCCCTTCGTTATCGGAGGGTACTGAGGGTCGCGTTGTGGGGGATGCAGTGCCCGAAATTGCAGCTCGCGGCGTCGCGGGGCAGATCGCGCAACTGCTCGACTCGCCAGGCCGCGGCGCCATACAGCCCGAGCGTGACTGCGCAGGTGACGAAAATGGCGAGGTATCTTCTTGTTCTTATGTTCACGGTATTGGCCTCTGAACGAATACTCTTCGGTATTACTCTGAGCATAGGTCATCGCGGGTGAGTTACCAACCCCTGGCGCGTGCTATTCAACCGCTGATGACCCCGTAGGAGCAGGCTTGCCAGCGCCCAAGGGGGCGTTGCTTACAGGCCAGCGTCCCACGCCGGTTCCTGGGGAAATCTCACCACCAGAAAATCCAGCAAACTGCGTAACGCCGCCGGCATGTGCTTGCGTGAGGCATATACCGCGTACACGTTCATTGGCCGAGGTTCGGCGGCGGGCAACAGACGGACAAGCTCACCGCTGTGGATATGCACCCCGGCCTGATAAGTCGGCAACATTGCCACCCCGGCGCCTGCC
Source organism: Pseudomonas sp. P8_241 (assembly GCF_034008315.1). Classification (NCBI taxonomy): domain Bacteria; kingdom Pseudomonadati; phylum Pseudomonadota; class Gammaproteobacteria; order Pseudomonadales; family Pseudomonadaceae; genus Pseudomonas; species Pseudomonas sp. P8_241. The sequence goes on along the minus strand of NZ_CP125377.1, from coordinate 5,399,699 downwards.
ATCGCAGCACGCAACAACGTGCTGGCCTCATTGGCGCTGATATTGCCCTGTACCGGCACCGAAATCTGTTCGCCGTCCCGCTCGAAATGCCAGAGGCTTTTGCCGAAGTAGGAATGGGTGAGGCAGTTGTGCTGGCTCAGGTCTTCTACCCGTTGCGGTGCCGGGTGCTCGCGCAGGTAGGCGGGGGAAGCGCAGATCACTGACCGGCAGACGGTCAGGCGGCGGGCGATCAGGTTCGGGTCCAGGTCATTGCTGGTGCGGATCGCCAGGTCGATACGCTCGTCCACCAGGTTCACGGTGCGGTCGAGCATTTGCATGTCGATGCTGACCGCCGGATAGCGCTTGACGTACTCGGCCATGGCATCGGCCAGTTGGGCCTGACCGAATGAAGTGCTGACGCTGATTCGCAACAATCCGCGCGGCGCGTCTTCCGGGACGCTGACGGCGGCTTGCATGTCGGTGGACAGTTCGAGCATCTGCCGGCAGCGGGGCAGCACTTCGTTGCCGGCGGCGGTGAGGCTCAACTTGCGCGTGGTGCGGTGCATCAGGCGTGCGCCTACCCAGTCTTCCAATTCCGCCAGATAACGCGAAACCACTGGCCGCGACAGCTCCAGATGATCGGCCGCGGCGGATTGGCTGCCGAGGTCGACCACCGTGACGAACACGCGCATTGCTTGTAGACGATCCATGATTTGCCCGATTTCAGAAACAAACTATGTTCAAGGATCGCATTTTTTGTACTGAGTCAGGCAACTAAGCTCCCTCCATCTTCTGTAGGAGCCGGCTTGCTGGCGATGCTGTCCCAGGCGCCGCGCTTTCCCGGTCAGCATGGGTTTTCGTTAAAGACCATCGCCAGCAAGCCGGCTCCTACAAAGGCGTATTTCAACCAAGGAGCAACAGATGATCGGTTTCACCACGTTTAAGCGTATTTTACTGGCCAGCGCCGCTCTCGGTTTTGCCGCCCACGCCAGTGCATCGACGCTGACGCTGGATGTCTACAACCCCGGCGAAAAGGCAATTTTCCCGGTGACGTCCGTACTGGTCAGTGGCGACAAAGACGCGATCCTGGTGGACGCGCAATTCGGCAAATCCCAGGCCGAACACGTGGTGGAGAAAATCCGCGCCAGCGGCAAGCAATTGACCACCATCTACATCAGCCACGGCGACCCGGACTATTACTTCGGCCTCGACACCCTGATGGCTGCATTCCCCAAGGCCAAAGTGCTCGCTTCGCAGCCGACCGTAGACCACATCAAGAAAACCGTCGACGGCAAACTGGCCTTCTGGGGGCCGAAGATGGGCGCGGACGTACCGGCCAAAACCATCGTGCCGGACGTACTCAAGGGCAACAGCCTGATCCTCGAAGGGCAGAAGTTGCAGGTGGTGGGCCTGGAAGGCAAACAGCCTGATCGCAGCTTCGTCTGGATTCCGTCGATCAAGGCTGTGGTCGGTGGCGTGGTCGTGGCAGAAAACATCCACGTGTGGATGGCCGATACCCAAACTGCGCAGTCCCATGCCGATTGGTTGGCTACGCTGCATGCCATTGAAACCCTGAAACCGAAAACCATCGTGCCCGGCCACTACCTCGGCGAGAGCGCCCGTTCGCTGGCCGCCGTGCAGTTCACCGCCGATTACATCAAGGCTTTCGACGAAGAAACCGCCAAGGCCAAGGACGCTGCCGAACTGATCGCCGCCATGAAAAAACGCTTCCCGACCCTGGGCGAGGACAGCTCCCTGGCGCTGAGCGCCAAAGTCGCCAAGGGCGAGATGAAGTGGGGTGAGTGAGCTGATGCGGTGAGGCGTTGAAGGTGCTTTTTGTGGCGAGGGGGCTTGCCCCCGTTGGAGTGCGAAGCGCTCCCCTGCAATGTGACAAGTACACCGCGTTTTCAGGTCTTACGACTGCTGCTCAGCCGAGCGGGACGGTGCGGCGATCCGACAAGCCCCCCTCGCCATATTCGCCAGCAAGCCGGCTCCTACAAGGGCAGCTCAGCGTGACTGAGCCTGTTCCACCAACCACCCCATCAACTCACGCAGCTTCGACGAAGGCAGGGGTTTTTCGGGGAATACCAGGTAATACGCCAACCCCGTTTTCACCTTCAATTCAAAGGGCATGACCAGCCGTCCGGCGTTCAGGTCATCGCCAATCAGCGACCAGTCGCCGATCGCCACGCCTGTCCCCTGGGACGCCATCGACATCGCCAGGTCCAGTGTTTCGAAATGCTGGCCTTTGCCGACATTGGTCAACTGCACATCCGCCGCTTTCAACCAGGCCTTCCAGTCACGCTCGTCGCGGGTCGGGTGCAGCAGCAGGTGCTGTTGCAGGTCGGCGGGCGTTTGCAGGGGCATGGGGCCTTCGAGCATGGGCCTGGAACACACCGGTGTCAGTTGCTCATCGAACAGTTTTTGCGCCATCAACGCACTGTCCGGCGGCGTGCCGTACATCACCGCCGCATCGAATTGTTCGCGATGAAAATCCACACCGTGTTTGACCGTTGTGGTCAGTTCCACCGGCACGTCCGGGCGTTCCTTTTGCCATTGCAACAGTCTCGGCAGCAGCCACCGCATGACACAGGTCGGCGCCTTGAGCTGCAGGGTTTCGCGCTTCTCGCCGATCTGCTCCACGGCCTCGTCGATCAGGCCGAAAATCTGCTGGACCCGTGGCAGCCATTCCCTTCCCTCGGCCGTGAGATCGAGACCCCTGGCCTGACGGATGAACAGCTCATAACCCAGATGATCTTCCAGACCGGCGATCTGTCGACTCACCGCGCCTTGGGTGATGTGCAGTTGCTCGGCAGCCCGGGTGAAATTGCAGCACTGCGCGGTAATCAGAAATGTGTGCAGCGCCGGCAGGGGAGGCAGTCGTTTCATTGGGATCCAAGGTATGACGTGAGGACATGGCTAGTATGACTTTTTATCCATTGTTGCGGCTATGTGTCGCCCGTTCCAATGAGGCCATCCCTGGACCTGCGAATCCATCATAAACACTGCGCAGGCCCGGCGTCTCAAATCGAACAAGAAGGGCAATTCACATGGCGACGTGCGGCGAAGTATTGGTCAAATTACTCGAAGATTACGGGGTCGAGCAGGTGTTCGGCATTCCCGGTGTTCACACCGTGGAGCTGTATCGCGGGCTGGCCCGTTCGAGCATCAACCACGTCACACCGCGTCACGAACAGGGCGCCGGGTTCATGGCCGACGGCTATGCCCGCACCCGCGGCAAACCGGGCGTGTGCTTCATCATCACCGGCCCAGGCATGACCAACATCACCACCGCGATGGGCCAGGCCTATGCCGACTCGATCCCGATGCTGGTGATTTCCAGCGTGCAATCGCGCAGCCAGTTGGGCGGCGGTCGCGGCAAGCTGCACGAGTTGCCGAACCAGGGCGCATTGTGTGCCGGTGTCGCGGCGTTCTCCCACACCCTGATGTCGGCGTCGGAATTGCCGGGCGTGTTGGCCCGTGCCTTTGCGCTGTTCCAGGCGGGTCGTCCGCGTCCGGTGCACATCGAAATTCCGTTGGACGTATTGGTTGAAGACGCCGACGAACTGCTCAACAGCCTGCCGGTCCACATCGACCGCGCCGGTGCTTCGCCGTCCGCCGTTTCGCGCATGACTGACCTGCTGGCCGGCGCCAAGCGTCCGTTGATCCTCGCCGGTGGCGGTGCCATCGACGCCGCCGCCGAGCTGACAGAGCTGGCCGAGCTGCTGGATGCTCCTGTGGCACTGACCATCAATGCCAAAGGCATGCTTGAGTCCGCTCACCCGTTGCTGATCGGTTCGACTCAAAGCCTGGTCGCGACCCGTGCGCTGGTCGCCGAGGCCGATGTCGTGCTGGCCATCGGTACGGAACTGGCCGAGACCGATTACGACGTGACCTTCGCTGGTGGTTTCGAGATTCCTGGCAAGCTGCTGCGTGTCGACATCGACCCGGACCAGACCGTGCGCAACTACCCGCCGCACGTGGCGCTGGTGTCCGACTCGCGCAACGCTGCCCAAGCCTTGCTCACTGCGCTGTCGCACAAATCCTTGGCCGAACGTCGCAACGATTGGGGCCAGGTTCGCGCCGCCCGTTTGCGTGAAGACCTGGCCGCGACCTGGGATGCGTCGACCCTGGCCCAGACCCGTTTCCTCGAAACCGTTTTGCATGAACTGCCGGACGCTGTGTTCGTCGGCGATTCGACCCAACCGGTATACACCGGAAACCTGACGTTCAACCCTGAGCGTCCGCGCCGCTGGTTCAACTCGTCCACCGGTTACGGCACCCTCGGTTACGCCTTGCCGGCAGCAATTGGCGCGTGGCTCGGTGGCGGCGTTGAAAGCGGCACTCGTCCGCCGGTGGTGTGCCTGATCGGTGACGGCGGCCTGCAGTTCACCTTGCCGGAATTGGCCAGTGCCGTTGAAGCACGCACCCCGGTGATCGTGCTGCTGTGGAATAACCAGGGCTACGAAGAGATCAAGAAATACATGGTCAACCGCGCCATCGAGCCGGTGGGCGTCGACATCTATACCCCGGACTTCATCGGTGTGGCCAAGGCCCTGGGCTGCGCCGCCGAAGCGGTCAGTGGCGTCGAGCAACTGCGCGGTGCGCTGCGTGCGGCGACAGATCGCCAAGGCCCGACACTGATTGAAATCGATCAGACCGAGTGGATGAAGGCGGTGTCGAAATGACCTTTCCAACCAACCTCGATGGCCTGTACATCAACGGCCAATGGTCGGCGGGCAACGAACACCTGCGAGTGATCAATCCGGCGACCGAAGCCCTGTTGACCACTGTGAATGGCGGCGATGATCGCGCTGTTGATCAAGCCGTGAGCGCAGCCACCGAGGCTTTTGCCGACTGGTCGAAAACCACCGGCGCCGAGCGCGGCGCGATCCTGCGCAGGATCGCCAATGGCGTGCAGGCCCATCGCGAAAAGCTGATGCACTTGCAATCGAGCAACAACGGCAAGCCACAGTTCGAAGCCGCGATTGATGTCGATGATGTGATCGCCACGTTCGAGTACTACGCCGGTCTGGCCGAGGGACTGGACGCCAAGCAAGACAGCAATGTCGAGCTGCCGACCGATGACTTCAGCGCGCGTATGCGCCGCGAAGCCTGCGGTGTGGTTGGTCTGATCGTGCCGTGGAATTTCCCGATGGTCACCACTGCGTGGAAACTCGCGCCAGCCCTGGCCGCCGGTTGCTGCGTGGTACTCAAGCCTTCGGAAGTGACGCCGCTGCCGGAGCTGGAACTGGCCGCGATCATCGCGGATGCCGGGTTGCCCGCGGGCGTGTTCAACCTGGTGTGCGGCACCGGCCTGGCCGTTGGCGCTCCGTTGTCGGCTGACTCGCGCATCGCGAAAATCTCCTTCACCGGCAGCAACGCGGTCGGTGTGCAGGTCATGCAACGGGCGGCGGAAACCGTCAAAGGCGTGAGCCTGGAACTGGGCGGCAAATCTTCGCTGCTGGTGCTCGCCGACGCCGATCTCGACCTGGCGGTGGAAGTGGCCTGCGGTGGTGGTTTCTTCAATGCCGGGCAAATGTGTTCCGCCACCAGCCGCGTGCTGGTCGCCGATGAATTGGCCGATGAATTCCTCACACGGGTGAAGGCCCGTGCCGAAGCAATTCGCGTGGCCGACCCGTTCGACCCGGACGTGGAAATGGGCGCGCTGGTCAATCAGGCGCAATACCAGCGCGTACTCGGCCACATTGATCGTGGTCTGAGCGTTGGCGCCAAGCTGGTTTGCGGTGGCAATCGCCCGGCCGACCTGCCGCGCGGATATTTTTTACAGCCGACGGTGTTCACCGAAGTGCCCCTCGACAGTGCGCTGTGGTGTGAAGAGATTTTTGGTCCGGTGATTTGCGTACGCAGTTTCACCTCCGAAGCCGAAGCGATTGCCCTGGCCAACGACAGTCAGTTCGGTCTGGTCGCCAGTGTGGTGACGCGCAATGCACAGACGGCTGATCGTGTTGCCAACGCGTTGCAGGCGGGGCTGGTGTGGATCAACGCGCCGCAGGTGATCTTCCCGCAGACCGCCTGGGGCGGCTACAAGCAGAGCAGCATCGGCCGTGAATTGGGGCCGTGGGGCTTGCAGGCTTTCCAGGAAATAAAACACGTGATTCGGGCCGTCTGACGACCCTTTCCTGTAGGAGCGAGCCTGCTCGCGATGGACGTCAACGATGACGTGGGGTGCCTGAATGTACGCGGCGCCTTTGCACCCATCGCGAGCAAGCTCGCTCCTACATGAGGCATGCGCAGGCGTCATGGCTTCAATGAGTTTTTATCGATAGTCAGGTGTTTTACACGACCTCAGGATGAACTCACTGGTTCAACCAAACCCCCGAAAACAGAGGGGCCAGCGCTGTTCCAGTTGCGCAGTACCAACAGTTTCGACCTGCCTTATACCTACAAAAACAAAGGGAGTCCGTAATGGGCGAGCATGATCTGAACAGACGTCAATTCATCAAGACCGTGGGCGTAGCCTCGGTTGCCGCGGCGGCCATGAGCCTGCCGTTCGTCAAGGCCAATGCCAGTGACACACGTTTCACTGGCAAGACCCTGCGTTTGTTGACCTGGTCTGATGACACCGGCCTGGCTGCACTGCGCAACATCGCCGCGACCTTCGAAGACAAGTACGGCTGCAAGGTCATCGCCGACCGTACCGGCAGTACCTCGGAAATGGTCGCCAAACTCAAGGCCGGCGGTGATCGTGCGCAATACGACATCATCACCCTGGCCGGCGTCGGCGCTGAGGGCCTGGCCGCCGCCAACCTGCTGGAAAAACCCGACCTCGACCGCATTCCCAACATCGTCGATGTGCCGGAGAAATACCGCACCGGCGCCAACGGTCACGGCATCGGTTACCTGTTGTGGTGCAATAGTCTGGTCTACAGCACCCGCACCCAGAAAGAAGTCCCCACCAGCTACGCCTCGCTGTGGGATGCCGACGCTGCGCCGAACATTTTTCTGCCGCCGCCGAACTGGACCGAGGCCATGGACCTGATCATCATCGCCGCCAAACTGGCCGGTGGTGACGAACACAACATCGAGCCTGGCTTCAAGAAGCTGGCCGAGCTCAAGGACCGCGTGGTGACCCTGGGCGAAAACCCGAACCAGATCGCCGAACTGTTCCGCACCGGTTCCCTGGACATGGGCGGCTTGTACGCGCCGGCGTTCTTCCCGAAACAGATCCGCGATCCGGCCTACGGTCTGGGCGCCACCTTCGGCATGAAGGAAGGTTTCTACACCGACCTGATGCTCTCGGTAATGCCGAAGAATCGTCCGGGCGATACCGATATGGCCTACGCCTTCATCAACCACTCTCTGGACCCGCTGGTGCAGGGCAAGATGGCGGAAGACATCTACAACGGTCCGGTCAACGCCAAGGCGATCATCTCTGCCGAAGCGCGCAAGAGCCCGTACATCCTCACGCCGGAGCAGATTGCCGAGAAGGCGATCATGCACGACAACGCCTTCCTGGCCAGCGTGCATGACCAATGGATTCGTCGTTACACGGAAATCTTTTCTTCCTGATCTGAATGACAGGGAGGCTCTTCGAGCCTCATCGCCAGCAAGCCGGCTCCTACAAGAACAGCGCATGACCTGTAGGAGCTGGCTTGCCAGCGATCGAGTGCGCAGCACTCGCCATGCGCCTGATCTTCCATTGACGAGACCTTTGCTATGGAACACCAACCTTTGACTCATTCGGTCAGCGTCGCTGAGTCGCGCCCGCGTCGGGGTGTTTCGCCGACCGCGCGCGCCTGGCTTTTCCTCACGCCGTCGATGCTGTTTCTCGGCGTGCTGATCGCCGCCAGCCTGCTGGTCCTGCGCATGAGCGTGGGCACCAAGGGCGCGGAATGGTCAGGTTTCAGCCTGGCCAGCTATGCCCAATTGCTGGAACCCTACTACCTCAAATCCTTGATGCTGACCCTGCGCCTGGCGCTGATCAGCGCGGTGATCGCCGTGATTCTGGCGATCCCGGTGGCCTACACCATGTCGCGCCTGACTTCGCCGTTCGTGCGGCGGATTTTCCTCGCAGCGGTGTTGCTGCCGTTGCTCGTCAACCTGCTGCTGCAAAGCTACGGCTGGCTGGTGATTCTCGGACCGGGCGGCATGCTCAACCAGACACTGATGGGCCTGGGCCTGATCAAGCGTCCGATCATGCTGCTGTACAACCAGAACGGCGTATTGATGGGCCTGGTGCAGACGGCGTTCCCGTTGGCTGTGCTGCCGATTGCCAGCGCCATGCGCGGTGTCGCCCGCAGTTACGAAGAGGCTGCCGCCACCTTGGGCGCCAGTCGCTTCCAGGTGTTCCGCCAAGTGGTATTGCCGATGAGTTTGCCGGGCATCATTACCGGTGCGACGCTGGTGTTCGCCTACAACGCCAGCAGTTTTGTGGTGCCCTTGCTGCTCGGTGGCCGACGCGTGCCGATGCTGGCGGTGATGGTGCATGACCAGATCGCCCCGCTGATGAACTGGCCCGCTGCGTCCGCTGCCGGTGTGGTGCTGATCGTCACCACGCTCGCGATCATGACTTTGTCCGAATACATCACCGGCCGTCGTCGGCGCATGCTGGAGGCTTCGCAATGAGTACCTTGACCAAGAAGCGCCAGTCGCTGTTGCCGGGTGACACCGGCAAGTTCGCCGGCATCCTTTCAGGCTTCATCCTGCTGCTGGCGGTGCTGCCGATTTTAACCATGATCGTCATGTCATTCAGCGGTGCGTCGAACCTCGACTTTCCGCCGAGCAGCTACAGCCTGCAATGGTACAAGGCTGCCTGGAACACCTTTGTGTCGCCGGACTCCAGTGACGTATTGAGCCTCGGCCAGGCCATGACCACCAGCTTGATGGTGTCGTGCCTGACCATGGTCTTCGCCACGATCATCGCGGTGCCGGCCGCGTACGCGCTGACCCGTTGCGAGTTCCGTGGCAAGGCCGTGGCGCTGCAACTGATGTCTCTGCCACTGGTCTTCCCGATGGTGGTATTGGGTCTGGCGCTGTTGCTGGTATTCGACAGCCTGCCGTTCCACATGACCACGTCTCGCCTGGTGATTGCCCACGTGATCCTCGCCTTGCCGTTCGTGGTGAAAAACTGCACGGCGGCGATGCTCTCCATCGGCAGCGAAGTCGAGGAGGCCGCACAGATGCTTGGCGCTTCACCGCTGCGGGCTATTGTCGATGTGGTGGTGCCGTTGATGAAGTCGGGGATTCTGGCGGGCATGCTGCTGGCGTTCATCGTCTCGTTCAACGAATTCACCGTGACCTACTTCCTCTACACCATCGACGTCATGACCGTGCCGATCTGGATGTACAGCCGCACTGTGTCCTCGCTCGACCCCACCGTATTTTCGTTTGCCGTGCTGATCGTGTTGATCGACTTCGTCCTGATCTGGGCGCTCGAAAAACTGGTGGGTGAAGGTGGCGTTTCGTTCTGATTTCTTGAGGTGATTTATGTCTGGTCTGATTCTGGAAAACGTCGAGAAACACTACGGCTCGGCGTGCGCGGTAAAGGATGTAAACCTGCATTTGCCCGAAGGCAAACTGGTGTGTTTCCTCGGCCCGTCGGGCTGCGGCAAAACCACTTTGCTACGGATGATCGCGGGGCTCGAAACCCTGAGCGGTGGCGAGATTCGCCTGGACGGCGAAGACATCGGCAACACTCCGGCGCATTTGCGCAACTTCGGCATGGTGTTCCAGTCCCTGGCGCTGTTTCCGCACATGACTGTGGGCGAGAACATCGCCTATCCGCTGAAACTGCGCGGGGTCAGCAAGGCTGATCAGCAGGCGCGGGTGGTGGAGTTGCTGGAGCTGATCCAGCTGCAACCAATGATCAATCGCCCGGTGGCCAAGCTCTCCGGCGGCCAGCGCCAGCGCGTGGCGATTGCCCGGGCGATTGCCTCGCGCCCGAAAATCCTTTTGCTCGACGAACCGCTGTCGGCGCTGGATGCCAAGCTGCGCGAGTCGATGCAGGTGGAAATCCGTCAGTTACAGCAGCGCCTGAACATCACCACCATCATGGTGACCCACGATCAGCGCGAGGCCATGACGATGGCCGATATCGTTGTGGTGTTGGGTGAGCACAAAGTGCAGCAGGTGGGCACGCCGATCCAAATCTACCGCCATCCGGTGAACGAATTCGTTGCGGACTTCATCGGCTCAGGCAACATTTTTCCGGCCACGGTGCTGGGTAATGGCAAGGTCAGCTTGCCGGGCGGCGATGCGCTGCAAGTGCCGATCTGCAGCAGCATTGTGGTCGGTGAAAAAGTGAAGATGCTGATTCGTCCGGAAGACCTGCAACTGTCGGCACCACAGGCGACGGCGGGGAACCGATTGCTGGGCAAAGTGACGTTTGTGCGGGATATCGGTGCGACCATCGAGACGACGGTGGAGTGTTCCGGGGTTTCGTTTACCGCGCTGAGCACGCCGTGTCAGGGCTTTGGTTTAAGTATCGGGCATCCGGTGTCGGTGACGTTGCCGGTGGAGGCTTGCCGAGTGTTGGGAGCTTGATCCGGATTTGATGTTGGCCTTTCTGGCCCCATCGCTGTCAAGCCAGCTCCTACAGGTTCTGTGAGCGCCACAGATCACTGTAGGAGCTGGCTTGCCAGCGATAGCGTCATCCGCAACGCCACAACCACTTGATCAAACCGTCAACCGCAACCGCGCCAAATCCCTTAACGGCGGAGCCCCGAACAATCGGCTGTACTCCCGGCTGAACTGCGAAGGGCTTTCATAGCCGACTCGATACCCCGCCGCCGAAGCCTCAAGCCCCTCGGCCAGCATCAACCGCCGCGCCTCCTGCAAGCGCAGCTGCTTCTGATACTGCAACGGACTCATCGCCGTCATCGCCTTGAAGCGGTGATGCAGTGTCGACACGCTCAGGTTCACTTCCTTCGCCAGATCGTCAATGCGCAGCGGCTGTTCAAAATTGCCGTTGAGCCATTTGATTGCCTGACTGATGCGATGGCTCTGGCTGTTGGCGATGGCGATTTCGTACAGCCGATGGCCCTGTTGACTGCGCAGCAGCCGATAGAGAATCTCCCGGCGAATCAGCGGCGCGAGCATGGCGATGTCTTTCGGGGTCTCAAGCAAACGTGCCAGGCGCAGCACGGCGTCGAGCATCGCGCTGTCGAGTTTTTCGACATACAACCCGCGCCCGGTCGGACGGGTGGGGACGCCCATGGGCCCGGCGTCGGCGATCAGCGCGGTGATTTCCGCCGGATCGATGTCCAGGCGCAGGGCGAGGATCGGTTCGTCGGCCGAGACATTGACCACTCGACCGCTGAGCGGCATCGAGACCGAGACCATCAGGTAATTCAACGGATCGTAGTTGAAGTACTCATTGGCCAGCTGAACTTCCTTGCGACCCTGGGCCATGATGCACAGCGCCGGTTGTGCCAGTACCGGGGCGAACTCGTGGGACCGGCTGTGGCGCGACATGAACAACGAGCCGATGGCCGTGGCGTAGCTGCCATCTTCGGCGGTGTTGCGGCGGATGATTGCCGCCAGCTCGGCACGCTGGTGCTCCATGTCGGTGTCCAGCGGGGCTTCAGAGTGATCGAGTGACGACATGCACGGCATCCTCGGCAAGGCATGGAAGGGAATGGAGCTGAGCATACGTTTGTGCAAGTGGCAGCGGTAGACACATCCTGCCCGATGCTTGCCTGATTCTGCACGGGGAGGGTTTCGTCCCCAAACACGGCCAACCCGCCGACAACCCCGATAACCCCGCAGGAGCTGCCGAAGGCTGCGATCTTTTGACGTTTTCTTTCAAAATCAAAAGATCGCAGCCTTCGGCAGCTCCTACACAAAACGCGATGGCAGAACCGTGACAGGTTTTTACAGGCTGCTGATGCAGTCTCGCAGGATTGTGCAACGCACCGGCAGGAATCGACTAACGACTGACCCATCGTGGCCCTTAACCTTTGATCCTGTTGCAGCCCGTCCCCCGGCTGCCACGCGACTCCCCGGGAGGGTTGAACCATGTCCAAGCAAATCCCAGTCAGTCATATGGCTTTCGTTCGAGCGCGCGCTGGACGTTCGGCGGAGCTCGGCCTGCGCCTCAGCGCCCTGATCGAGCCGTCCCGCGCTGCGCCAGGTTGCCTGAATTTTGCCTTGCAGCACTCGCAATGCGATCCGCAGTTGTGGCTGGTGTCCGGTTTCTGGAGCAATCAACAAGCCATGATCGCCTATTTCAGTACTCCGGCAATGGAGGTTTTTGCCGAGCTGGTGCAGGAACTGTTGGTCGACAGCCTGGATTTCCATACGTTCAAGGATGTGTCGGCGGCCCAGGCCTTGCACCAGTCAGGGGCGGCAGTACACAAACTGGCCGGTTGAGGGTTTAATGCAGCATTCTCAACTAGCCAGGAAGCGCGACATGGCACGCAAAGCCTTTGAAACCTTCGAAGCCGTATCGGCCGTCGTCCCCCGTGAAGGCGGGTACTACGCGGCAATCGCCACCAAAGCCATCGGTGCTTCCGGTGCGCCTCGTTTCAACAAATTGCTGGAAGAACAAACCTTCAAGACCGCCAAGGAAGCGGACGAAGCCGCTGCCTTGAAACTGACCCACCTCAAAGGCGTCGACGAAGACGGCGGGCTGATCTGGTAGTTACTTGACCGCCCCGGGACGGTACATCTTGAACAACGCCTCACGACCCAGCTGGAAATAATCCGCTGGCCCACCGCCGCGCAGAATCGGTTCTGCCGCGGCGGTGTCGTACACCCCATCCTTCAACAGCCATTTGGCGATGTGCACGGCGACCACTTCGCCGAGAATCAACCAGCTCGGCACCACGTTTCCATCGGCCCGTTGCAACTGAATGATCTGTGTGACCTTGCATTCGAAGGACACCGGACTCTCGGCGACGCGTGGTACCTGAATGACTTTCGAAGCAGCTGTCGTCAGCCCGGACAATTCGAATTCATTGACGTCTGGCCCGACCATCGCGCAGCTCTGATTCATTTGCTCGGCCAGTGGCCGGGTGGCCAGGTTCCAGGCGAATTCACCGGTCTGCTCGATGTTGTTCAGGCTGTCTTTGCGCCCGACGCTGGAGAACCCGATGATCGGCGGAATGTAGTTGAAGGCGTTGAAGAAACTGTAGGGCGCCAGGTTCAAGCGCCCCTCGGCATCCTGTGACGAAATCCAGCCGATAGGGCGCGGGCCGACGATGGCGTTGAACGGATCGTGGGGCAGGCCGTGGCCGTTGGCGGGTTCGTAGAAATGGATGTCGTCGGGCATGAAGGAGTTCCAGGGGGCGTTATTCGGATGGCGTTCATAGTGCAAGGATGAGCAGCTGATTTCCAGTCGACTCTACCTCTGTAGGAGCGAGCCTGCTCGCGATGGAGTGTCAGTCGACAACAACTGATCTGATACACCATCGCCGGCAAGCCGGCTCCTACAGGGGGGGATGTTGATTCAATGAAAAAGGGGCAGACCCCGGTGAGGTCTGCCCCTTTTCTTTGCCGCTTGATTTAGTCCGTGACGATCCGCGAATGTTTGCGGGTGTCTTTCATGGTGATGTACACCAGCAACGACACGGCGATGCAGGCGGTGACATACCAGTAGTAACCGGATTCCATGCCGATGCTCTTGAACCACAGTGCGATGTATTCAGCGGTGCCGCCGAAGATCGAGACGGTCAGTGCGTACGGCAGGCCGACGCCCAGGGCGCGGATTTCAGTCGGGAACAGTTCGGCTTTCACCACGGCGTTGATCGAGGTGTAGCCACTGACGATGATCAGCGCCGCCATGATCAGGAAGAACGCGCCCCACCAGGTCGTGATGGTGTGCAGGGTGGTGAGGATCGGTACGGTGAACAGCGTACCCAGGACGCCGAAGGCAATCAAAATCGGCCGGCGACCGATTTTATCCGACAGCCCGCCGATGATCGGTTGCAGGCACATGAACAGAAACAGCGTGGCGGCGGAAATGGTGGTGGAGTCGGAGATGCTCATGCCGACGGTGTTCACCAGGTATTTCTGCATGTACGTGGTGTAGGTGTAGAACGCCAGCGTACCGCCCATGGTCAGGCCGACCACGGTCATCAGTTCCTTCGGGTGGCGCATCAAGGTGCGCATCGCGCTTTCCTTGGCCTTTTCTTTCTTGGTGAAGGACTCGGTTTCTTCCATGCCACGACGCAGGTACAGCGCGACCACGGCACACAGTGCGCCAATGGCGAACGGGATGCGCCAGCCCCAGGCGTACAGCTCCTCGGTGGTCAGGAAGTTCTGCAGGACAATCAGTACCGCCAAAGCGATGAGCTGACCGGAAATCAGGGTCACGTACTGGAAGCTGGAGTAGAAACCACGACGTTCCTTGGTTGCCATCTCACTGAGGTAAGTGGCCGAGGTGCCGTATTCGCCACCGACCGACAGGCCTTGCAGCAAACGTGCGAACACCAGCAGGATCGGCGCGCCGATACCGATGACTTCGTAGCTCGGGCTCAGGGCGATCAGCAGCGAGCCGAAGCACATCAGGTACACCGAGGCCATCAACGCTTTCTTGCGCCCGACTTTGTCGGCATACAGGCCCATCAACCAGCCACCGATCGGGCGCATCAGGAAGCCCACGGCGAAGATCGCGGCGGTGTTCAGCAGTTGTGCGGTGGTGTCGCCTTTAGGGAAAAAGGTCTTGGCGAAGTACAAAGAGAAGGCGGCATAGACGTACCAGTCGTACCACTCGACCATGTTGCCGACAGAACCGCTGAAAATCGATTTGATGCGACTGGCGGTGGTTCTTTCTTTAGCCGGCGTGGCAGCCGACCCAAGGGGCAGGGCGTTGGAGTTATCCATTGAAGGATCCTTCATTTAATTGTTTTTGTGGAGCGCGATTAAACGCAGCCTGCTGGGGCTATAGCAGGAGCTGTGCCAACGGGGAGAGGGCCGGTTTAGAGGGGGTAGGGTGTTTCGGTGAGCGGAAATCCGCTTATGTTCGGCTGGGGATGAGCGGAAAACTGCTGATTGGTTCGTGAATTTGCAGTGCCTGTTCTGGCCTCATCGCTGGCAAGCCAGCTCCCACAGAGGATCTGTGTACTCCGCACATTGTAGGAGCTGGCTTGCCAGCGATGAGGCCCGTCCAAACGCTACAAAAACATCTCTCGGCTCAACCCATGCCGTTGCATCTTTTCATTGAAGGTCCGACGCGGCAGTTGCAGTTCTTCAAGCACCGCTTTGATGTCGCCCTTGTGTCGGGTCAGCGCTGCGCGCAGGCATTGCGCTTCGAACGCTTCCTGCTGCGCCGCCAGTGATTGCCCGGGTTCGATGCCTACGGGTGTCATCTCGCCAAGCCCCAATACCTGCCGCTCGGCCACGTTCGCCAGTTCGCGCACGTTGCCCGGCCAGTCGTGGCTCAGCAGATGGCTCAATTGCGGACCACTCAATGGTGCAAAGCTACGGCCCAGCCGCTCCGCAGCACTTTGGGCAAACGATTCGAACAATAACGGAATGTCTTCACGGCGCTCGCGCAACGGCGGCAAACGCAATTCGGCAACGTTCAAGCGATAGGCCAGGTCCTCGCGGAAACGACCAGCCCGAGCTTCGTCGAGCAGGTCTGGTTTGGTCGCGGCAATGATGCGCAAGTCCACGTGGATGCTTTGATTGGAACCCAATCGTTCAAGCTTGTGTTCCTGTATCACCCGCAGCAGTTTCACTTGCTGGGCCAGGGGCATGCTTTCGATCTCATCGAGAAACAGCGTGCCGCCGTCGGCGTATTCGAGCTTGCCGATACGCTTGCCTTGGGCGCCCGTGAACGCGCCGCTTTCGTGGCCGAACAACTCGGCTTCGAACAGTTGCTCCGGGATCGCTGCACAGTTGAGTGCGACAAAAGGTTTGTCGGCCCGCGGTCCGAAGTCGTGCAGGCAGCGGGCGACCAGTTCCTTGCCGCTGCCGGTTTCGCCGCGGATCAGCACATTGACCGGCAACGTCGCCAGGTCGAGCACTTGCCGGCGCAAGGTCTGTAAACCCTTGGAGACGCCCAGCAGGGTCGTATCGAGTTTGGCGCGGTTGTCGGCCTGTTCGTGCAGTGCGCGGTTTTCCAGAACCAGCCGACGCTTGTCGAGGGCGCGGCGCAGGCTGCCGAGCAGGGTCTCGGGGCTGAAGGGTTTTTCGAGGAAGTCGTAAGCACCATCGCGCATGGCCTCGACGGCCATCGGCACATCGCCGTGGCCGGTCAGCAGAATCACCGGCAAGTCGGCGTCGCGGCGTTGTACTTCGGCCAGCAGTTCCAGACCGGTCATGCCGGGCATGCGCACGTCGCTGAGAATCACCCCGGCAAAGTGCTTGGGCAGCTGCGCCAGGCATTCATCGGCGCGACTGAACAATTGCACCTCGAACCCCGACAGGCTCAACCATTGTTCGACGGCGCTGCGGATGCTGCTTTCGTCGTCGACCACCATCACTGTGTTCAGCATGGTTCAGGTGCCTCCTGGTCGATGGGCAGGGTCAGGGTAAACACCGCGCCGTTGTCATGATTGTCGGCGCTCAGACGACCGCCCGATTCGTGCACGATGGCGAAAGACACTGCCAGTCCGATACCCAGGCCATCGCCCACCGGTTTAGTGGTGAAGAACGGATCGAACACCTTTGACAGGTTCTCTTCGGCGATGCCGCCACCGTTGTCGATAACGCTCAGGCGCCACAAGTGTTCGTCGGCTTCGAGGCGGATTTCCAGACGCTTGCAGGGTTTGTCCTGCATCGCATCCAGCGCATTGCGCAGCAGATTGATCAACACCTGCTCCAGACGAATCGCATCGCCACGCACCCAAGCCGGGCGGGTCAGGTGCAGCACCGTACTGACTTGCTCGTCGCGCAGTCGTGTCTCGAGCAATTGCAGCGATTGATCCACCACGGCAGCCAGGTCCAGGCGTTCGCGCAAGCCGCTGGGGCTTTTGCGGGCGAAGGTTTTCAAGTGGCCGGTGAGGGCCGCCATGCGCGTGAGCATATCGTCCACCGGCTTGAGCGCCTTGTAGGCGTCGTCGACCCGGCCATGGTCGAGCAGCAGACGCAGGGTTGCCAGCTGCATGCGCTGGGCGGTCAATGGCTGGTTGATTTCATGGGCAAGGGCGGCCGACATCTGGCCAAGTGCGGCGAGTTTGGCCGATTGCACCAGGCCTTCCTGTGCGGTGCGCAGGTCACGGGTACGCTCCTGTACAAGCTGTTCGAGCTCTTCGCGACTGCGCTGGCGCATTTTTGCCAGGCGCCAGCGCTGATTGAGGAACAGCAACAGAAACACCACTGTCAGCCACAAACCGGCGGCGGCAAGGGCGGCGTTGCGGCTGTCTTCGAAGGCAACCTGTGGGCGGCGCAGCAGGTGCAGCGTCCAGCCTTCGGTGCTCAGGGGCAGCGACTCCCATAGATAATCCGCTTTGCCATCGGGGCCATCGACCCGCGCCAGATCGCTGTTGTCGTCGAAACGTCGCAGCGACTCAAATGCGAGCGGGGTCAGGGTTTGTTTGTCGTATTGACGGGTGGTCTTGAGCTCGGCGTGATCGCTGTCGCTCAACGGCTGGAGCACGCGATAGCGCCAGCCTGGCTGGTTGGCGATGAAGATGATCCCGCGCTTGTCGCTGACCAACAGCGTGTCGCTGCCCTGGCGCCACTCGCGTTCCAGCTCCGGAAATTCCAGTTTTACCACCATGGCGCCGAGGAACTGGTTTTCTTCATCCGTCACGGCGCTGGACAGGAAGTAGCCGGGAATCCCGCTGGTCACGCCCACGGCATAAAAGCGCCCGGTGCCTTGGGTGCGGGTCTGATTGAAATAAGGACGGAAGCCGTAATTGTGCCCGACGTAACTACTGGGCAGGCGCCAGTTGCTGGCCGCGATGGCCAGGCCGGTGCGATCGAGCAGTTCGAGGGTCGAGGATTCGGCGGCGCCGTTGATTTTTTCCAGTTTGCGGTTCAGCGCATCCTGTTGTTCAGGGCTCACCGACCCCTTGAGCGCCGAGCGCAATTCCGGGTCCAGCGCCAGCACGGCGGGCAGGGCGCGGTAGCGTTCGATCAGGGTGTGCAGTGAGTTGGCGTACAGCGCCAATTGCTGATTGGCCCGGGCCGCGTCTTCGACCATTGACTGGCGCACGGTGTGGCGCATGGCCAAGGTGGCGGCGATGGCGGCGCTGGCGAGGATGAGCAGGGTGAACAACGTCAGGCGCAGGAATCTGGAGGTCGGGAGCATTGAACCGAAATCGGATTGAAGACTGGACGCGCAAGATAGCATGTGAACCTTTTTGCGCCAGGTCTCATCTGCTTGGGTGAAGACTTGAGTTCAACGATTCATGCTTAGGCGCATTTGTATCATTTCATCCACCAGTTGCCCCATCGAGAAAACTCTGCTCTCTTTTTTATCCAGGTCCATGCGATCCAAGTCATCAAAGTTCAAGTGCGCTTCGTGCATCCTATTGGCCTCCCCGGTCTGCTCAGACGGGCTGCCACCAGCATCTGCGTTGAGATGTACGAGCATTCTCGGACTGTTCAATACCAGGTTTTCAAGCAAGGACACGCCACCAACGTTGCTGGCATCGATTTCATAGAAGTAATAGGGACGGCCAGCTTGGGCTGCATAAAACATTGCCCCTTCAAGCGTCTCTGCGACAATCAAGGAATCCCCACTGACCATTTTATCAACCGCAGTGAATTCCTCTGAAGGTTTGAATCCCTCCTTTTTTAACTCTTCAGGGCTACGCAGGTCTGCACGGTAGACCTTGCCACCAAAACTGGTTCTTTGCAGCAGGTTCCTGCTGTTCCAGAAATGGTCGGACAAATTGGGGTTTGCATCCTGAATGTTGAGCACAATATTTTGATCATCGGTTGGCGCCGGTGGACTGCCAGGACTGTTTTCAGAGTCTGAACGACTTGATTCACTGCGTGAGCGATTGGTGTCGGGAGATACGGGCGAGGTTTGGTAGTCCATTGATTCATCAACGGCTTCAATCGGTTCCAGGCTATAGGCGGCTCTCAAGTCGGGTTCGACCCTTAAAAAATCGTCCATAGTCTCGTCGTCGTATGGCTGCCACATACGCCCATCAGGATCAATCCTGCAGACTGGGTTGTTTCCACAGAATCGATACAAATTCAGTCCGTTAATCGAGCCAAACGGATCCGGATTAATCCACCGACACAACCACGGCGCGTAATACCTCAACCCATAGTCATACAACCCGCTCGCATCCCGCTCCTTGCCCGAATACCGAACGGTTTTGTAATCGGCCTCGACCTTCGATCGGGCCGCCCACCACGCCGTGCCGCCGTAGGGGTAATAGCCTTCATGGCTGATGATTTCAGCCTGGTCGTCCAGCTCCAGGGTGCTGGAGCCCAGATGATCGTTGAGGCAAAAGCGTAATTGATCCTGCCGGATGCCGTCGGGCGGTGGGGTGACCCAGTGCAGACACCGCACCTGACCTCGTTCGGTCTGTACGGTGATGACTTCCAAGTGTTCGCCATCATCCTGCGTGCGTATCTCCAGCCCCGGCAGATAGCGAACGTTGCGCACATGCGTCATGCCGCTGGCGACGCAACGTTGGTGTTTGCGTACTCGCAGGTGCTGGTGGTCATACACGTAATATTCAGCGTCGTCCTCGTTGTCTTTGCGGCTGATGACTGTGATCTGTTGCAGTTGGTTTTGCCCACTCCAAAGCAGGTGCTGACCATGGGGATGCAGCGCTTGCAGGTTGCCGTTGAGATCGAAACCTTTACCGAAATCGGGCAACAGCTGTTCATCCCAGGGCAGGGCGCGGTTGCTCTCGTCGGCGACTTTGAATGCTCTGCGATGCGCCTGGCCGGGATGACCGCTTTGGTGGCGCAACAACGTCAGGTTGCCGCCCTTGTCGTATTCATAATGTTCGGTGTAGTTGAGAAGCCGGGAACTGTCACCCGGACCGAGCGTCAATTCCGGCAGCTCCGGGCGAATGTTTTGACCCGGGACTTCACGACCCGACGCACTGATCAACCGGGACAGGCTGTCGTAGACATAGTGATTGGTTGATTCAACGAGCTGGTTGGCAAAGTAGTGCGTGGGTTGTGCGTGATCTTGCAATTCCACCACGTTGCCGGCCGCATCATGCGTATAACCGAGGTCCTGCAACTGTCCTCGACCGACACGTTCGGTCACCAGGCGTTGCAAACGTCCATTGGCAGGGTCGAACTGCGAGTGGGTCGTCGTACCATTGCCGCTGGTTTGCGATTCGGTCTGGCCTTGGGCGCTGTACCCAACACTGTGCAGCATTACTTTTCCGCGACGTCGTCCTTGAGTTGCAAGCGAACCTGTTGAAGTTGACCGGCCCGATCAAAATGCCAGGATTGGCGATGGCTCCGGGCATCGGTCTGACGAACCAGATCGTTGCTGGGGCTGTAATCTCGGCGAGTCTGGAAACCCTCGCCAGGTTCGAGCAATTCGTTGCGGGCTTCTGGTAATAGCGGCCAGTCGGGGCTTTGCAGGGTTTTCAGAAAGTGTCGCCGCTGGACAAGCCGTTGACCGAGCAAACCGTACGCCTCTGAATGCAGGGTGCCAGCGGTGTCATCGAAACGGATCAACTGTCCACACTGATTTTGCGCAGCGAACCCGGCCCGATTGTCAGCATAAGTCAGGCGCTCAATCGTTCGAAACGCCGAACCGCGGGTCTGCTCATGTGTCGCGGTCAGTCGTTGCATTGGGTCGTAGTCGTGTTTCCAGTGGCTGCCTCGGCTATCCCAATGATTGCGGATCAGCCCGGCTTCGCCGGCCATCTGCAAAGTCCAGCCAGAATCGACACTGGACCTGGATACCTCCTTCCCCGCGAGACTGAACACCGTGGCCATGTTCGGACCGACCGTGTGCGCCAGAAAACGGGGATCGCGCTGCGCCACCAAACGTCCTGCGCTGTCGTGTTGTTGAGCGGTGACAAGCGCCTCAGGGATGAGCTCGGTAATCTCCCGTCGCCAGTAGCTCACTTGGCGCACTGGCAAGCCACGGCTGTCGAAGGCTGCCAGCTGTGGAGTGTGGGAGTGAATGTTCCGGTTCAATGCAGTGTCCATCCATTGCGCGTTTTCACCGGCGGTGTTGGGTCAAACAGATCGTTCTCATCGAAGAACAGGTCGTACCAGCAGCGATAGCACTGTTCCCGTCTTAAGGGCTTGAGTTCCGAGTTTTCTCCCTGGGGCATTTTTTTGGCCAGTACCGTCTGCGTCGGCCGGCCGGCGGCGTCGTAGAATTGTTGATCGTGATAGGCGAACTGGCGTAACGACTCGTCGTTGATACGGCGAAACTGATCGGCGAAGTACGGCCGGTAGATCCGCACTGTCTGGCCCTTGTTGTTGTATTCGACCGGTTCGCTGACCCGCCAGCGCCGCGTGGCTTCGGCTTCCTCAGGGGTACCATCCTCCTTGAGTTTCAGTGTGCCGTCCGGCTTGACCACCCAGGCTTTGCCACGCTCGACTTCCTGCTTGCTTTGCAGCACGCGGCCGAAGCCATCCTGATGGATGATGGCAATGCGAATCTGCAACTCCGGGTCACCCGGATAACGGTCGGCCTGCAAGGTGGCGACGTGCACCGGTTCTCGATGAGCGGCCTCAATATATTGCTGGAGAAGCCGTTCAAACTCGTTCGGGTCTTCGAGTTCCCGCAGATGCTGGCGGGCGCGGTCGCACAGGTGGCCACTGGGAAGCACGAAGCCTTCTGCTCGAGCCCAGGCCAGCCATTCGTCACTGGGTTGGGTGTCCGTTGGGACCCGGCCCATCCAGCTGAAAGCATCGCTGAACATCGCCATGGCGTAGTTGCCGATGGCCTCCAGAGGCGATTCGATGGCGTGCGCCGGGCTGCGGTCGTCGGGTCGCACGTAATCGTCGAGGGGATCGAAACCGACTTCCACACCCAGTTCGGTGCCAAAAAAGCTGGTGACCAGCCCTTCACCAAAGGCGTTGTAGCACGCCTGCCGGGTATTGCGATTGGGGTCTTCGATGGACGCAGGCAAAAACGTGCAGTAATCGGTGTTCAACGTTTGGGTGATACAGCCGTCCGGCAATTCGATGGCGGTGTGCAGGCACCCGTAGGGGTCATTGGTGACTTTGGTGATGCCGTGGCTCTGGGTCTGCTGGAAAAAATCGACATTGTAGAAATCCTCCAGGCCAAGGTAGTGCGCGAAGCCGCGGTGCACCGACCACAGGTAGTTTTTTGCATCGGTTGGGCCTTCGGGTTCGGACAGTTCAACCTCGGGCAAGAACCACTCCATGATGTGGTAACCCACCTCTTCGAGTTTTTCCTTGAGGTTGAACGGCATGTTGCCGTTTTCGTCCTTGAGCTTGTCGTAGGCGCTCAGGGCGGTGGCATCCAACTCGGCGATTTTCACGTAACCGGGCAGCGCATGGTACGTCGCAGATCCCTTGTCCATGGTCTGACCGGTGTCGGGATCGATGTAGTACTGCATGGACATGCTGGCAAGCACTGCCTTTTTCGCCCATTCCCCGTCGTCCGTGCTCCATTCCAGAAACTTTGCGTGGTGGATGTCCTTGCTGCTCAGCTGCCCTTTTTCCAGTACCAGCGCATTAGTGCGTTCCCGATAGGGCAGACCCAATCGATAGCGCACTCCCGGTTTCCAGGCGTCTTCATCGTAGATATCGATGTATTCGGCTTTGGACTCGGTCAAATACCAGCGCTGTTGTGACTCATCGTGGGCGTCCGTCCAGTATCGGCTTTCATGTTCGTCGTCGAAGGGCGGTGTTTCGGCGGTTCTGCGTCGGGCGTAATAGACGATGAAAGCATGCAGCACGCTGCCGAACTCGTCCCATCTCAGATTGAGCGTGTGTTCGCAGCGCGGATCGTCGGGCAATTCAGGTTCGTACTGATAGCTGATCGATTCCAGTGCCATGGGTTGCAGCACGGTATAGGGATAGTGAAGTCCTTTTGCGCGCAGTATGCGCACCTGATAGCGGTTTTCTTTCACTGCATAGGGCACTTCCGGTTTATCGGCAGCGAACACCTCAGTTCGCAACTCTACGCCGCTCAGTGCGCGTGCAATCTCGCGAGATGTTTCTTCGTCCTGCGGTCCAACGGGTTCTGCCGCTTTGTCCCGACGATGAAACTGCTCCAGTTTTGTTGGCAAAAGGGCGATAGCTTCCGTATCGCCCGGGTAATAGCCGTCCCTGGGCTGATCAATGGATTTACCCGTGTGAAACCAGGTTTTACTCAGAGAAGGCGCGGTAAAGCCCAGGGTTGAGCGTTCCGCCTCAGTGGCTTCGGTGTCAATCTGCATGACCAGGCCAAAGCCCCGGAACTCCCGTTCAATGGGGTCGTAGTAGCCCTGGCGATAGCTCATGACCTGAGTCAGTCGATTACGGGTGATTTCATCGAACCGGGTTTGACGCTTGACCAGATGCATCGCGAACGGCACTTCGGATTCGAAGACCTTGTCTTTATCGATCTGGTGTTGTTCAAACTCCTCATCCAGGAGTTCCTGCGCTGAACTGCGATACTCGATGCAGCTGCGAGCCCCCATGTTGTTGTTGCTGCTATCGATCAGGTAGGGTTTGGCATGGACAAAATCATAACGCCAGTGCTGTGGGGTCATGTGGGGAACAGTCAGCACCAGGCTGGAACAGCCCAATCCCAGCAGATCGGCAATGGTGACCTGGCACAAATTGTCGTAACGCACGCCTTCCGGCCAGGGAATATCAATGGATTGCTTGGCAAAGCCCTTGCCGCATTGGTTCATGAACACGCGGAAGCAATCGGATTCCAGGCAGATCAAGTCGGCTGCGCCCGAGCCGTCCAGGTCGGCGAGCAGCACCCGGGAAGCGTTGAACGCCTCATAAAGAAACGTCGGGGTGCTGAGCAGGATTTTTTTGCCAAAGCGACCATGGCCGAGGTTCGGCCAGCACTCCAGGCTGTCGTGACTCAGGCGAAACAAGTGCTGTTTGCCGCTGCCCAACACATCGCTGAAACCCACGACTTGCGTTTGCGAATTGCGCGGCTGTGGCAGTGCGTCGTCCTTGTGTGGCACGTCACGCCCAATACTGAAGCCGTTGTCCTCGCCCAGGTTGGTGTACAAACGCACACTGTTGTTGCCGATCATGGCCAAATGAGTTCGACCATCGCCCACCAGATCGGCCATTTGCGCCTGGGGATGGAAGTACTCCAGCGGGAAGGCTTTATAGGTGACGAACGTTGACCATTGGCGGTCGGGGTTCAGGGTAAAAAAGCCATTCATGGTCGGGGCGTGCACGCCCCATTCCAGTTTGCCATCACCGTTGAGGTCGCTGAGGGTCTGGCGCAGTGCCTTGCTGCTGTCGGCCACCGGAATGGAGAGTAACTCCGTTAACTCGCCATAGCACACGTCATCGCCACCGCTTTGGGCCCGTAACACGTCGCGGTAATACCAGGCCTTGTCGTAGCGGCACAACACACCCGGCATACCCTTGCCGTACAGATCTACCAACTGGTAGCGCTGGCCGTCGTTGAGCCCCGGCATCTGCGGGAAAGATTTCCAGCCCGGTTGTTTGCCAGCGAGATCGAAAGGCGCGTAGTTGAACTCCTTCGGCGGCCGGCTCTCGACCTTGCCTTGGCGGTCATAGGCCTGAAGGTGCGCGGCGGTCAGTTGGTTGTATCCCAGTGGGCTCTCGTGGTGCTCCAGCAGCAAGCGCTGCACCAGCTTCGGTGAACCACTCAGTTCCCCGGGGAAATGGTGGAACATCAACACTTGGCGGCACAGTTGCCGAGTGCCCAGTGCGAATCCGTAGTCGTGATTCCAGAACGGATCGCTACGCCCGCCCCATTCACCGAACTCTTCGCCTTCCTGCATGTAAGGAGGGCCGTAGACCGGTGTGATCGTCAGGTCATGGCTGCGTTCGCCATAATCGAACAACAGATGAAAGTGAAAATCCACGTTCTTCCAGCCATCGGTATTCCAGGAATACAGTTCCGACTCCGCTACTGCGTTGCCATACAGCACCCGATGCAGATAGCGCTGGGCGCGATAGTCGCGAAAATCTGGCGGAGCGGGTTCTTCGGTTTCGGCCTTGTACTCGAAGACCATGTGTTCGCCGCGAACATTGACGCTCTCGTCCAGCAGCCACACACCGACACGTTCGGGTTCGGTTGGTTTGTTCGGGTCTTTGGGTTCGGCCCGGCGCGAGGCGAGCGTCTTGCCATACATCTGGATGCTGCCATCGGGGCCGTGAATCAGCCAGAAACCTGCCCTGTCGCTGTCAGTGAACCATCGTTCGATCCTGACGAAATCGCCCTCGATCCGAGGCTGGTAACGGACTACCTGATAGGATATTCCTGCGACGGTTTCCGCTCTTTCAATGATCTCGCCTTTACCGTCAAGCTCCGGCATCCAGACTTCGCCGTCGGGGCCGACGGGCAAATCCTTGCCGTCATAAAGCGGAACGCCTTTGCTCGTACGCAACGTGATGGCGTTAACGGTCAAGTGCCAGCCGATGCCAAACATACTGTTGCCAACATGACTGCCATAGCTGAGCGAAAGGGCCGGTGCCAGATCACGATTGGGAGCTTTGGAAATGGGCAGCGGCAATGAAAGCGAGGCGGCACCCAAGGTGCCCACCGCGCCCCACCCCCCAAAGCTGGCAATGGCGCCGCCAATTTTTGGTTGGGCGGGGGCGGAAATATTGATAGTGCCTTTTTGTTCTTCCGTGGCCATTTCGGTTCCCACCTGACAAGGGTGCACAAGTGCATTCAACTTATCAGAGGGCTTGCGGCCTGTGACCTGTCATATCTGACAGGTCAGCCCAAAAAAAACCGGCCTGTCGTTGCCGACAGGCCGGTTTTATACTTGGGGTTTAAGCGCCGCTTACTGCACTTCCACCGCCAGGCTTTCACTGATTTTTTGCTGCCAGATGGCAGGACCAGTGATGTGTACCGACTCGCCCTTGCTGTCAACCGCGACGGTCACCGGCATGTCCTTGACGTCGAACTCATAGATCGCTTCCATGCCCAGTTCGGCGAAAGCGACTACACGGGACTTCTTGATCGCTTGCGCCACCAGGTAAGCCGCGCCGCCGACAGCCATCAGGTAGACGGCCTTGTGGTCCTTGATCGCTTCGATCGCAGTCGGGCCGCGCTCGGATTTGCCGATCATGCCCAGCAAGCCGGTCTGCTCGAGGATCTGACGGGTGAACTTGTCCATCCGCGTTGCGGTAGTCGGGCCAGCCGGGCCAACCACTTCTTCGCGCACCGGATCAACCGGGCCGACGTAGTAGATGAAACGACCCTTGAGGTCTACCGGCAGGGTTTCGCCCTTGTTCAGCATCTCGACCATGCGCTTGTGCGCGGCGTCGCGACCGGTAAGCATCTTGCCGTTGAGCAGGACGGTTTCGCCCGGCTTCCAGCTCTGCACTTCTTCCGGAGTCAGGGTGTCGAGGTTGACGCGACGGGCCGACGGGCCAGCTTCCCAGACGATTTCCGGGTAGGCGTCCAACGGTGGTGCTTCCTGGGCAACCGGTCCGGAACCGTCGAGCACAAAGTGCGTGTGACGGGTGGCGGCGCAGTTGGGGATCATGCACACCGGCAGCGAGGCTGCGTGAGTCGGATAATCCATGATCTTCACGTCGAGCACGGTGGTCAGGCCACCGAGGCCCTGGGCGCCGATGCCCAATTGGTTGACCTTCTCGAACAGCTCCAGGCGCATTTCTTCAATGCGATTGGACGGGCCGCGCTTTTTCAGCTCGTGAATGTCGATGGATTCCATCAACACTTCTTTAGCCATGACAGCGGCTTTCTCGGCGGTGCCGCCGATGCCGATCCCGAGCATGCCCGGAGGGCACCAGCCGGCGCCCATGGTCGGAACGGTCTTGAGCACCCAGTCGACGATCGAGTCGGACGGGTTGAGCATGGCCATTTTCGACTTGTTCTCGGAACCGCCGCCCTTGGCCGCCACGTCCACTTCCACGGTGTTACCCGGAACGATGGAGTAGTGGATCACGGCCGGGGTGTTGTCCTTGGTGTTCTTGCGAGCGCCCGCCGGGTCGGCGAGGATCGAAGCGCGCAGGACGTTTTCCGGCAGGTTGTAGGCGCGACGTACGCCCTCGTTGATCATGTCGTCCAGGCTCATGGTGGCGCCATCCCAACGCACGTCCATGCCCACGCGGACAAACACGGTCACGATGCCGGTGTCCTGGCAGATCGGACGGTGGCCGGTGGCGCACATGCGCGAGTTGATCAGGATCTGTGCCATCGAGTCGCGAGCCGCTGGCGATTCTTCGCGCAGGTAGGCCTCGTGCATCGCCTGGATGAAATCCACGGGGTGGTAGTAGGAAATGAACTGCAGGGCGTCGGCAACGCTCTGAATCAGGTCGTCTTGCTTGATCACGGTCATGAGTCGCGCTCCTCTAAAAGACGGGAACATTCAATAAGGTGCTTGCAGCTTGGGTGCATCGGTCGGTTGCAAGCACCTTTCAAGGCACGCCGGGGCTGCTGGCGCGACGCTAAAAAGGCGCGGCAGTATACCGCGCCTCACGGGCAGGCACACGCGCCGGCAGTCAATCGTTGGTCGCATACCGCACATATCCGCAGGAGCTGCCGAAGGCTGCGATCTTTGAGGTAGTTTTTTGAGGCGCAAGATCAAAGGATCGCAGCCTGCGGGGAATGTCAGTCAAGGATTTGACGCCGGTTTTTCGCCCCTAAAATTGAATGGTCATTTAACGACCGCGCTACTAAAGTGACATTTGGTCTGTAGAGTAGGACGCTCCGTCAGCCTCCATTATTGGTGAGTCAACGATTGACCCCTAACGCCATCCAGCAACTGTTGCTCAAGCGTTTTGCCCTCGCGGCCGGCACCTATGCCCTGGCATTGCTATTGCTGTGGCTGGCTTTTTTTACGGATCACTTTACTGGATCTCAGTCTGGTGTCGCCGTCGGTAGTGCGCTGGTGGTCATCAGCCAGGCCATTCTGTTCGCGCTGTTTTATTCCGGCCTCAACCTGCGCTTTGCCGACCCGAGCCTGACCGAGGCGCAAGTGTTGCTGGGGCTGGGGTGGCAAACCTGGCTGGTCGCCCATCTGGACGAAGCCCGTGGCGCGTTCCTGGTGTTCTATGTCCTGATTCTGCTCTTCGGCCTGTTCCATCTGTCGCGCCGCGCCTTTGTGCGTTGTGCTCTGTTGGTGTTCTTCAGTTTTTGCGCGATCACCCTCTGGGAAGGCTACCACTCCCAGTTGCCGGACCCGGCCACGGCGGTGTTGCAGGTGTGCGTGTTGTTTATCGTACTGGTGTGGCTGGTGCTGTATGCCCGCTATATCCAGGCCTCGCGGCAACTGATGCGCCAGCGGCGATTCGCCTTGCAGGCACACCAGGACACCTTGCGCGGAATGATGCGTCAGCTCGAGGATCTGGTGGCTACCGACGAACTGACCGGCCTGTTCAATCGCCGGCATTTCCTGCGCCTGGCTTCCCGTGAGTTGAATGCCATGGACGCCGGTGTGGTGCATGGCCTGGCATTGATCGACCTCGATCACTTCAAACGCATCAACGATGTACACGGCCACGCGGCCGGCGATCAGGTGTTGCAGGCCTTTGCTGGCGTGGCCACAGCCTGCCTGCGCGAGGGCGATGTGCTGGCCCGATACGGCGGTGAAGAGTTCGTTGTGCTGCTTCCCGATTGTGATGCCGAGCGTTTGACGGCTTGTTGCGAGCGGCTGCGTATCGCCTTCACCGATGTAGAGATGGTGGGTCTCAATGTGCGCAACCTCAGCCTGTCGGCCGGGATGACCCTGCTGGCGCTCGGCGACGATCTTGACGATGCCTTGCAACGGGCCGATCAGGCGCTGTATCGCGCCAAGCGTGACGGACGCAACCGTTGTGCCGCGGCGTGGGAGAACGTCGATGCCTGAGTTGCGGGTCGGAGACAAACAATGGTCGGTAGCGGCGGGCAGCAATCTGCTCGACGCACTGAATCACAATGGCGTGGCGGTGCCTTATAGCTGTCGCGCCGGCAGCTGTCATGCGTGCCTGGTGCAGTGCATGCAGGGTTTGCCAAATGACAGTCGTCCCGATGCCTTGAGCGCGCAGCAGCGTGAGCAGGGTTGGCGCCTGGCGTGTCAGTGTCAGGTGGTCGAGGACTTGCAGGTGCATGCCTTTGATCCGTTGGTCGATGGTCGCCCTGCTGAAATTTCAGCCGTCGACTGGTTGAGCACCACGGTGCTGCGCTTGCGCGTAATACCGCAACGACCGTTGCGTTACAGGGCCGGACAGCATCTGGTGTTGTGGGCGGATCATGTGGCACGGCCCTATTCCTTGGCGAGCTTGCCCGAAGAGGAACGGTTTCTGGAGTTCCACCTTGATTGTCGTCTACCGGGTAAATTCAGTGAGGCGGCTCGCCACTTCAAGATCGGCGAATCGATCCGCCTGGGTGAGCTGCGCGGTGGCGCCTTGCATTATGACCCGGACTGGCATGCCCGACCGCTGTGGCTGATGGCGGCGGGCACCGGTCTGGGGCCGCTGTTTGGCGTTTTGCGCGAAGCCTTGCGACACAATCACCAAGGCGACATCCGCGTCATTCACCTGGCCCATGATGCCGATGAGCATTACCTGGCCAAACCCCTGCAAGCCATGGCTGCCAGCCGCCAAAACCTTAGTGTCGAGCTGTGGACCCCGGCCGGGTTGCCAGCGGCTTTGGCGCAACTGCGGCTTGTTTCGCGGCAAACCATGGCCTTACTCTGCGGAGCCCCCGACAGCGTCGACAGCTTTGCACGGCGTCTTTACCTGGCGGGACTGCCGCGCAATCAACTGCTGGCCGATGTGTTCCTGCCCCGTGGTTGAGCGCTGACTTCTCAGACGCGAGATTTGCCATGACCGATGCCATCCAGATTGAACGCGAACGCGGCCTGCTGACCCTGCGCCTGAATCGTCCGGACAAGAAAAACGCCCTGACTCGCGCCATGTACAGTCACTTGGCCGAGGCGTTGCAAAAAGCCGACAGTGACCCCGAAATCAACGCCGTGCTGATCACCGGGTCCGCCGAGTGCTTTACCGCCGGCAATGACATCGCCGACTTCATCCAGCAACCACCGAGCAATCTTGACAGCCCGGTGTTTCATTTCATGCTCAACCTGCTCGAATGCCGCAAACCGGTGATTGCCGCTGTGGCGGGGGTGGCGGTGGGGATTGGCACAACGATGTTGCTGCATTGCGATCTGGTCTATGTGAGCCGCGATGCACGCTTGCGCATGCCGTTCGTCAATCTCGGTTTATGCCCGGAGTTCGGTTCCAGTCTTATTCTGCCGCGGCTGCTGGGGCAGGCCAAAGCGGCGGAGCTGTTGTTGCTGGGAGAAGGCTTTAATGGTGAACAGGCTGCGGCGTGGGGCATTGCGTCCCAAGCCTTGGGCAGTGGCGAAGAAGCCTTGGCCAAGGCGCGGGAGATGGCGCTGCGCTTCGAATCGTTGCCGCCGGAAGCGGTGCGCATCAGTAAGCAATTGATGAAAGCGCCGGATCGGGAATTGCTGCGCAAAGTGATCGAGGAGGAGGGCGCGTTGTTTACCCAGCGGCTGCGATCGCCGGAAGCGTTGGCGGCGTTGACCGGGTTTATCAAACGGCATTGAGTTTTGTGGTGACAGAGTGGGCGTCATCGCTGGCAAGCCAGCTCCTACAGTTGATTTGCGGTGTTCATACGATCCCTGTAGGAGCTGGCTTGCCAGCGAAGAGGACAGATCAGAAGACTCACCTTCAGGATCAGGAAGCAAAAAGCCCCGCCATTCACATGGCGGGGCTTTTGATTTTCGAACAACCGGTCACTCAGACCATCGGGTCGCCAACGTGCAGGATTTTCATGCCGTTGGTGCCGCCGGTGGTGTGGTAGCTGTCGCCCTTGGTCAGAA
This sequence comes from Pseudomonas sp. P8_241, assembly GCF_034008315.1. Lineage (NCBI taxonomy): Bacteria > Pseudomonadati > Pseudomonadota > Gammaproteobacteria > Pseudomonadales > Pseudomonadaceae > Pseudomonas > Pseudomonas sp. P8_241. The sequence goes on along the minus strand of NZ_CP125377.1, from coordinate 5,368,938 downwards.
TGACCCAGTCGCCTTTCTGCACGACGCCGCGCTTGACCAGCTCGTCGATTGCTTTCTGGCTGACTTCGTTCGGCGCCAGCGAAGCCGGGTCGAACGGGATGGTGTACACGCCACGGAACATTGCCGCGCGTGCCTGGGCTTCGCGGTGCGGGGTGAACGCGTAGATCGGCACCGAGGAACGGATGCGCGACATGATCAGCGGGGTGTAGCCACTTTCGGTCAGGGCGATGATCGCTTTCACGCCCGGGAAGTGGTTGGCGGTGTACATGGTCGCCAGTGCAATGCTTTCGTCGCAGCGGGTGAACTCCTTGCCGATGCGGTGGCTGGAAGTCTTGCTGGTCGGGTGCTTTTCGGCACCGACGCAGATACGCGCCATGGCCTGAACAGCTTCCAGCGGGTACAAACCGGCAGCACTTTCGGCCGAAAGCATCACGGCGTCGGTGTAGTCGAGTACGGCGTTGGCCACGTCGGACACTTCGGCGCGGGTCGGCATCGGGTTCTGGATCATCGACTCCATCATCTGGGTCGCGACGATCACCGCCTTGTTGTGACGGCGTGCGTGCAGAATGATCTTCTTCTGGATGCCCACCAGTTCGGCGTCGCCGATTTCCACACCCAGGTCGCCACGGGCAACCATCACCGCGTCGGACGCCTTGATCAGGCCGTCGAGGGTTTCGTCGTCGGCCACGGCTTCGGCGCGTTCGATCTTCGCCACCAGCCAGGCGGTGCCGCCGGCCTCGTCGCGCAGCTTGCGGGCGTATTCCATGTCGGCGGCGTCTCGCGGGAAGGACACGGCGAGGTAGTCGACTTCCATTTCCGCAGCGAGCTTGATGTCGGCCTTGTCTTTTTCCGTCAGGGCCGGGGCGGTCAAGCCGCCACCGCGACGATTGATGCCTTTGTGGTCGGACAGCGGGCCGCCGATGGTCACGGTGCAGTTCAGTTCGTTGGCGGTGGCAGTGTCGACGCGCATCACCACGCGGCCGTCGTCGAGCAGCAGCTCGTCACCCACGCCGCAGTCCTTGACCAGGTCCGGGTAGTCGATGCCGACCACCTGCTGGTTGCCTTCGGTCAGAGGATGGCTGGTGGAGAAGGTGAATTGATCACCGATCTTCAGCTCGATCTTCTTGTTGGCGAATTTGGCGATACGGATTTTCGGGCCTTGCAGGTCACCCAGCAGGGCGACGAAGCGACCGTGCTTGGCGGCGAGGTCACGCACCAGCTTCGCGCGAGCCTTGTGCTCGTCGGGGGTGCCGTGGGAGAAGTTCAGGCGGGCGACGTCCAGGCCAGCCAGAATCAGCTGTTCGAGAACTTCCGGCGAGTTACTGGCCGGGCCAAGGGTGGCAACGATTTTGGTACGACGGACGGACATGCAAAGACTCCTGAGTTCAAGCGCTAAGTGAGGCTACTATGCTGCGAAGGTGTAGTCATTGTTCGTGTGCACTACTTTTTTTGAAGATATTGGTTTCAAGGAAGAACCAGGTGCCGCGGTGTCTTGACGGATCAACTTTGCGCCGGACAGCCTGAAGATTTCCGCCCGCGGGTCGATACAGCGTTCAAGACAGGAGATCCCCCATGCGATTCGTGCACATTGCCGCCCTAGCCATCAGCGTCCTCAGCGTCACGGGCTGCACCCGTTGGTCGATGAACCATCATTTGAACAATGCCTACAAAGCTTATGACCGGGGCAACTGCGAGCAAGTCATGCTCGAATTGTCCAAGGTCGAGCGCGAAAGCCGGGCACGCCCTTATGTGTGGCCGGAAGCATCGATGATGCGTGGCCTGTGTCTGGAGCGGCAGAAGATGTTCGTCGATGCGGCGCAGACGTATCAGTTCATCATGGCCGCGTATCCCCAGAGTGAATACGCTTATCGCGCCCGCGCGAGATTGGAAACCCTGCAAAGCCTGGGACACTACCCGTTGCGCAGTGCGGCCGCAGCGGTTCGCCCGACACAATTCTGAAGGTTCGCTGCCTGGCTCACCGGCGCAGGTGAGCTATAGTCGAATAAACCGGTTTAGAGCCTGATCTCTAATCCGGGGCAACGCCTGCAACCGGCATTGGCAAGACACAGCGCTGCAAGTAGCGGCGCACCGGGAGTGGGGAGAGCGGGCACTTATACAAGACAGACCCGTTCCGAAGCAGTAGTGCGGTTCTGCTTAAGAGCCTTGCATAGTGACGTCCACATGTTTACCGACCGCCGGATCGAGCGGCACCAACTGCCGTATTGTCTGAAAGTCTTCAACGGCCACACCGACAAGACCATCGGCTACCTGGGCAATGTGTCCGAAGACGGGCTGATGCTGATCAGCCAGCTGCCGATGATGATCGGCGCTGATTTTGATTTGCGCCTGAAGATCCCCGTCACTGATGGCAGCCCGAAAGTGATCGACCTGCGGGCGTGTTGCCTGTGGTGTCATGAGGACGCAACCCCTCACCACTATGACGCCGGGTTCAGCCTGCAACGGGCGCCGCCGGAGTATGGGCAACTGGTCGAGGCGTTGAAGCAGTATTTCAGTTTTCAGACGTTGCCGGCGTCGGCCTGAGGTCAACCACGATTGCGCTGATCGTCATCCCCCGGCTTTCTTCCAGGCCAGGTACTGTGTCACCAGTTTAGCGCCCAACCCGTCAGGACGCGCTTCCAGTACCCATACGCCATGAGCGCTCAACCGCTCATGGCGTTCGGCCCGCGCGTTCAGGTAGTCCACGGTACCGCAGTAATCCAGTGCCTCTTGCAAGGTTTGCACGGGTCGCTGTCGCAGACTATCGAGCAGATCCTCGCGCAAACTGGCCACGACGACCTGATGCTGTTTGCTCAGGCGTTTGACCGCGATCAGCAATTCTTCGTCGTCTTCGTCCCGCAGATTGGTGACCAGCATCACCAGTGCCCGGCGTTTTTGCCGGGCCAACAATTGATTGGCGGCAGCCTGGTAGTCGGCGGGGCGCTGAGTGCTGTCGAGGTCATAGACACTGTTGAGTAGGACGTTGATCTGGGCAACGCCTTTGACCGGGGCAAGATAGCGCGGCTTTTCGCTGGCAAAGGTGTTCAGACCCACCGCATCACCCTGGCGCAACGCCACATAGCTGAGCAAAAGGCAGGCATTGAGCGCGTGGTCGAAATGCGTCAGTTCATCATCCTGACTGCGCATGTGCCGGCCGCAATCGAGCATGAAGACAATCTGTTGATCGCGCTCGTCCTGATACTCCCGGGCAATCGGCGTGCGTTGGCGGGCGGTGGCTTTCCAGTCGATCTGACGCAGGCTGTCGCCTTCACGAAACTCCCTGAGCTGATGAAACTCCAGACCCAGGCCGCGACGTTGTTTTTGGCGCACGCCGAGCTGGCTGAGCCAGTTATCCACAGCCAGCAGTTGACCGCCATAGAGGCGGGTGAAGTCGGGGTAGACGCGGGTATGGTCGGGTACATTGAGCAAGCGATTGTCGGACCATAAGCCCAGCGGGCTCGGCAAGTTGATTTCGCACTGTTCGAACCCGAAGTGACCGCGTTTGAGTGGGCGTAGCCGATAACCGACGCTGCTGTGATGGTCGGGTTGCAGTTGGGCAATGAGGGGCAGGTTTTCGAAGCTCAGGCCCGGCGGCACATGATCAAAGATTTGTATGTTCAGTGGCTGTGCAAAGTCATGCGCGATGGTCAGTTGCACATCGCTCCACCGTCCAAGCGCCAGGGTGGCGGGCAGTTGGCGCTTCAGCCGGGGCGAGGGCAGGCGCTTCAAGCGCACGGCATCGAGAATGGCCTGGGCCGACAACGCCAACAACAATCCCCAGTTGATCGCCGTGAGATTCGATGGCATGGCGATTTCCAATGCCCGCAATGTACCCAGCGCAATGCCGCATGCCAGCAGGATCACCAGCCAGATCAGCAACAGGCGCGACGGCTTCACTGGCGCGGCGCCGGCACTTGATCGAGCAATTGCTGGAGTACCTGATCGACGTCCAGACCTTCGATATCCAGCTCCGGCGCAACGCGCACGCGATGGCGCAACACGGCCAGTGCGCAGCCCTTGATGTCATCAGGGATGACGAACTCGCCACCTCGCAGCAACGCTCGAGCCCGGGCACAACGCACGAGCGCGATGGACGCTCGCGGGCCGGCGCCGAGGATCAGGCCAGGCCAATTGCGGGTGGACCGCGCCAGGCGCACGGCGTAATCGAGCACCTGATCGTCCAGTGGCAAATCGCTGGCGATACGTTGCAGGGCCAGCACATCCTTGGCTTGCAGCAGTGTGCGTAGGGGCTGCACGTCAAGCATGTCGGCGCGAGTCGAGCGGCTGACCTGACGCACCATGGAAAGCTCCTGGTCGGCGTCCGGGTAGTCCATGCGTACCTTGAGCATAAAGCGATCCAGCTCCGCTTCGGGCAGTGGATAAGTACCTTCCTGTTCGATCGGATTTTGCGTGGCGAGCACCATGAACGGTTGCGCGATAGGCAGGGCGCGACCTTCGAGGGTGACCTGGCGTTCCTGCATGGCTTCGAGCAGCGCGGCCTGGGTTTTCGCCGGGGCGCGGTTGATCTCGTCGGCCAGCAGCAGGTTGGTGAACAGCGGGCCTTTGCGCAGCTTGAATTGCTCGGTCTGCAAGTCGTACACCGCATGACCGGTGACGTCGCTGGGCATCAGGTCCGGGGTGAACTGGATGCGAGCGAACTCACCGCCGAAGCAGCGGGCGAGGGCGCGTACCAACAGGGTTTTGCCCAGCCCCGGTACACCTTCAAGCAACACATGACCGCCGGCGATCAGCGCGGTCAGGACGTCGTCGATCACCGTGTCCTGGCCGATCAAGGCTTTTTGCAGTTCCTGGCGCAAAGCCCGGGCCAACTGGCTGGCGCGCTGGCGTTGCTGAGCGGCATGGCTTGGTACATCCGGCTCGATCGCTTCACTCATAGGGCGTTCCTCAAGATTTGCAGGTGGGCGACCTGACGGCTGAAATCAACGCTGGACACTCGTCGTTTCGGGCGTGGGGTCATGGCCTGGCTGATAGCGTGTGTGGGTTGGCCGGTAAGGCGTTCAATCACCTGCCATTGTTCGGCAACGTCAAGCTGTTCAAAACCCGGGTAGCGACGTCGTGCACGGCGCAGGATGTCTTGCTGCAAAGCCTGCAGCAGGTGGGCCTGACCGCTGCGGCGCCAGATGAAGTCGGCACTGGCGCGCAGGTGTTCCTGAAGTTGCCGACGTGCCTTCGGCGCGGGCTCCAGCAGAGGGCCCTGTCTTACGCCCAGGTGCCAGAAGCCCAGGCAGATCAGCGCGAACAAGGCCACCAGCGCCTGGGGGAAGTAGCGCAGCAGCAAGGTCGGCAGACTGTCGTGATCGGTATTGAAGACCAATGTCACATCGGTGTCGGCGGTCAGGTACCAAAGCAGCCAGGCGTTGTCGTACAGGTCGATGGTCGGGGTTTTCCACAGGTCCGCATCGGTGACCACAATGACTGAGCCGAGCCCGAGCCCGAGCTGCATCATGTGCGTGGCTTTGCTGCTGTTGGCCCAGGCCTGGGCGAGGTTGTTCGGGTCTTCGAGATGGAAGGCGGTGTCGAAACCGGCGAAGGCCGGTGCATCTTCGTCTTCCAGGTAAAGTCTGGTCAGGTTGGGGTAGGGATCTTCGCCGACATTGGGCGGCGGGCCCTTGAGGTCTTTGCTCAGCGACTGGTGAATCTGCACTCGATCAAGCAGCAGGTCATTGCTCTGGCCCAGTTTTTCATCCCACAGCGATTGGGCGACGAACAACAGCCGCCCACCGCCCCGGGTCCAGTTCATCACTTGATCAATCTGTCGTGGGGTCATGTTGTAGCGGTCCCCGAGCAACAGCAGGCTGTGCTGGCGCGGGTCGAGGGCCGGCAGGGCGTCGAGTCCATTGGCGTGGGTGACGGTCAGGCCTTGCTTGCGCAGGAAGTGTTCCGCTGCCAGATAGGGATTGGCCTGGGCCTCGGGAGAGGGACCGTGATCGATTTCTTCCTGAAAGGGTGTGGCCTTGAGGTACAGATAAACACTCGATATTGCGAGCAGAACAATACCGAGCACGCCGATCACTATCCATCCACGCCGACTCAATGGGTTGCTCCCGGACCGAACAGATCGCGCCAGGTTTCACACAGTTCCTGCTGCGTCTGGAGCGGGGGCAAGCGATGACCATAGGCCATGTTTTGCCAGTGCCCGGTCAGGGCTCTGCTGAAAGCCAGCAGGGCCGGTTGTTGCAGTTGCTCGATGCGCTTGAGCACCTGGCCTTCGGTGTCGGCGCTTTTAAACGATATGTTGAAGTCGTGCAGCAAGCGGCTGAGCAGGGCGCGGTAGAGCAACCCGAGGGCCTCGCGCGGGTTGGTTTGCCACAGGTGTTCAGCACTGGTGGCGATGTCGTCGGGCAAGGATTCTGGCTTTAGATCCAGTCCGAACGCCTGCTGTGGCAAGGGGAGTTCGGCCTTTCGCTTTCGCGTCGGACGCCGGTTGACCAACGTCTGCAACGCGTCGCGATAGCGCCAGATCAACACCGCGAGGCCACTGATGAACGCCCCCCACAAGACAACTTCAATGACTGTCGCCGCCGCAGCGAATCGCTGGCCGTCAAACAGCTTGAACAACGCCTTCAGCCATTGCGGCGTTTTATCGTCGTTTGGGGATTCGGCGTCCGGTTTGTCCTCGCCGAATCGGTAGCGTGTTACCGCTTCCCTGTTCTTGAAGGGCGGTTGATCGAGCAGGGCCTTGATGCTGTCACGGGAGGCTTGGCTGGTCAGGGGTTGATCGAGCAAACGCGGGCTGTCGGGGGATACGTCCGGTTCGGCGGCCCACACTGTATGCGCTGTCGGCAGTAGCAGGAACACCGCCAGTAACAGCGCGCTGCTTACAGCGACTACGCGCTGACGGAGGCGACGGAACACCAGTTCGATGTCCCAGGCTTCCAATACGGTGCGCCGGTTCAGATACAGGCTGAATCCACAGGCAACATAAACCGGTTCCCAGACGACAAGCACCACGACATAGAAAGCGTTGGTCAGGTGCTCCAGCCAGCGCCAGTCCTGGGTCATCGCGCTGATCAGCGTCTGCCAGCTCCAGTCAATCGCGACTTGCTCGGGCAGCAGGAAATAAAACAACGCCATCAGACCGATCCACAAGGCGCCTTCCAGATGGACGCCGATGATTGTCAGCCAGCGCGCGGCGCTGGCGTCTCGCTGCAGCAGCACGCGCAAACGTTGCTGGCGCGGATGCCCGTCCAGACCTTCCAGTTGCATCACCGGCATCACGAAACTGCGAGTCGGACTCAAACGGCGCCAGGTCAGGCTGGCGAGCAATTGCGGTCTGAGTAATCGCGGCCATTGGTAAAGTGCCTGTTTGAGCGTGGGTGTTTCGCCGAACAGGGCTTTGGACAGGATGTACAGCGGCAGGCGGTCGAACGCCGGTTTCAGCCACCAGAAGATGAACACGGCAAGGGATGGCGAATCCCAAAGCCCCCAGGTCAGCAGCGCGAAAACCGGAATGGTGATGATCGCCCAGCTGGTCATCAACAGGCGCCGATGGCGCTGGCTCAGGAGTACCCCCAGGTCCATGGCTTCCCAGGTTGTGCGAGGGCGGATGGCCACGGTGGCGTCACTCAGGCGCATGACGTTGGCGTCCGGCAAACAGCAGATAAATCAGCACCAGCACCCATAGCCCCGCACCGACCAGGTACTTGATCACGGCCGTGGGGCCGGTCATTGATGACCAATAGGCCTCGATGAACGCAGCAATCAGCAAAAATAACATGACCCCGCAAATCATCAGGACGCTTTTGTGCGCCGCCAGCCGCAAGGCTTCAGTGCGCGTCAGGCGCCCCGGTGCGATCAGAGCCCAACCCAGTTGCAAACCGGCAGCACCGGCCAGGGCGATGGCGGTGAGTTCAAAGGCACCGTGACCGATCACGAATGGCCAAAAGGTTTGTCCGTAGCCGATATTCGTCAGGTGTCCGGCGACTGCGCCGATCATCAAACCGTTGAAAATCAGGAAAAACACACTGCCCATCCCCAGCAGCAAACCGCTGGCGAAGGTCTGAAAGGCAATGCCGATGTTGTGCATGATGTAGTAGCCGAACATCACCCAGTCTTCACTGGCGGCACGCTCCGCTGTGCGCCCGAGATGACCGGCGACGGGGTCGTACATACTTTGCATTTCGCTGACCTGGGGGGCAGGGATCAGGTTGTAGATCAGGTCCGGGAACACATACACCAGCAGCGCGAACCCGCCCAGGCTGCCAAAAAACATCAGGCTGGCGGCAAGTACGAAGCGCCATTGTTCACGCACCAGTTGCGGGAAGTCCGCGAGGATGAATGCCAGCACATTGGCGCCCAGTCGGCTGCGGTGACGATAGAGTTGTTGATGTCCGCGCAGTACTTGTTGCTGTAATGAGTCCACCAGAAAGCTGCTGTAGCCACGTTCCCGGGCAATTGCCAGGTGATGGCAAAGGCGTCGGTAGTTGCTCGGGAAACTGTCGAGGTCTTGGGCTTTGCGGTCCCGCTCCAAGCTCGCCAGCTGGAGGGAAAACTGCGCCCATTCGGCCTGGTGCCGATGCTCGAAGAGACTTTGCTTCATGCCGGTCCCAACAAGCCGCGAGCGATGCCATTGAGCGCTTCCACCGCTCGCGGAGCAGGAACCTGAAAGGGTTGCGCGAGGATGGACGCCAGTTCATGGGTGCGCGCTTGAGAGAGTTCACCCTGGCGTTCGGCAAAGCCAAGAATGGCCCGCTGTTCGATGAGGGTCAGTGCCAATGGCGGTCGGCAAGGCTGGGCCTCGGGCAGCTCGGGACGAATGAGCGGTTGATCGCGGTAAATCACCAGTGTGCCGGCGGCAATGTCGCCAAGGCGCTTGAAGTTTGGGTGTTGCAGGCAGCTGATGGCGCCAAAGAAGTACCCGAACGGCAGCAGATCGACAAAACGCAGCAAGTTGCGCAGCAGCGAAGCGGACCAGCCGATGGGCGTGCCATCGTCCTGCACCACGCGCAATCCCATCCATTGCTTGCCCGGTGAGCGGCCCTGGTTAAGCACTTCGAACAACACCATGTACCACCAACTGATCACGAACAGCAGGATCGAGCCCAGCCCTGCGCCCAGTTTGCCGAGCATCGCCAGGACAATAAACAGCAGGCCCAGAATCACACCGCGCACGCCAAGGTCTATGGAGAACGCCAGGGCACGCACCATCAATCCGGCTGGTCGCAGTGGCAAGTCGATGCCTTCGGGCGTTTCGACCTGATGCCGCGTATCCAGTGGTGGTGACAGCGTTGCATTCCGTGGCGGTGCTGTGGTCTCGAGCATGGGCAACCTGATGATGTGGCCTGGATCGGGAGTCGGTGTCCCGATGCTAGCAGCCTCCTTGGGTAATACGACATAACAATGTAATGCACATCATTTTGCGCAAGCTGCTTGAATGGCAAGACTACTGGCCCAGGCGGGACGTGAACGCCTAAACTTTGCCGATCTTCAGTTCAGGAATCGCCCGTGACCTCCATTTTCTGGTACGACTACGAAACCACTGGCATCAATCCCCGCTGCGACCGCCCTTTACAGATGGCCGGGCTGCGCACCGACTTCGACCTCAATGAAATAGACGAACCGGTCAACCTCTTTTGCCAGCCAAGCGAGGACATCCTGCCGCACCCGGCCGCTTGTGCGATCACCGGGATCACTCCGACTTTACTGGCCGAACAGGGTTTGAGCGAAGCCGATTTCATGACGCGTGTGCATGCCCAGCTCGCGGCGCCGGGCACCTGTGGCGCGGGGTACAACACCTTGCGTTTCGATGACGAGATGACCCGCTACAGTCTTTATCGAAACTTTTTCGATCCTTACGCCCGTGAGTGGCAGGGCGCAAACAGCCGCTGGGACTTGATCGATGTGGTTCGTGCCGCTTACGCCTTGCGTCCGGACGGCATCGTCTGGCCGACGGATGACGAGGGGCGGATTACGCTTAAGCTCGAGCGTCTGACCGCTGCCAACGGTCTTGATCATGGTCACGCCCACGAAGCGCTGTCGGATGTTCGCGCGACGATTGCCTTGGCACGCCTGATTCGGGAAAAACAGCCAAAGTTGTATGACTGGCTGTTTCAATTGCGCAGCAAACAAAAGGTTATGGATCAGATTCGCCTGCTGCAACCGATGGTGCATGTTTCCGGGCGGTTTTCGGCGGCGCGCAATTACGTGGGTGTCGTTTTGCCTTTGGCCTGGCATCCACGCAACAGGAATGCCCTGATTGTCTGTGACCTGCACCTTGATCCACAAGGGCTGCTCGACCTGGATGCCGAGGCGTTGCGTCAGCACCTGTACACACGCCGTGATGACCTGCTTGCGGGCCAATTGCCGGTACCGCTGAAACTTATCCACATCAACAAATGCCCGGTGGTGGCACCTTTGGCGGTACTTCGTGCTGAAGATCAGCAACGTCTGGGCCTGGACATGCCGCTTTATCAGCAACGTGCGCTGCGGCTAAGTGAGGCGCAGAAAGTTTGGCTGGATAAAGTGCTGACAATTTATGCCAAGGAGGATTTCACCCAGAGCCAAGACCCCGAACAACAGTTGTACGATGGATTTATCGGGGATCGGGATCGTCGCCTGTGCGAACAAGTCAGAAACGTCGACCCTGTTCAATTAGCGCAAGAGTCGTGGCCTTTCGATGATGAGCGTTTGCCGGAATTATTGTTTCGATATCGCGCTCGTAACTTTTCCGACACGTTGAGTATCGAAGAACAAGAGCGATGGCGAATGTTCTGTCAGAAGCGTCTGACAGACCCTGAATGGGGTGCACCCAATACCTTGGAAAGTTTCGTAGAGGCTGCAGCCCAGTTGAGTGTAACTGCTACGCCGTTTCAGCAAATGGTATTGAGTGAGTGGCAGGACTATGTCCAGAAATTACGCAAACGTTTGGATCTTTGAAATCGAACATGCCTCGGGTTGAATATCGCGCATAAAAAACGCCAGCATCTGCTGGCGTTCTTTTTTGTCACGGATCCGTCTGCGACAAGCTCTGCGGCTTAGCCCAGCAGGGTAGCCCAGCCTTCAACCACGTCACCGCCCCACTTGGCTTTCCACTCTTTCAGAGTTTTATGGTTGCCACCTTTGGTTTCGATGACTTCGCCGTTGTGCGGGTTTTTGTATTGTTTAACTTTGCGAGCACGCTTGGTGCCAGTCGTTTTGACGGCAGCGCCGCGTGGTGCTTTGGTTTTGGAGTCTGGATCCAACAGCGCGATGATGTCGCGCAGGGACTTGGAGTATTCGCCCATCAGGGTGCGCAGTTTGCCTTCGAATTCCAGCTCGGTTTGCAGCTTGTCGTCTTGGGACAGGTTCTTCAAACGGGCTTGCAGCTCTTTGATAGCTTCTTCGGTGGCGCGATATTCGTTGATCAAGGACATGGTGACTACCTTATGTTTTGCGCTGGATGGCAGGTGACAGTGCGGCAATAATAGTCAGGGTGTTTCATCAAGTAAACATTTAAACCAAGTTTATTTACTTTAGTTGCATGGATTCTGGACACATTGGTAATGCAATTAAAAGTGTGATTTCGACCTCAGGAAAAAAACATAAATTAACAAATGAGCAGCTTCGCAAGAGCAGCCGCAGGGTTGAGCACGGCGATGCTCATCGTGCGGGGCCTGCCTTCTGGCAGCGCAGGGTGTCATCAATACTGCAGTTTTTTTGCACAATCGCTAGAATGGCCGCCTTTGCGAAGTTCTGGAGTTTCCCCCTCATGCGCACCTTTCGCCTGGTGATTTCTTGCCCGGACCGTGTCGGCATCGTTGCCAAAGTCAGTAACTTTCTGGCATCACACAACGGCTGGATCACTGAAGCGAGCCATCACTCGGACAATCTCAGTGGCTGGTTCTTCATGCGTCACGAAATTCGCGCCGATTCGCTGCCGTTCGGTATCGAAGCGTTGCGCGAAGCCTTTGCCCCGATCGCCGAAGAGTTCTCGATGGACTGGCGCATCACCGACACCGAACAGAAGAAACGCGTGGTTCTGATGGCCAGCCGCGAGTCGCACTGCCTGGCGGACTTGTTGCACCGCTGGCACAGCGATGAGCTGGACTGCGAGATTTCCTGCGTGATTTCCAACCATGATGACTTGCGCAGCATGGTGGAGTGGCACGGCATTCCGTACTACCACGTCCCGGTCAATCCGCAGGATAAACAACCGGCATTCGCCGAAGTGTCGCGCCTGGTCAAACAGCACGACGCCGAAGTAGTGGTACTTGCCCGTTACATGCAGATTCTGCCACCGCAGTTGTGTCGCGAGTATGCGCAGAAGGTCATCAACATTCACCACAGCTTCCTGCCATCGTTCGTCGGTGCCAAGCCTTATCACCAGGCGTCCCTGCGTGGCGTGAAGTTGATCGGCGCGACCTGCCACTATGTGACCGAAGAGCTGGACGCCGGCCCGATCATCGAGCAGGACGTCGTGCGCGTCAGCCACAGCGACAGCATCGAAGACATGGTGCGGTTCGGTCGTGACGTCGAGAAAATGGTACTGGCCCGCGGCCTGCGTTATCACCTGGAAGACCGGGTGCTGGTGCATGGCAACAAGACTGTGGTGTTCTGATAGCACCACCCGATGGTTGAAATTCGAAGGGCCTGGGCGTTCAATCGCTTCAGGCCCTTCGCCGTTTCTGCCCTGAGGACATGACCATGGCCGATCCACTGGACAAAGCAACATCCAAGGCTCCCGCCACGCTGGGTGAGGGTTGTTTGAGCCGCTACGACCCGGACGACATGGAGCCTGAAACCGGAACGGAATTTCCTGACGCCGCGAAATTGTGGGAAGAGTTGAAACGTCAAACCGACGAAAAATCTCAGTAGGAGTTGCCCAAAGCTGCAATCTTTATGCTCGCTTAACCTTCGTCAGCTTCTTCAACAACGGCCGCCCGAGCATCAGCAAAAACACCGGCCCACCGGCCAGCAAGTAGAAGTAAAACGTCACCGCACGCCAAATCAGAATCGCCGCTGCTGCTGTGGACTTACCTACCATGGGCGCCAGCAACGCCGCTGACGTCAACTCCGCCGCTCCGGCACCGCCTGGCAGCAGGCTGAATTGCCCGGCGCTGAGTGCAAGCATCTGCACAAGAAAGCTCCAGGCCCATTGCAGATCTGCGCCAAGCCCACGCAACGCCAGGTACAGCACGCTATAGCGCAACGCCCAATGCACACAGGTCAGCGCAAACACCGTGATCAGTGTCTGAAAGGGTAACTTCAGCGTGTCAGTAAAAGCCGCCAGAAAATGCAGGAGTTTTCTCGCCCAGCGCATTCGGGTGGCGGTCTGGACATTCAGACGGGCGAGCAATCGACCGCTCATTCGAATCACTAACCGGTGATAACGGGCCAGCATCACGCAACTGAGCAACCCGCCAAACATCGAAATGGCGCTGACGGTCAGCAACCACTCCATACGCTGGCTGAGGTGTTGGAACAGTGAATAGATCAGAATTCCGCTCAGGGCGCAGAGAAAAAACAGCAGATCGCTCAGTTGGTCCATGGCAAATACCGCGCTACCCCGGGCCGGGCGTACGCCGTTGCGGGCAAGCAGCGCCATGATGGTCAAGGGGCCGCCACTACCGCCGGGTGTGGCGCAGTAGGCAAACTCGGCTGCCATTACCACGCCGAGGCTTTTGAGTCCGTTCACCTTGTGGCGTTGATCTCCCAATAGCAGACTTAAACGCAGGGAGTTCACCAGCCAGCACAGCACGATCATACCGAACATGATCAGCAGCCAGGTTCGTGGAAAACCGCTCAGCCGCGACCAGGTCTCACTGCCGCCCAGCAACGTTGGAATCAGCACCGCAGCGAGTAGGCCAATCAGTAAAAGAATAATGCGACTCATGCGACACGACCGATTCTGTCGCTTTGCTGGGCCAGCCAACGGGTCTTGGTCATCGGTACGCGTCCTTGATCGAGCAGGCGTTCAAGGGTGTTCAGCCAGTAACGCCGCGAGAAGTCATGGCGCATGTCGACCGGGTGCAAACCAAGACGAATCACTGGAGCGTGTCGCCAGCGTTGTTCGCGCTGGTCATTGACGAGTTTGGAAACGCCGCGACGCCAGGCACTGCGGGCGCTCCACACCAGACCGGGCGCATCGATTGCAGTAAATTCCGGCAAGCGGTACAGAAACTGCGGGTCGCTCGTGTAGCTCAAAGGTAACTCTCGCAAGGCCTGTCGGGTGCCTTCGCTCATCAGCCAGGCCGGAGCGACGAATCCCTGCAGCGGCCAGTCATGGCGGCGAAACAGGTCGATCCCCGAACGCAGGCGGGCGAGAGCGGCTTCGCGAGATAATTGATAAAACTCGCCTTCGTGGGTGTAAATCCGGCGCATGAACCAGTCCCGGGCATTGCTTGCCATTGGTCCGTCATCGCAATGGAAGTAACCGTGCAGCGTCAATTCGTCACCACGGGCGACCCTGTCACTTAGAAAACGGCGAAAGTCGGGATGAGCGCCGAGATCGTTGTCCTTATGGTAGTTCGGCACCACCAGCCAGGTCATTGGTACACCACCTAGCGCGTCGACGGCTTCGACGAAGGGTCGATAGTCGGCCCAGGTTTGCGGAGCGACATCATGCAATACCAATAACAGAGCTGGACTGTTCATGGACTCAGCCATTGGCCGTCTGCGGCCATTGCGTGCCGAGCACGGCGTGGTAGTGCCCCAGCAGGCTGTCGACCACCGAATCCCAGGCGTAAAAACGTTCGACATGTTTGCGCGCCTGTCTTCCCAGCGCGGCGCTGTCTGAGGCGAACAATTCACGCACCGCATTGGCCATGGCCGTGGGATTGTTCGGCGCGCACAGCAGGCCGCCTTCTTCGGTGACGATTTCCTCAAAGGCGCCGGCCGCGACGGCCACCACCGGAATACCGCACGCCATCGCTTCGAGGATCACCAGGCCGAAGGTTTCCTGGTCACCGGCGTGGAGCAACGCATCGGCACTGGCCATCAGGCGGGCGACTTGCGTGGCGGGGCAGAACTGATCGATCACGCTGACGTTGGACGGCACCGCTCCGGGCATCGACGAGCCGACCAGCAACAGGTGATAGCGCCGTCCCAGGCGCTTCATGCAGTCGAGCAGTACCGGCAGATTTTTTTCCTTGGAGCCACGTCCGGCAAAGATCAGCAGATGGGTGTCTTCATCGATACCCAAATCGGCACGCAACTCTGGATCTCTGGCATCCGGAGTGAAGGTCTGCAGATCGACGCCCAGTGGTTGCACGAAAACATTCCTGACACCCAGCCCGGTCAGTTTGTCGGCCATGACCCGACTTGGCGCCAGTACCCGATCGAAGTTGCCGTATAGCTTGCTGACATAGGCCTCGACATTGTTGGTCACCCAATTACCCATGCGATTGCTGACCAGCAGCGGCAGGTCTGAATGATAGAAACCAATGACGGGCACATCGAGTTGGCGTCGAGCATCCAGCGCAGCCCAGGCGGTGAGGTAGGGGTCACCCACTTCAATCAGATCGGGCTGTAAATCCTGCAGGACGTTGCGCCAGGGCGCGAGACGGAGAGGGAATCGATATCCCTTGCCGAAGGGCAGGGCGGGTGCCGGAACCTTGAATATGCCGTCGTGTTCGCTAAAGGAGGAGCCGGGAATCAGCAAGCTGTGGCGAATGCCCGGCTTGATGCCCAGGCGACGATGCTTGGCATCCAGATAAGTGCGAACGCCACCGCTGGCAGGGGCGTAGAACATGGTTATGTCAGCGATATGCACGATGAGCATCCCTCCGGTCCTGGTTCTCCCTTGGTTGACCTTTATGAAGGATAGTTGTTCGGTTGGGGTTGTGATGGCGGGGCCAGTTCCTACAGGTCTTGTGCTTAACCCTGTAGGAGCTGCGATGCGGCGATCCGACTTGCCGGCAAAGTGGCCGATCCGGCGCTAGATGCGGAAACTGCCAACCAACTGCTTCAAACGCGCCGCCTGCTGTTCAAGATCCGAGCACGCGCGCAACGTCGATTGCAGGTTCTCCACGCCTTCCTGGTTCAGCGTATTGATCTCGGTGATGTCGACATTGATCGACTCCACCACGGCCGTCTGTTCCTCGGTCGCGGTAGCGACCGACTGGTTCATGCCGTCGATTTCACCGATACGCAGCGTCACGCTGTTGAGGCGCTCGCCCGCCAGATTGGCGATTTCCACGCTGTCCTGGCTGTGACGCTGACTGTCGCTCATGGTGCTGACCGATTCTCGGGCGCCGATTTGCAGTTCCTCGATCATGGTCTGCACTTGCTGCGCCGACTCCTGGGTGCGGTGCGCCAGATTGCGGACTTCGTCAGCCACCACGGCAAAACCACGCCCGGCTTCGCCGGCACGGGCCGCTTCAATCGCGGCGTTGAGTGCAAGCAGGTTGGTTTGCTGGGAAATGCTGGTGATCACTTCGAGAATTTGCCCGATGTTCACGGTTTTGCTGTTCAGCGATTCGATGTTGCTGCTCGACGCGCTGAGCATGCTCGACAGTTGATTCATCGCGGCAATGCTGCGATCCACCACTTGCTGGCCGTCTTCGGCGAGGCTGCGGGCGTCGCTGGCCTGGTTCGATGCTTGCGCGGCATTGCGGGCGATTTCCTGGGCGGCGGCACCGAGTTGGTTGATGGCCGCGGCAACGCTGCTGGTGCGTGAGGCTTGCTGGTCGGAGTTGTACATCGACGAATTGGAAGCCGCCACCACCCGCAAGGCCACTTCGTTGACCTGACCGGTAGCGGAAGACACTTCACGGATCGAACCGTGGATGCGCTCAACGAAACGGTTGAAGGCGGTGCCGAGGCTGCCGAATTCGTCGTTGTTCTCAATGGTCAGGCGCTTGGTCAGGTCGCCCTCGCCGTCGGCGATATCGGCCATGGCGCGGGTCATGACGTGCAGAGGCTGGATAAGAATGCGGATCAGCATGCCCAGCAGGGCGATGATGATCGCCACGGCGATCACGGTTGCAACCACCGCCGAGGTGCGGAATTCGCTGAGCATCGAGAAGGCTTTTTCCTTGTCGACCGACAGACCGATGTACCAGTTGACCGAAGGCAGGCCTTTGATCGGGGTGAACGAGACAATGCGGGTCTTGCCGTCGACATCGACTTCGCTGAAACCGCTGCCGATGCGAGGAGTGTCTTTCGCAAACGCCTCGCTCAGGGATTTCATTACCAGGGTTTTGTCCGGATGAACCAGGATCTTGCCGTCGGCGCTGACCAGAAACGCGAAACCCATGCCATCGAAATCGCGGGCACTGAGGGTCTCGATCAGGGTTTGCAGGCTCAGGTCACCACCTACAACGCCCACGCTCTGTCCGGCTTTTTTCGAGGCAGCGGCCATGGAGATGATCAACTGGCCGGTCGCCGCATCGATGTACGGTTCGGTCAGGGTCGGCGTGCTGCTGTTTTCGGCACCTTTGTACCAGGGACGAACGCGCGGATCGAAGCCGTCAGGCATCTTTGCATCAGGACGTATAGTGAAGTGCCCCGTGGCGTCACCCAGGTAGGATGCCATGAAGGTCGACGTCAGGGCTTTCTGCTCAAGCAGGTTGGCGACGTTGGATTGTTCCGCATTGATCGCAATGTTTTGCGAAAGGTTTTCGATCAGCAAAATGCGGCCGGCCAGCCAGGTCTGAATATTGCTGGCGGTGACGTCGCCCATCTCGTTGAGGTAGCTGTCCAGGTCTTCGCGGATCGCGTTGCGCTGTAGATAGTCGTTGTACAACGTGAATGAGGCGAAAGCGGCAATAACGATGAGCGCGGCGGCAAGCAGGATTTTATGGCTGAAACGCAGATTTTTGTTCATGGCTTGGGGTTCCGCTAAGGTCTTAATGTCCAACGCGTGCTTTTATAAAGGGACGCACTGTAGGCAATGTTGAAAGCAACTGATATTTCCGCCTCTCCTTAGGGAAATTTCTGATCAGATCGTGTCTGATTGCTTTGTCGAAGTAGCTATCGGCCGAGCAGGACTAAAGATTAACCATTGGGTGACCAAATGCCTGACTCATCGCAACTCGTCATCGGCGCCGATCTGGCGGGGCAACCGATTTCCCAGGACTTTCGCCTGGCGAATCGTCACGGATTGATCGCGGGTGCAACCGGCACTGGTAAAACCGTGACTTTGCAACGCCTGGCCGAAGCCTTCAGCGATGCGGGAGTGGCAGTGTTCGCGGCCGACATCAAGGGAGACCTGTGCGGCCTGGGTGCCGCGGGCAACCCCCAGGGCAAGATCGCAGAACGGATTGCCGGGATGCCTTGGCTGAACCATCAGCCTCAGGCGTATCCGGTGACCTTGTGGGACATTCATGGTCAGTCCGGTCATCCTTTGCGTACCACCTTGAGTGAAATGGGGCCGCTGCTAATCGGCAGCCTGCTGGAACTGACCGACAGTCAGCAGTCCGCGCTGTATGCAGCGTTCAAGGTCGCGGACCGTGAAGGTCTGTTGCTGCTGGATCTGAAAGATTTGAAGGCATTGCTCAACCATCTCAAGGACAACCCGGTGCTGCTGGGGGACGACGCGGCCCTGATGACCACGGGTTCAAGTCAGGCGCTTTTACGCCGACTGGCCACCCTGGAGCAGCAGGGCGCCGAAGCGCTGTTCGGTGAACCGGCGCTGCAACTGGAAGACTTGTTGCAACCGACCGCAGACGGACGCGGGCGTATTCACCTGCTTGATGCCAGTCGCCTGGTGCACGAAGCGCCCAAGGTCTACGCGACATTCCTTTTGTGGCTGCTGGCCGAACTGTTCGAACAACTGCCGGAGCGCGGTGATGCCGACAAACCGCTGCTGGCGCTGTTTTTCGACGAGGCACACTTGTTGTTCAACGGCACACCACAGGCATTGCGCGATCGTCTGGAACAGGTTGTACGGCTGATTCGTTCGAAAGGCGTGGGCGTGTACTTCGTCACTCAGTCGCCGGGCGATTTGCCGGACGACGTGCTGGCTCAGTTGGGCTTGCGTATTCAGCACGGTTTGCGCGCCTTCACCGCCAAGGAGCAGAAGTCCCTGCGGGCGGTTGCCGAGGGATTTCGGCCAAATCCGGCGTTCGACACCTTGTCGGTGCTGACCGAGCTTGGCATTGGCGAGGCGCTGGTCGGCACGCTTCAAGAGAAAGGCACGCCGCAGATGGTCCAGCGGGTGTTGGTGGCACCGCCACAATCGCGAATCGGGCCGTTGAGCGAAACCGAGCGCATGGTTTTGATCGCAGGCTCACCGTTAAAGGGGCGGTATGACAAGCCGATCGATCGCGAATCAGCCTATGAAGTGCTGATGGGACGCAAGGGCTTGGCACCTGAACCCGAATCGGAGCAGGGCAAGCAGGAACCGAGTTTCACCGAACAGGCCGGAGAGTTTCTCGGCACCGCGGCAGGGAAGGCGTTGAAATCGGCGATGCAACAGGCAGCGAACCAGATTGGCCGACAGTTGGTGCGTGGTTTGATGGGGTCGTTGCTGGGCAGCAAAAAACGCCGCTGAAAGCAAAAGATCGCAGCCTCGGGGTACTCGCAATCCCAATGTAGGAGCTGCCGAAGGCTGCGATCTTTTAAGCCTTGGATTTGGCGTGCGCCGCCAGCCGCTCCAGCGCTGCCCGCAAATTCGGGTCGCTGATGCCATCGGCCGTGGCCTGAATGGTCGCGGCCGCAACGTTGGACAAATCCATGGTATGCCCGGTCGCACCTTGCTGAACGGTCGGTGGCTGAACTTTGAACAGGATTCGGGTCAGACTGGCAAACTCATCGAACATCTGCAATTGCCGCTGCAGGCGCTTTTGCTGGTAACGCAGCCGGGTCGCCCAATGCCCATCGGTGACAATCAGCAACAAACTGCCTTCGCGCCAGGAGGCCACGTGGCAATGCTCGCGAGCGGCGGGTTGCAGTTGACTTTCAAGCAGACGCTGCAGATGACCCAGTCGTTGAGCGTGGCCGAGGATGGCTTTCAACGGTTTGGCTTCGCGTAATAGAACGGCAGGTACTTTAGCCGTAAGTGGGCGAAACGCCATGATCAGACACCTGAAGTAACAGAGACGCCATGGTAGCAGAAAGCACGGATCAACCCGCCCATTGCTTTTGGGTGTGCTTTACCCATTAAATCAACAACTAACTTCTTCCTTGAATGGGTTGAAGTTGAGCAAAACGCCCTTATTTTAAGTGAGCCCCGTCAAAGCGCAGTGCCAGCATCGTGGAATTTCGCCACTTTCCTCACCACCGTTTCCGGGTAGAATGCTCGTTCGCATGCGGCCATGAGGGCTGCACGGGCGACTCACGGGGCCGCCCTCCATCCCTTTAGTGTGGAAGATCCTGCCGATATGTTTGCGCCTTTGTTAAAGAAACTTTTTGGAAGCAAGAATGAGCGTGAAGTCAAACGCATGCTCAAGACGGTGCAACTCGTCAATGCCTTCGAAGAGCAAATGGTGGCCCTTTCGGACGATCAATTGCGTGCCAAGACAGACGAGTTCAAGGCCCGCATCGCCAAAGGGGAGACCCTCGACAAACTGCTGCCAGAAGCCTTTGCGGTCGCCCGTGAAGCCGGTAAGCGTGTCATGGGCATGCGTCACTTCGACGTCCAGCTGATCGGCGGCATGACCTTGCATGAAGGCATGATCGCGGAAATGCGTACCGGTGAAGGCAAGACCCTGGTGGCAACACTGGGCGTTTACCTCAACGCACTGTCCGGCAAAGGCGTGCACGTAGTGACGGTGAACGACTACCTGGCCCGTCGTGACGCCAACTGGATGCGTCCGTTGTACGAATTCCTCGGCCTGACGGTCGGCGTGGTCACGCCGTTCCAGCCGCCGGAAGAGAAGCGCGCCGCCTACGCCTCCGACATCACCTACGGCACCAACAACGAATTCGGTTTCGATTACCTGCGCGACAACATGGCGTTCAGCATGGAAGAAAAATTCCAGCGCGAACTCAATTTTGCCGTGATCGACGAAGTCGACTCCATCCTCATCGACGAAGCCCGTACCCCGCTGATCATTTCCGGTCAGGCCGAGGACAGCTCCAAGCTGTACATCGAGATCAACAAACTGATCCCGCGGCTGGAATTGCATGTCGAAGAAGTCGAAGGCGAAGTCACCAAGGCTGGCCATTACACTGTCGACGAGAAGACCCGCCAGGTAGAGCTCAACGAAGCCGGTCACCAGTTCGTTGAAGAGTCGCTAACCTCCCTCGGCCTGCTGGCTGAAGGCGAAAGCCTGTACTCGGCGCACAACCTGAGCCTGCTGACTCACGTTTATGCCGGCCTGCGTGCGCACAAGCTGTTCCACCGCAACGTCGAGTACATTGTGCAGGACGGTCAGGTTGTCCTGGTCGACGAACACACCGGTCGCACCATGCCGGGCCGTCGTTTGTCCGAGGGCCTGCACCAGGCCATCGAGGCCAAGGAAAACCTGAACATCCAGGCCGAGAGTCAGACCCTGGCATCGACCACGTTCCAGAACTACTTCCGTCTGTACAACAAACTGTCCGGCATGACTGGTACGGCCGACACTGAAGCGTTCGAATTCCACCAGATCTATGGCCTGCAGGTCATGGTCATTCCACCGAACAAGCCGTTGGCCCGTAAGGACTACAACGACCTGGTGTTCCTGACCGCCGACGAGAAATACGCCGCGATCGTGGCCGACATCAAGGAAAGCATGGCTGCCGGCCGTCCGGTTCTGGTGGGTACCGCGACCATCGAAACCTCCGAGCACATGTCGAGCCTGCTCGTGAAAGAAGGCATCGAACACAAGGTCCTGAACGCCAAGTTCCACGAAAAAGAAGCCGAGATCATCGCCCAGGCCGGCCGCCCAGGCGCGCTGACAATTGCTACCAACATGGCCGGTCGTGGTACCGACATCCTGTTGGGCGGTAACTGGGAAGTGGAAGTGGCATCGCTGGAAGACCCGACCCCTGAGCAGATTGCCCAGATCAAGGCCGACTGGCAGAAGCGTCACCAGCAAGTGCTCGAGTCGGGCGGCTTGCAGGTGATCGCCTCCGAGCGTCATGAATCGCGCCGTATCGACAACCAGCTGCGTGGTCGTGCCGGTCGTCAGGGCGACGCCGGTTCCAGCCGTTTCTACCTGTCCCTGGAAGACAGCCTGATGCGCATCTTTGCCTCTGACCGGGTGAAGAACTTCATGAAGGCCCTGGGCATGCAGCCTGGCGAAGCGATCGAGCACCGCATGGTGACCAACGCCATCGAAAAGGCTCAGCGCAAGGTTGAAGGCCGCAACTTCGACATTCGTAAACAACTGCTCGAGTTCGACGACGTCAACAACGAACAGCGTAAAGTGATCTATCACATGCGTAACACGTTGCTGGCCGCCGACAATATCGGCGAGACCATCGCCGACTTCCGTCAGGACGTGCTCAACGCCACCGTCAGCGCCCACATTCCTCCGCAATCGTTGCCTGAGCAGTGGGATGTGGCGGGTCTTGAGGCTACGTTGCAAAGTGACTTCGGTGTCGCGCTGCCGATCCAGCAGTGGCTCGACGAAGACGATCACCTGTACGAAGAAACCCTGCGTGAAAAACTGATGCAGGAACTCATCGCCGCGTACAACGAGAAAGAAGACCAGGCGGGCGCCGAAGCGCTGCGCTCCTTCGAGAAGCAAATCGTTTTGCGCGTGCTGGACGACCTGTGGAAAGATCACCTGTCGACCATGGATCACCTGCGTCACGGTATCCACTTGCGTGGTTATGCCCAGAAGAATCCGAAGCAGGAATACAAGCGCGAGTCGTTCACGCTGTTCTCCGAGCTGCTGGATTCGATCAAGCGCGACTCGATCCGTGTGCTGTCCCACGTTCAGGTTCGCCGCGAAGATCCGATCGAAGAAGAGCAGCGCCTGCGCGAGGAAGCCGAAGCTTTGGCGGCCCGCATGCAGTTCCTGCATGAAGAAGCCCCAGGTCTGGAGCAACCGGAAGTGTTGGGCGAAGAGATCGATGTGGTCCTGGCCGCCGCTCCGGTTCGCGCCGAACACAAGCTGGGTCGCAACGAGCTGTGCTACTGCGGTTCGGGCAAGAAGTTCAAGCATTGCCACGGGCAGATCCAGTAAAACCCGTTTCAAACGCTGAAATACCCGCGCCGCGACCGGCTTTTGCCGTCGCGGCGTTTTGCCATTCAAACCACCGTTTATCCTGAAACGGTGCTGACATCATTTAAAGGAGCGCATTCATGGCTGTTGGTCTTGGTCCTTTGCCAACGTTGCACCCGGTTGCCGGTTTTGAACTCGGTATCGCCTCGGCCGGCATCAAGCGCCCGGGGCGCAAGGATGTTGTGGTCATGCGCTGTGTTGAAGGCTCCACGGTTGCCGGCGTGTTCACCCTGAACGCCTTTTGCGCCGCACCGGTGATCCTGGCCAAACAACGCGTGCAAGGCCCGGTGCGCTATCTGCTGACCAACACCGGCAATGCCAACGCCGGCACCGGCGAACCAGGCCTGGCCGCAGCCGAGCGTACTTGCGCGAAACTGGCCGAGTTGACCGGAGTCGATGCCAGCCAGGTGCTGCCGTATTCCACCGGTGTGATCGGCGAGCCGCTGCCTGTGGAGAAAATCGAAGGTGCGCTGCAAGCGGCCCTCGATGACCTGTCGGTCAACAACTGGGAAGCTGCCGCCACCGGCATCATGACCACCGACACCCTGCCGAAGGGCGCCAGCCGCCAATTCGAGCATGACGGCGTGACCATTACCGTCACGGGTATCAGCAAAGGCGCCGGCATGATCCGTCCGAACATGGCAACCATGCTCGGCTACATCGCCACCGACGCCAAAGTCGCTCGCGACGTGCTGCAAAACCTGATGCTGGATGGCGCCAACAAGTCGTTCAACCGCATTACCATCGACGGCGACACCTCGACCAACGACTGCTGCATGCTGATCGCCACCGGTCAGGCTGCGCTGCCGGAAATCACCCGCGCCGAAGGCGAGCTGTTCGCCAAGCTCAAGCAAGCGGTGTTCGAAGTCTGCATGGACGTGGCCCAGGCCATTGTTCGCGATGGCGAAGGCGCGACCAAGTTCGTGACTGTTGAAGTCAATGGCGGCGGCAACCACCAGGAATGCCTGGACGTCGGTTACACCGTGGCCCATTCGCCGCTGATCAAGACCGCGCTGTTCGCTTCCGACCCGAACTGGGGCCGTATCCTGGCTGCTGTGGGTCGTGCTGGTGTACCGAACCTGGACGTGAGCAAGATTGACGTGTTCCTCGGTGAGGTGTGCATCGCCAGCCGTGGTGCGCGTGCCGCGACCTACACCGAAGCCCAAGGCTCGGCGGTCATGCAGCAGGAAGAAATCACTATCCGTATCGAGCTGGGACGCGGCGATTGCAGCGAAACCATCTGGACCACCGACCTGTCCCACGAATACGTGAAGATCAACGCCGAGTACCGTACGTAACGACCCATAACCCGTAGGAGTCGGCTT
Organism: Pseudomonas sp. P8_241; assembly: GCF_034008315.1. NCBI lineage: Bacteria > Pseudomonadati > Pseudomonadota > Gammaproteobacteria > Pseudomonadales > Pseudomonadaceae > Pseudomonas > Pseudomonas sp. P8_241. Next base: position 5,344,580 of record NZ_CP125377.1, on the reverse strand, counting down.
GCTGGCGAAGGCGTCTTTTGCCGCGATCAATGTATCGAAGCTGATGACGCTTTCGCTGGCAAGCCAGCTCCTACAGGGTGATCTATATGGCTTGAGGATGCTTGAACATGAGTTATCACCTGATCATCGGCGACAAACTGCTTTCTTCCTGGTCCCTGCGCGGCGCTCTGGCTCTGGATTTGACCGGTACTGCCTACAGCGAAGAACTGATCAAGCTGAACCAGCCGGACACCCGCGAGCGTCTGCTCAAGCATTCGCCGACCGGTAAAGTCCCGCTGCTGAAAACCCAACACGGTACGGTCGCCGACTCCCTGGCGATTGCCGAGTACCTGGCAGAGCAATTCCCGCAAGCCGGACTTTGGCCAAAAGATACCGCCGCCCGTGCCCAGGCGCGTTCGGCGTGCGCACAGATGCATGCGGGGTTCTTTGGCATGCGCGCCAACATGCCGTTTGATCTGAGTCACGATGCACCCCTGTCACCGATTCCAGCTGATGTGCAGGCGGACATCGAGCGCATGTCGGCGTTGTGGGCCGAGTGCCGTGCCGTCGCGACCGAATCCGGACCTTACCTGTTTGGTCGTGTCAGTCTGGCCGATGCGTTTTTCGCCCCGATTGCTGTGCGCCTGCGCACCTACCGGGTGAAACTGTCCACGATTGACGAAGCCTACGTCGAAACCCTCTACCAATGGCCCGCCTTCAAGGCCTGGCAGAAGGCCGGACTGGAGGAACTGCAAAGGTGAAAAGAGTCCATGTAGCCGCGGCCGTCATCCGTGATGGCAGTGGCAATATCCTGATTGCCCGGCGTGCCGATTCCCAGCATCAGGGCGGTCTGTGGGAATTTCCCGGTGGCAAGGTCGAGGCCGACGAGTCGGTTGAAACCGCGCTCGCACGCGAACTCAAGGAAGAGCTGGGGATCGTGGTCAGCGCGGCGCGTCCGATGATCAAGGTCCGTCATGACTATCCGGACAAGCAGGTGTTGCTGGATGTCTGGGAAGTGTCGGCATTTAGCGGTGAGCCCCATGGCGCCGAAGGTCAACCACTGGCCTGGGTGTCTGTGCGTGATCTGTCGGGGTATGAGTTCCCGGCGGCCAATCAGCCGATTGTGGCGGCAGCCCGGTTGTCTTCGCAGTACCTGATTACCCCGGAAGACCTGGAAACACCGGCTCTATTGCGTGGTATTCAGAAAGCCATCGCCGGTGGCATCAGGCTGATCCAGTTGCGGGCGCCGAACGGCTACGATCCGCAGTATCGCGATCTGGCGGTGGATGCCGTGGGCCTGTGCGCCGGTAAGGCACAGTTGATGATCAAGGGGCCGTTCGAGTGGCTGGGCGATTTCCCGTCAGCTGGCTGGCACATCACCTCGGCTCAATTGCGCAAGTATGCAGCGGCCGGTCGACCATTGCCAGCCTCGCGCTGGTTGGCGGCGTCCTGCCACAACGCTGAAGAGCTGGCGCTGGCCGAACAGATGGGCGTGGATTTTGTCACCTTGTCGCCCGTGCAGCCAACCCTGACTCACCCTGATGCGCAGCCGTTGGGCTGGGAGCAGGCGTCGAGCCTGATCGACGGATTCAGCAAACCGGTGTTCCTGCTCGGTGGTGTGGGTCCGGCAGAGTTGCAAAAAGCCTGGGCGGCGGGGGCCCAAGGTGTGGCGGGGATTCGGGCGTTCTGGCCTGATTCTTTGGTGTAGTTTGCTGGACTCTTCGCCAGCAAGCCGGCTCCTACGGATTTAGGCACACTTGTAGGAGCCGGCTTGCCGGCGAAAGCAGCCTGTCAGGCGCAGACTAAACCCCCGGTTTTGCCGCGGCCTGCCAAAGAATCTCGGCAATCCCTTGGCGCTTGGCAATCACTCGCGCCACGACAAACAACAAATCCGACAACCGATTGATGTACGCAAGGCCAACCCCGGCCAACGGCTCGATCGCATTCAATTGCTGGCATCTTCGCTCGGCACTGCGGGCAAGGCTGCGGCAGACATGGGCCTGGGCAATCAGCGCCGAGCCTCCCGGCAAGATGAAATTCTCAAGCGGCCCCAGCTCTTCGTTCCATACATCGATCGCCGCTTCCAGACGCTCGATTTCCGCTGCGTTCAGCGCTTGATAAACCGGCATCGCCAGCTCGCCACCCAGATCGAACAAGCGGTGCTGACAAGGTGCCAACACCTCGATCACTTCGTGCAAGCCTGGACATGTGCCTGTTTCTGCCGCCAATCCGGCCAACAGCACGCCGACCTGACTGTTGAGTGTGTCGACCTCACCAATCGCCTCGATTCGCGGGTGATCCTTGGGCACGCGACGGCCGTCGCCCAAACCGGTTTCACCTTTGTCACCGGTGCGGGTGTAAATCTTCGACAGGCGAAAACCCATGGTTACCTCGTTAGCTGATTGAGTTCTTGAGAAACAAGCGGGGTGCTTGCCAATGGCAGGCGCAAGGTGAAACAGGTGCCTTGGCCCAGGGTTGATTGCACTTCCATCTGACCCTTGTGGTTGTTGGTGATGATGAAATACGACACTGACAGGCCAAGGCCTGTGCCCTGGCCGATTTCCTTGGTAGTGAAAAACGGTTCGAACGTGCGTTTGCGCACGCTTTCGCTCATGCCGATGCCGTTGTCCTCGACCTGGATTTCCGCCCACGGCGGATTGAGTCGGGTGCGCAGAATGATCCGCCCCGGTTCGCTGTCGTCTTCGCGCTGGTGAATGGCTTGCGCGGCGTTTTTCAGCAGATTGAGCAAAACTTGCTCCAGTTCGTTCGCAGTGCCCGGCACCGGCCCCAGCGCCGGGTCGAACTGGCGGATGATTGCCTGGCCCTTGAAGTCGAAACCGATGGCCAGATCGAAATCGTTGCCGGCAATTTCCACGGCTTGATCAATCAGTGCAGGTAAATCGCACGGGGCCATTTGTCGGGTGCTGCGGCGGCTGAAACTGAGCATGTGGGTAACGATTTTTGCTGCCCTGGCGCCGGCCTGCTGGATGCCGTCGAGTAACTGCGGCACTTCGCGGATTTGCAGATACTGGTTCACCGTCGCCAGTTCGATGTTGGCCTGTTCCGCCACTTCGATGTTTTTTGGCAGTTCAGGCGACAGGCGTCGTCGAATGTTTTGCACGTTGTGCAGGATCGCACCCAACGGGTTATTGATCTCATGGGCCATGCCAGCGGCAAGACCGCCGACCGAGAGCATTTTCTCTGACTGCACCATCATTTCTTCCAGGGACAGGCGCTGGGTGATGTCGTCGATCCTGATCACCACGCCGCGCCCTGCGCCCCCCATGAGCGGATAGAATGTCAGGGCGTAGTGCCGGGGTTCCTCGTCCTTGACCCAGGTAACCCGTTCGATCTTGGCCACCATGTGTTGCTCAACGGTTTGCTTGAGCTGCGGCAAAAACGGCTTGAGCGGCTCGAAAGCCAGGAAGATCGGCTGATTCAAGGCTTCGTCCAGACGCGTGCCGGACAGGGCGCTGGCCTCCTGATTCCATTGCGTCACGTAAAGCTGTTCGTCGAGTGCAATCAGCGCTGACGGCATGGAGTCGATGATGCTGTTGAGGTAATTCTGGAAGCCGGTGAGTTTCTTTTCGATCTTGCTGCGCACCTGGACTTCAAGTTCCAGCTTGCGATTGGTATGCCGGGTTTCTTCGGCTAGACCCTGGGCCTGGTCGTAGGCCGCCTGTGAGTCGTCCCGCGCCCGTTTGAGCTGCTGCTCCCGGGCTTCGATGCGCGAGAGCATGGTGTTGAACGCTTCCGCGAGACTGCCGATTTCATCGTGGTTGCCGCGCGAGGCGCGCAACGCGTAATTCTCTTCGCGGGTCACTTGTCGGGACAGCTCTTCGAGCTGATGGATCGGTCGGGTGATCAGGCGCTTGATCTGGCGAGCGATCACCAGCCACAGCAGCACGCTGAAAATCAGGATGCCGAGGCTCGCGGTCAGAGTCCCTGTATAGAAGGCGACGGGCAGTTCGCTGCTGGCGACCAGCAGCAAATGCCCGGGAGCGGTGCCCGGGCGGGGCAGGGTGATGACTTGATTGCTGCGAAACTCGGTAGCCTGCCAGGCTTCGATATGCCGGTAGCGTTTGGGCAGTTCCAGCTTTTCGCCATGCTGCAATTGCGCGAGCTGCTCGCCCTTGCCGTCATAGAGAGCAGCCGCGCGCAACGGCGAATAGGCATTGAGCTCATTGAGCAGGCGCTCGGCGCTTTGCGGCGATTGGAGTGCCTCGGACACCAGGCTGGGGTTGGAGATCAGGCGGCCGATCGTCTGCAAGGCTTGAGGCGCCATGCTTTCCTGCGAGATGTAGTACGCGGCGCTGATAAATGTCAGGTTGGCCACGAGCAGGACGGTGGTCAACAGCACCAGCAGGGCGGCCAGAAGTTTCTGGCCGACAGGCAGGTTTTCAAGACGCTGGCGCAATGGCATCAGGTTCTTCGCTGAATAGGAACAAGTGGCCAGCGTAGCCGCTGCTCAGTCGCTGGGCAATCCAAGGCTGTGCAGACGGGTGATAAGGCGTTGTTGCAATTGAGTGAGGTGGGGCAGTGTCAGCTGATGACGTTCCGCGACTTTGCAGGCGTAACCGAGCAGGTAACTGATCTCGGTACGACGCTGGCTCGTAACATCCTGATGCATCGAGGAATAATTGGCAGCGGTCGCGTGAATCACGCGTTCGACTTCCGACAGCAGGTTTTCGGCGGCGGCAGGCTGTCCGCAACGCTCAAGCAACTCCGTCAGTTCGCTACACAGGGTAGCGACTTCGCAGTGGTGGTCTTGTAAGACGCCATTGCGGCAATCGTGCAGCACCGTCAGCGGATTGATCGCGCAGTTGAGCGCGAGTTTTCGCCACAGCCTCGTCAGAATTTCCGTGTTCCATTCATGGGGAATGCCGGCTGTGCTCAAGTCTTCCAGCCAGATCGGCGCGACCGGGTGGCAGGTATCCCCGAGCCAGGTGAAGCCGTGCCCTGCAAACACCACCCGCCAGTCACCATCGCGAAAGGCACCCTCGGTACTCGACGCAAAAATGCAGCGCGCCTGTGGAACCTGCATTGCTACGGCGTCCTGACTGCCCAGACCGTTTTGCAACAGGATCACCTCGGTACCCGGCGCCAGGCGCGGCGCCAGTTTGGCAACCGCCGCTTCGGCGTCGTAGGCTTTGCAGGCCACCAACAGTCGGCTGATCGGTTCAATGCTTTCGGGTGTTTCGGCGGGTACGGCAAAGCGTTGTGTTTCACCGTGTTCCACGAGCGTCAGTCCGCCAGCGGCCTCGTAGGCCTGCAGTCGCGCGGTATCACGCAGAATCAATCTGACCGACGCTCCGGACCGTGCCAGACGTGTCGCCCATAAAGTGCCGAGGCTACCGGCGCCCAGAACATGCCAGGTGGTGGACATCAACTTTTTGCTCTGTTTGAAGCGCGCATCGGAGGCTCGCAGTGAATGATGGAAAAGACCCGTTATAATCAGCGCGGATTTTAACCGCAAGCAAGGCGTGCTTTCTCGGCGCGCCTTTTATTTGGAGAGATTACATGCCGTCGTTCGACGTGGTATCCGAACTGGACAAACACGAAGTCACCAACGCGGTCGAGAACGCCGTCAAGGAACTCGATCGTCGCTATGACCTGAAAGGCAAGGGCAGCTTCGAGTTCAAGGAAAAAGACCTGACCGTCAATCTGACCGCTGAAGCGGATTTCCAGCTTGAAGCAATGATTGAGATCCTCAAGCTGGCGCTGGTCAAGCGCAAGATCGACGTGCAGTGCCTTGAGGTCAAGGATGCGTTTGCGTCGGGTAAATTGATGAAGCAGGAAGCCGTTCTCAAGGAAGGCATCGACAAAGAGCTGGCCAAGAAAATCGTTGCTCACGTCAAGGATGCCAAGCTCAAGGTCCAGGCCGCCATTCAGGGCGAACAGGTGCGCATTACCGGCAAAAAGCGTGACGACTTGCAGGAAGCCATTGCCGCGCTGCGAGCCAAGGAATTCGGCATGCCGCTGCAGTTCAACAACTTCCGCGACTGATTTTCGAAGCGGGAACCTCTCGGCGTTTTCGGCGTCCGAGGCCCAAGCAACGGCAGAAACGATTGAGCCCGTGGCGGTTCGGTCTTTCTGCCGCTATTTTTCGCGTGCCGGATAGCCGGAAAACAGGAGAAAGCAGATGGACTTAAATGCTGAAGTAGACAATCTGGTCAAGGCTTCCCAAGCCTGGATCCCGATGATCATGGAGTACGGCAGTCGCGTACTGTTGGCGGTGATCACCCTGGCTATCGGCTGGTGGCTGATCAACAAGGTCACGCAAAAGCTCGGCGGCCTGCTGGCGCTGCGTAATGCAGATCTGGCGCTGCAAGGGTTCATCAGCAGCCTGGCAAACATCATTCTCAAGGTTCTGCTGATTGTCAGCGTGGCGTCGATGATCGGTGTGGAAACCACCTCGTTTGTCGCGGCGATCGGTGCGGCAGGTCTGGCCATCGGTCTGGCCTTGCAGGGGAGCCTGGCAAACTTCGCCGGTGGCGTGCTGATTCTGTTGTTCCGTCCGTTCCGTATCGGTGACTGGATCGAGGCCCAGGGTGTTGCCGGGACCGTCGACAGTATTCAGATTTTTCACACTGTCCTGCGCACGGGCGACAACAAAACCATCATCGTACCCAACGGCAATCTGTCGAACGGCATCATCACCAACACCAACCGTCAGCCGACCCGCAAGGTTGTCTTCGATGTGGGTGTTGATTACGAAGCGGATCTGCAAAAGGCCCGTCAAGTATTGCTGGAGCTGGCCAAGGATCCACGCGTGTTGACCGATCCCGAGCCTCAGGCCGTGATTTCGACCCTGGGCGACAGTTCGATCACTGTTTCCCTGCGTGTGTGGGTCAAGACGGCTGATTACTGGGACGTGATGTTCATGTTCAATGAATTGTCCCGTGACCGCCTCCGGGATGCGGGTATCGATATTCCATTTCCACAGCGGGTTATTCGTGTGGTTCAGGAATCTGCGGTGCAGTGAAGTGTATTTAATACAGGCCTGACTGTTTGGTCAGGCCTGTATTGGTTGAACCTCGTACAACAAGTAATAAAAAAGGCCCATCCGAAGATGGGCCTTTTGTTTGTTACCGCAAACTAACTGGATGCGATTACAAAACCGACAGCGGGTAGTCGACGATGAAACGGAACTCTTTCACGTCGCCTTCGCCTTCGTCGGCATTAGCGAAGTGCCATGCCTGACGGATACGGAAGGACAGGTCCTTGGCTGGGCCAGACTGAACTACGTATTTGGCTTCAAAGTTGGTTTCGTTGTGCTTGCCATCTGCACCGTAGAAACCTTCGTAAGAACTGCCTGCTGGAGTGTTGGTACCGTCGATGTCCCAACCTTTCACGTAACGGGTCATGAAGCTCAGACCTGGAACGCCGTACTCAGCCATTTTTAGGTCGTAACGAACCTGGGCAGACTTCTCGTTTGGTGCGTTGAAGTCAGAGTACTGGATGGAGTTGGCGAGGAAGATCGAGTCGCCACCCTTGTTGTTGTCACCCACGCCGATGTAGTCGAACGGGGTGTCGCCGTTGATTTTCTGGAAGGCCACGGTAATGGTGTGTGCCTGCAGGAACGAGAAAGCAGCGGCCAGGGAGAACGCGGTGTTGCTGATAGCGCCGGCTTTAGCGTCACCGGTATCTTCGGTGTTGTAGATGTTACCGTCCAGGTTCAGCGACTCACTGTCAGTGAACGGGATGGTGTAGTTCAGGTTGGCGTAGTACTGGTTCCAGATGTCTTCCAGCTTGGCGCCGTACAGCGATGCACTCAGGTTGTCGGTGATGCCCCATTTGCCACCAGCGTAGTCGATGGAGTTGGCTTCCTCGCCAGCGTAGGTAGCATACAAGCCGCCTTCACGGGAGTTGGCGTTCTGGCTGGTGCCCGAGTAGAAATGACCGGCTTCGAGGTCAAGGTTCTGGATTTCGCTGCTCTGCAGCTGGAAGCCGCTCGCAGTTTGCGGAAGGATGCGGGAGCCGCCGACAGCGAATACCGGAGCGGTGCTCGGCTGCATGTCACCCATTTTCAGCTCGGTCTTGGAAACGCGAAGCTTCAGAGCGCCGCCAGCTTTACCCTGGCTGTCTTTGTTCTGGCCTTGGTCGTTGAGGCTCAGGTTGCCCGACCCTGCATTCTCGTCGGTGCCGTCGAGCTTGATTGCCAGGTAACCGAATGCATCAACGCCAACACCGATCAGGCCTTGGGTGTAGCCAGAGCTGAAGTTGCCCCAGATGCCTTGGGTCCAGTCTTTCTGGTCACGGCTGCCGGAATCTTTGTTATCACGGTTGAAGTAGTAGTTGCGAACCAGCAAGTTCAGCGTGCTGTCTTCAACAATACCTTTGGCTTCAGCCTGGTCACTTACGAAAGGGGCGGCCGTAGCCAATTGGGTACTGGCTGCTGCTGCAACTGCCAGTGCGATCATGCTCCACTTCATCACGCGCATCGTGATTTGCTCCTTTGGTTTTTAGAAGAGTACTGCCGTCCCACCTGTTTTATTATCTGGGCGGCTCTTTCTTTTTGTGTCGGCGCAAACTTATATCACGCCGACAATGTTGGCGATACTTGCGTATCTAACCTTTCGTGTTCTGTACGACCCTGTCGCAAACAGCTTGGTAGATGTCGCAAATTTAAAGCCCCAACGCAACAGGGTTGACCACGTCTGTGCGGTTTCTTTACGCCTGAGTGTCGGTAAAAAGAGTCCTTGGTGAAACGTTTGAATCTCCTTTGGGCTACCTTGCCACTGTTTTTTTCTGCCTTCGGGCTTCCACTTCCAGCGGAGCGCCATCAGGCGATGTGGGTATGAATGCAACAAGCGTGCACAAACTACTGTTGTGCTGCTGTTTTTTTCTAAAACGTTGACTGGTCGTGAAAAAACCTCATAAACCGGGGGGTTCAAGCGCCTTTTTTTTTGGCTTGACTCCGTGTTGCACATCATGGTTCCCGGTTGATGTCGACCGCCTGACCGCCAAAAATGTTACCGGTTCACCCCGCCTGTGGGTAAAAGGCGGATGTCGAAGCGTTCAGCGTAGACGCACTGTGCGGTTTTGGTGCGAAAAATTTTACTGAATTTTCTCGAACCGAAAAAAATTCTCATCACCTGAAGCAAAAATATCGTTATCAATCAGTCATTTCGATGTTTTTGGTCTCGGCGGCGGTGCTGTCATGGTGCGCTCAACCGAAAAACGATTCATGGCAGTGCGCGGCACGCCTCTATTTTTCCAAATGCAGGATCGGTTCGTCGTGAAGCGCGTGCGATTCGCAGGTATGCTGCCATCCGGTCGTTTGGCGCACCCCACTCTCGGGATGGGCGCTAAGCTGAAAATGATGCCCCGGCGGGAGTGCTCACAGTGTTCGATTTAGATCCACGCCTTCAACAAGACACGTTGCCGATCGGAGACTTTCCGCTCTGTCGGTTACTGCTGTCCAACGACTCGAATTATCCCTGGTTCATCCTGGTGCCACGTCGCGAAGCTATCAGCGAGATATTTCAGTTGGATGTCTCTGATCAGTTGCAGTTGTTTCAGGAAACCACGGCGCTGGCGGAAACCCTCAAGGACGCCTTTGACGCAGACAAATTAAATGTCGCGGCTTTGGGTAATGTTGTCAGTCAATTGCACATGCACGTCATCGTGCGCAAACGCGAAGACGTCGCGTGGCCGGCACCGGTATGGGGGAAGCATCCCGCCAAGCCTTACGGTTCGGAACAAATCGCTGCCATTCACGAACGGTTGCGTCTGGTATTGACCGATGGTTTTACGTTTTTGGAGGACTGAGCCATGAGCCTTGAAGAGCGCGTGACTGATCTGGAAAGTCGTCTGGCGTTTCAGGATGACACCATTCAGGCATTGAATGATGTACTGGTGGCGCAACAGCGGGTGGTTGAGCGCCTGCAGCTGCAGATGGCGGCACTGCTCAAGCGGCAGGAGGAAATGGTCGGTCAGTTCGAGTCTTTTGAAGAAGACGCCCCACCGCCGCACTACTAGTAGTAGTTAGTCGTTAGTGAGTTGAGATTGCGATGTAAGCAAAAAAAACCGCGAACAGTCAGGCTGTTCGCGGTTTTTTTATGGCCTTGAATCAGCGTCGTGGCAATGCGGCGATCACGTCTTCGGCTTGCAGGCCTTTGTCACGGTTCATGACAGAGAACTCTACGCGTTGGCCTTCGACCAGGACGCGATGTCCTTCGCCACGAATGGCCCTGAAGTGCACGAAGATATCGTCGCCGGAATCGCGGGAAATAAAGCCGAAGCCTTTCGACGTATTGAACCACTTGACGGTGCCGGTATCGCGGTTGGTCATGTCATAGCTTGGTGATGCCGTTGCAGGTGATGATTTGTAAAAGCTGATGGCCAGGTGCAAGGCTACGGCAACAAGCGCCGCTACCAGGCTGAACAGAACGGCGGGTTGGCCGGCAATGACGGGCATCGGTGCGATCAGCGTCAATGTTTGCAGAACCACAGCCAGTACCAGCAAGGCACTGACCAGGTTCTGCAGTTGATGACGCGGGCCTTTGTTCCAGTAAGGAATGACGGGAGCAAGAGTAAGGTTGAGCAGGCCGAAAAAGGCCAGGTAAAGGGCGTCGGGTTGTTGCAGGTAGGGTAAGGCTTCGGGATGCAGGCTAGGGATGAAGGACAGCAGCAAAGCCGCTGCACCTATCAACAGGTGGACGATTTTCAACATTTTGATTAACTCACGTTAAGACAGCACACAAGGAAGAGCTGATGGCGCACGGTTCGCTTCAGAACAATAGGAGGCGTTGGACACGTACCCGGTATCAGCCTATGCGTCGCACCCGGAAAAAATAGGCATTGACGACACGCTGCCTATTTAACAGTAAAGCCGCAGGGTACTCAAATCAGGGCGTCCGACGGCTAGTCAAGGAGGGGCGATGTTCCCGAAATCTCGGGGCTGCGGTGTGAGGGCAGGCTTGCTAGAGTGGTTGTGCACCTGTTGGATGAAATTCATCACCTTTAGGGGAAAGACATGGCAATCGATATCGGTATCAGTGAAGAGGATCGCAAGTCCATCGTCGACGGACTGTCGCGTCTGTTGTCGGACACCTATGTTCTTTATTTGAAAACCCATAATTTTCATTGGAACGTCACCGGGCCCATGTTTCGGACCCTGCACTTGATGTTCGAAGAGCAGTACACCGAACTGGCGCTGGCGGTCGATTCCATCGCCGAGCGCATTCGCGCCCTCGGGTTTCCTGCACCCGGTGCTTATTCTGTTTATGCGCGCCTCTCTTCTATCAAAGAGGAGGCGGGGGTGCCTGCTGCAGAAGACATGATCAAACAATTGGTCGAAGGCCAGGAAGCCGTGACACGCACTGCGCGAGGCATTTTCCCGTTGCTCGACAAGGTCAGCGACGAACCGACGGCAGATCTGCTGACCCAGCGTATGCAGGTTCACGAGAAAACCGCGTGGATGTTGCGCGCGTTACTGGACCAATAACGCTTCTGAACGCGGGTAACACCATTGAGGTGTTGCCCGCGCTGCCTATTCCGACATCTTTACGCACTTCTCAGTGAAGGCATCGGCGGAAAGTTGCGTGGGAAAAATACCTGAGTAGGACGTTGTCCATGATCTGCCAGCAGTTGTTGGCTTATCCTACGATCAGGGTCATAAAGTCATCTGGATATACCTTTGTATCCGCGTTTTTATAAGTGGCACACAGTTGCTCATATAAAAAATCGAGGATGACAAAGGAGTGTCAGCGTTATGGTTTATGGCAGAGAAACACAGGGGCGGGACAATACACGTAGTGAAATAATGATTGATCCATTCGTCCGTGAATTTGATATGGGGCTGGTACGGCCTTTGTCTCGTTCCGTGCGCTTGAACGGCTTTGCGACCTGTTTGCGACTTGAGCAGGTTTATTGGGATATTCTGGCGGACATGGCCAGGATCAATTGCTGCACGGTAAGCACCCTGTTGTCTCACGTGGATCGCGAAGTACATTTGCGCCATGGCGGGGTAAAGAATTTCAGTGGATTGGTGCGGGTCGTCTGTGTTGTGCACAATCTCAGGGAAGTGGTGATGTCCCAGCCATCGCATTAAACAGGCAGAGTGTCGGCCTGTGCAGTCTTACGGCTGCACAGGCCGCATTTAATGGATATAATCCCGCTCTTTGCCGCAAAGCCCTGCGTGCGCGGTAGCAATCTGATCGCCGAGACAACCCCCATGCCGATGTACGATTATCAATGTGCTTCCTGTGGTCATCAGTTGGAAGCCATTCAAAAGATCAGCGATGCACCGCTGGTCGACTGCCCTGCCTGTCAGGCGCCAGAGCTTAAAAAGATGCTGTCCATGCCGGGCTTCCGCCTCAGCGGCAGCGGTTGGTACGAAACCGATTTCAAGACCGGTACCAAGAAGAATCTGGCCGGCGGCGACAAAGCTGACTAAGGTCTGGAACCCGAGTTGAACGACACGTGCGAGCTCTTGAGCATCCCGCAGCGGATGTGCCCAAGGTCTCCAACCGAATTTCGAATTACGAGAAGTGAAACCACTACCATGATGCGCAGCCATTATTGCGGCCAACTGAACGAAAGCCTGGAAGGCCAGGAAATTACCCTTTGCGGATGGGTCCACCGTCGCCGTGACCACGGTGGGGTGATTTTCCTCGATATCCGTGATCGTGACGGTCTGGCCCAGGTAGTGTTCGATCCAGACCGTGCAGAAAGCTTTGCCGCCGCCGACCGCGTACGCAGCGAGTTCGTCGTGAAGATCACCGGCAAGGTTCGCCTGCGTCCGGCCGGTGCTACCAACGCCAACATGGCGTCGGGCATGATCGAAGTCCTGGGTTATGAACTGGAAGTGCTGAACGAGTCGGAAACCCCGCCGTTCCCACTGAACGAGTTCTCCGACGTTGGCGAAGAAACCCGCCTGCGTTATCGCTTCCTCGACCTGCGTCGCCCGGAAATGGCCGAGAAGCTGCGTCTGCGTTCACGCATGACCACCAGCATCCGTCGCTTCCTGGACGAGAACGGCTTCCTCGACGTCGAGACGCCGATCCTGACCCGTGCCACCCCGGAAGGCGCACGTGACTACCTGGTGCCTAGCCGTACTCACGCTGGTTCGTTCTTCGCCTTGCCGCAATCGCCGCAGCTGTTCAAGCAACTGCTGATGGTGGCCGGGTTCGATCGTTACTACCAGATCGCCAAGTGCTTCCGCGACGAAGACCTGCGCGCCGACCGCCAGCCGGAATTCACCCAGATCGACATCGAGACCAGCTTCCTCGATGAAAAAGAGATCATGGGCCTGACCGAGCAAATGATCCGCAACCTGTTCAAGGAAGTGCTGGGTCTGGAATTCGGTGATTTCCCGCACATGACCTTCGAAGAAGCCATGCGCCGCTACGGTTCCGACAAGCCTGACCTGCGTAACCCGATGGAACTGGTTGACGTTGCCGACCAGCTCAAGGAAGTCGATTTCAAGGTGTTCAGCGGCCCGGCCAACGACCCGAAATGCCGTATCGCCGCCTTGCGCGTTCCGGGCGGGGCAAGCATGCCGCGCAAGCAGATCGACGATTACACCAAGTTCGTCGGCATCTACGGTGCCAAGGGCCTGGCGTACATCAAGGTCAACGAGCGCGCTGCCGGTGTTGAAGGTCTGCAGTCGCCGATCGTGAAAAACATCCCTGAGGCCAACCTCAACGTGATCCTCGATCGCGTTGGCGCGGTCGATGGCGACATCGTGTTCTTCGGCGCCGACAAGGCCAAGATCGTCAGCGAAGCCCTGGGTGCGCTGCGGATCAAGCTCGGTCACGACCTGAAACTGCTGACTTGCGAGTGGGCACCGATGTGGGTCGTCGACTTCCCGATGTTCGAAGAAAACGACGACGGCAGCTTCAGCGCCTTGCACCACCCGTTCACCGCGCCGAAGTGCACGCCGCAAGAGCTTGAGGCCAACCCGGCCGGCGCTCTGTCCCGTGCCTACGACATGGTGTTGAACGGTACCGAGCTGGGTGGCGGTTCGATCCGTATTCACCGCAAAGAGATGCAACAGTCGGTGTTCCGTCTGCTGGGCATCAACGAAGCGGAACAGGAAGAGAAATTCGGCTTCCTGCTCGACGCCCTGAAGTACGGCGCACCGCCGCACGGTGGCCTGGCCTTCGGTCTGGACCGTCTGGTGATGCTGATGACCGGCGCCCAGTCGATCCGTGAAGTGATCGCCTTCCCGAAAACCCAGAGCGCGGCAGATGTCATGACTCAGGCGCCGGGTCAGGTGGATGCCAAGGCATTGCGCGAATTGCATATTCGTCTGCGCGAAACGCCTAAGGCCGAGTAAGGCTGGTCAGAAGGGCGCATCTCTGGATGCGCCCTTTCTTTATAGGCAGATCTGTACAGGATTTCTGTTTGCCGGCCGACGCAATGCAGCGCGGCGGGCAATGTTTCAAAGAGAATTCGGAGCGAGATATGGCAGGTCATTCCAAGTGGGCGAACATCAAGCACCGCAAAGAACGTCAGGATGCCAAAAAAGGCAAGATTTTCACCAAGTGGATTCGTGAGCTGACCGTCGCGGCCCGTCAGGGTGGTGGTGATCCAGGTTCCAACCCACGTCTGCGTCTGGCGTTGGACAAGGCCCTTGGCGCGAACATGAGTCGCGACATCATTGACCGCGCAGTCGCCCGTGGTGCCGGCGCCGCCGATACCGACGATATGGTCGAACTGACCTACGAGGGCTACGGCCCGGGTGGCGTCGCGGTGATGGTCGAGTGCATGACCGACAACCGTAATCGCACCGCAGCTGCGGTTCGCCACGCGTTCAGCAAATGCGGCGGCAATCTCGGCACTGACGGCTCGGTGGCTTACCTGTTCGAGCGCAAGGGGCAGATTTCCTTCGCCGCCGGCGTGGATGAAGACGCGCTGATTGAAGCGGCCATGGAAGCCGACGCTGACGACGTGGTGACCAACGAAGACGGTTCTATCGACGTGTTCACTTCGTTTGCCGGTTTCTATGCCGTTCGTAACGCGCTGGAAGCGGCCGGTTTCAAGGGTGATGATGCAGAAATCGTCATGCTGCCGACCACCAGTGCCGAGCTCGATCTGGAGGGTGCCGAGAAGGTCCTCAAGCTGATCGATATGCTAGAAGACCTGGACGACGTGCAAAACGTCTACTCCAACGCGGAGATTCCGGAGTCGGTGGCCGCACAGCTCGGTTGAGGTATTGAAAGATCGCAGCCTTTACCCGTTCCCGTAGGAGCTGGCGAAGCCTGCGATCTTTTGATTTTCGGTGGTTTATTTAAAAGATCGCAGCCTTCGGCAGCTCCTACACAGTTATCCTCCGTTAACCGCGATCTCTTTCTGCAGGCGTTATGACTTTAATCCTTGGTATCGACCCCGGTTCGCGCATCACCGGTTATGGTGTTGTTCGCGATACCGGCCGTGGTTGCGAGTATGTGGCCTCCGGCTGCATCCGTACCGGCGCCGGCGAGTTGCATGAGCGCTTGCAGATTGTCTATCGCGGTGTCCGGGAAATCATTCAGACGTACCATCCGGTAACCATGGGCATCGAAAAGGTGTTCATGGCGCGCAACGCCGACTCTGCCCTGAAACTGGGCCAGGCCCGCGGTGCCGCCATTGTGGCGGGCGCGGAAGAAAACCTGGAAATTGCCGAATACTCCGCGACCCAGGTCAAACAAGCCGTGGTCGGCACCGGCGCGGCGAATAAAGAACAAGTGCAGATGATGGTCATGCATATGCTGAAATTGACCAGCAAACCTCAGATCGATGCCTCGGACGCCCTGGCCATTGCCATTTGTCATGCTCATACCCGGTCCAGCCTGTTGCCCCACGGTCTGGGTGCGGCACGCAGTCGTGGCGGGCGCCTGCGTCTCTGATAGCATCAGCAGTCATTTTCATGGAATGTGGAATTTTCGCCTGGGTTGTCGGCGATACTTCCTCATTCCGTCAGTCGCTGGCCCAGAGCTGGCCAACGCTCAAGGATTTGTAACGTGATTGGACGTTTGCGCGGCACCCTGGCTGAGAAGCAGCCACCGCATCTGATTCTGGATGTAAATGGTCTGGGTTATGAGCTTGAAGTGCCCATGACGACTCTGTATCGCTTGCCGTCGGTCGGTGAGCCGCTGACCTTGCACACCCATCTGGTCGTGCGCGAAGACGCGCAGTTACTCTATGGTTTTGTCGGCAAGCGTGAGCGAGACTTTTTTCGCGAATTGATCCGCCTCAATGGTGTCGGGCCAAAGCTGGCCCTGGCCTTGATGTCTAGCCTGGAAGTCGACGAGTTGGTCCGCTGCGTGCAGTCCCAGGACACCTCGGCGCTGACCAAGGTGCCGGGCGTGGGCAAGAAGACCGCCGAGCGTTTGCTGGTGGAACTGAAGGATCGTTTCAAGGCATGGGAAACCGTACCGGCCATGTTTGCGCTGGTACCGAACCAGCCGGATGGGCCAGCCCCGGTGAACACCGCTGAAAACGACGCGGTCAGCGCCTTGATTTCCCTGGGTTACAAACCCCAGGAGGCAAGCAAGGCGGTGTCTGCGATCAAGGAGAAAGGTTTGAGCAGCGAAGACATGATCCGCCGTGCCTTGAAGGGGATGATCTAAGTGATTGAAGCTGATCGTCTGATTGCTGCCACGACGGCCCCTCGTGACCGCGAGGAAGTCCAGGATCGCGCCATTCGCCCGGTCAGTCTGGCCGAATACATCGGCCAGCCGACCGTTCGTGAACAAATGGAGTTGTTCATCCAGGCGGCGCGCGGGCGTAACGAATCGCTGGATCACACCCTTATCTTCGGCCCGCCGGGCTTGGGTAAAACCACCCTGGCAAACATCATTGCCCAGGAAATGGGCGTGTCGATCAAGAGCACGTCCGGCCCGGTGCTGGAACGCCCCGGTGATCTGGCGGCGCTGCTGACCAACCTTGAACCACATGATGTGTTGTTCATCGACGAAATCCATCGGCTGTCACCGATCGTCGAAGAAGTGCTTTACCCGGCCATGGAAGATTTCCAGCTCGACATCATGATCGGCGAGGGGCCGGCGGCGCGCTCGATCAAACTGGATCTGCCACCGTTCACCCTGGTCGGCGCGACCACGCGGGCAGGGATGCTGACCAACCCGTTGCGCGACCGTTTCGGCATCGTTCAGCGTCTTGAGTTCTACAACAACGCTGACCTGTCGACGATTGTCAGTCGTTCGGCGAGCATTCTCGGTTTGCCGCTGGACCCGGAAGGTGCGTTCGAAATCGCCCGCCGTGCTCGCGGCACCCCGCGGATCGCCAACCGCTTGCTGCGTCGGGTGCGCGATTTCGCCGAAGTGCGTGCCAAGGGGCATATCACCAAGCCGATTGCCGACCTGGCGCTGAACCTGCTGGACGTTGATGAGCGTGGCTTCGATCATCAGGACCGACGTCTGTTGTTGACCATGATCGAGAAGTTCGATGGCGGTCCGGTCGGTGTGGACAGTCTGGCCGCCGCGATCAGCGAGGAGCGCCACACCATTGAAGACGTGCTGGAGCCTTACCTGATCCAGCAGGGCTACATCATGCGCACGCCACGGGGGCGAGTGGTGACGCGACATGCCTACCTGCATTTCGGTTTAAACATTCCGTCACGATTGGGCGAAATGCCCGTGGTAGACGAGTTTCTTGATGTCGTGGACGATTAATCACCTTTGCGTGCTGATTTTTTCGGGCAATGTGTGGTCCCACGACCGTACTTTTGCGCGAAAGCCGCAGAACAATGAAAAACAGTTGCCTGGCCGGATTGGCAACCTGAGGAGTAAGCACTAGAGTATGCGCGCGCAAAACGGGCTGGAGCCTTTCGCACATCGTTGTCGCGTTTATTACGAGGACACCGATGCGGGCGGCATCGTGTATTACGTTAATTACCTCAAGTTTATGGAACGGGCTCGAACCGAGCGGCTACGAAATCTGGGCTTTGCCCAATCGCAGCTGGCAGGTGAGGACCTGTTGTTTGTCGTGCATTCCAGCGAAGCGCGTTACCACGCGCCGGCGCGACTGGACGACGAACTGCTGGTAAGCGCTGAAGTAATCGAATTGAACCGTGTCAGCCTGCGTTTCAAGCAGCAGGTCAGGCGGGCTACGGATGATGCGCTGCTCTGCGAAGGGCAGTTTCTGGTGGCCTGTGTGCGCACTGAAAGTTTAAAACCCCGGGCCATTCCCGAAGCTCTACGAGCGGCCTTTGCCGACGTGAGCGGCGCGGGTACACACTCAAAGCAGGAGATAAAGCGTGGAAGCTAACGTCGTCGACCATTCCTCCATGTGGAGCCTGGTCAGCAATGCCAGTATCGTGGTGCAACTGGTAATGCTGACCCTGGTAGCCGCATCGGTGACCTCATGGATCATGATCTTTCAGCGCAGCAACCTGCTGCGCGCCGGTCGACGTGCCCTGGAGAGCTTTGAAGAGCGCTTCTGGTCGGGTATCGACCTGTCCAAACTCTACCGTCAGGCCGGCAGCAACCCGGACCCTGATTCAGGCGTCGAGCAAATTTTCCGCGCCGGCTTCAAGGAATTCTCCCGTCTGCGCCAGCAGCCAGGCGTGGACCCGGAAGCGGTCATGGAAGGCGTGGCCCGTGCCATGCGCGTTGCCATTTCCCGTGAAGAAGAAAAGCTTGAGCAGAGCCTTCCGTTTTTGGCGACCGTTGGTTCCGTGAGCCCGTACATCGGTCTGTTCGGTACGGTGTGGGGCATCATGAACTCCTTCCGTGGTCTGGCGACCGCGCAGCAAGCGACCCTGGCCACTGTGGCTCCGGGTATCGCCGAAGCACTGATCGCTACCGCGATCGGTCTGTTCGCCGCCATTCCTGCCGTAATCGCCTACAACCGTTTTGCCGCTCGCAGCGAAACGCTGATCAGCCGTTACTACACCTTCGCCGATGAATTCCAGGCGATCCTGCACCGCAAAGTGCACACCAGCGAAGAATAAGCAGGTAATTTCCAATGGCTTTAATCGCTCGAGCTCGCAAAAAGCGCAAGCCGGTTGCCGAGATGAACGTGGTGCCTTACATCGACGTGATGCTGGTACTGCTGGTCATTTTCATGGTGACCGCGCCGATGCTCAATCAGGGCGTGAAAGTTGATCTGCCCAAGGTTTCCAGCGAAGCCTTGCCGCAGGACAACAACACCCAGGTCCTGACCATTTCGATCAAGGCTGACAAGACCTATTACTGGAACCTTGGCAGCGAAGTCGATACAGAAAAGCAGCAGGACAAGGCCATGACCTTGCCGCAGATGACCGACGCCGTGACCAAGATCATTCGCGCCGGCAACGAAGGCGGCAAGCACACCCAGGTGTTCATTCGTGGCGACAAGACGGTCGACTACGGCGCCGTCATGGGTGCAATGGGCGGGTTGCAGAAAGCCGGGGTCGGTAATGTTGGCTTGATTACCGAGGCACCCTGATGCAACAAATGCGAGAGCCGTCCGCCTCGGAAAGTTACTTCTGGCCCAGTGTCTGGGCGATTGGCTTGCACGTGCTGGTGTTCGGCATGCTGTTTGTCAGTTTCGCCTTTACCCCGGAGTTACCGCCGGCCAAGCCGATTGTCCAGGCGACCTTGTACCAGCTGAAATCGAAAAGTCAGGCGACCACCCAGACCAATCAGAAGATTGCGGGTGAAGCGAAGAAGTCCGCCGCGCGCCAGACCGAAGTCGAGCAGATGGAACAGAAAAAGGTCGAGCAGGAAGCAGTGAAGGCTGCGGAACAAAAGAAAGAAGAAGCGGCTCAAAAGGCCGAGGAAGCCAAGAAGGCCGACGAGTCGAAGAAAGCGGAAGAGGCGAAAAAGGCTGACGAAGCCAAGAAAGCCGACGAAGCGAAGAAGACTGCTGAAGCCAAGAAGGCAGAAGAGAAACAATTGGCTGATATAGCCAAGAAGAAAGCGGAAGAAGAAGCCAAGAAGGCTGCTGAAGAAGAGGCCAAGAAAGCGGCCGCTGAAGAAGCCAAGAAAAAGATCGTCGAAGACGCAAAGAAGAAAGCCGCGGAAGACGCCAAGAAGAAAGCTGAAGCTGAAGAGGCGAAGAAGAAAGTCGCCGAAGACGCGAAGAAGAAAGCCGCTGCCGACGCTGCGAAGAAAAAATCGCAGGATGCGGCACGTAAATCCGCCGAAGACAAAAAGGCCCAGGCCTTGGCAGATTTGCTTTCCGATACGCCACAGCGTCAGCAGGCCTTGGCCGATGAGCAGGGTGACGAAGTCGCCGGCAGTTTCGATGACCTGATTCGTGCACGTGCTGCGGAAGGCTGGGCTCGTCCACCTTCGGCGCGCAAAGGCATGACAGTGGTGTTGCAAATCGGCATGTTGCCGGACGGTACGCTGACCTCGGTAAGCGTTTCCAGGTCCAGCGGCGACGGTCCGTTTGACGCATCGGCTGTGGCAGCGGTGAAGAATATTGGACGTTTGACAGAAATGCAGGGAATGAAGCCGAGCGATTTCGCTCCGTATCGTTCATTCAAGATGACATTCACACCTGAGGATCTAGCCTTGTGAGAAACCTTCTTCGAGGAATGCTCGTCGTTATCTGCTGCATGGCAGGGTTAGCGATGGCAGATGAGAAAAACATTCTGGTCACCAGCGGCAGCGATCGGGCAACTCCGATTGCAGTCGTGCCGTTCGGTTTCCAGGGCGGCAGCGTGCTGCCGGACGATATGGCCGAAATCATCGGTAACGACCTGCGCAACTCGGGTTACTACTCGCCGATTCCAAAGCAGAACATGATCAGCCAGCCAAGCCAGGCCAGCGAAATCATCTACCGTGACTTCAAGGCGCTCGGTGCGCAGTACGTCATGGTTGGCAGCATTGTTCCGGCCGGCGGTCGCCTGCAGGTGCAATACGCACTGTTCAACGTCGCCACCGAACAGCAAGTGCTGACCGGTAGCGTGTCGGGTGGCGTTGATCAACTGCGCGACATGGCGCACTACATCTCCGACCAGTCGTTCGAAAAACTCACGGGTATCAAAGGTGCGTTCTCGACTCGCTTGCTGTACGTGACGGCCGAGCGTTTCTCCGAAAAGAACACTCGCTACACGCTGCAGCGTTCGGATTATGACGGTGCCCGTGCGGTAACCCTGCTGCAATCGCGTGAGCCGATCCTGTCGCCGCGTTTTGCACCGGACGGCAAGCGCATCGCTTATGTCTCCTTCGAGCAGAAGCGTCCACGCATCTTCATGCAGAACATCGACACCGGTCGCCGTGAGCAGATCACCAACTTCGAAGGTCTGAACGGCGCGCCAGCCTGGTCGCCGGATGGCAATCGCCTGGCGTTCGTACTGTCGAAAGACGGCAACCCGGACATCTACGTGATGAACCTCGGTTCGCGTCAGATCACTCGCGTTACCAACGGTCCCGGCATCAACACCGAACCGTTCTGGGGCAAGGATGGTTCGACCATCTACTTCACGTCTGACCGTGGCGGCAAACCACAGATCTACAAGACCAGCGTCGGTGGTGGCGGTGCTGAACGTGTGACTTTCGTCGGTAACTACAACGCCAACCCTAAACTGTCGGCTGATGAAAAGACGCTTGTCATGATTCATCGTCAGGATGGTTTCACCAATTTCAAGGTGGCGGCCCAGGATTTGCAGCGCGGTAGCGTAAAAATCCTCACTGATAGCACTCTGGACGAGTCGCCTACTGTCGCGCCCAACGGCACCATGGTAATCTACGCCACCCGCCAGCAGGGCCGGGGAGTCTTGATGCTCGTGTCCATCAATGGACGCGTAAGGCTCCCGCTTCCTACCGCACAAGGCGAAGTCAGAGAACCTTCCTGGTCCCCTTACCTGAACTGACGCGGCGCTTTACGTTGTACTTAACACACTGGGGTTCATTAGGAGTTTCACGATGGAAATGCTGAAGTTTGGTAAATTTGCTGCGCTGGCACTGGCCATGGCTGTAGCTGTAGGTTGCTCGTCCAAAGGCGGCGACAATGCCGGTGAAGGCGCGGTAGATCCAAACGCTGGTTACGGCGCAAACACTGGTGCAGTTGACGGCTCCCTGAGCGAAGAAGCTGCACTGCGCGCTATCACCACTTTCTACTTCGAATACGACAGTTCGGATCTGAAACCAGAAGCCATGCGCGCTCTGGACGTTCACGCCAAAGACCTGAAAGCAAACGGCGCTCGCGTTGTTCTGGAAGGCAACACCGACGAACGTGGTACTCGTGAGTACAACATGGCACTGGGCGAGCGTCGTGCGAAAGCCGTTCAGCGTTACCTGGTACTGCAAGGTGTTTCCCCAGCTCAGCTGGAACTGGTTTCCTACGGCGAAGAGCGTCCAGTTGCTACCGGTAACGACGAGCAGTCCTGGTCTCAAAACCGTCGCGTCGAACTGCGTAAGTAATTCGTCATGCGAACGTGCCGTCGTGCTGTAACTGTTTTGGCTCTCAGCCTCGCTCCGCTTGCGGTGTGGGCTGCGGTTCCTGTGGTCGAGGACAACTCCGGCTATAACAATAGCGGGAGCAGTTATCCGCCTGCAGGTTACGGTACGAGCGGCGCCTATGCCGGGGGAGGGGTTTCGACCCCTGTCTCGGCACAGGGCCAGCTGTTCAACCAACTGCAACAAATGCAGGATCAGATCTCGCGCCAGCAAGGTGTGATCGAAGAACTGCAAAATGATGTAGCGCGCATGAAGCAGGAAAGCCTGGAGCGATACCAGGATCTTGATCGGCGCATAGGAACCGGCGTTGCACCAGCCGCGACTCCTGATAATTCTTCCACCGGTGGCGATTTGAATGCCCCCGGCGCAGCTGCAGGCGCTGGCGCAGCGGCCGCTCAAGCGCCCGCCGCGGGTAGCGAGCCAGCGGATCCGGCGAAGGAAAAGCTCTATTACGACGCTGCCTTCGACCTGATCAAGGCCAAGGATTTCGACAAGGCCAGTCAGGCTTTCGCCGCTTTCCTGCGCAAATACCCGAACAGTCAGTACGCGGGCAATGCCCAATACTGGCTGGGCGAAGTGAACCTGGCCAAAGGTGATCTGCAAGGTGCAGGTCAGGCATTTGCCAAGGTTTCCCAGCTGTATCCCAAGCACGCCAAAGTGCCTGATTCGCTGTACAAGCTTGCTGATGTAGAGCGCCGCCTGGGTCATACCGACAAGGTCAAAGGCATTCTGCAGCAGGTCGTGTCCCAGTATCCGGGCACGTCGGCCGCTCAGTTGGCACAGCGCGATCTGCAAAAAATGTAAGGCTGCCTGACCTGTTTCGAAGAAACCCGCGCTTGTCGCGGGTTTTTTCGTTAGAATTCACGCCCTTTTTATGAAACACGCTTTTTGGTGCCTGCGCATTGCCGGGGTTCCTTGAAGTGCCTGACGGAGGCGGACAGCCTGTTTAGCTGTTACGCCCGTGGCGACTATGCAAGACACATTGAGAATCACCGAAGTTTTCTACTCGTTGCAGGGTGAAACACGGACTGCCGGGCTGCCCACTGTTTTTGTGCGCCTGACCGGTTGTCCTCTGCGTTGCCAGTACTGCGACAGCGCCTACGCCTTCACTGGCGGGACCATCCGCACCCTCGATGACATCCTCGAGCAGGTCGCCGGATTCCGTCCGCGTTATGTCTGTGTCACGGGCGGCGAGCCTTTGGCCCAACCCAACGCCATTCCATTGCTCAAACGCTTGTGCGATGCCGGTTACGAAGTGTCACTGGAAACCAGTGGCTCTATTGATATCTCGGCGGTGGATTCCCGAGTCAGTCGCGTTGTCGACCTGAAGACACCGGGTTCGAAGGAAGCACACCGCAACCGCTACGAAAACATTGAACTGCTCACACCCAACGACCAGGTGAAGTTTGTCATCTGTTCGCGGGAAGACTATGACTGGTCAGTGTCCAAGCTGATCCAGTACGGTCTGGATCGGCGTGCCGGTGAAGTGCTGTTTTCGCCAAGTCACCATGATCTCAATGCTCGGGATCTGGCGGATTGGGTGGTGGCGGACAATCTGCCAGTGCGCTTGCAATTGCAGCTGCATAAATATCTTTGGAATGACGAGCCGGGGCGCTGAGATGACTGATCAATTGAACACCACCGAAAAACGCGCGGTCATCTTGCTGTCTGGCGGTCTGGATTCCGCCACCGTCGTGGCCATGGCTCGCGCCGAAGGCTACAGCTGCTACACCATGAGCTTCGACTATGGTCAGCGCTCCCATGCCGAACTGCACGCCGCGGCGCGTGTTGCTCGCGATCTGGGTGTAGTCGAGCACAAAGTGATCGGCCTTAACCTGAACGGCATGGGCGGCTCCGCACTGACGGACAGCAGCATCGATATTCCAGAAGAGTTGGGTGAGGGCATTCCGGTGACTTACGTGCCAGCGCGTAACACGGTGTTCCTGTCTCTGGCGTTGGGCTGGGCTGAAGTGCTTGGCGCACGTGACATCTTCATCGGTGTGAATGCGGTGGACTACTCCGGTTACCCGGATTGCCGTCCCGAATTCATCGAGTCTTTCGAGCGCATGGCCAATCTGGCCACCAAGGCCGGTGTCGAGGGCAATGGTTTCCGCATCCAGGCACCGCTGCAAAACCTCAGCAAGGCGCAGATCGTCCAGGCGGGTGTGAAGCTGGGGGTGGATTATGGCCTGACCGTTTCCTGCTATCAGGCCGATGATAACGGCCGTGCATGCGGTAAGTGCGACAGCTGCCGACTGCGTGCAGAAGGCTTTGCGGCAGCCGGAATCAGCGATCCAACCCCTTATTTTTGATTTATTTCAAAATAGGTGTTGAATAGTCCTTAAAAATCAGTATTATACGCGCCACCACACAGCGGGTCGTTAGCTCAGTTGGTAGAGCAGTTGGCTTTTAACCAATTGGTCGTAGGTTCGAATCCCACACGACCCACCATTTTCAAAGCAGTTTTAAAAGTCTGGAAGGCCCACGCAAGTGAGGATTTCCGGATTTTTTTTTGCCTGCGATTCAGGGCGGCCACTTCAGGCTGCACCGCATGACCAAGTCAGAATCACCTTTTGCATCCGTCGGATATTCTGTAGCCTTGCGCAGCTCCAACGCTGTCCGTGCCTGATCAATACTCACTTTCCCGGCGGTACCCTGAAGGGTCCGGAGCCGGGTGTATACTCGACTTTCGCGCGAATGCGCCTGCAGGTCTTGCGAACATGACGCAGATTTCCGAACGCCTTCTGGTTCAAGCCCACCTCGATGCCAAGCAGCCCAAGCCGCTGACCGCTGACGAAGAGGCTTACTATCGCGCCGCCATCGCTGCCGAGCTCAAGGCTCAGGACGCGGTGCTGGTTGCACACTTCTATTGCGATCCGGTGATTCAGGCCCTGGCCGAAGAAACCGGAGGCTGCGTTTCCGACTCGCTGGAAATGGCCCGTTTCGGCAACGCTCATCCGGCCAGGACAGTCGTTGTCGCCGGCGTGAAATTCATGGGTGAGACGGCAAAAATCCTCAACCCTGAAAAACGCATCCTCATGCCGACCCTGGAGGCGACCTGTTCGCTGGACCTGGGTTGCCCGGTCGATGAGTTTTCGGCGTTTTGCGATCAGCATCCGGAGCGCACGGTGGTGGTATATGCCAACACCTCCGCGGCGGTCAAAGCCCGGGCGGACTGGGTCGTGACTTCAAGCTGTGCCCTGGAGATCGTTGAAAGCCTGATGGATAACGGCGAAACCATCATCTGGGGCCCGGACAAGCACCTGGGCACCTACATTCAACGCAAGACCGGCGCCGACATGCTGCTGTGGGACGGTGCCTGCATCGTTCACGAAGAGTTCAAGTCCAAGCAGCTCGAAGACATGAAAGCGCTGTACCCGGATGCGGCGATCCTGGTGCACCCTGAATCGCCGACCTCGGTGATCGAACTGGCGGATGCCGTAGGCTCGACCAGTCAATTGATCGCGGCGGCACAGAGCCTGCCTAACAAGACGCTGATCGTCGCAACCGACCGCGGCATCTTCTACAAGATGCAGCAGCTGTGCCCGGACAAAGTCTTCATCGAAGCGCCTACGGCCGGTAACGGCGCCGCATGCCGCAGTTGCGCGCATTGCCCGTGGATGGCGATGAACACGCTTGAGCGCACGCTGAAGAGCTTGAAGGAAGGCGCGAATGAGATCTTTGTGGATCCGGCGCTGATTCCGCAGGCGATTCGCCCGCTGAAGCGGATGCTTGATTTCACTCAGGCTGCGCGGATGAAGCTGGCCGGTAACGCATAAAGTCAAAAGCCAAGATCAAAAAGATCGCAGCCTTCGGCAGCTCCTAGATGGTTTTGTTTTCACCTGCAGGAGCTGCCGAAGGCTGCGATCTTTTTTGTGGCTGTTACTTGGTTTTCTTTGGAATCCGCACCAGCTGCGTATTTGAATACATGTCATGCCAGCTGCGTTTCTGCTTGTCGAACAGCGACCAGAAGAACCCCAGTCCAACGCACAGCAGTGAGGCGATCGACACCACAAAGCGCAGTAGCGCCTGCCACAGGCTGATGGACGAACCATCGGTATTCTGTACCCGAATGCACCACACCTGCATGCCAAGCGTCTGGCCGGAATACGTCCAGAACTTGGCGAAGAACCCAAACAGTACAAACAGCAGGACCGTCGAGAGCAAAGGATCACCATCCAGAGCCCCGGCTTCGGTCAGGGTGCGCATTTTTTCTTCGCCAATGATCGCCATCTGAACCATCTTGTAGATGCCGCTGGTGACGATCAGCAGGGCAGTGCACAACAGAAAGTCGTAGAACATCGCTGCCAGGCGACGACCCAGGCCTGCGACAGGAAAGTCGCCCTGAGGGGTAAGCAGGTGTTTCGACATGGCAGGCTCTCGGTGGAAAAAGAAAGCCATTTTACGGATTTACGCGCACAAAAAAGCCCCTGATGTCAGCATCAGAGGCTTTTTCGTAACAGAAGATTAGGCTTCTGCTTGAACTTCGTCAGCCTGCATGCCTTTCTGGCCCTGCACGGCGATGAAGGTCACTTTCTGGCCTTCTTTCAGGCTCTTGAAGCCGTTGCCCTGGATGGCGCGGAAATGCACGAACAGATCCGGACCGCTTTCAGGAGTGATAAAACCAAAACCTTTCTCGTCGTTAAACCACTTGACGGTACCGCTCTGACGTTGGGACATTTCTTATTTCCTTTGACGCAAAAATTAATGACAGTCTCCTTCACATGAAAGAGTACTGGGGCTGGTTGCAGGAGAGTAAGAAGACGTCGAACGGGATGTAGCTAACTTGTAGGCTACTGCCCAGGTCACGATTCCAAGCGACCCATGCAAACACAGTGAACAAACTCTACGCCAACTACGGGAGAAAAAACAAGCCCCCGTAGAAGGCCCGTATTTGCTCAGGTTGATGGCGTTTAGTCAGTTCAGCAGGTGTTCTATGCAGGTGCCTTGTTCAATTGTGTTCGATCGTTATAAGCAAAGTTCATAATCGAAGCTTAGAGCTAAAACAGTGCACTGCTTTATGGCGGTTGCGTTACACATTAGTGCACTGTTAACGCAACCGCGTTACTTATAGGAACAGTTAATCAGCCGCGATAGTAGCGTTGAGGAACAAATGGCATTTTGCTTACCAGCAAAGGCACCTTTTTCCCACGAACAATCGCCCAGACAGGTGTGTCCAGCGCGACGTAAGCGCTGTCGACGTAACCCATTGCCAAAGGACCCGCCAGGGTCGGCCCGAAACCACCGCTGCAGACGGCGCCAATGATCTCGCCAGTCTCGTTGACGATTTCGGCACCTTCGCGCACCGGGGTGCGTTCTTGCGGCAACAGGCCAACACGTTTACGGCTGACACCGCCTTGCTGCTGGACGAATACGTTTTCAGCGCCAGGGTAGCCGCCGGCACGTGCGCCATCGGCACGACGCGGTTTGGAAATCGCCCACAGCAAGCTCGCTTCGATCGGGGTGGTGTCGGTGTTCATGTCGTGGCCATACAGGCACAGGCCGGCCTCCAGGCGCAGGGAATCGCGAGCGCCAAGGCCAATGGCCTCCACTTCCGGTTCGGCCAGCAGGGCGCGCGCCAAGGCTTCTGCGTTGGCCGCCGGCACGGAAATTTCGAAACCGTCTTCGCCGGTATATCCCGAGCGGCTGATGAAGCAATCCGCGCCCAGCAAGTTGACGCGGGCGAACTGCATGAACGTCATCTTCGCAACGGTAGGTGCCAGACGTGCCAGTACTGTTACGGCAGCAGGACCTTGAAGGGCCAGCAGGGCTCGTTCTTCGAACAAGGGTTCGATCGTGCACTGTTCGCCGATGTGCTTGCGCAGATGCGCCAGGTCCTGATCCTTGCAGGCGGCGTTGACCACCAGGAACAGTTCGTCGTTACCCAGATTGGCAACCATCAGGTCGTCGAGGATGCCGCCGGTCTCGTTGGTAAACATGGCGTAGCGCTGCATGCCCACCGGCAGGTCGATGATGTCCACCGGCACCAGGGTTTCCAGGGCCTTGGCGGCGTCAGCGCCTGTCAGGCGGATCTGGCCCATGTGGGAGACATCGAACAGCCCGGCCTTATCGCGAGTGTGCTGGTGTTCTTTCATCACGCCCAACGGGTATTGCACGGGCATGTCATAACCGGCGAACGGCACCATGCGCGCGCCGAGTTCGATGTGCAGGGCGTGCAAGGGGGTTTTCAACAGTTGTTCGGTGGACATATTCAGCTCCTGAAAAGTTGTGCAGATGAGCGCACATCAGCACTCGATAATGTTGACCGCCAAACCGCCGCGGGCGGTTTCCTTGTATTTGCTTTTCATATCGGCGCCGGTCTGGCGCATGGTGCGGATGACCTTGTCGAGGGAGACGAAGTGTTGCCCGTCACCGCGCATGGCCATGCGCACGGCATTGATGGCCTTGACCGAGCCCATGGCGTTGCGCTCGATGCAAGGCACCTGTACCAGCCCGCCAATCGGGTCGCAGGTCAGGCCGAGGTTGTGTTCCATGCCGATCTCGGCGGCGTTTTCCACTTGCTGCACGGTGCCGCCAAGGACTTCGCACAAAGCGCCCGCAGCCATCGAACACGCCACGCCGACTTCGCCCTGGCAGCCGACTTCGGCGCCAGAGATCGAGGCGTTTTCTTTGTACAGAATGCCGATGGCCGCGGCCGTCAGCAGGAAACGCACGACGCCGTCGTCATTCGAACCCGGGATAAATCGCATGTAGTAATGCAGCACGGCGGGAATGATCCCGGCGGCGCCATTGGTCGGCGCGGTCACAACGCGCCCGCCATTAGCGTTTTCTTCGTTGACCGCCAGCGCGTAGAGGTTGACCCAGTCGAGCACTGACAGTGGGTCGCGCAATGATGATTCGGGGTTCTTGCACAGTTGCCGGTGCAGCGCGGCGGCCCGTCGCTTGACCTTCAGGCCGCCGGGCAGGATGCCTTCATTGCGGCAACCGGCGGCGACGCAGTCCTGCATCACCTGCCAGATTTTCAGCAGGCCGGCGCGGGTTTCCGCTTCCGGCCGCCAGGCGCTTTCATTGGTCAGCATCACCTGGCTGATCGACAGCCCATATTTGACGCAATGACCGAGCAAGTCCTTGGCGCTTTTAAACGGGAATGTCAGGGGGGTGGTGTCTTCGACGATGCGGTCGGCGCCGGCAGCGTCCTCATCGACCACAAATCCGCCGCCGACCGAGTAGTACTCGCGGCTGCGGATTTGCAGCCCAGCGGCGTCGAATGCGCGGAAGATCATGCCGTTGGGGTGATAGGCCAACGGTTTGCGAATCATCGCCAGGTGTTCTTTCTCGTTGAACGCAATGCTGTGTTCACCGAGCAGGTTCAAACGACCGTTGCTGCGAATCTCTTGCAGGCGCGCTACGACGGTTTCGGTGTCGACGGTGTCCGGGTGTTCGCCTTCCAGGCCCAGCAGCACAGCCTTGTCGCTGCCGTGCCCCTTGCCGGTAGCGCCGAGAGAACCATACAGCTCGACTTTGATGCTGGCGGTGGCTTCAAGCAGGTTTTCGCGGCGCAAACCTTCGACGAAGCGCGCAGCAGCGCGCATCGGGCCGACGGTGTGGGAGCTGGAGGGGCCGATGCCAATCTTGAACAGGTCGAACACGCTTAACGACATGAGTTGTTCTCCGGTTTCTTGTTATAGGAATTCGCGGATTGTCAGGCTTGATGCAATCCTTGTGGGAGCTGGCTTGCCAGCGATGACGGTGTGTCAGGCAACAGAAATGTAGGCTGATCCATCCTCATCGCTGGCAAGCCAGCTCCCACAGGGTTTTGTGATGTTCCTGGATAAGGGGGCGAGCAGACCCGCCCCCTTATCCGTTTAAGCGTAGCTTTCGATCGACGGGCAGGCGCACACCAGGTTGCGATCGCCAAACACGTTGTCGACACGACCGACCGGCGGCCAGTACTTGCCTTCGATCAGCGAGGCAACCGGGTAAACGGCCTGCTCGCGGCTGTAAGGGTGGGACCACTCACCGACCAGCTCTGCCGCCGTGTGCGGAGCGTTTTTCAGTGGGTTGTCTTCCTTGTCCAGGGTGCCGTTTTCCACTGCGCGGATTTCTTCGCGGATGCGGATCATGGCGTCGCAGAAGCGGTCCAGCTCTTCCTTGGATTCGCTCTCGGTCGGCTCGATCATCAGCGTTCCAGCGACCGGGAACGACATGGTCGGGGCGTGGAAACCAAAGTCGATCAGGCGCTTGGCCACGTCATCGACGCTGATGCCGCTGCTGTCTTTGAGCGGACGCAGGTCGAGGATGCATTCGTGCGCGACCAGGCCGTTACTGCCGGTGTACAGCACTGGATAGTGCTCTTCGAGGCGACGGGAAATGTAGTTGGCATTGAGGATTGCCAGCTGCGAAGCGCGCTTGAGACCCGCGCCCCCCATCATACGAATGTACATCCAGGTGATCGGCAGAATGCTTGCGCTGCCGAACGGTGCTGCGCAGACCGCGCCTTCCTTGCGTTCCATCTGGGCGTGGCCCGGCAGGAATGGAGTCAGGTGCGATTTCACGCCAATCGGGCCGACACCCGGGCCGCCACCGCCATGTGGAATGCAGAAGGTCTTGTGCAGGTTCAGGTGCGAGACGTCCCCGCCGAACTTGCCCGGGGCGCAGAGGCCGACCATTGCGTTCATGTTGGCGCCGTCGATGTACACCTGGCCGCCGTTGTCATGAATGATGCCGCAGATTTCGCGGATGCCTTCTTCGAACACACCGTGGGTCGACGGGTAGGTGATCATCAGCGCGGCGAGGTGTTCGCGGTGCTCGATGGCCTTGGCGCGCAGGTCTTCGATGTCAACGTTGCCACGGGCATCGCAAGCAGTCACGACAACGCGCATGCCAGCCATTTGGGCGGTGGCCGGGTTGGTGCCGTGGGCCGACGACGGGATCAGGCAGATGTCGCGACGGTCTTCGCCACGGCTCTGGTGATAGGCGCGAATAGCCAGCAGACCGGCGTATTCACCTTGGGAACCGGCGTTCGGTTGCAGCGAGATCGAGTCGTAACCGGTGGCGGCGCAGAGCATCGCTTCCAGTTCGTCGGTCAGTTGCTGGTAGCCGGCACTTTGCTCGGCTGGAGCGAACGGGTGCAGGGCGCCGAACTCGGCCCAGGTCACCGGGATCATTTCGCTGGCGGCGTTGAGTTTCATGGTGCACGAGCCCAGCGGGATCATGGTGCGGTCCAGTGCCAGGTCCTTGTCGGCGAGCTTGCGCAGGTAGCGCATCAGCTCGGTTTCCGAATGGTAGCGGTTGAACACCGGGTGGCTGAGGATCGGCGATTGACGCACCAGCGCGGCCGGGATAGTGCTGACCACCGAAGCGGCGAGAGCAGCGAAGTCCGGCAGTGCTTTACCCTCGGCGAAAATGCCCCACAGGGTTTCAACGTCGGCCTGGGTGGTGGTTTCGTCGAGGGACAGGCCCAGACGTTCGGCGTCGACCACGCGCAGGTTGATCTGCTGGGCGCGAGCCTGTTCGTGCAGTTTGGCGGTGTTGGCGCCAGTGGCTACGGTCAGAGTGTCGAAGAAGCTTTCCTGTTCAACGCCCAGGCCCAAAGCGTTCAAGCCCTTGGCCAGGATCGCGGTCAGGTGATGCACGCGATTGGCGATCTGCGTCAGGCCTTTTGGACCGTGGTACACGGCGTACATGCTGGCGATGTTGGCCAGCAGCACTTGTGCGGTGCAGATGTTGGACGTGGCTTTCTCGCGGCGGATGTGTTGTTCGCGGGTCTGCATCGCCAGGCGCAGGGCCGGCTTGCCGAAACGGTCCACGGATACGCCGACCAGACGGCCTGGCATATCACGCTTGAACGCATCTTTGGTGGAGAAGTAGGCCGCGTGCGGGCCACCGAAGCCCAGTGGTACGCCGAAGCGTTGGGCGCTACCGATGGCCACGTCGGCGCCGAATTCGCCTGGCGGGGTCAGCAGGGTCAGCGCCAACAGGTCAGCGGCTACGGCAACCAACGCGTGGGCGGCGTGGAAGCGTTCGGTCAGTTCGCTGTAGTCGAACACATCACCGTTGCTTGCCGGGTATTGCAGCAGGGCGCCGAAGAAAGCGCTGACGTCGGTCAGCTCACGCTCGTCGCCAACCACCACGTCGATGCCCAGTGGCTCGGCACGGGTGCGCAGTACGTCGAGGGTTTGCGGGTGGCAATGCGCGGAAGCGAAGAACTGGTGGCTGCCCTTGTTCTTGCTCAGGCGTTTGCAGAACGTCATGGCTTCGGCAGCGGCGGTGGCTTCGTCGAGCAGGGAAGCGTTGGCGATCGGCAGGCCGGTGAGGTCGCTGATCAGGGTCTGGAAGTTCAGCAACGCTTCGAGACGCCCCTGGGAAATTTCTGGCTGGTACGGGGTGTAAGCGGTGTACCAGGCCGGGTTTTCCAGCAGGTTGCGCAGGATCGGCGACGGCGTGTGGGTGCCGTAGTAGCCTTGGCCGATGTGAGTCTTGAAAAGCTGGTTCTTGCCGGCGATGGACTTGATCAGCGCCAGGGCATCGGCTTCGCTCAGACCGTCTTCCAGGCCGAGGACGCTGGTGCCCTTGATGCTGTCGGGAATAACGCTGGCGCTCAGGGCTTCCAGGCTGTCGAAGCCAAGGCTGTTGAGCATGGCTTGCTCGTCACCGGCACGAGGGCCGATGTGACGGGCGATGAATTCATTGGCGGTACTTACATTTACAACAGCAGGATTCACTTCAGTCATGTCTGTGCTCCTCAGGCTTCGGCTTGGGCTTTGATCAGGCGGTCGTAGGCGTCCTGATCCAGCAGTTGGGCGACTGCTTGAGCGTCGCTTGGCTGGAAACGGAAGAACCAGCCTTCGCCCAGCGGATCTTCGTTGACCAGCTCAGGGCTGCTGTCGAGCGCCGGATTCACTTCCAGCACTTCACCGTCCAATGGCATGTAGACACCGCTTGCAGCTTTTACCGATTCAACCGTGGCGGCTTCGGCGCCTTTTTCGTAGGACTGCAGCTCAGGCAGTTGTACGAAAACCACGTCGCCCAAGGCGTTTTGTGCGAAAGCGGTGATGCCGACCGTAACGCTGCCGTCAGCTTCGGTGCGCAGCCATTCGTGATCTTCAGTAAAACGCAATTCGCTCATGGAAACTCCTAAGGGGCCAGACTCGTCTGGTGGACGCGATTGAAAGCTGGGGCAATGCCCGGTTATGACGGACTACATAGCAAGAACGCGGCCAATGTTTATTTTTCTATTAAATTCAATGACTTATATTAATTTTTGGGTGGCTGGATTTCGATGGCTGTAGCGAAATCGCTACGCCGTATGTCGCTGATAAAAGGCGAGGTGGATCAAAGCCTTGCAGGGCCGTGATCGGGGAGGGGTGTAGCGATATCGTTCCGCTGTAGCGCTTTCAGTACAGGTGGGGGTCGTTTTTAGACGTGATTTTCCGATGCATGGACATTCACGACCTGTAGGAGCCGGCTTGCTGGCGATCGCGATTTTGCAGACGCCATCGTCAGCAAGCCGGCTCCTACAGGTCGGTGTTCATCAGACTTTTCAGGCCTTGCCGGGAATCCCGTACTTGCGCAACCGATGGGCAATCGCGGTGTGGGAGGTTTGCAGGCGGGTTGCGAGTTGGCGGGTCGAGGGGTAGCTGGCGTAAAGTTTTTCCAGCAGGGTTTTCTCGAATTCGTCCATGGCCTGTTCCAGGCTGTCGACCTCGTGGTCGCCCTGGCGAGCGACCGAGGTGCCGGCGATGTCGAGGTCGCCGATGTCCACCAGGCTACTCTCGCAAATCGCGGCGGCACGGAAAATCACGTTCTGCAGTTGCCGTACGTTGCCGGGCCAGCGGTTGCCCAGCAGTGCCGGATAAGTGCCCGGCGCCAGGCGGCAGACCGGGCGCTGGATCTGCGCGCAGGCCTGCTGCATGAAGTAGCGAGCTAGCAGCAGGATGTCCTGGCCGCGTTCGCGCAGGGGCGGGACTTCGACATTGAGGACGTTGAGGCGATAGAACAGGTCTTCGCGAAACAGGCCTTCGCTGACCATTTTCTCCAGGTCGCGGTGGGTCGCGCTGAGGATACGTACGTTGACCTTCACCTCACGATCACCGCCCACCCGGCGAAAGCTGCCGTCGTTGAGAAAGCGCAGCAACTTGGCCTGCAAGTACGGTGACATCTCACCGATTTCGTCGAGGAACACCGTGCCCTGGTTGGCCAGTTCCATCAGCCCCGGTTTGCCGCCCCGTTGCGCGCCGGTGAAGGCGCCGGGGGCATAACCGAACAACTCGCTTTCGGCGAGGTTCTCCGGCAATGCCGCACAGTTCAACGCGAGAAATGGTGCGCTGTGTCGGGCGCTGATGGCGTGGCAGGCTCTGGCCACCAGTTCTTTGCCGGTGCCGGTTTCGCCCTGGATCAGCAGCGGTGCATCAAGGGTCGCGACCCGCTGGGCGCGTGCCTTCAGGGTGCGGATCACCGGGGATTCACCGAGCAGCGCGTCAAATCCTTCGGCGTGATCGTGGTGCAGTGCGGACAGGCGTTCGCCGATGCGGTTGGGCTGATACAGGGTCAGCAGGGCGCCGGCATCGGTGATTGGCGTGGCGTCCAGCAGCAAAGTCTGGCCGTTGACCGTGATTTCCCGCAGCGGCAGGCGAAAGCCGTGTTCAAGCAGGGCATCAAGCAAGGCCGGGTCGGCAAACAGGTCGGCGACGCTTTCACCGGCCGGTTCGCGACCGTACAGGGCGATCAATGCCGGGTTGGCCAGCAGCACCTTGCCGTCACTGTCCAGCGCCAGTACCGGGTCGGTCATGGCCGCGAGCAATGCATCGAGCTGCAAGTGTCGGCGCTGGCCGGGCAATATGTCGACCACCGTCACCGCTTGCACGCCACGTACGCTGAACAATGCATCGCGCAACTCTTCGAGGACCTGCGGGCTCAGGGTCGGGGCGTCGATGTAGACGTTGGGTGGAACCATTTCCACCGCATCCAGGTTGAGATTGCGCCCGCCGAGCAGGGCCAGGACTTCCTGGGTAATGCCGACGCGGTCGATGAAGCTGACGTGGATACGCATGGGGCGGTTTCGGGTTCTGCAGTGCGGAGGGGGGCAAGTATGCCTTGGTGAAGGGGTAGAGGTGAAATCCGCAGTCAGGTACAGCACCTGTAGGAGCCGGCATGCTGGCGATTCGGACGGTGCGGTATGTCAGTAATACCGCGTTATCGTTCATCGCTGGCAAGCCAGCTCCTACAAGGGATAGGGGTTACTCGAATTTCTCGAGATCTATCGGGTCGCCCGATTTCATATTCAGCTGCTCGCGGATGTCTTCGAACATCAGGTCGTAATGTTCATGTGACGAACCAATAGCGATTTTTTCTTTGGGAATGCCATATTTTTCGGCGATTTTCGTCACATTGCTCGCGAAGTTGTAGGCTTCTTCCTTGGGCAGGAAGAAGGGCTCCTTCAGTTCCTTGCCCTGAATGGTGCCATGCATGGTGAACTGAATGCCTTTTTCCCCTTTGGGGTTCTTGCTGACTTCATAGTCGAGGTGAATGTTGTAACTCACATCATCCTTGTTCAGCGCATGGCGCTCGATGTGCAAGTGACCAGGATCAAACGTTGCCATAAACACCTCTCCCTACAAGTAAGTAATGCCCGGTGTCGCCGTGCTGATGCGTGTGCCGGCGGTGCCCAGAATGATCGATTCAATGTCCGCCAGCGAGCCGATCACTGCGACTTTTCCAGTATGGCGTGCAAATTCGCAAGCTGCCTGCACCTTCGGTCCCATGGATCCGGCGGCGAAGCCGAGCTTTTCCAGTTCATCGGGGTGCGCCTGGGCGATGGCTTTCTGCGTCGGTTTGCCGAAGTCGATGAAGGCCGCGTTGACGTCGGTGGCGATCACCAGCAGATCGGCTTCAAGCTGTTCGGCCAGCAGCGCCGAGCACAAGTCCTTGTCGATGACGGCCTCGACGCCCTCCAGTTTGCCGGGGGACGTGTACATGGTTGGAATGCCGCCGCCACCGGCGCAGATCACGATGCTGTTTTTTTCCAGCAGCCACTTGATCGGACGGATTTCGAAGATGCGTTTCGGTCTTGGGCTGGCAACCACACGCCGATATTTGTCGCCGTCCGGGGCGATGGCCCAGCCTTTTTCGGCGGCCAGTGCCTCAGCCTCTGCTTTGGTATAGACCGGACCGATGGGTTTGGTTGGATTCTTGAACGCCGGGTCGTTGGCGTCGACTTCGACCTGGGTCAGCAAGGTAGCCAAGGGCACCTCGAAGTCCAGCAGGTTACCCAGTTCCTGTTCGATGATGTAGCCGATCATGCCTTCGGTCTCGGCACCGAGAACGTCCAGCGGATAGGGCGAAACCGAGGTGTAGGCCGCCGCCTGCAATGACAGCAGACCGACTTGCGGACCATTGCCGTGGGCGATGACCAGTTGGTTGCCGGGGTGGATCCTGGCGATCTGTTCGGTGGCGATCCGGATGTTGGCGCGCTGGTTGTCAGCGGTCATGGGTTCACCACGGCGGAGCAGGGCGTTGCCGCCCAGGGCTACGACGATACGCATGGTGCAGTCCTTCTAAACAGAGGAAAGGCAAACAACTCGATCCCCTGTAGGAGCAAGCTTGCTCGCGATAGGATCGCCGCGGTCGGTCAGAGATACCGAGGCGTGGCTATCGCAGGCAAGCCAGCTCCCACAGTGACCATGTCGTGTCAGTGGGAGCTGTATGGCTTACAGATCAGCCAGGGTCGACACCAGAATCGCCTTGATCGTGTGCATGCGGTTTTCCGCTTGCTCGAAGGCGATGCAGGCCGGCGACTCGAACACGTCATCGGTCACTTCGATGCCGTTGTTCAGGAACGGGTACTGCTCGGCAATCTGCTTGCCGATCTTGGTGTCGCAGTTGTGAAAGGCCGGCAGGCAGTGCATGAACTTGGTGCGCGGGTTGCCGGTGGCTTTCATCAACTCGGCGTTGACCTGATACGGCAGCAGTTGCTGGATGCGCTCAGCCCAGGCTTCGACCGGTTCACCCATCGACACCCAGACGTCGGTGTGGATGAAGTCCACGCCCTTGACCGCTTCTTTCGGGTCTTCGGTGAAGGTGATGCGCGCGCCGCTTTCTTCGCCATACTGTTTGCAGCGGGCCACCAGATCGTCCGCCGGCCACAGGGCTTTCGGCGCGCAGATGCGCACGTCCATGCCGAGTTTGGCGCCGATCAGCAGCAGCGAGTTACCCATGTTGTTGCGCGCATCGCCCAGGTAGGCGTAGCTGATCTCGTGGATCGGCTTGTCGGCGTGTTCGCGCATGGTCAGCACGTCGGCGATCATTTGGGTCGGGTGATATTCATCGGTCAGGCCGTTGAATACCGGGACGCCGGCAAACCTGGCCAGCTCTTCGACGATTTCCTGCTTGAAGCCACGGTACTCGATGGCGTCATACATGCGCCCGAGCACGCGGGCGGTGTCTTTCATGCTTTCCTTGTGACCGATCTGCGAAGAGTTTGGGTCAATGTAGGTGACGTTCGCGCCTTGGTCATAGGCCGCGACTTCGAAGGCGCAACGGGTGCGGGTCGAGGTCTTTTCGAAGATCAGGGCGATGTTGTTGCCCTTCAGGTGTTGCTGTTCGGTGCCGGTGTACTTGGCACGCTTGAGGTCGCGGGACAGGTCGAGCAGGTAGCGCAATTCGCGAGGGGTGTGGTGTTCCAGGCTCAGCAGATTGCGGTTGTGAATATTGAACGCCATTTTGGATCTCCTTGGGTTTGGGTAATCCCCTTGGCCGCGCGGGATACGCGTCGGCCAAGGTCAACAGGTTAGTAGTCGATCGGGTCGCGGATGATCGGGCAGGTCATGCAATGGCCGCCGCCCCGTCCACGGCCGAGTTCGCCGGCGCTGATGGTGATGACTTCCACGCCGGCCTTGCGCAGCAGGGTGTTGGTGTAGGTATTGCGGTCGTAACCGATGACCACGCCGGGTTCCAGGGCCACCACGTTGTTGCCGTCGTCCCATTGCTCGCGCTCGGCGGCGAAGCTGTTGCCGCCGGTTTCCACCACGCGCAGGGCCGTGAGGTTGAGGGCCTGGGCGACGGTATCGAGGAAGTTGGTTTGTTCACGGCGGATATCGATGCCGCCCGGTTTGCTGTCATCGGGACGCAGGGTGAAGGCGACAATCTGGTTTACCACTTCCGGAAAAATGGTCACCAGGTCGCGGTCGCAGAAGCTGAACACCGTGTCCAGGTGCATCGCCGCACGGGACTTCGGCAGGCCGGCGACGATCACTTTCTCGACGGCCTTGTTCTTGAACAGATTCACCGCCAGTTGGGCAATGGCCTGGCGCGACGAGCGCTCACCCATGCCGATCAGCACCACGCCGTTACCGATCGGCATTACATCACCGCCTTCGAGGGTGGAGTTGCCGTGCTCCAGGTCCGGATCGCCGTACCAGACTTGGAAATCGGCGCTGGTGAACTCGGGGTGGAATTTATAGATGGCAGTGGCCAGCAGGGTTTCCTGACGGCGCGCCGGCCAGTACATCGGGTTGAGCGTGACACCGCCGTAGATCCAGGAGGTGGTGTCGCGGGTGAACTGGGTGTTGGGCAGTGGCGGCAGAATGAAGCTGGAGTGGCCAACGAAATCGCGGAACATCTCGATGGCCTTGCCACCAAAACTGCTCGGCAAATCGTCGCCCGAAACGCCACCGATCAGGTACTCGGCAATCTTGCGCGGCTCCAGGCTGCGCAACCACGAAGCGGTTTCGTTGATAAGACCCAGTCCCACCGAATTGGCGGTGATCTTGCGCTCCAGAATCCAGTCCAGGGCTTCGGGGATGGCGACGATGTCGGTCAGCAGGTTGTGCATTTCCAGCACGTCGATGTTGCGTTCGCGCATCTTGGTGACGAAGTCGAAGTGGTCACGCTTGGCTTGCGCCACCCACAACACGTCATCGAACAGCAGTTCGTCGCAGTTGTTCGGGGTCAGCCGCTGATGGGCCAGTCCTGGGGAGCAAACCATGACTTTGCGCAGTTTGCCGGCCTCGGAATGTACGCCGTACTTTTCCATGGACATTACAGTGATCCTCCAGATGACAAAAACGTGTGTTACAGAGTCAGGAAGCCGTCGTAGAGACCATAGGCTGCCACCAGGGCGCCCGCGACCACTGCGGCGAAAATCAGCTTCTCGACGTGAGTGAAAACCGGTTTGTTGATTTCAAGCTTGGCCTTGGCGAACAGGATTACGCCGGGGGCGTAGAGCAGGGCCGAGAGCAGCAGGTATTTGATGCCGCCGGCGTAGATCAGCCAGACCGCGTAGATCAGGGCCACGGCGCTGATGAACAGGTCTTTCTTGCGTGCGGCCAGCGCACCTTCATAGGATTCGCCGCGCACCGCCAACAGGAGGGCGTAGGCCGCCGACCACAGGTAAGGCACCAGAATCATCGAGGTGGCGAGGTAGATCAGCGACAGGTAAGTACTGGCTGAAAACAGCGTGATCACCAGGAAAATCTGCACCATGGCGTTGGTCAGCCATAAGGCGTTGACCGGTACGTGGTTGGCGTTTTCCTTGCGCAGGAAAGCGGGCATGGTGTGGTCCTTGGCGGCGGCGAACATGATCTCCGCGCACAGCAACACCCACGACAGCAACGCACCGAGCAGCGAGATGATCAGGCCGACGCTGATCAGCACCGCGCCCCAGTGACCGACCACATGTTCCAGCACGGCAGCCATCGACGGGTTCTGCAACTCGGCCAGTTCCGGCTGCGTCATGATCCCCAGCGACAACACATTCACCAGCACCAGGAACAGCAGTACGGTGACGAAGCCGATGACCGTGGCTTTACCCACGTCGCTGCGTTTTTCCGCCCGGGCCGAGAAGATGCTCGCGCCTTCGATGCCGATGAACACCCACACGGTGACCAGCATCATCTTGCGCACCTGGTCCATCACGCTGCCAAGGTCCGGGTTCTTCAGGCCCCAGATGTCGGCGGTGAAGATGTCCAGTTTGAAGGCGAACAACGCGATCAGCATGAACAGCACCAGCGGCACGATCTTGGCGACCGTGGTCACCAGGTTGATGAACGCCGCTTCCTTGATCCCTCGCAACACGAGGAAGTGCACGGCCCAGAGCAGCACCGACGCACCGATCACCGCCGCCGGCGTATTGCCCTCGCCGAAAACCGGAAAGAAGTAGCCCAGGGTGCTGAACAGCAGCACGAAGTAGCCGACGTTGCCCAACCAGGCACTGATCCAGTACCCCCACGCCGACGAGAAGCCCATGTAGTCGCCGAACCCTGCCTTGGCGTAGGCATACACCCCGCCGTCGAGATCGGGCTTGCGGTTGGCCAGTGTCTGGAAAACAAAGGCGAGGGTGAGCATTCCGACCGCCGTAATCGCCCAGCCGATCAGAATGGCGCCGACATCGGCACTCGCCGCCATGTTTTGTGGCAGGGAAAAGATCCCGCCACCAATCATCGAGCCAACAACCAGCGCAACCAATGCGCCGAGTTTCAGTTTTCCGGGAGAGGCAGACATTGCGTGACACCAATGCAGTGGAAGAGCGGGCAGGCTAAGTCTGATGGCAATTAAAATAACTGACTTGGATCAGTGCATGGGCATATTCAATAATTATCAGCAGAGTGCCATCATTCATATTCTGATTGTCTGTAATGCTTGATCCAGAGGCTTTCTGGCATTTAGTGGATAGTGTGGGTATTTGTTTCGAGTTATGACGCTAGTTGGCGTTCTAGAGTTCTAAAGTTTGTTGGTGATGTCGTTTGTGAAAAATGTGTTATTTAGAAAATATATAAATAAACGGATTGTCGTCGACGTTTATATAGCCGATTTGTGCAAGTAAGACGCCTTCGATTGGCGTTATTCAATAATCGTTATTACGCTTCACACGATCCCACGTCACCCTGATGCCTCCCGGAGACGCACAATGTCGCAAGCGCCGCAAAAACTTCGTCTGAACGCCCTGATCGCGCTGGTGGTGGGATCGATGATCGGCGGCGGGATCTTTTCTCTGCCGCAGAACATGGCGGTTCAGGCCGATGCCGGAGCAATCATGATCGGTTGGGCGATTACGGCGGTGGGCATGCTGACGCTGGCGTTCGTGTTCCAGACCCTGGCCAATCGCAAGCCCGAGCTGGAGTCCGGCGTGTACGCTTACGCCAAGGCCGGGTTCGGCGACTACATGGGTTTTTCCTCAGCCTGGGGCTACTGGATCAGTGCGTGGCTGGGCAACGTCGGCTATTTCGTCTTGCTGTTCAGTACCCTGGGCTATTTCTTTCCGGTGTTTGGTCAGGGCAACACACCCGTTGCCATCGGTTGCGCCTCGGTGCTGTTGTGGACCGTGCATTTTGTGGTGATGCGCGGCATCAAGGAGGCGGCGTTCATCAACCAGGTGACCACGGTGGCCAAAATCGTGCCGTTGATCATGTTTATCGTGATTGCCGCCGTGGCGTTCAAGGCTGACATCTTCACGCGGGATATCTGGGGGCATGGCAATCCGCAATTCGGCAGTGTGATGGATCAGGTGCGGCACATGATGCTGGTCACCGTGTTCGTGTTTATCGGCATCGAAGGCGCCAGTGTGTATTCGGCCCGCGCGGAGAAACGCTCGGACGTAGGCCGCGCGACGGTCATCGGGTTTCTCGGGGTGCTGGCGCTGTTGGTGTTGGTGAACGTGTTGTCGCTGGGGATCATGACCCAGCCCGAACTGGCGAAACTGCAGAACCCGTCGCTAGCCTCGGTGCTGGAACATATCGTCGGTCCGTGGGGTGCGGTGCTGATCAGCGTCGGCCTCGCGATCTCGTTGCTCGGTGCCTTGTTGTCCTGGGCGCTGTTGTGCGCCGAGATCCTTTTTGCCACGGCCAAAGACCAGACCATGCCGGCGTTTCTGACCAAGGAGAACGCCAACCATGTGCCGGTCAACGCGCTGTGGATGACCAATCTGATGATCCAGCTGTTTTTGCTGATCACGCTGTTTTCCGCTGGAACTTACACCAGCCTGATTTACCTCGCC
The DNA here is from genome assembly GCF_034008315.1 of Pseudomonas sp. P8_241. Taxonomy (NCBI): domain Bacteria; kingdom Pseudomonadati; phylum Pseudomonadota; class Gammaproteobacteria; order Pseudomonadales; family Pseudomonadaceae; genus Pseudomonas; species Pseudomonas sp. P8_241. The sequence goes on along the minus strand of NZ_CP125377.1, from coordinate 5,302,307 downwards.
TCATCAATGATTCTGGTGCCGTATTTGTGGTCGGCGGCGTATGCGGTGTTGTTGAGCGGGCGGGGCGAAACCTACGAGAACTCACCGGCCGAGCGTTCCAAGGATCTGCTGATAGGTGCCATCGCCCTGGGTTACGCGGTGTGGTTGCTGTACGCCGGTGGCCTGAAATATCTGCTGCTTTCGGCATTGCTGTATGCCCCTGGCGTGATCCTGTTTGCCAAAGCCCGGCATGAGCAGGGCAAGCCACTGTTCACGTTGGCGGAGAAGGGCGTTTTTACCTGCGTGATCAGCGGGGCCGGGCTGGCGGCGTATGGGTTGTACAGCGGGTTGCTGAGTCTATGAAGTTGTTGCTGGCGTACACGCCGCCTTATGACTGGGCGGCAATCTCGGGATTCCTGTCGGTGCGGGCGATTGCCGGCCTGGAGACGGTGGTCGATGGTGTCTACTCGCGCAGCATCGGCCTGAGCGGCGTGCACGGCATGTTTTCGATCCAGCCTGCAACGGCGGATTCACTTGAACTGACCCTGGACTTCCCCAACCCGGCCGCCACGCCTGAGATCGTCGCGCGGGTGCGCAGGATGTTCGATATGGATGCGGACTTGAAGGCAATCCATCGACGCCTGGCGGTTGATCCGCTAATGGCGCGATTGATCGCCGAGCGTCCGGGGTTGCGGGTGCCGGGTGCGTGGGATGGTTTGGAACTGGCGATCCGTGCGGTACTGGGGCAGCAGATTACGGTGGTGGCGGCGATCAAACTGGCTGGCAAATTGCTCGCGCAGTACGGCGTGCCGCTGCGTTCGTCGCTGCCGAGTGTGACTCATGTGTTCCCGACGGCCGAGGTGTTGGCCGGGGCGGATCTGGCCGCGTTGGGCATGCCGAAAAGCCGCGGCCGGACGTTGTCGGACGTGGCGCAGGCATTGCTCGATGATCCCCGATTGTTTGAGCCCGGGCGGGAAAGCGGCGTGGCGCGATTGCTGGCCCTGCACGGGATCGGGGACTGGACGTCGCAGTACATCGCCTTGCGCCAATTGCGGGACATGGATGGTTTTCCCAATGGCGATGTGGGGTTGATCAATGCGTTGGCGGCGCTGGAAGGTGGGCCGGTGACGGCTCGGCAACTGTTGTCGCGTGCCGAGGCGTGGCGGCCTTATCGAGGGTATGCGGCGCAGTTGTTGTGGACAGCGTTGAGTCGGGTGGACTGAGCTGATTCCGGATCTGTGGTGAACGGTCAGGCGCTTTCGCTGGCAAGCCAGCTCCTGCAAATAATCGCGGGACGTGTGCGGACAACTGTAGGAGCCGGCTTGCCGGCGAAGACAATTCGGGCATCACCACTGAGCGTGGTGAGAACCCAATTGCGTCGCCGGCAATGACCACTGCAACGGTGTTCCATTGATCTTCAGCGCAACCCGCAATCGATACGCCGGCCCCCATGGTGTCTGCTCGACCTCCATTCCCTGATCCTTTTGATCCTCCTCCCGCAATGGCTCATCGGACCCGGTCCCGGCCTCGATCAACAACTTTGCCGTTCGCGCCAAAGACAAACGCGCTGAACCACCATGGCCGCCACTCAAACGTTCAGCCAACAAGCGGATCACACTGGCCGCCATCAAATACCCGGTGGCGTGATCGAGGGCTTGCACCGGTAGTGGCGTCGGTTTGTCCGCCTGCTTCCAGCCCATACCCGCCTGCGCAATGCCACTGCTCATCTGCACCAGACTGTCGAAGCCGCGACGGTCTTGCCACGGGCCGCTCCAGCCGTAGGCATTGAGGCAGACGTCGATCAGGCCGGGGGTCAACTGCTGTCTGTAAGCCGCACCATACCCCAGGCGTTCCAGTGCATCGGCGCGGTAGCCATGGAGCAGAATGTCGGCGTCCATCAGCAAACCTTCGAACACGGCTCGATCCGTCTTGTCGTGAAGGTCGAGACGCGCACAGCGTTTGCCCAGGGTGACTTCGGGCACAACACCCGGCTCATCCCAGGTCGGTGGGTCGATGCGCAACACGTTGGCGCCGAGGCCGGCCAGAAACCGACTGGCGATGGGCCCTGCCAGCACTCGGGTCAAATCCAGCACCTTGATGCCAGCCAATGGTCGAGCAACCGAACCCTGCCACGGCTTGACGCGTTGGCTGTGGTTGCGGGTGAACTCAATCAACGGATCTGCGTTGACTGCGATGCCTTGCGGGTGTGCCTGCCATTGATCACGGCTGCGCATCTCGGCGGCACAGCCGCCGGCCTCGACAACAGCCTGCTCCAGATCGCTTTTGGCCCATTGCGCCACTTTGCCTGCCATCGTTGCACGGTCGGCGCAGGTGCCGAGCACGCGTTCAGCCGCGGCACGGTGATGGGGGGCGTTGGTGTGCAGGCGAATCCAGCCATCAAGTGCGGCGTAGTCACCGGCGACCGGATCCCACATCGGCGGAACACTCCAACCGGCTGGACGGATCGATGTCGAGAACCAGAAGGACGCCAAGCGCCGGTCGACTTCAAGGTCCGGCAAGCGTGCGGTTTGTCGGTGCAGCAATTCGCTGACCGCCTGACCGGCAGCGGCGATGCTGGCGCAGGCCAGTTCGGTGACGGCAAATGCCGAGGGCAGGGCGCCGCTGGAGGTGAACGGGATCGGGGTGTGGGGCAAGCCGAGTGCGGCTTGAATGGGCGTGAGCAGATCAGTCATCGAAGGCCCTCCGAAGCGAGAGCCAGATCTTAGATCAAAAACCTTCAGGCCAGATGAAATCCCCTGTAGGAGCGAGCTTGCTCGCGATAGCGGTGGATCAGGTGACATCTGCATTGCAGGTCAGTCAGCTATCGCGAGGAAGCTCGCTCCTACAAGGGGAATCTCGATTACACGCGGAACTGGTCCATCAATTTCATCTGCTGGGTAGTCAGGGCGTTGAGCTGGCTGCTGATCTGCGCCGACTCAGTGGCCTGGCCGGTCAGGGTTTCGGTGACGGTACGGATCGCCGAGACGTTACGGTTGACCTCTTCGGCCACAGCGCTTTGTTGCTCGGCGGCACTGGCGATTTGCAGGTTCATGTCGCTGATCACGGTCACGGCGTCGCTGATTTTGCCCAAGGCCTGCACCGCTTGCTGGATCTGCCCGGCGTTGCTGTGGGCCTGGGTCTGGCTCGAGTGCATGGTCGCGACAACACCGCGTGTGCCGCTCTGGATGCGCTCGATTACCAAGCGGATTTCCTCCACCGAGTCCTGGGTGCGCTTGGCCAGGTTGCGTACTTCATCGGCCACCACCGCAAAGCCGCGACCGCTTTCACCGGCGCGGGCGGCTTCAATCGCGGCGTTGAGCGCGAGCAGGTTGGTTTGCTCGGCGATGCTGCGGATCACTTCCAGCACCGAGCCGATCTGCTCGCTGTTCACCGCCAACGCTTCGACTTCGGTCACCGCCTTGCTGACTTCGTCGGCCAGTTGATTGATGTCGCGGGTGCTGCGCTCGATGATCTGCATGCCGTCGCGGGCCGACTGATCGGCACCTTTGGCGGCATTGGCCGCGTTCGAGGCGCTGTTGGCGACATCGTGGGCGGTGGCACTCATTTCGTTGGACGCGGTGGCGACCTGGTCGATTTCGCGGAACTGCACCTGCATGCCTTCGCTGGTCTGGCGGGCGATCTCGGATGACTGATCGGCCGTGCCGCGGGCATCGGTGATGCTTTGCTTGATCTGCGCGATGGTCGGTTGCAGCTTGTCGAGGAAGCGGTTGAACCAGCTGACCAGTTCGCCCAGTTCATCCCTTTTGTTGTAGTGCAGGCGCTGAGTCAGGTCGCCGTCACCGCTGGCAATCGCCTTGAGCATTTGCGCCACGCTGTTGATCGGCCGGGTCACGCCCGAGGCGGTAAGCCACATCAGCAACAGGCCAACCACACCGGCAATCACCGCTACCAGCAGGGCTTTGATCGTACCGCTTTGCTGGGCGTCGTCGAGCACCGCTTGCAGCTTGACCGAGTCGGCCAGCAGCACTTGCCTTGGCAGGTCGATCACCACGGCCCAGGCCTTGGCATCGGCAATCGGGCTGACGGGGTACACCGCGCGGATCAGGTCGCCTTGCTGGAGCACTCTTGGCGCGCCACTGCCGAGCAATTGCAGGACGTCTTTGCCGTCCGCGCCGAGGGTATCGCCGATGCTCTTGCCGACCTTTGTCGCATCGACGCTGTAGGCGGCCATCACGCCCGTGCCGGAAACGATCAGCATGTGCCCGGCGCTGTTGAACAGCTCACGTTGAGAGTCGACTGCCGCCGCTTGCAATGCGTCCAGGGCGATGTCGACGCCGACCACGCCGATGGACTTGCCGTCTACCAGCAGCGGCACGGAAATGGTGGTCATCAACATTTCCTTGTCGCCGACGGTGTCGGCGTACGGGTCGAGCAAGCAAATGCGCTTGCTGTCCCGCGGGCAGGTGTACCAGACGTTGTACGGCGTACCGCTGAGGTTCAGGGTGGTTTTGGTCATGTCCTCTTCGACCATGATCGTGTTCAGCGTTTCACCACCGGCACGGCTGAAGTAGGTCGCGAAGCGACCGGACTCGTTGGACTGGCGCGCCGCGTCATCGACGAACTCGCTGTCTTTACCGTCCAGGCCGTTGGGTTCGAACGCCAGCCAGATCCCCAGGACTTTGCTGTTGCGCTCGAAGGCGGTCTTCAGACTGTGGTTCAACTCTTCACGCAGAGCGCCGGGTTCAAGTGAGCGCTTGGCGGCCAGGGTGCGCATGTCCATGATCTGATCGGCAAGGGCGGTCACCACCGTCAGGGTTTCACCGAACGTCTTCTGTACCCGCACCGCTTGCTCGGCCGCCTTGGCCTGAAGCAGGTCCTGCACGCTGGCGGTGAGCATTCTGCTGCTGGAATCGCTGACCAGATCATCGTTCTGATTGGTCTGGTAGATATTCATGCCGACTATCAAAGCGACTACACCTAGCAGGCACAGACCGGACAGCAGGACGATTTTCAGGCGGATGGACAGTGAGTCGAACATAGGGCGAGCTCGCGAATGGATGAAATGTTGGCTGTGAGCCCTTGCGGCTCGACACGCTAAATCCATTTAGCGCCATTCAATACACATCGGCGCGGCGAGGAGGTTGCATGAGGAGGAACCCGACGAACGGTATTGATTGAACGTTTGCGCGGAAGAATATCGCGAAGATCGGATGAAAAACGGGAGTAAATCGCGGGCAGGTTCAGGACGGTTGCGACGAGGATTCAGGGCGTGTCCAGATCCACAGGTTGCCCAGGGCCATCCCGGCAATCGCCAGGTAGATCGGCCAGCCTGGATCGAGCATCACCAGCATGAGACTTGCGCATAACAGCATGCTGACAGTGGCGCTGATTTTTGCCCGGCGAGCGATGATCTTGCCGTTGCGCCAATTGAAGAGGATGGGACCGAACAGTCGGTGGTTTTCCAGCCAGGCGCTCAAGCGCGGCGAACTGCGGGTGGCGGCCCAGGCGGCCAGCAGGATGAATTCAGTGGTGGGCAGGCCGGGGATGACGATGGCAATCAGGCCGATGCCCAGGCTGACGTAGGCCAGCAGGCCGAAGAGGAAGCGGGAGAGTTTGGAGGAGGCGGGCATGGGCTCAAGACAGCACGTGAGGCGGATCGAAATCTAACAGACTGGCGGCGTCCCCTGTAGGAGCGAGCTTGCTCGCGATGGCGGTCAAACATTCAACATTTGAATAGTCTGGCTCTCCGCTTCGCGAGCAAGCTCGCTCCTACAGGGGATGGGTCAGGCTACTTCGGTAGCGTAAGCCTGTTCCAGCAACACAGTGAAGCGGTTGAACGCGTCGATGGCGCCTTTTTCCACGTCGGCTTCTTCCTGGGCAGAGAACGCCAGGCCGTCGAGGGTTTTGACGAAGCTCTTCCAGCCTTCAGCGCGACCACCGGCCGGTTCGCCCAGGTGACGGGCCCCGAAGGTTTCGCTCAGGCCCAGGCCCACGGCGCGCTTGATCAGGAACGCCGCGCCGAGCTTGGAACCTTCAGAGACGAAAATCCAGCCCAGGGCTTCGGCCTTGGTCGGGTTGCTCAACGCGCCGGCAACCGGCGTCGGAACTTCGGTGTCGAGGTCCGCCAGGTCAGCCTTGGCGGCGTCGGCGCGGCAGCGGGCCGGCAGGTCCGGGACAATGGCGGTCAGTTCGGCATCGTTGTACAGCGACACCAGTTCCGCCTGGAACAGGTACTGCGCCACCACGAAACGGGCGAAATTGGCCTGGGTTTCGAACGGTGCATGGGCTTTGACCAGAGCATCGAGCTTGGTATGCGGCTCGTGGGTGATCTGGTTCAAGCGTTGCGAACGCAGGTTGGGGCGTTGAGCAGTGTCCTGGGTATTCATGGCAAATCCTTGGAAAAGAAGAGGCGCTTGGTAACGAGACGAACAGAAAGGCACCTGACAGTAAAAATTCCTGCCGGGTGACTTCATGAAATCACCCGGCGAGGCGACCCGAATCAGATGTCCCAGATCAGGTTGACCGCGAAGTTGCGACCCGGCTGAGTCAGGCGATCAAGGTTGGCCGGTTGTGTTACCGAAGCTTCGCCGACGCTGTCGTAGCCGCGCACGTCATCCCACAGCCAGTATTTCTTGTCGGTCAGGTTGTAGACGCCGCCGCTGACGGTCACATCGTCGGTCACCTTGTAGAACGCGCTCAGGTCGAGAATGCCGAAGCCCGGTGTCTTGAACTGGGTGCTGGTGCCATCCGGGGTTTTGAAACTGGTGCTGTCGACGCGATCCTTCTTCTTCACCAGGGTCCAGTTGAGCACACCGCCATAGTTGTCCTGGTCATAACCCAGGCCGAACACGCCGGTCAGCGGATTGACACTGTTGAGCGGCTCGCCGCTGTCGTCGTTGCGGCCGTAGGCGTAGGCCACCGAGCCTTGGGTGTACAGGCCTTGTGGTGCACCGAAGGAGTCGAGGTTCAGACGGCCCTTGATCTCCGCTCCCTTGATGGTGGCGTGCTTGATGTTGTTGCTCTGGAACGTGGTCTCGCTGTAACCGGGCGTGATGGCGTTCTCGTCGATGAAGTCGCGGTACTTGTTGTAGAACACTGCCACATCAAACGAGCCCTGCTCGAAGTTGCCGCGCAGACCGGTCTCGTAGCTCTTGCTCTTTTCCGGCTCGAGGTCCGGATTGGGCGCGACCTGATAGCCGCCGGACAGGTTTTCGAAGCGACCGTACAAGGCCTTGGCGGTCGGGGTGCGGAAGCCTTCGGCGTATTGGCCGTACCAGGTGTAATGGTCGTTGAAGCTGTAGGTGGTGCCGAATTTCGGCGACAGGCGATGCCAGGTTTTGGTCTCGTCGCTCACCTCACCATTGCGGCTCTGGTCGGCGGTCGCGAGGAACTCGTCGGTGATGTGTGGCTTGAGTTCGGTGTAGTCATAGCGAGCACCGGGCAGGAACGTCCAGTTGCCCCAGCTGATCTGATCCTGGGCGAACAGGGCGTAGCTGTTGATGGTTGGGTCCGGAAAGTCACTGGCCGGTGTGAGGGTGTCGGCGGCGCTCGGGGCACCGATGACACGACAGGCGCCGGCCACGGTCAGACAGGTGCCGGAACCGGTGCGCAGGCCAGTGACTTTGTCCTGCTTGATGGTGGTGCCATAGGTGACGAAGTGCTCGGTGTCGGCGACGGCAAACGACTTGTCAGCCTGGGCGTCGAATACCCATTGGCGATCCTTGTAGGTGGTGTCGCGGTTACGCAGCACAGTGCGCGACGGCGCATAGATTTCCTCGGTGCTCTGGTCGGTCTTGGCGATCTGGTAGTTCAACGACCACTTGATGTTGTCAGCGAGTGCGCTGTCCAGGCCGAAGCTGTGCTCGATGCCAAAACGTTCGCGGGTGATCGTATCGTTGCCGGTGCGGGACTTGTAGAAACCGAAACCGCGTCCGGCGTTGAACGGGCCGCCCACCGCGCTCAATTGATTGGTGTCGCGGTCGTCCTTGTAATGCTCGTAGGTCAAGCCCAGGCGAGCGTCGTCGGCATAGTTCCAGCCCAGTTTGGCCAGCACGTTGGTGGTGCGCACATCTTCCGGGTTGGCCTCGGTGCGGTTCAGGCCAGTACCGCCGGTTTCGCCGTAGGATTCTGTTTCATGACCATTGCGCTGGCTGAGGTGCAACAGGCCATCGAACTCGCCAGTGCGGCCGGCGACGGTGCCGGATGTCAGCCAGCTGTCATCGGCAGAGCTGTAGCCGGTCTTCAGGCGTGCGCCGACATCCTTGCCGGGTTTGATGATGTCATCCGGGTCCAGCGTGTAGTAGCTGACAGCACCGCCAATCGCGTTGCTGCCGTACAGCACCGAGGCCGGACCGCGGAGGATTTCCACGCGCTTGACGATTTCCGGGTCGACGTAGTTGCGGTTGGTCTGGGCGTACGGGCCGTTGAAGAAGCCGTCGGGTACTTGCACACCGTCGATCTGGGTCAGGACGCGGTCGCCATCGATGCCGCGAATGTTGTAGCCGCTGATGCCGGAACGCTGACCAGCGCCACCGACCGAAACACCGGGCTCGTAGCGCACCAGTTCCTTGATCGTATTGACGTTGTTGCGGTCCAGATCTTCGCGCGTGTAGACCGAGACCGTGCTCGGCACGCTGTTGACGTCCTGTTCGTTACGGGTGGCGCTGATGGTCACCTGATCAAGATTGAGCGCGCTGTTGGTGGTGCGTTTTTCCAGGACGATGCTGTTGTTGCCCAGTTTGCGATAGCTCAGGTTGGTTCCCACCAACAGGCGATCCAGCGCTTTCTCCGGCGGCAACGACCCGCGCACACCCGGCGAGGACACACCTTGTGCCAGCTCCGACGACACGCCGACCTGCCAGCCGGTCACAGCGGTAAAGGCATTGAGCGCCGATACCAACGACTGCTGGGGAATGGCGAACGCGTAATCGCCCATTTTGCGGCTTGACTGTTCGGCGGCGGTGGCGGCCATCAGCGGTGCAGCGCCGGCCATCAGGATGGCCGCAGTCAGCAACGACAGCACGCGGGAAGGTGAAGAGGCTGGGCGGGTAAGGCGAGAGGACATCGATAGCGCTCCGTGTCGCACGAATCTTTATAGGTGCTGATCGGCATGGTGAGATGCGAATCAATTGCATTGGCTATAACGAGACGTACGGGATTTGGCTATCGAGTAAAAATAATTCTCATTCAGTTGAGGATGACCAGTGCCGGGAATTCCTGGAGCCGTGCCGAGGTGATGTGGGCCAGGGAGCGAACCACGTCCAGCGGTTGATCAAGGCGATAGTTGCCGGTTACGGCGACATCGGCCAGTTGCTCGTTGTTGTTGATGATCCAGCCCGGGTAATACCGACGAAGCTCTGCCAGCACCTGGTTCAACGGGCAGTTTTCAAACACCAGCCGGCCCTGGACCCACGCCAGGTCAGTGGCGGCATCGAGTTTGGTCGTCCGGTCGAAGCCGTTGGGGCCGATGCGGATACTTTCCCCGGCGGACAAACGCACCCGCGCGTCATCACGGGTGGCGCGCAAGTCGACATTGCCGCGCTGCACCCGCACCTGTGCCACACCGTCGAGGTAACGCACGGCAAACGCCGTGTCGCGGACACTGGCCTTGACCGGGCCGGCGTCGATTTCCAGCGGTTGGCCGAGATTGGCCTGCACTTCGAAAAACGCCTCGCCCTGATACAGGCGGGCCACGCGCTGTTGGTCGTTGATGGTGCTGGAAAACGCCGAGTTGGTATTGAGCAGGACTTTCGAGCCGTCCTCCAGTTGCAGGCGCTGGCGCTCGCCAACAACGGTCAGGTGATCAGCTTGCAGGCGCATCGGCAGGTTGCTGAAGCTGAGCAGTCCGAGGATCAGCACGGCGGCAGTGGCCAGCGGTTTCCAGTGCGGACGCAAGCGCGTGAGGACGGTGACTTTCGGCGCACGCGCCGCCAGGCTTTGCGCACACTGCGCCACTTGCGGGCCGTCCCAGATCGCCTGGGCCTTGGCGAACGCCTGGGCATTTAGCGGGTCGGCATCGAGCCATGCGTGGAACTGACGGGTCTGCTCCTCGTCAGGACAACCGAGCACGATGAGCCAGTCCAGGGCCTGGTCCATTGCAGTGGCGGCGTCCTGTGCCGGTGAAGGCGCAGGGGAGCGGTGGTTGTCCGTCACGGTGTTTCCTCGGCGTGTCAGTGCACGGCTGTTTTTTTTAGTGAAGCGTAAAAAGTGGGCCAAGGGTATCAAAGCCCGGTAATCAGTGCAGTCGGTGAGGGTGTGAGCGGCAGCCTCAATCCGCATTCAAGCGGTCAGCGACACCGATGCAGATCGACATGATCAGTTTGAGTTCTTTTTGCACGGTGCTGAGGGACACGCCCAATTCGTCAGCGATTTCCTGATAGCTGTGCCCGTGCAGGCGGCTGAGGATGAAAATCCGCTGCTGCCGGCTGCTGAGTTCTCCGAGACTCACGTTCAGGCGCTCCAGCAGTTGTTCGGCATGGGCAGCGTCTTCGGCGCTGCTGGTAGGGGCGGCGACGCTGTGCATAACCTCTTCAGGGACGTCGTCGACCATCGTGCGCGAATGAATGCGCCGCGCACGCAAATGGTCCAGCGCCAGGTTGCGGGCCGTCTGGAACACGAAGGGTTCGAGATGATCGATGGTCCGCTCACTGAGCGCCCGGGTCACCCGCAGGTAGGTCTCCTGCAGGAGGTCTTCGGCGGTGCTGTGATTGTTGACCATTCGCTCCAGCGTACGCAGCAGAGAGACCCGCTGGGTGATGAAGACGTCGTTGAAACGCGATTGACTCACGGGAGGACCTGATCCATTTCGAGCGAATGATAATGCTTATCATCTACTCGAATGGTCAAGTACTGATTTGTGAAGGTTTACACGCGGGCTTGCAAATAAGTCGCGTAATCCGGAATTCGATGGGTGTGCGACTGCTTCATCATCGGGCTGCTGAGCAGATAATCGGCGCTGCATTCATTGCAGGCCACCGGGATGTTCCAGACCGCAGCAACCCGCAACAACGCCTTGATGTCCGGGTCGTGTGGTTGCGGTTCGAAGGGGTCCCAGAAAAACACCAGCATGTCGACCCGTTGCTCGGCGATTTGCGCGCCGAGTTGTTGGTCACCGCCCAATGGGCCGCTGATCATGCTTTGCACTGGCAGGTCGAGACGTTGTTGCAACAACAACCCTGTGGTGCCGGTGGCGACCAGCTCGTGTTGCGCCAGTGTGTCTTTGTGCCGTGCGGCCCAGTCGAGCAAAAACACCTTGCAGTGGTCGTGGGCGACCAAGGCGATACGCTTGCGCGCAGCCAGGGTCTTTTGCGTAAAGCTGATGCCGATCATGGATGGTTCCACAGGCGATTTGCGAGGGTGATTCTGAGGACGCTATCGCCAGCAAGCCGGCTCCTACAAGGTTGAGTCGTATACGATTGTTGTAGGAGCCGGCTTGCTGGCGATAGCAATTTTGCAGACGCAGAATTATTCCGCGTTGCACAGCGCCAGGCAGTTATCGAGCATGCGGTTGGAGAAGCCCCATTCGTTGTCGTACCAGGCCAGCACCTTGAGCAGCTTGCCGCTGGACTTGGTGTGGTTGGCGTCGAAGATCGATGACAGCGGGTTATGGTTGAAGTCGCTGGAGACCAGCGGCAGGGTGTTGTAGCCGAGGATTTTCGAATGCTGGCTGGCTTCTTTCATCAGCGCGTTGACTTCCTCGGCCGACGCTTCGCGCTTGAGCTGCACAGTCAGATCCACCAGCGACACATTGATCACCGGAACGCGCACCGCCATGCCAGTGAGCTTGCCCGCCAGTTCCGGCAGCACCAGGCCGACGGCTTCGGCAGCACCGGTCTTGCTCGGGATCATGTTCTGGGTGGCCGAACGGGCACGGTACGGATCGGTGTGGTAAACGTCAGTCAGATTCTGGTCGTTGGTGTAGGCGTGGATCGTGGTCATCAGACCGCTTTCGATGCCCAGCTCGCGGTGCAGCACCTGGGCTACCGGGGCCAGGCAGTTGGTGGTGCACGAAGCGTTGGAAATAATCTGGTGCGACTGGCGCAGAATGTCGTGGTTCACGCCGTACACCACCGTGGCGTCGGCGCCTTTGGCGGGCGCCGAGATGATCACTTTGCGTGCGCCGGCCGTAATATGCGCCGCGGCCTTGGCGCGGTCGGTGAACAGGCCGGTACATTCGAACACGACATCAATTTTTTCCGCGGCCCAGGGCAAGTCGGCCGGGTTGCGAATCGCGCTGACGGCAATGCGGTCGCCGTTGACCGTCAGGCTTTCCTCGTCGTGCTGTACATCGGCGTCGAACGTGCCATGAACAGTGTCGAATTTGAGTAAGTGTGCGTTCATTGCGCTGTCGCCCAAGTCGTTGATGGCGACAATCTGCAAATCCTGACGGTAGCCCTGGGTATAGAGTGCGCGCAGAACGTTACGGCCGATGCGGCCAAAGCCATTGATTGCGATTCGAAGAGTCATTTGTCTGCGCTACCGTCGTTTTGTTGTTGGAATTACAAGATTATTCGCAAAAAAATAGAAAACAAGCCTTTTTAATGGCAATATTTTGTTCAATCTACAACGAGTGACCTGAATCAACTGGTCCGACCGATCAAGAAAACCGTCTGTCATTCCATCGACACCGGCCTTTGATCAGCATAGACAATCAGGTCGCCACATCCGTTAGCCTGGAGTTCTACACATGCATCCCCGCGTCCTTGAGGTCACCGAACGGCTTATCGCCCGCAGCCGCGCCACGCGTGAGGCTTACCTTGCATTGATTCGCGGTGCGGCCAGCGACGGTCCGATGCGCGGCAAGCTGCAATGCGCCAACTTCGCCCACGGCGTGGCCGGGTGCGGCAGCGACGACAAGAACAGCCTGCGGATGATGAACTCCGCGAACATTGCGATTGTTTCGTCATATAACGACATGCTCTCGGCGCACCAGCCGTACGAAGTCTTCCCTGAACAGATCAAAAAAGCCCTGCGTGAAATCGGCTCCGTCGGCCAGTTCGCCGGTGGCACGCCAGCCATGTGCGATGGCGTGACTCAAGGCGAGCCGGGCATGGAACTGAGCCTGCCGAGCCGTGAAGTGATCGCGTTGTCCACAGCGGTGGCGCTGTCCCACAACATGTTTGACGGGGCACTGATGCTCGGCATCTGCGACAAGATCGTGCCGGGCCTGATGATGGGCGCGTTGCGTTTCGGTCACCTGCCGATGATCTTTGTGCCAGGCGGTCCGATGGTTTCGGGCATTTCCAACAAGCAGAAAGCTGACGTGCGCCAGCGCTACGCCGAAGGCAAGGCCAGCCGCGAAGAGTTGCTGGAATCGGAAATGAACTCCTATCACAGCCCCGGCACCTGCACCTTCTATGGCACCGCCAACACCAACCAGTTGCTGATGGAAGTCATGGGCCTGCATTTGCCGGGCGCCTCTTTCGTCAACCCGAACACACCGTTGCGCGATGCCCTGACCCGCGAAGCGGCGCATCAGGTCACGCGCCTGACCAAGCAAAATGGCGACTACATGCCAATCGGCGAAATCGTCGACGAGCGTTCGCTGGTCAACTCCATCGTGGCCCTGCATGCCACTGGCGGCTCGACCAACCACACCCTGCACATGCCGGCGATTGCCATGGCGGCGGGCATTCAGCTGACCTGGCAGGACATGGCCGACCTCTCCGAAGTCGTGCCGACCCTGAGCCACGTCTACCCGAACGGCAAGGCTGATATCAACCACTTCCAGGCGGCGGGCGGCATGTCGTTCCTGATTCGCGAATTGTTGGATGCCGGGCTGCTCCACGAAAACGTCAACACCGTGCTCGGCCATGGCCTGAGCCGTTACACCATGGAACCGTTCCTCGATAACGGCGAACTGGTCTGGCGTGAAGGCGTGACCGAAAGCCTCGATGAAAGCATCCTGCGTCCGGTTGCTCGTGCGTTCTCGCCTGAGGGCGGCCTGCGGGTGATGGAAGGTAACCTCGGTCGCGGTGTCATGAAAGTTTCGGCCGTGGCCCTGGAAAACCAGATCGTCGAAGCACCGGCCATGGTGTTCCAGGATCAGCAGGATCTGGCTGATGCGTTCAAGGCAGGTTTGCTGGAGAAGGATTTTGTCGCAGTGATGCGCTTCCAGGGCCCGCGCTCGAATGGCATGCCGGAATTGCACAAAATGACGCCTTTCCTCGGTGTGTTGCAGGATCGCGGCTTCAAGGTCGCACTGGTGACTGACGGGCGCATGTCCGGCGCCTCGGGCAAAATCCCGGCGGCGATTCACGTCAGCCCCGAAGCTTATGTCGGTGGCGCTTTGGCGCGGGTGCAAGAGGGCGATATCATCCGCGTCGATGGCGTCAAAGGCACCCTGGAGCTTAAGGTGGACGCCGAAGAATTCGCAGCGCGCACGCCGGCCAAGGGCCTGTTGGGTAACAACATCGGCACCGGTCGCGAGCTGTTTGGTTTCATGCGCATGGCCTTCAGCTCGGCGGAGCAGGGCGCCAGCGCCTTCACTTCTGCCCTGGAGACGCTTAATTGAAACTGGCTTTGGTCGGTGACATCGGTGGGACCAACGCACGTTTCGCGTTGTGGAAAAACCAGCAGCTGGAATCGGTCCAGGTGCTGGCAACGGCCGATTTTTCCAGCCCGGAAGAGGCAATCAGCCTCTATCTGAATGGGCTGGGCCTTGCGCCGGGTTCAATCGGTTCGGTCTGCCTGTCGGTGGCCGGCCCCGTGAGCGGCGACGAATTCAAGTTCACCAACAATCACTGGCGTCTGAGCCGCAAGGGGTTCTGCCAGACCTTGCAGGTCGATCAGCTGTTGCTGGTCAACGACTTCTCGGCCATGGCGTTGGGCATGACCCGTTTGCAGCCCGGCGAATTCCGCATGGTCTGCGAAGGCACGCCGGAGCCGTTGCGCCCGGCGGTGGTGATCGGACCGGGCACTGGCTTGGGCGTTGGCACCTTGCTCGATCTCGGCGAAGGGCGTTTTGCCGCGCTGCCGGGTGAGGGTGGTCATGTTGATCTGCCCTTGAGCAGCCCGCGTGAAACCCAGCTATGGCAGCACATCTCCAATGAAATCGGACACGTCAGTGCTGAAACCGCACTGAGCGGCGGCGGCTTGCCACGTGTTTATCGGGCGATCTGCGCGGTGGATGGGCACACGCCCGTGCTCGACACACCGCAAGCCATTACCGCTGCCGGGTTGGCGGGTGACCCTATTGCTGTGGAAGTGCTTGAGCAGTTCTGCTGCTGGCTCGGTCGCGTGGCCGGCAACAACGTACTGACCAGCGGTGGACGCGGTGGTGTGTACATTGTTGGCGGAGTGATTCCGCGGTTTGCCGATTTCTTCCTCGAAAGCGGTTTCGCCCGCTGCTTCGCCGACAAGGGTTGTATGAGCGATTACTTCAAGGGGATTCCGGTGTGGCTGGTGACAGCGCCGTACTCGGGTCTTGTTGGTGCCGGTGTAGCGCTCGAACAGGCTTGAGATCGAGTTGCCTTCATCGCTGGCAAGCCAGCTCCTACAGGTTTGTGGTGTTCTTGCGTTTGGTACGAACTCTGTAGGAGCTGGCTTGCCAGCGATGGGGCCAGGACAGGCAACAACTATTCAAGGTGCTTAAGGCATAATCCGCCCAATTCAAAAAACAAGGACGCCGCCCCGTGAGCTCAGTCAACAAGTCGATTTTGTTGGTCGATGACGATCAAGAGATACGCGAGTTGCTGGACACCTACCTGACCCGCGCCGGTTTCCAGGTGCGCACCACGCCCGATGGCGCCGGCTTTCGCCAGGCCCTGAACGAGGCGCCGAGCGATCTGGTGATCCTTGATGTGATGCTGCCCGACGAAGACGGCTTCAGCTTGTGTCGCTGGATTCGTCAACATCCCCGTCGGGCGCAAGTGCCAATCATCATGCTCACCGCCAGTTCCGATGAAGCCGACCGGGTGATCGGTCTTGAGCTTGGGGCCGACGACTACCTCGGCAAACCGTTCAGCCCGCGTGAGTTGCAGGCGCGGATCAAGGCGTTGCTGCGTCGCGCGCAGTTCGGTCAGGAACGCAGCGGCGGTGAAGTGCTGGCCTTCGATGACTGGCGCCTGGACATGGTCAGCCATCGGCTGTTCCACACCGATGGTGAAGAGGTGATTCTCTCCGGCGCCGATTTCGCCCTGCTCAAACTCTTTCTCGATCACCCGCAGCAAATCCTCGACCGCGACACCATCGGCAACGCCACCCGTGGGCGGGACCTGATGCCGCTCGACCGCATCGTCGACATGGCGGTCAGCCGTTTGCGCCAACGTCTGCGCGACACCGAGAAACCACCTCGGCTGATCCGCACCGTACGCGGCAGTGGCTACCAACTGGCAGCCAGTGTGGTTGCCAGCAATGGTCACTGAGTCCTTGCGCAAGCTTGCGGCGAGGGTGCCGGTGCCACGTTCGCTGCTGGGGCGAATGTTGCTGCTGACGCTGCTTGCGGTGCTGTTCGCGCAGGCGTTATCGAGCGTGATCTGGGTCTCGCAACTGCGCGCCACGCAACTGGAAGGCCTGGTCACCAGTGCCCGCAGCCTGGCCCATTCGATGACCGCCAGCGTCAGTTATTTCCGATCGTTACCGGTGGCTTATCGGCCTTTGGTGCTCGATCAGTTGCGCAGCATGGGCGGCACCCGGTTCGTGGTGACGCTGAACGACAAGCCCCTGGGCATGGAAGTGTTGCCCGTGACCCCGCGAAAAGCGGCGGTCATCAAAGCGGTGGATGAAGTGCTGCGTGCGTCCCTGGGGCATGACACGGATATTTCGGTCACCTTCGTCAGCCCCGAAGACCTGCGAATCTTCAACGGCGGTCTCAAACTCGATGAGCTGCCACGTTCGTGGGCGCACTATGCATTGACCCTGGAGCCGGTGAACCCGCCGGTGCTGGTCACGCAGATCCAGATGGCCCCGGGTGAGTGGTTGTACATCGCGTCGCTGTTGCCCGAGCCCTACACCAGCCTTGAAGAGCAAGGCCTGCCTGCGCAGCAGGTGTGGTTCATCGTACTCACCAGCGGTTTCCTGTTGTTGTTCATTGGCCTGTTGGTGCATTGGCAGAGTCGACCACTCAAGCGTCTGGCGCGGGCTGCACGAGATTTGTCACTGGGTGCCGACGTCGAACCGGTGGCCGAAGGCGGTGGCAGTGAAGTGGTCGAAGTCGGTCGCGCCTTCAACACCATGCGTGAACGCATCAGCCGCTACCTGACCGAGCGCAGCCAGTTATTCAGCGCGATTTCTCACGATCTGCGAACGCCGATCACCCGGCTGCGATTGCGTGTCGAATTGCTTGAAGACGAACAACTGCAAACCAAGTTCGGCCGCGATCTGGATGAGCTGGAGTTGTTGGTCAAAGGCGCGCTGCAATGCGTGAAAGACACTGACATCCATGAAAACATCGAGCCGGTGGATCTCAATCACGTACTCGACTGTCTGGTGGAACCGTACCTGGCGCCGAACGGCAACGGCCGCGTGACCCAGCAGGGACGTGCACTGGCCGCGTATCCCGGCAAGCCGCTGGCGCTCAAGCGTTGCATCGGCAACCTGATCGACAATGCGCTGAAGTACGGGCAGAACGCGCATCTGCATATCGATGATGATGACAGCGCCTTTGTGCTGCATGTCGACGACGAAGGACCGGGGGTTCCGGAGCAGCGGCTGGAGCAGGTGTTCGAGCCGCACTTCCGCCTGGCCGGGCAGCAGCAGGGTTATGGGTTGGGGCTGGGGATTGCGCGCAACATTGCCCATAGCCATGGCGGTGAGGTCACTTTGCAGAATTTGCGTGAAGGTGGGTTGCGGGTGACGTTGCAGCTGCCGCGCTCGGCGGATTAAAAGTCAAAAGATCGCAGCCTTCGGCAGCTCCTACGCCGACAAATGTAGGAGCTGCCGAAGGCTGCGATCTTTTGATCTTGCTTTGTCACCGAACGGTGACAAACCATGCCCCCTTCGTTACAAGCCCGCCACCGCCCGTTGTTTAGACTGCCCCTCAGTCATAACAACAAAAAAGGCACCCCATGGACTCCTCTCAACCCGCCTTCAGCAGTTGGCTGAACGCACCCGCCCATCAGCAATGGCTCGCCGCTGAAGGCCTGCGACTACTGGCATTTGCCAAGGCTTCAAAGCTGCCTGAAGGTTTCGGAAATCTCGACGAGCGCGGTCATCTGCCCCCCGACGCCCAAGCCGAAACCATGAACACCGCACGCATGACCCACAGCTTTGCCATGGCTCACATTCAAGGGCTGCCGGGTTTTGCCGAACTGGTCGATCACGGTATCCATGCCTTGCGCGGACCACTGCGCGATGCCGTGCACGGTGGCTGGTTCGCGAGCGCCGAGCATCGCGATGGCAACACCGGCAAGAACGCCTATCTGCACGCTTTCGTCGCGCTGGCCGCCAGTTCTGCGGTGGTCGCGCAACGCCCCGGCGCGCAGGCCTTGCTCGATGATGCGCTTGACATAATCGACACGTATTTCTGGAGCGAGGAGGAGGGCGCCATGCGCGAATCCTTCAACCGCGACTGGAGTTGCGAAGAAGCCTATCGCGGCGCCAACAGCAACATGCACGCCACCGAAGCCTTCCTCGCCCTGGCCGATGTCACCGACGACAACCGCTGGTTGGGTCGCGCCCAACGCATCGTCGAGCGGGTGATCCACAATCACGCCGCCGCCAACGACTACCTGGTGATCGAGCATTTTGACCGCGATTGGCAGCCGCTGCGCGAGTACAACCACGACAACCCGGCTGACGGTTTCCGTCCTTATGGCACCACACCAGGCCATGGTTTCGAATGGGCACGGCTGGTGCTGCACCTCGAAGCGGCACGGGTACGAGCCGGCATGCTCACGCCGGGCTGGCTGGTCACCGACGCGCAAAAACTCTTCGAGCACAATTGCCTCCATGGTTGGGATGTCGACGGCGCGCCGGGCATTGTCTACACCCTCGATTGGGACAATCGCGCGGTGGTTCGCCATCGTCTGCACTGGACTCATTGCGAAGCCAGCGCCGCCGCCAGCGCCTTGCTCAAGCGAACCGGCGACGCGCAGTACGAACATTGGTACCGGCTATTCTGGGAATTCTGTGACAGTCATTTCATCGACCGTTGCGAGGGCAGTTGGCACCATGAACTCGATCCCTTGAACCGCCCGAGCGCCGACATCTGGGCCGGAAAACCGGACCTTTACCACGCCTGGCAAGCCGTGCTGATTCCGCGCCTGCCCCTGGCGCCGAGTATGGCCAGCGCGCTGGCGCAGTCGTCCCAGAGCGCTTCTATGTAACCATGCGGTGACATTCGCGCATCCCTTCGTTACCTGCGAGGGGATATCCCCTGTTTAAAATCCTATGCAGCGCAAGCACCAGACTTGCAACGCATAACAACAAGAAAGGTACTCCTAGATGAATGCGATTTCTCGCCTCGCTACTGTCATTTCTCTCGCTTCCCTGTCTGCGCTCCCTCTCAGTGTCCTGGCTGCCGAACCCAAAGGTTCCGTGGAAGTTGTGCATTGGTGGACCTCCGGTGGCGAGAAAGCAGCGGTTGATGTCCTCAAGGCCCAAGTCGAAAAAGACGGCTTCACCTGGAAGGATGGCGCAGTCGCCGGTGGTGGCGGTTCCACGGCCATGACCGTGCTCAAGAGCCGCGCCGTGGCCGGTAACCCGCCGGGCGTTGCACAAATCAAAGGGCCGGACATCCAGGAGTGGGGCAGCACTGGCCTGCTCAGCACCGATGCGTTGAAAGACGTTTCCAAAGCGGAAAACTGGGACGGCCTGCTGTCGAAGAAAGTCTCCGACACCGTGAAGTACGAAGGTGATTACGTGGCCGTGCCGGTGAACATTCACCGCGTCAACTGGCTGTGGATCAACCCGCAAGTGTTCAAGAAAGCCGGGATCGAAAAAGCCCCGACCACCCTCGAAGAATTCTATGCCGCCGGCGACAAGCTCAAAGCCGCCGGCTTCATCGCGCTCGCCCACGGCGGTCAGCCTTGGCAGGACAGCACCGTGTTTGAAGACATCGTGTTGTCGGTCATGGGTGCTGACGGCTACAAGAAAGCCCTGGTCGATCTGGACCAGAAAACCCTGTCCGGCCCGCAAATGACCCAGTCGTTCACCGAGCTGAAAAAAATCACCGGCTACATGGACCCGAACCGCGCCGGTCGTGACTGGAACATCGCCGCTGCCGACGTCATCAGCGGCAAGGCCGGCATGCAGATGATGGGCGACTGGGCGAAAAGCGAGTGGACCGCCGCGAAAAAAGTCCCGGGCAAGGACTACCAGTGCGTGCCGTTCCCAGGCACCGAAAAAGCCTTCACTTACAACATCGACTCCCTGGCGGTGTTCAAGCTCAAGGCTGATCGCAAGGGCGACATCGCTGCCCAGCAGGACCTGGCCAAGGTCGCATTGGGCACCGACTTCCAGAAAGTCTTCAGCATGAACAAGGGCTCGATCCCGGTACGTAACGACATGCTGAAGGAAATGGACAAGCTCGGCTTCGACGAGTGCGCCCAGAAGTCGGCGAACGACTTCATCGCGGACGACAAGTCCGGTGGTCTGCAACCGAGCATGGCGCACAACATGGCCACTTCGCTGGCGGTGCAGGGCGCGATTTTCGACGTGGTCACCAACTTCATGAACGACAAGGACGCAGACCCGGCCAAGGCCAGCGCCCAACTGGCGTCGGCTGTCAAAGCTGCCCAGTAAAACCACGGCCGCCGCAGGCCAGGCCTGCGGCATCTATCGATGATCTGCCAATTGTAGGAGCCGGCTTGCTGGCGATAGCGGTGTACCTGACACACCGTGTCGCCCGTGTCGCCAGCAAGCCGGCTCCTACAGGTTTGATCTTCATTTCTAACACTGGATTATCCCGATGAGCTCTGTGGCGGTTTTCAGCAAAGCCTCACCGTTCGATGCGCTGCAACGCTGGCTACCCAAGTTGGTACTGGCGCCGAGCATGCTGATCGTGTTGGTTGGTTTCTACGGTTACATCATCTGGACGTTCATTCTGTCCTTCACCAATTCCAGCTTCATGCCGAGCTACAAGTGGGTCGGCCTGCAGCAATATATGCGCCTGATGGACAACGACCGCTGGTGGGTCGCGAGCAAGAATCTCGCGCTGTTCGGCGGCATGTTCATCGGCATCAGTTTGGTGCTGGGCGTCTTCCTCGCGGTGCTGCTCGACCAGCGCATTCGCAAGGAAGGCTTCATCCGCACCGTCTACCTGTACCCGATGGCGCTGTCGATGATCGTCACCGGTACGGCGTGGAAGTGGCTGCTCAACCCTGGCCTGGGTCTGGACAAGATGCTGCGTGACTGGGGCTGGGAAGGCTTCCGTCTCGACTGGCTGGTGGATCAGGATCGCGTTGTCTACTGTCTGGTGATTGCTGCCGTGTGGCAAGCCTCCGGGTTTGTCATGGCGATGTTCCTTGCCGGTCTGCGCGGTGTCGATCAGTCGATCATTCGTGCCGCGCAGGTCGATGGCGCGAGCTTGCCGACCATCTACCTGAAGATCGTGTTACCGAGCCTGCGCCCGGTGTTCTTCAGTGCCTTCATGATCCTGGCGCACATTGCGATCAAGAGCTTCGACCTGGTCGCGGCGATGACCGCAGGCGGTCCCGGCTACTCGTCCGATCTGCCGGCGATGTTCATGTATTCCTTCACCTTCAGCCGTGGCCAAATGGGCATCGGTTCGGCCAGCGCCATGCTCATGCTCGGTGCCGTGCTGACCATCCTCGTGCCGTATCTGTACTCCGAGCTGCGAGGCAAACGCCATGACTGATCAATTCGCAAAGCGTGGTGTCAGCTTCAGCCGCATCGCCATTTACGCCACGTTGCTGCTGGCCGCTGCGGTGTACCTGATCCCGCTGATCGTGATGCTGCTGACCAGCTTCAAATCCCCGGAAGACATCCGCACCGGCAACCTGCTGAGCTGGCCGACCGTGATTGACGGCATCGGCTGGATCAAGGCCTGGGACGTGGTCGGCGGCTACTTCTGGAACTCGGTGAAAATCACCGTACCGGCGGTTCTGATTTCAACCTTCGTCGGCGCCATGAACGGCTACGTATTGTCGATGTGGCGCTTCCGTGGTTCGCAACTGTTCTTCGGTTTGCTGCTGTTCGGTTGCTTCCTGCCGTTCCAGACCGTGCTGCTGCCGGCCTCGTTCACCCTCGGCAAGTTCGGCCTGGCCAACACCACCACCGGCCTGGTGCTGGTGCACGTGGTCTACGGGCTGGCGTTCACCACGCTGTTCTTCCGCAACTACTACGTGAGCATTCCGGATGCGCTGGTCAAGGCCGCAAGGCTAGATGGCGCGGGCTTCTTCACGATCTTCTGGAAAATCCTGCTGCCGATGTCGATCCCGATCGTGATGGTCTGCCTGATCTGGCAGTTCACCCAGATCTGGAATGACTTCCTGTTCGGCGTGGTCTTCGCCAGTGGCGACGCCCAGCCGATTACCGTGGCCCTGAACAACCTGGTCAACACCAGCACCGGGGCCAAGGAATACAACGTTGATATGGCCGCCGCGATGATCGCCGGGCTGCCGACACTGCTGGTCTACATATTCGCTGGCAAGTATTTCCTGCGTGGGCTGACGTCCGGCGCGGTCAAGGGGTAGAACATGGCAACTCTCGAATTACGCAACGTCAACAAGACCTACGGCGCCGGTTTGCCGGACACCCTCAAAAACATCGAACTGAAGATCAATGACGGGGAATTCCTGATCCTGGTCGGCCCGTCGGGCTGCGGTAAATCGACGTTGATGAATTGCATTGCCGGCCTGGAAACCATCAGCGGCGGCGCGATTCTGGTGGACGACGCCGACATCAGCGGCATGAGCCCGAAAGATCGCGACATCGCCATGGTGTTCCAGTCCTACGCGCTGTACCCGACCATGAGCGTGCGCGACAACATCGCCTTCGGCCTGAAGATTCGCAAAATGCCGACCGCGGACATCGACGAAGAAGTCGCTCGGGTTTCCAAACTGTTGCAGATCGAACACCTGCTCAGCCGCAAGCCGGGCCAACTCTCCGGTGGACAGCAACAGCGTGTGGCGATGGGCCGTGCCCTGGCGCGTCGGCCAAAGATTTATCTGTTCGACGAACCGCTGTCCAACCTCGACGCCAAGCTGCGGGTCGAGATGCGCACCGAAATGAAACTGATGCACCAGCGCCTGAAAACCACCACGGTCTACGTGACCCACGACCAGATCGAAGCCATGACCCTGGGCGACAAAGTGGCGGTGATGAAGGACGGGATCATCCAGCAGTTCGGCACGCCGAAAGACATCTACAACAACCCGGCGAACCTGTTCGTGGCGAGCTTCATCGGCTCGCCGCCGATGAACTTCATCCCCCTGCGTTTGCAGCGCAAGGACGGTCGTCTGCTGGCGTTGCTCGACAGCGGCCAGGCCCGTTGCGAGTTGCCGCTGGGCATGCAGGACGCCGGTCTCGAAGACCGCGAAGTGATACTCGGCATGCGCCCGGAGCAGATCGTGCTGGCAAACGGTGAAGCCAATGGTTTGCCGACTATTCGCGCCGAAGTCCAGGTCACCGAACCGACCGGTCCCGACACGCTGGTGTTCGTCAACCTCAACGGCACCAAGGTTTGCTGTCGTCTGGCGCCCGATGTGGCGCCGCAGGTGGGCGAGACCCTGACGTTGCAATTCGATCCGGCAAAAGTGCTGCTGTTCGATGCCAAAACGGGTGAGCGTCTGGGGGTTGCTGGCGTAGCGAAAACCGAATTGCACGCTGACAACGTCGCCCAATTCAAAGGCCGCTGAAGAACAAAACTGTAGGAGCGAGCCTGCTCGCGATGGACGTCAACGATGACACTGGAAACCTGACACCCCACGGTGTTCTCAGGTTTCTCGCGAGCGGGCTCGCTTCTACAGGGGGGACATGTGGCGGATGGATTGTTATCCGTCGCAACTGATGTAACCGCGTTAAAGAAGAAAAGTTAATAACAATAAAACGAGGAAGTAGGGATGAAGATGAAGAACAAGGCCCGGTTGATCTGCCAAGTGTCAGCAGCGGCAGCACTGGTTCTGGCCGGCAATGCCATGGCCGATGAAGCGTTCAGCTCCGATTCCAAGTGGATGACGGGCGACTGGGGTGGCGAGCGCACCAAACTGATCGAGCAAGGCATCGACATCAAAATGGATTACGTCGGTGAAGTCGGCGGCAACCTCCATGGCGGTTTCAACGATGACAAGACCGCACGCTACGCTGACCAGTTTGGCCTGGGCGCGGCGTTGGACCTGGAAAAACTGTTCGGCTGGGACAACACCCAGGCCAAGATCCAGCTCACCAATCGTAACGGCGAGAACATCTCCAACGACCGCATCGGCGACCCGCGTGCCGGCACCTTGAGTTCGTCCCAGGAAGTCTACGGCCGTGGTCATATGGTCCGTTTGACCCAGTTGTGGATCCAGCACCAGTTCTTCGACAACAAGCTGGACGTCAAGGCCGGTTACTTCGGTGAGGGTGAAGACTTCAACACCTTCCCGTGCGAGTTCCAGAACCTGGCGTTCTGCGGTTCCCAGGTGGGTAACTGGGCCACCAACATCTGGTACAACTGGCCGGTCAGCCAGGCGGCGATTCGCGTGAAGTACAACATCAACGACGAGCTCTACGCTCAGATCGGTGCGTACAACCAGAACCCGTCGCAACTGGAACACGGTAATGGCTTCAAGCTCAGCGGTAGCGGCACCGAAGGCACCGTCCTGCCGGTTGAGCTGGTCTGGTCGCCGAAGGTCAACACCTTGC
Source organism: Pseudomonas sp. P8_241 (assembly GCF_034008315.1). Lineage (NCBI taxonomy): Bacteria > Pseudomonadati > Pseudomonadota > Gammaproteobacteria > Pseudomonadales > Pseudomonadaceae > Pseudomonas > Pseudomonas sp. P8_241. The sequence continues at coordinate 5,277,623 of NZ_CP125377.1, read as the reverse complement.
CGGGCGAATACCGTGTCGGTTACTACAAAAGCACGGCCAGCGCCGATGACGTCCGCGAAGACGACAATGGCGATGATGCCGCCACCAGCGGTAATGCGTATCGCAGCCACAGCAGCAAGCACGGTTACTGGTTCGTTGCGCAGCAGCAACTCACCAGCCATAACGGCGACGCCAGCCGCGGTCTGAACATTGCCGCCAACGCCACGTTCCACGACAAGGACACCAACATCGTCGATAACTACCAGTCGCTGATGTTTGTGTACAAGGGCCCGTTCGATGCACGTCCAAAAGATGACGTCGGTATCGGTTTTGCCCGTATCCATGTCAACGAAGACGTGAAGAAAAATGCCGAGCTGACCAACGCTGCCAACGGTGTCAGCGACTACAACGATCCGTTGTTCTCGCCGCTGCGCGAGACCGAATACAACTACGAGCTCAACTACGGTTTCCACGTGACCAACTGGCTGACCGTGCGTCCCAATCTGCAATACGTCACTCACCCTGGTGGTGTGCATGAAGTCGACGATGCTCTGGTCGCTGGCCTGAAAATTCAGTCGGTGTTCTGACGCGTCTGCGATAAGCTCCTCCTCTATGTGCGCATATTTGCGGACAGCCAAGGCTGTCCGCTTTTTTTTGAGGGGCGCGCCCCCCGCTGACAGTTGATTTCAGGACCGTGGCACATGCTTGAGCATCCGCTACAACGCTTCTTCAAATCCTTGCGCGAACGACCGGTGTTCGCGTGGGAGCGCTATCAGATGCGCGATGTGCTGGTGATCGATCATCCGCGCTGTCAGGCGGTGTTCAGTCGGCAGGGGGCGCAGTTGCTGCACTTCCAGCCTCAAGGTCAGAAACCGTGGCTGTGGTGTGCGGCGAAGTGGCCGCAGGTCGGTGCGATTCGCGGCGGTGTGCCCGTGTGTTGGCCGTGGTATGGCCGACATCCGAGCGAGAACGCCTGGCCGTCCCATGGCTGGGCACGGTTGCTCGACTGGAAACTGCTCGACAGCAGCCATGACGACGATGGCGTGCGTTTGCACTGGCAATTGAAGTTGTGTGACTGGCAGGTGGACCTGCACGCGCACCTGGGCGAGCGCATGGACTTGCGCCTGAGCACCGAGCATCAGGACGACATGCCATGCCAATTGAGTCAGGCGTTGCACGCTTACTGGCGTATTGGTGACGTTGGTGAGGTAGCGCTGTCTGGGCTCGAAGGCGCCCAGGGCTACGACCATCTGAGTCGGCAGGTTTGTCAGCAGGAGGGTGAGCTACGCGTCAATGGTGGGTGTCAGCGAGTGTTTCAGCATGACGGCGAATTGCAGCTCAACGATCACGCTTGGGATCGGGCGTTGTGCATCGATACCGGCGATACGGCAGACACTGTGGTCTGGCATCCGGGGTCGCGACCGCTGCTCGGCGTGACCTGGAACGAGATATCCGAATTCGTTTGCGTTGAGGCGGCAAGCGGCGGCACTGACAGCCTGTGTCTGCAGCCGGGGGAGCGGGCGCATTTGAGTTTGCAGGCGTGGGTGGGGGCGTAAAGAAAGATCAAAAGATCGCAGCCTACGGCAGCTCCTGCAAAGGCGCGTGTACACCTGTAGGAGCTGTCGAGTGAAACGAGGCGGCGATCTTTTAATTAATTGAACTCATCCCCAACCGGATACCGGCTGGCATTCAAGCTCTCTTTGATCTTGCGCAGATGTGGCTGGAAATCCACCCCGCGACGTAACGTCATGCCGGTCGCCAGTACATCGAGGACCGTCAACTGGATGATCCGCGAAGTCATCGGCATGTAGATGTCGGTGTCTTCCGGCAGCGGAATGTTCAGGCTCAGGGTGCTGGCCTTTGCCAGTGGCGAGTTCTCGGCTGTCAGGCCCAATACCGACGCGCCGTTCTCCCGAGCGATGCGAGCCACTTCGACCAGTTCGCGGGTGCGGCCGGTGTAGGAAATGATCACGAACAGTTCGCCTGTGTGTGCCACCGAAGCAATCATGCGCTGCATCAGCACGTCGGCATGGGCGGTGACGGCGAGGTTGAAACGGAAAAACTTGTGCTGTGCATCCAGCGCCACCGGGGCCGAAGCGCCGAGGCCGAAAAAGTGGATCTGTCGCGCCTGGATCAGAAGGTCGACGGCGCGGCTGATCAGGTTCGGGTCCAGGGCCTGCAAGGCACTGTCCAGGGACGCAATGGCGCTGCCGAAAATCTTCTTGGTGTACGCCTCCGGATTGTCGTCAGCTTCAACCGCTCGGCTGACATAGGCGGCTCCGCTGGCCAGGCTCTGGGCCAACTGAAGCTTTAGCTCGGGGTAGCCGCTGACACCGAACGAGCGACAGAAACGATTGACCGTCGGCTCGCTGACCGAAGCGGCCTGGGCGAGGGCGGCAATGCTGAAACGAGTGGCCTGCTGCGGGTTGAGCAGGATCACCTCGGCGACTTTGCGTTCGGCCTTGTTCAGCTCTTCAAGGCGATTCTGGATCTGCTCCAGTAAATTTCGCACGCGGTCCATATGAGTTTCCTTGATTCACCGGCGCCGATAAGCGCGCGGCTAATGCAAAAAGGGCCTTTGGTGAGGCCCGTAACGGTGGCCTATCCTACTGATGGCTCCGACCGACCACCACTCGGAATCTGTATTTTGCGAAAATGTTGTGGTTATTACTACATTTTCCCTTGAGTGATGCCTTGAAAAAAGGTATTTGTAGCTTAACTTGATAAAAGAACAAACATCATGCCTTCGATTACGGTTGAACCGTGCACCTTTGCCTTGTTCGGCGCCCTGGGCGATCTCGCCCTGCGCAAGCTGTTTCCTGCCCTCTATCAACTCGATGGGGCGGGTCTCTTGCACGAGGACACGCGAATCATCGCCCTGGCCCGTGAGGCGGGCAGCGAGCAGGAGCACCTGGCGTTCATCGCTGGCGAGTTGCGCCGCTATGTGGCTGCCAAAGAGCTGGATGAAGCCGTTGTCGAGCGCTTTCTCGCACGCCTGAGTTATTTGCATGTCGACTTCCTCAATGCGGATGACTATGTCGCCCTGGCAGAGGCGGCAGGCAGGGCGCAACGGGTCATCGCGTATTTCGCCACGCCCGCAGCGGTCTACGGCGCAATCTGCGAGAACCTGGCAAAAGTCGGCCTGGTGGAAAACACCCGCGTAGTGCTGGAAAAACCGATCGGTTCCGATCTGGAGTCCTCGCGCAAGGTCAACGACGCCGTGGCGCAGTTCTTCCCGGAGAATCGCACCTATCGCATCGACCATTATCTGGGTAAGGAAACTGTCCAGAATCTGATCGCGTTGCGTTTCGCCAACAGCCTGTTCGAAACCCAGTGGAATCAGAACTACATCTCCCACGTGGAAATCACCGTGGCCGAGAAGGTCGGCATCGAAGGCCGCTGGGGTTACTTCGACAAGGCCGGCCAGCTGCGGGACATGATCCAGAATCACCTGCTGCAACTGCTCTGCCTGATCGCCATGGACCCGCCGGCCGACCTGTCCGCCGACAGCATCCGCGACGAGAAAGTCAAAGTGCTCAAGGCCCTGGCGCCGATCAGCCCGGAAGGGCTGACCACACAGGTGGTGCGCGGCCAGTACATCGCTGGTTACAGCGAAGGAAAACCGGTACCGGGCTACCTGGATGAACCGAATTCCAACACCCAAAGCGACACCGAAACCTTCGTCGCCTTGCGTGCCGACATCCGCAACTGGCGCTGGGCAGGCGTGCCGTTTTACCTGCGGACCGGCAAGCGCATGCCGCAGAAGCTGTCGCAGATCGTCATCCACTTCAAGGAACCGTCGCACTACATCTTCGCCCCCGAGCAGCGCCTGCAAATCAGCAACAAGCTGATTATCCGCCTGCAACCGGACGAAGGCATTTCCTTGCGCGTTATGACCAAAGAACAAGGCCTGGACAAGGGCATGCAGCTGCGCAGCGGTCCGTTGCAGCTGAATTTTTCCGACACCTGGAGCAGCGCACGGATTCCCGATGCCTACGAACGGTTGTTGCTGGAAGTGATGCACGGCAATCAGAACCTGTTTGTCCGTAAAGATGAAATCGAAGCCGCGTGGAAGTGGTGTGACCAGTTGATCGCCGGGTGGAAAAAATCCGGCGATGCGCCCAAGCCGTACGCGGCCGGGTCCTGGGGGCCGATGAGTTCCATTGCTCTGATCACGCGGGATGGGAGGTCATGGTATGGCGATATCTGATTTGAAACTGCCGCAGGGCGTCAGCGCCCATGCGTTCAAGAGCGCGGTGCTGCTGGCCGAAGGTTTGGCGCTGAACGTGGCCAAGCAACTGAGCGATGCCATTGAGGACCAAGGCACTGCCACCCTGGTGGTGTCCGGTGGTCGCAGCCCGGTGGCGTTTTTCCAGCACCTGGCCAAGCAGAAGCTGGACTGGTCGAACGTGGTGATCAGCCTGGCTGATGAGCGCTGGGTGCCGGTTGAACATGCCGACAGCAATGCCGGCTTGATCAAGCGCTACCTATTGCAAGGCCCGGCGGCCAAGGCTCAGTTTTTGAGTCTGTACAGCGCTAGCGCCAACCTGGAACAGGCGGCCGATCAGGCTGACCGTTTGCTCTCCGAGTTGCCGGTGATCGACGTACTGGTGCTGGGCATGGGCGATGACGGTCACACCGCTTCGCTATTTCCCAATAGCCCGAATCTTGCCGAGGCATTGCAGGCCGATGGCATACGTCGCTGCTGGCCGATGCTGGCGCCGACCGTGCCGCATCAGCGCCTGACCATGAGTCGCGCGCTGCTGGCTTCGGCCAAACACAAAGTTCTATCGATTTGCGGTCAGTCCAAGCTGACCACCCTGAACATCGCACTGGCCGGTGACGATGTCGCCGCAATGCCGATTCGCGCGTTTTTGCAACCCACGTTAGAGATTTACTGGTGCCCATGAGCCAAGGAACAGCCGCTATGACAAACCCATCCCCGACCGTTTCCATGGCGGATAAAGTTGCCCTGATCGACAGCCTCTGCGCCAAGGCGCGGATCCTGCCGGTGATCACTATTGCCCGCGAGCAGGACGTTCTGCCGCTGGCCGATGCCCTCGCGGCCGGTGGCCTGACCGCCCTGGAAGTGACCCTGCGCTCGCAGTTCGGCCTCAAGGCCATCCAGATCCTGCGCGAACAGCGCCCGGAGCTGATGACCGGTGCCGGCACCGTGCTCGACCGCACCATGCTGGCCGCGGCTGAAGCGGCAGGCTCGCAGTTCATCGTCACGCCAGGCATCACGCGCGACTTGCTGGAAGCCAGCGTTGCCAGCCCGATTCCGCTGTTGCCGGGGATCAGCAATGCCTCGGGCATCATGGAAGGCTACGGTCTCGGCTATCGCCGCTTCAAGCTGTTTCCGGCTGAAGTCAGCGGCGGTGTCGCGGCCATCAAGGCGCTGGGCGGCCCGTTCGGCGAAGTGAAATTCTGCCCGACCGGCGGCGTCGGTCCTGCCAACATCAAGAGCTACATGGCGTTGAAGAACGTCATGTGCGTGGGCGGTAGCTGGATGCTTGATCCGCAGTGGATCAAGAACGGCGACTGGGCCCGCATTCAGGAATGCACCGCCGAGGCTTTGGCGTTGCTGGACTGATTCGTCACCCTACACTTCGTTGTGTGTTCTACGGCTTTACGGTGCGCTTGGTCGGTGCACCGTTTTTTTTTGCCTGAAGAACAACGTGCAGGAGCTGCCGCATGAAATCATCGACATCATGCGATACATAGTTACCGCATGCCCAAAATCGACCGATGCTAGCCTGCGTTCATCTTATGGAAGAGAGAACGTCATGGACGCCAACACCCCAGTTACTTCTTTTTTTTTGTTGTCCCCGGAACAAATTGCCGGCCCCTATTTCCGCAACTCGAAACTGATTCGTCGAAACATCAGCGAAGGTGCCGACGGCATTCCACTCGTGCTGCGACTGTCGATCATCGATGCCATGACCGGTGAACCGGTCCCGGATGCGCTGGTGGACATCTGGCACTGCAATGCGCGGGGCGCCTATTCGGGTTGGAGCAAGATCAATCCGGATGTTGAGGTTGACTCCGGTGACATCGGCGCGATTGCGCGGACCGACGACGATACCTACCTGCGTGGCGCGCAGTTCAGCGACAAATCGGGCATCGTCCGCTTCACCACTATCTATCCGGGTTTCTATGCCGGACGTGCCGTGCATATTCACCTCGCCGTGCGCATTGCCGCAGGCAACAATTATCTGGAGGAAAGGCATGTCGCCTGGGTCGGACAGCTTTACCTGCCTGAGGTCGCCTCGCGTTCAGCACTGTGTGCCCGTCAATACGGTGGGCGTGCTTCAACTCGTCTGACCAACGCTGAAGACTTCTACTATTCGACCATGGGCGGCGATGCCTCGATCCTGAACGTACACACGTTGGGGCGGGATTCGAATGAAGACGGCTTTTTCGGGCAGATGACCATCGGCATCGACACCTTCTCGGTGTCGACACAGATCAAACCAGAAGACTTCGACAAATACACCGTCTGACGTCAACGCAGTTGGGTCAGTGCGCTGCTCAGTGCATCCATGTCGTCAGCGGTGCTGATGAGTCCAGGCGTGATGCGGATGCAGGGACCACACGCCGCACCGCTGCGCGTTACAGTGAACAGGTTGAACTCCTTTAACAGGCGCTCGACCATCACTTGCTGGTCGGCATGGCGGGTAAAGCGCATCGAGGTGATGCCACAGTACAGCCGCGGATCATCCGGGGTCATGACTTCGATGCCCGGCAACTGGCGTACCGCGCCAACCCAACGGTTGCGCAAGTAATTGAGGCGTGCGCCTTTGGCGGCGGCACCGCCCATGGCCCAATGTTCTTCGAGCACCAGCGGCAAGGTCAGCAGCGCAGGGATATTAGGCGTGCTGTAGGAGGTGCGGGCACGGATGTCGGTGACTGGAAAATGCATTTCGCCCATGTCCGGGTCGATATCGGCCAGACGTTCGGGGGCGATGTAGAGAAAGCCCAGCGTCAGCGGTGCGCCGATCCACTTGTGCAGGTTGAAACCGGCGAAAGCGATGCCCAGTTCGGTCAGATCAAACTCGATCTGACCGAGGGCGTGGGCGCCGTCGAGGATCACATCGATCCCGTGTTCCTTGGCTGCGGCTGCAATCGCCTGCACCGGCATCACCAGGCCAGTGCGATGAGTGACGTGCGTCAGGGCCATCAATTTGAGCCGCGGATGACGTGCGAAGGCGTCACGGTAGGTGACCAGCAAACTGTCGTAGCTTGCCGGATGCGAATGTTCGATTTCGATCACTTCAACGCCGCGATTGCGTGCCAGCCAGCGTATCGCGCCTTTGACCGTGTCGTATTCCAGGTCGCTGACCAGCACCTGATCACCGGGCTGAAGGAGGTTGTAGTTGCGGATCAGCGACTGCAAACCCTCCGATGCATTGCGGGTGAGGGCAATGCTGTCAGCGCAGGCGCCAATCAGTCTGGACAACGGTGCGCGGATTTTCAGGCTGTCACCTTGTTCGAAGCGCTGGCGCACATAGACCGAGTTGCTGCGGTTGATGAACTCGATGTTGCGCTGATATTCCTCGACCACCGTGCGCGACATGCGCCCGAAGTAACCGTTTTCAAGGTTGATCGGGCCGGGTTCGACCTCGTATCGGTCGGCGAAGGTTTGCCAGAACGCTTCATCACGGGCACGCAGGGTGTTGTCAGGCATGGAGTTACTCAATCTGGGGGCGGATAAGCCAGTCAGTGACGTGGGGCAGGTTTGCCGTGCTTGGCGCGCAGCGGTTCGAGCAAGTCTGACAAACCGTTGTGATCGATTTCCTGCATCAGGGCCAACAGACCGCCGAGTTCGCCATGGGGGAAACCTTCCCGGGCGAACCAGTTCAGGTAGGGGCCGGGCAGGTCGGCAATGATTCGACCCTTGTACTTGCCGAAGGGCATTTGGCGTGTGATCAGCAGTTCAAGCTTTTCGGGGTTCATCGATCAGTCGTCTGGAGTCAGTCAGGAAGGAAAATACAGGCATTCTGCATGCAGGCCAATTGACAGTTCATGCAAAAAAAACGGATACAGATTTCTATGTTGTTGCTAAGTATCTGATAAATAACGATTTAATTAACGGTTCCGGAGTGGCATGCAGGGTGCACTACTTATTGCATCTTTCATCAACCGCAAGGAATTGAAAAATGACCGACATTAATAAAGAATCCATTTCTGTACTCAACGACCTTATTGAAACCTGCAAGGACGGACAGGAAGGGTTCAAGACTTGCGCTGAAGACATCAAACACCCTGAACTCAAAACCCTCTTTGTTCAACGTTCCGCTGATTGTGGTAGCGCAGCGGCTGAGTTGCAGAGCGCGGTTCGTTCGATGGGTGGCGACCCGGAAACTTCCACCAGTGTCAGCGGCGACCTTCATCGTCGTTGGGTCGATGTGAAGTCAATGTTCACCGGCAAGGACGAGGAGGCTGTTCTCAACGAAGCAGAGCGTGGTGAAGACCATGCAATGAAGGCGTATCGGGACGCCATGGAAAAAATCAACAAACACAACCTGGTCGGTATTCGTGATCTGGTTGAGCGTCAATACCACGGTGTGCAGCGTAACCACGATCAAGTAAAAGCCCTGCGTAACCAGGCCCGTGCTCGCTCGTAACACCTATTAAAAACGCCAGTAAAACTGGCGTTTTTTTGGATCAAAAGATCGCAGCCTGCGGCGGCTCCTACACGCGAAATTCCGTAGGAGCTGCCGCAGGCTGCGATCTTTTTAGCGATCAACCAATGCTGATGGCCGGCAGCTCGGTCAATGTCACGCTCTGTTGTTTGCGGGGTGCCAGAATCTCCGCCTCGCCATCCACCACCAACTCATCGCGCTGGTTGAATACGCGGGTGGCAATGCGCACGCGGAATTTCGGCAGTTTTTCGAGGATTTCCAGACGCACGGTCAGGGTGTCGCCAATTTTCACCGGCTTCTGAAAGCTCATTTGCTGACCGATGTAAATGGTCCCGGGCCCAGGCAATTCACAGGCAACTGCCGCACTGATCAGCGCACCGCTGAACATGCCGTGAGCGATGCGCTCCTTGAACATGGTGCTGGCGGCGTATTCGGCATCCAGGTGCACAGGGTTGTGATCGCCCGACATCGCGGCGAACAGCTGAATGTCTCGCTCTTCGACCGTCTTGCTGAAGCTGGCCGTCTGGCCGACTTCCAGTGATTCGTATGGCGTGTTGGTAACCTGGGTCATCTGTCTCAATTCCTGTGACGAATAAGAAAATTCACAAAAGCTATTCCGATCTGGGTGGCCGAGGGCTGCTCAAGGCCTGTGCGATCCAGTTCAAAACATCGGCGATGACTTCATCGCGATTGCTTTCGTTGAACAGTTCGTGCCGTGCCTGTGGGTAAATCGTCAGTTGCACGTGTTGGTTGCCGGCCGCGCGCAAGGCGCTGGCCAGATCATTCAGACGCTTGCCTTCACTCACCGGATCACATTCACCGCCAATTACCAGCAGCGGCAGGCCCGGATCGATCTGCGCGAGATTGGACGCTTTGCTGATTTGCTGCAACCCACCCAGCAAGTCGATCCACAGTTGATTGGTGCAGCGAAAGCCGCACAGTGGATCGTTGGCGTACAAGTCGACTTGCGCCGGATCGCGGCTGAGCCAGTCGAACCGGGTGCGCACCGGTTTGAATTTGTTGTTGAACGAACCGAATGACAACCATTCGATCAACGCACTGCGTCCCTTCGGTCCTTGGCGCAGGCGCTCGAGGCGAGCGATTTGCCGGGCCGCGCGATAGAGCGCCACAGGCTGGAAGTTCGAACCGCTGAGAACCGCCCCGTGCAGGCTGGCGCTATGGTGCAGCAGATAAGCCTGGGCGATGTAACTGCCCATGCTGTGACCGAGCAGCATGATCGCCACGCCGGGATGCTGCAGGCCGATGTGCTGGTTAAGGCTGGCGAGGTCACTGACAACCTTGCACCAACCATCGTTGTCGGCGAAGTGGCCAAGAGTCCCGTTTTCGGCAGTTCTGCCATGTCCACGCAAGTCCGGTGCACAGACGCCATAGCCCTGTTCACAGAGTTTTTCCGCCAGGTCGGCATATCGGCCACTGTGTTCGGCCATGCCGTGGGCCAGCAGAATCACTGCCTTCAGGCCGCCCGCAGGCAGCCACTGATTGATGAAAAGGCGGCTGTGGTCACTCGTGGTCAGCCAGAAAGTGTCATGAATCATGGCGGTTCCTTTGCATGAGGCTGTTCGGTTGGAAACAGCTCGTTGCAGTTTATAGCGCATCCTTGGTTGGGCGTCTGATCAGCCTGCGCCACGGCTGAAAGATTCATACGGTCAATGACGACTGCGGGCATATTTGCCTGCTACGCCATAACTGCTAGTGTCCGTGAAGTTCCGCTTTTCGAAGTTTTTGTTTTTGAAATGACAGAAAAGTGGCCCGGATAGGCGCAGGCAAAGAGGACAACAACAATGCAATCTGATTTCTGGAATGACAAACGCCCGGCCGGCGTGCCACTTGATATCGATGTAGGGGCTTACAAGTCGGTGCTTGAGGTGTTCGAGCGTTCCTGCAAGAAATTTGCTGACAGACCCGCGTTCAGCAACATGGGCGTGACCCTGACCTACGCCGAACTCGAACGCCAGAGCGCTGCCTTCGCCGGCTTCCTGCAAGCCCACACCGACCTGGTGCCGGGTGACCGCATCGCGGTGCAGATGCCCAACGTCCTGCATTACCCGATTGCCGTGTTCGGTGCATTGCGCGCCGGGCTTATCGTAGTCAACACCAACCCGTTGTACACCGCGCGGGAAATGCGTCATCAGTTCAAGGACTCCGGTGCCCGCGCGCTGGTGTACCTGAACATGTTCGGCCAGAAAGTCCAGGAAGTACTCCCCGACACCGATATCCAGTACCTGATCGAAGCGAAAATGGGTGACCTGATGCCAACCGCCAAGGGCTGGCTGGTCAACACAATGGTCAGCAAGGTCAAGAAAATGGTCCCGGACTACAACTTGCCTCAGGCCATCTCCTTCAAGAGTGCGTTGCGTCAGGGCCGGGGCGTGGGTATCAAACCGCTGAGCGTCGGCCTTGACGATATCGCCGTGCTGCAATACACCGGCGGTACCACCGGCCTGGCCAAGGGTGCGATGCTGACCCACGGCAACCTGGTGGCGAATATGCAACAGGCACGGGCCTGTCTGGGGCAGTTCGGCAGTGACGGGCAACCGTTGTTGCGCGAAGGCCAGGAGGTCATGATCGCGCCGCTTCCGCTGTACCACATCTATGCATTCACCGCGAACTGCATGTGCATGATGGTGACGGGCAACCACAACGTGCTGATCACCAATCCACGGGACATCGGCGGTTTCATCAAGGAGCTTAAGAACTGGCGGTTCTCGGCATTGCTGGGGCTCAACACCCTGTTCGTTGCACTGATGGATCATCCGGACTTCAAGACCCTGGATTTCTCGACGCTCAAGCTCACCAACTCCGGCGGCACCGCGCTGGTCAAGGCAACCGCTGAGCGTTGGGAGCAGTTGACCGGTTGCCGCATTACCGAAGGCTACGGCCTGACCGAAACCTCGCCCGTGGCCTGCACCAATCCCTACGGCAAACAGTCGCGGATCGGCACCGTCGGCCTGCCGGTGCCGGGTACAACCTTGAAGGTGATCAGTGATGAGGGCGTCGAACAGCCCTTGGGTGAGCGCGGCGAACTGTGTATCAAGGGCCCGCAGATCATGAAGGGCTATTGGCAGAAACCCGAGGCCACCGCTGAAGTTCTGGATGCCGAGGGCTGGTTCAAGTCCGGGGACATCGCGGTGATCGATCCGGACGGTTTTGTGCGCATCGTAGATCGCAAGAAAGACATGATCATCGTCTCTGGTTTCAACGTGTACCCGAACGAAATCGAAGATGTGGTGATGGCTCACCCGAGAGTCGCGAACTGTGCCGTCATCGGCGTGCCAGACGAACGGTCGGGGGAGGCGGTGAAGTTGTTTGTGGTGGCCCGTGAAGCGGGTGTCAGCCTTGAGGAACTGAAGGCCTACTGCAAGGAAAACTTCACGGCATACAAAGTACCCAAGCACATTGTGCTGCGTGAGTCGTTGCCGATGACGCCTGTGGGCAAGATCCTGCGCCGGGAGTTGCGTGATATCGCTTGATGGGTGAATGGCCGCGCGTCGCGCGGATCGCGGGCAAGCCACGCTCCCACAGGTATCTACGTAGATCCTGGGGGAGCGGGCTTGCCCGCGATGCTTTTGGTCGGACGCTAAAGCCCCGGTATTCGTGGCTTTCAGGGCTTTATAGGTTTTTTGCTCTAAAATGACTGCCTGCTATTCTTTAGTCACAATTGTGACTGTAGAGGCCGCTTTTGGCTCTAGGCGACCCTTGGCAAAGCTGCTACTCTCGGCGCGCTTTGTGACTTCTCGGCCTTCTGTCAGCCAGATTCACCAATGACCAAACACCAATAATAATCGCATCAAATGCGGTGCTGAATTCGCGTTGCTGAGGAGTGGGCTTCCATGAACGAAGACTTTTGGAAGGATAAGTACCCAGCTGGGGTTGCTGCCGACATCAATCCAGACGAGTACCCGAATATTCAGGCAGTGTTGAAGCAATCCTGCCAACGCTTCGCCAACAAACCGGCTTTCAGCAACCTGGGCAAGACAATCACCTACGGTGAGCTGTACGAACTATCCGGTGCCTTTGCCGCTTATCTGCAACAGCATACCGATTTGCAGCCGGGCGATCGAATCGCCGTGCAACTGCCCAATGTGTTGCAATATCCGGTTGCCGTCTTCGGTGCCATCCGCGCCGGCATGATCGTGGTCAATACCAACCCGCTGTATACCGCGCGGGAAATGGAACATCAGTTCAACGACTCTGGTGCCAAGGCCCTGGTCTGCCTGGCCAACATGGCGCACCTGGCCGAAATCGTCGTGCCGAAGACCGGTGTCAAACACGTCATCGTCACCGAAGTTGCCGACCTGCTGCCGCCACTCAAGCGCCTGCTGGTCAACAGCGTTATCAAATACGTTAAAAAGATGGTGCCGGCGTATCACTTGCCTAAGGCCGTCAAGTTCAACGACGTACTGAGCAAAGGCATGGGCCAGCCAGTGGCGGAAGCCAGCCCCGCCAGCAGTGATGTCGCGGTGCTGCAATACACCGGCGGTACGACCGGCGTGGCCAAGGGCGCAATGCTGACCCATCGCAACCTCGTCGCCAACATGTTGCAATGCAAGGCACTGATGGGCTCCAACCTCAATGAGGGTTGCGAGATCCTGATCACGCCGCTGCCGCTGTACCACATCTATGCATTTACCTTTCATTGCATGGCGATGATGCTGATCGGCAACCACAACATCCTGATCAGCAACCCGCGCGACCTGCCGGCGATGGTCAAGGAGCTGTCGAAGTGGAAGTTCAGCGGCTTCGTCGGACTGAACACCTTGTTCGTGGCCCTGTGCAACAACGAAGGTTTCCGCAAGCTGGATTTCTCGGCGCTGAAAGTCACGTTGTCGGGCGGTATGGCCTTGCAACTGGCTGCGGCCGAACGCTGGAAAGCGGTGACCGGCTGCGCCATCTGCGAAGGCTACGGCATGACCGAAACCAGCCCGGTGGCAACGGTCAACCCGATCCAGAACATCCAGATCGGCACCATCGGCATTCCGGTGCCGTCGACCCTGTGCAAAGTTATCGACGATTCCGGTGTTGAACAGCCAATGGGCGAGATCGGCGAACTGTGCGTGAAGGGCCCGCAAGTCATGAAAGGTTACTGGCAGCGCCAGGATGCCACCGACGAAATGCTCGACAGCGAAGGCTGGCTGAAAACCGGTGATATCGCGCTGATCCAGGCGGACGGTTACCTGCGCATTGTTGATCGCAAGAAAGACATGATCCTGGTCTCGGGCTTCAACGTGTACCCGAACGAGCTCGAAGACGTACTGGCCGTGTTGCCGGGCGTGCTGCAGTGCGCAGCCATTGGCGTGCCGGATGAAAAGTCGGGCGAGGCGATCAAGATTTTCATCGTTGCCAAGCCGGGTGTGACCCTGACCAAGGAACAGGTGATGGAGCACATGCGCGCCAATGTCACCGGCTACAAGGTCCCGCGCGCCGTGGAATTTCGCGATGCGTTGCCGACCACCAACGTCGGCAAGATCCTGCGTCGTGAATTGCGCGATGAAGAGCTGAAAAAGATCAACGCGAAGAAAACCACCGCGTAACCAAATAAAGCCCCGCAGATGCGGGGCTTTTTTATGGGCTTTTGCAATTCAAAAGATCGCAGCCTGCGGCAGCTCCTACGGGTGTACGCCTCCCCTGTAGGAGCTGCCGCAGGCTGCGATCTTTTCGGTGTTATTGGCGAAACGGCGCGAAATTGACGTTAGTCCCTGTCGGCCGCATGTCCTGCAGGTACGAGTCCTTGTCCGCACTCAGTTCCAGGCTCAGTGCGGCCTTGCGCTTGCCTTCGTTACGTATCACCAGGCCTTCAAGCTTCTCACGCAGGAACACTGTCGGCACTTTCAGGTGCAGCAGTTCGTCGGTGTCCGGCGTGTGCATCAGCAGGTGAATCCACTCGTACTGACCAATGGCCAGGCGCGCTACCGGGATGTCGAACCACCAGATATTGCGGTTGCGGTTCAATTCGGTGAAGTGGCAGTTGTTGACGCCAAGCACAGCACCGCCAAGTTCCTGGTTTCTGCGGGCAATGGCCTGCTTTTTATCGAGTTTCATAACATTCCTACGGGATTGGATCTTCAGCGCCATGGCCTGAATGTGTTGCGCATTCTCGGGGGTTGCCGGGCAAACATAAAGCGCAACCTGCATCGAGCGATAAAATGACACTGTGAAAATAAATGAAACTCCGTGCAAACGCTCCCGGTCAACCTTGTGTAACCACTTTTCCATCCAGATGTTCACAGGAGAAATACCATGAGCAGTACAGGCGATAAAGTGAAAGGCATGGCCAACGAAGCCGCGGGCAACGTCAAGCAAGGTATTGGCAAGGCGACCGGTAACGACAAAATGCGCGCCGAAGGCGTGGTGCAGGAGAAGAAAGGCGAAGCCCAACAAGCCGTAGGCAAAGCCAAGGACGCGGTCAAGAAAGGTGTCGACGAAGCCTGATTCGGCTTCGACGACGGTTAGGAACGGCCATCCGCGGATGGCCGTTTTCGTGTCAGGCTGAACTTGATTGCGGAAATTGTTTCAAAGCCGCCAAGTGCGCTACTTTGATGCAACAAAAGGGCCCCTGAGTCGCCACGACTTGACCTCTGAATCTGTTTGCGGCGAATGGAGACGCTAATGATTTTCCCGGACATGAAAGGCATGCCCCTGCACCGTGTGATGGTGCGCACGGTCACCGAATTCGTCGACGACGAAATGTCGACCTATGCCTCGGCGCTCGCCTATCAAATGCTGTTTTCGCTGTTTCCGTTCATTTTGTTTCTGATTGCGCTGATCGGTTTCCTGCACCTGCCTGATTTTTTTTCGTGGCTGCGCCTGCAATCGGAACTTGTGCTGCCACCCCAGGCCCTGGAGCAGGTCAACCCGGTGATCGACCAGCTTCAGCAATCCAAGGGCGGTTTGCTGTCGGTAGGTATCGTAATCGCTCTGTATACCGCCTCGGCGGGTGTGCGATTGATGATGAGCGCAATGAATGCGGCCTACGACGTAGTGGAAGGTCGTCCGCTGTGGAAACGCTTTCCGTTGTCGATTATCTATACCGTCGGCATAGCCGGCATGCTACTGATCGCTGCTGCACTGATGGTGCTCGGGCCGCAGGTGATGAGCTGGATCGCCTCGCAAGTCGGCCTCGAGTATTTCATCGTCACGCTCTGGACCATCGCTCGCTGGCCGGTGATCGTGATTCTGTTGATGGTCGCAGTGGCCTTGATCTACTACGTGATGCCCGACGTCAAACAGGAGTTTCGCTTCATCACGCCCGGCTCCGTGCTGGCAGTGGTGGTATGGATCATCGCCTCGTTGGGCTTTGGCTTCTACGTCAAGGAGTTCGCCAACTACAACGCCATGTATGGCAGTATCGGCGCGATCATCGTGCTGTTGCTGTACTTCTATATTTCCGCCGCCGTGTTGTTGCTCGGCGCGGAAATGAATGCGGTGATCGAGCACATGTCGCGAGAGGGCAAGGACCCTGGCGAAAAGGTTCCCGGCGAACACGGTCCGGGCCATGAGGAAAAACACCATGTGTCGGGGCTGGGCCGGGATCACTCGCTCAAGCCGACCACTGACGAAGCCCAATCATGATTCGTGACATTCTCAAAATGGGCGATGAGCGCCTGCTGCGCATTGCCCCGCCCGTACCCGCCGAAATGTTCGACAGCCCTGAGCTGTGGCAACTCATCGACGACATGTTCCAGACCATGGAAAGTGTTGGCGGTGTGGGCCTGGCTGCGCCGCAGATTGGTGTCGATCTGCAATTGGTGATCTTCGGATTCGAGCACAGCGAGCGTTATCCGGACGCCGAAGCCGTTCCGCAGACGATTCTGATCAACCCGTTGATCACGCCGCTCGACCCGACGCTTGAGGAAGGCTTTGAAGGTTGTTTGTCAGTGCCGGGACTGCGCGGTGCGGTGCAGCGTTACCAGCATGTTCGTTACGAAGGGGTCGATCCGAAGGGCGAAACCATCGTGCGCGTTGCTTCAGGGTTCCATGCGCGGGTGGTGCAGCATGAGTGCGATCATCTGATCGGGCGCCTGTACCCATCGCGTATTACCGACTTCAGCAAGTTCGGGTTTACCGAAGTAATGTTCCCGGATCTTGATCCCAGCGCGGACGACTGACCATCGGTACAAAACCCTGTGGGAGCCTGCTCGCGATGACGTCGTGTCAATCAACATCAATGAATCTGACATATGGCTATCGCGAGCAGGCTCGCTCCCACAATTGTTTACGGCGCCAGCCCCATCGCAATCATCGGCTTGCTGCGCGCATAGCGAGTCAAGCGTTCAACCATTGCATAAGGCATCTGCGGGTCGAACGTAAAACCGCGACGCTCATAAAACCCCCGCAAATCCGGATGACAGAATAACCATACCGGGTGTTCGCAATCCTTTACTGCGGCCTCGATCAACCCTGCCGCAATCCCTTGTTCGCGACAGCCCGGATCGACAAACAGTCCTGTCAGCCAGTGGCCGCCCGATACTGGACGCAAACACAGCGCGGCAACGATTTCATTGCGCCGGGCCACCCACAACTGAGCATCACGGACCGCTTTCATCGACGATTGGTGGGCGCGGTAAAACTTGTTCATCAACGGCCATAACGGCTCGTCGAGTCGACTGTATTGAGTGCTGGGCATGTCTTCGACTGTCGGCGTACAAAGCGGGCGATTATAAAAGAACACGCGAGCGGGGATAGGTGTATACCTGATCTCACATCCCAATGTGTGGAGTACGCATCATGTCCAAAGGTATGGATTCAAAGAAATCGGCGAAAAAGAAACCGGCGAAAACCGCCATTGAAAAACGCGCAGACAAGAAAGCCAAAAAAGTGGGCGTGTTCGGTCACTGATCCCGCGTTGAATGCTCGCTCCCATGCAATGTGGGGGCGATGCTCTTGCAGGTTTTTTTGCTGCAAACCTGCATAAAATCTCCCGGTCCGAATCCCTGATGCACCGTCCGTCGGCGTCACCCTCTTTTTTATCCAGAGCCTGCGGACGCTGAACCGATTTTGTCCTGGTGATGGCCAATTAGTGGCCTTGCAAGACGACTGCTGCTGGCTATGCTCACGCGTAACTAACGATATCGAACAAAGCGATGTTGGCAGTCAGAGTGCGCAAATCAAGGCACCTACACTTGACCAAAGGGAGCCGTCGATTAAATGGAGTTTGTTGATAAGTCTGTTAGGTCTGGCCCGAGTGAGGGCTATCAAGAGAAGGATGTTTTGATGAGAGTGCCGGTATAGGGACCCTCCGATTGATCATCATTTATCACCTGACAAATCCTTCTTATTGGAGGAACGCGTGTGCCTGTTCCGTGGAACGTAGTGGTGGATTTGAAAGAACTGCAGCTTTCATTAATCAAAAGAACGCGCCGAAGGTGATACGAACATGTTTAACCTACATCACAAGGCTGACCTGCTGGAAATCGAGCGATTCAGTTGTGCCCTGACCGAAGCCAATGGCAAGTTGGCGGCAATCAGTCGTTCGATGGCAATGATTGAGTTCACCCCGGATGGCTTCGTGATTGAGGCAAATGAGAACTTCTGTAGCGCCATGGGCTACAGCGCCGATGAAGTGCGTGGCAAGCATCACCGGGTTTTTTGTGAGGAACGGTATTACCGCAGCGACGCTTATACCAAATTGTGGCGTGACCTGAGCCGTGGCGAGCCGCTGAGCGGGACGTTTATGCGGCTGGACAAGGGTGGCAGCGAAATCTGGCTCGAAGCCAGTTACATGCCGGTTCCGGGCCCCGACCGCCAGGTCAGGAGCGTGATCAAAGTCGCGACCGACGTCACCGCCAGGGTCAACAAGGAACATGAAAACGCAAGCATGCTTGCAGCGATCGGACGTTCGATGGCGGTGATTGAGTTCACCCCCGAAGGCCGGGTGATCACCGCCAATGAGAACTTCCTGAAAACCATGCAGTACTCGCTAAACGAAGTGATAGGTCAACACCACAGCCTGTTTTGTCACCGTGCTGAAGCCGAGTCTCAGGCATACAGGAATTTCTGGGCTTCGCTCAATCGCGGGGAATTTCACTCCCATCGTTTCGAGCGCAAGAACAAGCAAGGTCAGACGGTATTTCTCGAAGCGTCCTACAATCCATTGTTCGACGCGAAGGGCCGGCTGTACAAAGTCGTCAAGTTTGCCAGCGACATCACCCAGCAGATGACGACCCTGCAAACTGCGGCCGAATCGGCCCACAGCACGTCTGTGCAAAACGACGTTTGTGCGCGCAAAGGGTCCGAAGTGGTGCAGCAAACGGTGCAGATCATCCAGGATATTTCCAAGGATTTGAACGAAGCGGCGGTGAGCATCGACGCCGTCAGCAAACAGTCCGACATCATTGGCACCATTGTGCAGACCATCCGCGGTATTGCCGATCAGACCAATTTGCTGGCACTTAACGCCGCCATCGAAGCGGCCCGTGCCGGGGAGCACGGGCGAGGATTTGCGGTGGTGGCCGATGAAGTGCGCAGCCTCGCGGCGCGTACCAGCCAGGCGACACTGGAAATTGTCGAGGTGGTGCGCAAGAACCACGACCTGTCCCTGAGCGCGGTGTCGAGCATGCAATCGAGCCTGAGTCGAACCGGGCTTGGGGTGGAACTGGCGAACGAGGCGGGGGAGGTGATTCTGGAGATTCAGCAGGGCTCCCGGCATGTGGTGGATGCGATCAGCCAGTTCAACTCGACGTTGCAGCTGAACTAGTCGCAACGCTGAACCTGTGGCGAGGGAGCTTGCTCCCGTTGAACTGCGCAGCAGTTCCTTTTTTGGGGCCGCTTCGCTGCCCAGCGGGAGCAAGCTCCCTCGCCACAGGGGTTTCGTTTCCGTTCACGGCAAGCCGTTGCAGCCGTATTTGAGAAAGCCGGGGCGTTGTGCCAGGCGCTGGAAATACTCATCGACTGCCGGATAATCAGGCCGATCAATCGGTGTCATCAGCCAGCGATTGACCGACAAACCGATGACAATATCTGCCAGGGTGAAGCGTGGCCCGGCCACGTACGCCTTGGTGGTCGCGAGCTGGTGTTCGAGGATGCCCATCTTCTGATTCCAGCCGCGGGCGCTGACGTCGATACGGTGCGCATCCTGAAATTCCGGGTCTTTGCGCACCAACGCCATGAACGCGTAGCTCCAGGAGGAGTTGAGCTCGGTGGCTTGCCAGTCCATCCACTGTTCTACTCGGGCGCGTGCCGCTGGGTCGGTAGGCAGCAGGTCGGCGTGATGGTGTTTGGCGGTCAGGTAGCGGCAGATGGTGTTGGATTCCCATAACACCCCGGCGTCATCGACGATCACCGGCACCTGGGCGTTAGGGTTCAGCCGAAGAAACTCGGGACTGTGAGTGGACGCAAAGCCACTGCCCCAATCCTCGCGTTCGTAGGCAATACCCAGTTCCTCACAGGTCCACAGGACTTTGCGGACGTTGATGGACGAGGCTTTGCCGAGAATTCTCAGTGCATGTTCCATGGGTTACTCCATCGAAAATGACGTATATGCAGTGTAGGAGCTGCCGAAGGCTGCGATCTTTTGATCTGGATTTTTTCAACGCGGATCCGGAGATCGCAGCCTTCGGCAACGCTTACGCATGTCGAGGCGGAGAACTATGTGCTCTCGCGCACCTTCAATTCAAACCCCATGTCCTGCACCGGTTTGGCCACGGTGTTGCCGGCCATCAGCGTCAGCATCTGCTCCGCCGCACGACGGCCAATGGCTTCACGCGGGGTGTTGATGCTGCTCAGGCGCGGGACCATGTGTTCAGACATGGGCAAATCGTTGAAACCCAGAATCGCTACCTGCTCCGGGATCTTGATCCCGCAGCGCATGGCTTCTAGAAGGGCGCCCTGGGCCAGGTCGTCATTGCCGAAGAAAATGGCATCGACATCGGGGTGACTGGCCAGCAGTTGCAAGAACAGTTCGCCACCGAGGCCCACAGAGGAGGAACGCGGGGTGAGAACTTCCAGGTCTGGGTCATACAGGCCGGCCTTCTTCAGCGCCTTGCGGAAACCTTCGCCGCGCAACAAAGTGCGCTGATCCAGTTGCGCACCGATGTAAGCCAGACGTTTGCGCCCACGGGACAGCAAATGTTCGGCCGCCGTTTCCCCGGCTGCCAGTTGCGAGAAGCCGACGCAATTGAGCCCGGCTGCGCTGTCCAGCTCCATCATGTACACACACGGAATATTGCTGGCTTCGATCATCCGTCGCGAACTTTCGGTGCGGTCGAAACCTGTCAGCAACAGGCCGCGCGGTTGATAGGCCATGTAATTGCGCAGCAGGTTTTCTTCTTCGTCGCGTGAATAATGGAAGTTGCCGATCAGCACTTCGAAGCCCTTGGGGCGCAACACCTGATGAATGGCTTCCAGGGTGTCGATGAAGAGCAGGTTGGACAGCGATGGCACCAACACCACCACTGAGTGGCTCTGTGCCGAAGCCAGGGCGCGTGCTGCCGGGTTGACCACGTAGTTGAGTTCGAGCGCCGCTTTCTGGACTTTTTCCACCAGTTCGGTGGCCACCGTGCTGACCCCACGCAGGGCTCGAGAGGCGGTAATCGGGCTGACGCCGGCCAGTCGCGCTACTTCGTTCAGGGTAGGGCGGCCAGTGGTGCGGGTATTTTTGTCGTTTTTAGTTGGGTTCATCGACGGCTTGCCAAACAAAATTCAAGGCACTAAGGTAGCGCTGTCTCGATGCAGCTGCAAATGCGTGAGCGAGGGTTCGCCTGATCCTCGCTTTTTGGCGTTGGGACTTAACCTGCTGCAACCCACAAAATGACAAGAAAGGCGTCGGCAACTTCTGCTTTTGGTCTAGTGTCATAACTGGCAAAGGTAGCGCTGTCTGCGCGCTGAGGTGTTACATGAATCATCCCATCACCGCCCTGGTCATCATGGGCGTTGCCGGTTGCGGCAAGACGTGCGTCAGCGAGGCCTTGTGCCATTTGAGCGGCGCCACGGCCATTGAAGGCGACTCTTTTCACCCTGCCGCCAATATCGAAAAGATGAGCGCGGGTATCCCCTTGAACGATGAAGACCGTGCCGGCTGGCTCGACAGTCTGTGCGATGAATTGCGCCGCATCGATGCCAGGGGCGAACGCCCGGTGCTGACCTGCTCGGCCCTCAAACAGATTTACCGCGAACGTCTGCGCAGTGCCTTGCCGGGCCTGGGTTTCGTGTTTCTTGAGTTGACCCCTGAAGTCGCTGCCGACCGCGTATCCCACCGGCCAGGGCATTTCATGCCGTCGACCCTGATCGACAGCCAGTTCGCCACCCTCGAATCACCCGTGGGCGAGCCGTTGACCCTGGCACTGAATGCCTCGACCAACAGTGTCGAGCAACTGGCTGCGAAGGCTCATGTCTGGTGGCAGGCCAACGGCCTGAAACAGGCGGTATGACTGTGTCGGCAAAGACAGCGCTGTCCTCGCGACTTCTGATTAACCCGCTTTAATAACAACAACAACCAGGAGACACCCCCCAATGTTTGGCATGTCCCACGAGACGTTCCTGCTGCTCGATGCAGTGGTTACGGTGATCGGGCTTATCGTTCTGATCACCAAGTTCAAGTTGCACCCATTCCTCGCACTGATCATCGCCGCAGCCTTCCTCGGGCTGACGTCCGGCATGCCGATCGGCACCATCATCAAGGCGTTCCAGGACGGCTTTGGGGGCGTGCTTGGTTTTGTCGGCATCATCCTGGCGCTGGGCACGATGCTCGGCAAAATGATGGCCGAATCAGGGGGGGCCGATCAGATTGCGCAGACGTTGATCCGCGCCTTCGGCAAGGACAAGGTGCAGTGGGCGATGATGTTCGCCGCGTTTCTGGTCGGTATCCCGCTGTTCTTCGAAATCGGCTTCGTATTGCTGATTCCGTTGGTGTTCATCGTGGCCCGCCGCACCGGTGTGTCGATCATCAAGATCGGTATCCCGCTGCTGGCCGGTCTGTCCGCGGTTCATGGCCTGGTGCCACCGCACCCGGGCCCGTTGCTGGCCATCGGCGTGTTCGGTGCCGATATCGGCAAGACCATTCTGTACGGCCTGATCGTAGCGCTGCCAACCGCCATCATCGCTGGCCCGATCTTCGGTACGTTCATTGCCAAGCATATTCCGGGGCATCCGAACCAGGAGCTGGTGGATCAACTGGCGCGCGAAACCGATTCGGCTGAACTGCCAAGCTTCGGCATCACGCTGGTGACCGTGCTGCTGCCAGTGTTCTTGATGCTACTCAAGACCTTTGCCGACGTGGTGCTGCCCGATGGCAACATCTTCCGCGCCTTCATGGACCTGATCGGTCACCCGATTTCGGCATTGCTGCTGGCATTGCTGCTGTCGTTGTATACCTTCGGCTACAAGCAGGGCATCGGTTCCAGCCAAATGATGAAATGGCTGGATGCGAGCCTCGCGCCGACCGCCGCGATCATCCTGATCATCGGTGCCGGTGGTGGCTTCAAGCAGATGCTGGTGACCAGTGGTGTGGGCGACGTGATCGGCCACATGGCGGTGAATGCACAGATCTCGCCGATCCTGCTGGCTTGGCTGGTGGCAGCGGTAATCCGTATCGCCACAGGTTCCGCAACCGTTGCGACCATTACCGGCGCGGGCATCGTGGTGCCGGTGGTGGGGATGATCCCGGGTGTGAACCGTGAGCTGCTGGTGCTCGCCACCGGTGCCGGTTCCCTGATCCTGTCTCACGTCAACGACGCCGGTTTCTGGCTGGTCAAGCAGTACTTCAACATGACCGTGGCCGAAACCTTCAAGACCTGGACCGCGATGGAAACCATTCTGTCGGTGGTGGCCCTGGGCTTTATCCTGTTGTTGTCGCTGTTCGTTTAAGCGATTCGACAGACACAAAAAAACCGCATCGCTGCGGTTTTTTTGTGGGTGATGCAAACCTATGTAGGAGCCGGCTTGCTGGCGATGCAGGCGACACGGTGTAACGTCTGACCGAGTCGATGCGATCGCCAGCAAGCCGGCTCCTACAGGTTCGGTCAGGCGTTGGATTTGGTGACGAGCCCATCCGCCCGGAACATCCCGCGAATCCCGCGTACGGCCTGGCGAATCCGGTCCTGGTTTTCGATCAGGGCAAAACGCACGTGATCATCGCCGTACTCGCCAAATCCAACACCCGGCGAGACGCAAACCTTGGCCTCGGCCAGCAGTTTCTTGGCGAACTCCAGCGAACCCAGGTGCGCGTAAGCCTCAGGGATCTTCGCCCAGACATACATCGAAGCCTTCGGATTCTCGACCATCCAGCCCAGTTCATGCAGTCCTTTGACCAGCACGTTACGGCGTTGGCGATACTGCTCGGCGATGTCGCGCACGCATTGCTGATCGCCTTCCAGTGCAGCAATTGCGGCCACTTGCAGCGGGGTGAAGGTGCCGTAGTCGTGATAGCTCTTGATCCGCGCCAGGGCGTTGACCAGTTCCGGGTTGCCGACCATGAAGCCGATGCGCCAGCCAGCCATGTTGTAGCTCTTGGACAGGGTGAAAAACTCCACCGCAATGTCCTTGGCGCCTGGCACCTGCATGATCGACGGGGCTTTCCAGCCGTCATAGACGATGTCGGCGTAGGCCAGGTCGTGCACCACCAGCACGTCGTATTGCTTGGCGAGGGCGATCACCCGCTCGAAGAAGTCCAGCTCCACGCACTGTGCGGTGGGGTTGGACGGGAAGCCGAGGATCATCATCTTCGGTTTCGGGATCGAGCCGCGAATGGCCCGTTCCAGCTCCGCGAAGAAATCCACGCCCGGTACCAGTGGCACGGACCGCACCTGGGCGCCGGCAATCACGGCACCGTAGATGTGAATCGGGTAGCTCGGATTCGGCACCAGTACCGTGTCGCCCTGGTCGAGGGTGGCCAGCATCAAATGCGCCAGGCCTTCCTTGGAGCCGATGGTGACAATGGCTTCGCTTTCCGGGTCGATGTCGACCTCGTAGCGCTCCTTGTACCAGTTGGAAATCGCCCGGCGCAGACGCGGAATCCCCTTGGACGTGGAGTAACCGTGGGTGTCTTCACGCTGGGCGACCTGCACAAGTTTTTCGACGATGTGCGGCGGCGTGGCGCCGTCGGGGTTGCCCATGCTCAAGTCGATGATGTCTTCGCCACGACGACGGGCGGCCATCTTCAGCTCGGCAGTGATGTTGAAAACGTAAGGGGGGAGTCGATCTATGCGCGCAAAGCGGCGCGGCGAACCTTGTTCGGCCATTGTTGCCTCGGATAACGTAAGCGCCCGGAACCGTCCGAGCGACGCAGGTCACTGCGGTGACCTGTGGCGGAATGTACGGTCAGCTGTGGCAGACTGTCCAGCCTCAAAGTAAACAAATTTGTCCGAAGGATAGGGTTCGATGGAATTTACCAGTGGCTTCTTGTTGAGCCTGTCGCTGTGCCTGGACATCGGCGTGGCCAACATCGCGATGATCACGCTGGCCATGCAGCGCGGCTATTTCCAAGGCTTTGCGCTGGGGTTGGGGACTTGCGTGGGTGACCTGATCTACGCCGTGCTGGCGCTGGCCGGCATGACGGTGTTGCTACAGTACGAAACCGTGCGTTGGGTGCTGTGGATTGGCGGTTCGGCGCTGCTGGTCTACTTCGCGGCGAAAATGATCTATTCGGCGATCCACCATGAAGCGCTGTTGGCCGAAACGGCAGAAGTCGGGAACAACTCCCACCGCAAGGAGTTCTTTCGCGGGATTTTTCTCGCCATGTCGTCGCCCAGTGCCATTCTTTGGTTCGCCGCGGTGGGTGGCACACTGATTGCCCGTTCCGGTGGCGGTGGCCCACTCAGTTCAGCACTGTTTCTCGGCGGCTTTCTCTGCGCCGGACTGCTCTGGTCGGCCGGCCTGTGCTTCGCCGCGAGCCATGGCGGCAAGTTGCTCGGCGACAAATTGCTGCGCTATTCCTACATGGCATCGGCAGCGATCTTCTGCTATTTCGCGGTCTACGTGATCCTGTCGGGGTACAACGAGTTTGTCGGCTCTGGCGCCGCCGAGCAGTTGCACGCCCTATAAGTGGGCGAATCGGGTTTGGCTTCTATACTCCCAGCCGAACCCATTTTTAAGCTCCAGGAGACGAGCCATGGATGAGCAAACACGCGTTGAGGTGACGCAGCCGCGCTTCGAGCACGGACACTTTCTGCTGATCGCCGGGCTTGGCGGGAATTTTACCCAGCAAACCGTCAAGGGCATCCCCGAACTCTGGGAAAAGTTCATTCCTCATCTAGGGAAGATTCCGGGTCAAAAAGGCGAAGTGACCTACGGCGTCTGCTGCAACTTCGACGGCAAGGGCGGCTTCGATTACATCGCCGGGGTGGAGATCAGCAGGCTCGACGATTTGCCGGAGACATACCGCTGGGTAGAGGTTCAGCCCCAGCAATACGTGGTGTTCGAACACAAAGGGCCGTTGGAATCCTTGCCGCAAACCTTCCAATACATCCATGGCACATGGCTGCCACAGTCCGGACGCGAACTGCTCAATGCCCCGGAGTTCGAGCGCTACAGCGAAGATTTCAACCCCAGGCTCAATACCGGCAAGCTGGAACTCTGGTTGCCGCTCAAGGCCTGACGCCGACATCGAGAGACGGATCGCTTGATTCGTTTCTCGATGTCGCACGGCGGCTGATTTATGATTGCGGGCTTTCCCACGCTGATCCCGAGTTGCCATGAACGCCGTCATCCGTCACGTCACGCCTGCCGATCTGGACCGCTGCTACGCCATCGAAACCGTTGCCTACGAAGGCGACGAAGCCGCTACCCGGGAGAAAATCTCCACCCGCATCGCCACCTGGCCCGAAGGGTTTATCGTGGCGGAAGTGGACGGCGTTGTCGCCGGATTCATCAATTCCGGTGCGGCGTTCCAGGTGGAAATGTCGGACGAGGCGTTCAAGGAACTGATCGGCCACGACCCGGCCGGGCCGCACGTGGTGATCATGTCGGTGGTGGTGCACCCGGATTATCAAGGGCAGGGCCTGGCCAAGCGCCTGATGGGCGAGTTCATCGAGCGTATGCGTGCGATGGGCAAGGTCACCATCAACCTGATGTGCAAGGAACGGCATATTCCGTTGTATGCCGGTTTTGGCTTTGCCTACATCAAACCCTCGGCGTCCGACCATGGCGGCATGGTGTGGCATGAGATGGTTTTGACGCTTTAATCTCTGTAGGAGCTGCCGAAGGCTGCGATCTTTTGACGTTGGCCTTCAAAAAAAAGATCGAAAGATCGCAGCCTGCGGCAACTCCTACCAAGGTTCATCGACGCGCAGTTAAAACACCAACCCCATCCGCCGCTCATAACCGATCCGCCCCTTGTACGCCTCGCCGCTGTCGACAAAGCCAAACCTGGCGTACAGGGCGATGGCGGCTTCGTTGTCGGCGTCCACCGACAACTCCAGCCCCTTGATTTCCGGCCAGGCCAGGCGCGCAACTTCGGGAAGCGCTTGCAGGCAGGCCTTGCCGTAGCCTTTGCCCTGAGCGCGTTGATCGACTTGCAGCGCATGCAGGGTCGCGCTGTGTTCATCGGCCCAGCCCGGCAGCACTGGCGGGCGCTTGAGCAGCAGGAACGCCACGGGAATGTCCTCGGCCAGCAAGGCAAAGCCCTTGACCCCGGGGCCGGGTTTGGACAACAACGTGTGCAAGGCACCGTGGATGTCACCCGAGAATTTGATCTGTTGCGAATGCACTTCAATAGCCTCGACCTGTTGGCGCTGCAGCGCGTTCAGGCTTTCATAAGGCACGAGTCGGGCTGTCACTGGAGTGTCCTTTTCCAACGCAAATGAGCCTCGGATTCTAGCGAGTTTGGCTTTATGGTTTATTTTTATTTCGTCTGTCGATTTGCCGGATCGCCGGACGACTAAGGGTGTCTTCCTGATAAAAACCACGGAGAACCACCATGAGCGCACACACTCAGATCCAGAACCTGATCGACAGCTACCGCCAGGCCGTCATGGCCAAGGATGTGGACAGGGTCATGGCACTGTACGCCGATGACATCGTTTCGTTCGACGCGGTCAAGGCCCTGCAATTCAAGGGCAAGGAGGCCTATCGAGCGCATTGGCAGGAGTGTATGGAGATGTGTCCGGGTCCGCATCTCTTCGAGTTTCACGAGGTCAGCATCGAAACCTCGGAAACTCTCGCTTTCGCCCACTGGCTGGCGCATTGCGGCGGCACCAACGACAAGGGCGAAACCCAGGCATGCTGGATGCGCGTGTCTGCATGCTATCGGCAGGACGGCGGGTTGTGGCAGATCGTCCATGAGCACTGGTCTTCGCCGTTTGATATGCAGACTGGCGCGCCGCTGTTCGATCTGAAGCCCTGATCATCGGAAAAACAGGTCAAAGCCCCCGGCTGCCGCCATAGTTGATCGGTTCCTCAAGGAGAGCGTGATGAAGTATTTATGCCTGGTCTACAGCGATGAGCAACTGCTGCATTCGCTGCCGGAGAGCCCGCATGATTCTGAATGCATGGCCTATGCCGAGTCGATCCAGGGCAGCGGCCGGATGGTCGCCGCCGAGGCGCTGGAGTCGGTACAGACCGCCACCACGGTGCGTATGCGCAACGGCAAGATGTCGATCACCGATGGCCCGTTCGCAGAAACCAAAGAGCAGTTGGCCGGCTTCTACCTGATCGATGCCAAAGACCTCAACGAAGCCATCCAGGTCGCCGCAAACATACCGGCGGCTCGGGTCGGCAGCGTCGAAGTGCGGCCCGTTCGGCAGTTGAATCCCTAAGATGCCAGGGTTACCGGTGCAGGCGCAGGTCGAGCGGGTTTATCGCCAGGAGTCGCGGCGCATTCTGGCGACGCTGATTCGCTTGCTTGGCGATTTCGACCTCGCTGAGGAGGCCTTGCATGAAGCGTTTTTCATCGCGGTCGAGCGCTGGCAGCGTGATGGTGTGCCGGAAAATCCTCGCGCCTGGCTGGTCTCCACCGGGCGCTTCAAGGCCATTGATGCCTTGCGTCGAAGCGCAAGGTTTGCGGCATCTCGGCCGCTGCTGGTGGCGCAACTGGAAGCGCTGGAGCAGGCCGACTGGAGTGGAGAAGATGTGGAAGACGACCGCCTGCGTTTGATCTTCACCTGCTGTCACCCGGCCCTCGCATCGGATGCGCAGGTGCCGCTGACGCTGCGGGAAGTTTGTGACCTGACCACTGAAGAAATCGCCCGCGCGTTCCTTTCGGCACCGGCCACCATTGCCCAGCGCATCGTGCGCGCCAAGGCGAAGATCCGCGACGCGAAAATCCCTTATCAGGTGCCCAGTCTTGCCGAACTGCCCGAGCGCCTCGACAGCGTGTTGCGGGTGATTTACCTGGTGTTCAACGAGGGGTATTCGGCGTCTGTCGGCGAGTCGCTGATTCGTGAAGATTTGACTCGGGAAGCCATTCGTCTTGGGCGATTGTTAATGGAGTTGTTGCCAGACCCCGAAGTGATGGGGCTGTTGGCGCTGATGCTGTTGCACGAGTCGCGGCGGCCAGCCAGAACCTGCGCCAGCGGCGAGTTGATCGTGCTGGACGAGCAGGACCGTGCGTTATGGGACGCCGACCTGATTGCCGAGGGCTGTGCCTTGATTGAACGGGCGCTGACCCTTGGGCGTTTTGGGCCCTATTGCCTGCAAGCGGCGATTGCGGCAGTACATGCCGAAGCGTCGACGGCGGAGCAAACCGACTGGCCGCAGATCGTCGGTCTGTATGACGTGCTGCTGCGAGCGGTGCCATCGCCGGTCGTCGAGTTGAACCGGGCTGCGGCATTGGCGCGACGCGATGGGCCGTTGGCGGGGCTGACGCTGGTCGAGCGAATTCTTTCGCGGGGAGATTTACAGGATTACCACTTGGCGCATTCGGCGCGGGCGGAGTTTTGCCGGCAACTGGGTCGGTTCGACGAGGCACGGGCGGCGTGGGAACGGGCGCTGGAATTGACTCAGCAGGCGCCCGAGAGGCGATTTATCGAAGGGCGGCTCAAGACACTGGAGTGACGTCGCTCAAGCCGCCTCATCGGGTTAGAGGCTGAACCCACCGTAGCTAGCCGATGTTGATGATGCGCGGCGGATTGGCGGCTCTTGGTAGATACCGCTTGAACCTCACGGAGCAAGCGTTGTTCGAGGCCGCCTTCGCCGGCAAGCCGGCTCCTACAGGAAATCATGCCTCGCACGCTCTTCGTAGGAGCTGGCTTGCCAGCGATGGTCGTTAACGATTGCGCGGATCGGTTGGATCAACGCGACGTTATGGGGTCCTTCGCCGGCAAGCCGGCTCCTGAACAGGCCATCCGCTTATTGCGGGCGCACGCGCAGAGTCAGGCCCTTGAGGAAGTTGCGCAGCAACTGGTCGCCGCACGGACGATAGTTGGTGTGGCCGAACTTGCGGAACAGCGCGCTCAGTTCTGGCTTGGACACCGGGAATTCGGCTGCCTTGAGGATCGCGTGCATGTCGTCTTCTTTCAGTTCGAAAGCGACGCGCAGCTTCTTCAGGATGATGTTGTTGGTCACCGGCACTTCGATCGGCTGCGGCGGACGGCTTTCGTCCTTGCCACGCTTGAAGATCACCAGACCGTCGAGGAAATGCGCCATGACTTCATCCGGGCAGCGGACAAAGCCTTCCTCGTCTTCCTCTTTCTTGTCGAGGTAGGTCAAAAGGTCCGGCAGGGTCACGTCCATGCCGCCGAGCTTGATGATCTCGATGACTTTCTTGTCGCTGATGTCGAGCATGTAGCGCACGCTGCGCAGTACGTCGTTATGAATCATGTGGGCAGTCCTGATATTCAGCTGTGGGCGTCGCGGCCAGGCGCGGCGCCGAAATGTGTGGCGGCAAAAGAAGCCTTAGAACTTCTCTTTGCCGGACAGGTAGCGCCATTGCCCTAGCGGCACTTTGCCGATGGACACGCCGCCGATGCGGATGCGGCGGATACCGATGACCTTCAGGCCGACAGCCTGGCAGAGCAGGGCGATGATGCCCGGCTGCGGGTTTTTCATGGCGAAGCGCAGACGGTTTTCGTTCTGCCAACTGGCCTTGACCGCCGGTAGCTCTTTGCCTTTGTAGGTCAGGCCGTGGTTCAAGCGATTGAGGCCGTGTGCCACCATCTCGCCTTCGACTTCGACGACGTACTCCTGCTCGATCTTGTTCGAGTCGGCGGTGAGTTTGCGCAGGATTTTCCAGTCCTGAGTAAACACCAGCAGACCGCTGGCATTGGCCTGCAGGTCGGTGCTGGCGGTCAAGCGCAGGAAGTGGCCCCGCAGCGGACGTTTGCCGTAGCGGTGCTCTTCGCTGAGGGTCTCGGCGCTGATGCTGGCCATGGCGGTATCTGCGTCCATGCCGGCAGGCACGTTGAGCAGCAGGGTCACCGGCTCGGGCGCGGTGGCCTTGGCTTCCGGGTCCAGTTCGACTTTCTGGTTGTCGACCTTGAACTGCGGCTCGTCGATGACTTCGCCGTCGACGGTGACCCAGCCGCCCTCAATGAACAGCTCAGCCTCCCGACGGGAGCAGCCGACGAGTTCGATGAGGCGTTTGGAGAGACGAATCGGGTCAGTCATGTCAGGGCCGTAACAAAAAGGGGGTGGGCATTGTACCTGCCTGGCGCCGGTTAATCCCGGCTCCATTTGCACCGTAGAGTTTTTAGTCGGTGCGTGTCAGCCATTGCGCGTCAATAGTTGCGGCTGGCGCATGCGCATGCGCATGCGCAACAACGGATACGGCTGCCCCATGCCATCGACTTCAGAGCGACCGATTACTTCAAACCCTAGCTTGAAATAAAAGCCCAGGGCTTGCGGGTTCTGCTCGTTGACGTCCAGTTGATCGGCGTTGAGGTTTTCCAGGGCATAACGCAGTAACCGTTTGCCAAGGCCCTGGCCGCGATACGTCGGCTCGATGAAAAGCATTTCGATCTTGCCCGCCGCGACTCCGGCAAACCCGGTGATGCGCTGGTCCGAATCCTTTGTGCAGATCAACATCACTGCATCCAGGTAGCGGGTCAGTACCAGGTTTTTCAGCAGGTTGATGTAGCTGTCCGGCAGAAAGTCATGGGTGGCACGCACGGACGCCTCCCAGACCCGGGTCAGTTCTTCGTAATCGCTTTGTTTCGGCGTGTGGATGACCGAATGCTGACGCATGCCTGTCTGCCCTATATGCGTGATTGATGAGAATCCTTTCAACCTCAAACGATAGCCGTAAAAAAGCCCCGCATCTCGTCAAGAGAGCGGGGCGTTGTGTATTTTTTGCGTTTAGATCTGTTCAGCCCACAGATCGTATTCGTCGGCGTCAGTCACCTTGCACCAGACTTTGTCGCCCGGCTTGAGGTTGCTGCCGTTGTCGATGAATACGTTGCCATCGATTTCCGGGGCATCGAAGAAGCAGCGGCCAACGGCGCCTTGCTCGTCGACTTCATCGACCAGCACTTCGATCTCACGGCCGATGCGCATTTGCAGGCGAGCCGAGCTGATGGCCTGCTGGTGTGCCATGAAACGGTCCCAACGGTCCTGCTTGACGTCGTCAGGGACGACTTCCAGGTCCAGGTCGTTGGCCGGAGCGCCTTCGACCGGCGAGTACTGGAAGCAGCCGACACGATCAAGCTGGGCTTCGGTCAGCCAGTTCAACAGGTACTGGAAGTCTTCTTCGGTTTCGCCGGGGAAGCCGACGATGAAGGTCGAACGGATGATCAGGTCCGGGCAGATCTCGCGCCAGTTCTTGATGCGCGCCAGGGTCTTGTCTTCGAAGGCCGGGCGTTTCATCGACTTCAACACTTTCGGGCTGGCGTGCTGGAACGGGATGTCCAGGTACGGCAGGATCTTGCCGGCGGCCATCAGCGGGATCAGTTCGTCGACGTGCGGGTACGGGTAAACGTAGTGCAGGCGAACCCATACGCCGAGGGTGCTCAGGGCTTCGCAAAGTTCGGTCATGCGGGTTTTCACCGGCGCGCCGTTCCAGAAGCCGGTGCGGTATTTCACGTCGACGCCATAGGCGCTGGTGTCTTGGGAAATGACCAGCAACTCTTTGACGCCGGACTTGACCAGGCGCTGGGCCTCGTCCAGCACATCACCGACTGGACGGCTGACCAGTTTGCCGCGCATCGACGGAATGATGCAGAAGCTGCAGCTGTGGTTGCAGCCTTCGGAAATCTTCAGGTAGGCGTAGTGGCGCGGGGTCAGCTTGATGCCTTGAGGCGGCACCAGGTCGATCAGCGGGTTATGGTCCTGACGCGGCGGCACGACTTCGTGCACGGCATTGACCACTTGCTCGTACTGCTGCGGACCGGTCACGGCCAGCACGCTCGGGTGTACGTTGCGAATGTTGCCTTCTTCGACGCCCATGCAGCCGGTGACGATGACCTTGCCGTTTTCCTTGATGGCTTCACCGATCACTTCCAAAGACTCGGCCTTGGCCGAATCGATGAAACCGCAGGTGTTGACCACCACGACGTCGGCGTCCTGATAGGTGGACACCACGTCATAACCTTCCATGCGCAACTGGGTCAGGATGCGCTCGGAGTCGACCAGTGCTTTGGGGCAACCCAGAGATACGAAGCCAACCTTTGGATTGGCCGGCGCAGGAGTGGTGGACATGTCTAACCTCGGTGTTTTGTGACGCCGCTGCCGCGTAGGGCAAACCGACGGACGGGCGCTTGAAGTGCGCCTCTGATCAAAAAGTGCGCAATTCTAGCGATGAGTCGTTCACTTGACCAGCTTTATGCAGGGAAATACGACGAGTGCTGCGCTATGCTTCGCGCCGTTGGGGTTTACCGATTTTTTACAGTCAATAATTCGTCTGTAACCTGAAGTAAAACAGCGCATGCTGCACCTCAAAGCATAGTGCTTCTTTCAAAGAAGCCCGGGTCTGGGTAGTAGGAGTGGTGGATGGGTCAGGCAAGTAGTCAGGCTGCGGGCGCCGAGCATTCGGCGGCGAAACCGATCGGCATGCTGGTCGCCGCAGTCGGGGTGGTATATGGCGACATCGGCACCAGTCCGTTGTACACCCTCAAGGAAGTGTTTTCCGGCGGCTATGGCGTACCGGTCAACCACGACGGCGTGCTGGGGATTCTGGCACTGATCTTCTGGTCGCTGATCTGGGTCGTGTCGATCAAGTACATGATGTTTGTCCTGCGCGCCGACAACCAGGGTGAAGGCGGGATCATGGCCTTGACCGCGCTGGCCCGGCGAGCGGCGGCGGGGCATGCCAAACTGCGCGGCTTTCTGGTGGTCTGCGGGCTGATTGGTGCGGCGCTGTTCTATGGCGACAGCATGATCACCCCGGCGATTTCCGTGCTCTCGGCGATTGAAGGCCTGGGGCTGGCGTTCGATGGTATCGACCATTGGGTGGTGCCGCTGTCATTGGTGGTGTTGGTCGCGCTGTTTCTGATCCAGCGTCACGGCACGGCGCGGATTGGCATTCTGTTCGGGCCGATCATGGTCACCTGGTTTCTGGTGCTGGGCGCACTGGGCGTCTACGGCATCATTCAGCACCCGGAAGTGTTGCAAGCGATGAACCCGGCGTGGGGTGTGCGCTTTTTCATCGTGCATCCGGGCATGGGCGTGGCGATACTTGGCGCCGTGGTGCTGGCATTGACCGGTGCCGAAGCGCTGTACGCGGACATGGGCCACTTCGGCCGTAAACCGATTGCCCGTGCGTGGTTCATCCTCGTGCTGCCGGCGCTGGTGCTGAACTATTTCGGTCAGGGTGCCTTGCTGCTCGGTGACCCGGAAGCGGCCCGCAACCCGTTCTATCTGCTGGCGCCAAGCTGGGCGTTGATCCCGCTGGTGGGGCTGTCGACCCTGGCGACGGTCATTGCCTCGCAAGCGGTGATTTCCGGTGCGTTCTCCCTGACCCGTCAGGCGATCCAGCTCGGTTACATTCCGCGAATGCACATCCAGCACACCTCAAGCGCCGAGCAGGGCCAGATCTACATCGGTGCGGTCAACTGGGCGCTGATGGTCGGCGTGGTCCTGCTGGTGCTGGGCTTTGAATCCTCTGGTGCTCTGGCTTCGGCCTATGGCGTGGCCGTGACCGGGACCATGCTGATGACCAGCATTCTGGTGTCGGCAGTGATTTTGCTGCTGTGGAAGTGGCCGCCAGTCCTGGTGGTGCCGGTTCTGTTGGGCTTCGTGTTGGTCGACGGTTTGTACTTCGCCGCCAACGTGCCGAAAATCGTTCAGGGCGGTGCGTTTCCGGTGATCGCCGGTCTCGCGCTGTTCGTGCTGATGACCACCTGGAAGCGTGGCAAGCAGTTGCTGGTCGATCGTATCGATGAGGGTGGATTGCCGCTGCCGATCTTCATCAGCAGTATCGCCGTACAGCCGCCGCACCGTGTTCAGGGCACTGCCGTATTCCTGACGGCGCGACCGGATGCCGTGCCCCATGCGCTGTTGCACAACCTGTTGCACAACCAGGTGCTGCACGAGCAAGTGGTGTTGCTGACGGTGGTGTACGAGGACATCCCGCGGGTGCCACCGTCCCGGCGCTTTGAAGTCGATTCCTACGGTGAAGGCTTCTTCCGGGTCATCCTGCACTTTGGCTTCACCGACGAGCCGGATGTACCCAAAGCGTTGAAACTGTGCCACCTCGACGAGTTGGACTTCAGCCCGATGCGCACCACGTATTTCCTCAGCCGTGAGACGGTTATTGCCTCCAAGCTCGAAGGCATGTCCCGCTGGCGCGAGGCGCTGTTTGCTTTCATGTTGCAGAACGCCAATGGCAATTTGCGCTTCTTCAATCTGCCGCTGAATCGGGTGATTGAGCTGGGGACGCAGGTGGAGATGTAAGCCCCAACAAATAGCCCCCGTTGCCATTGC
The DNA here is from genome assembly GCF_034008315.1 of Pseudomonas sp. P8_241. Classification (NCBI taxonomy): domain Bacteria; kingdom Pseudomonadati; phylum Pseudomonadota; class Gammaproteobacteria; order Pseudomonadales; family Pseudomonadaceae; genus Pseudomonas; species Pseudomonas sp. P8_241. Next base: position 5,242,257 of record NZ_CP125377.1, on the reverse strand, counting down.
GGCAGCGGGGGCTTTTTTGTGTTCAAAAGATCGCAGCCTTCGGCAACTCCTACGGGGCGTACGCCGCTCCATGTGGGAGCTGCCGAAGGCTGCGATCTTTTTGGGAGGCTCTATCAGGTCACTCTTGAGCGCTCGCTTCGGCTTCCTTCGCCTGACGCTTCTCGATCACATCCACCAGGCGCTGGGCCAGCGCCGGGTAGTTCTCGTCGAAGTGGTGGCCGCCAGGCAGCTTGATGGCTTCGCCCACCGCAGTCTTGTCGGTGCAGCCACTCTCGTCGCTTTCTTCTTCACCGTAGATGCACACCACTTTGGCGGCTGGCAGCTTGGCCATTTCCGGGCCGGTGGCGGCTTCTTTGCCGGCGTTGCCGAGCCAGCCTTCGACTTCGATTTCGAAGCTGCCGGTGCGGGCGAAAGCCAGCAGGATGATCGCGTCGACACGCTGCTGTTCCGATTCGGCCAGACGGTTGTAGATAGCCGGCAGGACGTCCGCACCGAACGAGTAGCCAGTCAGGATGAAGCGCTTGGTGCCCCATTTCTGCCGGTAATGCTGCATCAGTTCGGCCAGGTCCAGCGCGCTTTGTTCAGGGCTTTTGTGTTGCCAGTAATAGCGCAGGGTGTCGATGCCGACCACCGGATAGCCGATCTTCGCCATTTCGCCAGCTACGTCGCGGTCGAGGTCGCGCCAGCCGCCGTCACCGGACAGGAACAGGGTCACGGTGTCCTTGGCCTGACCCGCTGGCACTTCGACCACCGGGATCTGCAGGCCGCCAGCGGCTTTGTCACCGCCGACGAGGATCTTGCGCAGTTCGTTGTTCAGCACTTGCGGCAGGTTGATGTCGTAGTCGCTGATGCTGGTTTCGGCGTTGGGCTGGTCACGCACGAAGCCGGCACTGGTATCGTCCGGGTTGTCATTCCACGCTACCAGCCAGTGACCGTGGGCAGCACTTTTCGGTAACAGGTGGGTGCAACCGCCGGGTTTTTCCAGGGCCAGGTCCACAGAAACCGCCTGGGCCTTGTCGTTCTTCTGCTCCGACAACCAGCGCCAGGCGAGCACGGCGCCAGGGCCAATACCGCTGACCAGGGTTGCCGGGCCTTTCAATTCGCGCAGGCCGGCTTGCAGGGCGCGACTTTGCAGCAGGCAGTCCTTGGGCAGGATCACCTGGACGATTTGCGCTGAAGCGCTACGGCTCAGGGTGGTCAATTGTTTGTCATTGAGCTTCTGGTCATCATTGACCGCCACCAGCACCTGAGCCTTGGGCGTCGTGCCGGGGGTAACGCGGGTCATGACGGCGCCATCGGCCGGTGTGAGTTGTTCCAGGGTCGGTTCCGGTGCCGGGCGTTTGAGGTACCAGAAACCGCCACCGAGAATCACGGCCAGCACAATCAGTACCGCCAGGATGTACTTCAGGGAGCGTTGAATCATCAGCGTTTCACCAATCCAGTCAAGCCGCCCGCGATCAGGGCAGCAGTGTCGGCCAGGGCAACCAGCGGATCGAGTCCGGCGGGCACGGCCATATAACGGGGTTCCCAGTCAGGCTGGAACTTGTCTTTGAAGCGGCGCAAGCCTTGGAAGTTGTAGAGCTGCTCACCACGGCGGAATACCATCGAGCCCAGGCGCTGGGTCAACGGTGCGCCACGACGGGGTTGCAACCCCGACAACGGCACCATGCCCAGGCTGAAACGCGCGTATCCATGATTTTTATAATGTTGAATCAGGCCGACCATCATGAACTCCATGGTCAGTTTCGGGGCCTCCGGATGCGCTCGCATCAGGTCGAGGCTGGCCAGGTCATGGTTGTAGGTCTCGAGCAGGTTGGCGAACGCCACCGGGCGCCCTTCGAAACGAATCACTGCAATGCGGAAATGCTTGAGATAGTCATCGCTGAAGCGGCCGAGCGAGAAGCCTTTCTCGCGCACGTTCTTGCCGGTCAGCCAGGCATCGGAAATGACCTTGAGCTCATCCATCGGTGCCTGCCCCGGCTCATGGATCTCCAGGGACAAGCCGTCACGGGTGCCGCGGTTCCAGGTGTAGCGCAGGTCCTTCATCTCTTTGCCCTTGGCTTCGAGATCAAAGCGCTTGAGGTCGACCCGGGCTTCTTCGCCGAGCTTGATCGCGGTCAAGCCGATGTCCATGTAGTACGGAAGGTTCTCCGCACGTACTTGATAAAACACGGGACGGGCGTGATGGATGTCGCACAGGTCGCGGAACTGCCAGATCATTTCGGCCCGTTGCTGGCCAGGTCCGATAGGGTCATACAGCGCCACCAGGCTGCGGCCACGGCGGGCGTACATCAGGAACGCCTCGTCGTTAGGGTGAAACAGCAGCGCCTTGTCACCGGTCAGCGCGAGGCCACCGTCCGGTTGCGCGGAGGCCATGAGGATCCTGCTCGCTCGCTCTAGCTCTTCAGGTGTCGGTAGATGGATCACCGGGCGAGCGGTGCGCAGCAGCCAGGTCAGGGACACCACCACCAACAGCACTGCCGCGCCGAGCAGCGAGCGCAAACCGCGTGGGGCATCGGCGTCGAGGGTGAACTGCCACCATAGTTGATGGCTATACGGAACGTCCTGATAGGCGAACAGCAGCAGCCACATGGACGCACCGAGTACGCACAGGCTGGCGACCAGATAAAGCGGCGAAAATGGCAATTCGGTCAGGCGGCTCGGGCGATAGAACGAACGCCGGAAAACCCCCAGCAGGCTCGCCGTCAGCACCATCAGGCTGGCTTCCTCCCAGTCAAAACCCTTGAGCAGCGAGAGCAGGGCGCCCACCAGCAGCAGAATGGTGGTCAGCATCCACGCAGCCGACAGACGACGACGCAAGCCTTGGGCCAGCAGCAGGCACAGCACACCGATCAGGCTGGCGCCAAAGTGCGAAGCATCGACCAAACGATGAGGGATCAGAAATCCGATGTGTTCCAGGCGTGTATCGATTTCCGGCGTTGCCCCGGAGAACAGCAGCACCACACCGGACAGGAACACCAGCACCGCCAGGATCGGCGCGGCCAAGCCAGAAGCTGCGCGCAAGGTCTGGCGCGTCTGGAACAGGCGTTGACCTTCGTTGATCAGCAGCAGCAGGCAAGCGATCAGCAGCGGCAGCACGACATAGATCAAGCGATAGAGCAGCAGGGCGGCGGCCAGTGGCGCAGCGCCCAGTGTGTCGGAGAAAGCCGCCAGCAAGATCGCTTCGAACACGCCGACACCGCCCGGCACATGGCTGAGCACGCCGGCGGCCAGGGCCAGCAGATACACCAGCAGGAATGCGCCGAATGGTGGCGCTTCGGGCAACAAGAGATACAGCACGGTTGCGGCGGCGGCCACGTCCAGGGCGGTGATGATCAATTGCAGGAAGGTCAGGCGCCGACCCGGCAGGCGCAACGTGCGGCGTCCGATCTTGACCAGCAGATTGTCAGGTAAAGGCTGTTCCGGCAGGCGACGTCGGTAGATCCCGATGGCCAGAACCGAGAACAGCAGCAGCACGGCTGTTGCAATGATGCCCAAGAGGGTCGCGGAGAGTCCCAGGGCGGCGGAAGCCGCAGGCAGGTTGCTGAGGGTTGCCAGTGCGGCCAGCGGGGGCAGGGCGCAGCCCAGCGACAGGCTGGCAAACAATGTCATGCGGGCGACTTCGGCCGCGCCTACACCATCACGGGCATATAGGCGGTAGCGAACCGAACCGCCCGACAACATCGAAAGGCCGATGGCGTTGCCGATGGCAAATGCCGTGAACCCCCCCAGCGCTAATGTGCGGGGTGCAAGTCTGACGCCAGCGTAGCGGCTGGCGGACCACTCGTAACCCAGCAGAATGATGAAACCCGCCACGGTTGCGCCCAGAGCGCCAAGCAAGGCCGGTTGCGGAACTTCGAGAATCGAGTCGTGCAGCGCGTCGAGGTCGAGTTCGCTCAGCAAGTGTCGACAGGCAATTAGAGCGATCGTGAACAGCAAAAGTGTGACCGCCAGGCCGATGGGTTGGCGGTACTTGCTGATCTGATCAAGCAGGCGTAAACGCTCAGCCTTGATCGGTTGTGTCGCTGTGACGGGGTCTTTTGGGTCAGACGAGTTGGCGAGCATCAATCACCTCTTGGATTGTGCGCGACAGGATGGAGGTATCGAGCCAAGTTACCAATCCCTGTAGAAAAAAATAATCACAAATATTGACGTCCATCACCGGATGCTTGGGACGGTTCATTATCAGCTGTAAGGGTTTCAGCCTGCGAATGAGCATAGTCTGAACTCGGGGCATTGGGCGGCCCGAACGGCTCGCTACACAGTGACAGATCATTGTTGCGAAAGGACTTTTTCGACAGATACAAAAAAGGCCACTCTTTCGAGTAGCCTTTTTTGATGTTTGGTTGCGGGAGCCGGATTTGAACCGACGACCTTCGGGTTATGAGCCCGACGAGCTACCAGACTGCTCCATCCCGCGTCTGTGTGGCGGCATTCTATAGAGAAACGCTGGGGTGTCAACCGTTAATACCGAATTGGGTCAAATAAACCTAAAGCAGCGGTAAACGGTCGCAGGGTTGGCTTAAGTTTTGGAATCTGAAGGATTTCTCATTTCTGTATGGCCAGGGCGTCTGCCTTGATTTGTAGGAGCCCGGCTTGCCGGCGAAGGCGTCATTGAATCTTGCATCAACAGGAAGAGTTGCTTCGCTGGCAAGCCAGCTCCTGCAGGAAAGACGTCAGTGAGTATGGCGGCGGAGCAAGGGTCACCTTCGCTGGCGTCTAAGAGGAAATACGCGCGCACAAAAAAGGCCACTCTTTCGAGTAGCCTTTTTTGATGTTTGGTTGCGGGAGCCGGATTTGAACCGACGACCTTCGGGTTATGAGCCCGACGAGCTACCAGACTGCTCCATCCCGCGTCTGTGTGGCTCATTCTATAGAGAAGCGCTCGGGTGTCAACCTTCAATTCCGATAAAACCTGTTCATCTTCAATCGCTTAGATCGTTTTGTGGGTGATTGAAAGGGCTGAGAGTGAGGCGGGGCAAGGGCTGTGGCTCTATTGTGATGAGCTTTCTGATTGAAAAAATAAATTCATCAGTGTGTTTTCCTGCACGGGGAAAAGAACATTCAGCACTACTGGTGCTATATACAGGGGTCAGTGAGATACTGTTTATCCGGCACACCATGACCCCCTTTTCCTGCCATGAACACTGCTTCGACATGACCCAGCGAAAGATCATTCACGTCGATTGCGACTGCTTTTATGCCGCTATCGAAATGCGCGACGACCCACGATTGGCGGGTAAGCCGCTGGCGGTAGGCGGCTCGGCGGATCGCCGTGGGGTCATTGCCACCTGCAATTATGAGGCGCGAGCCTATGGTGTGCGTTCGGCCATGTCTTCGGGGCATGCTCTGAAACTGTGCCCGGACCTGACCATCGTCAAGCCGCGCATGGAGGCCTATCGGGAAGCCTCGAAGGAAATTCACACGATCTTTCGCGATTACACCGACATCATTGAGCCCCTTTCCCTTGATGAAGCGTATCTCGACGTGTCGGACAGCGCGCATTTCGCGGGTAGCGCGACACGCATCGCCCAAGACATCCGGCGCCGCGTTTCCAATCAGTTGCATATCACCGTGTCTGCCGGGGTGGCGCCGAACAAGTTTCTCGCCAAGATCGCCAGCGACTGGAAAAAGCCCAATGGGTTGTTTGTGATTACGCCGGGTCAGGTCGAAGAGTTTGTCAGTGGTTTGCCGGTGAGCAAGTTGCACGGGGTCGGTAAAGTCACCGCCGACAAGCTTGGCAAGCTCGGTATCGCCGATTGCTCGCAATTGCGCGAATGGGACAAATTGGCACTGGTTCGCGAATTCGGCAGTTTTGGTGAGCGACTCTGGTGTCTGGCCCGTGGGATCGATGACCGAGTAGTACATAACGACAGCCGTCGTCAGTCGATCAGTGTCGAAAACACTTACGACGCGGATCTGCCGGATCTGCGCAGTTGTCTGGATAAGTTGCCCGAGCTGCTGGAAACCCTTGCAGGTCGCATGGCGCGAATCGACAGCAGTTATCGGCCGGGCAAGCCTTTCGTCAAAGTGAAGTTCCACGACTTTACCCAGACCACACTTGAACAGGCCGGAGCAGGGCGGGATCTGGGGAGTTATCAGTTGATGCTGACCCAGGCCTTCAATCGCGGCGGTAAACCGGTTCGGCTGCTTGGGGTTGGGGTGCGGCTGGAGGATTTGCGCAGTGGCTTCGAGCAGATGGAGTTGTTTGAGCGTTAAGTCCTGTAAAGCAAAAGATCGCAGCCTTCGGCAGCTCCTACAGGGAAATGCATTCCAATGTAGGAGCTGCCGAAGGCTGCGATCTTTTTTGGCCTTTAGTTCGGCCGGGGGTTCGCCACCAGTCGCTTACCATCCTTGGCCAATGACTTCAGGAATTCATCCTGTAACTCCGGGTCATTGCGCGTCAGTTCAATCAGGCTCTGTTCCAGTTCGCTGGCTTCTTCTTCAAGGCCCAGCTCCGACAGGCGCTTGACCCGGTGTACCCATTGGCTCACTTCGTCGCCTTCAAGGTCGTCATAGATCAGCCCATGAGCTTCATACAGCTTGCTGCGCAAGGTGCTGCTGACGGCGAGCGAGGAGTCGGTGTGCACGTCGTCCTGGGCGTCTTCGACCTTGATCAGCAGTCGGCTCAGATGATTGATGTCATGTTCGGCAAAAGGACTGTCCAGCAAGTTCAAGCGCAGCACGCCGTTCTTGTCGGTACTCAGCTCGAAGGTTTCCTTGCCGGCCTTGACCTCGACCGGGCGTTCGCTCCACGGCAGGCTTGAGTATTCAGTGCGTTTATCGCGCTGGACCTCATCGATGCCCGCCAGATTTTGCTGGGCCCGACCGTGAGACTGCACGTTCATGAACGGGTTGAGACCGGCAAAACCGTAGCTGAGCCAGTCCTTGGTCACGCTGTCCGGCAGGTTGCCGAGGGTGAATACATTGACCACGTTGGCGCCGACACCCGCCACCACAGCCACCGCACCCAGCGGAATTTCGTAAACCTCCCGCCAGGGTTGGTAAGGCGTATAGCGATCGTAGTGTCGCGTAACTTCGAATTCGGTGACTTCGAAGGTCTTTTGCTCGTGGATCTTCACCCGCCGTTGCGGCAGCTCAAGCACCTTGGGCTCACCAACATCGATCTGCAGGCTGTGATCGAGCAATTTGCGCTCGACACGTTCCTCGTGCTCGCTGCGTTGTGACATGTGATTGGCACAGCCGCTGACCAGCAGGGCGCCGCACAGGGCGGCACCACCGAGGCCTAAGGTGTTTCGCTTGAACATGACGTCTCTATCTGGTTTCAGCGGCGGATACGGGCCTGAAGGAACGACAGCACGTCGGCGACCGGCAGCGCTTGCGCCTCGGCCTCGGTGCGGCTCTTGTATTCCAGGTTGCCTTCGGCGAGGCCGCGGTCACTGACCACGATCCGGTGCGGAATGCCGATCAGTTCCATGTCTGCGAACTTGATGCCCGGGCTGGTTTTTTTGTCGCGGTCGTCCAGCAGCACTTCGAAGCCGGCCGCGGTCAGTTCCGCGTACAGCTTGTCGGTAGCTTCGCGAACCTGTTCGGTTTCATAGCGCAACGGTACCAGGGCAATCTGGAATGGCGCGAGGGTATCGCTCCAGATGATCCCTTTTTCGTCGCTGTTCTGCTCGATGGCAGCCGCCACGACGCGGGACACGCCGATGCCGTAGCAACCCATTTCCAGGGTGACCGGCTTGCCGTTCTCGCCCAGCACTTCGCACTTCATCGCCTTGCTGTACTTGTTGCCCAGCTGGAAGATGTGCCCGACTTCGATGCCGCGCTTGATTTCCAGGGTGCCTTTGCCGTCAGGGCTTGGGTCGCCAGCGACGACATTACGCAGGTCGGCTACGGTCGGAACAGGCAAGTCGCGCTCCCAGTTCACGCCGAAGTAGTGCTTGTCGTCGATGTTGGCACCAATGCCGAAGTCGCTCATCAGTTCGACGGAACGGTCGATGATGATCGGCAGCGGCAGGTTCAACGGGCCGAGAGAGCCGGCACCGGCGCCGATGGCGTCGCGCAGTTCGCTTTCGGACGCCATGACCAGCGGGCTGGCAACGCCAGGCTGGTTGGCGGCCTTGATTTCGTTCAGCTCGTGGTCGCCACGGATGATCAGGGCAATCAGCTTGCCTGGCTCTTCAGCGTGAACCACGAGGGTCTTGATGGTTTTTTCGATCGGCAGGTTGAAGCCTTCGACCAGTTGCGCAATGGTCTTGGCGTTCGGGGTGTCGACCAGGCGTAGCTCTTCGCTCGGTGCTGCGCGGGAGGTTTCGCGAGGCACTGCTTCGGCTTTCTCGATGTTCGCCGCGTAGTCGGAACCGTTGCTGAAGACGATGTCGTCTTCGCCGGACTCGGCCAGTACGTGGAACTCGTGGGAACCGGCGCCGCCGATGGAACCGTTGTCGGCTTCTACAGGGCGGAACTTCAGGCCCAGGCGAGTGAACACGTTGCAGTACGCCTGGTGCATACGGTCGTAGGTGACCTGCAGCGAAGGCTGGTCAGCGTGGAACGAGTAGGCGTCCTTCATGATGAATTCGCGGCCGCGCATCAAGCCGAAGCGTGGGCGGATTTCGTCACGGAACTTGGTCTGGATCTGGTACAGGTTGATCGGCAGCTGCTTGTAGCTGCTCAATTCGTTGCGCATCAGATCGGTGATGACTTCTTCGTGGGTGGGGCCTGCACAGAAGTCGCGACCGTGGCGATCCTTGAAGCGCAGCAATTCCGGGCCGTACTCTTCCCAGCGACCGGATTCCTGCCACAGCTCAGCCGGTTGAGTGCTCGGCATCAACACTTCGAGAGAGCCGGCGGCGTTCATTTCTTCACGAACGACGGCTTCGACCTTGCGCATTACCCGCAGGCCCATCGGCAGCCAGGTGTACAGGCCCGAGGCGAGTTTGCGGATCATGCCGGCGCGCAGCATCAGCTGATGGCTGATCACGACCGCGTCTGAAGGCGTTTCTTTCTGTGTGGCGAGCAAAAATTGACTGGTGCGCATGGTTGGCCGTTATCGATTGCTGATGACGAGAAATGACGGAGCATTGTACGGGCGAGATCCGCTGGCGTACAGGCGTGCGGTCGGCGGTGTGGCGGCGGGTGGAATTCACGCCGCCCGCGGCAAAGGTTCCTGCAAAAAGCTTCTTATGATTCTTCCGCGACCTGGGTCGGTACCGGTTCCTGTTTGGGGGTCGGGCCTGCGCGGCGGTTCTCCTGGAACCAGTGCAAGGCGATCAGCAGCAGTGTCGGGACGCCCAGAAGAGCAGTGATCAGGAAGAAATTGTGGTAACCGAACTTTTCCACCATGACGCCCGAGTAACCGCCGATCAGGCGTGGCAGCAGGAGCATGATCGAGCTGAGCAGGGCGTACTGGGTGGCGGAGAACTTGAGGTTGGTCAGGCTCGACAGGTAGGCGACGAACGCCGAGGTGGCGAGGCCGGAGCTGAAGTTGTCCAGGGAGATGGTGAGGATCAGCATGTTCAGGTTGGCGCCCATGTCGGCGAGCATCAGGAACAGGATGTTAGTGCCCGCTGATGCGGCGCCGCCGATGAACAGGATCGGCAGAATACCGAATCGCACGATCAGCAGGCCACCCATGCCGGCGCCCACGAGGGTCATGATCAAGCCGAAGATTTTGCTGACGCTGGCGATCTGATCCTTGGTGAAACCCTGGTCGATGTAGAACACATTCGCCATGACGCCCATGACCGTATCGGACATCCGATAGGTGGCGATCAGTCCGAGCAGCAGCAGCGCTTGCCAACGGTAACGCAAAATGAAGTCGTTGATCGGTGTCAGCACTGGTGCCAGCCCGCGGCGGCCCATGGCTGACAGGCACAGGGCGGTGAGGGTGGTGTAGAGGATCGCCCGCAGGAATGCGCGGTCATCGAGCAGTAGGTCGAGCAAGCTCGATCCTTCAAACAACACGCTGGCAAAATCGGTGTTGTAGAGCTGGGTAAACATGGCCGGTACAGAGACCAGCAGCACGATCAGGACGAACACCGAGGCCAGTTGATGCACGAAGCTGTAGCGCCCCGCTTGCAGTTGTGTGCGCAGTGGCACTGGTGGTTCGCGCATGAAAAAGGAAGTGAGCAGCGCAGGAACCATCAGGGCGCCGAACAGCAGATACGTACCGGCCCAGGCCGAATGCTTGTAGTTGAAGCCGGTAGAGCCAAAGCCTTCGGCGAAGAATAAGGCGCCAGCCGTGGCCAGCAGGGCGGCTATCCGATACCCGGACATGTAACTGGCGGCCAGGGCAGCCTGGCGGCTGTCGTCGGCGATTTCCAGGCGGTAGGCATCTACCGCAATGTCTTGGGTCGCCGAAGCGAAAGCTACGACCACGGCAATGGCGATCAGCCAGGACAAGTGCTTTTGCGGGTCGCAGAAACCCATCCCGACCAGGCCGAGAATCACCAGCGCCTGTGACAGCACCAGCCAGGATCGTCGTCGACCGAGTTTGCCGAGCAATGGCAGGCGCCATTGGTCGAGCAACGGGGACCAGACCCATTTGAAGGCGTAGGCCAGTCCGATCAGGCTTGCGTAGCCAATGGTTTCGCGCGCCACACCGGCTTCACGCAACCAGACCGAAAGCGTCGAAAACACCAGCATGTAAGGCAGGCCGGCGGCGAAACCAAGCAGCAACAGCACGAGTGTCGATGGGCTGGCATAAGCGGCGAGCGCGGCGCGCCAGGTTTTACGGGGCATGGGCTGAAGTCTGCCTCAACAAATACGGAAACAAAGCGCGCACTCTAACCGCTGTGCTCTACCGGACGCCAGCCATGACGCTGAATATCAACACGATTATTCAGGACACTGACGCCTTCCATGCGTAGCCGAGCGCGCTGTTCGTCGCCCGAAGGGCTTCCGGCCGGCAGACTCAGGCGGCCACCTGCACCCAGCACGCGATGCCAAGGCAATTTGCTGTCGCCCGGCAATTGGCTGAGTGTGCGACCGACCCAGCGGGCGGCCCGGCCCAATCCCGCCAGTTCAGCCAATTGACCGTAGCTCACGACTTTGCCCGCGGGTACTTGCGCGAGGGTCAGGTACAGCGCCGCGCGTCGGATTTGCGCCGCACTTTCGGGTTCGTTGGTGGATTCGTTCACGATTGCAGCGTCCTGGAAAATGCACAGTACCGTTTGTAGAGTAAATCCTCGATTGCCAGTTGAGAAATGAACTCAATAGAAATCGTCGGGTCAGTCCTTGCTAGTGCCTTATTCCTGCGGATAATGCCGACTTTTTTCGCAATCCTGAGCCTTTATTTGCTTATGTTGTCCAGAACCCTGCTATGCCTCGCTGTCGTCAGTGCCTCCACGCCCTTGCTCGCTGATACCGTCTGGTTGAAAAACGGTGACAAGTTGAGCGGCAAAATCATTCTGTTCGATGGTGGCAAGCTGTTGGTTCAGACCGAGTATGCCGGAACGGTGCCGATTGACTGGAACAAGGTGAAAACCCTGGAGAGTGACCAACACCTGTTGGTCAAGCAGGATGCCTATACCGGGGAGGTGACCAAGTCGCTGCAGGCGGCGGGGGATGGCAAAGTGACCCTCGCCAACGGTGACGCGCCCAAAACCGTGGAGTTGGCGAGCATCCAGCAGATGCTCAAGCCCAGGCCGGTGGTCGAGGATCTGGTCTGGAAAGGCAACATTGATGCTGCTTTGGATTATCAGCGCGCCGATAAGGATACCGACGATTACGATATCGACTTCAAGACATCTGCGCGTCATGGCCGTTGGCGACATATAGCCGAAGGCGAGTACAACCGGGAATTCCAGGATGACGTGGTCACGACGGACAACTGGCGGGCCGAATATTCCCTTGACCGCTTCCTGACGGAGCAATGGTTCTGGCAGGGTCGTCTGGTCTACAAGCGTGACAAGGTTGAAGATCTTTCCCGCCAGCGCACGGTCGGTACGGGTCCCGGTTATCAGTTCTGGGATAACGAACTGGGCGCGTTCTCCCTGGGTTCGCTGGTCAACCGCACGGACTATGAGTTCGCCGATGGCAGCAAGGAAAACTTCTATTCCGTGGCCATGAAGTGGGATTACAACCGCTACCTGGTGGGCAAGAAAGTTGAGTTCTTCACTAATGGTGAGGTGGGCAAGCCGCTGACGGACGTGGCTGATTACGCATTGGACTCAGAGATAGGCCTGCGCTACAAGGTGACGGACTGGGCTTCGCTCAATCTGAAGGCTGAGCGCAATATCATCAGCGGTACCGACGATGCGGATCTGGATAAGACTCGATACACCGCAGGGTTTGGCGTGACCTGGTAAACGCCAGAAGAAAAGATCGCAGCCTTCGCCAGCTCCTACAGTTTTACACGAGACTCTGTAGGGGCTGGCGAAGGCTGCGATCTTTTTTGTGCGGGTAAAAAACAATCGCCCACAAAAAAGCCCCGCTGTTGAGGCGGGGCTTTTTACTAAAGCAAGTACAAGTTAGATAACTTGAACTTCTTCAGCTTGCATGCCTTTCTGACCGCGGGTAGCGATGAAAGAAACCTGTTGGCCTTCTTTCAGGCTTTTGAAGCCGTCGGATTGGATAGCTTTGAAGTGAACGAACAGGTCGTCACCGGATTGTGGGGTGATGAAGCCGAAGCCTTTTTCATCGTTGAACCACTTAACGGTACCGGTTTGGCGATTAGACATGGTGTAACTCCTTGAACAAAGATAACTGCGACTCAGGAAGAACCCTGGCCGAGACTGAGTGCAAAGAGCAGGAAAAATTCTTGTAGATGGTTGGATCGAAATTCAACATATCGTGTAGAGATTCTCAGTGACACAAGCAGCACAGTGGCGCCACCTTAACCCTTTTTCCGGAACGTGCCAATGCTTCTTGCGAAGGTTTCTCTGTTTTAGTGACTGACGGTGCGGCGAATTGCCCCGAAGGTCCATTAATCCGGGAGGATCGCGAGAATTGCGACAGGCGCTTTGAACCCGACGGCGCGCCCCGGTAAGATGCCGGACAGATTTTCTCCACCTCGCTATTCAGGACACCGCCATGAGCATCAAATCGGACAAGTGGATTCGCCGCATGGCGCAAGAGCACGGCATGATCGAACCTTTCGTCGAGCGCCAGGTGCGCGGCAGCGACGATAGCCGTGTGATCTCCTACGGCGTGTCGAGCTACGGCTACGATGTGCGTTGCACCAATCATTTCAAGGTGTTCACCAACATCAATTCGGCCATCGTTGACCCGAAAAACTTCGATGCCGGCAGCTTCGTCGACATCCACAGCGATGTTTGCATCATTCCGCCGAACTCCTTCGCCCTGGCCAGCACCGTTGAATACTTCCGCATTCCGCGCAATGTATTGACCATTTGCCTGGGTAAAAGCACCTACGCGCGCTGCGGCATCATCGTCAATGTCACGCCGCTTGAGCCGGAGTGGGAAGGTCACGTGACCCTGGAATTTTCCAACACCACCAACCTGCCGGCGAAGATCTACGCCAACGAAGGCGTGGCGCAGATGCTGTTCCTTGAGTCTGACGAAGAATGTGAAGTGTCCTACAAGGACCGTGGCGGCAAGTATCAGGGGCAGCGTGGCGTGACCCTGCCGCGGACCTGAGTCAGCCGTCTGACAATCCGTGGGAATTCTTGAGCGAGCGTACACTCTATGGGGTGTACTGCTCCGGTCCGCGCAAGGCGGACCGGGCCATCGCTCAGGAGTGCATTATGAAGATCGACCCGCGAATCAGTGCCGAACTGGCAAGGCTTGAGCCCAATCAGGTTGGCGTTATGGCTTGGTCCTTGCTGGCTCACCCGCCCATTAGCATGAACGGCGGTATCCCTGGTCAGCCTGATCCCGATACCCCCAACGAACAACCCACCGAACCAGGCGAGCCCACGCTGCCGGACGAGCCACCGCCCGCGCCTGTTGTCTGACAGGGTTATGCAGGAGCGAACCTGTGCCGCACGGCGCTCCGATGATGAATTGAATGGCAACGCGTCTTCATTCACGTTTTTCGCGAGCAAGCTCGCTCCTGCAAAATGACAGGCCAGATTTCATTGGCGCCAATGACGAAGATCCTGCTGTCGTCGTCCTGCTCGACCTGATAGCCGCCGGTAAATGCACCGAAGGCAGGTAACAGGCTGACCTCGACACCGAGTCTGAAGCACGCGAGCCGCAGGCTTTGCCGACCTCGACCATTGAGCCGATAAACCGGGTGTACATGGCCGGCCAACACATGGCGGTCCGGGTGCGGGATCGGTTCATGCTGCAGCGAGAAAGGCCCGAGCAACATGGGCTCGGGTATCACACGAATGTTCAGCGAGGCGGGTGGATCGCCTGCGCGTTTATCGTGGTTGCCACGTATCAGGGTCATGGGTAAGTCAGCCTGTCGTGCTCGCCATTGGGCCAATGCTTCAAGCGTGGCTGTTGCATGGGAACCTGGCCCGTGGAGAAAGTCGCCGAGGAAAATCAGCTGCCGGCAGGGCAGGGCCTCCAGTATTGCATCCAGCACCGCAATGTTTTGCGATGTGGTGCCTCGAGGCACCGGTTGGCCGAGCCTTCGGTACGCAGCCGCTTTGCCAAAATGCACGTCGGCAATCAATAGCGTCTGCCGTTCCGGCCAGTAAATCGCCCTTTCCGGCAACAACCAGAGTTCTTCACCTGCGAGTTGAACCGGATAGGGCGTGCTCATCGGACTTCCCCCGATTCGGCGGTTTTTTCCAGATCGCTGACCATGCGCCTGATCCGGTCGGCGAGTTTTTCCGAACTCATGCTTTCGCGCATGCGCTCCACCAGCAATGGGAACCCCAGGGGCGTAGGACGTTTGATCGAGTGCAGGTCGAGCCGCAATCGATTGATATGCTCCAGCGTCCTCTCCAGACGCCTGATATCCAGTTCCTCACGCAAGACTTCTTCCCCGGCTTGAGCCAGTAATAGATTCTGCGCGTCGTATTGTTTGAACACTTCAAAGAACAAGCCGCTCGAAGCCTGAACCTGGCGAGTGCTTTTGGGGGCACCCGGGTACCCTGCGAACACCAGTCCGGCAATTCTCGCGATTTCCCGAAAGCGGCGTAACGCCAACTCACCTGCATTGAGGCTGGCGAGCACGTCATCGAGCAAATGTGCAGGGCTAAACAAATCACGATTCAGCTGTGCGGGCCAATTCACATAAGTCGCGCTCAGCAACTCCAGCCCGTAATCATTGACGGCGATGGAAAATGTCACCGATTGCCGCTGGCTGACTCGCCACGCCAACAGGCTCGCCAACCCCAAATGCACCTGACGGCCAGCGAAGGGATAAAGGAAAAGATGCCAGCCTTCGCGAGATTTCAGCGTTTCGGCCAGCAGACTGTGTTCGGTTGGCAATCCGGACCAACGTTGTTGCACGGCTATCAGCGGTCGCAATGCCCGCATTTCCGGGCCGGTAAATGTGCCTTGTGCCGCAGCGCTGAACCGCGCAACCACGGCATTGGCCAGCTCGTTGGAAAGAGGCATGCGCCCACCATTCCAGCGGGGCACAGCGGCTTTTTTCAGTGTGCTGCGCTTGACGTATGCAGTCATGTTTTCCACCCGGACCAGCTCCAGCAAACGACCTGCGAACAGAAAGCCGTCGCCGGGCTTGAGGCGTGCGATAAAGCCTTCTTCGACACTGCCCAGTTGCTTGCCACCGCCACCCTTGCTCCAGAATTTCAATTGAATGCTTGCATCACTGACGATGGTGCCGATGCTCATGCGATGACGGCGGGCCAGTCGCGCATCAGGTACACGCCAAACGCCCTGTTCGTCGGGTTCGACACGGCGGTAATCCGGATAGGCCGTCAGAGAAAGCCCGCCGTGGCGTACGAAAGCCAATGCCCACGTCCAGTCCGCCGGACTGAGGTCGCGATAGGCCCAGGCTCCACGTACTTCTTCGTACAGCTCATCGGGATCAAATCCCCCTCCCAATGCCATGCTGACCAAATGTTGAACCAATACATCCAGAGGTTTATCGGGAGACTCTCGCGGTTCGATGCGACGTTGCGCCACCGCATCCTGAGCGGCAGCGGCTTCGATCAGTTCAAGATTATGGGTCGGTACCAGTGTGACTCGCGACACGCGCCCTGGCGCATGACCGGAACGGCCGGCACGCTGCATCAGGCGCGCCACGCCTTTTGCCGAACCAATTTGCAGCACCCGCTCCACCGGCAGGAAATCCACACCCAGATCCAGGCTGGACGTGCAGACGACCACTTTGAGGCGCCCCTCCTTGAGTGCCCGCTCAACCCAGTTACGGGTTTCACGGGACAACGAACTGTGATGCAGCGCAATCAACCCTGCCCATTTCGGTCTGGCATCGAGCAAGGCCTGGTACCAGATTTCCGATTGGGCGCGTGTATTGGTGAATACGAGGCTGCTGGCGCTGCAGTCCAATTGCGCCGCGACCTGCGGCAACATCTTCAGCCCGATGTGTCCGGCCCACGGGAACCGCTCGCTCGTGGGAGGCAGCAACGTGTCGATCAGCAGTTTTTTACCGGTCTGACCCTGAATGCTGATGCCTCGTCCCTGTGGGATCAAGACCTGTTCGGCATGAACCTGATTGCCCAGCGTTGCGGAAACACCCCAGACGATCAGCTCGGGGTGCCAGCGGCGTAAACGCGCCAGAGCCAGTTGCAATTGCACGCCGCGCTTGTTGCCGAGCAATTCGTGCCATTCGTCGACCACCACCATGCGCAAGGTTGAGAGTGCTGATTGCGCATCGGCTCGGGCAAGCATCAGGGTGAGGCTTTCCGGCGTGGTAATCAGCGTGGTAGGCAGGCGCCGAGTCTGGCGTGCCCGTTCGCTATTGCTGGTATCGCCCGTGCGCAGGCCGACGCTCCACGGAATCTGCAAGTCGAGCAGCGGCGCTTCCAGGGCTCGGGCGGTGTCAGCGGCGAGGGCGCGCATCGGGGTGATCCACAGCACGGTCAAGGGGGCGCTGGCAGGATTGCGCTTGCGTGTCGTTTCAGCAGGCGGGAGGGGGCGGGCAAATCGATTGAGCGCGCCAAACCAGATCGCATAGGTCTTGCCGGCTCCGGTGCTGGCGTGCAGCAATCCGCAGTGGCCTTTTTCGACGGCTGTCCAAACCTGTTTCTGAAAAGCGAACGGAATCCAGCCGCGAGTGGTGAACCAGCGTTTTGCAAAGTCGGCGGGCGTTCCCATTCGGACGACAGGCTCTGATAGGCTCCTTTCAATGACCACAGTGCAATGCCGAAGGTTTAATCAAACGCGAGTCACGAACGTCCGACTCCAACCCGGTGTATTTCATATTCGGAAAAAACTGTGTCAGTTATTGACACCTATGGACGGACGAGCCGTGTTTTTATCGCACCCTTGCACGGCCGAGGCCTCATTGAAGGGGCTTTTGGGCAGCATTTATTCCATAAACTTGAAAGGAAAATTCGGATGGCTTTGAATCGAGCAGGAAGCTTGAGTGCGGATATAAAGACAACTGGCGGGGTTCTGGAGTTTCGAGTGACAGACGGGCTCGAATACTTTGAGCGGTCGGGCCTGCACTGCATTATTGCCAGCAATGGTCAGGGAAAAGAGTTTTACGTTTATTTGCCGTTGGCTATTGCGAGCGGCCGTTACAGTTTGGGGCTCAGTGAGCGGTCACCGATGATCTTCCACGTGACGGGTAATTCCGAATCGGATGTTCATCGAGGCTCGCTTGAACTGACGGTCGGGGGCGATGCACAGTTTGCCGGAAGCTTCAGCGGGATGGATGCAGATGGGCTGGAGGTGGAAAACGGCACCTTCAGGCTGGAATACCACGCCCTCGCCTGATCCGAGTCGAACGGGGTAGCCGGACTGGCGGGCTACCCTCCGATCCGTCTGTGGTTATTTCAGGTTGCCACTGAGGAACTGCTTCAACCGCTCACTCTTCGGATTGCCCAGCACGTCTTCCGGCGCGCCCTCTTCCTCCACCAGCCCCTGATGCAGAAACAGCACCTGGCTCGATACTTTACGGGCGAAGCTCATTTCGTGGGTCACCATGATCATGGTTCGGCCTTCTTCGGCCAGCCCCTGAATCACCTTCAGCACTTCACCCACCAGCTCCGGATCCAGCGCTGAGGTCGGTTCGTCAAACAGCATGACCTCCGGCTCCATGGCCAATGCGCGGGCGATGGCGACCCGCTGCTGCTGACCGCCGGACAGGAATGCCGGGTATTGGTCAGCCACGCGGGAGGCCAGGCCTACCTTGTCGAGGTACCGCCGGGCGCGATCCTCCGCTTCTTTCTTGTCGCAGCCCAGCACCCGGCGCGGGGCCATGGTGATGTTTTCCAGCACCGTCATGTGGCTCCACAGGTTGAAATGCTGAAACACCATGGCCAGCCGGGTGCGGATCCGTTGCAGTTCATCGGCGTCAGCCACATGCATGCCGTGGCGATCCTTGATCATGCGCACGTTCTGTCCGTCGAGGCTCATGGCGCCCTCGTTGGGTTGTTCCAGAAAGTTGATGCAGCGCAAAAAGGTGCTTTTGCCCGAACCGCTGGCGCCGATCAGGCTGATGACGTCGCCGGTCTTGGCCTTGAGCGAAACACCTTTGAGGACTTCATGATCGCCGTAGCTTTTATGCAGGCCTTCGATGGTCAATTTGTACATGGGGCATGCATCCTCAAGGCGAAAGTAAGTAGCCGCTGCGATAGGCTTCAGCGCCTGCGACATGGGCGATCACCATGCCGGCGGTGGCCATGCGGCGCAGCGAGCGGGCGTACATCAGCCCGGTGGCGGAGCAATGAACGGGAGTGACCCGATCATTGATCGGGTCAATGATTTCGGCGATCAATTGCCCTGCTTTCAGGTATTCACCCGGCAGCGCAGTGAACACCAGCAGTCCACCCACGGGGGTGGCCACCGGCTCGACACCGGCCAGCGGCGTTGCCGGATAAGGCAGTCCGGGCAAGGGCGCGGGCTCACCGGCAATGGCGCCAAAATGGACCAGGTAGTCGATCAATGCCTGGCAATCGAGGCTGGCCAGCGGATGATTGACGTCACCCTGGCCGCGCAGTTCGACGGTCACCGAAAAGCTGCCCGCCGGGATCTCGAACTGCTCGCCGAAGCGCTCTTGTAACTGCCACCAGAGCAGGGTGAAACATTCGTCGAACGACTGGCCCCCGGAATCGGTGGCCAACAAGCTGGCTTCAGCCCCGATGTAGCGGGCCAGCGGCTCGACCTGCGGCCAGGCTTGCGGCGTGGTGTACAGGTGCGCCACCGCTTCGAAATCGCAATGCAGGTCCAGCACCATATCGGCATCGCAGGCCAGTCGTTGGAGGGTCAGACGCTGGGATTGAAGTTGGGTTTCGGCGGTCTGCCGGGTCAGCGCATCGCGCAGGCTGCTGCGGATCAGTTGCAGGTTGTGCTGTGGATCGTCGCTGAGTTTGCCCTCGATCTCGTTGCCGACTTCTTCACTGAGGTCGACAAACCAGCGGTTGAAGTTCTGACCGCTTTCCAACTCGTAGCGGCCGAGCGGCACATCCATCAGCACCTGTTCCAGCCCGACCGGATTGGCGATGGGTACCAGCACGATTTCACTGCGCAGGCGGCCGGCGGCTTCCAGCTCTGCCAGGCGTTGCTTGAGGTGCCAGGCGACCAGCATGCCGGGCATCTCGTCGGCGTGAAGGGACGCCTGGATGTAGATCTTGCGGTTGCTCGGTTGCGGGCCGAAGTGGAAGCTGTGGATCTGTCGTGCGGTCCCCGGTAGCGGGGCCAGCAGGTCATGAATCTGGTGGCGCATTTGTAGATTGTCCTAGTGGGTCGGCCCGAGGAAGGCCAGCCAGCGGCGTTCGGCGAGACGAAACAGGCCGACCAGCGCGAAGGTGATGGTCAGGTAGATCAGCGCAGCGATACCGAACGACTGGAAGGTCAGGAATGTCGCTGAGTTGGCGTCCCGAGCCACTTTGAGCACGTCGGGGATCGTCGCGGTGAAGGCCACGGTGGTCGAGTGCAGCATCAGGATCACTTCGTTGCTGTAGTACGGCAGCGAGCGACGCAGGGCTGAGGGCATGATCACGTAGGCATACAGCTTCCAGCCAGTCAGACCATACGCCTTGGCAGCTTCGACTTCACCATGGTTCATGCTGCGAATGGCCCCGGCGAAAATCTCCGTGGTGTAGGCGCAGGTGTTGAGGGCGAAGGCCAGTATCGTGCAATTCATCGCATCGCGAAAAAACGCATCGAGTACCGGCTGTGCGCGAATCGCCGCCAGGCTGTAGATCCCGGTGTAGCAGATCAACAGCTGGATATACAAAGGCGTACCACGGAACAGGTAGGTGTAGAACTGCACAGGCCAGCGGATGTAGCGGTGCGGCGACACTCGCGCGATGGACAGCGGGATCGACACCAGAAAGCCAATGAAAATCGATGCGCTCAGGAGCCACATCGTCATGGCCAGACCGGTGATGTTGTTACCGTCGCTATATAGGAAGGGGCGCCAGTATTCCTGAAGAAGCTCGATCATCGTACGGCCTCCCGGGTTCCGGCGGAGTAGCGACGTTCAAGCCAGCGCAGGATGAAGTTCGAGGCGCTGGTGATCAATAGATAGATCAGTGCGGCAAGCACCAGGAAATAAAACAGCTGGTAGGTGCTTTTGCCCGCGTCCTGTGCAGCTTTGACCAGATCGGCCAGACCGATGATCGATACCAGCGCAGTGGCCTTGAGCATCACCATCCAGTTGTTGCCGATGCCCGGCAGGGCGAAACGCATCATCTGCGGGAAGACCACGATCCAGAATCGCTGGCCGCGCTTGAGGCCGTAGGCTGTGGCGGCTTCGACCTGGCCCCGCGGGACGGCAAGGATTGCGCCGCGAAACGTTTCGGTGAAGTAGGCGCCGTAGATAAAGCCCAGGGTGATGACCCCGGCGCTGAACGGGTTGATCTCGATGTATTCCCATTCCATGTAGTCGGTGAACGAGGTCAGCCAGGTTTGCAGGCTGTAGAAGATCAGCAGCATCAGGACCAGGTCCGGTACGCCGCGAATCAGCGTGGTGTAGCACTGGGCAGGCAGGCGCAGCAATTTGACTTTCGACAGTTTGGCACTGGCGCCCAACAGGCCGAGCAATACGGCCACCAGCAGCGACATCGCCGACAATTTGATGGTCATCCAGGTGCCTTCCAACAGCAATGGACCGAAGCCCTGGAGGCTGAAGGCGGAGAGCCCCAGATTTTGTAAGAGGTTTTCGAACATAAATCAGCAACCTGATCGGATGAAAAAAGCGCCCATCGCGAGATGGGCGCCGGGCATTACTTGCCGCTGTACAGATTCAGATCGCCAAAGTGTTTCTTCTGAATGGTGGCGTAGGTGCCATCATCGTGTAACGCTTTGATACCTTTATCCAAAAGTGCTTTCAGCTCGGTGTTACCTTTCTTAATACCAACGGCAGTTTTGGCAGGCAGCAGTTCGCTGTCGACGGGCTGGGTGATTTCGTAGTCAGCGCCTTTAGGCGACTTCAAAAAGCCCAGTTCGGCTTGCAGCATGTCCTGGATCCCGGCGTCGAGACGGCCGGACGTCAGGTCGGAATACACCTGGTCCTGGTTCTGATAGGCCTGGGTTTTCACCCCAGCCTTGTCGAGAACGGCTTTGGCGTAGGCTTCCTGGATGGTGCCTTGTTCATAGCCGACCGTCTTGCCCTTCAGCGACGCGACGTCGGCGGTGATGCCCGAACCTTTCTTGGCCACGTAGGCGGTTGGGCCGGAGAACAGCTCGCTGGAGAAGTCGATGACTTTTTCGCGGGCCGGGGTCACGGTCATCGACGAGATCACACCGTCGAATTTGTTGGCTTTGAGGCCCGGAATCATGCCGTCAAAATCGCTTTCAACCCATTTGCACTTGACCTTCAACTCGGCGCAGATTGCGTTCCCCAGATCGACGTCGAAGCCGACCAGGTTGCCGTCGGCCGCTTTCGACTCGAACGGTGCGTACGAAGGGTCAACGCCGAAACGCAATTCCTTGTATTCCTTCGCCAGGGCGGAGCCCGCAGCCACGCACAACGCCAGTGCAGAAAGGGTCAGCATTGCTTTTTTCATTATTCAATCCCTAAAACCAATATGAGCGCTTGTGGCGCAGAATTATTGTTACTGGAAAGCGTAAGACGTTAGAAAGTAGCAATTTCCGAACCAGAGTGGCGAACAAGCGTTTTAAAAGGTGCTCGACGAACGGCCGGAGCACGATTTATGCACGAAAACGGGCGCAGGGAAATGGGCGCACCAGATCGGCCCGAAAAGAATCAGGTCAGAAGTTGGCCGGGGGCCTTAGCCAAGCAGATCCTGCAGCGTCGCCAGGCTGTCAGCCTCATCGACCGACTTGTCCTTGCGCCAGCGCAACATGCGTGGAAATCGCACTGCGATGCCGCTCTTGTGGCGTCTGGACAAGGCGATGCCTTCGAAGCCCAGTTCGAACACCAGGCTCGGCTGAACGCTGCTCACCGGTCCGAACTTTTCCACGGTGGTCTTGCGTACGATGTTGTCGACCTGGCGGATTTCTTCGTCGGTCAGACCCGAGTAGGCCTTGGCAAACGGTACCAGTGAGCGTTCGTTGGCGTCTGGGGGGCCATCCCAGACGGCGAAGGTGTAATCGCTGTAGAGGCTGGCGCGCCGCCCATGCCCGCGCTGCGCATAAATGAGCACGGCATCGACGCTGAACGGGTCGACTTTCCATTTCCACCAGACGCCCATGTCTTTGGTCCGGCCGACGCCATACAGGGCATCACGGGATTTGAGCATCAATCCTTCGACTCCGAGCTGGCGTGAAGCTTCCCGCTGGCGAGCGAGGTCAAGCCAACTGTCACCGCTGACTAATGGTGAAAGGCGCAACAACGGATGCGCGCAGGCGTGTACCACTTGCTCCAGTTGCGAGCGACGTCGGGACTGAGGCTGGTTGCGCCAGTCTTCGCCTTGCCATTCGAGCAAGTCGTAGGCAAGGACCACCACCGGCACCGCCTCGAGGATTTTGCGGTCCAGCGTCTTGCGACCGATGCGTTGTTGCAGCAAGGCGAACGGAAGGACCGACGGGGTTTGCTGATCGAGCGTCTCTTCGGTGCCGGGCGGTGCGGTTTTCCAGGCAACGATTTCGCCATCGATGACGGTGCCGTCGGGCAGCTCCTGAAGCAGGCTGTCGAGCTCGGGAAAACGGTCGGTGACCAGCTCTTCACCCCGCGACCAGATCCACAGACGTCCGTCGCGCTTGATCACCTGGGCACGGATGCCGTCCCATTTCCATTCCGCCTGCCAGTGATGAACGGGGCCAAGCAGTGCTTCGAATTGCTCAACCGAAGGCGACAGGGCGTGGGCAAGAAAGAAAGGGTAGGGCTGGCCGCCGCGCTGGGCGTGTTCATCGGACGATTCGGCGGCGATCAGTTTCTGGTAGCTGGTGGCATCGGGGCGGTGGGTCTGGTCGGTATATCCCACCATCCGCTGGGCCACGCGTTTGCTGTCCAGATGGGCCATGGATGCCAGCGCACGGGTCACCAGCAACTTGGAAACGCCGACGCGGAAGCTGCCGGTGATCAACTTGATGCACAGCATCAGACTTTGGCGGTCCAGTTGCGCCCACAACGCGGGTAGCTGATGCGCGAGCACTTGCGGGGTTTCACCGCGCAGCGGCAGCAGTTTTTGCTCGACCCATGTGGCCAGTCCCTCGGTCGAGCTGTGGGGGGATTCGGGCAATACCAGGGAAATGGTTTCCGCCAGATCGCCCACGGCCTGATAACTCTCTTCGAACAGCCACGATGACAGGCCGGAATACGCGACGGCAAGTTCGCGCAGAACGCGCACCGGCACCAACTGCCGAGGGCGTCCGCCGGACAGAAAGTACACTGCCCACGCGGCATCTTGCGGTGTCGCTTGAGCAAAATAATTCTGCATGGCCGCCAGCTTGGCGTTGTTCGACGTCGAGGCGTCAAGCTCGCCATAGAGCTCGGCGAAGGCTTTCATGGCAGTGCCTCGGCACGTTCGGGGGCGGCCGCTATTGCATCCTCTTCGTCGTCGCCATATTCAGTGCTGAAGGCCATGGCATCCAGTCCTTGCTCGCACAGATGACGCACCAGCACCCCGACCGAACCGTGGGTCACCATGATCCGTTCGGCCCCGGTCTGTTCGATGGCCCACAGCAGGCCGGGCCAGTCGGCATGGTCAGACAGCACGAAGCCACGGTCGACGCCACGCCGCCGTCGAGTGCCGCGCAACCGCATCCAGCCACTGGCGAACCCGTCACTGTAGTCGCCAAAGCGCCGCATCCAGCTACTGCCCCCGGCGGACGGTGGCGCAAGCACCAGGGACTTGCGCATGATCGGGTCGCTTTTTTTCAGTTCCGTGGCATTTATTGTCGGCGGCAGATGAACGCCTGCCTCCCGGTAGATCCGGTTCAACGGCTCCACTGCGCCGTGCACCAGGATGGGACCGAGGTTGGCGTCGATGCCATGGAGAATGCGTTGGGCCTTGCCGAAGGAATAGCAGAACAACACGCTGGTTTTGTCGGCGGCGGCATTGGCTTGCCACCACTGATTGATCTCGGCAAATACCTGTGCCTGGGGTTGCCAGCGGTAGATCGGCAGGCCGAAGGTCGATTCGGTGATGAAAGTGTTGCAGCGTACCGGTTCGAACGGTTCGCACGTGCCGTCCGGTTCAATTTTGTAGTCCCCCGAGGCGACCCAGACTTCCCCGCCATATTCCAGACGCACCTGCGCCGAACCGAGCACATGCCCGGCTGGGTGAAAGCTCAGGTGCACACCGTGATGCAGCAGACGCTCGCCATACCGCAGGGTTTGCAGATTGATGTCCTGGCCAAGCCGTGCACGCAGTATGCCTGCACCGGGCGCTGCGGCCAGATAGTGCTGATTGCCGCTGCGGGCATGATCGCCGTGGGCGTGGGTGATTACCGAGCGTTCGACGGGTCGCCACGGGTCGATATAAAAATCCCCGGCGGGGCAATACAAGCCTTCGGGACGCGAGATAACAAGGTCCATGATGTGGCCACGATGGAGGGGAGTTGTTAGCTATGAGGATGGCGCGAGGGGAGAAGTTCTATCTGTTTTTCGGGATCCTGTAGGAGTGATCCTGCTCGCGATGGCGTCATACCAGCCAAGTTCGTTGGTGTCTGGCATGCCGCAATCGCAAGCAGGCTCGCTCCTGCAGGGTATTGCGGTTACTTTCCGGGTGTCAGGGTCAACCGTGCCTTGCCATAGGCAGTATCGAAGTTCTGCGGCTGCATCGGCAGGCTCATGTACTGACCCTTGAGCCATGGCTCGATACTGTTGAGATAGTTAGGGCTGGCCGGGTTGCCGGATTGGCCGGTGCCGTTCTGGGCCATCAACGGTTCGGTCTGGCCGAAGTCGACGATAAAGCGCATGGCCGGCGCCAGTGTGGTGTTGAAGTCCTGGCCCCAGGCGAACGCGGCGGTGTTGAGCGTGGTGTGGTCGCCGCCGGCGGGAAGAGGGCCGCGCACGGTCTGGCCGCTGGCATTCTTCCAGTCATAGCGATGCAGTTTGCCCCATTGCCAGGCCTTGTGGTCAGCGCCCAACTGGCTGTCGCCCGCGCTGATCGCTGCCGCAAGGCTGCGCGCGAGAATCGCCGGTTTGTCTTCTTTCTGCGCGGTGCGCACGTCATCCCAGAACGGACTGTCTTCACGGCCCAACAGGTGATCCGCTTGCGCGGCGTAGGACAACTTGCCATCAGCGACAAAGGCTTTCCACGCCGGGCTGTTTTGCGGGCCCAGTTCATCGAGGAAAATCTGCCGTGTGCTTTCCTGCAGGAACAGTTCGTAAATCGCCGCGTCGGTGGACGCCGGTGCGAGTTTTCCGTCGAACGCCATCAAGCGGCTGTAGGCCTCGTGCGCCTTGGCGCGATCGGTCACCGGCAACGCATCAATGGCTTGCTTGAGAGGCTGGGACATGCCCGGCGCTTCAAACATTTTCTTCAGTTTGGCGGCGAACGTGGTGGTCTGGTCGTACTGCATGGCGATCATGCTGCGGCTGTCGTGTTTACCGGCGCCGGCCAGTTCAGCCAAGCGCTCGCCACGTTCCGGTGCCGACCACGAGTTGGACAGTTGCATACCGTAACCGTGGGGGATGACCCGCTGGTTGGCAGTCCCGAGCCAGCCTTGAGCCGGGTCCTGGTCGTAGGGATGCAGCATCGGGTCGGCGTACCCGTCCCAGTCGTAGCGACCTTCCCAACCCGGTGAGGGCAACAGTCCTTCGCCTTCGCGGCGGTTCGGATAGCGCCCGGTGACTTGCCAGCCGATGTTGCTGGCATCGGCAAACACCAGATTCAAGGCGATAGCGCGGATTTCGCGGCTGGCGTCCGAGGCTTTTTCGATGTTCTGGGCGCGGGTCAGGTCGAAGAACGCGTCCAGGGTCTTGTCGTCGGTGAAGCTCGGCGTCTGCAAGGCCAGGCCGAAACCATTGGCCAGCGTGGTGCCTTGGGCGCTGTTGAGCAGCGGACCATGGCGGGTTTCGTACACCGCTTCGCGAATCGGCCGCTGGCCTTTGACGAAATAGGTTTCGTTGCGCACGACCACTGGCTGCCACTTGCCGGCGTTTTCGTAGGTCAGGCCGTTGCCCTGGCGTTTGATCTTCTCCAGGAACAGGTCCTGGTTATCGCCCATGACGGACGTCATGCTCCACGCCACTTTGCCGTTGAAGCCCGCCAGCACCATCGGCAACCCGGCGACGGTCACACCAGAGGCCTGATACTTCGGCGCACGGATCTGCACATAGCTGAACAATGACGGAACGCCCAGTGGGCCGTGGCTGTCGCTGGCCAGCAGACTTTTACCGCTGCGGCTGCGTTGCGGGGCAATGGCCCAGTTGTTCGACGAAGTTGCGCCCAGCAGGTTCAGGTCAGACAGTTGTGCGCTGGCTTTACTGATTTGCTCCAGTCCCGGGACTTGCCCGTTGAGCTTGATGCCTTGCAGCTTTTCACTTTCGGCCGCCGGCAGTTTTTCGTCGGGCGCGGACGGTGACAGCCACGCGAGCTTGTCGGTGGTGACCGTTTGAGCCAGCACCAACGAGGCAACTTCTTCCGGCAGGTTGGCCGACTGGCTGAAATTCAGCAGGCAGAAAATCAATGCTGAGTCTTCCGGTTGCCAGTATTCAGGCTTGTAACCAGTGGCCGCGAGGTCTGCCGGTAACTTGTCGCGGTAACGGAACAGGTAAGCGTTGACGCCTCGGGCATAGACTTCAAAGAAGCGTTTGAGCCGCGGCGAAGATGCCTTGTACAGCTCGCCGGCGCTTTTCTTCAGGTTGACGGCGCGCATGTAGCGGTCGGCATCCAGCAGTTCCGCGCCGTGCATTTCGGACAAGCGGCCCTGTGCCAGCAGGCGCAGGGTGGCCATTTGCGTGATGCGATCGCTGGCGTGCACGTAGCCCAGAGCGAAGAGCGCATCGTGGAAGCTGTTGCTTTCAATCAGCGGCATGCCCATGGCATTGCGCCGTACCGAAACGTTCTGCGCCAGCCCCTTGAGTGGCTGCACGCCGGAGGTGGGCGGGAGGGTGTCCTGGGCGTTGAACGTCTGACAACCGGTCAGGCTCAAGACACCGGCCACTGCTGCGGCAACGCCGAACCGGGGTAGAAAATGAGTAAGGGCTGGCGAGGCCATGGCAAAGCTCCTGCGGGGGTGGTGGCGCAATAAAGCCGCTACGTTAGTGAGCAGGCGATGGCCGCGCAAGCGGGGTAAGAGGTTATTTCAAGATTTGTCAAAGATCGCGGCCTCGGCAGCATCTGCGCGGTCTCGGCGTATTCCCTGTAGGAGCTGCCGAAGGCTGCGATCTTTTGATCCTCATAGTGAC
The DNA here is from genome assembly GCF_034008315.1 of Pseudomonas sp. P8_241. NCBI lineage: Bacteria > Pseudomonadati > Pseudomonadota > Gammaproteobacteria > Pseudomonadales > Pseudomonadaceae > Pseudomonas > Pseudomonas sp. P8_241. The sequence continues at coordinate 5,214,515 of NZ_CP125377.1, read as the reverse complement.
TTGCCACCCCGTAACCGGTGATGTTCAAGTGCAACACGCTCAATAATCCTGGAGAACAGTCAGCATGGAGCTCAAGACAAACGCAGCACTGATCATCATCGATCAACAAAAAGGCATCCTTCACCCCAGGTTGGGTCGCAGGAATAATTCCCAGGCCGAAGAGCGCATGCTGGAGTTGCTGAGCCATTGGCGACGCACCGGCCGGCCGGTGATCCATGTTCAGCATTTGTCCCGGTCAGAGGATTCGGTGTTCTGGCCACAGCAAGCGGGGGTGGAATTTCAGGAGCGCTTTGAACCGGTCCCTGGCGAGCGATTGATCCAGAAACAGGTGCCGGATGCGTTTTGTTCGACGCAACTGGAGGCGGCGTTGCGCGAGGCAGGAATCGGGCAGTTGGTGATCGTCGGCGTCGCGACGCACAACTCGGTGGAGTCAACAGCGCGCTCGGCTGGAAATCTGGGCTTTGATGCGTGGGTGGTGGAGGATGCCTGCTTTACCTTCGACAAGGCTGACTTCTATGGCCATGCCCATTCAGCCGAGGAAGTGCATGCGATGTCGCTGGGCAACCTGCATGGCGAATACGCAACGGTCGTCGGCACCGCAACCATCCTGAAGAACGACTGAAACCGCTGTAGGAGCGAGCTTGCTCACGATAGCGGTCGGACGGAGACACTGGTGATGAATGTGCTGCCGCCATCGCGAGCAAGCTCGCTCCTACAGGGATCTGCATTCACAGGACCGTTGTCTGGCGCAGATCGAGTGTAGGTGCGAGCATGTTCGCGCAGGCAATTCAATGGGCGAAGACAGTTTTCGCCCGAAGCATCAAGCGCCGTGGCACTTCTTGAATTTCTTGCCGTTGCCGCATGGGCATGGATCATTGCGGCCGACGTCTTTCAAGGCGTTGCGCACCGGTTCCTGGTGAGCGTGGCCGCAATTCGGACCGTGGACATGACCGTGGTCGTGATCATGATCATGCTGGTGATGGTCATGATCGTGGTTGCAGTCAGGGCCATGGACGTGGGGTTGTTGGGTCATCGGGGTTACTCCGGAATTAAATCGGCGGGGATTATCACGCCATTACGCGTCAGGTGCACGTAGTGGGCGATGAATAAACCGGTTTCCATTTCACCTTCCAGACGATAGGGAATGCCTTGCTTGGGGTTTTTGAGTTGTTTGACCAGATCCTTGGCCCTGGGCCACAGGTTGGTGCGGATCGGCACCTTGAAATAGACGCTGTGTTTGGGGCCGACCGTAAACCACTGTTCATGCTCGCCTTCGGCAAGCAAGATGTCCGCCAGGTGAATGCGATATTCCAGGCCACGCACCGTCAGGTCGCTGTCGTTGGGGTTGTCGACACGAAAGTGCAGGATGAATTTCTGATCAAGCAGCCTGGCCCGCACGACTTCGACTTTTACCAAGTGGACCTCGGGATCCGGCTCGTCGCTGCTGAACCAGGACGCACAGCCCCCGAGCCCGAGGAACAAAAACAGAGTGAAGGTCTGCAAGAAACGTCTGTGACTGGTCATGTCGAGGTTCTCCCTTAAGGCCAGTCTAGTCCCTTCATCTCATGCGCCGAAGTATCCCGCGCAGCACTTCTTGAACTTCTGCCCGCTGTCACATGGACAGGCATCATTGCGCCCGAGTTTGAGCTGCACAGTGGGATCAATGAAATACCAGCGTCCGGCGATCTGCACGAACGATGAGCGCTCGCGGTGGCTGTGCTCGCCGTTACTGTCATGCCAGCGCGCAGTGAATGTCACAAAGGCGTGCTCGGGCTGCCCACCCAGCACTTCCGAGCTTTCCACCTCAAGCCCCAGCCAGGTGCTTTGGGCGCTCCAGTCACTGATGGATTGACGATCAAGGCCTGCCTGTAGCGCCGGCAAAGTCGTGGCCACCAGATAATCGATCAAGCCCAGCACATAGGCGCTGTAGCGCGAACGCATCAAGGCTTCGGCGCACGGGGCAGGGTGACCGGTATGGTAATGGCCGCAACAGGCGTCGAGCAGGGTGCCGCTACCGCAGGGGCAAATGGATGTACTCATTGCATTACCACCAATATTTCCCGAAGTTTTCCGGATTGGCCCAGAAGCGTGAATTGAGCCAGTCGGGTACTTGCTTGTATTCAAGCAGATCGTAGGTAAACAGGGTCAATACCTGTTCATCACGGGCAAAGCGTTCGCTGGCTTGCAGGGCCAGGGAAAAGAAATCCGTTTCCTGCCAGCCGCAGGCCGTAAGGTCCGCCAAGACCGCGATGCGACTGGCGTTGAGATTGCGGATCCCGCCCAACAGATTCAGACCATCACGCTTGGGCAGATGCTCCAGGCAATCGACCACCAGGGCCAGATCGAAACGGCGGGCCGCCAACTCGGCAGGCAACGGTCCCGGTGCGGCGCACGCGACGAAGGTGTCCGGGTGAGCCAGTTTGAATGCCTCCAGCGCCGGGAATTCGCTGGCGCCGATCAACAACAGTCGCGCAGGGGCATAACGGTCAAGTAGCGCAGCCAATGCCTGTTGCGGCGTGCGTGAAGAATTACCTGCAATCATCGAAGTTCCTCAATCAGATCCGACAAGACTAGCCTGCCCGATCGTTCGGGCCTAGAGCGGCTTGACGACAAAAGCGCCAACCTGTCGTTATTACGCGAATAAACAGCATGGCCCATTGCTGGCGGAGTTTAAATCTCGGGTCTTTACTACCTGAATCGGTTCTAAGCCGATCCCTCAGGAGAAAACCAGATGAGCATAGTTCGGACAGCATTACCCTTGGTTCTGTTAACCAGTTTGTTGACTGGTTGCGCAGGTTTGCAGAAAACCGACTGGCCGACCTGTGCGGCAGTCGGTGGTGTCGTGGGTGCCGGTCTCGGTGCGACCGAGAGCTCGGCATGGGCAGGGTATGGTGCTCTGCTCGTTGGCGGTACCGCAGCGGCTTATTGCTGGGTTCACGGTGATGGCGACGAAGACGGCGATGGTGTGCCGGACAGCCGCGACAAGTGCCCGGGTACGCCTAAAGGCGTACAAGTCGATGCTGACGGTTGCCCACCACCTGCACCGGTGGTTGAAGAAGCGGTTGTGGTCAAGGAAGAAACCATCGTCATTCGCGATGTTCACTTCCAGTTTGACAAGGCCACACTGACCTCGTCCGACAAAGCGGTCCTCGACAAGATTGCCACCCGCCTGAAAGCCGAAGCCCCGACTGCTCAACTGACCGTCACCGGTCATACCGACAGCGTAGGCAGCGACACCTACAACGCGAAGCTTTCGGAAAAACGCGCCCACTCGGTGGTTGAATACCTGATCGAGCAAGGCGTACCTCGCAGTAACTTCGTGTCGGTTGTCGGTGCCGGTGAAAGCCAGCCAGTGGCGGACAACTCAACCGATGACGGTCGTGCACAGAACCGTCGCACGGAAATCAAAATCCAGCGTTAAGCCCCCTCGCATCCGCGCCTTGTGCAGTCGCGGATGCGGGTCTTTACTCCTGTGTAACCGGTATCGGCCGGTGACACAGGAGCTTTCAACATGATCTTTCTCACAAGGACCGTCTTGCCGGTTCTGCTTCTTGGCAGCCTGTTGACCGGCTGCGCTACCCATAGCGATGGCACTGCCCCTCTCAATCAACGCACCTGGCCCATTTGCAGCCTTATCGGCGGCCTGGTTGGCGGAGGCCTGGGCGCGATTGAAAGTGCCGGTTGGGCCGGTGGTGGCGCGGCGCTGGGCATCTTGACCGGCGGTTTGATCTGCTATGCCCAGGATGGCGACGAAGACAGCGATGGCGTTTTCGACCGACGCGACCGCTGCGCCGATACGCCCGAAAATACCCCGGTCGATCATCGCGGTTGTCCGCTGCCGCAGTACCCGGTCAATGAGAAGCCTGCCCCCGTGCAATCGGAAGTCATCACGCTGAACGATGCCGGCGACGTCATGTTTGCGTTCAACCAGGCCGACCTGACCCCCGCGGCACAGAGCCAGCTGGACGGGATCATGGGCAAGCTGGAGGACGCCGGTGTGGTCAGCGTCAAAGTGGTCGGCCACACCGACAGCGTGGGTGCGGATGCCTACAATCAGGCCTTGTCGGAGCGGCGCGCCAGCAGCGTGGCGGATTACCTGCTGCTCCAGGGCGTAGCGCCAAGCAAAGTCACCAGCGAAGGCAAGGGTGAAAGTCAGCCGATAGCCGATAACGAAACCGAAGAGGGGCGCGCGAAAAACCGTCGCGTAGAACTGCATATCAATCGCTGAGCCTTGGAATAGAGCCGTCGGACGATAATTGTGAGCGTCGCGACGGCCATTCGGCGGCCTTGATGAAGAATTTTCCCTTGCCCTCTGGCTTATCCTGCGTGGAAGCCGTTACTGTGCGTGCAAATAATAATTCTCATCGGGGGGCGTATGAACGCGTTATGGGGGCTGGGGAAGTTGTTGACCCTGCTGTTCTGGCTGGTGGTGCTGTTCAATCTGCTCTCGCCGTTTGTTTTTCCGCTGCACCCTCTGGTCAATCTGGCCGGTGGCCTGCTGGCATTCTTCCATCTGCTTGAAGTGCTGCTGTGCAATCGCAGCCTCAAAGGTCGCGCGCACCCTTGGCGTGACCGCCTGAAGATTGTCATTTTCGGCGTTTTCCATCTGCAAACCATTCCCGCCCCCACCGCACCTAAGGCTTCCCATGCGTAAACTCTGTCTGCTTGCCGTACTCATCAGTCCTTTGGCCTGCGCACAGGTGGTAAGTGTCGAAACCAATTCGCTGATGCGCTTGCCCAACACCGCCAGCACCCTGCAACTCGAACGCCTGGAAGTCGCCGATTACGGCACCTTGCTGATCCCCTCGAACGTGACCGAAGTCACTGTGGGCGAATTACACTTGGGGCGTGACGCGCGCATCGCGATCGTGCCCGGCGAGCAGGTGTTGGCGTTGAAGGTCCATCGGGCTGATTTGTCCGAGGGCAGCCAGATCACGGCTCGTGGTGCGCCGGGAACGTATCAGAAAGCGGCCCGTTCGGGGCGTAACCTGGATTTACAGATCAAGACCCTGAACGCGCAGCAACTGCAGGTGGATGCTCGCGGTGGCGCCGGAGCTCCCGGCTTTGTCGGACTCGACGGAGCCAATGGTCAGAATCCGGGATGCACTTGGGGCCAGGCCGGTCGTGGTGCCGATGGCAGCGACGGCAGTAATGGCCAGCCTGGCGCGCCGGGGGCTTTGGTCAAGCTGGTGGTGCCGCGTGACTATCCGGTAGATCGGATCAAGGTTCAGGTGGCCGGCGGTGCCGGTGGTCTGGCCGGGCCTGGCGGCAAGCCGGGGGCGGGTGGCAAAGCCAAGGGTTGCTTCGTTTACGAGGCTGATGGTGGCAAGGGCGGCAAGCCAGGAGCTGAGGGTCAGCCTGGGCCCGAAGGCGCAGCGGGTTCGGTGACCGTGCAGCGGTTGTAAATCCAGCGCAAACTCTGTGGCGAGGGCGCAAGCTCCCTCGCCACATAAACTTCGACAGAATCAAAAAACCGGCCGTACCGCAGCAATCGCCACCAAAGCCAACCCCACCAGCAGATTGATCCCCACCAACTTGCGGATCCGCCCCAACACTGCGGCCCCTGCCGACCAATCCTGCGCTTGCACGGCCGTGCGCAGTTCCGGCAGCATCAGCGCCTGTATCCGGATAAACAACGCCGTCATCACCACATACAAGCCCATCATCACCTGCACGTAACGCGGCGCGGCTTCAAAACCGTTGAACTGCAGATGCAGCATGCCGACTCCGCTGACTGGCAGCAGCACCACTGCCACCCAGACCCAGCGGAAAAATCCTTGAAACACTTCTACCCACAGCTTCAGCCGGGCAGAGCCTTCCAATGCCTTCAACGCCGCAGGGCGCAGGACCATCCAGGCGAAAAACATGCCGCCGACCCACACCAGTGCGGCCAGTACATGCAGGCTATAAATGAGGCTAAAAGGTGTCATTGGGGTACTCCGTTCTGCGCGGGATTCATTAGCGGGGTATGATAGCGGCCAAACCGAACCACTGAAAATTTATCCAGCGTTTTTGCGCCCGACAAACAATGATCAGCACCGAACTCAAAACCACGATCCAGGGCGCCTATTCGCGTTTTCTCGAAGCCAAGAGCCTCAAGCCGCGTTATGGCCAGCGCCTGATGATCGCCGAAGTCGCCAAGGTCCTCGGTGACATCGACACCGACGACGAAGGCCGGCGCAGTGGCGACCCCGCGATTGTCGCGGTGGAAGCCGGCACCGGTACCGGCAAGACTGTGGCCTACAGCCTGGCGGCGATCCCCACCGCCAAGGCCGCCGGCAAACGGTTGGTGATCGCCACGGCCACCGTGGCTCTGCAGGAGCAGATCGTCTACAAGGACCTGCCCGACCTGATGCGTAACAGCGGGCTGAATTTCAGCTTCGCCCTGGCCAAGGGGCGCGGGCGCTATATGTGCCTGTCCAAGCTCGACATGCTGCTCCAGGAAGGCCACGCGCAAACCGCCACGGCGCAGTTGTTCGAAGAAGAGGGTTTCAAGATCGAGGTCGACGAGGCCAGCCAGAAGCTGTTCACCAGCATGATCGAGAAACTCGCCGGCAATAAGTGGGACGGCGACCGCGACAGTTGGTCCACCGCCCTGGAAGACGCCGATTGGGCGCGTCTGACCACCGATCACAGCCAGTGCACCAACCGTCATTGCCCGAACTTCGGCCAGTGCGCCTTCTACAAGGCCCGCGAAGGCATGGGCAAGGTCGACGTGATCGTTACCAACCACGACATGGTGCTGGCCGACCTGGCTTTGGGCGGCGGCGCCGTGCTGCCGGACCCGCGCGACACCATCTACGTGTTCGACGAAGGCCACCACCTGCCGGATAAAGCCATCGGCCACTTTGCCCATTACACGCGCCTGCGTTCCACGGCTGACTGGCTGGAAACCACCGCCAAGAATCTCACCAAGCTGCTGGCTCAGCACCCGTTGCCTGGCGATCTGGGCAAATTGATTGAACAAGTGCCGGAGCTGGCGCGAGAGATCAAGACCCAGCAGCAATTCATGTTCACTGCGTGCGAGCAGATTGCCGACTTCAAGCCCGGCGAAGACGTCGAAGGCCGCGAGCGCCCGCGTCACCGTTTTGTCGGCGGGGTGATTCCCGATCACATGCGTGAAATGGGCATTGAGCTGAAGAAAGGTTTCGCGCGCCTGACCGACTTGTTCACGCGCCTGACCGAACTGCTCAAGGAAGGCATGGACGGTGAGGTCAACATCGGCATCGCCAGCAACCAGGCCGAAGAGTGGTATCCATTGTTCGGCAGCTTGTTGTCCCGCTCCTCGGGCAACTGGGAATTGTGGACCGCGTTCACCGTCGAAGACCCGGAAGACAACCCGCCCATGGCTCGCTGGCTGACCCTGGCAGAAAGCGGTTCGCTGTTCGACATTGAGGTCAACGCCAGCCCGATCCTCGCGGCGGAAATGCTCCGGCGCAATTTGTGGAACGTGGCCTATGGCTGCCTCGTCACATCGGCGACCCTGACCGCGCTCGGTACTTTCGACCGCTTCCGCATGCGCGCCGGGCTGCCGAAAAAGGCCGTTACCGCCGTGGTGCCCAGCCCGTTCCACCATGCCGACGCCGGTGTGTTGCGAGTGCCAAACCTGAACGCAGACCCGCGGGATGCAGCAGCGCACACCGCGGCGATCATCCGCGATCTGCCAGACCTGGTCGAAGGCTCGCGGGGTACGCTGGTGCTGTTTTCCTCGCGTAAACAGATGCAGGACGTGTTCGATGGCCTCGACCGAGACTGGCGCAAACAAGTGTTCATCCAGGGCAACCTGTCGAAACAGGAAACCCTGAACAAGCACAAAGCGCGGGTCGATGGCGGGGATTCCAGCGTGCTGTTCGGCCTGGCGAGTTTTGCCGAAGGGGTCGACTTGCCCGGTGCGTATTGCGAGCATGTGGTCATCGCCAAAATTCCGTTCTCGGTGCCGGATGATCCCGTCGAAGCAGCACTGGCTGAATGGATCGAAGCCCGGGGTGGTAATCCGTTCATGGAAATCTCCGTACCGGACGCCTCGCTGAAACTGGTCCAGGCCTGCGGTCGCCTGCTACGTACCGAAGAAGACCGCGGCACCATCACCTTGCTCGACCGGCGCCTGGTCACTCAGCGCTATGGCAAGGCGATCCTCAATGCGTTGCCTCCTTTCCGACGCGAAATTTCCTGAAACACCGGTGGGCGGTTTCGCCCACCGCGTTGTCTATCTTTCAGCCATCGCTTTTCCATTGGCCCATTGAAGGTCGTTAGGGAGAATTTCGTTCTCATGATTCGCCGTTCGTTGCCTGCCGTTTTCGCCCTGTTGTTCGCAACACCCTTGCTGGCCGCTCCCGCTGGACAGCAGACGCTGTTCAACTTTGTACGCCCCGCCGACGTGGTTCAGGTGGCGACTCAGGACGCCAGCTTGCCGCAATCCAACGCCGAGCAAACCCCCGAGGGCGAAGTGCTGCGCCGGGTAACGTTCAATCCGGTGGCCCGGCCAACCTTGCGCCTGAGTCCGCAAACCGGTGCATGGGACTGGTCACAATCGGGGTTCATGAGCCTGCGGATCCAGAGTGCGATGGACTGGGCGCTGACTCTGTACGTCACGATCCAGAGCAACGATGGCAAGACGCTGGTCAGCCGCGTCGACCTGCCGGCCGGCCCTGCGCAAACCCTGTTGGTGCCGTTACAAGCGACTTCACCCTTGAGCCTGGGCATGAAAGCCGGGCCACCGATGCCGATGACAGTTGATGGCCAGCGAGTGTTGCTGGCCAGCAGCGCAGGTGAACTGGACCGTGGCCAAGTGGTGTCGGTGAGCGTGTCGATGGATCAGCCGAACGTCGCGCAAAGCATTCTGCTGGAGCGCTTTGGTGTGCAGGACGGTGAAGCGGTGACCCAAACCGTATATGGCGGATTGGTCGATGCCTACGGTCAATCGACACGGGCCAAGTGGCCAGAGAAAATCAGCAGTGACGATCAGCTCAAAGGCGCCGCGGTCAAGGAGCAGCAACAACTGAAAACCTGGCTGGCCGAGCGGGAGAAGTCGTCACTGGACAAATTCGGCGGCTTGAACAAAGGCCCATCGTTCAAGGCCAGCGGTTTTTTCCGCACCGAGAAGCGCGATGGTCGCTGGTACCTGGTGACGCCGCAGGGTCATCCATTCTATTCGCTGGGCGTCAACACGGTCACTGCGGACGTCAACCAGACTTACGTGGCCGGTCGCGAGTGGATGTTCGAATCCCTGCCCAAGCCGGACGATGTTTTGGTCGGTCATTACGGCGAAGGCGACAACCGTGGCGGCAACGGTGCCGATCAGGGTCGTGGCTACAACGCCGGTCGCTGGTACGATTTTTACGGGGCCAATTTGCAGCGTCTGTACGGTGATCCGTGCGCGCTAGGCAGTGACACCAAGGCCGGCGTTGCCGCTGCCGCCAAGGCCGATGCGGTTGAGGCCGCGGCAGAGAAAGCCGTTGAACGAACGGTTGTGCCGCCGAGTCCTGAGTCCGGTGTCGCAGAAGCTGCCCGGGTTGAAGCGAAAGCGCCAGCCCCCGAGGCTGTGGAGCCTTGCAAGGCGGTTTTTGACGAGCAACGCTGGGCCAACCATACCCTCGATCGTCTGCAAGCCTGGGGCTTCAACACAATCGGCAACTGGAGTGCACCAGTGCTGGGTAACGCCGACCGTGTACCGTACACCTTGCCGTTAGCGATCGTCGGCGATTACGCCAGTATCAGCACGGGCAGTGATTGGTGGGGCGGCATGCCCGATCCCTTCGACCCGCGCTTCGCCATGGCCACCGAGCGTGCAGTGGCCATCGCCACCCGCGATCATCGTGATGATCCATGGCTGATCGGCTACTACGCCGACAATGAACTGGCCTGGGCCGGGCCTGGCGATGATCCGAAAGATCGTTATGCCTTGGCCTACGGCACCTTGAAAATGACCACCGACGTGCCGGCCAAACGCGCGTTTCTCAAGCAGTTGCGTGACAAGTACCGCAATCAGGCAGGTCTGTCGAAAGCCTGGGGCATTGATCTGCCCGCGTGGGAGTTGATGGAAGACCCGGGTTTCGTGCCACCATTGCCTGACGCCGCACACCCGGAAATCGAAGCTGACTTCAGATATTTCCAGAAAATCTTCGCCGACACTTACTTCAAGACGATCTCCGACTCGCTCGAGTGGCACGCACCGAATCAGTTATTGCTCGGTGGCCGTTTCGCCATCAGTACGCCGGAAGCGGTGGAGTCCTGCGCCCAGTACTGCGACGTGTTGAGTTTCAACATGTACACGCTGCAACCTCAGGATGGTTACGACTTTGCCAAACTGCGCAACCTCGACAAGCCGGTGCTGATTACCGAGTTCAATTTCGGCTCGGCTGATCGTGGACCGTTCTGGGGGGGTGTCACACCATTGGCCAAAGAAGACGACCGGGGGCCGGCCTACGCGAATTTCCTCAAACAGGCGATGAGCGAGCCGTCGATTGTCGGTGTGCATTGGTTCCAGTACCTCGACCAACCGGTAACCGGCCGCCTGCTCGATGGTGAAAACGGCCACTTCGGTCTGGTCGGGATTACCGATCTGCCGTTCCAGGGCTTCGTCGACAGCGTGCGCAAGAGCAATCTGGCGGCGGTCGATCAAATGGGTAAAGAAGCCGAAAAAGCTGCAGCCGAGGCTGACAAAGCGAGCCACGATGCCGAAGGGGGCCGCAAGGCCGACGCCGGGAAAGGGCCGGGCAAGGGCGCGGGCGGTCATTCTGGCAAAGGCCATTAAACCCGTTTTGCAGCCTGTGGCACCTGTAGAAGCTGTCGCAGGCTGCGATCTTTCGATCTTGATCATCAATTGACCGCCCGGCCCAACCCTGTTCCCAAAACCCTCAAGGGCTGGAACAATGCCCGCCACTTTGTAGAGCGTTAATCCGGGGGAGTTGCGGGTGCAGATTCAGGGTCATTACGAGCTTAAGTTCGAGCCAGTGCGTGAGGCGTTCGCGGCACTGTTCGACGATCCTCAGGAACGTGGCGCGGCGTTGTGCATTCAGGTCGGTGGCGAAACCGTTCTCGATCTTTGGTCCGGCACGGCGGACAAGGACGGTGCCGAAGCCTGGCACAGCGATACCATCGCCAACCTGTTCTCCTGCACCAAAACCTTCACCGCCGTTACCGCGCTGCAATTGGTGGCCGAAGGCAAGCTGCAACTGGATGCTCCGGTAGCTCGGTACTGGCCGGAATTCGCCGCTGCCGGTAAAGAATCCGTCACCCTGCGCCACCTGCTTTGCCATCAGGCCGGACTGCCCGCGCTGCGCGAGTTGCTGGCTCCTGAGGCCCTTTACGACTGGCAAACCATGGTTGACGCGCTGGCCGCCGAAGCACCGTGGTGGACGCCGGGAGAAGGTCACGGTTATGCGGCGATCACTTACGGCTGGCTGATCGGCGAGTTGCTGCGACGCGCTGACGGTCGTGGGCCGGGCGAGTCCATCGTGGCCAGGGTTGCCAAGCCATTGGGGCTGGATTTTCACGTCGGTCTGGCTGACGAAGAATTCCATCGCGTGGCGCACATCGCTCGCGGCAAGGGCAACGTCGGCGACACCGCAGCCCAGCGCCTGTTGCAAGTGACCATGCGTGAGCCAACCGCCATGACCACCCGAGCCTTCACCAATCCGCCGTCGATCATGACCAGCACCAACAAACCGGAATGGCGGCGCATGCAGCAACCGGCCGCCAATGGCCACGGCAATGCCCGAAGCCTGGCCGGCTTCTACGCCGGGTTGCTCGACGGCCGCTTGCTGGAAAGCGAGATGCTCGACGAGCTGACCCGCGAACATAGCCTGGGCGAAGACAAGACTTTATTGACCCGGACCCGATTCGGCCTGGGTTGCATGCTCGATCAACCGGACGTGCCTAACGCAACATTCGGCCTCGGCCCGCGGGCGTTTGGTCATCCAGGTGCCGGTGGCTCCATCGGTTTTGCCGACCCGGAGCATGACGTAGCCTTCGGTTTTGTGACAAATACTCTGGGGCCCTACGTCTTGATGGACCCGCGTGCGCAGAAGCTGGTGCGGGTACTGGCCACCTGTCTGTAAAACGGGCTCAAGGGTCCCAGGGCCGGAACCCGAACGCCTTTTCAGTTTCAAAGCGTCTGTTTATACGGCCGATGTGGCCTGATTTTTTGACTTCATTTTTGTGGATATCCAATGTCATCCAATAAAACCCTCGCCTTGGCCCTGTGCTTCGCTGTTACCGGTTGCGCACAGACCCCACAAAATGATTCCGATGGCGGTAGCTGGTGGTCGTTCGGCTCCTCCGACAAAGTCGCGGCGAAAGAGTCGGCACCCGCTCCAGCTCCGCTGAAACCGGCAGCCATTGCACCGGTCGCCAAGACCGATAGCAGCAGCCCTTGGTACTGGCCGTTCGGTTCCGATGACAGCGCAGACAAGTCCGCCAAACCGCAAGTGAAACCTGAAGTTAAGCCTGCTGCCGTTGCAGCCGCCAAAACCGAAGCCGATACCGGCGGCAAGTGGTGGTGGCCGTTCGGTGGTAGCGATCAGAGCACTGCCAAAGCCGTGCCGATGCCTGATCCAAAAATTACCCAAGCCTGGCTGGACGACTACGAACCACGTCTGCGCGAAGCGATCAAGGACAGCAACCTGCAACTCGAACGTCGCGAAAACGTGCTGGTAGTCATAGCGCCGGTCGAAGGCTCGTTCAACCCGGACCGCCCGGCCATGCTGCTGCCGGTCACGCTCGGCCCGTTCACCCGGGTCGCCAAAATGCTCGAAGTCGATCCAAAGACTGCCGTTCTGGTCCTCGGCCACAGCGACACGTCCGGTGCTGCTCCGGCCAACGTCAAGTTGAGCCAGGAACGTGCTCAGGCTGTCGCCGCGATTTTCCGTCTCAGTGGCCTGCAACGTGATCGTCTGATGTTGCGTGGCATGGGTGGTGATGCGCCGCGCGCTGCCAACGACAGCGTCGAAGGACGTGCGCTGAACCGCCGCGTGGAGCTGCTGGTTACGCCGCAAAACACCATGGTTGCGTTGCTGAGCAAATACAACATGCCGGCGCCGAAACCGCTCACGATGGTCGCCGCGCAGGACGTCAAGCCCGTCGCCAAACCTGTGACTGCGGCACCTGCCAGCTCGAAAGCGACCGTGCCAGCGGCGAAAAAAGCCCCCGCGAAAAAAGCACCGGCCAAGAAAGCCCCTGCCAAAACCGCGACCCCGGCGAAAAAGACCACGCCAGCCAAAGCCTCCACTGCTGACAAGAAGGTCGCCGCCACCGATACTGCAAAGAAGTGATTCGTTAACCAAAAGGAATGCGCCATGACCCAGGGCCTGGCTGATATGCGTCGTGACTACACCCGTGATGGCCTGACCGAGGCACAAGCCCCGGGCGAACCGTTTGCGCTGTTCCATCAGTGGTTCGCCGACGCGGTGAAAACGGAGCAGGCACCGGTGGAAGCCAACGCCATGACCCTGGCCACGGTCGATCCGGACGGTCGACCGCACTGTCGCATTCTGCTGCTCAAGGGCCTGGACGAGCAGGGTTTCACCTTCTTCACCAACTACGACAGCGCCAAGGGCCAGCACCTGGCCGCCAATCCATTCGCGGCCATGACGTTTTTCTGGCCAGCCCTGGAGCGTCAGGTGCGCATCGAAGGACGGGTGGTGAAGGTCACGCCACAGGAGTCTGACGCTTACTATCAGGTTCGCCCGCTGGGCAGCCGCCTGGGCGCCTGGGCTTCCCCGCAAAGTCGTGTCATCGCCGATCGTGGCGAGTTGGAAACACTGCTCAAGGACACCGAGCAACGCTTCAGCGATAGCCAGCCTCATTGCCCGGAGCATTGGGGTGGATATCGCCTGTTACCCGAGCGTATCGAGTTCTGGCAGGGTCGTCCGAGCCGCCTGCACGATCGCCTCAATTACCGTCAACAAGCCGCCCGCTGGATTCTTGAACGTCTGGCACCCTAGGCAGTCTACCGATCGGGATAGCCTGCCGCCGCGGCCTCAAGCCACTTCGGCAGGTCTCTGCGCTTTATCTTTTGCGCCTGAGCGTTTGCGAGCTGTTCGAGCATGAAGGCTTTTTTCTGTTCGTCGTTGCCCGCCAGCGCCAATGCCAGGTCGCGGTCCATCCAGCGTTTGATCCGCACGTACAACCACCCATGGAAGTACAACCCGGCGACGGTCGTGGCGACAATGATAAAGTAGTCCATATGAATCCTTGGGCCAGTGGCACAGTTTTTTGGTTTGCCGCTACTGTGTGGTGAGTTCGTGCAGGCGTCTTAACGAAGCCTGAATCAAACCAGTTTTATCCGTGCCGTGCCGTGACAGGCGTCAAGCTGCGGGGTTTAATGAATACCTGTCCTTTGGAGTTGATGCTATGCGTAAGTCTGTTCTGCTGGTTGCTTCTTTTTCCACGATGGCGATGTTGCTCACCGGTTGCCAATCGAGCCTGACCGGTGACTCCTACTCCCGTGACGAAGCGCGTCGTGTGCAGACGATTCGCATGGGGACCATCGAAGCCCTGCGTCCGGTGAAAATCGAAGGTACCAAGACCCCCATCGGCGGCGCTGCGGGCGCAGTGGTCGGCGGCGTTGGAGGTAGCTCTATCGGCGGCGGCAAGGGCAGCATCGTCGCCGCCGTCATCGGCGCCGTCGCCGGTGGCCTGATTGGCTCGGCTGCCGAAGAAGGCCTGACCCGTACCCAGGGTGTGGAAATCACCGTGCGCGAGGACGACGGCAGCATGCGCGCCTACGTGCAACAGGTTCAGGAAAACGAAGTGTTCCGTGTTGGCGAACGTGTACGGATCTCCACCGTTGACGGTACGAGCCGCGTTTCGCACTAAGCGTAAACAATCCATAAGAAAAACCCCGATCAGGCGACTGATCGGGGTTTTTCTTTTTAAGGCAGGTTTTCAGCATCAAGCTGCAAATCGCTATTCTTCAGGGCTGTTTCGATTATCTGCTCCGGTGTCAGTTCTCGAGAGTTGTCCCGGTCACCAAAATATTCAACCGGCCAGAATGGAAAATCGAAAGTACGAGCATTCGGAATATTGAGAGCCAGCGTTTCCATGCAGAGCCAGGTGGCGTGTTCCGGGCCATGGGCAACCATCACTTTCTCCATCGCTGTTTTGCTATTGAAGGCCCTGTGTAAAGCAAGGCGTGCAACGCAAAGTTAGCGAGGAAAGTTGGAGGTTGATGCCAGCAGCGTCCGAAATGGCCGCAGTACGAATCCGACAACGCTGTATGGCCTGTCTGACGAAAATGAAGGAGTTATCTGCTCCCTCATTTCTCGTTATTCCGATCAAGCCTTTGGAGGCGCAGCCGCGTGCAGCAAAGGCTTGCGACTCGCCATCGCAGTCACCGCATATCCAATCAGCGCGGCCAGTATCGAACCGGTCAGAATCCCCATGCGATCCATCCCGGCGTAGTCGCTGACCCCAGGTTCGAATGCCAGCGAACCGACGAACAGACTCATGGTGAAGCCGATGCCACAGAGGATCGCCACACCCAATACCTGACCCCAATTGGCGCCTTGAGGCAGGGCGGCGATGCCGATTTTTACCGCGAGCCAGGTCAGTCCGAACACACCTACGGTCTTGCCCAGCAGCAGTCCGACCGCAATGCCCATCGGCACGTCGTGGGTAAAGCTTTCGACAGTTACCCCACTCAGGGAGAGGCCGGCGTTGGCAAACGCAAACAGCGGCAAAATGCCGTAGGCCACCCATGGGTGTAGTGCATGTTCAAGCGTGAGTAGGGGGGACGTCTCGGCGTTTTTCGTGCGCAAAGGAATACAGAATGCCAAAGTGACGCCGGCCAGCGTGGCATGGACGCCGCTCTTGAGCACGCAAACCCAGAGGATCAAGCCAACGATCATATACGGGCCAAGCTTCACCACGCCGAGCCGGTTCATCCCGATCAGCGTTGCGATGCACGTTGCAGCCAGAGCCAGAGACAGTGTCGAAAGCGCGCCGGAGTAAAAGATTGCAATGATGATGATTGCACCGAGGTCGTCGATGATTGCCAGGGTCATCAGGAACAGCTTCAGCGATACCGGTACGCGTTTACCCAGCAGTGCCAGCACGCCGAGGGCAAAGGCGATATCGGTGGCCGTCGGGATTGCCCAGCCGCTAAGGGCGGATGGGTTGTCCCGGTTGAGGAACCAGTAAATCAGCGCCGGCACCACCATGCCGCCAATGGCGGCGGCACCGGGCAACACGATCTGCGACGGTCTGGACAGTTGGCCGTCAAGGACTTCGCGTTTGACTTCCAGGCCGATCAGCAGGAAGAACAAGGCCATCAGGCCATCGTTGATCCAGAGCAGCGCGGGTTTGGCGATTTTCAGGGCGCCGATCTGGGCCACGACGGGGGTGTCCAACAGCCCGGTGTAGAGCCACGACAGCGGCGAGTTGTTGATGACTAGAGCCAGAACGGCAGCCGCGATCAATAACAGACCGCTGGCAGCTTCCAACTGAAAGAAACGCGTGAAAGTGCTACGCAGAGGCAAGGTCGCTCTCCATCCGTGAATTCAAAAGGTGTTACACCCTAACAAGTACTGTTAGTTGTTAAAACAAAAGTTATATTCTTTTTTGTTATATGCCGTTACAGACCAAACCAATAGCTCGGGCTTGAGCCTAGCAGTTGCCAGACGTATTGAACCTCAGCTGTATCTGTGCCGGATGCCGGATTTTTCCTAAGCTTGTTGATTGAGCCCTGTACCAGGGGCGACTTTTGCCTGATTCAGCGAGAACCTCATCATGAGCGTCAACCGACAGTGGTCCCGCGAGGCGATCCGGATTATCGAAGCCGATTTCCAACGCAGCGCCGACACCCACCTGATCCCTTTGCCGCTGCCGGGTTTTCCGGGCATCGAGTTGTACTTCAAGGATGAGTCCAGCCACCCCACGGGCAGCCTCAAGCATCGCCTCGCACGTTCGTTGTTCCTGTATGCACTATGTAACGGCTGGCTCAAACCCGGCGCGCCGGTCATCGAGGCTTCAAGTGGCTCGACCGCCATTTCCGAGGCTTACTTTGCGCGCATGCTGGGCTTGCCGTTCATTGCAGTGATGCCTGCCACCACCTCGAAAGAGAAAATCGCGCAGATTGCGTTCTACGGTGGCCAAAGCCATTTGGTAGACGACCCGACCCAGATCTACGCCGAGTCCGAGCGTCTGGCGCGCGAGCACGACGGGCATTTCATTGACCAGTTCACCTATGCCGAGCGTGCCACCGACTGGCGGGCTAACAACAACATCGCCGAGTCGATTTTCCATCAGATGCGATTCGAGCAGCATCCCGAGCCGAGCTGGCTGATATCCAGCCCTGGCACCGGCGGTACCACTGCGACCTTGGGCCGCTACGTGCGTTATCGCCAGCACGACACCCGCGTCTTGTGTGCCGATGCCGAACGCTCGGTGTTCTTCGATTACTATCAGACCGGCGATGCCAGTCTGCGTCTTGATCATGGTTCACGGATCGAAGGCATTGGACGGCCACGGGTGGAAGCCTCGTTTCTGCCCAAGGTGATCGATGCGATGGTCAAGGTGCCGGATGCGCTGTCCCTGGCAGCCATGCATTACCTGGCGGAGCGC
This sequence comes from Pseudomonas sp. P8_241, assembly GCF_034008315.1. NCBI lineage: Bacteria > Pseudomonadati > Pseudomonadota > Gammaproteobacteria > Pseudomonadales > Pseudomonadaceae > Pseudomonas > Pseudomonas sp. P8_241. Next base: position 5,196,953 of record NZ_CP125377.1, on the reverse strand, counting down.
TTGGGGCGTCATGTCGGCGGGTCGAGCGGGACCAACCTGATCGGCGCATTGATGGCGGCTCAGCACATGAAAGCGCAAGGGGAGACGGGGTCGATGGTGGCGATTCTGTGTGACAGCGGCGAGCGCTATGCCACGACGTATTACAATCAGGCCTGGCTCAAGGCTCAGGGGTATGAATTGAGTGGGATGATCGCCGCAGTGGCTGCGACGGTGGAACAGGGTGAGCCGTTGCCGACGTCGGTACTGCGCGCCAACATCTGACAAGCATGACCTGTAGGAGCTGGCTTGCCAGCGAAGACGGACTCACCTTCAACATCAATGCTGGCAGGTCCGACGCCTTCGCTGGCAAGCCAGCTCCTACAGGTTTTTATCAAGCCTGCAGGCCGAGAATGTCCCGGGCGACGGCTTCAGCAATACGAATCCCGTCCACACCTGCCGACAGAATCCCGCCCGCATAACCCGCGCCTTCACCGGCCGGGAACAAGCCTTTCACGTTCAGGCTCTGCATCGACTCGTTGCGGGTAATACGCAGTGGCGACGACGTTCGCGTTTCGATGCCGGTCAGTATGGCGTCATGCAGCGAATATCCACGAATCTGTTTCTCGAACGCCGGCAAGGCTTCGCGGATCGCTTCGATGGCGAAGTCCGGCAAGGCCAGGGCCAGGTCGCCCAGTGCGACGCCCGGTTTGTAGGACGGCTCGACGCTGCCCAGTTCAGTGGACGGCTTGCCCGCGATAAAGTCGCCGACCAATTGCGCCGGTGCTTCGTAGTTGCTGCCACCGAGCACAAAGGCGTGGGATTCCAGGCGTTCCTGCAACTCGATGCCTGCCAGCGGTCCACCCGGATAGTCGACTTCAGGGGTGATGCCGACGACAATCCCGGAGTTGGCGTTACGTTCGTTACGCGAGTACTGACTCATGCCGTTCGTGACCACTCGGTTCGGCTCGGAGGTCGCCGCCACCACGGTGCCGCCTGGGCACATGCAGAAGCTGTAGACCGAACGGCCGTTCTTGGCGTGGTGCACCAGTTTGTAGTCGGCGGCGCCGAGTTTCGGGTGCCCGGCGTACTTGCCCAGGCGAGCGCGGTCGATCAGCGACTGTGGATGCTCGATGCGGAAACCGACCGAGAACGGCTTGGCCTCCATGTACACGCCGCGACCGTGAAGCATGCGGAACGTGTCGCGGGCGCTGTGGCCGAGGGCCAGGATCACGTGTTTCGAAAGAATCCGCTCACCACCGTTGAGCTCGACACCGACCAACTGGCCATCATCGATCAGGACATCCGTGACACGCTGCTGGAAGCGCACTTCGCCGCCGAGCGCACGAATCTGCTCGCGCATGTTTTCCACAACACCAGTCAGACGGAATGTACCGATATGTGGCTTGCTGACGTAGAGGATCTCTTCCGGCGCACCGGCCTTGACGAATTCGTGCAGCACTTTGCGGCCGAGGAATTTAGGGTCCTTGATCTGGCTGTAGAGCTTGCCGTCGGAGAACGTGCCTGCGCCGCCTTCGCCGAACTGCACGTTGGATTCGGGGTTGAGCACGCTTTTGCGCCACAGACCCCAGGTGTCCTTGGTGCGCTGGCGTACTTCGGTGCCGCGCTCGAGGATGATCGGCTTGAAGCCCATTTGCGCGAGCAACAACCCGGCGAAAATCCCGCACGGGCCGAAGCCGACAACGATCGGGCGAGCACTCAGGGCGGCCGGCGCCTGGCCGACTTCTTTGTAGCTGACATCCGGCGCCACGCTGACGTTACGGTCATCGGCAAACTTGTGCAGTACCGACGCTTCATCGCGAACTTCAAGGTCGATGGTGTAAATGAAGCACAGTTCGGAGGACTTTTTGCGCGCATCGTAGCTGCGCTTGAACAAGGTGAAATCGAGTAGGTCATCGCTGGCAAGCCCCAAACGCTGCACGATGGCAGGGCGCAGGTCTTCTTCGGGATGGTCGATCGGCAACTTGAGTTCGGTGATTCGTAACATGGCGGGATCCGGTTCGCGGGGCGCACAACTGCGCCAGGGCGTTTGAAGCCGGCGATTATAAGCCCCAATGGCACCGTCCAGTGAGGCAAAAACCGCCTCTCGTCGAATCAGTCGTCCCGTGCACCACCGAAGGATGCGCAACCGCGCTGCACTTTACCGTCGACGCGAAGTTCAGCGCTCATGTGCTGGATGCTGCCGGTGCTGCTGTCGACGCAGCGTTGCGGTGCGACCCACAGCTCGATGTGTTGATTATTGGCATCGGTGCTGAGGTTGAATCGACCATCGCCCAGTTGCTCTTCAACGTAGGGCACGGCCAATGGCGGCAGGCCGGCACGCTCGAGGATCAGGCCTTTGCCACTGACTTTCATCGTCCATTGCGGGTTGTGGCCCGCTGCACGCAAAATCGACAGTTTGAAGTTTGGATCGTCACATGCCGTGCCCGAGCGCTCGATGCGGTACAGCGTTTCCAGGTCAAGTTGGCCGTCGGCACCGTTACCGGAGACAACCTTGCCACGCACATCGGCAAACAGCTTGCCCTTGCCATCGGCCAAGGTGGCAGCCTGTTGCAGGACGCTGGTGCCACCCGTGTCGTTGACCACATAACGATTTGGCTGGTTGCACGGTTGGAACAGCAGTTTGCCATCCGCCGCCGTCAACTGCCCTTGCAAACGGGTCTGACCGACATGAGACGCGCTTTCACGCGGGCTGTCGAACAATTGGCACGCGGCGAACAGCGGAAGCAGGGCAACGACGATGAAGGAACGGGCAACACGCATCTTTGGCTCTCCAGACAAGTGCCGCCACGTTACTCAGCCTGACCGTTCATCACAACCCCATCAGTTGTTGTCGATCAACCGGTAGGAGCCGGCTTGCTGGCGATAGCGATCTGGAGGGCGCCATCGTCAGCAAGCCGGCTCCTACGGTTTTCTGGGTGAATTAACCTACTTGAAAAGTCTGACCCGTCTGCAAGCCTTCCACGCTTTTGGCGTAGGCCAACGCCACATCCGCCGCAGGGACCGGTTTGAACCCGCGGAAGTACGGCGCGTATTTGCCCATGGCTTCAACCAGGACGTTCGGACTGATCGAGTTGACCCGCAGGCCGCGCGGCAACTCGATGGCGGCGGCGCGTACGAAACTGTCCAGTGCACCGTTGACCAGTGCTGCCGATGCGCCGCTGTAGATCGGATCGTGGCTCAGTACGCCGGTGGTGAAGGTGAACGATGCGCCGTCATGGGCGTATTCGCGGCCGATCAGCAACAAGTTGACCTGGCCCATGAGTTTGTCTTTCAGGCCGAGAGCAAAACTGTCTTCGGTCATCTCATTGAGCGGGGCAAAGGTCACGTTGCCGGCGGCGCAGATCAGGGCATCGAATTTGCCGGTCTGCTCGAACAGTTTTCGAATCGATGAGCTGTCGCTGATATCCACCTGAAAATCGCCGCTGTTTCGGCCAATGCGGATAATTTCGTGACGCTGGGACAGTTCCTTGTCGACAGCCGAACCAATGGTTCCGCGTGCGCCGATCAATAGAATTTTCATGGGGGCCGATCCTCGTGGGTGGGAAGAGGCTTCAGTTTAGAGTGGTTTTGTAAGCAGATAAGCGCACTAATAGGCAACCTTTGGTTTTCAAATGGAAACAATCCATGAGCGAAATGGATGACCTCGCGGCGTTCGCGGTGTTGATCGAGGCGGGGAGTTTTACCTTGGCGGCGCAGCAGTTGGGATGCAGCAAGGGCCAATTGTCCAAACGCATCAGTCAATTGGAGGCGCAGTTTTCCGTTGTCCTGTTACAGCGCACCACACGGCGCTTGAGCCTGACGGCGGCGGGCGCGGCGTTGCTGCCGCAAGCCCAGGCGTTGGTCGTGCAGGCCGAGCGAGCACGTCAGGCGTTGGCGCGCTTGAAAGATGACATGGCCGGTCCGATACGTATGACCGTTCCGGTTTCGCTGGGGGAAACCTTTTTCGATGGCCTGTTGCTGGAATTTTCCGCCCAGTATCCCGAGGTGCAGATCGAGCTGGATCTCAACAACAGCTACCGTGACTTGTCCCGCGACGGTTTCGACCTGGCGATCCGCTCGGATGTGGCGATAGACCAGCGACTGGTGGCTCGCCCGGTGTTGGCGTGGCACGAAATGACCTGTGCCAGCCCGGCCTATCTGGATCTGCACGGTGAACCGCAAACGCCGCAGGCGCTCGGTGAGCATCGTTGTTTGCTAAACAGCCACTACAGTGGGCGTGAAGAATGGTTGTATCACCAGCAACATGAATTGCTGCGGGTGCGGGTGTCGGGACCGTTCGCCAGCAACCATTACAATCTGCTGAAAAAAGCCGCGCTGGCTGGTGCAGGGATTGCGCGCCTGCCGTCTTATTGTTTGTCAGCGGAATTGGCTGACGGGCGTTTGCGCTGGCTCCTGCGCGATTACCAGACGCGGAGCATGCCGATGTATCTGGTGCATGCGTATCAGGGGGGGTTGCCCAAGCGCACGCAGGTGCTGGCGGATTACTTGATTGGGTGGTTCAAGCGCAGTGGCGAAGCGCTGGACAGGCTATAGGCTCCTACAGAGGTTATTCATTGTTTTCGGTATTGTGTGTGGGTAAACAAAAACGGCCCGAAGGCCGTTTTTGTTTACCGCAAAGGCTTAACCGCCGAGGTACGCTTCGCGCACTTTAGGGTCGGTCAGCAGTGCTTCACCGGTGCCTTGCATCACCACGCGGCCGTTCTCCAGAACGTAGGCGCGATCAGCAATTTTCAGTGCCTGGTTGGCGTTCTGCTCGACCAGAAACACCGTCACACCGTCCTTGCGCAGCTGTTCGATGATGTCGAAGATCTGCTGGATGATGATCGGTGCCAGACCCAGCGACGGCTCGTCGAGCAGCAGCAGCTTGGGCTTGCTCATCAGCGCGCGGCCGATGGCGAGCATTTGCTGTTCGCCACCGGACATGGTGCCGCCACGCTGGCTGAAACGCTCTTTCAGGCGTGGGAAAAGTCCGAGAACCTTGTCCATCTGTTCCTGATAATCGCCTTTCGCGGTGAAGAAACCGCCCATGGACAGGTTCTCTTCCACGGTCAGACGGGAAAACACCCGACGACCTTCCGGCACCACGGCAATGCTCTTGCGCATGATCTGCGAAGAGTCCTGGCCGACCAGCTCTTCACCCATGTAGCGGATGCTGCCGCTGTGGGCTCGCGGCGAACCGCACAGAGTCATCAGCAGCGTGGACTTGCCCGCACCGTTGGCGCCGATCAGGGTCACAATCTCGCCCTGGCGGACTTCGACGTTGACGCTGTGCAAGGCCTGGATCTTGCCATAGAAGGTGGAAACGTTTTCAAACTGCAGCATTTACGCTTCCCCCAGGTAGGCTTTGATCACTTCAGGATTATCGCGGATCTGTTCCGGCGTACCGTCGGCCAGGGGCGTGCCCTGGTTGATCACGACGATGTGATCGGAAATGCTCATGACCAGCTTCATGTCGTGTTCGATCAGCAGCACGGTCACGTTGTGCTCTTCACGCAGCATGCTGATCAGCGCCTTGAGGTCCTCGGTTTCCTTCGGGTTGAGGCCGGCCGCCGGTTCGTCGAGCATGAGGATCCGCGGGCGGGTCATCATGCAGCGAGCGATTTCCAGACGACGTTGCTGACCGTAGGCCAGGGTGCCGGCCGGACGGTTGGCGAACTCCTTGAGGTTGACCTTTTCCAGCCAGAACTCGGCAAAGTCCATGGCCTCGCGTTCGCTTTTGCGGAACGCCGGGGTCTTGAACAGGCCGGACAGGAAGTTGGTGTTCAGGTGACGGTGCTGAGCGATCAAGAGGTTCTCGACCGCGGTCATGTCCTTGAACAACCGCACGTTCTGGAAGGTGCGCACCACGCCTTTGAGGGCGATCTTGTGGCCCGGCAGGCCTTCGATCGGCTCGCCGTCGAGCAGGATGCTGCCGCCGCTCGGCTTGTAGAAGCCGGTCAGGCAGTTGAACACGGTGGTCTTGCCGGCGCCGTTGGGGCCGATCAGGGCAACCACTTGTTTCTCTTTCACGCTCAAGGCTACGCCGTTGACCGCCAGCAAGCCGCCGAAGCGCATGCTCAGGTTTTCTACTTTAAGGATCTCGCGGCTCATTTGCGCAGCTCCATGTGAGGACGTTGCATGGGCAGCAGACCCTGAGGGCGCCAGATCATCATCAGTACCATCAAGGCACCGAACATCAACATGCGGTACTCACTGAACTCACGCATCATTTCCGGCAGCAGGATCATCACCACGGCAGCCAGGATCACGCCCAGTTGCGAGCCCATGCCACCCAGTACCACGATGGCGAGAATGATCGCCGACTCGATGAAGGTGAAGGACTCCGGTGTCACCAGACCCTGACGGGCGGCGAAGAAGCTACCGGCGAAACCGGCGAAGCTCGCGCCCAGGGTAAAGGCCGACAGTTTGATGAGGGTCGGGTTCAGGCCCAGCGCACGGCAGGCGATCTCGTCTTCACGCAAGGCTTCCCAGGCGCGGCCCAACGGCATGCGCAGCAAGCGGTTGATGACGAACAGCGCAGCCAGTGCCAGGAACAGCGCAACGAGGTAAAGGAAGATCACCTTGTTGATCGAGTTGTATTGCAGGCCGAAGTATTCGTGGAAAGTCTGCATGCCTTCCGCGGCTTTACGTTCGAAGGTCAGGCCGAAGAACGTCGGCTTCTCGATGTTGCTGATGCCGTTCGGGCCACCGGTGATATCGGTCAGGTTGCGCAGGAACAGACGGATGATTTCACCGAAGCCCAAAGTCACGATCGCCAGATAGTCACCGCGCAGACGCAACACCGGGAAACCCAGCAGGAAGCCGAAGGTAGCGGCCATCAAACCGGCAATCGGCAGGCAGATCCAGAAACTCAGACCGAAGTAGTGCGACAGCAGCGCATAGCTGTAGGCGCCGACGGCATAGAAGCCGACGTAACCAAGGTCAAGCAGACCGGCAAGACCGACCACGATGTTGAGGCCGAGGCCGAGCATTACGTAGATCAGCACCAGCGTGGCGATATCCACCGCGCCGCGGGAGCCGAAGAACGGCCAGACCAGGGCACCGGCGATCAACGCGATGATGATCCAGCGCTGGGTGGTCGGCAGGGTCAGGAAGTTGCTGGCCTTGGCCGGAATCAGCGGCATGCCTGGCGACGAACGCCAGGCCGAGCTGATCCGCTGGTCGAACAGCACACGCAGGAACATCAACACTGAGCACACCGCAATGGTGATCAGGGTGGCGTTGCTGGTGCCATGAACTTCAAGGTTGATGCCGACGATGGTCAGTTTCAGACCGAGTACCGGGTAGGCCACGGCCCACACCAGCAAGGCACTGAACAGTGCCTGTTTAAGATTCCTAGTCATACCTTCTCAACCTCCGGACGGCCCAACAGGCCGGTTGGCCGGAACAACAACACCAGAACCAGAAGGCCGAAGGCCACGACGTCCTTGTACTGGTCGCCGAAGATATCGGCACCAAAGGCTTCCGCCACGCCCAGTACCAGCCCGCCGAGCATGGCGCCCGGAATGCTGCCGATACCGCCCAGTACCGCTGCGGTGAAGGCCTTGAGGCCGACCAGGAAACCGGCGTTCGGGTTGATCACGCCGTATTGCATGCTCAACAACACGGCCGCGACGGCCGCCAGTGCGGCACCGATGACGAAGGTCAGAGCGATGATGTTGTTGGTGTTGATACCCAGCAGGTTGGCCATCTTGATGTCTTCGGCACAGGCGCGGCAGGCGCGGCCCAGGCGGGAGCGGGAGATGAACAGCGTCAGGCCGAGCATGGCGACCAGGGTCACCACGAACACCACGATTTGCATGTAGGAAATCAGCACTTCATGTGCGCCACCTGGCCCAAAGGCAAAATTGCCCGGAATCAGGTTGGGGATGGATTTGTCCTTGGAGTCTTGCGCCAGCAGAACGGTGTTCTGCAGGAAGATCGACATGCCGATGGCAGAGATCAGCGGGATCAGACGGTTGCTGCCGCGCAAGGGGCGGTAGGCGATCCGTTCGATGCTGTAACCGTAGGCACTGGTCACGACAATGGTTGCGATGAAAGCGGCGGTCATCAACAGCGGAACACTGTCGAGTCCCATCATGGCCAGCCCGGCGATGGCGATGAACGCCACGTAGGAACCGATCATGTACACCTCGCCGTGGGCGAAGTTGATCATTCCAATGATGCCGTAAACCATCGTATAGCCGATGGCGATCAGGGCATACGTGCTGCCAATGGTCAGACCATTAACCAGCTGTTGGAAGAAGTGATAGATGTCAGGCATTACAGCGCTCCTAAAAACCTGATACGCATTTCACTGGTGGAGTCATTTTCCCGCCCGAGCCCCGTGGATCTGCATCCACTTCGAATTCGGGGTTTGCCAGCGAACCGCTGATGACGGTTTTGAGATTTTCAGGTGGGGAGACTGGCGGATCACGCCAGCGCGGCCCAGATACGTTCGTAAAACAAAGCCCACGGCACGCCGTGGGCTTTGTTGGCAGTCAGTCAGGCAACGCCTTACTGGGGCTTGGCTTCAGTTTTTGGTTTGCCGAAGTGCCACTCGTAAACCACGAATTTGAAGTCTTTGAGGTCACCTTTCTCGTCGAAGCTCAGGTCGCCGGTAGGGGTCTTGAAGGTGCCGGCGTGGATGGCTTCGGCCACTTTGGCAGCGTCTTCGGACTTGGCAGCCTTGATGCCGTCGGCGATCACGGTCACAGCCGAGTAGGCCGGGAACACGAACGGACCGCTCGGATCTTCTTTCTTGGCTTTGAACGCATCAGCCAGGGCAACGTTGGCCGGATCCTGGTCGAAGGATTTCGGCAGGGTCACCAGCAGGCCTTCGGAAGCGTCCTTGGCGATCTGCGAAATGGAGTCGTTACCCACGCCTTCCGGACCCATGAACTTGGCTTTCAGGCCTTTTTCCTGGGATTGACGCAGGATCAGGCCCAGCTCCGGGTGGTAGCCGCCGTAGTAGACGAAGTCGACGTTGGCTTGCTTGAGCTTGGAGATCATCGAGGAGAAGTCCTTGTCGCCGGCGTTGACGCCTTCGAACACGGCAACCTTCACGCCTTTGCCTTCCAGGGTTTTCTTCACTGCGGTGGCGATGCCTTCACCGTATTGCTGTTTGTCGTGCAGAACAGCAACGATTTTAGGCTTTACGAAATCGGCAATGTAGTTACCGGCCGCAGGGCCCTGGGCGCTGTCCAGGCCGATGGTGCGGAACACCATTTTGTAACCACGGGCGGTGATGTCCGGGCTGGTGGCTGCCGGAGTGATCATGATCACGCCTTCGTCTTCGTAGATGTCCGAAGCCGGTTGAGTGGAGCTGGAGCACAGGTGACCGACCACGAACTTGACGCCGTCGTTGACGACTTTGTTCGCGACCGCCACAGCTTGTTTCGGATCACAGGCGTCATCGTATTCAACGGCTTCGAGTTTCTTGCCGTCAACGCCGCCTTTGGCGTTGATTTGCTCGATGGCCATTTTAGCGCCACTGAATTGCATGTCGCCGTATTGGGCTACAGGGCCGGTTTTAGGGCCGGCGATGCCGATCTTGATGGTGTCAGCTGCGAACGAATGGCTGGCAACCCCGGCCAGAACCATAGCGGCAAACAGTTTGGAAATCTGCTTAGTAGCCTTAGTCATAGTGCTCCACTCTTACTGTTGTAGTTTTTATAGTCCTGGCGCCGTGGGGCGGCAGAACCGGGTCAGATATCGAAGACATCCCCGGAAAAGCCCCTCGGCAACTGTACCGGTACAGTGTAGAGCGCCGATTGTCAGCCTGGGAAGCTGGCGCCGGGGGGCAAAATCTGCGGGTGTCGCTATTTTGAAAGAAAAAGTCAGAATTACGGCGGGGTTTTGACGGGCATATAACCTGATTCCGTGCATTCCCTGGCATTCCTGCTCTTTTCATTCAGTGACGTAAATTGCTTCAGGGTTTTTCTGCCAGACCACCGACGTTATCATTGCGCCGATTTCTTTTCCGGACCAAACCCATGACTGAAGAACCTAGCACCCTCTATGCCAAGCTGCTTGGTGAAACCGCATCTATTACCTGGAAGGAATTAGAGCCGTTCTTCGCCAAGGGTGCCCTATTGTGGGTCGACCCCAGCCTGGATTTGATCGCTGCGGCTGAGGCTGTAGCGAGTGATGAAGGCGAGAAAGTGGCTGCCTGGCTGGCCGCTGACAAGGTCGCCAAGCTGTCTGAAACAGGGGCGCTGGATCTTTTCGAGCGTGACCCGCAGCTGTGGGCGGTTGTGGTTTCGCCGTGGATTCTGATCCAGGAAAGGGCGACGGCCTGAAGCGTTGCACCTTATCGGTGCGACGTTTCGCCAGCCGAAAGTGTGTAGCCGAGTAGCGTGATGGCACGTTGCCGTGGAGAAAGGCCACAGCCTCACGGTGACGTAAACGTAACGGGAACAGTTGAGAGAGCAGCCTGAGGGCTGCTTAATTGTTTCCGGGTGTGGATAAAAGAAAAAGATCGCAGCCTGCGGCAGCTCCTACAGAGCCAGCTGTACACCCGTTGGAGCTGCCGCAGGCTGCGATCTTTTCAGGTCTAAGCCGTCTTGCCCGTATGGTTATTCAGCGAAATAACCTTGGTCTTGCCAATGCGATGACGGTAGATCTCGCGCAGGTACTTGATCGATTTCTTCACGCAATCCCGAGAAAGACGTATGTCGTTGATCGAGACAAACTTGTCCTTGTCGTTGATCAGCTCGCGGTACTTCTTCTCGTACATCGGCTTGATCGCGTACCAGTTGGTATCGAGGATCTTTGCCGGGTTCTCGAATTCGTTGAGCAAGTCATCGATACGGTCTTCGTCGAACTCTTCCTGGACGATGAAATCCAGGATCGAGTTGTCCAGGGTTTCGTCAAATCGGTACGGTGCCTTGGCGAAGCAACGCTTGATGAACGCCACGATCAGCGTCAGGAAGTCGTCCGACAGGCACGGGCTCTTGGCGATCAACGTGGTCAGCGACAGGTTGGCCGAGGCGCCGATCACCAGCGCGTAACGCTTGAGCGTGGTGTTGGGGAACAGACTGTTGAGGTGGGTCTTCAACCGGTTCAGGTCCATGTAGGACAGCTTGTAGTCTTTGGGCAGCGAAACAATCGACACCACCGACGAGCAATTCTTGAAGAAGTGCAGGTCGTGCAGGGCTGCGGCGTCGTAACCCGAATTCTTGTACTGCTCCAGCGACGCACGATAGCGCTTTGACTCGATCGGCAGCAGACTGATGCCTTCGATCGCCTGGGTGACCTTGTTGAAGTGCGGCAGGTCGATCGAACGGAAGAACAGGTCGTCGATGTTCAAGCGCTGTGGCTCTTTCTCGAACACCTTGAACTTGTCGTTGCTCGGTTGTGGGGTTTCCGGAACAACGGATTCGGCATAGGCAATCGCCACCGGCCCGGCCAGGCTCATGAACAGGTCGTTGGCGTCCAGGCGGATGGTTTCACCAATGTCGATGCCGGCGCGACGGAAATAGTTCTGGTCATAGTCAGTCGTGACCGCCTGCGCGGTCAGAATGTTGAAAATCTGCTGCGAAATGTATTGGTTGGCGTGCTTTTCCATCGCATTGACATCAATGTTCTGGATGTTGCCGTCATCGTTCTCTTCGGCGTAACGCATGATGTCGTTAGAGATGAGCATCATCGCGTTCCATGGGCGGATGCGGCCCATGACGCTGGCTTCGCTGCTGTCTTCATTGGCGAAATTGTAGGAAAAGTCCCACTCTTCCGACAGGTATTTGCACAGCAAGCGCCCGGCGTTGATATGTAGCGCTTCGGACATTTCACTGCGGTGATCGGAAATGTTCGGCAGCACGCAGATGCCGCTGGTGAAGATCGGCTCGAACACGAACGAGTGGCCGCTCTTGCCGTCATGCTCGTCCATCGGCTTGGTGTCGAACGTCTTGTTCATGTACGAGTGCTGCTGGGCCAGACCAAATTCAGAGGCCATGCCCGAGCCCGTACCGCCACCGGCGCTGAAGATCGAGAAATACAGGCGCGACTGGTTGGCCTTGATGCCGCAGCTGTCGATCAGGTACGAGTGAATCATCTTCCAGTCAGGGCTGGAAAAACGCTGGGTGTCCTTGTTCAGAATGATCTTGGCCAGGTACTGACCGAGGATCGGCGCGTTACCGGCGCCACCGGCGTGGACTTCCGACAAGTCCATGATTTTCATTTTGCTGTAGTCGCGCAGGAAGCCGCTTTTTTCGCCCTTGCGCGAGAAGCGGATACGCCCGGCGATGTCCTTGTCCAGGTCGCCGAGCATCACCAGCGGCTCGACCAGGAACACTGGCTTGGTGGCCTTGTTCGGGCCCAGGCGCAGGTTGTTGCGAATCCATTGGGCAGGGCTGTAGCCCTTTTCGGCATAACGCTTGTCTGGCGACAGGCGATCGTCATTGTTGAATTCGTTGAGGTAGAACTTGCGCGCGTTGTACACCAGCTCCGCGACATCCAGCGCGATGTTCGAGCCACATCGGCCCAGACCGATCAGGCACACTGACGGGAATTCCTGGTGGCTATGCTGTTCGCTGTCGCCTTCCAGGTGCGCAGGGCGCGGGAACACCATGTCGCGCAGGCCGTCGAGGTTGTCGAGAATACGGTCGGTGTTGGTTTCGGTGAAATACAGGTACTGCTGGGTCGACAACGGACGAGAAGGGAGCGAAGGCTTCGGTGATGACGGGCTGTTGGCCGCAGGGGTCAAGGTCAGATCGGATAGCGCAGGGGCCGGGTTATTTTTAGAAGTCATTGTTCGCCATCTACCTGGGCTGGTGGGTAGGCCGACTCACTGTCGTCAAACCTTCACGGAATTGAATCGCGTCTTTTGTCAGCGCGTATTGAGCCCAAGCCTGGGCTTGAGACTGAGTTGTGCTCGGGGAATCCTTTCCCAAGTCATGATGAATCGGCCAATATTCGGCGTTCTTTAATCAAAAGGAGGCCAAATGATGTCAATACTACCTTCGCTGGGATTTGCCGGTATCGGGCTGATGGGGTTGCCGATGTGCCAGCGTTTGTTGGCGGCTGGTTATCCTCTGACCGTGTGGAACCGCAATCCGGCCAAGTGCGCGCCTCTGGTGGCGGCTGGGGCGCGACAGGTCGCCACAGCGGCCGAATTGTGTCAGCACGCGGACGTGGTAATGCTCTGCCTGGCAGACACGGCGGTGGTGCGTGAGGTGGTCTTTGGTCCGGCGGGTGTTGTTGAAGGGGCGAAGAACGGTCAGTTATTGGTGGATTTTTCCAGCCTCGAGCCCAGTGCCACGCGGGAAATGGCCAACGAGCTGATGGAAGAAACCGGCATGGCCTGGCTGGACTCCCCGGTGTCCGGTGGTGTGGTCGGCGCTGAAGCGGGGACATTGGCGATCATGGTGGGCGGGGAGATTCGGAATCTTGAACGGGTCCGCTCCGTATTGTTGAGCCTGGGACAGCGCGTAACACACATGGGTGGCGTTGGAGCGGGGCAGGTGACCAAAGCGTGCAATCAGATGATTGTCGCCTGCAATGCGTTGGTGATTGCCGAAGTGGTGGCGCTGGCGGAAAGTTCCGGGGTGGATGCCAGCCTGATCGCCGCCGCACTGGCGGGCGGTTTTGCTGATTCCAGGCCGCTGCAGATCCTGGCTCCACAAATGGCCGAAAGTCGTTTCGAACCGGTCAAGTGGCATGTTCGGACCCTGCTCAAGGATCTCGACACAGCGGTGAAATTTTCTCGTGAACAGGGTTCGGCTACACCGATCACCGGCTTGGCGGCGCAGTTGATGCGTTTGCATGGGGGGCAGGGATTTCTTGAGAAAGACCCGTCTACATTAGTGCAGATGTTCCGTGCACCAGACTCAACGTCGTAGCGCTGTAGGAGTGCTTGCGCTGATTGATTTCATTGAGCACCGGATGCAGGTCGGCCAGCGGTACGGGCCGACTGAACAGGTAACCTTGAACGAAGTCGCAGCCGTGGTCCTCGAGGAACTGGTATTGCTCGAAGGTTTCAACGCCTTCGGTGACCACCTGCAAGTGCAGGGTGTGGGCCATGACGATAATGGCCTGGACGATCTCCATGTCCGCGGTGGCCTTGGGAATGTCCTGAATGAATGAGCGATCTATTTTCAGCGTATTGAGCGGTAGGCGCTTGAGGTAGGCGAGGGATGAATAGCCGGTGCCAAAGTCATCAATCGACAGCGACACACCGAGGGCGCGTATCTTTCGCAACAATACCAGGGTGTTGGCGATGTTGCCCATCAATGCGTTTTCGGTGACTTCCAGTTCAAGTCGATGGGGAGCGACCCCGTAAGTCCGCAGAGCGTGTTCGATTTCATCGGCCAGATCTTCGCGCGCCAGGTTCAGGGGCGAGCAATTGACGGCAATCTTGAGTTCTTCACAGTCTTGGCGCGAAAGCTCCCCCAGATCCTCGCAGGCTTTGCGCAGCACCCAATTGTCCAGTTCGGCAATCAGGCCATTGGCCTCCGCGATAGCGATAAAACGGTCGGGAACGAGAAAGCCGTGGACCGGGTGTTGCCAGCGGATCAACGCTTCAAGTTTGCTGACTTGACCGGTTTTCAGGTCATAGATCGGTTGGTAATACAGCATCAGCCCGGTGTCCTCGCGCAGGGCGAAGCGTAGTTCTTCTTCGAGTTGCAGCTCCAGTGTGGCCCGGGCTTTCAGGTTGGCGCTGAAGAAGTTCAGGCCATTTCGTCCACCGCCCTTGGACTGGTAGAGCGCCAGGTCGGCGTTTTTCAGCAGCTCCTCGCAGGTCTTGCCATCTTCCGGGAACAGGCTGATGCCGATGCTGGTGGTCATGACCATGCGCCGTCCGGCCAATTCGATGGGGTCTTTCATTTTCAACATGATGCGCTGGGCCATCTGCCGCGCCTCTTCACGATCATGCAGGTCGATGAGCAGGCAGAACTCGTCGCCGCCGAAGCGCGCCACGACATCTGCATGACTGCGTATCGAACTCTTGATATGGCCGGCCAGCACTTTGAGCAGCTCGTCACCGGCGTCATGGCCGAGGCTGTCATTGATCCGCTTGAAATGATCAATGTCCAGGAACAGGACCGCCAGCATCCCGCCCTCGTTGGTCTTCTCGATGAGTTTTTCGGCGAAGATCTGATTAAAACCACGGCGGTTGAGCAGGTTGGTCAAGGCGTCGTAGTGCGCCACCTGCTGTAGCGACATGCGCGCCTGGTCCAATTGGCTAAGCAAGGAGTTGACCCGCTGCAGGTCGTGGTCCTTGTGCTGGAGTTTCTTGTCCGCGAGCGCTGCGCTGATGCTGCTGCCGATGATCAGCAGAGTCACGACGGCGATCGTCAGCGCCAGTTGTACATGATTGTGTTCACTCGCCTGCGTCAGGAGGCTACCGACGGGTTGCACCAGATTGAAGGCGGCCATGGCCGTAAAATGCATGCTCAGAATGCCCGCGCCGAGCAGCAGACTGGCGCAATACTTGAGAAGCTGGTGCATCACTCCCGCGCCATTGCGCAGGTGCCTGGCCAATAGCAGTGTTGCCAGGGCAGCGGCAATGGCGATGAGGATGGAAAGCGCGAACAAGCCGGGTTGGTAATAAGCCGTGGCATTCGAATGCATGGCCGTCATGCCCACATAATGCATCGCGGCGATGCCCAGTCCGATGCCGATCGACGACGTGCAGCAATGCCGCAATTTCAATTGCGCAAGGCTCAACGTTTGCATGGCCAACCATGACGCGATCAATGCGATTGACAGGGATAGCAGTGTGACTGGCAGCTGGTAACGAATTTCGATGGGCACGCGAAACGCGAGCATCCCGATGAAATGCATGGCCCAAATACCGCCCGCCAGGCACCCGGTACCCACCCAACGCCAGCGCGTCTGAGAAGTGGCCTGTTCCGCATGGTTTACCCGCTCGGCCATGTCCAGCGTGGCAAAGCATCCGACGCAGGCGACCAGGTAAGCCAGCAGCACCAGAAAAGGGTCATGCACACAATCAAGTATGACCTGCCCGTTCTCTGGCAGCGCGGAAATGAACTGCAGCCCCGGCCACTCCATTAACCTGCCCCATCATTGTCATCCTTGCCGACGCAATGAGCGCCGGCGAATTCATGGAGTATAGAGGTCATGGATGGACAGCAAGCGATAGTGGCACTTTGGCGCAAATGATTTTGGCATTAACCCAATAGCAATTAGTGCTAACGGTCAGGCTATTTTCCTCTCGGCCATATCGAACTCTGGTTGCAGGGCCGGTAGACCGAACGCAGCTCGGGCGGCATCGCAATCCGGGTTCGCCTCGCCGTCTACCCAAGAGGCTTCGAATTCCCGGCAGGTGCTCGAGCGTTTGTCATAGATCGAGCATTGCACCTCACTGCCTACATCACCCACCAGGCTGATGCAGCGCACCGGTTTGCACCCGGTGCCAAGCATCGCTACCCGGCTTGGACTGATTTGATCGACAAGCTCATCGGGCACAGTTCCCCCGGCCGAGGTGCATTCACCCCAGAAAAATGACACGCGAAAATGAGAACAGCAGGCACCGCAATTCAGACACGGACTGGCTTCGGACATGGGCGATTATCTAAGGAGGAATGGGGACGCAGGGGGATAAAGCAAGGTCGCTATTCTAGGCTTCGCCAGCGGGTTGGGAAGGGGGGGCGGCAGGTATTTTTCAACGGCAGGTGTCAGGCCGGAAATTGCAGGTTTTGCCCCGAAAACATTGAGCCTTATCGAGCCGCGGACCAGAGCGTTTTGCGAAAGATTGCGATGGTCTGATATCAGCCTTACGAATAATTACAGACAGCTCTGGCAGGCCTGTCTAGATTGCAAATTCCGGGGACAGTGACGACCCCATAACAATAAATGAGACGGACCCATGCAGAAATCGACCCAAGCGGCGAATGCCTGGCGCATTCTGTTCCTGTTGTTCCTGGCCAATCTGTTCAATTTTTTCGACCGTACCATTCCCGCCATTATCATCGAACCGATCCGCATGGAATGGCATCTTAGCGACTTCCAGCTGGGTATCATCGGTACTGCATTCACCCTCGTCTACGCGATCGCCGGTCTGCCACTTGGGCGTATGGCCGATACAGGTTCGCGCAGCAAACTCATGGGTTGGGGCCTGGCGGTATGGAGTGGCCTGACAGCGGTCAACGGCATGGTCGGCAGTTTCTGGAGTTTCCTGATCGTGCGCATGGGTATCGGTATCGGTGAGGCCAGTTACGCACCCGCCGCCAATTCGTTGATCGGCGACCTGTTCCCCGCTCACCGTCGGGCACGGGCCATGGGCATTTTCATGCTCGGCTTACCGTTGGGGCTATTGCTGGCGTTCTTCACCATTGGCGCGATGGTCAAGGCTTTCGACAGTTGGCGCGCGCCGTTCTTTATCGCGGCGGTGCCGGGGCTGATCCTCGCGGTTTTCATGTTCTTCATCAAGGAGCCCACGCGCGGTGCCGCGGAGAGTGTGCAGGTTTCCCAGGAACGTGTAGACCGGCCGATCCGCCGAGTGCTGGCCGTACCGACATTTTTGTGGCTGGTCTTGGCTGGCCTGTGTTTCAACTTCGCCACCTACGCCTGTAACTCGTTTCTGGTGCCGATGCTGCAGCGTTATTTCCTGATGCCATTACAGGAGGCTGCGGTGGCCACCGGGGTGATTGTGGGTGTCACCGGGTTGGTCGGTTTGACGCTTGGCGGCTGGATTGCGGACAAGATTCACCAGCGAGTCGCTAATGGTCGCCTGCTGTTTGCCGCATTCAGTCTGATTGTTTCTACCGTCTGCACCGCTTGGGCGCTGCATGCCGGCCGCATCGAGATCGGTGTGTTTGTGGCAGTGTTCAGCCTGGGCTGGTTGTTTGCTTACAACTTCTACACTTGCGTCTACACGGCGATCCAGGACGTGGTCGAACCGCGTCTGCGGGCCACGGCGATGGCGCTGTTTTTTGCCGGGTTGTACTTGCTGGGTGGTGGCCTGGGGCCGGTGGTGGTGGGCGGATTGTCCGATCACTTTGCCCACACGGCGATGTTGACGGCCGGTGCCGAACAAATGACCGAAGCTTTCAAAGCGGTCGGCCTGCATGACGCGATGTACCTGATCCCGGTGGCGCTGTTTTTCACCGTGGTGTTTCTGGTACTGGCTTCGCGGTGTTTTGTGCGCGATGCCAAGCGGATGAAGGAGGGGTTGGTTGGGGTGGTTGAGCCAGAGGTTGCACCGGCGACTGCATGATTGCTAGCGATGAGGCCATCGGCATCACCACAAAAGTCAGATGGAAAAAGGCCCGCATCGCTGCGGGCCTTTTTGTTTACAAGTGTCCCGTCCTGAATAAGGTTTACACCTTCTGACCTATTTTCAGGAGGGAGCAATGGATTCGGGGAAAAGGCGCAGTCAGCGCGATTACACGCTGGCTTTTAAATTGTCGGTGGTCGATCAGGTCGAAAAGGGCGAGTTGAGTTATAAAGAGGCTCAACGGCGCTATGGCATCCAGGGTCGGTCAACGGTGTTGGTGTGGTTACGCAAGCATGGTCGGCAGGATTGGAGCCAAGGCGCGTCTATTCGAGTGCTGAGGAAGAGTTCCATGGCCGAGTCCACGGTACCGCTGTCACCCGAGCAGCGGATCAAAGAGCTTGAAGAACAGCTTGAACTGAGCAATCAAAAGGCTCAGTTTTTCGAGGCTGTCGTAAACGTCTTGAAGAACGACTACGGTGTATCCATCGTAAAAAAGCGACCCGGCAAGTCCTCGCGCAAGGGCAAGTCAAAGACCTGAGTATCAGCAGGGCTTGCCTGTTCATGGGCATTTCACGTCAGGCTTACTACAAGCGCAACCGAGCGTTTGATGCGAAGGCTAGCGACGATCAAAAGGTCGTGGATTTCGTCTTGGAAAAGCGGCGGCGTCAGCCAAGGCTGGGAACACGCAAGCTGCATTATATGCTGCATGCCGAAGCAGAAACGAGTCTGCGGGTGGGGCGCGATCGCCTGTTCAGCATCCTGCGAGAAGCGCGAGAATTGGTCCCTCGCAAGCGGGCATACCACAAGACCACCCACAGCCATCATCGATTTCGCCGCCATCCAAACCTACTCAAGGCAGGCCCGCAGCAAATCATTGCCTGTGCTCCTGAGCAAGTTTGGGTTGCGGATATAACCTATCTGCCTACCCAGGAGAGCGTTGCTTATCTGAGCCTGATCACCGACGCCTACTCGCGTAAAATAGTGGGACATCATGTGCATGAGAGCTTGCATACAGAGTCGGTGCTCAAAGCGCTGAAGAAGGCTGTAGGAGGAAGGAAAACCAAGCAGCCGCTGGTTCATCACTCAGACCGTGGGGCGCAGTATTGCTCCGACCTTTATCAGCGTTTTCACACCAAGCACGGGGTCATTTGTTCGATGACCGATGGCTATGACTGCTATCAGAACGCGATGGCGGAGCGAATAAACGGGATTTTGAAGACGGAGTTTTTGCTGCATCGCCCCAAGAACCTGGCCGACGCGGTGAGAATGGTTGATGAATCGGTGCTGATCTACAACGCGGAGCGGCCACATCTGGCCTTGAAATACAAAACGCCCGATGCGGTGCATCGGGCGTTTTGAGACTGAAACAGGTGTAAACCTATTTCAGGACTAGACAAAGAGTGGCGCAGGGGACTTAACCCGCTACCAACACCCGGATCGCTTCCAGTCGCAGCGCCGCCTTGTCGAGCATGGCCAGGCCTTGCTCGCGTTGTTTGCGCAAGGCAACCAGTTCGCTGTCACGCACGGTCGGGTTGACCGCTTGCAACGCGGTCAGGCGCGCCAGTTCTTCGTCGGTATCGGCTGCCAGGCGACGTTGCGCCTCGGCAACACGTTCGGCGTGGCGCGGGAAGATTTTCGCTTCGCCGGCGTTGATCCGTGGCGTCAGTTGATCGCGCTGGGCCTGGATGAACTTGTTGGCGCTGGCACGCGGCACGCTTTCCAGCTGATCGTTCAAAGTCTCGAACGATACGCGGGCCGACAAGTCGTTGCCGTTGGTGTCGAGCAGGCAGCGCAGGGCGGCCGGTGGCAGGTAACGGCCCAGTTGCAGCGAACGCGGGGCAACCACTTCGCTGACATACAGCAGTTCCAGCAACACGGTGCCAGGTTTCAGCGCCTTGTTCTTGATCAGTGCCACGGCGGTGTTGCCCATGGAGCCGGATAGCACCAGATCCATGCCGCCTTGAACCATCGGGTGTTCCCAGGTGATGAACTGCATGTCCTCGCGGGACAGCGCCTGGTTGCGGTCGTAGGTAATGGTCACGCCTTCGTCGTCGCCCAGCGGGAAGCTGGCGTCGAGCATTTTTTCGCTTGGCTTGAGGATCAGCGCGTTTTCCGAATGGTCTTCGCTGTCGATACCGAACGCATCGAACAGGGTTTCCATGTAAATCGGCAGGGCGAACTGATCGTCTTGCTCGAAGATGTCTTCAACCAGTGCATCACCTTCGCCAGCGCCACCGGAGTTGAGCTCCAGCAAACGGTCGCGACCGGTGTGCAGTTCTGCCTCCAGACGCTCACGCTCGGTGCGGGCTTCGTCGATCAGCGCTTGCCACTCTCCGTCGTCCGCTTCTTCGAGCAACGGCAGCAGGCGCGGGCCGAACTGATGTTGCAAGGCGTTGCCGGTTGGGCAGGTGTTGAGGAACGCGTTCAGTGCTTCGTGATACCACTGGAACAGGCGCTCTTGCGGGCTGGTTTCCAGGTACGGCACGTGCAATTCGATGATGTGCTTCTGGCCGATCCGGTCCAGGCGACCGATACGTTGCTCCAGCAGATCCGGGTGGGATGGCAGGTCGAACAGCACCAGGTGATGGGAGAACTGGAAGTTGCGGCCTTCGCTGCCAATTTCTGAGCAAATCAGCACTTGCGCGCCAAATTCTTCGTCAGCGAAGTAGGCGGCGGCGCGGTCACGTTCGAGGATGTTCATGCCTTCGTGGAACACCGTGGCCGGGATCCCGGAACGTACGCGCAGGGCGTCTTCCAGGTCCATGGCGGTTTCGGCATGGGCGCAGATCACCAGCACTTTGGTGCGCTTGAGCATTTTCAGCTGGTCGATCAGCCACTCGACGCGCGGGTCGAATTTCCACCAGCGCTCTTCTTCGTTGGCGTCCGGCTGGGCCTGGAAGCTGACTTCCGGGTACAGCTCGGCGTGATCACCCAATGGCAGTTCAAGGTATTCGTCGGGACACGGCAGCGGGTACGGGTGCAGCTTGCGCTCCGGAAAGCCTTGCACGGCGGCGCGGGTGTTACGGAACAGCACACGGCCGGTGCCGTGGCGATCGAGCAGTTCGCGCACCAGGCGGGCGCTGGCTTCGGTGTCGCCATCATTGACTGCGGTCAGCAGGGCTTCGCCTTCGTTGCCGAGGAAACCGTGGATGGTCTTGTGCGCTTCAGGGGACAAGCGACCTTTGTCGAGCAGTTCCTGAACGGCTTCGGCCACCGGGCGATAGTTTTCGCTCTCGGCGCGGAAGGCCTTCAGGTCGTGAAAACGGTTCGGGTCGAGCAGACGCAGACGAGCGAAGTGGCTGTCCTGGCCCAACTGTTCCGGGGTAGCGGTCAACAGCAGCACGCCAGGAATGGTTTCGGCGAGTTGCTCGACCAGCGAGTATTGAGGGCTGACCTGATCTTCATGCCAGACAAGATGGTGAGCCTCGTCAACCACCAGCAAGTCCCAGCCGGCCGCGAACAGGGCGTCCTGAGCTTTTTCGTCATCCACCAGCCATTCCAGAGCGACCAACGCAAGCTGGGTGTCTTCGAACGGGTTGGAGGCATCGCTTTCGATGAAGCGTTCTTCGTCGAACAGCGCGACCTGCAGGTTGAAACGACGGCGCATTTCCACCAGCCATTGGTGCTGGAGGTTCTCCGGTACCAGGATCAGCACGCGATTGGCGCGGCCAGAAAGCAGTTGGCGATGGATCACCAGACCGGCTTCGATGGTTTTGCCCAGGCCTACTTCGTCGGCCAGCAGCACCCTTGGTGCTATGCGGTCGGCGACTTCGCGGGCAATGTGCAGCTGGTGCGCGATCGGTTGTGCACGCACGCCACCCAGGCCCCACAGCGAGGACTGCAACTGGCGGCTGGTGTGTTCCAGAGTGTGATAGCGCAGGGAGAACCAGGCCAGCGGATCGATCTGACCGGCGAACAGTCGGTCGCTCGCCAAACGGAACTGGATGAAGTTCGACAACTGGGTTTCCGGAAGAGTGACTACTTCGTTCTGCGCGTTGAGGCCGTGGTAGACCAGCAAGCCATCGACGTCGTCGACTTCGCGAACGGTCAATTTCCAGCCTTCGAAGTGAGTGATGGAGTCACCCGGCGAAAACCGCACACGGGTGAGGGGCGCGTTCCTTAGCGCGTACTGGCGAGTGTCGCCAGTGGCCGGATAGAGCACGGTCAACAAGCGGCCGTCCTGTGCCAGAACGGTGCCTAAACCCAGCTCGGCTTCGCTGTCACTGATCCAGCGTTGCCCCGGTTGATACTGCTGCGCCATGCTGCCTGACTCCCACCTTGAAAAAGCGGGCTATCTTAACGGAATGAGGGCTTCAGGGCCAAAGGACTCTCAGAAAAACTCACAGTCTTACGTTAGCCCACTCACGCAGGGAGCGCAGTTCGGGGCACCAATGCGTGCCAATTGAGTCACAGTTTGCGACCGATGGCTCAAGTCGCCATCCGCGCAGCCGACAGCCTGCTGAAAGGAGACTGAAAATTATGCTGCCACCGATGCTCCCCTTGAGTGCCGTGCCGATCACTTCGCAACATGACCCGATCCGCCAGCGTCCGGATATTCCCCCTGTAGTGCCGGTACAGGAAAGCTCCGGGGACAGCACTATCAATCTGCAGAACCGCGATCCTGAGGAGTCTGCGTTGCTGCTGCGTGAGGAGCAGCGCCGTAAACAGGAGCAGGAGCGCCGCCGCCGTGAGGCCGATGAAGACCCTGATGCCTATCTGGCTGTTCCGGGGGACGAACTCAATAGCGACAATACCGTGCCGGTCGCGCCATTGATGGAAGACCAGCCACGCCAAGGGTTATGGGTCGATATCGAGATTTGAGTGCGCGACTGGTCAGCGCTGGCGTCAGGACGCATTATTGGCACCATCCTGCCCAAGATGCGGCATCTGAAACTTACATATCAAGCGATGCACTGAACGCCATGAACCAAGACGACAAACTGATTGACCTCAACGCTGAACGCGCCAAACGTGTTCACGACCTCAATGACAAACGGCTCAACGAAGTGCGCCAGGCGTTCGAGCAGGCTATGCCATTGGGAAAAGCCAAGAAAAAGCCGAAGAACAAACCTAAAAAACGCTGATCTTCCCCCCCGCATTGATTGATGCGGGTCAAACTTTCCCCTTCCTCTTGCCCTGCCGAGGGCAACATTGATCCCGGTCAATGTTCTCTCCTGCCCGTTTGGTTAACTTAGCCCCATCGCAACACGGCAAGTACAGGAGACGCGTCATGTTTTTCGACAACGTGGTGATCGCCGGAGTGCTGACTGTCAGCCTCATGTTTGTATTTTTTGCAGGGTTCGGACTTTTTATCTGGAAGGATTCGCACAAGCGGAAGTAAACCGTAGTTCTTTCTGGATGTAATGAGCACGCAAGGCATTTTGGGCAACTTCGGTTGCCCTTTTTTTTTTCTGAAAGAATTTGCTGTCATTCACCGTCCCCTGTAGGAGCGGGCCTGCTCGCGATGCGTCGTAACATTCAACGGATTAGTTGGCTGTAACACCGCCATCGCGAGCAGGCTCGCTCCTACACGGGGGGTGTAGTGACAGGGAAGTTAGCGACCATAAAAAAGGCGCGGTCCTTGCGGAACGCGCCTTTTTTCGTTGGGCTCTGTATCAGCTGCCCAGTGCCTTCGAGGCCAGCCAGAACAATCCGGCCGACAAGGCAATGGTGGCTGGCAGGGTCAGCACCCAGGCCAGCAGGATCGTTTTCACGGTGCCACCCTGCAGGCCGCTTTTGTTGGCGACCATGGTGCCGGCCACGCCTGAGGACAGGACGTGGGTGGTGGACACCGGCAGGCTGAAGATGTTGGCCATGCCGATCAGGCTGGCGGTGGTGATCTGCGCCGACATGCCCTGCGAATAGGTCATGCCTTGCTTGCCGATCTTCTCACCGATCGTCAGTACCACACGCTTCCAGCCAACCATCGTTCCCAGGCCCAAGGCCAGTGCCACTGCCAGAATCACCCAGAACGGAGCGTATTCGGTAGTGGTGGTCAGGTCCTTGCGCAATTTGTCCAGGTCAGCCTTCTCGCGGGCTCCCAGGCTTGGCAGTTTGCTGACTTTCTTCGCGGTGTCATCCAGGCAAAGCAGATAGCGACGCACTTCGATGCGGCTTTCCGACGACAGCGAATGGTAGTCGGCTACACCCTTGAGCGTGCCCAGCAGTGCGGTAATTGTCGGTTCGGTCTGTTGCGGGTTGCAACGGAATTTCTCCGGCAGGTCGCCTTCAACACTCTTGCCAAGGGCCAGGAACTCACCCAGGGTTTCGGAATTGCGCTGGTAGAACTGGTTGAGGTGCAAGGTAGCGTCGCGGGTCCGCTCGATCTGATAGGTGGTGCTGTTAAGGTCGAGTACGAATTGCGCTGGCACGATGCCGATCAGCACCAGCATGATCAGACCGATGCCTTTCTGGCCATCGTTGGATCCGTGTACGAAGCTCACGGCCATGGCCGAGATCACCAGGACCAGGCGATTCCAGAACGGCGGATGTTTCTTGTCGTCGATCTTGCGGCGTTGTTCCGGTGTCTTGTGCATCTTTGACAGCGGACGCCACCATTTAAGACCGATCAGGATCAGTGCTGCGATCAGGAATCCGGCCATCGGCGAGAACACCAGCGAGGCAGCGATGTCGATCGCTTTCTGCCAGTTCACCCCGTCAGCCAACGGAATGTCATTGATCAGGGCATTGGCCAGACCGACACCGAGGATTGAACCAATCAGCGTGTGAGAGCTCGAAGCGGGGATGCCGAAGTACCAGGTGCCCAGGTTCCAGGTGATGGCAGCCGCGAGCAACGAGAACACCATGGCCAGGCCGTGACCGGTGTTCACGTTGATCAGCAGTTCTACCGGCAGCAGGTGGACGATGGCATACGCCACGCCGACCCCGCCCAGCAACACGCCGAGGAAGTTGAACACACCGGAAAAGAACACGGCCAGGTGTGGCGGCATGGCTTTGGTGTAGATAACGGTAGCCACCGCGTTAGCGGTGTCATGAAAGCCGTTGATGAACTCGAAGGCGAGGACAAAGGCCAGGGCGAGCAAGAGGCTCACAAGCACCCAAGCATCCAGTCCGCTGAATAAATCGATCATGAAGGTTTTCTGACCCGGTCGTAAGGGGGCGCGATTATGCCAGAAAAGTCTGACAATCAACGCATTCGCTGCTCATCGGTAACATTCTTCAACGATTTTTCTTCGAGAAGGGGCCCAATTCCCAGGCATCTGCTGTGACTTGCAAGTCATTGATATTACGTGCAAAGCCCCGTACTGCCGGCGTATTGCTCTCGACAGGGAAAGCCTGAAGAGCCTGTACGAAATATCTGATAAGAAGGTCAGATTTAGGTGTTTTTCCGTAGCGAGTGTCACAGATGGCCGCTGCCCGCTCGTAGCGGGCGCGAAAGGCAACATCAATACATCCCGCTTTTAACGGGGGTAGTGGCAGGCCCTTGAAGGATCAGGCCGAAGCACTCATGGCTCTTCGGCTTTGAGTTCCTTTTCAATTTTTTGAATTTCCTGCTGGAAAACCTGATCCTGAACCGTGGCGCGTTTACGCCAGGGTTTGCGTTCCGGTTCCGGCTGAGCGGCGTAGGTGGTGACTTCTCCGCCGTAAACTTCCTTGTAACGTTGTTCCTGGCGCTCAAGTTCCGCGCGCAGTTCGTCTTTCGTCACAGTAATACCTGTTTGAGTTGAGATTATTTCTGGTGAAACGCGCTGCATCAAATCGACTGATCGCGCTCGACGAATGGACAATACCTTTCAAAGGCATCGTTCTTACGACAAGTGATCAATGCTTCCATGTCGCAGGCGGCCACGGCACCAGAGTTAAACGGCTGACGTAGCATCAGTTTCCTTTTCCAGCGAACGCACTGGCGAAATCCATGTATGGAGGTCAGGCGCTTGCTGTGATCGGCAACGATAAAACACATCATTGCCAGGTTGCAGCGACGGCAAGTAAAAGGCGCGCTACTGAATTGTATTATAGCGGGCCATTTGAAGAACACTATCTCCAAACAGTTAAAAGTGGTGCAGGGATGTGACCGAATTGTTGCTGGAAACTTAACGGACGATAAGAGATCTGGCAGATATCAGATGCGGGGCGATGCCTTTCTGACGCCATTAAGTCGGTCAATTCAAGGTAACTATATCGACTCCCTAACTGTGGAGACCAGGCGGCGAAAATTCAAGTTGGTGATTGAGGGAACGCGCTTTGATTGCGATCACTCAAGGGAGGCAAGCGACTGGATTGCGATTATCGGGCGCGCGTTCGATAATCGCCCATTGTTGATTGCCCGGGGTTGTGCGATGAGTGCCAGCCCCTTGTAATAGCCGCTGATCCGTGCGGGAAAAGGACCTTATATGAACGATCAATTGCGCAACTCTTTCGCTTCCGTCGCCCCGCCCATCGTCGCGTCGCCGGCCAAGCGGATTCAGGCATTAACGGGTGATCCGGATTTCATGACCTCCCTGGCCCGTGGCCTGGCCGTGGTGCAAGCTTTCCAGGAGCGCAAGCGGCACCTGACCATCGCCCAGATCAGCCATCGCACGGAAATTCCACGTGCCGCTGTGCGTCGTTGTCTGCACACGTTGATCAAGCTCGGCTATGCCACCACCGATGGCCGCACGTATTCGTTGTTACCTAAAGTGCTGACCCTGGGCCATGCCTATGTATCCTCGACGCCGCTGGCGGTTTCTGCCCAGCCGTATCTGGATCGCATGAGCGAGCAGCTCCACGAGGCATGCAACATGGCCACGCTGGAAGGCGACGACATCCTGTACATCGCCCGTTCCGCAACAACCCAGCGGCTGATCTCGGTTGATCTGTCGGTAGGCGGGCGCCTGCCGGCGTATTGCACATCGATGGGGCGGATTCTGCTGGCAGCGCTGGATGACACGTCTCTGGGCGAATACCTCGATCACGCCGAATTGCAGGCCAAGACCAGTCGTACAATTCACACCCCCGAGGCCTTGCTCGAATGCCTGCAAGAAGTTCGACAGCAAGGCTGGTGCATCGTCGACCAGGAACTCGAGCAAGGGCTGCGTTCGATTGCGGTCCCGGTGTACGACGCCTCCGGCCAGGTGGTCGCCGCGCTCAATGTGAGCACCCATGCCGGCAGGGTCAGCCGCAACGAACTGGAACAACGGTTCCTGCCGGGCCTGTTGAGTGCCAGCCGCGACCTCAGCGCGCAGCTGTTTGCCTAAGCTGTTCGATAAACGCACAAAGTCGCGTTTATCGAATTGACGCTGTTTCCTCTGGCTCATTACTGTCGCGGCTTCGTCAGAGTCTGCTGACACCGTTCGCCTGCGATTTGTGGAAATAAAAATAATGAACCAGCCTCAGTCTGCTGTAGGAAACTGCCTCGACGTGCAGTCCTTCATCAATGCCCAACCCATTTCACGCTACCAGTGGCGCGTGGTGATTCTGTGTTTTCTGATTGTCTTCCTCGATGGCCTCGACACCGCAGCCATGGGCTTCATCGCGCCGGCGCTGTCTCAGGATTGGGGTATCGACCGCGCCAGCCTTGGCCCGGTGATGAGTGCGGCGTTGATCGGCATGGTCTTCGGCGCGTTGGGCTCGGGTCCGTTGGCTGACCGTTTCGGACGAAAAGTCGTACTGGTCGGCGCGGTACTGTTGTTCGGTGCCTTCAGTCTGGCTTCGGCGTACAGCAGTAATGTCGAGCAGCTTCTGGTGCTGCGCTTCCTGACTGGCCTGGGCCTGGGTGCCGGCATGCCGAACGCCACGACGTTGTTGTCGGAATACACCCCGGAGCGTAAGAAGTCTTTGCTGGTGACCAGCATGTTCTGCGGCTTCAACCTCGGCATGGCCGGTGGCGGATTCATTTCGGCCAAGTTGATTCCCGCGTTCGGCTGGCACAGCCTGTTACTGATTGGCGGGATTCTGCCGTTGATTCTTGCGGTGGTTTTGCTGTTCTGGTTGCCGGAATCGGCACGTTATCTCGTCGTCCGAAACCGCGGCACCGACAAAGTACGCAAAGCGCTGGCGCCGATTGATCCAGGCGTGGTGGCGCAGGCGTCCAGCTTCAGTGTGCCGGAGCAGAAAACCGTCAAGGCGCGCAATGTGTTTGCGGTGATTTTCTCAGGCACCTACAGCGTGGGCACCTTGTTGCTGTGGCTGACCTACTTCATGGGCCTGGTCATTGTTTATCTGCTGACCAGTTGGTTGCCGACCCTGATGCGCGACAGCGGCGCGAGTATGGAGCAGGCGGCCTTCATCGGTGCGTTGTTCCAGTTTGGTGGTGTGCTCAGTGCGGTCGGAGTGGGCTGGGCGATGGATCGGTTTAATCCGCACAAGGTCATCGGCACCTTTTACCTGTTGGCCGGGGTGTTTGCCTACGCGGTGGGGCAGAGCCTGGGCAACATCACGATTCTGGCGACGCTGGTGCTGGTGGCCGGGATGTGCGTCAACGGTGCGCAGTCCGCGATGCCATCCCTCGCGGCGCGGTTCTATCCGACCCAAGGCCGTGCAACCGGGGTCTCGTGGATGCTCGGCATCGGACGTTTCGGCGCGATTCTCGGTGCCTGGATGGGTGCCACGCTATTAGGGCTTGGCTGGAACTTTGAGCAGGTACTGACGGCGTTGGTGATTCCCGCGGCGCTGGCGACCGTAGCGGTGGTGATCAAGGGCATGGTCAGCCATGCGGATGCGACCTGATTCGGGTTTGAAATAGTGGTGTAGCAGTAAAAGATCGCAGCCTGCGGCAGCTCCTACAGGGGAATGTATAAATCTGTAGGAGCTGCCGCAGGCTGCGATCTTTTGGGGGCAGCGCATAAAGATAGCCAAACAACAATGTGTTCGATAAACGAACGCTCAGTCGATTATCGGATTGTTTGACGTTTTTCAGGGGCTTAATCTTCAGTCATTCCGGCGTCGCGCATCGGCGCCTTTTTCATCCACTGTTGGTTAATAACAAATGGGAGCCTGCCCC
This sequence comes from Pseudomonas sp. P8_241, assembly GCF_034008315.1. Taxonomy (NCBI): domain Bacteria; kingdom Pseudomonadati; phylum Pseudomonadota; class Gammaproteobacteria; order Pseudomonadales; family Pseudomonadaceae; genus Pseudomonas; species Pseudomonas sp. P8_241. The sequence goes on along the minus strand of NZ_CP125377.1, from coordinate 5,167,851 downwards.
AATGGCTGAAATCCTTTCGCTGCACGACGCGGTGAAGCAATTCGTAAACGACGGCGATACCGTCGCGCTCGAGGGCTTTACTCACCTGATCCCTACGGCGGCGGGTCACGAAATCATTCGCCAGGGCAAGAAAGACCTGACTCTGGTGCGGATGACCCCTGACCTGATCTATGACCAGTTGATCGGTGCCGGTTGTGCTCGCAAACTGATTTTCTCTTGGGGCGGCAACCCGGGCGTTGGTTCGCTGCACCGTCTGCGTGACGCTGTCGAGAAGCAATGGCCCCACGCGCTGGAAATCGAAGAACACAGCCACGCCGACCTGGCGAATGCCTACGTCGCCGGGGCTTCTGGCCTACCGTTCGCGGTACTGCGTGCCTACGCCGGTTCCGACCTGCCGAAGGTCAACCCGCTGATCAAATCCGTCACTTGCCCATTCACCGGTGAAGTGCTGGCCGCCGTGCCTTCGGTGCGCCCGGACATTACCGTGATTCACGCACAGAAAGCCGACCGCAAGGGCAACGTGTTGCTCTGGGGCATTCTCGGCGTGCAGAAAGAAGCCGCGCTGGCCGCCAAGCGCTGCATCGTCACCGTTGAAGAAATCGTCGACGATCTCAATGCACCGATGAACTCCTGTGTATTGCCAACCTGGGCCTTGAGCGCAGTCTGCCACGTACCTGGCGGCGCGCATCCGTCCTACGCCCACGGTTACAACGAGCGCGACAACCGTTTCTACCAAGCCTGGGACCCGATTGCCCGCGACCGTGAAACCTTCACCGCGTGGATCAACGAATACATCCATGGCAGCGCTGACTTCAGCGAGTTCCAGGCCAAACTGGCCGCCGCTTCGGAGGCTAAGTAATGACTTACACCACTAATGAAATGATGACCGTCGCCGCTGCCCGCCGTCTGAAGAACGGTTCGGTGTGCTTCGTAGGCATCGGTCTGCCGTCGAAAGCAGCCAACCTGGCACGCCTGACTTCTTCGCCGGATGTAGTCCTGATCTACGAATCGGGCCCGATTGGTGCCAAGCCAAGCGTATTGCCCCTGTCGATCGGTGACGGTGAACTGGCGGAAACCGCTGACACCGTGGTGCCGACCGGTGAGATTTTCCGTTACTGGTTGCAAGGCGGGCGTATTGACGTCGGTTTCCTCGGCGCGGCGCAAGTCGACCGTTTCGGCAACATCAACACCACCGTGGTCGGTGATTACCACTCGCCGAAAGTGCGCCTGCCAGGTGCCGGTGGCGCGCCGGAAATTGCCGGTTCGGCCAAGAGCGTACTGATCATTCTCAAGCAATCGGCACGTTCCTTCGTTGATAAGCTCGACTTCATTACCTCGGTCGGCCATGGCGAGGGCGGTGATTCGCGCAAGCGTCTCGGCCTGCCTGGCGCCGGTCCGGTCGGCATCATTACCGATCTGTGCATCATGGAGCCGGAAGAGGGCACCCATGAGTTCGTGGTCACTGCACTGCACCCGGGCGTCACCCGTGAGCAAGTGGTTGCCGCCACCGGTTGGGCGATTCGTTTTGCCGACCATATCGAGCAAACCGCTGAGCCGACTGAAGTCGAACTGACAGCGCTGCGCGATCTCGAAGCCCGCACCGCTGCCGCCCACGGTCAAGCCCCGGGAGAAGCGTGATGCGTGACGTATATATCTGCGATGCGATCCGCACACCTATCGGCCGCTTCGGCGGTGGCCTGTCGACGGTTCGCGCCGACGACCTGGCTGCCGTGCCGATCAAAGCCTTGATGGAGCGCAATCCGTCGGTGGACTGGAACGCGGTGGACGAGGTGTTCCTCGGCTGCGCCAACCAGGCGGGTGAAGACAACCGCAACGTGGCGCGCATGGCACTGCTGCTGGCCGGACTGCCGGAAACCATTCCGGGCGTGACCCTCAACCGCCTCTGCGCTTCGGGTATGGATGCCATTGGCACTGCCTTCCGCGCCATTGCCAGCGGCGAAATGGAGTTGACGATTGCCGGCGGCGTCGAGTCGATGTCCCGGGCGCCGTTCGTGATGGGCAAGGCCGACGCGGCGTTTTCGCGCAATATGAAACTGGAAGACACCACCATCGGTTGGCGCTTCATCAACCCGTTGATGAAAGCCCAGTACGGCGTGGACGCGATGCCGCAGACTGCCGACAATGTCGCGGATGATTACAAGGTCTCCCGCGCCGATCAGGACGCGTTCGCCTTGCGCAGTCAGCAACGTACCGCCGCCGCGCAAGCTGCAGGCTTTTTCGCCGAAGAAATCGTTGAAGTGCGCATTGCCCACAAAAAGGGTGAAACCGTGGTCAGCCAGGACGAACATCCTCGCGCCGATACCACCCTGGAAGCCCTGACCAAACTGAAACCGGTCAACGGCCCCGACAAAACCGTCACGGCCGGCAACGCCTCCGGTGTGAACGATGGCGCTGCCGCGTTGATCCTGGCCTCGGCCGAAGCGGTGAAGAAACACGGTTTGACCGCCCGTGCCAAAGTGCTGGGCATGGCCAGCGCCGGTGTGGCCCCGCGTGTGATGGGTATTGGCCCAGTGCCAGCGGTGCGTAAACTGATCGAGCGCCTCGGTGTGGCGGTCAGCGATTTCGACGTGATAGAACTCAACGAAGCGTTTGCCAGCCAGGGTCTGGCGGTGCTGCGTGAACTGGGAATCGCCGACGACGCGGCCCAGGTCAACCCGAATGGTGGCGCCATTGCCTTGGGTCATCCGTTGGGCATGAGTGGTGCGCGATTGGTATTGACTGCGTTGCATCAGCTGGAAAAGACCGGTGGCAAGAAAGGTCTGGCAACCATGTGTGTCGGTGTTGGCCAAGGTCTGGCTCTGGCTATCGAGCGCGTTTGACGCGCTCTGAAGACTTATAAGAACTGAGGAATGTTTCATGACTGACAAGCCTGGTTACCGTCGCCCGCAGGAAGGCACTCAACCGCCGTACCTGCATCCGACTTACCAATCAACCAACCTGCGCTCGCCGTCGAAACCGTTGGTGTTCCTGCCGCATTCATTGTCGGAAATTACCGGTCCAACCATCGGTGCCGAACGCATCAATGAGAAGGACAATGACCTGACTGCCCAGCATGACGCGGAACCTCAGGGTGAGCGCATCATCATCCACGGCCGTGTGCTGGACGAAAACGGTCTGCCTGTGCCGGGGATTCTGGTAGAGATCTGGCAGGCCAACGCCGCCGGTCGCTACGCCCATGCCCGCGACCTGCACGACGCGCCGCTGGACCCGAACTTCACCGGCACCGGTCGCACCGTGACCGACGCCGATGGCTGGTATCAATTCCAGACCATCAAGCCTGGTGCGTATCCGTGGGGTAACCACCACAACGCCTGGCGCCCGGCGCACATCCATTTCTCGTTGTTCGGGCCGAGCATCCTCACGCGTCTGGTCACGCAGATGTATTTCCCGGGCGACCCGCTGCTGGCCTACGACCCGATTTACAACTGCGTACCCGACACCGGTGCAAAAGAGCGCTTGATCGCCACGTTCGATCTGGAAAAAACCATCCCTTCCTATGCCCTCGGTTATCGTTGGGACATCGTTTTGCGCGGCCGCGACGTCACGCCGATGGAGAAATAAGATGACGCTGACTGCGACCACGTCCCACACCGTCGGACCTTACTACCACATCGGCCTGACCTGGCTGAACCGCGAAAACCTGACCGTCGAACAAACCTTGGGCGAGCGCGTGGCGATCACCGGGCAAGTGGTTGATGGCAACGGCGATGTCGTCAACGACGCGATGCTGGAAGTCTGGCAGGCCAACGCGGCCGGCAAATACGACCACCCGGAAGACGACCAGGACAAACCCCTGGACCCGAATTTCGAGGGATTTGGCCGGGTGCCGGTGGATGCCGAAGGGCGCTTCCGTTTCACCACGATCAAACCGGGTACCGTGGAAGGCCTGAAAGGTACGATCCAGGCGCCGCACTTGGTGGTGCTGGTGTTCGCCCGTGGTCTGGTGAAACACTTGCTGACACGGATCTATTTTGATGGCGAACCGGCCAACGTCGACGATCCGCTGCTCGAATGCGTACCGGCCGAACGCCGCAGCACGCTGATGGCGAAGCAGGATGCATCAGGTGTTTACCAGTGGAATGTGATTCTGCAGGGCACTGATGCCGAGACGGTGTTCTTCGATTATTGAGTGAGCACCGTGCCCCCTGTAGGAGCCGGCTTGCTGGCGATTGCGGTGTCAGTTTCATCAATGTTGAATGACACAGCGCAATCGCCAGCAAGCCGGCTCCTACAGAGGCTCCTGCATCTGCGGAACGGGACTGTTGCAAAGTGTGTCTAGACTCTCACTGTCCCCATTGAGTGAAAAACGATGACAACCCCGATTTCTACTACAGCTTTATATACGGGCGAGGAGCGCAGCAAGCGGATCTTCGCCATTGTCGGTGCCTCGTCCGGCAACCTGGTCGAATGGTTCGACTTCTACGTCTACGCCTTCTGTGCGATTTATTTCGCCCCAGCCTTTTTCCCGTCCGACAACCCCACGGTGCAGCTCGTCAATACGGCGGGCGTATTCGCCGCCGGGTTCCTGATGCGACCGATCGGCGGCTGGATTTTCGGGCGTGTCGCGGACAAGCACGGGCGCAAGAACTCGATGCTGATCTCGATTCTGATGATGTGCTTCGGCTCGTTGTTGATCGCCTGTCTGCCGACCTACAAGGACATCGGTGTCTGGGCGCCGATCCTGTTGCTGTTCGCGCGTTTGCTGCAGGGCCTGTCCGTGGGCGGCGAGTACGGCACCACCGCAACCTATATGAGTGAAGTGGCGCTCAAGGGCCAGCGTGGGTTCTTCGCTTCGTTCCAGTACGTGACCCTGATCGGCGGACAGCTGCTGGCGGTGTCGCTGGTAGTGATCTTGCAACAATTCCTCACTGAGGACGACCTGCGCGCCTACGGCTGGCGGATTCCGTTCGTGGTCGGTGCCGTGGCGGCGCTGATTTCGCTGTTCCTGCGTCGTTCGCTGAAAGAAACCACCAGCAAGGAAATGCGCGAAAACAAGGACGCCGGCAGCATCAAGGCGCTGTTCCGCGATCACAAAGCCGCGTTCATCACCGTGCTCGGTTACACCGCCGGTGGCTCGCTGATTTTCTACACCTTCACCACGTACATGCAGAAGTACCTGGTGAACACCGCCGGCATGCACGCCAAGACGGCCAGTTACATCATGACTGGCGCGCTGTTTCTTTATATGTGCATGCAGCCGATCTTCGGCATGCTCGCGGACAAGATTGGCCGACGTAACTCGATGCTCTGGTTCGGCGCGCTGGGTACCTTGTGCACCGTGCCGATCCTGCTTAGCCTCAAAAGCGTCAGCAGCCCGTTCATGGCTTTTGTGCTGATTACCCTGGCGCTGGCGATCGTGAGTTTTTACACCTCGATCAGCGGCCTGGTGAAAGCCGAGATGTTCCCCCCGGAAGTGCGCGCACTGGGCGTTGGCCTGGCGTATGCGGTGGCGAATGCGATCTTCGGTGGCTCGGCGGAATACGTGGCTCTGAGCCTCAAGGCCGTAGGGATGGAAAACTCCTTCTATTGGTACGTGACGGTGATGATGGCAATCGCCTTCCTGTTCAGCCTGCGCCTGCCGAAACAGGCGAAGTATCTGCATCACGATCTTTGATCTTCACGCGCGGGTCGGCAAGGCCCGCGCCTTCAGGAACTGTTTATGAACCAGCGACCGGGCAATCAATTGTTCGATGCCTATTTCACTGCCCGCGATATGCGTGAGGTGTTCTGCGATCAGGGCCGGGTCCAGGCCATGCTCGATTTCGAAGCGGCGCTGGCCCGTGCCGAGGCTCGGGTTGGCTTGATTCCGGTGAGTGCTGTCGCGCCGATTGAGGCCGCGTGCAGCGCCGGACATTACGACTTTGCCGCTCTTGGCGAGGCGATTGCCACGGCCGGGAACTCGGCGATTCCGTTGGTCAAGGCGCTAGGCAAACAGATCGCTGCGCACAATGCCGAGGCTGAACGTTACGTGCATCTTGGCGCGACCAGTCAGGATGTGATGGACAGTGGTCTGGTTCTGCAATTGCGCCGAGCGCTGGAACTGATTGAAAAAGATCTCGCCGACCTGGGCCAATCCCTCGCGGTGCAAGCCCAGCGCTACGCCGCCACTCCCCTGGCAGGGCGTACCTGGTTGCAACATGCGACCCCGGTTACCCTGGGCATGAAAATCGCCGGTTGGCTGGGCGCAGTGACCCGCAGTCGTCAGCGGTTGCAGGAACTCAAGCCGCGCCTGTTGGTGCTGCAATTTGGCGGTGCGTCCGGAACCCTTGCAGCCCTTGGCGAACAGGCGATGCCGATAGCCCAGGCGCTATCTGAAGAACTGCAACTGACCTTGCCAGACCAGCCGTGGCACACCCAGCGCGATCGCGTGGTGGAGTTCGGTTCGGTTCTGGGTCTGATCGCCGGCAGCCTCGGCAAAATGGGCCGCGACATCAGCCTGTTGATGCAGACCGAAGCCGCCGAAGTGTTCGAGCCATCGGCACCGGGCAAGGGCGGTTCCTCGACCATGCCGCACAAACGCAACCCGGTGGGCGCGGCGGTGTTGATTAGTGCGGCGACCCGTGTTCCCGGTTTGCTCTCGACGCTGTTCAGCGCCATGCCGCAAGAGCACGAGCGCAGCCTCGGTTTATGGCACGCCGAATGGGAAACCCTGCCGGAGATTTGCTGCCTGGTGTCCGGCAGCCTGCAACAAGCGCTGCTGGTTGCCCAGGGACTGGAAGTGGACGCCGAACGCATGAGGCGCAACCTCGACCTGACCCAAGGCCTGGTGCTTGCCGAAGCGGTGAGCATCGTCCTTGCGCAACGCGTAGGGCGCGATACCGCACATCATCTACTCGAACAATGCTGCAAACGTGCCGTGGCCGAACAGCGTCATCTGCGAGCGGTGCTCGGCGACGAGCCGCAAGTGACTGCCGAGTTGTCGGCCACCGAACTCGATCATCTGCTGGACCCCGCCCATTATCTCGGTCAGGCCAAAACCTGGGTCGAGCGAGCGGTGGCTGAACATTCTGCATTGACTGCCTGAAGGAGATTGCTGTGGCTTTCGTTCAACTCGCCGATGGCGAACTGCACTACCAAATTCAAGGGCCGCAACTCGACGGACCGGTCGACGCGCCGGTGCTGGTGCTGTCCAACTCTCTGGGCACCGATCTGCACATGTGGGACGCGCAAATCCCGGCGTTCACCGAGCATTTTCGTGTGTTGCGTTTTGACACTCGCGGCCACGGCCAGTCCTTGGTGACACCGGGGCCGTACAGCATCGAGCAACTGGGTCACGACGTGCTGGCGCTGCTGGATGCCTTGCACATCGAGCGCGCACATTTCTGCGGCCTGTCCATGGGCGGGTTGATCGGCCAGTGGCTGGGCATAAATGCCGGCGAGCGCCTGAACAAGCTGATCGTGTGCAACACTGCAGCGAAAATTGGCGATCCATCGATCTGGGACCCGCGCATCGAGATGGTGCTGCGCGATGGTCAGGCGGCCATGATTGCCCTGCGTGATGCATCGATTGCACGCTGGTTCACCCCGGACTTCTCCGAAGCCAACCCGGCGGCGGCCAAGCAGATTACCGACATGCTCGCGGCCACTTCCCCACAGGGTTATGCAGCCAACTGTGCAGCCGTGCGCGATGCCGATTTCCGCGAGCAATTGTCGTCGATCAAGGCGCCGCTGCTGGTCATCGCGGGCACCGAAGACGCCGTGACGCCACCGTCCGGCGGCCACTTCATTCAGGAACACGTGCCGGGTGCCGAGTACGCCGAGTTTTACGCCGCGCATTTGTCCAACGTCCAGGCAGGCGACGCATTCAGCGAACGCGTGCTGACGTTCCTGTCGGCTCAGTGAGGGATTTTCCGTGGACGAAAAACAACGTTACGACGAAGGTATGGAAGTCCGTCGCGCGGTGCTGGGCGACGCCCACGTCGACCGCAGTCTGACCACCCTGACCGAGTTCAACTCGGAGTTTCAGGAGATGATCACCCGCCACGCCTGGGGTGATATCTGGACCCGACCAGGCCTGCCGCGCCACACTCGCAGCCTGATCACCATTGCCATGCTGATCGGCATGAACCGCGAGGGCGAACTCAAATTGCACCTGCGCGCCGCCGCCAACAACGGCGTCAGCCGTGGCGAGATCAAGGAAGTGATCATGCAGAGCGCAATCTACTGCGGGATTCCGGCAGCCAATGCGACGTTCCACCTGGCGGAATCAGTGTGGGATGAGTTGGGGGTTGAATCGCGGGAGTAAGTGATCTGATCCCTGTAGGAGCCGGCTTGCCGGCGAAGAGGCCCTGGAATTGTGCGTCACTGGTGAGGCCGACTTCGCTGGCAAGCCAGCTCCTACAGAAATGGCAGTGCTGGTAGTTAAAGCAAACTGATCGGATAGCTGACGATCACGCGGTTTTCATCGAACTCGTTGTTGCTGTAGTCCCGGCGCATGGTCGAGTTGCGCCACTTCACGTTCAAGTCCTTCAGCGCACCGCTTTGCACGGTGTAGCCCAGTTCCGATTCACGTCCCCATTCCCTGCCATCGGTGATGGTGCCGGTGTGCACGTTGTCACCGCTGATGTAGCGGTTCATCAGGGTCAGGCCCGGCGCGCCGACGCCGGCGAAGTTGTAGTCGTGGCGTACTTGCCAGGATTTTTCCTGGGCATTGTCGTAGCTGGAGTTGTAGCTGTCGTTGGCCAGCGTCCCGCCGCTGGTGCCGTTGACGCGCATCCAGGCGCTGTCTCCGGTGAGTTTTTGCAGGCCGACATAAAAGGTGTTGCTACCGTATTTTGCCGAGAGCATCCCGGACCAGGTCTTGTTGTCCAGATCGCCGGCCCGGGCGCTGCCGTCTTCCTTGCCGTAGAAGTAGCCAAGGTTGGCGCCCAGGGTCCAGTCGCCAAGGGGCTGGCTGTGGATCAGATTGACGTATTGCTGGCTGTAGATGTCCTTGAGTTCAGCGTTCCACAGACCGATCTGGGTGCGCTTGTCGTTGAACACGTACTCGCCGCCCTGGAAGTTGAAACGGTCGGACGTGAACGCGGCTTTGCCGGTCATCGACATGTCGCCCATGCTGCTGTCGTCACGCGGGCTGTTCTGCCGGAACTGGCCGCCGTAGAGCGTCAGGCCATTGATCTCCTTCGAGGTGATCTGGCCGCCACGGAAGGTTTGCGGCAGCGAGCGACCATCATCCGAGCGCAGGATAGGCAGCACCGGCATCCATTCGCCGACCTTCGCTTCAGTCTGCGACAGCCTGGCCTTGAACGCGACGTTGGTGCGGCCGAAGTTGTCTGCCGGGCGACCATCGCTATCGAGCGGCAGCAGTTGCGTTCCGCCAGTGCCCTTGCCGCCATCAAGCTTTACCGAGTACAACCCCAGCACATCCATGCCAAACCCGACGATGCCTTGAGTGAATCCGGACTTGGCATCGAGGATGAAACTTTGCGTCCACTCCTCAGCCTTGCCCTGGGCCTTGGTCGGGTTGGTGAAGTTGCGGTTGAGGTAGAAGTTGCGCAGGTTCAGGTTGACCTTGGCGCCTTCGACAAAACCCGGTTCCTCGGCATGGGCAGGCAGGGTCGCGCTGGCCACGGCAATGGCGATCAGGCCGGGAACGAAATACTGCGCAGGAGAAGGCTTCATGGGGTTGGGTCTCTCTAATTCTTTGGGGTGAAACGGGGCGATGCCGCAACCCGGGGTTGCAGACGAACAGTCGATCAGGACAAGCGAAGCGGATCAGCCGGAGAGGGCGGGGCGCGGGGGCATGGTGTCGAACCTGTTGTTTTTGGTTTTGTGGTTCGGATGGTGTGGGAAATGTACTGGATGGTTCAATTGCTAAGATTGGGTTTTGGGCGATTATCGAACGGCAAAAGATCGCAGCCTTCGGCAGCTCCTACAAGGGAACGCGAATGTCCGCGTAGGAGCTGCCGAAGGCTGCGATCTATTAATTTTAACCAACAAAAAGCCCACCAATCGGTGGGCTTCGTGTTTTCACAGCGCTATCAGAACAACTTCAACTCCGGCGCTTCTTTTTTCAACGGCTCGTTCTTCGCCGTTTGTTCGTTCCAGCCACCGCCCAAGGCCTTGTACAGATTGACCTGGCTGACCAGCTGCGCCAGACGGTCAGTGATCAGCACTTGTTGCGCGCTGAACAGCTGACGCTGGGCATCGAGGAAGGTCAGGTTGCTGTCGACACCGATGCGGTAACGACGCTCGGCCAGGCGGTAGTAGTCCTGGTTGGCACTGACGAAATCTTTCTGTGCCTGCAACTGCTGGACGTAGGTCTGGCGCGCGGCCAGGCCGTCGGCGACTTCCTGGAAGGCCGTTTGAATGGACTTCTCGTAATTCGCCACGCCGATGTCTTTCTGGATTTTCGAGTAATCCAGGCTGGCACGCAGGCTGCCGGCGTTGAAGATCGGCAGGTTGATCTGCGGCTGGAACAGCCAGGTCCCCGAACCACCGTTGAACAGACCGGACAGGTCCGGGCTCAAGGTGCCTGCGTTGGCCGTCAGGCTGATGCTCGGGAAAAACGCAGCCCGCGCCGCGCCGATGTTGGCGTTGGCGGCCTTCAGGTTGTATTCGGCCTGGAGGATGTCCGGACGACGTTGCAGCAGGTCCGATGGCAGGCCAGGCGGAACGTCGCTCAGCAGATCGTCGTTCAGCGGTTTGGCCGCTTGCAGGTTGGCTGGAATGCTGGTGCCGAGCAACAGCACCAGGCTGTTCTCGTCCTGGGCGACCTGGCGGGTGTACTTGGCCAGTTGCGCACGGGCGTTTTCCACCGAGGTGCGCGATTGCGCCAGGTCCAGGGCCGAAGCGACGCCGACTTCATTGCTGCGGGCGGTGAGCTTATAGCTCTCCTCGAATGCAGCGAGGGTGTCCTGGGTCAGCTTCAGCAGTTCCTTGTCGGCCTGCCAGGTCAGGTAGGCGTTGGCTACGCTGGCCACCAGGCTGATCTGGGTGCTGCGGCGACCTTCTTCGGTGGCGAAGTACTTTTGCAGCGCTTCTTCGTTCAGGCTGCGAACGCGACCAAACAGGTCGAGTTCGTAGGCACTGACACCCACAGTCGCCGAGTAGGAACTGGTGATGCCGGATTCACCTGTCTGCGAAGCGTCGGCCGGAACCCGCTGGCGGCTGCCGGTGCCGTTGGCCGAAACCGCCGGGAACAGATCGGCCCGGGAGATGCGGTACTGCGCCGCAAAGGCATCGATGTTCAAGGCAGCGACGCGTAAGTCACGGTTGTTTTCCAGCGAGATCTGAATCAGCTGTTGCAATGCCGGGTCATGGAAAAACTGCTTCCAGCCTTGTTCGGCAGCGGCCTGAGCGGGAGCCTGGGCCGGCGAATACGCCGGCCCTTCAGGGTATTGGCCCGCCACCGGAGCGTCCGGCTGCTGATAGTCAGGTATCAGCGAGCAGCCACCGAGCACGAACGCGGCAACTGCCAGGGAGAGTAGCGACTTGCTCATTAGCCAGCCTCTTTAGGAGTTTCAGTAGCGTCATCCTGGTCGACGTTTTTACGCTGACCCATGGCAGACACAGTGACGAAGAACAGTGGGACCCAGTAGATTGCCAGCACGGTAGCCGTGATCATACCGCCAATCACACCGGTACCGATTGCATGCTGGCTACCGGAACCGGCGCCCGTGGAGATCGCCAGCGGAACCACACCGAGGACGAACGCCAGCGAGGTCATGATGATCGGCCGCAGACGCATCCGGCAGGCTTCGATCGCTGCATCGCGCAGGCTGCGCCCTTGTTCATGCAGCTCCTTGGCGAATTCGACAATCAGAATGGCGTTTTTCGCCGCCAGACCGATAGTCGTCAACAGGCCCACCTGGAAGTACACGTCGTTGGACAGACCGCGCAGGCTGGTGGCCATGAGCGCACCAATGATCCCCAGCGGAACAACCAACATCACCGCGATCGGAATCGACCAGCTTTCATACAGCGCCGCCAGACACAGGAACACCATCAGCAGCGACAGGGCATACAACGCTGGCGCTTGCGAGCCGGACAGACGTTCCTCGTACGACAGGCCGGTCCAGGAAATACCGACACCGGCCGGCAGTTTCTTGGCAATGGCTTCAACTTCGGCCATGGCTTCACCGGTGGAGTATCCCGGAGCCGGGGCGCCGAGGATTTCCATCGCTTCGACGCCGTTGTAACGGGCCAGTTTCGGCGAACCGTAGATCCACTCGCCCTTGGCGAACGCCGAGAACGGCACCATGGTCCCGGTGCTGTTGCGCACGTACCACTTCTGCAGGTCTTCAGGGCTCATGCGAGCACCGGGCTGGCCTTGCACGTAAACCTTCTTCACCCGACCGCGGTCGATGAAGTCGTTGACGTAGCTACTGCCCAAGGCAATCGACAAGGTGTTGTTGATGTCAGCGATGGTCACGCCCAACGCGCTGGCCTTCTCGTCATCGATTTCCAGCTGGTATTGCGGTTCGTCGTTCAGGCCGTTCGGACGGACCTGCGACAGGATCTTGCTTTGCGCCGCCATGCCGAGGAACTGGTTGCGCGCTTCCATCAATTTTTCGTGACCGATACCAGCGCGGTCCTGGAGGAACACGTCGAAACCGGTGGCGTTCCCCAGTTCCAGTACCGCCGGTGGCGCGAAGGCAAACACCATGGCGTCACGGAAGGTGAAGAAGTGCTGCTGGGCACGGGCCGCGACCTTGAACACGTTGTTGTCGGCGTTACGTTCATCCCACGGGCGAAGCATGATGAACGCCATACCCGAGCTCTGGCCACGGCCGGCGAAGTTGAAGCCGGTCACGGTAAACACCGAGTTCACCGCATCGCCTTCACCGCCATCCTTGCCCGGACGCAGCAGGAATTCGCGCATTTCGTCCACGACCACCTGGGTACGCTGGGCCGTCGAACCGGCTGGGGTTTGCACCTGGGCAAACAGTACGCCCTGGTCTTCTTCCGGCAGGAACGCCGTTGGAATGCGGGTGAACAGCCAGATCATGCCGACGACGATCAGCAGGTACGCCAACAGGTACGGTGCCTTGTGCTTGAGCATACTGCCCACACCGCGCTCGTAGCTTCTGACACCGCGGTCGAAATTGCGGTTGAACCAGCCGAAGAAGCCGCGTTTCGGGGTGCCATGTTCGCCTTTGGCAATCGGCTTGAGCATGGTGGCGCAGAGTGCCGGGGTGAAGATCAGTGCAACCAGGACCGACAGGGCCATGGCCGAGACGATGGTGATCGAGAACTGCTTGTAGATCACGCCGGTGGAACCGCTGAAGAACGCCATCGGCAGCAGAACCGCCGACAGTACCAGGGCAATACCGACCAGTGCACCCTGGATCTGGCCCATGGATTTCTTGGTGGCTTCCTTGGGTGACAGGCCTTCTTCGCTCATCACCCGTTCGACGTTTTCCACCACGACGATGGCGTCGTCCACCAGCAAGCCGATGGCCAATACCATACCAAACATGGTCAGGGTGTTGATGCTGAAACCGGCCGCCGCGAGGATCCCGAACGTACCGAGCAATACCACCGGCACGGTCATCGTGGTGATAATGGTGGCGCGGAAGTTCTGCAGGAACAGGAACATCACCAGGAACACCAGCGCGACCGCTTCGACCAGGGTGTGAACCACGCCTTTGATCGATTCGGTCACCACCGGGGTGGTGTCGTACGGGAATACCACTTCCATCCCTTCCGGGAAGAACGGCTTGAGGCTGTCGATGGTCGTGCGCAGGGCTTTTGCGGTGTCGAGGGCGTTGGCGCCGGTGGCCAGTTTCACCGCCAGACCGGACGCCGGAGCGCCGTTGAACTGGGCATTGATGCTGTAGTTCTCACCGCCCAGGCCGACTTCGGCGACATCTTTCAAACGAACTTGCGACCCGTCCTTGTTGACCTTGAGCAGGATCTTGTCGAATTGTTCGGCGGTCTGCAGGCGGGTCTTGCCGATGATCGTCGCGTTCAGCTGTGTGCCGGGCAGGGCCGGCAAACCGCCGAGCTGACCGGAAGACACCTGCACGTTCTGTGCGGCGATGGCGGTCTTGACGTCGATCGGGGTCAGGTTGAAGTTGTTCAACTTGGCCGGGTCGAGCCAGATACGCATGGCGTACTGCGAACCGAACACCTGGAAGTCGCCGACACCGGCGGTCCGTGAGATCGGGTCCTGCATGTTCGACACGATGTAGTTGGACAGGTCGTCCTTGGTCATGCTGCCGTCACGCGACACCACGCCGATCACCAGCAGGAAGTTCTTCACTGCCTTGGTCACGCGGATACCCTGTTGCTGCACTTCCTGCGGCAGCAGCGGGGTGGCCAGGTTCAGTTTGTTCTGTACCTGAACCTGTGCGGTGTCGGAGTTGGTGCCTTGCTCGAAGGTCGCGGTAATGGTCATGGTGCCGTCGGAGTTACTTTCCGACGAGACATAACGCAGGTTGTCGATACCGTTGAGTTGTTGCTCGATCACCTGAACCACGGTGTCCTGCACGGTTTGCGCCGAAGCGCCCGGGTAGGCTACGGAGATCGCAATCGCCGGAGGCGCAATGCTCGGGTATTGGTTGATCGGCAACCGGAGGATCGATAGTGCCCCGACCAGCATGATCACCAGGGCAATTACCCAGGCGAAAATCGGACGGTCGATAAAAAATTTCGACATGGGTTACTCCCCTTTGCCGCTGGAAGCCTTGTCAGCTGCCTGTGCGGGGGCCGGGTTTTTTGTGGCTACGTTGGTCGCTTCCCTGGCGTTGACTTCGATGCCGGGTTTGACGAATTGCAGGCCTTCGGTGATCAGGCGATCGCCAGCCTTCAGGCCGTCTTCGATCAGCCATTGGTTGCCGACGGTGCGGTTGGCCTTGAGCTGACGCAGTTGGACCTTGTTGTCCGGGCCGACAACCATTGCGGTCGGCGTGCCCTTGAGGTCGCGGGTCACACCTTGCTGTGGCGCCAGGATCGCCGCGCTGTTCACGCCGGCTTGCAGTTTGGCGTGTACGAACATGCCCGGCAGCAGGGTGTGGTCAGGGTTCGGAAACACGGCGCGCAGGGTGACGGAACCGGTGGTCTGGTCAACCGAAACTTCGGAGAACTCCAGCTTGCCGTCCAGCTTGTACTGGCTGCCGTCCTCAAGGGTCAGCTTGACCGTTGCGGCATTGTCACCGGCCTTTTGCAGACGACCACTTTCCAGTTCGCGGCGCAATTGCAGCATTTCGACCGAGGACTGCGTCACGTCGACGTAGATCGGGTCGAGTTGCTGGATGACCGCCATCGCGTCGACCTGGGCATTGCTGACCAATGCGCCTTCGGTCACCGAAGAGCGCCCGATGCGACCGCTCAGCGGTGCGTAGACCTTGGTGTAGCGCACGTTGATCTGGGCGGTTTGCAGCGCGGCTTCCGATTGCAGGCGGTTGGCCACGGCGGTGTCGTATTCCTGACGACTGACAGCTTGCTCGTTGACCAGTTGCTGGTAGCGGTCGGAGACCGACTTGGTCGAACGCAGGTTGGCTTCAGCGCTTTTCAGTGTCGCTTCATAGACCGACGGATCGATCTGATACAGCTGCTGGCCGGCCTTGACGTCGCTGCCTTCCTTGAACAGGCGCTTGAGAATGATGCCGTTGACCTGAGGGCGAACTTCGGCCATGCGGAATGCGCTGGTGCGCCCCGGCAGATCAGACGTCAGGGTGAAACTTTGCGGTTGCAGGGTTACGACTCCGACCTGAGGGGGCGGTGCGGCTGGTGCTGCCTCTTCCTTTTTGCATCCGCTGAGTAGCGATGCCAGGGCGACGGCGGCGACCAGAGCGGTAACAGCTGGCTTGAATTGCATGAAAATCCTCGGGTCAGGCGCGCAAGGTGCGCACAAGAAAGGTGGAAGGTTTAAAAAATGGGTGCCGAGTGGATAAGTAGCTTGCTAAGGAATATACTTACGTACATGGTTGTTTGTAAATACCTTGGCTGTGTACACATATCGTTACAGTGGCCGTGGAAAGGTTCGAATTGTAGGCCGGGGACGAGACTCAAGAACGCTCGCCCCACTCTTTTTCAGCAGATATTCAGACATCGCTGAAGCACCCTGATTGAGGTTGTACTGCCATGGTCCGTCGTACCAAAGAAGAAGCTCAGGAAACCCGTGCCCAGATTCTCGTGGCGGCGGAGAAGGCCTTTTTCGAACGGGGTGTGGCGCGTACCACGCTGGCGGACATCGCAACCCTCGCCGGTGTCACTCGCGGTGCCATCTACTGGCATTTCAGCAACAAGGCGGACCTGGTGCAGGCCATGCTCGATACCTTGCATGAGCCGCTGGAGGAAATGGCCAAGGCCAGTGAGAGCGAAGATGAGCTCGATCCCCTGGGGTGCATGCGAAAGCTGCTGGTTCATTTGTTTCATCAAATTGCGCTGGACCCGAAAACCCGACGCATCAACGAAATTCTGTTTCATAAGTGCGAATTCACCGATGAAATGTGCGACCTGCGCCAACAGCGCGTGACAGCCAGCCTCGACTGCAACGTGCGCATTGGCGTGGCCCTGGGTAATGCAGTCAATCGTGGGCAATTGCCGGAAAACCTCGACACTGCCCGTGCGGCGATCAGCCTGCATGCATACATCGACGGCATCCTGTACCAGTGGTTGCTGGCCCCCGACAGCTTTGAACTGCACACCGAAGCCGAGCGTTGGGCCGATACAGGGCTGGACATGCTGCGTTTGAGCCCCAGTTTGTGTAAATGAAGGAACATGCGTAATCGACGTATTGTGTGTCAACCGTCGAGACCGTAAATGAACTGTTCTTCACGTGCCCTTCGACAATGGGCTGCTTTTATATACTTACACTCGGCCCGTTGACAGGTTGCGAGCTCAGTAATTTGTAGGAGTTTTGTGTCGAGTCTGTGAGCAAGTCCTTTTCGCGGTCCCCGTAGGGGATGGTTTCAAAGCCATAATATTGTTTTCAAATAACAAAAAGCCCCTGCTCTTTCGAGTCGGGGCTTTTGCATTTCCAGGATGACTGATTACAGCGTCGGGTAGTCGATATAACCAACCGGCCCCTTCGCATAAAACAGCTCCGGCCGCGCTTCGTTAAGCGGCGCATCGGCTTTCAAGCGCGCCGGCAAATCCGGATTGGCGATGAACGGCACACCGAATGCGACCGCATCGGCCTTGCCACTGGCCAGCCATTCGTTGGCGCTGTCCTTGGTGAAGCGTTCGTTGGCAATGTACGGGCCTGCGAAAGCTGCTTTCAATTGTGGGCCGAGGCTGTCAGCGCCTTCTTTCTCGCGTGAGCAAATGAAGGCGATGCCACGCTTGCCGAGTTCACGAGCAACGTAAGTGAAAGTTTCAGCCAGGTTGTCGTCGCCCATGTCATGGGAGTCGGCGCGTGGAGACAAATGCACGCCCACGCGACCGGCGCCCCAGACTTCGATCGCCGCGTCGGTCACTTCCAGCAGCAGGCGTGCACGGTTTTCCAGGGAGCCGCCGTAATTGTCGGTGCGCTGGTTGGTGCTGCTTTGCAGGAACTGGTCAAGCAGGTAACCGTTGGCGCCGTGAATCTCCACGCCATCAAAACCAGCAGCCTTGGCGTTTTCAGCACCCACGCGATAAGCGTCGACGATGTCGGCGATTTCAGCGGTTTCCAGTGCGCGTGGGGTAGGGTAGTCCGCCAGCGGACGCACCAGGCTGACGTGGCCTTTTGGCTGGATGGCGCTGGGTGCAACCGGTGCTTTACCATTCAGGTACGTCGGATGCGAAACCCGGCCGACGTGCCACAGTTGCAGGAAAATCTTGCCGCCTGCGCCGTGGATGGCCTTGGTCACGTTGGACCAGCCACGTACTTGATCGTTGGACCAGATGCCCGGGGTGTCCGGGTAGCCGACGCCCATGGGTGTGACCGACGTGGCTTCGCTGAGAATCAGGCCAGCGGAAGCACGTTGTACGTAGTACTCGGCCATCAGTGCGTTTGGTACTCGACCTTCATCGGCGCGGCAACGGGTCAGCGGCGCCATGATGATGCGGTTGGCCAACTCGAGGTCGCCCAGTTTGATCGGATCGAAAATAGTCGTCATGTAATGCAACCCTCGTGAGGTAATGGTTGATCAGTTGGTAGCAGGAGCCAGATCGGGATTACCGCTCTGACGGAACGTAATCAGGGTCACCAGCAGGGCGAGTACCGCCAAAACAGCCGCTGCGAGCGGCACGCTGGTCAGTCCGAAACCGTGGGCGATCACGCTGCCGCCGACCCAGGCACCCAACGCATTGCCGACGTTGAATGCACCGATATTCAGGGTCGACACCAGGTTCGGAGCCGCTTTGCCAAAGGTCACGACGTTCACTTGCAGGGCAGGCACTGCGGCGAAACACGCAGTGGCCCAAAGGAACAGGGTGATTTCGGTCGGGATCAGCGCGACGCTGGTCCAGGTCAGGACGGTGGAGATCACAGCCATGGCGATGAAGACGCCGATCAGGGTTGCCGCCAGGCCTTTGTCGGCCATCTTGCCGCCGATGATGTTGCCGACCGTCAGGCCCAGGCCGATCAACATCAGGGTCCAGGTCACGCCACGGGGCGAGACGCCGGTGACTTCACCCAGCAACGGTGCGACGTAGGTGAACAGCGTGAACACCGAGGCGGCGAACAGTGCGGTCATGCTCAGCGACAACCAGATTCCGGCACCCTTGAGCGCGGCCAATTCAGCACGCATGTCGAGTTTTTCTTCGTCGCGCTTTGCCGGCAGGAAGCGGATCAGGCCGATCAGTGCGATTACGCCGATCACGGTTACCGCCCAGAAGGTCGAGCGCCACCCGGCTTCCTGACCGAGCGCGGTACCCAGCGGTACGCCGAGTACGTTGGCCAGGGTCAGGCCGGTGAACATCAGGGCCACAGCCGAAGCACGTTTGTTCGCAGGCACCAGGCCCGCGGCGACCACCGAACCGATACCGAAGAAGGCGCCATGGCACAGTGCTGTGACCACACGGGCAAACATAAGCACGTTGTAGTCGCCAGCCACTGCGCAGAGCAGGTTGCCGACAATGAATATGCCCATCAACGCCACCAGTGCGGCCTTGCGTGGCAGCCTGGCGGTGGCCAGCGCCATGAACGGCGCACCGATCGCCACGCCCAGGGCGTAACCGGTCACCAGCCAGCCGGCACCGGGGATCGACACACCAAGGTCCGCCGCGACGTTGGGCAGCAAGCCCATGATGACGAACTCGGTGGTACCGATGGCGAAGGCGCTCAAGGCCAATATGAGTAGCGAGAGAGGCATTGTTTGATTCCTTGTCGGCTGGCTGACGTGGGGGGCGTTCTCAATTGGCCTACCCGTTGCTGTGTGAAAACCAATTGAGAACCGCCCCCACAGGGTCAGAGCTCTTTACTGAAGGTTTTGAGGAACTCCTGAATGGTTTCCTCGTTGCGCTTGAAAAAATGCCATTGGCCGACTTTGCGGCTGCTGATCAGGCCGGCGCGTTGCAGGGTCGCCAGGTGTGCGGACACTGTGGACTGCGACAAACCGCAACGTTGATCGATCTGCCCGGCGCAAACGCCGTGCTCGTTGCTGTGGGACTGGTCGGGAAATTCGACGGTCGGGTCTTTGAGCCAGTGCAGGATTTCTCGCCGTACTGGGTGTGCCAGGGCTTTTATTATTTCGTCGAGATTGATGGTCATGATGTGGGCTCGTGATGTTTGAAACGCTATATCGCGATGAAGCGAACTTTAAATCGGTATTTCGCGATATACAAATATGATTTGGCTCTGACCAGCTCACATTTCGGTATATCGAGTTATAACGATACGTTGAGTGTAACAAGGGATGGCCGCAGTGCTAAGCTGCGCCCATGAACTATCTCGCACATCTTCACCTCGGTGGCCAGCGCCCCGGTCAATTGCTCGGCAGCCTGTATGGCGATTTCGTCAAGGGCAGGCTGCAAGGGCAATACGATCCGGAGATCGAAGCCGCCATCCAGCTGCATCGCAGCATCGACGTGTTTACCGATCGGCATCCGCTGGTGGATGCGTCGTTGTCACGGTTTTCCCTGACGCGCCGGCGTTATGCCGGGATCGTGCTCGACGTGTTTTTTGACCATTGCCTGGCGCGGGACTGGAAGTTGTATGCGGACCGGCCACTGGCGTTGTTTACCTCGGATGTTTACCAGGTGCTGTCCACTGAACCGCAGCTCCCGGAGCGCTTGGCTCGCATTGCGCCTTATATGGTGGCCGATGACTGGTTGGGTTCTTACCGGGAGTTCGACGTGCTGGAGCAGGTGCTTCGGGGTATTTCACGACGGTTGACCCGTCCGGAGGAACTGGCGGGCGCGATGCAGGAACTGCGGCGGTTGTATGAGCCTTTGAGCGAGGATTTTCGGTTGTTCTATCCGCAGTTGCAGGATTTTGCGCAGAACTACCCAGTACGCTGAACCCCCTGTAGGAGCGAGCCTGCTCGCGATTGCCATTTGTCATTTGTCATTGAGCATCATCGTTGAATGTAAATCCGCTATCGCGAGCAGGCTCGCTCCTACAGGGGGAATGTGTTTACGCGGCAATCGCGGGGCGCAGGGGAACTCGTTGCGATTCAACAACAGCACCAAACAACGCCTTTTGCACCACCTGCTGCGCCTCGAACGCCAGTGCTGCGCGTTCCCGACCTTCGCAAGCGATGGGCTTGAGCAGATGAATCTCCACGTCGCCGCGATCATTGGCAAACAACCGCATCAGGTGCGACAACAGATCATCGTCGCCAATGAACGGTGCCAACGCATCGAGTTCGCCGTTGCGCACATAACGAATCGCCACCGGTTGCATCGCCACTCCGGAATCGATGGCGGCGGACAGCAAGCGGCCATGAAAGGTGCGCAGTGAACGGCCATCGGTGGTAGTGCCTTCCGGGAACATCAGCAGCGGATGCGCCGTTTCCAGATGACAGGTCATCTGTTTGCGGAGCAATTGGCTATCACCCGAACCACGTCGGATGAACAGGCTGCCAGCCTTGGCCGCCAACCAGCCAGCCACCGGCCAGGTGCGCACTTCGGCCTTGGACAGGAACGACAGGGGCGTGAGCATCCCCAGCAACGGAATGTCGGTCCAGGACACGTGATTGCAAACCCACAGCATCGGCGCCTTTGGCAGCTCACCGTGGACCGTGACGTCAAAGGGCAGGGCGTTGCTCAGGCGAGCCATGAAAAATCGCGACCAACGCTGGCGGCGTTCCATCGAGTGCGCCATGCCCAGGCGCTCGAACAACCCGAACACACTGGCCATGCTCAGCCCCAGCGCCACCACCAGCAAGACCCGCGCAACTCGCGTGTATACGCGCAACCGGCTCATCACACAGCTGCCTTGAAGTGTTTGGCGTAGCGCGGGCAGAGTTCGTCGCGCTTGAGCAGGATGAACACGTCGGCGACCTGGAAGTCTTCGTCCCAGCACGGCTCGCCGCAGATCTTCGCGCCCAGGCGCATGTAGGCCTTGAGCAGGGGGGGCATTTCGGCGATCACGTTGGAAGGGATGTCCAGGCTCGGCAATGGCTTTTTCGGCTCGGCCCGCAGGTGTTCGGTGCACAGGTAGCGCTCGCGCAGACGCTGCATGATCGCGTGGGCCTGGATGCCGCCATCCTGCATCGGAATGCTCGCGCAGCCCATCAAATAGCTATAGCCGCCCTGGTTGAGCACTTCGGCCAATTCGCCCCAGAGCACGGCAATGGTGCCGCCGTTGCGATAGGCGGGATCGACACAAGTACGACCGATTTCCAGGATCGGGCCCTGCAAGTGGATCAGGCCATTCAGGCTGAACTCTTCTTCGCTGTAGAACTTGCCCAGGCTGCTCGCGGCGGTATGGTCGAGCAAGCGGGTGGTCGCCACCAGACGTCCGGTGTTGAGGTCGCGCACACCGATGTGGGTGCAATGTACGTCGTAGTCATCCATGTCCAGACCCCGTTCCGCGCCTTTGAGCCTGGCGTTGAATTCGCCGCTGAACACGTTGAATCGCAAGGCCTGGGCTTCTTGCAAAGCCTCGGCGCCCACCAGGCGTTCGGCTTGCAGGCGGCGTTCGTTGCCGGTGTCGCTGATGCGGGCGATCTGAGTCATGGCGAATCTCCATTCGGGTTGCTCACCCGTCTTTGGGCTACAGCGAATCGACTTTCTTTGTCTAGCCGTGTTGTGCAAAGTCAGGCTATGTAGCCCCGGTGTCATCGCCATTAAGCTTTGGTGATGCTTATATGACAGCCCACAAGGAGCCTCTTATGCCCTGGCAAACCCTGTTGAACCGTGGCGAGCGCCTGCCCGCCAATCCTGATCTGGCCGAAGGTTTTGCAACCTTGTTGCAGCAACTGGGTAGCGTTACACCGTTCGAGTTGGCGGTGGCGGGCGCACGCTTGATGGCCACACCGGGTTTGGCGTTTCTGGTGGGCTATCAAGCCGCGTTGCGCATGCTCTGGCCGAGCGCCCCGGCGAGTCTGGGCGCGCTGTGCGCCACCGAACAGCGCAGCCTGCGCCCGGTGGACATGCAGACCCGACTCAGTGGTTTGCGCCTGAGCGGCCGCAAGGATTTTGTCACTGCTGGCGATGCCGCCGACTGGTTGCTGGTGGCTGCACGCAGTGAAGAGCCCGACGAAGATCCGCGTTTGAGCCTGGCGGTGATTTATCGTGATGAGCCGGGTGTGCGGGTGGAGCAACTGCCGGCGATCCCATTGATGCCGGACATCAGCCATGGCCGGCTGTTTCTGGAAAACGCGTTATGCGAATTGCTGGCGGGGGATGGTTGGGATGCCTACGTCAAACCGTTCCGCACGCTGGAAGACATTTATGTACTGAGTGCCATGACCGCGTGGTTGTATGGCGTTGGCCAGCAGAGTGATTGGTCGCAAGGCTTGCAGTTGCGTTTGTTGGCTTTGCTCGCCGGTTGCGCGGAAGTCAGCCGACTGCCGCCCACCAGCCCGGCCGGGCATGTGTTGCTGGGCGGGTTGTTTGCGCAGTTCGAGGCCCTGAAAAAACCAATCAATGAAGCGCTGGCCGAGGGACCTCCAGAGTGGGCGGCAATGTGGCAGCGCGATCAGGCCGTGATGGATCTGGCGGCGGGGGCGCGGGGCAAGCGGTTGGCCAAGGCATTGGCGGGCCTCTGAGAATTTTGGGAGCTGTCGAAGGCTCGGGCCGCGTTCGGCAGCTCCTACAAGGGTCGCCTGAGTGTCATTTGATTGGGCTAGGCTAACCCGGTTATTTCCCATGAGCCCCCGCCATGCTGAAAGGCTTTTCCCTGATTTTCCTGCTGTTTTTTAGCGTCTTCGCCCACGCCGAACAGTGGCCCGCCGAGCAATGGCCGACCGGCCCGACCATCACCGGGTCTGCGCGAGAGGCGCTTGAGTCCTACGCCTTCCCACCTCGCGACGATAGTACCCGTCAAGGCATTCGCACTGACGCCTTGGTCGTGATCCACGACGGCCAGTTGATCTACGAACGCTACGCCGGCCCGACCACGGCCCAGACGCCACACCTGACGTGGTCGATCAGCAAGAGCCTGATGGCATCCGTCCTTGGCATGGCTTACGGCGAAGGGTTGTTCAAGCTTCAAGACCCGGTACAGAAGTTTTATCCGCCGCTGAACAAATACCCGGCCATGACCCTGGCCGACCTGCTGCACTGGGCCTCGGGCATCGACTGGCAGGAAGACTACGAATACGCACCGTTGAAATCCTCGGTTGTGGCCATGCTCTACACCCGGGGGCGTAGGGATATGGCTGAATTCACCGTCGATCACGACAGCTATGCAGCGCCGGGCCAGGCGTTTCGTTATTCCAGTGGTGACAGCAACCTGTTGTCCGCTGCGTTGAAAAACATCGTCGGGCCCAATCGCTACGCCGACTATCCATGGACTGCGCTGTTCGAGCCGTTGGGTATTGGCCATGCCGTGTGGGAAGCCGATGACACTGGCACTTTCGTTGCGTCTTCGTATGCGTATCTCACGGCGCGGGATCTGGCGCGCGTCGGCTTGTTGATGGCCCGTGACGGGCGTTGGGGCGATAAACAACTGTTGCCCAGAGACTGGATCGCGTTCAACCGCGAACCCTTTGCCCACTATCGTGCCCGTCAGGATGACGCCGTGCCCGGTGGCCACTGGTGGCTCAATCGCGCAGCTGACGGGGCCGCCCAACCTTGGCCCGATGCGCCTGCCGACACCTTCGCTGCGTTGGGCCATTGGGGGCAGGCGATGTACGTGATACCCAGTGAAAAACTGGTGATCGTGCGCTACGGCGACGACCGCGACGGCAGCTACCGGCACAACGAAATGCTCAAGCTCGCGCTGAAAGCCGTCGCCACAACGGTGCGGCCATGAGCGGATTTCTTCGACGCCGACCGATCAGCTCGCTGTTGTTGATCCTGCTGTTGGCATTGCTCGGCTGGATCTGGCATGAGCGCGTGGCGTTAGGGGCGTTCCCCGACATCATCAGCGCCTACACCGCCAAGGAGTATTGCTCGTGCCGTTATGTGATGAACAACCACCCCGAGTATTGCCGCGGGTATGTGAAACAGTGGTTGCCGACCAGCGGCTTCACCGATGACATTGCCATCAAGCGTGTAACAGCCAGCGGTATGGGGCGCAGCAACAGCGCACAGTGGATTGGCGAGCATCAGGGCTGTCGCTTGCTGCCCTGGAAGCAATGAAGCTTGCTCGCCACAAAAGCGGGTTGGGTGGCGTAGATGGCTTGCAATGCGCTGAGGGCCAGTTAAGGTTCAGCACAGGTTTATCTGCCCTCACGAGTTTTTATGTTCAAGTGTTTCACTTTGAAAACCCTATCTTTCCTGCTGTTGGCTGGCGCTACGCTGTCGGCCCACGCCGACTGGTACCTCGACGGCGAATCCTCGCGGCTGTCATTTGTCAGCACCAAAAACGCCAATGTTTCTGAAGTGCAGCGCTTTCTGGTGCTGCATGGCCAGGTCGATCCCAAGGGTTTGGCGCGAGTGGAAGTCGAGATGGATTCGATCAACAGCGGCATCCCGTTGCGCGATGAGCGCATGCGCAAAGAGCTGTTCGAGATCGAAAAGTTTCCCGAAGCCTTGATCACCACCCAGATCGATTTGCGTCCGATCAACGATCTCGCTCCCGGTGCGCAACTGGAATTGCGCCTGCCGCTGACCGTCGATCTGCATGGCAAGCAGCACACGTACAACGCCCAGTTGCTGGCCACCCGTCTCGATGACCGGCGTTTCCAGGTGGTGACGCTTGAGCCGGTGGTTATCAGCGCTGAAGACTTCGAGCTGGCGCCTGGCCTTGAAACCTTGCGCAAATTGGCCGGGTTGTCCGCGATCGGTCTGTCGGTGCCGGTGGGTGCGGTGCTGATTTTCACGGCGCGCTGACATGGCCGGACCGATATTTCCCTGGCGTGAAGGCAACCACTTCGAACTCTTGATCGACGGCCCGCAGTTCTTCCCGCGCATGCTGGTGGCGATTGCCCGTGCCGAAGAACAGGTTGAACTGGAGTTGTACCTGGTCGAGGCGGGCGCTTGCGCCGAGGAGATGGTTCAGGCGCTGGTCCAGGCCGCCGAGCGCGGCGTGCGGGTGCGGTGCCTGTTCGATGACTATGGCAGCCTGGCTTTCACACTGGCCTTGCGCCAGCGCCTGACGTCCGCCGGGGTCGAGTTGCGGTTCTACAATCGCCTGAACTGGCGGCGCTGGGTCGGCAACTTCTACCGTGATCATCGCAAGCTGTTGTTGGTCGATCAGAGCCTGGCCGTCGTTGGTGGCACTGGCGTTACCGATGAGTTCTGGATGCCTGGTGAAGACGTCAGCGAGTGGCACGAAGTCATGGTGGAAATGTCCGGGCCGCTGGTGCTCGACTGGCAGTTGCTGTTCGACCGCCAATGGATCGCCAACCGTCATCGCCGCGCCTGGCGCCCGGCTTCGCATTTTGGTTTGCCACGCTTGCCGCGGGTACCTTCGGTGGGTGAGGGCATGGGCCGCGTTGCCTACGCCGACGCCCGCCAGCACCGCGATATTCTGCAATCGTTGATTCGCGCATTGAATAGCGGCCAGCGTCGGATCTGGCTGGCCACGCCATATTTTCTGCCGACCTGGAAAGTCCGTCGCTCATTGCGCCGTGCCGCTGCCCGAGGCGTCGATGTGCGCCTGCTGTTGACCGGGCCGCGCACTGATCACCCGTCCGTGCGTTACGCCGGGCATCGCTACTATCCGCGACTGCTCAAGGCCGGGGTGCGGATTTTTGAGTACCAGCCGTGCTTCCTGCACCTGAAAATGGTCCTGATCGACGACTGGGTCAGTATTGGTTCGTGCAATTTCGATCACTGGAACTTGCGCTTCAACCTGGAAGCCAATCTTGAAGCGCTGGACCCAAGCCTGACCCGGGCGGTAGCGGCGAGTTTCGAACGGGACTTTACCCAGAGCCTGGAAGTCAGTCTGGAGGCATGGCAGCGTCGACCGCTGTGGAAGCGGGTCAAGCAGAGGATCTGGGGGTGGGTGGATCGGCTGGTGGTGAATCTGCTGGATCGGCGGGGATAAAGTTAAAGCGAGATCAAAAGATCGCAGCCTTCGGCAGCTCTTGCAGGGGTATGAGGTGTTCCCCGTAGGAGCTGCCGAAGGCTGCGATCTTTTGCGTTGAGGGTTACAGCAACTCAAAACTCTGCTGCGTCACGTCCTGGGAATCCAGGCCGATCTGCACGTTGAACTTGCCGGGCTCCGCTGCGTACTTGAGCTGGGTGTTGTAGAACTTCAGGTCATCCTCGGTGATGGTGAAGTGCACGACTTTCTGTTCGCCAGCCTTGATCATCACTTTCTGGAAGTTCTTCAACTCCTTGAGCGGCCGGATCATCGAACCGGTCACGTCCTGAATGTACAACTGCACCACGGTTTCGCCGTCACGCTTGCCGGTGTTTTTCACCGTGACGCTGGCGTCGAGCTTGCCGGTCTTGTTCAGCGTGGTCGACGACAGTGCCATGTTGCTCAGGTTGAAATCGGTGTAGCTCAAGCCGAAGCCGAACGGGAACAGCGGGCCGGTGGTGTCATCGAAATACTGCGACGTGTAGTTGCCCGGCTTGCCCGGCGTGAAGGGCCGGCCAATGCTCAGGTGGTTGTAATAGGTCGGAATCTGGCCTACCGAGCGCGGGATAGTGATCGGCAGTTTGCCCGACGGGTTGTAGTCGCCGAACAGCACGTCGGCAATGGCGTTGCCGCCTTCCGTACCGCTGAACCAGGTTTCCAGGATCGCGTCAGCCTGTTCCTTCTCTTCGAGAATCGACAGCGGGCGGCCGTTCATCAACACCAGCACCAACGGTTTGCCGGTAGCTTTCAAGGCTTTGATCAATTCGCGCTGGTTGGGCGGGATGTTGATATCGGTGCGGCTCGATGATTCGTGCGACATGCCGCGGGACTCGCCCACCGCTGCGACCACCACATCGGCATCCTTGGCGGCTTTCACCGCTTCGTCGATCAGCACTTGCGCCGAACGCGGATCGTCTACCACTTCCGGGGCATCGAAGTTGAGGAAGTTCAGGTAACCGAGGATTTTTGGATCGCTGGTGATGTTGGCGCCACGGGCATAGATCAACGTCGATTGCGAACCCAGTGCAGCGGTCATGCCGTCGAACAGCGTGACCGATTGCGCAGGGCGACCGTTAGCGGCCCAGCTACCCATCATGTCGATCGGTGCCTTGGCCAGCGGACCCACCAAAGCGATTTTCGCGGTTTTTTTCAGCGGCAGGGTTTCGCCCTGGTTTTTCAACAGCACCAGACTGCGGCGCGCCACGTCTCGGGCCTCGGCCCGGTGCAGGCGGCTATCGGCATTGGTGTCGGCCGGATCTTGCTCGGCTTTGCCGATGCGCAGGTACGGGTCCTTGAACAGGCCCATGTCGTACTTGGCCGCCAGCACTTCACGCACGGCGTTATCGATGTCGCTTTGTTCAATCTCGCCGGCCTTCAACAGCCCTGGCAGCTCTTTGCCATAGAGGGTGTCGTTCATGCTCATGTCGATACCGGCCTTGATCGCGAGCTTCGCGGCTTCGCGGCCATCGGCGGCAACGCCGTGCTTGATGAGCTCGAAAATTGCCCCATGGTCACTGACGGCCAGGCCTTTGAAGCCCCAATCCTTGCGCAGCAGGTCATTCATC
Organism: Pseudomonas sp. P8_241; assembly: GCF_034008315.1. NCBI lineage: Bacteria > Pseudomonadati > Pseudomonadota > Gammaproteobacteria > Pseudomonadales > Pseudomonadaceae > Pseudomonas > Pseudomonas sp. P8_241. Next base: position 5,139,807 of record NZ_CP125377.1, on the reverse strand, counting down.
AGCCAGGTATTGGCGGTGGCCGGCACGCCGTTGATCGAGTTCAGTGCAACCATCACCCCGCCAGCACCCGCGTCAATTGCCGCGCGGTAGGGCGGCAGGTAATCCTGGTACATCTTGACCGGGCTCATGTCGACAACGTTGTAGTCGCGTCCGCCCTCGACCGCGCCGTACAAGGCGAAATGCTTGACGCTGGCCATGATGCTGTCGGCCGCGTTTGCACCGGAGCCCTGGAACGCCTTGACCATGACGCCGGCAATGCGCGACACCAGGTAGGTGTCTTCGCCGAAGCCTTCGGAAGTACGGCCCCAACGTGGGTCGCGGGAGATGTCGACCATCGGCGCGAAGGTGAGGTCGACGCCGTCCGATGAGGCTTCCTTGGCGGCGATGCGCCCGGACAGGGCAATGGCGTCCATGTCCCAGCTCGAGGCCAGGGCCAGCGGGATCGGGAAAATGGTGCGGTGACCGTGGATCACGTCATAGGCGAAAAACATCGGGATCTTCAGGCGGCTGCGCATCGCCGCGTCCTGCATCGGCCGGTTTTCCGGGCGGGTGATCGAGTTGAACGTGCCGCCGATGTTGCCTGCCGCGATTTCCTTGCGGATCAGCTCCCGGGGCATTTCCGGGCCGATGCTGATCAGGCGCAGCTGGCCGATTTTTTCATCGAGGGTCATTTGCTTCATCAGGTTGCTGATGAAAGCGTCCTTGTTCTCCAGGGGTGCGGGTGTCGTGGCGGCCAATACGTTATGACTGGCCAGGCCGACGAACAGGCCCAGCAAACACAGCTTCTTCATGAATAGTTTTCTCAAGGGCCCAAACGGCGATGAACGCGCCGGCCAGCCAAAAGTTAGGGAGCGACTATTGTTGTTCGGGTGCTGACTGAAAAAACCACAACCGAAGTCCGCACGCGTTTTCGCGCAGGGCCTCTTTTTAGCCCATCGGCCCGTGGCAATCCAGAGGCGCGGGCGATTATGCCCCAAGAGCCGGCTGAGAAGGTTTCACGGTCGGGTTTTTCATGAAATGTATAAGGGAGCTTGATCCTGATGAATGTCAGTCCAATCTATCGTTCGCGCCTGCAGGTCGCCACGCTGCTCATGCTGGCCACACTGCTGAGCGCCTGCGGCATCAACAATATCCCGACCCTGGACGAACAGGCCAAAGCCGCGTGGGGCCAGGTGCAGAACCAGTACCAGCGCCGCGCCGACCTGATCCCCAATCTGGTGGAAACCGTGAAGGGCTATGCGGCTCACGAGAAGGAGACCCTGACTGCCGTCATCGAAGCGCGGGCCAAAGCCACGTCGATCCAGGTGGACGCCTCGACCCTGGACAACCCGGAAAAGCTCAAACAGTACCAGCAGGCCCAGGACCAGCTCAGTGGCGCCTTGAGTCGGTTGATGGTGGTGTCAGAGCGTTATCCGGACCTCAAGGCCAACCAGAATTTCCTTGCCCTGCAATCGCAGCTTGAGGGCACCGAAAACCGCATCAGCGTGGCCCGGCGCGACTTCATCCTCGCGGTGCAGAAGTACAACACCGAGATCCGTACCTTCCCCGGTCGCCTGTGGCATACGGTGATGTACAGCAGCCTGCCGGTTCGCGAGACCTTCGAAGCCACACCGGGCTCGGAAAAGCCCCCAGAGGTCAAGTTCTGAAAACGGGATGAACATCACGACAAGAGGTTGCCAATGCGTGTGTTGAAAGTGGGCTTGATGCTGGTGTTGGGGATGCTGGCCGTTACCGCTCGTGCCGAGCTGGTTTTTCCGGCGTTGACCGGGCGGGTGGTGGACAACGCCCAAATGATCGAACCGTCGGTGCGACAGCAACTGACCCAGCAACTTCAGGCCCACGAAACTGCCACTGGCGAGCAACTGGTGGTGGTCACGTTGCCGGATTTGCAGGGCACCGACATTGCCGATTTCGGTTATCAACTTGGCCGCCACTGGGGCATTGGCCAGAAGGACAAGAACAATGGTGCCTTGCTGATTGTCGCCCGGGACGAGCGAAAACTGCGTATCGAAGTCGGCTATGGTCTGGAGGATCGCCTCACCGATGCCCAGAGTTCGGTGATCATCAATCAGGTCATCACGCCGTCATTCAAGGCTGGAAACTTCAGCAAAGGCATCAGTGATGGTGTTGCGGCCATGCTGGTGGTACTGGGCGGCAATCCATTGGACGAGCCGTCGACCGTCTATGAGTCTCGAGGTGACCCGGGGGACGATTTCGTCTCGCGCCATCCCGGGGTCTTCGTGTTTTTGCTGCTGTTGTTCATCCTGACAGTCTTTGTTGGGCAAATGCTCGGTATCCTCCCTTCCGGCCGTGGCGGTTCCGGAAGGTCCGGCGGCGGTTTTGGCGGAGGGGGGTTTGGCGGTGGCGGTGGCGGGGGCTTCAGCGGCGGTGGGGGCAGTTTCGGCGGTGGCGGTTCTTCCGGCGGCTGGTGAAAATAATTCCGATCAGGCATTTCACGACATGGCATTACTGACTGAACACGAACAACGCAAGGTCGCCGAGGCGATTGCCCGGGTCGAGCGCGACACCGATGCGGAACTGGTGACCGTGCTCGCGGCCCGTGCCGACGACTATGCCTACATTGCGCTGCTATGGGCCAGCCTGGTGGCGCTGCTGGTGCCAGGCATCGTGCATTACCTTACCGGCTGGCTGACCCTGCACAGCCTGCTGCTGATGCAATGGATCACCTTTATCGTGTTGTGCCTGGTGTTTCGCCTGCCGAAAGTGACCACCCACCTGGTCCCGCGTTCGGTGCGTCATTGGCGTGCCTCAAACCTGGCCCGCCGACAGTTTCTGGAGCAGAACCTGCACCACACCGAAGGCAGTACCGGCATGCTGATTTTTGTCTCAGAGGCCGAACGCTATGTGGAAATTCTGGTGGATGAGGGGATTTCCAATCGTCTCGACAACAAGAATTGGGACGAAATCGTTGCCAGTTTTACCCGGCAGGTGAAGCAGGGCCAGACCCTTCAAGGGTTTGTCAGCTGCATCGAGGCTTGTGGCGAGCTGCTCAAAGTGCATGTTCCGGTGACTCATTTGCGCAATGAGTTGCCGAACCGATTGGTGGTGCTCGCTTAAATCTTTTCATGTCGTCCTGTAGCGCTCGCCGCTACAAATCCCGTCAATTGTCCGGGATTATTCTACTCGTCAGTATTTCTCTCTATTAGCGGACGCCCAGCGAAGGGCGCTTCGACGTAGAGGGATTCTTATGTCAACCCAACAATCGATCGACTCTCTGGCACGGTTAGGTCCTGGCACAAAGAAAAGCGCACCGTCGGTGAAGTTGACGGTGAAAGAAACACAAATCCTGATGTGGTGTTACAGGGGAAAGACGACCTGGGAAATCGCCCGGATCGAGAATTGCGCGGAGTCGACCGTCAATTTCCACTTCGCCAACATTCGAAGAAAATTCGACGTCAACTCTCGCAGCACTGCGTTACTCAAGGCGATCGAGTCAGGAGCGTTCAAGGTCGATTCTGTCGCCCGGCGAGGTTCCCATGAGCCTGACTGATTCGATATACCACAGCATCAGCGCACTTATGTTGGCGTTGGGAATTGCAACATTGCCTGTTCTTGACGGAGAGGTTCTGTTCGGTGCAGCGCTCGGCGCGTGGCTGGTCACGACCACTCGCAGCAACCTCAAAACCTGGCAGCGTATAGGCTCATGGTTGCTTTCTGCCGGTGTCGGTTACCTTTTCACGCCTGTCGCACATCCGTTGGCGCCTTTTCTGACTGCCGGCGTAACGGCCTTTCTTTGCGCACTGATCGTTATTCCCGTCAGTATCAAGCTCATGCAGTGGGTCGATGGCGCCGGTATCGGCGACATCATTCGGCACCTCAGGGGGCGACGATGAAAGGGCCAGGAAATTTGCCTTGAAACAATGAAGAGCGGATTTTTCTTCAAGTTTCGCTCGAAGGTTTAAGTGTCGCCAGAATCGTGGCCATTTCGCAAAGCTTGATTTCCATGTCTCGTAGCCGTTGCTTTTCCTCCAGTGTGTTTTGGATGGCGCAACGTCCTTCTTCGTCGAGCAACCGCCATAACGCGAGAATAGTGTTTTCCCGTTCAGTGCTTGGCGGAGGGCTTGCCGAAGTATCGGTCATGGCTTGTCTCAAAATCGGACCCTCACCCAGCAGCAACCAGTCGAGGGAGATGCCACGCGCTTGAGCAAGATCTACGCATAATGAGTATGGTGTGCTGTCGCGACCTTTCCAGCTACTTAAGGTTTGTGGGCTGATCTGAAGGGCAGAAGACAATGAGGCGTCGGTTTTTGTGCCGGTTACCTGTTTAAGTCTGGCCAGAACAGCTTGTGATTTTTTGCTACGCAATTTGAGCCTCTTCCTTTTGACTTATGCTTTTTGAGTGCCTAATTTATGCGTAATGAGTACTTATTTTCTTGCAAGTAATCAATCATCAACTATGAGACAGCAAAATACGATGTCGAAACTTCCCAATGGTATCAGGGTGATTTCCTACGAGCATGGCTCAAGCCCATTACGCGTCTGCCCGATGCACTTCCTTATGTCTGGCAGACATTGTTCGCAAGATCGAAACGCTGCGATGAGCGTTTTAAACAGTATTACGGTTGATCACGTTGATTGCCACCAAGTGACTATCGGGAATAGAGCATGAGTACTTATAAAATGGTGTGTCCGCACTGCTTGAACAGGATGCGCATTCGCACCAGCGAGGGTCGCCATATTTTTCTGCGCGTGGCGTATCTGCAATGCACGTCGGAGGCCTGCGGCTGGTCCGTTCGTGCCGAATTTGAGATGACCCACGAGCTTTCGCCCAGCGGCATGCCCAATCCAGCCGTACGCCTGCCTTGCGCAGGACCCGATTTGCGCCATGCCGCGCGTCCTGTCGTTGTGAATCCTGTCACGACCGATGCACCGCAGGTGGCGAAAGCATGAAGGAGGATGAAAAGGCCGATCTGAATGAGGAGTTGCTGGCGATTGCCCAAGCGTATCTGGTGCGCCATGAAACCGAAGGGGGAGTCGATGATCAAGTCTTGTTCTGTCGCGCGGTCAAACATTTGCAGAGCGTGGATGTGCCGATGCATGTGGCGGAAAAACTGGTCAGTCATGCTTACGGCGTACTCAAATCCAGCAACGACCGTCGACGTCTGGACATCGCTGCAAGCTCTGAAACGGTCGCCATGGTGACTGACCCGGTCAATGGCCTGACCTGGGCGGTGCCGGTAGGACTGATTGTCAAACACATCATCAATTCGCCGAGTAACCGCAAGCTTCGCCTGGTGGAGCGCTGACGTTTCAAAGGCGGTATCGAGGTCCTGGCGTCATGACCGGGACCAGCAACAAAAATAACTCCGTGCCCAAAGTCCTCCTCGCCCTTAAAATAACGGCATTCTCCGATTTGCATCGCCCGAGGCCGTTTTCCATGTCTGTCACCGCTACTCCCGCCAGCCTCGCGCCGGATCATCACGCCCAGTTCATCGATCTGTTGCAAACCAGCCTCGATCAAAACGCCTTTATCAAGCTGGTGCTGGCCAAGTACGCAGGCACCGAGGCAGACCTGCAGCGGCTCATCATCAAGCCGGTCACGGTCAAGGCGCAGCCGTGCCTGTCCTTCGTCTACCGGTACAAGACCCGCGACATCACCAAAAATCTACCCGTGGCCGAAGGCGTCGCGAGCATTGCCGAACTGCTGCCCGCGGCATTCAAAAATGCGCATTTGTTATCGTTGACAGACGAAGCCCAGCTCGAATACAGCAAAAAGGGCAAGTCTTCGCTGTTCAAGAGCAAACCCCAGCAATTGCGTGAAGCACCGTCTGCCGAACATAACCGCGAGAAAAACCGGTTTCTCGATCTGAATCGGCCGTTTCTCGCTGACCTCGGCGTCACCAACAGCAAGCATGAACTGATCCCGGCGATGTCGCGCAAGTGGAAGCAGATCAACAAATTCATCGAAGTCTTCAGCCATGCCCTGACCTCGTCGCCATTAGCGCTGGACAAACCGGTGCGGGTGGCGGACTTCGGTTCAGGCAAGGGCTATCTGACGTTCGCCATCCACGATTACCTGCGCAATACCTTGAAGGCCGAAGGTGAAGTGACCGGCGTCGAGTTGCGAGAAGACATGGTCACCCTGTGCAACACCGCGGCGGCAAAGCTCGAGCATCCGGGGCTGATCTTCAAGTGCGGTGATGTGCGCAGCGTGGCGCCGAGTGAGCTGGATGTGATGATCGCCCTGCATGCCTGCGACATCGCCACCGATTATGCGATCCACACCGGTATACGTTCCGGCGCCTCGATCATCATGTGCTCGCCGTGCTGCCACAAACAGATTCGCCTGCAAATCCAGAGCCCGGCGTTGCTCAAGCCGATGTTGCAATACGGATTGCACCTGGGCCAGCAGGCAGAAATGGTCACCGACAGCTTGCGTGCCTTGTTCCTGGAGGCTTGCGGTTACGAGACCAAGGTGTTCGAGTTCATCTCCCTGGACCACACCAACAAGAACAAGATGATTCTGGCGGTCAAACGCGCCGAGCCGGTAGATCCGGGCCAGCTGTTGGCGAAAATCCAGGAACTGAAGGACTTCTACCACATCACTGAACACTGCCTGGAAACCCTGCTGCGTGCTGATGGTTACCTCTGATCCTGTAGGAGTCCGGCTTGCCGGCGATAGCGATCTCGAGGACGCCTTCGCCGGCAAGCCGGGCTCCTACGGGGTTAAGCGGTGGCAGCTTGCGCCGGGTGCACTGCGGTCTTGCGCCCCAGCACTACCGTCACGATCACACCCGCCGCAAACACCCAAGTGATCGGTTCAACGTGTTCACCGAAGAACAGTGCTGAAAAGGCGATGGTGAAGAAGATCTGCAACAACTGGATCTGACTGACCCGGGCAATGCCGCCCATGGCGAGCCCGGCATACCAGGCGAAGAACCCGATGAACTGCGAAAACAGAGAAACGTAACCGAAAGCCCACCAGGTCTTTGACGAGATTTCACCCTGATGCTGCAGCGCCAGGTACATCACCGGCCCGATCAGCAAGGGCGTCGACAATACCAGCGCCCAGCAGATGACCTGCCAGCCGCCCATCTCCCTGGCCAATCGACCACCTTCGGCGTAGCCAAGGCCGCCCACCGCAATGGCTCCGAGCATCAACAAATCCCCGGCTTGAATACTGCCTGCGCCGCTGATCAGCGCATAACCGAGCACCAGCGCACTGCCTAGTGCTGCACAAGCCCAGAAGGCTTTCGACGGTCGCTCATGGGACAACCACGCGGCATAGAGCGCTACGCACAGAGGCTGCAGGCCGTTGACCAGTGCCCCATGAGACGCCGGCAAGGTTTGCATGGCCCAGGCTGACAGCACCGGGAAGCCCAGGATCACCCCTGCAATCACCAGGCTCAGGCCTTTGACCTGTTTCCAGGTCGGCCACTTTTCCCGTCGCCACAGCAACAGCAAAGCCGCCGGAATCGCTGCGAACAACGCCCGCCCCAAGCCATTGAGCAGCGGATGAAGTTCCTGCACGACGATCCGTGTGAAGGGCAGGGTAAGGCTGAAAATCACAACGCCGAGCAGGCCCAGGGCCATGCCGGTGTTTTCGCGCGAAGACATGTTGGCAACCAGAATCGTGGAGGGTGGTGGATGTTTTTATCTAGCCATAAAACCGGGGCTTTGGCGCTTACAGATGGCCGCAGAAATATCCGTACAGTTTGAGATCGGCATCGCTTCAGGTAGTAGCCGGTTGTTACCCGACCCGCTGGATAAGGACTACCTTGAATACTCCTACGCATTTTCCAGAGGAGTCCTCCCCATGGCGGCGAAAAAAATTCTGATGCTGGTCGGCGATTACGTCGAAGACTACGAAGTGATGGTGCCTTTCCAGGCGCTGCTCATGGTCGGCCACACGGTGCACGCCGTTTGTCCGGACAAGGCTGCCGGTCAAACCGTTCGTACGGCGATCCATGACTTCGAAGGCGATCAGACCTACAGCGAAAAACCCGGTCACCTGTTCGCCCTGAACTTTGATTTTGCCAAGGTCAAGTCTGCTGACTATGACGCGTTGTTGATTCCGGGTGGTCGTGCTCCGGAGTACCTGCGCCTGAATGAAAAAGTTTTGGAGCTGGTCCGGGATTTCGATAAGGCGGGTAAACCGATTGCCGCGGTATGTCATGGCGCGCAATTACTGGCGGCAGCGGGAATTCTTGAGGGCCGTGAATGCAGCGCCTACCCCGCCTGCGCCCCGGAAGTTCGCCTGGCCGGCGGTACATTCATCGACATCCCGGTGACGGACGGCCATGTTCAAGGCAATCTGGCCACTGCACCGGCCTGGCCTGCGCACCCGAACTGGCTTGCCGGTTTCCTCGGGTTACTGGGGACCCAAATCACGCTGTAACGAGGGATTTGCCATGTGCGAGCTGTACGTCAAAGCCGACCCGATTCTCTACGAGTCGCGCTCGCGCTCGCTGCGCATCTGCGGGGTGGTCACGACCCTGAGACTGGAGAATCAGTTCTGGGACATCCTCAGCGAAATTGCCGAGGTCGACAGCATGACCACCAATCAGTTGATCGCCAAGTTGTACGAAGAGGTGATGGACTATAGAGGAGAGGTGGTCAATTTCGCTTCGTTTCTGCGGGTGAGTTGTACGCGGTATTTGAGTCAGCGACGCACGCAGGCGCCAGAGTTATCGGTGGTGCGGGCGGTGGTGAAGTAACTGCTACCGCATGGACTACCGCGAGCAGGCTCGCTCCCGCAGGGATTACGCTGAACCTGTGAGAGCGAGCCTGCTCGCGAAGGGCCTGGACAGGCGACAGAAGCCTGGTGCTGGTCTTTACTCTGAAGCGCGCATCCTCTCAATTGTCCAGGAGAAACAGCATGTCCGGATGGTACGAAGTCAGCAAAAGCAGTAGTGGTCAGTTCAGGTTTGTGCTGAAGGCAGCGAACGCCGAAACCATTCTGACCAGCGAGCTGTACACCACCCGCGCCGCCGCCGACAAAGGCATTGCATCGGTCCAGGCCAACAGCCCGCTGGATGAACGCTACGAGAAAAAAACCACCAAGGATGGCCATCCTTACTTCAATCTCAAAGCCGGTAACCACGAAATTATCGGCAGTAGCGAGGCCTATTCATCACCCGTGGCCATGGACAAAGGCATCGCCAGCGTGAAGGCCAATGGGCCAACGACCGTGATCAAGGACAAGACCTTGCCCGTGCTTTGAACGTCCCCTTCAAACCCGACTCGCCCCCACATTGAAATGCATTCCACTGTGGGGGCGAGCCTGCTCGCGAAGGCGTCATCCGCCGCTAAAGCTCGACAGGAACCGTGAGCTTCGGGCTGCCCAAACCATGCGTCTTCGAATCAAATAACCGCAACTCAACCCCCGTCCCTTCGAACACCTTCGCGTAATGCCGCTTCTGATGCTGGATGAACGCCTTGCTGCGCGGATAAATCGAGATCGCCACCACCTGCGGTTTCGCAAGGCGCAAGGCATGGATGATGTGGCTGTCCTGCTCGCCCAGGGCATGGCCGAAAATACACAGCGCCTGGTCATGGCCGAGTAACTGCTCGTAGCAGAACGACAGATAGTCCGAACTGCGAATGGTCTTGAGCTTTTCCGCACTCGGCCCTTCGTTGACGAACAATGGCACATCGTCGAGGGTCTTGATCGTGTTGTTGATGGCGAAACTGCCCAGCAACGTGCCTTCGGTCGACATCAATTTTCGCGCGGTTCCGTCCTGATTGCGCACCAGGTGCAAACCACCGTGCAGGTACAGCAAACGGGTTTTGTCGGTGGCCGTGGCGCTGAGGTCAAAACCGGGCTCGGCGCCCTGAAACAGATCAGTAATCGCGCCGGGTTGATGCTGCAATGCCCAATAGTTGAGCAAGTCGTAATTGGTGGTGAACACAGTGCGGTAGCTGGCCATTTCCTGATTGATCGTTGCCAGTGTCGAAGGCACTACCAACCGCCATGGGATGTGCACCGCATGCACCGTGTTGATCAGCGCTTCCTTGATCGCGTAATAACGATTGCGCGGTGCGGCAGAACTGACGGCCAAGGCCTTGTTGACCCGACTGGTGATTTTCAGCGCGCTCAGCACTTGCTCGAAACTGCGCGTCTGCATCGCATCGAACACACTCAGTTCCGAAGGGCTCAGGGGTTTTTCTTCAACGGTGCGAGCGTTCTCGAACAACGACTCGTACCCAAAGTCATCCCACACCGTCCGGCTGGCACCGTTCCCCACCAGCAAACCGCTGAACGAAACGGTGCTGCGCAAGGCGTTCCAGTCTTCAAGTTGGGCATCGACATCCTGGAAATCGGTCATTGCGATCAAAGTCTCACGGCAAAAGGGGGCTGATGGGCGGCGACTTTATCACGAGCCGATGCCGAGCCCGATCAATGCGCGCTTTGACCCCTCGAAGCGAGTACACAAAGCATCGCACCCAAAGCGAGGAAGGTGCATAACAGTGACAGAACCACGAAAGCGTTGACGCCCAAGGCGCCCAGGAAATACGCCGCACTGATGGGCCAGCCCAGTCACCCGTAATCCACTGCCGACCACTTGAAGAGGCCCTGCAGAATCAACGGTGCTGCCGTGTTGAATGCGATGATCACGCCATACCCCAAACCTCCGGCGAGTGTCGGCAACAGGAAGGCTCGATCACGCAGTATTCGCCAGTAATTTGGCCAGGCGAATAACTGTGAATTTTCTTCGGTCGGCTTCGCAAATCTGATTCGCATCACAGTCGCGAGCATCAACAGGGTCGCACCACCCAAGAGGTAAAAAATCCAAGGCCAACCCAGGCCAGACTGGATGATTGAGCCCAGGTACTGGCCTACACCCAATGCCACCACAAAGGAAATCGAAATCCAGGAAAGCGCTTTGGCCAGCAAAGCGCCACTGAAACTGTCGCTGATCAGTACCCGGGCCTCACCGAAATCCCGCTTGCGCCGACGCCTTGAAGCAGGCGAAGGATCAAAAAAGATTCCAGCGTCGAAGACAGAGGCAAGACAAGATTCGCTGAACCATAAATTCCCAATGCTGCCAGTAACACCGGTTTGCGCCCTATGCGCTGGACAGACTGCCCCAGAACAGCATCGGCATCGCCATTCCGATCAGATACACCGCTAACCCCCAGGATGCCTGCGAGGCGTCGGCTTTGACATATCGAGCAATCTCCGGCAGTGCTGTCAGGTAAATGCTCATGCCTAGCTGGGCGAGAAACACCGTGCTGCAGGTGACGAGGAGGGTGGTGGTGTTTTTCATGGACCTGGCGTCTTTTCTAAACAAGTACTTTGATCGCTGCGTGGCCGGTTATGAATAGTCCCGATCCTGTAGTGGTGTATGGCGTGGTTAAGAGCCGCGTAGGACAATTCGCGATGAGCGTTGGAGGTGTTGGGTTTGCATTTCGCGACATAAAGCGAGATATCCTGCCAATTCAACCGATCTCTATTTAACGAGTCCCAGATGCTGCAAAAAAGCCTGATCCGTCGTCTCGACCTGATCACTCTGCAACTCTTCGTCGCCGTGCATGAAGAGGGTACGCTGACCCGTGCGGCGACCCGTGAAGCCATTGCGGTGTCGGCGGCGAGCAAGCGTCTGATGGAGCTTGAAGAGGCGCTGGGCATCAGCCTGTTTGTGCGTCAGGCCAAGGGCATGACGTTGACGCCGGCCGGCGAAACCCTGCTGCACCATGCGCGGCAGATGCTGTTCAACGTCGAGAAGATGGGCCTTGAAATGGGCGAGCACAGCCACGGTGTGCGCGGTTACGTGCGGATGCTCGCCAATCTGTCGGCGATCATTCAGTTTTTGCCCGAAGACCTGCGCGATTTTTCCGAGCGTCATCCGCAGGTCAAGACTGACCTTGAAGAGCGGCCAAGCGCCGGGGTAATCCAGGGGGTGCTGGATGGCGTGGCGGATCTCGGGATCTGTTCCATCGACAGTGACGTCAAGGGGTTGCACAGCGTGTTGTATCGTCAGGACAAACTGGTGGTGTTGATGCCGTCGCATCATCCGTTGGCGAGCCGTTCGAGCCTGGCTTTTGCCGACACCCTGGACAGCGATTACGTCGGTCTGCACGCCGCCAGTTCGATCAACATGCGCACCCATGCGGCGGCGCGTGAATCCGGCAAAGTGTTGCGCCTGCGCATTCACGTGCCGGGGTTTGATGCGATGTGCCGGATGGTTCAGGCCAACATGGGCATCGGCATTTTGCCGCACAAGGCTTACGAGCTGTTTGGTCGGGCGTTGGGATTGCATGCGGTGCCGTTGACGGATCAATGGTCGGATCGGGCGTTGATTCTGGTGGTGCGCGATGAGGCGTTGCTGTCGCCGGTGAGCCGGATGTTGTTTGAGCATTTAAAAAGTACCTCTCCCCCGTAGGAGCTGCCGCAGGCTGCGATTCTTTGATCTCGATCTTCCAATGATCAAAAAGATCGCAGCCTGCGGCAGCTCCTGCGGGAGCGTTCGCGTTTCGCGAACGCTTGTTGCCAACTGAAGGTTGGATTCCTCAGGGCTCGGTCCTCTAGCCTTGGCATCAATTCCAAGAACAACCAGAGGTACCCCGCGATGACTGCCCCCTTGAGTGCAATCAAAGTGATCGAGATCGGCACGCTGATCGCCGCGCCATTCGCTGCCCGCATGCTCGCCGAGTTCGGCGCCGAGGTGATCAAGATCGAAGCCATGGGCCAGGGTGATCCCTTGCGCAAATGGCGCAAGCTGCACGAAGGCACTTCGTTGTGGTGGTACCTGCAATCACGTAACAAGAAATCGTTGGCGCTGAATCTCAAATCCCCCGAAGGCATCGAACTGGTCAAACAACTGGCAACCAGCGCCGATGTACTGATCGAAAACCTGCGTCCCGGCGCGCTGGAGAAACTCGGCCTTGGCTGGGACGTGCTGCATGCCCTCAATCCCGATCTGACCCTGGTGCGGATTTCCGGTTACGGCCAGACAGGCCCGTACCGCGACCGTCCGGGTTTCGGCGCGATCGGCGAGGCCATGGGCGGGATTCGCTACACCACCGGCACCCCCGGTTCGCCACCGGCAAGAGTGGGTGTCAGCCTTGGCGATTCCCTGGCGTCGCTGCACGCGGTGATCGGCGCGCTGATGTCGCTGCTGCGGGTCAAGACCGGGCAGGGCGGTGGGCAGATCGTTGATGTGTCGCTGGCCGAAAGCGTGTTTAACGTCATGGAAAGCCTGGTGCCCGAATACGACATGCTTGGCCATGTGCGTGAACGCAGTGGCGGTGCTTTACCGGGAATCGCACCTTCCAATACTTACCTCACTGCCGATGGCGCCTACGTGGTCATCGCCGGTAACAGCGATCCGATCTACAAGCGTCTGATGCAAACCATTGGCCGCTCCGATCTGGCCGAGGCGCCGGAATTCGCCCATAACGACGGGCGTGCAGCCAAGAGCGGTTTGCTCGATGCTGCCATCACTCACTGGACGAGTAGCCTGCCCATCGACGACGTGCTGGCCGCGCTGGAAGCCGCCGAAGTGCCCGCCGGGCGCATCTACTCCGTGGCCGATATCGTCGCCGATCCGCACTATCAAGCACGAGACATGCTGCTCAACGCCGAGCTGCCCGGAGGTGCCATGGTGAAGATGCCGGGCATCGTGCCGAAACTCTCCGAAACCCCCGGTGGCGTGAATTGGTCCGGGCCTGGCCTGGGTCAGCACACCGACAGTGTCCTTGTGCAATTGGGTCTGACAGTGGCCGACATCGAACGTCTGAAAACAGAAGGAGTGGTGCAATGATCACCGATTATTCCGAGCGCCTGATCGTTCAGGAAGTGTCTGCGCGTGACGGCCTGCAGATCGAACCGACCTGGGTTGAAACCGTGGATAAGATCGCCTTGATCGATCAACTGTCGCAAGCCGGTTTCAGTCGTATCGAAGCGGGTTCGTTTGTCTCGCCCAAGGCTATTCCCGCATTGCGCGATGGTGAGTCGGTGTTCAAGGGCATCGCCCGCAAACCGGGAGTGATCTATGTTGCATTGATCCCCAACCTTAAAGGTGCGCAACGGGCACTGGCCTGTAGCGCCGATGAGTTGAACCTTGTGATGTCCGCCAGCCAGACCCACAACCTGGCGAACATGCGCATGCGTTGTGAAGATTCGTTGGCCGCGTTCGGTGAGATTGTGCAGTTCGTTGGCGACAGTCCGGTGCGACTCAACGGCAGCATCGCCACCACCTTCGGTTGCCCTTTCGAGGGCAAGATCGACGAGGACCGTGTGCTGCAAATCGTCGAGGTCTACCAGGAACTCGGCATCCAGGGCATCACGCTGGCCGACACCACGGGGATGGCCAATCCGCGTCAGGTCGATCGCCTCGTGCGTCGGGTGTTGCAGCGGGTTTCGCCTGCGGACCTGACCCTGCATTTTCACAACACTCGAGGCCTTGGCCTGTGCAACGTGTTGGCCGCTTACGAGGCCGGCGCTCGACGTTTCGATGCGGCACTTGGCGGGCTTGGCGGTTGCCCGTTCGCACCGGGAGCCTCGGGCAATATCTGCACCGAAGACCTGGTCAATCTATGCGATGAAATCGGTATTCAAACCGGTATCGATTTGCCGTTATTGCTCAAGCTATCCCGAGGATTGCCAGCGCTGCTGGGGCACGAGGTTCCCGGTCAACTGGCCAAGGCCGGACGCAACTGCGATCTGCATCCGATCCCTACCTGACATCAACCCCTTGTAGGAGCTGGCTTGCCAGCGATGAGGTCATCCCGTTCAACATTAATGTCGACGGGTACACCGCTTCGCCAGCAAGCCGGCTCCTACAGAAACACGCACCTCAACCAGACAACAAAAACAATGGGACCCCCATGGGAAGTCCGCCTGGAGAACCACAATGAGCCTGAATGCACTGGAGGCGAGCGCGAGCCCGTCCGTTAGCCACGACGAAGAAAAAGCCCTGGTCAGCAAAGTCGCCTGGCGATTGATGCCCTTGATCATGGTCTGTTACCTGTTCGCGTTTTTCGACCGAATCAACATCAGCTTCGCCAAGTTTCAGCTACAAACCGACCTGAGCCTGAGCGACACCGCTTACGGCCTCGGTGCCGGGTTGTTCGTGGTCGGTTACGTGATTTTCGAAGTGCCAAGCAACATGATGCTGTACAAGGTCGGCGCCCGTCGCTGGATCGCCCGGATCATGATGTCCTGGGGCCTGGCCACGGCACTGATGGTCTTCGTCAACAGCGAATGGCAGTTCTATGCCCTGCGCTTCGTGATTGGCGCGATGGAAGCGGGTTTTGCGCCGGGCGTGCTGTATTACCTGACGCTCTGGTTTCCGCAACACTACCGCGGTCGCATCACGTCGATGCTGTTTCTGTCGTCGGCGTTTGCCGGTCTGGTGGGGGCGCCGTTCTCCGGTCTGGTGCTGCAACACCTCGACGGTGTGCTGCAAATGCGTGGCTGGCATTGGCTGTTCCTGCTCGGCGGTGTGCCGTGCATCGGCCTCGGTTTGCTGGTGCTGACCTTGCTCAAGGACCGCATCGAAGACGCCCATTGGTTGACGCCGTCGGAGAAGACGCTGCTGGCCAGCCGTATCGCTCATCACGAACCGCACAAGAGTGGCGGCTCACTGCTTGCGGCGCTGCGGATTCCGGGGTTTCTGACACTGGGGCTGATCTACTTTCTGATTCAGGTTGCGTCCTATGGACTGAATTTCTGGGCCCCGCAATTGATCCGCAGTGCAGGTACCGAGAGCCCGGTGATGATTGGTCTGCTGACGGCCATTCCGTACATCTGTGGCGCCATCAGCATGGTGGTTATCGGACGGTTGTCCGACGCGACGGGTGAGCGGCGCAAATTCGTTGCAGGTCTGGTGGCCGTGGGTGCGATTGGCTTCTTCTGCGCCGGGATCTTTGCCGATCACACGACCTTTCTGATCGTCGCCCTGGGCTTGCTAGGTGCCGGGATTATCGCCTCCATCCCGAGCTTCTGGACCTTGCCGCCAAAACTGCTGGCCGGTGCTGGCGCAGGTGCCGCGGGCGGGATCGCGGTGATCAACACGTTGGGCCAGTTCGGCGGTATCGTCAGCCCGGTCATGGTCGGACGGATCAAGGACCTGACCGGCAGCACTACGCCGGCGCTGTATGTGATTGGTGTGTGTGCGCTGATCGCCGTGGCGCTGCTGATGTGGGGGTTGCCGCAGAAGCTGCGCACCCTCGACAAGTTTTAAAAAATCGCAGCCTTCGGCAGCTCCTACAGGGACCACGCATCCCCGTAGGAGCTGCTGGAGGCTGCGATCTTTTGATCTTCAAGAAGTCGCTACCACTGCTTTCCCCACCGCATCACCAAACTGAATCAACACCACCCCCACAATCAACAACACCGCTCCAAACACCTTGGGTAATGTCACGTGCCGTTCCACCAATCCAAACCAGCCAAAGTGGTCGAGTAACATCGACGCCACCACTTGCCCCGCGAGTGCCAATGCCATGAACCCCGAAGCCCCGAGCCTGGGCAGCAGCACCAGCGCCAATGAAATAAAACACGCCCCGAACGCGCCACCGGCCCATATCCACAACGGCGCCTTGCTGATAAATGCCAGTGACGGCAACGGCAAACGCAACGCCAACATGATCGGCAACAGCACCAGAATGCTCACCACGAGTGAAGCGAGGGTAGCCCACAACGGATGACCCAATCCGCGGCCAAGGTTGACATTGATCGCACTCTGAAACGGCACCACCGCCCCGGCGAATGCGGCCAGCAGTAAAAGGCCAGCCCAGTGCAACGTACTCATGTTCATCCTCCAACAGGTTTTGCTGGACTCTAGAGTATTCGTCGCGCAGATTTAAATTCCGTTTTGCTATTCAGAACATGCATGAAATGAATGATCTGCGCTGCATCGACCTCAACTTGCTGGTGATCCTGGACGCCTTGCTCAGCGAGCAACACGTCACCCGCGCCGCCGAGCGCTTGCATTTGAGTCAACCGGCAGTCAGCCATGCCTTGGCGCGTTTGCGCGATCTGCTGGGTGATCCGTTGCTGGTCCGCGCGGGCGCGACTCTGGTGCCTACTGCGCGCGCATTGGAGTTGGTCGCGCCACTTTCGCAAGCGTTGGCCCAGGTGCAATCCTTGCTGGCACCGAATGCCTTCGATCCGGCCACCGCCAAGCGCACCTTTCGCTTGGCCATGTCCGATTACGGCGCGGCCATTGTTCTGCCGGGATTGATCCGCACCTTGCGCCGCGAAGCGCCAGGCATCGACCTGCAAATCAGCCACGCCAGCCGCGAAGGCATGCTCGAAGGCGTGGTCAACGGTGAAATCGATATCGCCGCCGCGGTATTTCCAGAGTTACCGAACGAGTTACGCAGCACACCGCTGTTCGAAGAGCACTACGCCTGCCTGGTCGACCACAACAGCCTGTCCGACAGCGGCATCCTCGATTTGCCCACCTATTTGCGTCGTCCCCATGTCCTGTTGGAAATGCGTGGCAGCGGCACGCCGGAAATCGAACGCGCCCTGACCAGTCTGCGCGAACGCCGTCGAGTGGCAGTCAGCCTGCCGCACTGGCGTGTCGCCCCGGAGCTCATCAGCGGCACCGACCTGATCCTGACTGTCGCCTCCCGTGCCCTGCGTGATATCGATGAGTCGACGTTGGTCGTCGTGCCGCCGCCGTTTCAGATACCGTCGTTCACGTTTGTCCTGGTGTGGCACACGCGGCGGGGTGGAGATCAGGCGTTGAACTGGTTGAAACAGCAGATCGTGCAAGGGATTGAACCTTGATGTGTTTCTTCGGCAATCTGGCAGTCCAGAGCCAAAGACCTGGGATAGACTGGCGAGCATTCAACACCGCGTATAAAAAGGAGCCCCGATGACCCCCTCGCTACTCATGGCTGTGCTCGCCTCGGGTTTTATTTACGGCATAACCCCGGGGCCCGGTGTATTGGCAGTTTTCGGCATTGGCGCAGCGCATGGACGTCGGGCCGGTGCAGGGTTTCTTTGCGGGCATTTGCTGGGCGATGTGGTCTGGTGCAGCACTGCGCTGGTGGCTATTGTCGGTGCACGGGAAGTCGGCAGCACCGCGTTCGATGTGCTCGGCGTACTCAGCGGGCTCTATCTGTTCTGGCTGGGTTGGCGCGCTGTACGGGCGCAGCGCAGTGGCAGCGAAGCACCGCAGGGCCCGGCGCGTCAGCCGTTCTGGCACGGCATCCTGTTCGGTCTGACCAACCCGAAGGCTTATCCGGTGGCGGTGGCCACGTTCACCGCGTTATTGTCGAGTCGCGCCGAGTTGCTGACCTGGTCGATGTTGCCGTGGCTGATCGTCCTCAGTTTCCTGGGCGGTCTTATCGCCTACGCTATCCTCATCGGCATCGTCGGTGCCCAGCGGGTACGTACCTTGTACCAACGCCATGAACTGGCAATCACCCGACTGTGCGGGGTAATGTTCATCGGTTTCGCCATCAATGCACTGGCACATGCGTTGCCAGGGTTGGTGGCGAACAAGGCTTGACACTGATCGCAGGGAGGCGACAGTCATACCGTCAGCGCAGGGGCGCCTGAGCGGTCAGGGACGGATTTGATTGCTACATTGTCCGGAAGCGCTCTCGGTACCATGGCAACCAGAAACTCTGCGCCGCTGGCGAGCTACATCGATCTGTTGCTGGACGCCGTTTGCGCGGTGGATAAACAGGGCCGCTTCGTCTTTGTCAGCGCGGCCTGCGAACGCATTTTCGGCTACTGCCCCGACGAGTTGATTGGCCAGTCCATGATCGATCTGGTGCACCCGGCCGACCGCCAACGTACTCTCGATGCTGCGCGGGAAATCATGGGCGGCGAGCCAAAGCTCAATTTCGAGAATCGCTATATGCGCAAGGACGGTCGGGTGGTGCACATCCTCTGGTCGGCGCGTTGGTCGGAAGTCGACCAGTTGCGTATCGCCGTGGCGCGCGACATCACCGAACGCAAACAGGCCGAATCCCGGCAAGCGGCACTGTATGCCATTTCCGAAGCGGCCCATGCGGCTGAAGACCTGCTGGCGCTGTTCAAACGCATCCACATGATCATTGGCGAATGGCTGCCGGCGCTGAATTTTTCCGTGGCGCTGTATGACGAGCACTGCGCGCAGCTGAATTTCCCCTATCACGTCGATGACCAGGAGCCACAACCCGGGCAGCCGGGAACGCTGACCGGGCGCTTGTGTGCTGAAGTCATTCGCTCGGGCCAGCCGATTCTGTTGACGCCAGACCAGATTGCACCTGGTTTTGAAGCGCTCATGAGCGCTCATGACGCGCCCTGCTGGCTGGGCGTTCCGCTGAACTCGCAAAAGGGCACCATCGGTGCGCTGATCGTCAAAAGCATACCGGGCGGGGAGCGTTACACCGAGCAAGACATGGAACTACTGCAATATGTCTGTGCCCAGGTCGCCACCGCGATCGAGCGCAAACAATTGCATACACGTCTGCAGCATATGGCCCAGTACGACCAACTGACGCAACTGCCCAATCGTGAGCTGCTGCGCGACCGCCTCAAGGCGTCATTGGAGATCGCCCAGGAAACGAATGGGCGCCTGGCATTGTTGTATGTCGATCTCGACCGCTTCAAACAGGTCAACGATACCCACGGCCACGCGGTCGGCGACATGCTGCTGCAAGCGGTGGCCAACCGCCTCAAGGGCTGCGTGCGGGAAACCGACACCGTGGCGCGCATTGGCGGCGATGAATTCGTGGTGTTGCTGCACAGCATCCACGCTCCGGAAGATACGGACATCGTGGTCGGAAAAATCCGTCAGGTGCTGGTTCAACCCCTACGGCTGGACGGTCATAGCCTGTGCATCCAGCCCAGTATCGGGGTCGCTCAATATCCGGATCACGGCACTGAAGAGAAGCAGCTGTTCCGGCACGCTGACGAGGCCATGTACACCGCCAAGCGTGAGCAGCACCTGCGGCTCGTCTGAAAACATCGTCACCGTTCGTCGTGACGATTTCAGCTTTTCTAAACCTTTTGGATGGCAAAAATTCAGATTCTATGCGGGCTACAGCTCGCCGCGATCAATACCAAGAGGAAGAGAATCATGCCTAACTCAAGAAACTCGAACTCGGGAAACTTCGCCAACGATCGAACGAAGGCGTCTGAAGCCGGTCGCAAAGGTGGGAAAACGACCACCACGACTGTCGACAAAGAAAAACCCGACATGGGCCGCAAAGGCGGACAAGGCGGGCAAAAGTCTCGCTAGTGGATGAAGGTTGTTTTGATTGAGAAGCGGGGGCGAAAGCTCCCGTTTGAATTTGAAGAGGAGGGCGCGACCATGAACCGGATGGCCACCCGATTGCGTAATGTCAGTTTTGTCACGTTGTTGGGCCTGTACGCCAGCAGTGCGTGCGCCCAGTCGCCCGCCGAGTTCATCAACGATGCGTCGGCCCAAGGCATGGCGGACATCGAAGCCAGCCGCCTGGCGCACCAGAAGTCCGAATCCAAAGAGGTCAAGGACTACACCATTGTCGTGATCAACGACCGCACCACCGCCAATCAGCACCTGGCAAAAATCGCCAAACAACTGGACCTGCCGGTGGCACCGCGAGAAGAGGTCGTCGAAAAAGCCAAGGCGTTGATGCCAGAAGTCCTGGAGGGCACCAGTTTCGATGAGGCTTATGCTGCCAGTCAGGTGAAAACCACCGAGCAAGCTATCGAACAGCTGGAGCAGACGGCGCAGACCACCGACGTGCCGCAGATCAAGGCGTTTGCCGAAGAGACCCTGCCCAAGCTGCAAAACCATCTGCAAATGGCCCGGGCACTGCAAGCCAGTCGCTAAGGCTTGAGTTGCGCAGGTGACGACGGTCACCTGCGCTTTTTATCAGCAGTCTTTCAACCCGGACTTACCTTTTTCTTCGACAACGGTACCGTCCAGCGAAATGGTCTGGCCTTCGCCGAGGGTCCGATATTGCTTTCTCAGCGCTTCCAACTCCTTGAGGTCCAGCGCTTCAAGCCCAAGCATTGCGTTCTGCGCTTCCTTGGTCACCCGCAGCAATTCATCGACCTTCAAATGCAGAATGTCCGTGTCGCGGTTCTGCGTGTTCTGGATCAGGAACACCATCAGAAAGGTGATGATGGTGGTCGAGGTATTAATGATCAGCTGCCACGTATCGTTGAAATGAAAAATCGGCCCGCTCAATCCCCACAAAAAAATCAGGACAATCGCCCCCAGAAACGTTTTAGGGCTACCGGTCCATAGGGCGAGTTTCTGTGCGACTTTTGCGAATTTCATGGCCGTTTTCCTTATTGGGGATGAACCTGAAATTCAGACATCGGGGGGGAGATGAAAATTCGGCAGTGATTGACGCGTAACTGAAAAAGCGGAGTTCTGAACCACTGGCAGTGACCATCGCGCTATCGTAGTGAACCGGTTGTCGGTCCACGTTCCGACAACGCACTGACAGGAGAACGCAATGACCTGGTCCGCCAAACAATACGTCGCTTTTGAAGATGAACGCACCCGTCCGGCCCGTGACCTGCTGGCGGCGATCCCCGCTGCTGATGTGCGCTCGGCCGTCGATATCGGTTGTGGCCCCGGTAACTCGACGCAGTTGCTGGTGGAACGTTTCACCGGCGCGACGGTGCGCGGGCTGGACAGTTCGAGCGACATGATCGAGGCGGCCCGCAAGCGTCTGCCGCAGGTGAAGTTCGATCTCGCCGACATCGATACCTGGAGCGAATCAGGTCCGTTCGACGTGATTTTTGCCAACGCTGTGTTGCAGTGGGTGCCCGATCACGCCACGTTGTTGCCTTCACTGGTGAGCAAGCTCGCGCCCGGGGGCAGTCTGGCGATCCAGATGCCCGACAACCTCCAACAACCTTCGCACCGGTTGATGCGCGAGGTTGCGGCTGACGGCCCATGGGCCAGCAAATTGGCAAAAGTCGCCGGGCAACGAACCGAAATGGCCGACGCCGGTATTTATTACTCGATGCTCAAAGCCTGCTGCGCGCGCGTCGATGTGTGGCGCACCACCTACCATCATCCACTCGCGGACGGTGCAGCCGGCGTGGTTGAGTGGTTCAAGGGCAGTGGGTTGCGCCCGTTTCTCGAACCGCTGGATGAGGCGCAAAGGGTGCAGTATCTCAAGCAGTATCAAACGGCGATTGAGCAGGCTTATCCGGCATTAACCGATGGTTCGGTGCTGTTGCCGTTTCCTCGGTTGTTCATCGTCGCGACTCGCTGAGGCGAAAAGGTACCCCGACATTGTGTGGCGAAGAAACAAGGTTCCTCGCCACAAGGTCGCGTCAGGATGGCTCTGCATCCATGCGCCGAGCGATCACATCCAGCTCATCGCAGCCATCGCGCAACGGTTTGCAGCACAACAATGCGAAGTCGCTGAGGATCACCGAGTCAGTGCTGATTTCACCGCGCATCGCGAGATTTTCGAGCACCTGTGTCACGGCGCCGATTCTATAACCGGCTGTGCTGAGGAGGGAGTGCAGTGGCTGGGTGGTGTTGACGTAGAGGGCTCGGAGGTTCCTGTGCTTTGCCATCGAGTCGCCAAACCCGATACGCCATTGGGGCGCGCTCGGACTATAGGGCTCATGACAAAGGCACAGCAATGCGCAAGTCTACGGACAATTCCCGGTGTCGTGTAGGACATTGCTTTTTCGAAGAGACTTGGTACGCGCCTTCAAAAATGGGGCCCTTGATATCGGTCCAGGTGGGCGTTCCACAAATGCCCACCCCCAAAAAAAACCGGCCACTCGGGCCGGTTCATTCATCGCTCAAGCAAGGTTTTCAACTCTGCTGCAACACTTTCAATGCCGCCGAGGCCAAAAAACCCGAACGGCTTTTTTCTTCCGGATGGTGCAACACGTACTCATCAATACGGTTGAGCAGGTAACCCGGCAATGTGATGTTCAGCTTCTGGGCCTTGCCCAGATATTTGGTGACGTCGATGTCGACCAGCGCCCACGCACACCCGGCGTATTTTGGGTTGGCTGCATGCAAGGTCACTTTATTGGCTGGTGGAATGGGCGAACCGTCTTCGGCCAGAATTTCGAAATGGCCTTCAATGGCTTCCCGCGCCATGGCCATCGCGTCATCCAGATCTTCCCCGGCGGAAAAGCAGCCCGCAATGTCGGGGACTTCAACGCCCCAGGCGTGCTTGTCATCGCCCATTGAAATCGCAATCGGGTAAAGCATGTTGTTTGTCCTCCGCGGACCTGGCGCATCGGCTCCTGGAGCAGCGCCTGTTGCAAAATACTGATGGCCGTTTTCTTCAGCAGATCTTTCTTTGGATGAGGGACAGTCACCAGCCCCGGTTTGGTCGGGTGCTTGAAGTGGTGATGGCTGCCTCTGATTCGTACCAGATACCCGCCGTCCGCAACGAGTTGGCTTATCAAAAATCGGCTGTTCACATCACCTCCTTGTGGTGTGCTTGTGGTTACTATACCTACTGTTTTTCTGTAATCAACACTATAACCACCGAAGCTTCCTGATTCGGCGGTTAAGGGATTGGTATCGAGTCTAGGGGGCCGTTGTGGGCTGGGCCTTGGACAAGCCTGAAATGATCGGCCTGGTGTATTGCGGGGTTTTGCTGAAGCGTGGGGCCCGAATTTCAAGCACAAAAAAACCGGCCACAAGGACCGGTTTTTTTGTGTCTACATCCCCGTCAAAACCCTCTTGACGTGAGACTAAAATTCGATTGGAGCGGGTGAAGGGAATCGAACCCTCGTTATCAGCTTGGGAAGCTGGAGTAATGCCATTATACGACACCCGCTCAGAGCGGTGACTTTGTACCAGATGTGCGCGGGGAAATGAAGTTTTTCTTTGCGCCAGACGGGTTTAGCGCAGATGAAGCCAGGCAAAGACCGGTAGCGGTCGTTCGCGGGCAAGCCTCGGCTACAGGAATGGAATCAACACTGTAGCGCGGAGCTTGCTCGCGATGACGCTGTTTCAGATGGACAATGCATGGTGGTCCTGGACGTAGTGGTAACGCGGTCGGCTTTCATTCTGCGCCGGTTTCAGGAACCCCATCAGTGCGTTGCGGCTGTCCCGGCAGGCGGCTTTGTGCTCCATGTCGAGAAAGTGCCCGGTGGCCTGGAGGGTGCTGAAGGTGCTGTGTTGCACGTGGCCGGCGAACAGTCGGGCGTCATCTGCGGCGGTGTATTCGTCCCATTCACCGTTGAGGAACAGCACCGGCACGTCGATCTTCTTCGCCGCGTTCAAGTAGCACTGGCGATCGCTGTGCAGCACGTCGTTGATGTGGAAGTGCATCTGCCCGTACTCGTGCTCGGCGAGGGAGCTGACGTGGCGGTAGTTGAAGCGTTTGAACAACGACGGCAAGTGTTTACCGATGGTGTCGTTCACCAGGTGCCCGACCCGGTCCCCATCGCGGCTGCCGAGGTAGTCGACGCCGCGCTCGAGGTAATCGAGCATGTGCGCGTTGATCACCGGAGAGAACGAGCTGATCACGGCTTTTTCGATACGCCGTGGCCTTTGCGACAGCGCCATCATGGTTGCCGCGCCACCCCAGGAAAACGACAGCACGTGTTCGGCGGCGAAGTGGTCGATCAGCTCCAGGAGGATCTGCCCTTCGATTTCCTTGGTGAGCATTTTTTCATGCAGGTTGTGGGCTTTTGACCTGCCCGCGTAGGGCTGGTCGTAGCAGACCACGTTGAACTGCGGATAGAGGTTTTTCACGGTTTGTGCAAACGACGCAGTCGTGGCCATCGAGCCGTTGACCAGGATGATGGTCTTCTCTGCGGCGTCTGCGCGATAGAACTCCGTGTAAACCCGGTACTGACCCTGTATATCCAGCACAGCGATTTCTGGCCTCATGTCATAAGACTCCTGGCAAGCGTGTATGCGCGCAAATGAGATTGCACGAGCTTTGTGACAGGTAGGCATACGCCTGGAATTTGAGAGGCCCATGTCGATCCACTGCAGTCCGGTCGACGGGTATTGTTATTGGCGGGCAGTCTGCCGGATGAGGCCGGAACCCAAGGGTTCCTACCGGCAAAAAGTTTCTTAGAAGTATGGGGTGACTCGTCGGTCACATTTCGGCCGACGTCCTGATTCAAGCAGGGGTCACATCAATGTGCAAGTGCCGTTGGTAAATTGTTCGACAACTTCTGCTGAGCGGTCGATTGCTTAGATCAATCCGATCTCTTCATCGCTCAATGGACGGTATTCGCCCGGTTTCAACGCGTCGTCGAGCACCAGGGGGCCCATGCGTTCTCGGTGCAGGCGCAGCACCTTGTTGTCGAAATGACCGAACATGCGCTTGACCTGGTGATAACGGCCTTCGACGATGCTCAGGCGTGCACACTTTGGTCCGAGCAGCTCTAGTCCGGCAGGTAGGGTGGTGAGGTCTTCGAAGGCGAAGTACAGGCCTTCACTGAATGTGATGGCGTATTCGGCGCCGATGTCCTGTTCGGTTTCGACGTAATAGACCTTCGGCAATTGGGTCTTTGGTTGGGTCAGGCGTCGCGACCAACTGCCGTCGTTGGTGATCAGCATCAGCCCGGTGGTGTTGAAATCCAGGCGTCCGGCGATGTGCAGGTCGTCCTTGTTCGGCTCATCGATCAAATCGAGCACGGTCGGGTGCTGCGGGTCACGGGTGGCGCTGACGCAACCGGCAGGCTTGTGCAGCATGAAATGGCGCAGGGGTTTGCCCACTTGAAGCACATCATTGTCGACTTCGATACGGCTGAATTCGCGAACTTCGCTGTGCGGGTCGCTGACGATTTTTCCGTCAACCCGCACGCGTTTTTCCACCAGCAACAGGCGCACCTGCTTGCGGTTGAAGCACGGCAGGTTGCTGAGGAAACGGTCGACGCGCATGAACGAATGATCATTGAAGTAAGGGGCGCGCATCTTACTTCAATGGCTGCGCCGCCGCTTGCAACTGCGCCTCGACTTCGGCGCAACGCGGGCACAGGCAGGAAGCATTGCGCAGTTCGGTCGGCAACGACTGGAGCACCGCCGGGTCGATAGTGACGCTGTAGCACCAGCAGGTGCGGTCGGCGGTTCGCGGATCGGCCAGGGTGCAATCGTTGGCGGCGCCACAGGCTGGGCAGAGGTCAGGCGGGTTCATGATCGAGGTGAGGCATTTCCATACAGGTGCGGTTACGGCCACTTTGTTTGGCCCGGTACATCGCATGATCCGCCCGCGACAGCAGGCTGTGCAAGGTGTCATCGGACAGCAGGGTGGTGAGACCGATGCTGACGGTCACTTGCAGGGTCTGATCGTTGTAGGCATAGCGCTGTTGTTCCACGTGCCGACGAATTTTCTCGGCGATCATCCGACCGGTCTCAGCGTCGGTGTCCTTGAGCAACACGATGAACTCTTCACCGCCCCAGCGGCAGACGATGTCGGAGTGCCGAAGGCAACTTTCCAGATCCCGGGCAAAACCGATCAGCACCTGATCGCCGGCCAGGTGACCGTAGGTGTCGTTCAACGCCTTGAAGTGGTCCAGGTCGAGCAATAGAGCGGTCAGCGGCAGGGGTTCGCGTTGGGCTTCGTGCATGGCCTGAGCGGCCAGCAGGTCGAAACCCCGACGGTTGGGCAGCTCGGTCAGGCTGTCGAGGGTCGCCTGGGTCTGGATCTTGTCCTGATAACGTCTGATTACCCGGTTGAGCAGCACCAGCACGCTCAGCGTGACCAGCAGGCAGATCAGCAGGTTGAGGTACAGCGACTGGCGGATTTCAGTGAGCGCGCCGTCTTCACGTTTATCGACGAACAAGTACCAATTGAGCTCGGGAATGTAGCGCACATTGAGGAAATGCCCCTGGCCCTGGACCGAATATTCGTAGCTGCCGCTATGGGGCTTTGGCAGCCGGCCGAGCAGGTCTTTCATGCTGTCGAGCTCGCTGAGTTTCTGCCCGATGTGCGCACCTTGCGGCCCGCCTTCGGCACCTGTGAGCACCAGGCGCCCGAAATTGTCGACGAAGAACACGCTGCGTTGATAACGCTGCTGGTACTTGTCGATCAGCTTGATCACCGCATCCACGGTCAGACCGACGCCCGCCGCGCCGATGAATCGGTCGTTGTAGTCGTAGACCTTGTAGTTGATGAAGAAGGTCAGGTTGTCCTTGTTGGCAAGGTCCGGGTCGACGTTGATCTCGTAGGGATCGTTCATGTCGCGCACGCGAAAGTACCAGGCGTCGCGGGGTTCGGAGACCTTGACCTGTTTGAGCACACCCTTGGCGTGATAGTAGGTCAGGCTGGTGTTGGAAATGAAGAACGCGGTGTAGGCCCCGTAATGGGTCATGACCTCGTTGAGGTAGCGGGTCATCTGGTCGGAGTCTTTTTCACCGTTGACGACCCAGTCACGCATGAAGGTGTCGCGGGACATCATCGAGGAAATCAGGATCGGTCTGACAAGGTCTTTCTGGATTTCCGAGTAGACCGTGTCGGATGTCAGTGGCAATTCGGTATTGACGATGCTGTCGCGGATCGACGCCCGCGAGGCGTAGTAACTGAGAAAGGAGGTAGCAAGATAGCCTGCGCCCAGCAACGCAACCAGCGTGAAGACCAACGAACGTTGAGAATACAGCGGCGAGCGAAGCGGCATGGCAGTTCCATTGGCAGTCATCCGATGTCGCATTCTAATGGCACAGCGGGGAAAAAACTGCTCCATGTGCGCCGCGAATAGTCGTTCCAGTGGTTGCGTCATCACATAACTCTGTAGGAGCTGCCGCAGGCTGCGATCTTTTGATCTTTAAGTTCAAGACCAAAAGATCGCAGCCTGCGGCAGCCCCTGGCAAGCGCGTTTATGCCAGTGTTTTCAGGTAAGCCCGCCATCCGCCCAGATGGCTGATTTGGGTCGCGCCCTCCAAGCCATAGGCCTCACAGATAAACCCGCTTTCCCAGCGACCGTCCGCCAGTTGCACTTTGCCCAGCCCCAGCGGTGCAGCAATCCCGGTCAGGAATGAGCCCAACTCCGTGCTCGGCAACTCCCAGACTTCCACGCTAATCGCCACGCCACCGTCCTTCACACGAACCATTCCAGGACGAAACGGTGGGCCGCCGGCCAATGCGTAGAGCTGATAGTCAGGCGAGCTAAGTGTCGTTTCCAACAACCGGGCGCCACGCTGCTTGAGCTGCCAGTTCAGCGCCAAGCCGTCCAGGTGTGCGCCGCAAACCACCAGCCGCGCCCGATCATGGCGCGCCACGGCCGTCAAGGCTGGTGTCGCCAAAGCGTCCTGGCGCTGCAAGCCATCGGCCACGCTCAACAAGTACTGATCGGTGAAAGCACGACCAAACAGTGTCACGCCCCACGGCAAACCGTTGCCCATGAAACCGCTTGGTACGGCGATCGCGGCGTAGTCGAGCAGGTTCATGAAGTTGGTGTAGTAACCCAGTTCCGAGTTGCGCAGCACGGGTTCAGCGTCGAGTTCGGCCAGGGTGACGGGACGGCCAATGGTCGGCGTGACGACGCAATCGAGACCCTCCAGCGCTTTATCACACACGGCTTTGAGTGCTTGCAGCCGGTATTGGGCGCGGAAGGTTTGCACGCCGTTGACGGCGGGGGCCTGGGCCAGAACGGCGCGGATCACTGGCAGCACGGCTTCGGGATTTCGCTCCATCAGTTCACCCGCCACGCTGTAGCGTTCGGCAACCCATGGGCCTTCATAGAGCAGGCGGGCCGCTTCCAAAAATGGCGACAGGTCCAGTTCCACCGCCTCACCGCCTAACGCCTTGAGCCGATCGATGGCATCACCGAACAGCAGCGGGCCTTCAGGGCAGCCGAAGAACTCAAGGTCCTGCGCACGCGGTACGCCGAATCGGAACGGGCGTGGAGCACCGAACGCCGAGCCGTCATTCCACGAAGGATTATTGCGACTGTACGCGTCCCGAGGGTCGAGGCGTGCTGTGAGCGACAGCAGCTGACTGGCCTCCCGAGCCGTCGCGGTAAACGTGGTCACACAATCGAGGGTGCGACAGGCCGGGACCACCCCGGCGGTGGAGATCAGTCCCTTGGTGGCTTTCATGCCAACCAGATTGTTCAGCGCTGCCGGCACGCGTCCGGAGCCAGCGGTGTCGGTGCCTAGCGAAAAACTCGCCACGCCAAGCGACACTGCCAGCGAAGAACCGGCGCTGGAACCGCCCGATGGATACTCCGGCAACACACTATTCGGGCAGGCGCCATAAGGCGAACGGCTGCCATTGAGGCCTGTGGCGAATTGGTCGAGATTGGTCTTGCCCAACGGGATTGCGCCCAGCGCCAGCAGTTGCTCGACAATGGTGGCCGAACGTTCCGGAACATAGGCGAACGCCGGGCACGCCGCCGTGGTTGGAATGCCCGCCAGGTCGATGTTGTCCTTGATCGCGAACGGCACGCCGTACAGCGGCAGGCTGTCGATGTCGCGGCCATCGAGGGCGGCGAGGTAGGGTTCCAGTTCTTCGACACTGAGCAAGTGGATGAACAGGTGATAGTCCGGGTTCAGCGCCGCGGCTTTATCCCGAAGGTGCAACAGCAGTTGCCGGGGCGTGGTGCTGCCGTCGCGGTAAGCGCAGCGCAGGGCGTCGAGTTGCAGATTGATGTTCATGGTGTCAGTCCTTATCAAAATGGCTTCAGTCGAGTTCCAGCACTGCGACGCGCTGTCCGGCGCGCACCGCCGAACCGGGTTGCACGCGAATCTCGCGCACCACGCCGGCCATCGGGGCGAGCAGGGGGATTTCCATCTTCATCGACTCCAGGATCACCAGCACATCGCCGGCCTCGACCCGGCTGCCGGCCTCTACCTGCACCTGCCAGAGGTTGCCGGCGATGTGGCTGTCTATGCTCAGTTGGCCGTTGCCCAGCGGCGCGTCTTCGGTTGGCTCCGGGGCGGCTTCCTCACTCTCGAAATGCGCCTGGCCGCTGGCAATCCAGCGCTCGCGTTCGGCGTTGAACGCACCTTGTTGCTGCTTGCGAAACGCCTCGATGCCGCCGGCCTCTTTCGCCAGAAACGCCTGGTAATCCGCCAGGTTCAACTGGCTGTGCTCGATGTTCAAATCGAAGCGGCCGAGGGGGAAGTCGCGGCGGATGCGCAGCAGTTCATCGGCACTCACCGGGTAGAAACGGATCTGGTCGAAAAAGCGTAGCAGCCATGGTTTGCCATCGAACGCAGCGACTTCGCGGTAGCGGTTCCACATCTGCAAGGTGCGGCCGACAAACTGATACCCGCCGGGGCCTTCCATGCCGTACACGCACATGTAGGCGCCACCGATGCCCACCGAGTTCTCGGCGGTCCAGGTGCGGGCCGGGTTGTACTTGGTGGTGACCAGACGATGGCGCGGGTCCAGCGGGGTGGCGACCGGTGCGCCGAGGTAGACGTCGCCCAGTCCCATCACCAGGTAGCTGGCATCGAACACCGTGCGCTGCACTTCATCGAGGTTCGGCAGGTCGTTGATGCGGCGGATGAATTCCAGATTACTCGGGCACCACGGCGCGTCCTTGCGCACGGTGGTCATGTATTTCTCGATGGCCAACTGGCACGCCGGATCGTCCCAGGACAGCGGCAGATGCACGATGCGCGACGGTACTTGCAGGTCCTTGGCGGCGCACACGGCATCCCATTCGCCTGCGACGATACCGAGCAGGTCGCAGAGCGACAGTTGCTCAGGCTGGTAATGGATTTGCAGCGAACGAATGCCAGGCGTGAGGTCGATCACGCCGTGCAGGGTTTTACTTTCCAGGGCTTGCATAAGGGCGTGGGCACGGAAACGCAAAACCAGATCGAGTTCGGGTGCGCCTATCTCAAGCAGTAAATGAGTATCGCCTGAGAGTCTTGCAACCAGCCGCGTATCGTCCTGACCGATATCCAACACCACAGGCGACACAATCCCCTGTAGGAGCCGGCTTGCTGGCGATGAACTTGTAGCGGTTTCTGCCTGGGCCCCATCGCCTGCAAGCCGGCTCCTACAAGGGGCATCCCATTTCAAGGCGAGGCTTCGGGCAGTCTTGAGGTCGATCGGTGAGAACTGAACTTTGTCCCCGGCCTTGAGTTGCCCCAACTGCCAAAGATCCGCTTCGATCACCGTCACCGGACACACGAACCCGCCAAGGCTCGGGCCGTCCGGCCCAAGGATCACCGGCATGTCGCCGGTAAAATCCACGGCACCGATTGCATACGGATTGTCGTGAATATTCGACGGGTGCAAGCCCGCTTCACCGCCATCGGCACGCACCCATTCCGGCTTCGGCCCGATCAGGCGCACACCGGTGCGGCTGGAGTTGAAATGCACTTCCCACTGGGTGGCGAAGAAGGTGCCGATGTAGTTTTCAGTGAAGTACTCCGGCGCGCCGTGGGGGCCGTAGATCACTCGAATCTGCCGCACCGCCGGTAGCTCGGCGAGCTGCTCTTCAGCCAGTTGCTGACCGACGCTGTGGTCACTCAAGGCCGGCACATGCAACACGTCGCCAGCACGCAAGGCGCGTCCGCCATGACCGCCGAACTGGCCGAGGGTGAAGGTGCTTTTGCTGCCCAGGTAATCCGGTACTTGCAGGCCACCGCGCAGGCACAGGTAGCTGCGGGCACCGGCACCGGCAATCGTACCGAGGCTCAACGTTGCCCCCGATTCAACCAGCAGCGCGGTGTTCATCGGCACGGTTTCGCCATTCAAGGTCAGAGGAATAGCGGCGCCGGTTACGGCCACGACCGCAGCGCAATTGAAGCGCAGCATCGGCCCGCTCATGGTGATTTCCAGCGCCGCAGCGCCTTCGTCGTTGCCCAGCAAGCGATTGCCCAGACGCAGTGCGCGGCTGTCCATCGGCCCTGATGGCGGCACACCGACTGCCCAGTAACCGAGGCGGCCAGGGTAGTCCTGAACGCTGGTCTGGGTGCCTGAGCTGATCACCTCGAAGGTGTTGGCCTGATACACCAGGCCTTCCAGGCAACGGGTCCACGGCTGGCCGCTGGCGAACGGCGCATCCAGCAGAATTTGCCGCAGGTAATCGCGGTTGGTTTCGACGCCATACAGTTGGATGTCGCCGAGGGCTTGATGCAGATCGGCGCGAGCCTGTTCCCGAGTCGGCGCCCAACTGATCACCTTGGCGATCATCGGATCGAAGTAGGGCGGGATCTCGCAGCCAGCCTCGACCCAGGTGTCGATACGCAGCTGAATGCCATTGGCCGCTGGAAAGTTCACGGCAGTGAGCAATCCCGGGCTCGGCTGAAAATCCCGGCCCGGATCTTCCGCATACAGCCGCGCCTGAATCGCATGCCCCTCCGGTTTCAACGCCTCAACCAACTTGCACAGCGGTGGCAGATCACCAGCGGCCAATTGCACCATCCAGCGCACCAGATCGACGCCCCAGACCTGTTCAGTAACGCCGTGCTCCACCTGCAACCGGGTGTTCACTTCCAGAAAATAGAAGCGCTGTGCCTCACTATCGAACACAAATTCGACGGTGCCTGCACTGCGATAATTCACCGCTTTGGCGAGTTTGATGGCCGCCGCGCACAGTGCCTCGGCCATGCCGTCGGGCAGATTCGGTGCCGGGGTTTCTTCGAGGACTTTCTGGTTGCGGCGCTGTACCGAACAGTCGCGCACGCCGAGGGCAATCACCTCGCCACGGCCGTCACCGAACACCTGAACTTCCAGGTGACGAGCACGCTGGATGTAC
The DNA here is from genome assembly GCF_034008315.1 of Pseudomonas sp. P8_241. NCBI lineage: Bacteria > Pseudomonadati > Pseudomonadota > Gammaproteobacteria > Pseudomonadales > Pseudomonadaceae > Pseudomonas > Pseudomonas sp. P8_241. Next base: position 5,107,292 of record NZ_CP125377.1, on the reverse strand, counting down.
TTCTCGATGAACACGCCCGCGTCGCTGAAGTTGTTCTGGCCCAGACGTTTGACCGCTTCGAAGGACTCGCTCAACTCGGCTGCGCTGCGGCACACGCGCATGCCAATGCCGCCGCCGCCGGCGGTGCTCTTGAGCATCACCGGGTAACCGACCTGTTCACCGGCTATCAGGGCCGCATCGAGGCTGTCGAGCAACTCGGTGCCTTCGAGCATCGGCACGCCGTGTTGCTTGGCCAAGGCGCGGGCGGTGTGCTTGAGGCCGAACACACGCAGTTGCTCAGGCGTTGGGCCGATGAAGGCAATCCCGGCGGCTTCGCAGGCTTCGGCGAACGCGGCGTTCTCCGAGAGAAAACCGTAGCCAGGATGGATCGCGGTAGCACCGCTGGACTTGGCGATGGTGAGGATCTTGTCGACCGCCAGATAAGTGCCGGCCGCCGCGCCTTTACCGAGGCTGTGGGCTTCGTCGGCTTGCAGGATATGCAGGCTGGCGGCATCGGCTTCGGAGTACACGGCAACACCCTGCACATGCAGTTCGCGCAAGGTGCGCAGGATGCGGCAGGCGATGGCGCCACGGTTGGCAATCAGGACTTTTTCGAACATGGCATAACCCCCGGAGGCGATAGCGCATCAGCCTCGACTTGGGATGCGGGCCGTCCCGCAGTTTTTCGAAAGGCACCGGGGTCGTCCCCGTTGACAGAAATACACAGCACCCTTGTAGGAGCTGGCTTGCCAGCGATAGCGGCGTGTCAGCCGACATCATGGTTGAAGGTGCCGGCCAATCGCTGGCAAGCCAGCTCCTACAGGGGAACGGTTACTTGATGCACTGCCCCGAACGGGCCTGGCACAGGGCAAACAACCATCTACGCAACCGCGCTAATTTCAGTTCCATACCAGCAGCTCCGCAGGGGTCGGGTTGTAGGCGTTGCACGGGTTGTTCAGCTGCGGACAGTTGGAGATCAGCACGATCACGTCCATTTCGGCACGCAGGTCAACGTACTTGCCCGGTGCGGAAATCCCGTCTTCAAAGGTCAGGCCACCGTCAGCGGTGACCGGCACGTTCATGAAAAAATTGATGTTCGGACCGATGTCGCCTTTACCCAAGCGGCCGTCATGTACACAGGCGCGCAGGTAGTTGTCGCGGCAGCTGTGCATGTAACGTTTTTCCAGGGCATAGCGCACGGTGTTGCTCTCTTGTGCGCAGGCCCCGCCGAGGGTGTCGTGGCGGCCGCAGGTGTCGGCGACGATGGTCAGCATCGGTTTGCCCAGGTTGGAATACAGCACGCTGCCGGTGCTCAGGTACACGCTGTTCTGACGGCGCAAGGTGCGCTGCACGTCGTAGCGCTCCTTGGGGTTGGCAACGCTGTAGAACAACGTGTCGACGGCCTGATTGCCTTCCAGATCGAGGATGCGCAGCGTTTGCCCGGCCTTGACTTCCATCAGCCAGGGTTCACCGGCCGGGATGGTGGCGCGGTAGATTGCGGCTTCAGGCTGCTTTTCAGTGGTGATGAGAGCGAGTGACATGACAGCGATCCTCAGGCGAACAGACGGTCGGTGTTGATGAAGCCGCGCTCGTTTTCCGGGCGCAAAGTTCGGCAGTGTTCGGCGATGCTGGCGTCGGCGTTCATCCAGCTGAGCTTCAAGGGTTTGGGGGCGTATTCCGGCGATGGATCCATCGGGTGTTGCAGGGCCGTGAGCACCACCAAGGTATCCATCGGTGCGTACAACTCGATGTAATCACCGGCCTTGGAATTGGCCTCAACGAAGTGGAAACGCCCAGCGTCATCGACGTTCACCCGGCTGAACAGGTTGAGGGTCATCAGCAAGTCCGACAGGCCCAGGCCCCACTTGCCCAGCTCCACCAGCAGGTTGTCGGTGCCGTTGCGGAAGAAACCGTTGCGCAGCTCTTGATAGCGACCGGTACCGTATTTTTCTGCGACCTCTTCAGCGCAAAGCACGCCGCCGAGGCTGTCGCTCCAGCCGCAGGTGTCGGCAGTGATTGCGGCCAGCACGCGACCCATGTCCGAGTACAGGCAATGGCCGGTGGTGAGCTTGGCGGTGTGTTGGCATTTGAGGCTGTCGGGCAGATTCAGGCGCTCGGTTTTTTCATTGGCATTGAGCAGCGTCAGGCTGACGTTGGCGCCACCGCGCATGTCGGTCAGGCGCAGCAACTGGCCGCGTTTGAGCACGAAGGAGCGATGGCCGCCGCCGGGGAGCATTTCGTCGGCGAAGGGCGGGAACAGTTGGGTCGAATCAGTCATCGGGAAAATCCTCTCAAGCGGTTCGAAGTGAGCCCGCCAGTTGCACCGGCAAGGCGTCGACGGCGGCACGGCTGATGCGGCGGTCGCTGTTCAAGGGAATGTCGTAGGTGATGCGCGCGCCGTAGGCCCCGGGGGCGTGCGGATCGAGGCGGACCTTGTCGAACACCAGCAAGCGCGTACCGAGGCTGAAACCTTCGGACAGGTCGTGGGTGACCATGAACACCGTCAGTCGGGTCTCGCGCCACAGTTCCAGGAGCAAGCCGTGCATGTCTTTGCGGATGCCCGGATCGAGCGCGCCGAACGGCTCGTCGAGCAGCAGCACTCGCGGCTTCATGATCAGCGCCTGAGCGATGGCCAGTCGTTGCTGCATGCCGCCGGAAAGTTGCGCCGGGTACTTGTCCAGCGAATGGCCGAGGCCGACTTTGTGCAGCAGCACCGAGGCTTGTTCGCGGGCCTCTTTTTTGGCGCTGCCGAACAAGCGCCCGAGCAGTGGCGAGCGCGGCAGTTCGAGACCGAGCGTGACGTTGTCCAGCACGCTCAAATGCGGGAACACCGAGTAGCGCTGGAACACCACGCCACGGCTCGCGTCCGGCTCACCGGCCAAGGGTTGATCATCGAGCAGGATCTCGCCGCGACTGGCGCGCTCCTGGCCGAGCAGCAGACGCAAAAAGGTCGATTTACCACAACCGGACGCGCCCACCAGGGTGCAGAATTCGCCCTCGTTGACGTTCAGGTTCAGGCCTTCTAGCACCACCTGGTCGGCGTATTGCTGCCAGACGTTTTTTACCGTGATAAAACTCATTTGGCGGCCCCTTCATACCAAGGGAAGGCGCGACAGGTGAGGTACTTGAGGCCCCAATCCATCAGCCAGGCGAGGAGGGTGATCCACACCACATAGGGCAAAATCACGTCCATTGCCAGGTAGCGGCGCACCAGGAAAATCCGGTAGCCCAGGCCGTCGGTGGAGGCGATGGCTTCGGCGGCAATCAGGAACAGCCACGCTGAACCAAGCATCAGGCGCAGCGAGATAAGCAACCGTGGCAGTAACTGCGGCAGCACCACCCGTAGCATCAAGGTCCAGGTCGAGGCACCAAGGGTCTGGGCCTTGATCAGCAGTTCCACGGGGATTTCCCGGGCGCGCTGTTCCAGGTCACGGGCCAGCGCCGGGGTGATGCCGATCACGATCAGCATCACCTTCGACAACTCGCCCAAGCCGAAAACGATGAACAGGATCGGCAGGATCGCCAGCGGCGGCACCATCGACAGCACCGTCAACAAGGGCGACAACGGTGCGCCAAACAGCGGCAGGGTGCCCGCGGCGATGCCCAGGCACAGACCGGCCAAGGCACTGATGCCGAGGCCGATGGCCAGCCGGCGCAGGCTGGACGCGGTGTCTTGCCAGAGCAGGTATTCGCCGGTGCGGCTGTCGGCGACAAACGCCAGGCGTTTCACCGCGTCGCTCATCTGCACGGCGCTGGGCAGCAGCTTGTCATTGGGGTTGTCCGCCAGCCGCTCGGCCGAGCCCATGAAGTAGGCAAACAGCACCAGGGCGAACGGCAGGATCACCAACAGCAGGCGACTCGGGCGATCCGGGTGTCGATTGATCAGGCGCATGGCCAATTCTCCTGATTACAGCTTGGCGTCGGCGGCCATCTGCACGTAGCTCGGGTCGAAGCGCAGCTTGAGGTTACTTTTGTCGCCGCTGGTCACGCCGTTGGCGAAGGCCATGCCGACCGCGCTGGTGTCCTTGGCGCCTTCACCCAGCAAACCGTGCTGAAAGGAAAACTCGGCGACTTTGCGCATGGTCTCCGGCAATTGCTGGCTGGTGCTGAAAGCCAGAGCTTCCTTGGGGGTGGCGAACAATTTGGTGGAGTCCAGTTGCGCCTGGAAACCCGCCAGGTCGGTGCCCGAGGCCTTGGCCATGTGTTCCAGCGCGGCTTTGCTCGCGGCGTTCCTGGCATTCATCAACTCGACCACTTCGAACCACGCGCCAGTCAGCGCTTTGCCCAGTGCCGGGTTGTCTTTGAGGGTGGCGCTGTTGACGACCATCATGTCCATGATTTCGCCGGGGATCTGGCTGGAGTTGAAGACTTCGGTCACCGCAGGCTTGGCCTTGATGTCCGAAAGCATCGGGTTCCAGGTGGTGACGGCGTTGACTTGATCGGTGTTGAAGGCGGCCGAAATGTCGGCGTCGGAGGTGTTGACCACTTTCAGGTCTTTCTCGGTGAGGTCCACCGAGTCCAGCGCCCGGGCCAACAGGTAGTGCGAGACGGACAGTTCGACCAGATTGACGTCCATGCCCTTGAGGTCGGCGATTTTCTTGCCTTCACCCTTGAGCACGATGCCGTCATTGCCGTTGGAAAAGTCGCTGACGATCAACGCGGTGCTGTCGACGCCACCGGCCGCCGGAATGGTCAGGGCGTCCATGTTGGTCATGGTGCAACCGTCGAACTGGCCGGCGGTGTATTGATTGATGGATTCGACGTAGTCATTGAGCTGCACCACGTCAATCTTGATGCCGTACTTCTTCGCCCATTTGTCGACGATGCCCTGACTGCCGGCGTATTCCCAAGGCATCCAGCCGGCATAGATCGTCCAGCACACGCTGAAGTGATCTTTCTGGGCGGCTTGGGACGAAAAGCTCACAAGGGCTGCGAACGCAGCGGCGAGCAGGGCGGGTAAACGAAGCTGGGACATGGTGGTTCTCCAGTTGATCAAGGGCGGACAGGAAGGCAGCGACACCGCTAGCGGTGGCTTGTCTCCCGGGCTTTTGTCCCGCCGTGTAACCTCAACTGGAGGTCGCCAACTCTCGGACCAGCCACTCGCGCTTGCGAGCCGGAACCCTAGTCAGCCATTTTCAGATTGTGGTGCCGCGAACCTGTGATGACTCCTGCACGGACTTGCTAAAGCGAGAGCCGTGCCAAGTCTGTTCGAGGCGTCTGGCACGGGGATCAAAGGACGGGGTGGTGGGCGCGATCATGGGTTGCTGCATTGTGATGGTGCGTCCATGCACCGAGATGCAGCGCGCTGCGCCATTGATCCGAAGGTCAGCACCACCAGGCACTTGAAAGGGGGAACGTCAGTCAAAACAGGTGTCAACCGGCCTGGGCCGGTTGTGGGTCTTTCAGGAGGCCGTCATGTTTCGTCGACTGTTGCTCAGTGCTGTTCTCGGTCTTGGGTTATCCGGTTGCTACTATTACGCCGGCTCCTACGACGTCTACTCCGCTCCGTATTACTACCCTGGTTATTCGCCCTATTCCTACTATTACGGCCCACGCTATTACTACGGCGGCCCGCGCTTTTATGGTGGATATCGATACTATTATCGGGGTGGTCACGCGCCCAGGTATCACGGCGGTGGATATCACCATGGCCACTGATCAATGCGTGAAGGGATGAAAAACCTTTCATCGGGCAGATGTTTCAACTTGTTGCGTGAACGCACCAGATTCGGAAAACGGTGTCTCATCTATCGACAGTCACCGAATCTTTGATTGTCGCCTGCCAGCGTCGCTGGTGTGGCTCACTCGCGGTCCAGGAGGCCGCTATGTATCGCCGAATTCTTCTGATTGCAGTGTTGGGATTATCCCTTGGTGGGTGCGTGCCTTATTACGATGAAGGAGGCAGTTACTACAGTTCCGAAGTCTATACCTCGCCGTCACCGGCCTATTACGCCGGGGGCAGTTCCTACTATTCCAATGGCGGCGGTTACTACACGCCACCGCCCCGGTACTACGCGCCGCCAGCGCGCTACTACCAACCGACGCCGCGTTATTACTATCAACCGCGTGTCTATCAACCGTCTCCACGCTATTACCAGTCGGCCCCGCGGTACCATCAACCATCGCGCAATGACTACCGGGCGCATCAGAGCCAGGGATGGGACGGCCGCAGTCGCGGTGGCTGGGACAATAACAAAGGCCACGACGGACGACGTGGCGGTCGAGGCGACCATAACGGTCGTGGCAATCACGACGGTCGTGGCAGTCACCGCTGATCGTTACAACAGTGCATTTTCCAATGTGGGAGCGAGATTGCTCCCCCATTTTTTTGCAGACTTCAGTAATTCAACAAATCCGCCAGCGGATGCCGACCTTCCCATACCTTGTGAAAATGCGCCTCCACCACCGCGTCCGGCACGTTGTTGATGTCGGGCCAATGCCAGCGGGGCTTCTGATCCTTGTCGATCAACCGCGCGCGCACGCCTTCGCTGAATTCCGGGTGGCGGCAGCAGTTGAGGCTCATGGTGTATTCCATCTCAAAGACCTGGGCCAGCGACAGGTGTTTGGCGCGAATGATCTGTTCCCACACCAGATGCGCAGTCAAGGGCGAGCCTTCGCTCATGGTCCTGGCGGCGCGACTCATCATCGGGTCGCTGTTGTCGCGCAGGGCGCTGATGGCTTTCCAGGCGCAGCGCACATCACTGACATCCAGCAGCTCGTCGATTTGCTGGCGACGCGGCAGCCACTGGGCCTGGGGCATCTGTGCCACGGCTTCCTGCTGCAAGGCCTTGAGCAAGCTGTTGAGCTGCATCGGTGTTTGTTCCTGCCAGTTCAATTGCAACAGGCCTTCGATCAATTGCGCTTGCTGCTCATCGAGCAGAAAACGATCTGCCAGATCCAGGTCGATGGCATCGCGGCCATTCATGTGCGCGCCGGTCAGGCCCAGAAACAAGCCGAGCTTGCCTGGTAGCCGCGACAGAAACCAACTGGCACCCACATCCGGATACAGGCCGATGCTGATCTCGGGCATCGCCAAGCGACTGCTCGGCGTGACGATACGCAGGCTTGCACCTTGCAACAGGCCCATGCCACCGCCGAGCACATAGCCATGGCCCCAGCAGATCAACGGTTTCGGGTAGGTATGCAGGTTGAAGTCCAGACGATATTCCGCGGCGAAGAATTGCGCGGCCAGCGGTGGCACTTCGCCCGGGTGGGCGCGACAGGCCTCCACCAGGCTGCGCACTTCACCACCGGCACAAAAGGCCTTGGCACCATTGCCGCGCAACAGGACGCAGACGATTTGCGGATCCTTGGCCCATGCGTCCATTCGGTCGCGTAAAGCGTTGATCATCGGCAGGGACAGGGCGTTGAGGGATTTTTCGGCATCCAGGCTAGCGATGCCGATACGGGCGCCGTCGGTGCCGGTGAGCTCTTCGAAGTGCAGATTCATCGTGACCTCGATCGGGAATTTGAGGGTTAAGTATGATCGCTGTGTAAGAAAGTGCCGGATCTGCATCAGATCATTTGACAAGCGTGGTGCGCTTTCCTAGGGTTCGCCCCATTGTTTTTGCCGGATGTAACCATGACTGCTGACGACCGTATCAAACTCGAACCGAGCTGGAAGGAGGCGCTGCGTGCCGAATTCGACCAGCCCTACATGACAGAGTTGCGAAATTTTCTGCAGCAGGAGCGAGCGGCCGGCAAAGAGATCTATCCGCCAGGGCCGATGATCTTCAATGCGCTCAACTCCACGCCGCTGGACAAGGTCAAGGTCGTCATCCTCGGTCAGGATCCCTACCACGGTCCGGGTCAGGCCCATGGCTTGTGCTTCTCGGTGCAACCGGGCGTGCCGGCGCCGCCGTCGCTGGTGAACATCTACAAAGAGTTGAAGCGCGACCTGAACATCGACATCCCCAACCATGGCTACCTGCAAAGTTGGGCGGATCAGGGCGTACTGATGATCAACACCACCATGACCGTCGAGCGGGCCAATGCCAACGCGCACAAGGACAAGGGCTGGCAGTTTTTCACCGACCGGATCATTGAAGTGGTCAGCCAGCAGCAGCCGCACCTGGTGTTCATGCTGTGGGGTGCCCATGCGCAGAGCAAGCAGAAGCTGATCGATGCGACCAAGCATCTGGTGCTGACGTCGGTGCACCCGTCACCGCTGTCGGCTTATCGCGGCTTTCTCGGTTGCGGGCACTTCAGCCGCACCAACAAATTTCTCGAGCAGAATGGCGAGACGCCGATCGAGTGGCGCTTGCCGCCGGTTTGAAAAGCATCGTCGGAGCGGCGCCCGCAGAAGGCTGGCTCCCACATTGGTTTTGCGGTGTTTACAAACCTGTGGGAGCCAGCCAGCTGGCGATGAATTCAACACTGTCTTTACTCTGGATTGCGGTTCCAATACTTGAACAACGGCTCTGCCAGAAACAACACAAACAACAGCCGCATCACCTGCATCGCCGTCACCAGCGGCACCGACAATTGCAGGGTCTGCGCCGTCAGGCTCATTTCGGCAATCCCGCCGGGCATCATGCCCAAGGTCAACGAACGCAGATCAAGATGGGTCAGCGCACTCAAGCCCATTGCCGCCACCGTGGCGATCAGCATGGTCAGTACCGTGCCAATCAATGTCCGCCCCATGAACGAAGGCGCACGCCGGAAAAACTGGCGGTTGAAGTGACAGCCCAGCCCGCTGCCGATCAACCATTGGCCGATCTGGCTGCCGCCGTCAGGCAAGCCAATGTGCAAGTCCCAACCGATACTCACTGCCGCACTCACTAGCAAGGGGCCGAACAGCCACGGGTTGGGTTGACGCAGACGCTCCCATATCCAGGCAGCCAGTGCCCCTGTGGGAAACAAAACCGCCAGCCAGCGCCAGTCGATGCTGCCAGCGTGTGAAATCGACGCGCCGTCGCCCAGCAGATATTTGAACGCCGCGGGAACACACAGCACCACCACCAACACGCGCAGACTCTGGCCAGCCGCTACCCGACTGAGCACCGCGCCGTTACGTGCGCCGAGGTTGACCATCTCGCCGGAACCACCGGGCATGCTGGAAAAGAACGCAGTGGCGCGATCTTCGCCAGTGCGCCGCATCAGCCATACGCCGACCACCGCCGACAGGCTGGTGACCAGCGCACCGAAGAAAATCAAGCCGAAATGACTGAGGACCTGCTCCATCACCACAGGAGTGAAGTGCAAGCCGATACCGATTCCGACGATCCACTGGCCGCACTTGCGCCCACCAGGGATTTCGGCCAATTGCCAGGGTGTCAGGCAGCGCACGAGGATGATGGCCAGCAACGAGCCGACCATCCACGGCAAAGGCCAGCCGACCTGGCTGGCGAGGTAACCGCCGAGCAGGCCGACCAGCGGGGTTCCCCACCAGGCTTTGAAAGGTGTTCGATCAGACATCGGCAATAACGCGCCGCGCAACTGAACGTTTACGCCAGATGCGCACAATCGGCACCAGCAACATGACCGCGATCAACCCCCAGACGCCGACGGTGATGCCGCTCGACCAGAGAATGTCCAGCGAACCGTTGGAAATCGACAGCGCTCGACGCAGGTTCTGCTCCATCAACCCCCCGAGGATGAAACCCAGCAGCACCGGCGATAACGGGAAGTCCAGCTTGCGCAGGATGTAGCCGAAGATGCCGATGCCGATCATCAGGAACAGGTCGAAGGTGGTGGCATGCACCGCGTACACACCGATGGCAGTGATGATCGCGATCATCGGCACCAACGCCCAGTTAGGTACGGCGAGGATTTTGGTAAAGATACGGATCATCGGGATGTTCAGGATCACCAGCATGATGTTGGCGATGAACAACGATGCGATCAGGCCCCAGACGATGTCCGGCTGCTGTTGAAACAGCAGCGGGCCGGGTGTGATGTTGTAGAGCGACAGCGCGCCGATCATCACTGCCGTGGTGCCAGAGCCTGGAACGCCAAGGGTCAACATCGGAACCAGTGCACCGCAAGCCTCTGCACCAATGGCGGTTTCGGGGGCGGCCAGGCCGCGTTTGTCGCCTTGTCCGAATTTTCCGCTTGGGCCAGCGATGCGTTTCTCGGTCATGTAGGCCACGGCGCTGGCCAACGTTGCGCCAGCACCTGGCAGCACACCCATGATGAACCCGAGCACACCGCAACGCATGTTCACCCAGAACACCGAAGCCGCTTCCTTGAAGTTGAACAACATTCGGCCGGTGGCCTGGAACGCTTCCTGACCACGGTGGGTTTTTTCCAGCAGCAGGAGGATTTCGCTGATGGAGAACAAGCCCAGCACCAGCACCACGAACTGGATACCGTCGGTGAGGTGGATGTTGTCCCCGGTGAACCGGTACACACCGCTGTTGGCATCAATGCCGACGGTCGACAGGAACAGCCCGATCAGTGCCGCGATAAACGTCTTGAGTGGCCGGTCACCCGCCATACCGCCCAGACAGACAATCGCAAATACCATCAGTACGAAGTATTCCGCGGGACCAAAGGCAATCGCCCACTTCGCCAGCATCGGCGCGAACACCACCATCCCGCAGGTCGCAATGAAGGCACCGATGAACGAACTCCACGCCGACAGCGACAACGCGACTCCGGCCAGACCCTGGCGGGCCATCGGGTAGCCGTCGAGGGTGGTCATCACGGTGGACGCTTCGCCCGGGATGTTCAGCAGAATCGAACTGATCCGGCCGCCATATTCGCAACCCAGGTAAACCGCGGCCAAAAGGATCAAAGCCGACTCCGGTGGCAGACCCAACGCGAAGGCGATCGGGATCAGCAATGCCACGCCGTTGATCGGACCCAGGCCGGGGAGCAGGCCGACGACCGTACCAATCAGTGTGCCGCTGAGTGCAGTCACGAGGTTGTAAGGGGTCAGTGCGACGCCGAAACCGTGACTCAAATATCCAAGCGTATCCATATCAGTTCTCCAGAACGTCGAGCAGGCCCAGAGGCAGTGGCACGTCCATGACTTTGTCGAACAGCAGGTACAGGCCGATACTCATCAGGCTGATGATCACCGCGCCCGGCAGCCAGCGCCCGCCGTACAGGCGAGCCAGCGGAATGCCAACCAGCATGCTGCTGAGGATGAAGCCCAACGGTTCGAACAGCCCGGCGAAGACCAGCAGCAACAGCACGCAAACACCAATCTTGGTCAGGGTCTCGCGATCCATCGGCGGATCTTCATCGGTGTGTTTGATCGGCGAGGGGCGATACACCATGTAAACCAGGGCCAGGCCCATCAGTCCCAGCATCAACAGGGGGAACGCGCGCGGGCCGATCGGCTCGTAGGAAAAAGGTGCCTGGTAGGGCAGGGCCATCAGCACCAGGCTGATGCAGGCCAGCAACAGCACTGAAGCAAAAATGCGTTGTAAGAGCATGGGGAACTCCTGTGCTGCGGCTCCGCCGAACGGAGCCGCAGCCGCTAGACAGAGGCGATCACTGGATCAGGCCGAACTCTTTGGCCAGCACTTTGTAGTCCGCGACTTGCTTCTTCACATAGGTGTCCAGTTCCGGGCCGGTCATGGCGAACGGGAACAGTTCACGCTGATCGCGCAGCTTGGCGAACTCGGGTGATGCCAGCAGCTTGTCGAACGAGTCTTTCCACCAGGCGTAGTCTTCATCGCTGACTTTAGGCCCGACGTAGAAGCCGCGAACCACCGGCCAGACGATGTCATAGCCTTGCTCGCGGGCGGTCGGAATGTCCTTCATTTCCGGCTCGTCCAGACGCTTGTCGGAGAACACCGCCAGCAGGCGCATGTCGCCGCTCTGGATGTGCGGCATGGAGTCGGAGATGTCGGTGCTGCCGACCTGAATGTGCCCGCCGAGCAGGGCGGTGGCGATTTCGCCACCGCCTTCGAGGGCGACGTAACGCAGGTCACGCGGGTTGATACCGGCGGCCTTGGCGATCAGCGCGGTTTGCATCCAGTCCTGGCTACCAACGGTGCCACCAGAACCGATCACCACTTTGCTCGGATCTTTCTTCAGCGCCTGTACCAGATCGTCTAGGGTCTTGTAGGGCGAATCGCTTTTCACCGCGATGGCACCGTAGCTGGTGCCAACGGCAGCGAGCCAGCGTACGTTGGTTTCATCGAAGCGACCGAACTTGCCTTGCGCCAGGTTCAACAGCGAACCGCTGGACCACGCCACCAAAGTACCGGCATCCGCAGGCCGCTGCGCGACCACCGCGTTATACGCCACCGCGCCGACACCACCGGGCATGTAGGTCACGCGCATGGGTTTGGTCAGCAGCTTTTCGTTGATCAGCGCGCTTTGCGCCAGTTTGCAGGTCAGGTCGAAGCCACCGCCAGGTGACGCCGGGGCGATGCATTCCGGGCGTTTTGGCTCGGCCATGAGTTGGCCGGCAAACAGCATGCAGCTGGCGGCGAGGGCGAAACGGCGCAGTGATCGATTCATTGTTGTCTCCACAGGAGTTTTTGTTTTTCGGGATGATTCAGGTGCGTCGATTTCGCACAGTGCTGGTGTGTTCAAGTCCACAAGGACTGAACCACGAACAGCCGGCTTCGGCGCTGGCGATTACGAGAGTTGGAATTGGATCGAAAGGATGGGGCGGGTAAGCCTGGAGCTGTCTGGACAGCATGCTGCAGTACCTCGGTTATTGTTCTTATTGGCGAAAACGCTTCAAGGCGTTTTTCGAGAGCTACATTTCACAACAGGTTACGAACGACGGAGAGGATGTCGGCAATCGGAACATCCCGTAACCAGACTCTAACGGCCCAACCTTTCGCTAACCTTTCAGCGGGCCTTCGCGTTTTTTCGGGCTTCACAGCGACGGATGCCGCTGTAAACTCCGCGCCAAAGAATGGCGTCGGCCGTCCCTGAATGAGGTAAATATCCATGCGTGTTCTGCTCGTCGAAGATCATCTGCAGCTCGCCGAAAGTGTCGCCCAGGCGCTCAAAAGCACCGGGCTGACCGTGGATGTGTTGCACGATGGCGTGGCTGCCGATCTGGCGCTGAGCAGCGAGGAATACGCCATGGCAATCCTTGATGTCGGGCTGCCGCGCATGGATGGATTCGAAGTGCTGGCGCGCCTGCGGGCGCGGGGCAAGAACCTGCCGGTGTTGATGCTGACCGCCCGCAGCGACGTCAAGGATCGGGTCCATGGCCTGAACCTCGGCGCCGACGATTACCTGGCCAAGCCGTTCGAACTGACCGAACTCGAAGCGCGGGTCAAAGCCTTGCTGCGCCGCAGTGTGCTGGGCGGTGAGCGCATTCAGCGCTGCGGTGTGCTGGCTTATGACCTGGAAACCCGGCGTTTTACCCTCGGTGAAGAATTACTGACCCTGACTTCCCGCGAGCAGGCCGTATTAGAAGCCCTGATCGCACGTCCCGGTCGGGTGATGAGCAAGGAACAACTGGCTTCCCAGGTATTCGGCCTCGACGAAGAGGCCAGCCCCGATGCGATCGAAATCTACGTGCACCGCTTGCGCAAGAAGCTCGATGGCCAGCCGGTCGCCATCGTGACCTTCCGCGGCCTCGGCTACTTGCTGGAAAGCCGCGATGCATAAGCCCAGCAGCCTGCGCTGGCGGTTGCTGTGGAACCTCGCGCTGTTGCTGGTGGTATTGATGCTCGCCAGTGGGCTGAGCGCTTACTGGAATGGTCGCGAAGCTGCCGACACTGCGTATGACCGGACTTTGCTGGCCTCGGCGCGGACCATCGCTGCCGGCCTGTCCGAACGCGACGGTAGCCTCAGTCTCGATGTGCCTTACGTGGCCCTCGATACCTTTGCCTACGACAGCGCCGGGCGGATTTTCTACTTGGTCAATGACATCAACCAGAAGCTGATCTCCGGTTACGAAAATCTTCCAGCCCCGCCCCCGGGAACGCTGCGTACCGATAACTATCCCGCCCTGGCGCGTTTTTACAATGCGACGTATCAGGGGCAGAACGTGCGTGTGGTCAGCCTGCTCAAGGCGGTCAGCGAGCCGAACATGAATGGCATGGCGGAGATCCGCGTGGCGGAAACCGATGAAGCGCGGGTCAGTATGGCCCGCAGTCTGGCGGCCGATACCTTGTTGCGCCTGGGCATGCTGGCGATCGGTGCATTGATGCTGGTCTGGTTTGCGGTCAGCGCCGCATTACGCCCGTTGGAGCGCTTGCGCACGGCGGTGGAGGAGCGACAACCCGATGATCTGCGGCCGCTGCCGCTGGTCGAAGTGCAGCGCGAATTGTGGCCGCTGGTGCGAGCGCTCAATCACTTTACCGAGCGTCTGCGCGAACAATTCGAGCGGCAAGCGCAATTCATTGCCGATGCGGCCCACGAGCTGCGAACCCCGCTGGCGGCATTAAAGGCGCGACTGGAACTGGGCATGCGTTCGGCTGAGCCCGATACCTGGCGCAGTACGCTGGAAACTGCCGCCCAAGGCACGGATCGCCTGACCCATCTGGCCAATCAATTGCTTTCTTTGGCGCGAGTCGAATACGGCGCACGAGCGATCGCCGAGGGGGGCGCGCAGTTGCTGGATCTGAGTCAGTTGGCGCGAGAGCTGGGCATGGCCATGGCCCCGCTGGCCCACAAGCGCGGTGTCGCTCTGGCGCTGGAAGCGGACGAGCCGGTGTGGTTGCGAGGCGAGCCAACACTGCTCAATGAGCTGCTGAGCAATCTGGTTGATAACGCCCTGGCCCATACACCAGCGGGTGGCAATGTGATTTTGCGCGTCACCGCGCCGGCGGTGCTGGAGGTCGAGGATGACGGCCCGGGCATTCCCATTGACGAACGTGGCCGCGTGTTCGAACGTTTTTATCGGCGCAACCAGCAAGTCGCCGGATCAGGTTTGGGCCTGGCGATCGTCGGTGAAATCTGCCGCGCACATCTGGCGCAAATCAGCTTGCACGATGGTGAGCACGCCGGGTTGAAGGTGCGGGTGAGTTTCATGTCCGGGGAGTAACACGGCAACACCACACCTGTGGCGACGGGCAAGCCCTCTCGCCACATTGCTCAGTAGAACATCGAGCGGGTTTCTTCCAGATCGGCGCACATGACCCTGTCGTCAAAGTCGATGCCGAGCGTCCTGAATACCGGCACGTCGCAGACATCGACACGGGCGAACGGGTGGTCGGTGTCCTTTTGGCAATACAGGCTCGCGATCTGCACCAGGTCCGCGTAGTCGACTTGCGCTGACTGACGCCTGAAGTCCAGGTAAAGCCGCGGCACCTGTACGAGCTTGTCCGGGAAATCCCAGACTTTGAGCAATTTTTCCCCGATCAGCGGATGAATCTGGTCAATCACATGATTGAGGCTGACCGGGTCGGACAGCAATTCATAGTGATCTTCGGCGTAGGTCAGAATCGGCAGCACACCGATCTGGTGCACCAGTCCACCCAGAGCGGCCTGATCAGGTTTGAGCCGGGTATAGCGGCGGCACAGCGCATAGCTGACCCCGGCGATCTCCAGGCTTTTGCGCCAGACATCACGCATCTTCTGTTCCACTACATCGGAGCGGGCATGGAAAATCTGCTCCATCACCAGGCCGATGGCCAGGTTACAGCTGTAGTTGATGCCCAGGCGCGTGATTGCCGTGTGAAGATCGGTCACTTCCTGAGTGGCGCGCAGAAGCGGGCTGTTGACCACTTTGATCAGGCGCGCCGACAGCGCGGTATCGCGACTGATCACTTTGCTCAGGGTACTGACGCTGACTTCCGGGTTTTCAGCGGCCTTGCGAATCTGCAGGGCCACCTCCGGCAACGTTGGCAGAACCAGGTCATCGTTATCGATGGCCTCAACCAAATCCTGTTGGACCTTTTCCGCCAGCTCGCTCATTTAGTTTCTCTAGGTGTTGCACAAAGTGCTGCCGTTATCGCTGGATTTCGCGATCGCGGTCCAGTTCGTACGGCAGGTCGAGCAGTTTTAAAGCGGGGCCTTCAAGTGCGCCCAGGTGGATATCCCCATTTTCTGCTGCTTCGGCTTGCAACACCGCCAGGAGTTCAATGTTTTGCCCGGTGTGTGCGGCGAGCACCACTTCGCCGATAGAGCTGCCGTGGGTTGGGGAAAACAGTTGAACGCCTGGATCCGGCAGTTCGTCGGCGATGAGCTGCAGGCGATACAAGCGGCGCTTGAGTTTGCCCAGATACTGCATCCGCGCGACGATTTCCTGGCCGGTATAGCACCCTTTCTTGAAACTCACGCCACCAATGGCCTGCAGGTTGAGCATCTGCGGAATGAACAGCTCGCGGGTAGCTGGCATGACCTGGCCAATCCCGGCGCGGATCTGGCCCAGCAACCATTGGTTCAGATCGCCTTCACTCAATGCTGCGGACAATTTGCTCTTGATCGCATCAGCCTGATCGGCGGCCACCCACAGCTCGGCCCGCTCTGGCGAAACGCGGAGGGCGATCAAGCCATTGCTGCGAACAACACTGTCGGTTTCTGTCGGCAGCTCCAGACCGAAATCGGCCAGTGTCGCGTCGCCGTGCGCAATGCCGAAACGGACCCAGGCGGCACTTTCATCGGTCAGCCTGGACTTGGAGAACACCGCATATTTTTTCAGGTCCGCCAACTGCGGTTCAAGTAACTCGGTGGCCATGGCCATCAGTACGCCGTCGCCTTCAAGCAGGATGCGAAAACTCGATTGCATCCGGCCTTTTTGCGTACAGCGCGCGCCAAGGCTGGCCCGGGCGTCGCTCAGATAATTGAGATTGCAGGTCAGTTGGCCTTGCAGGAATTTGCTGGCGTCCGCGCCGCGAACCGCGAGAACACCTTCGTGAGACAGGGTGCAGAAAAAAGCAGAGTCGGCCATGGGTCATCGCAGGGTAAAAAGTCTGGTAGACATCATAAGGGGGCGCCTTCGAAATGGGTAGTTAACAAAGGCTTGTCGATGCCCGACCAAAGCCGACTGTGCGGCGAGGTCCGGGCCTGTATACTTGCCGCCTATTTGAGGAGCGCTCCATGGTCGAAGATGTTGAACTGAACCGCCTCTTTTGGCATAGCCGCCGCGGCATGCTTGAACTTGACGTGTTGCTGGTACCGTTCACGAAAGAGGTTTACGCAACGCTCAATGAGGTGGATCGTGCGTTGTACGTCCGCCTGCTGACGTGTGAAGATCAGGATATGTTCGGCTGGTTCATGGAGCGTGCCGAATCGGAAGATCCAGAGCTTCAGCGCATGGTTCGCATGATCCTGGATCGTGTCCAGCCCAAGTAAAACGTACGAATGCCGCTGGCATGCCTCACGGCAGTTGCTGGCGGCATACCTGTTGGCCCAGCTGTTCGCGCTGGGTTCGCTGTTTCTACTCTCTATCCCACTCAGGGCCAGTGTGCTCGGGGTTGTGCTGTGCGTGGTTCACGGTATTTGGTCGTTGCCCCGGCAGATCCTGTTGACACATCCGCAGGCATTCTGCGGCTTGCGCCGCGAGGCTGATGGCTGGCAATTATGGCGTCGGGCTGGGGGATGGCAGCCGGTTCAACTGCGTCCGGACAGTCTGGCATTGCCGTTGATCGTGGTGTTGCGATTTCGGTTAAATGGCGAGCGTCGGGTCAGGTCCATTTGCGTGCCCCGGGATTCGCAAGCGACGGATGTGCACCGGCGCCTGCGAGTCCGGCTCAAGTTCAGCCGGCGAAGGTGGGAGGTACCAGAATAGTGTCCAGCGCGACCGGCAACAGGTTCGGATAGTCGAGGGTGTAATGCAGGCCTCGGCTTTCCTTGCGCTCCATGGCTGACAGAATCATCAACTCGGCAACCTGGGCCAGGTTGCGCAATTCGATCAAATCCCGGCTGACCTTATAGTTGCTGTAGAACTCGTCGATTTCATCGAGCAATAGTTGCACCCGGTGCTGAGCCCGTTGAAGGCGCTTATTGGTGCGCACGATGCCGACGTAGTCCCACATGAATCGGCGCAGTTCATCCCAGTTGTGCGCAATGATCACGTCTTCGTCGGAGTCGGTGACCTGGCTCGCGTCCCACGCGGGGAGGGAGGCTGGCATGGTTACACGGGGCAATTGTTCAATAATGTCCATTGCCGCCGAACGTGCGTAGACAAAGCATTCCAGCAACGAGTTGCTGGCCATGCGATTGGCCCCGTGCAGGCCAGTGAAGCTGGTTTCGCCAATGGCATACAGGCCCGGCACGTCGGTGCGGCCCTGTTGATCAACCATCACGCCTCCGCAGGTGTAGTGCGCTGCAGGCACGACCGGGATGGGTTGTTTGGTGATATCGATCGAAAACTCCAGGCAGCGTTCATACACTGTCGGGAAGTGTGTCTTGATGAACGCTTCGGGTTTATGGCTGATGTCCAGATAGACACAATCGACTCCCAGGCGCTTCATCTCATGGTCGATGGCGCGGGCAACGATATCCCGTGGCGCCAGTTCGGCCCTGGGATCGAAGCGCTGCATGAAGCGTTCACCGTTAGGCAGCTTCAAGTGCGCACCTTCCCCGCGCAAGGCTTCGGTGATCAGGAAGCTCTTGGCCTGCGGGTGATAAAGGCAGGTCGGGTGGAACTGGTTAAACTCCAGGTTCGCCACCCGGCAACCCGAGCGCCAGGCCATGGCAATGCCGTCACCGCAGGCACCGTCGGGGTTACTGGTATAGAGGTAGACCTTGGCTGCGCCGCCGGAGGCGAGAATGACAAAGCGTGCGCCATAGGTGTCGACTTGTCCGGTGCCGCGATTGAGCACATAGGCCCCGAGGCAGCGATCGCCTTCCAGGCCCAGACGCTTTTCGGTGATCAGATCGACCGCGACCCGCTGCTCCAGCAGTTCAATGTTCGGTCGTTTTCCGGCTTGATCGAGCAAGGTCCTGAAAATCGCCGCCCCCGTGGCATCCGCAGCGTGAATGATACGTCGATGACTGTGTCCGCCTTCGCGAGTCAGATGAAACTCGAATGCGCCATCGTCTGTACTGAAGTGCTCATCGCGGGTGAAAGGCACACCTTGGTCGATCAGCCACTGGATGGCTTCCCTGCTGTGCTCGACAGTGAAGCGTACGGCATCTTCGTGGCACAGACCGCCGCCAGCGTTGAGCGTATCGTCGACGTGGGACTCCACGGTATCGGTATCATCCAGAACGGCAGCAACACCACCCTGTGCCCAGAAGGTCGAGCCATTGGCGAGGTTGCCTTTGCTCAATACCGCGATGCGCAAATGACCGGGCAAGGTTAGCGCAAGGCTCAAGCCGGCAGCGCCGCTGCCAATTACCAGAACATCGTGTTGAAACTGTTGGCTCATTTCAGGATTCCGCTCAAAGCGACCCGGGTCGGGGTTGGCGCACCTGGACTGGCGAGTCGAGGCAGCCGCACAGCCCACTAGTATATAGAGGGGGGGAGCGGCACAATACCCGAGCGGGCATGGCATTGTGAAACTACTGTGACGGAAAATATCGGACGCTTCGTCGGATGGTTTTTCTGCCATTTGGGCGACACGAGGACTGTATCGTCGATTTAACAGTATTTTTCCCTGCAGGGTTGCACAATGTCGGGGTGATGCCGCATAAATATTTGGAACTTTTGCCAAAGGGCCAAGATCAATAGACCGTTGCCTGAATCAAGGGACAGTGTCGGTTTCGGTGCGGGATCGGGGTTTGATCCTTGCCGGTGAATCCGATAACAAGATTATTCGCGCAGCCGGGTCAACTCGCGCTGCGCTTTTCGTGCGTGCCAAATCAGAGCCCGCAGGAAACTTGCCTGGAGGGGGAGAACTTTTGCGAAAAGCCCGAGTCTATGTTTGCAAGTCTGGTGGTTTAGTTCTGCAAGCCTCCTCCGAGCTTATCGAGGAGTGTTCATGCTAACCCAGGAAGAGGATCAGCAACTGGTCGAACGCGTTCAGCGCGGCGACAAGCGCGCTTTCGATCTGCTAGTGCTGAAATACCAGCACAAAATTCTCGGGTTGATCGTGCGTTTTGTGCACGACACCCATGAAGCCCAGGATGTGGCACAGGAAGCCTTTATCAAGGCGTACCGTGCACTTGGAAATTTTCGCGGAGACAGTGCGTTTTATACGTGGCTTTACCGCATCGCCATCAACACGGCGAAAAACTATCTGGTTTCACGCGGCCGTCGGCCGCCGGATAGCGATGTCAGTTCTGAAGATGCAGAGTTCTACGATGGCGATCATGGCCTCAAGGATCTCGAGTCGCCAGAGCGGGCGTTGCTGCGGGATGAGATCGAAGGCACCGTCCATCGAACCATTCAGCAACTGCCGGAAGATTTGCGTACGGCCTTAACTTTACGTGAGTTTGATGGTCTGAGTTACGAGGACATTGCGAGCGTCATGCAATGTCCGGTGGGCACCGTGCGCTCCCGGATCTTCCGCGCCCGGGAGGCCATCGATAAAGCCCTGCAGCCGTTGTTGCAGGAAAACTAAAGACAGCGGCGACAGCCAAGAGAGGAACGCCATGAGTCGTGAAGCCCTGCAGGAATCGCTGTCCGCAGTGATGGATAACGAAGCGGACGAATTGGAATTGCGTCGGGTATTGAATGCCTTTGACGATGTTGAAACCCGTGAAACCTGGGCTCGTTACCAGATCGCTCGGGCAGTGATGCACAAGGATCTCTTGCTTCCACGCCTGGACATCGCTGCGGCCGTTTCAGCTGCACTGGCGGACGAAGCGGTGCCGGCAAAAGCCACCCGTGGACCATGGCGCAGCCTGGGTCGTCTGGCGGTCGCTGCTTCGGTGACGCTTGCAGTGCTGGCGGGAGTTCGCCTGTATAATCAGGACGAGATCGCCGGTGTCGAACTTGCGCAGCAATCGAACCAGCCAGGCTTGACCGTTCCTCAAGTAAAAGGCCCAGCTGTTCTGGCCGGCTACAATGAAAGTTCGGAAGCCACCGGTCCTATGGCCAATGGCGTTCTGCAAGGTCAGCCAGGCTGGCACGATCAGCGTCTGCCAGGGTACTTGCGTCAACACGCACAACAGGCTGCATTGAAAGGTACGGAGAGCGCGCTGCCTTACGCTCGTGCTGCAAGCCTGGAAAACCGTTAAGGAGGATCATGCGCGCCATACCTCTACTTACGCTTCTGCTCGGTGGCTGGTTCATTGTTCCAGCCCACGCCGATGAGGCCCAGGACTGGTTGAACCGTCTTGGCCAGGCCGAGCAACAGCAAAGCTTTAAGGGTACTTTCGTCTACGAGCGTAACGGTAGTTTTTCTACCCACAACATCTGGCATCGCGTCCAGGATGGCAAGGTCCGTGAGCGGTTGCTACAGCTCGACGGGTCTGCTCAGGAAGTCGTACGCATTGATGGGCATACTCAATGCGTTAGTGGCACGCTGATATCGGGGCTTGGAGATTCACCCAGTTCTGGCGCTCGTGCACTCGATCCCCAAAAGCTCAAGAATTGGTATGACCTTGCGGTGATCGGCAAGTCGCGTGTTGCCGGGCGATCCGCAGTGATCGTTTCGCTGACGCCACGCGACCAGCATCGATACGGTTTTGAACTGCATCTGGACAAAGAAACCGGCCTTCCACTCAAATCGTTGTTGCTTAACGACAAGGGTCAATTGTTGGAGCGTTTCCAGTTCACGCAACTGGATACCGCGCAGATTCCATCCGACAGCGCGTTGCAACCCGGCGCCGATTGCAAGCCCGTCAATCTTGAAAATGACAAGGCTTCCGCGGTCAAGGCTGCACCGGTTTGGCATTCCGACTGGCTGCCCCCAGGTTTCGAGTTGACCAGCAGCTCCGCGCGCAAAGATCCAGACACAAAAACTCAGGTCAACAGTCTGATGTACGACGATGGTCTGGCACGCTTCTCGGTGTTCCTCGAATCGCTCAATGGTGCACCCGTCACCGATATTCGCACTCAGTTAGGCCCCACCGTTGCCGTGTCTCGACGCTTGACTACCC
The DNA here is from genome assembly GCF_034008315.1 of Pseudomonas sp. P8_241. NCBI lineage: Bacteria > Pseudomonadati > Pseudomonadota > Gammaproteobacteria > Pseudomonadales > Pseudomonadaceae > Pseudomonas > Pseudomonas sp. P8_241. The sequence goes on along the minus strand of NZ_CP125377.1, from coordinate 5,085,509 downwards.
CGCAGGGCGATATGATGGTGACCGTGGTTGGCGAGATACCGGTCGGCACCGCTGAACGGATTGCGCTTTCAATGCGCACCGATGCCGCTGCAACCAAGCAGTGAGCTGAAATCGAAATGTTTGGTGAGCATTTCAATTTGCATAAATCCCTAAAATTTCTTATAGGTCACAGCCCCTCGGCTCTGGCCTTGTTTGTTGTTCCCGGAACAAAAATACCGGCGTATTGTTCCCGGTGTTCCTTGCTCCATATCGCTTAACCCTGCTCGTCGTAACGGGAGCCGTATGTCGATACCACGTTTGAAGTCTTACCTTTCCATCTTTGCCACTGTGTTGTTGCTGGGGCAGGCAGTCACCGCTCAAGCGGTCGAATTGCCTGACTTTACGCAGCTGGTCGAACAAGCCTCGCCTGCGGTTGTGAACATCAGTACCACGCAGAAACTGCCGGATCGCAAGGTGAACCAGCAGATGCCTGATCTCGAAGGCTTGCCGCCGATGCTTCGCGAGTTCTTCGAGCGCGGCATGCCGCAGCAACCACGCTCGCCACGCGGTGATCGTCAGCGTGAGGCTCAGTCCCTGGGTTCGGGGTTCATCATTTCACCTGACGGCTACATCCTGACCAATAACCATGTGATCGCCGACGCCGACGAAATTCTCGTGCGCCTCGCTGATCGCAGTGAAATGAAGGCCAAGCTGATTGGCACGGATCCGCGTTCCGACGTGGCGCTGCTGAAAATCGAAGGCAAGGATCTCCCCGTTCTGAAGCTCGGCAAATCCCAGGATCTGAAAGCGGGTCAATGGGTTGTGGCGATTGGCTCGCCATTCGGTTTTGACCATACGGTCACCCAAGGTATCGTCAGTGCCGTGGGGCGCAGCCTGCCGAACGAAAACTACGTGCCGTTCATTCAGACTGACGTGCCGATCAACCCGGGCAACTCCGGTGGTCCGCTGTTCAACCTGAACGGTGAAGTGGTGGGCATCAACTCGCAGATCTATACCCGCTCCGGTGGTTTCATGGGGGTGTCGTTCGCGATCCCTATCGATGTGGCCATGGATGTTTCCAATCAGTTGAAATCCGGCGGCAAGGTCAGCCGTGGCTGGTTGGGTGTGGTGATTCAGGAAGTGAGCAAGGATCTGGCCGAATCGTTCGGTCTGGAGAAACCAGCCGGTGCGCTCGTTGCTCAAATTCAGGATGATGGCCCGGCTGCCAAAGGCGGCTTGCAGGTCGGTGACGTGATCCTGAGCATGAATGGCCAGCCGATCGTCATGTCGGCGGATCTGCCGCATTTGGTAGGTGCATTGAAGGAGGGCGCGAAAGCCGATCTGGAAGTGATTCGAGACGGTAAGCGCAAGAATGTCGCGTTGACAGTTGGCGCCATCCCGGATGAGGACAAAGAGCTGGATGCCTTGCCTGGTTCCAGCATTGAGCGCAGCAGCAACCGATTGGGCGTGTCGGTGGCTGAACTGACCGCCGAGCAGAAGAAGACCTACGACCTCAAGGGTGGTGTGGTGATCAAGGAAGTCCAGGACGGTCCTGCTGCCCTGATCGGCTTGCAGCCTGGCGATGTGATTACCCACCTGAACAATCAGGCCATCGGCTCCGCCAAGGAGTTTGCGGACATTGCCAAGGCGTTGCCGAAGAATCGTTCGGTGTCGATGCGGGTGTTGCGTCAAGGTCGTGCCAGCTTCATCACCTTCAAGCTGGCTGAGTAATCCGGTTGTTGGCTGAATAAAAAACCGCCTCGAAAGAGGCGGTTTTTTATGCCAGAAAGAATCAGCCCATCATGTCCTTGATCATGCGTTCCTGCTCCATCAGCTCGCGTTGGCGTGCATCGATCCTTGACGACAGCGGGAAGTTGGTGCCCGCTTTGCGTTTGGCGAAGTCCAGTTGTTGGATTGCCTGGCGATAATCGCCAACCAGTGCGAAGTATTCCGCACGAGCCTGATGCAGCCCGATGATATTGCCAGACAGGCCGCGAGTCTCTGCAACCTGGTACCACACGTCCGGGTCGTCCGGACGCGACTTGAGCAGGCCTTCAAGGGCCTTTTCCGCATCGGCGGTACGGTTCTGCTTGAGCAACAAATCAACGCGCACCTGATTCAGTGGATAGTTGCCGGGATACTGGGTCAGCATCCGGTCAACCCGGGACTGGGCATCTGGTAGGCGATTGTTGGTGATGTCCAGATCGACCTGAGCGAGGTTGTAGATGATCTCGTTCGGCGCCCTGGCCAGCAGCAACTTGAGATTCTCCCGGGCCTCATTCAGTTGGCCGCCCTTGATTTGAGCGATGGCCAAGCCATAACGGGCTACGTCGCTCTTGGGGTTTTCCTCAAGTTGAGCGCGAAAGCGTTTGGCGCCAAGGCCTGGGGTTTCTTCGTAGATCAGTTGGACTCGCGCACGAATCAATTGATAGCGCAGAGTGTCCTCGATGCCGCCTTGAGGGGCCTGCTCGGCGCGGTTGCGGGTGTCGGCGATCCGCGATTCGGTGACCGGGTGAGTCAGCAGAAATTCCGGCGGCTTGGCGTCAAAGCGGTACTGACGCCCCAGACGCTCGAACATGCTGGGCATCGATCGCGGGTCGTAGCCGGCCTTCTCCAGGTTGAGAATGCCGATGCGATCGGCCTCCTGCTCGTTTTGGCGCGAGAACCGTCGTTGTTCCTGAATTGCCGCCGCCTGCGTACCCGCAATGGCCGCGATCCCGGCATCGCCGGCGCCTGCTGCGGCAATCACGATGCCGGCCAGCAGGGCAGCCATCATCGGCACTTGCATACGCTGCTGGGCTTCGACGCCGCGGGCAAAGTGGCGTTGCGACAAGTGAGCCAATTCGTGCGCCAGTACTGAGGCATACTCGCCTTCGGTCTGGGCGTTAAGGAACAAACCGCCGTTGACCCCGACAATCCCACCCGGCGCCGCAAAGGCGTTGAGCTGAGGGCTGTTGATCAGAATGAACTCCAGTCGCCGGTCACTGACCTGGCTGGTTTCCACCAGTCGATAGACGCTGGATTCGACATAGTCCTTGAGTTGCGGATCGTTGAGCTGCGATACCTGGCTGCGCAGCATCGCCAGCCAGGCGCGGCCCAACTGGTATTCCTGTTGCGGCGAGACAATGGCAGAACTGGCGTCGCCGAGTGACGGCAAGTCGTCGGCGAAGCCCGGTGAGGCGAGCAGGCAAGCGAGCGTCAGCAGGGTAGGGCGCAAAAAAGTCATGCACAAAGCCTTAAAAGACAAAGACCTTACTGTAGCCGGACACCAGCGTTGCGACCAGATATTCTAGGCGACCCAAGCACCTGACACCGGAGTGATGCAATGATCGACGCTGTAGAGCATGACGTTGAGCTGGACGCCAGCGGCCTGAATTGCCCTTTGCCTTTGCTCAAGGCCAAGATGGAACTCAATCGGATGGCCAGCGGCGCGGTGCTCAAGGTGATTGCCACCGATGCGGGTTCGCAACGCGACTTTCGCACCTTTGCCCGATTGGCCGGTCATACGCTGCTTCGTGAAGAAGATGAGGCGGGTGTTTACCGCTATTGGTTGAAAAAAGCCTGAAATCTGCGGCGTTTTGTTCTTAAGGAATATTGATGTTCAAAGTGTTTCGCGACTGGATCCAGCGCTATTTCTCCGATGAAGAAGCGGTGGTGTTGGCCGTCCTGCTCTTTCTGGCGTTCACCGCTGTGCTCACGTTGGGCGGTATGCTCGCGCCGGTCCTGGCCGGGATGGTGCTGGCGTATCTGATGCAGGGACTGGTGGTGTCACTTGAGCGCCTGCGTGTTCCCGGAGGCGTGGCGGTGGGGCTGGTTTTTGCTTTGTTCATGGGGTTGTTGCTGGTATTCATCGTGGTGGTCGTACCGTTGCTGTGGCATCAGTTGATCACACTGTTCAATGAGCTTCCGGGCATGCTCGCCAAGTGGCAGTCGCTTTTGTTGCTCTTGCCCGAACGTTACCCACATCTGGTGTCCGACGAGCAGGTGCTGCGGGCCATCGAAGTGGCGCGGGGGGAAATCGGCAAGTTCGGTCAGTGGGCGCTGACCTTTTCGCTGTCGAGCCTGCCTCTGCTGGTGAATATCATGATCTATCTGGTGCTGGTGCCGATTCTGGTGTTCTTTTTCCTCAAGGACCGCGCAATGATCGGTGAATGGGTACGCGGATATCTGCCGCGTGAACGGGCATTGATCACTCGGGTCGCACATGACATGAACCGGCAGATCGCCAATTACATTCGCGGCAAGGTCATCGAGATTTTCATTTGCGGCGGTGTGACCTACCTCGCTTTCGTCGTGCTGGAGCTCAACTATGCGGCGCTGCTGGCGTTGCTGGTGGGGGTTTCGGTAGTGGTGCCGTATGTCGGCGCTGTTGTAGTGACGGTCCCGGTGTTTTTGATTGCGCTGTTCCAGTGGGGGTGGAGCGATCAATTCATATACTTGATGGCAGTGTACGGAATCATTCAGACGCTGGATGGCAACGTACTGGTTCCGTTATTGTTTTCGGAAGCCGTCAACATGCATCCGGTCGCGATCATCTGTGCGGTCTTGTTGTTTGGCGGGTTGTGGGGCTTCTGGGGGGTGTTCTTTGCGATTCCCCTGGCGACACTGTTCAAAGCCGTACTGGATGCCTGGCCGCGTAAAGAGCCTGTGGTGGCGCCGCTGCTTTAGATTGTAAAAAGATCGCAGCCTGCGGCAGCTCCTACCGGGAAATGCGTAATCCCGTAGGAGCTGTCGCAGGCTGCGATCTTTTAAGAATCAGGCTTTATTCAATGCCTGAGCTGCAGCCAATACAGCATCAACATGCCCGGGCACCTTCACGCCGCGCCATTCCTGACGTAGCACGCCATCCTTGTCGATCAGGAACGTGCTGCGATCCACGCCCATGTATTCCTTGCCATAGAGCTTTTTCAGCTTGATCACATCAAACAGTTGGCAAAGCGCTTCTTCTTTGTCGCTGATCAGCTCGAACGTAAAGGCTTGCTTGGTCTTGAAGTTTTCGTGGGACTTCAGGCTGTCGCGAGATACGCCGAACACTTCGGTGTTAGCCGCTTTGAAAGCGTCCAGTTGATCCCTGAAGCCCTGGCCCTGAGTGGTGCAGCCTGGCGTGCTGTCCTTCGGATAGAAATAGAGCACCACCTGCTTGCCCTTCAGACCCGAGAGGCTGACGGTCTGCCCGCTGGTCGCGGGCGCTTCGAAATCGGCAACCGGTTGGTCGATGGCAACGGCCATGAAAGCTTCCTTACATTGGGTTCTGTGGGCGCCACGGCTCGATCAGGGCATCAAGGTTCAACGCGTCAGCGAAGTCCAGGAATTGATCACGCAGCCAGCTGATCTGCACACCCGCCGGCAGGGTCACGGTAAACGTGGCATTGAGCATGGTGCCGCCGGTTTGCGGTGCCTGATAGGTATCGCAGGTCAGGTTTTCCAGTTCGACGTTGTGGTCGGTGAAGAACTGGCAGAGCTCGTTGATGATGTCCGAGCGGTAGGCCGAGCTGACGTAAGCGACGTACGGCAGGGCTTGCGGGCGGTTTTCCAGGGCGGCGCTGCGCACCACGTTGACGGTGAATGCGTGTCGCTTGGCCAGGATGGGGAGGCTGCCTTCAAGGCGTGCCAGTGCATCCCAACTGCCGGTGATTTCCAGTACGAGTGCACTGCATTCGCCGTGACGGGTCAGCCGGGAGGTGACCACGGCGCAGCGGTTTTCATGGCTGGCGCGGCACAGGACGTTGGTCAGCTCCATGGGGTTGGCGCCGAGGGCACTGATGACAAGGAATTGTTCGCGAACTGTGGGGGTGGACATGCAGCATTCCTAAAGCGATGAGCGGTCGGTACATTCAGGGCTGTATTTTTCGTGAGCAAGCCTGCGGATGCGAATTCAGAAAGCCTCACGCGCTGGTTGCACGTGCTCCAGTATGGCAGGAGCGAGGAGTGGCAACGCTGGAATGGGGCTTGTGATGCCGAAAATGGAGGCTGAAACCCGACGGACGAGCTTGTCAGTACCGATCAAAGTCTGAAGGGTAGCGAAAAGCGGCGCCAAGGGGAATGGCGGCAGCGCAGTACTTCGCTTGTGCAAGCATCTTGGCGCCAGTACCATTACCGCTCTCTTTTTCCGGCAGGAGCGGTTTCATGATTGCGGGCAGTATGGTGGCACTGGTCACACCCATGGATGCACAAGGGCGTCTTGACTGGGACAGCCTCAGCAAACTCGTGGACTTCCACCTTGAAAACGGCACCCATGCCATTGTTGCCGTCGGCACTACCGGCGAATCGGCAACCCTCGATGTAAACGAACATATCGAAGTCATCCGTGCCGTGGTCAAGCAAGTCAACGGCCGTATCCCGGTAATTGCCGGTACCGGCGCCAACTCGACCCGCGAAGCTGTCGAGTTGACCCGTAACGCCAAAGAGGCCGGCGCCGACGCCTGCCTGCTGGTCGTACCGTATTACAACAAGCCGACCCAGGAAGGCCTGTACCTGCATTTCAAGCACATTGCCGAATCCGTCGATATCCCGCAGATCCTCTACAACGTGCCTGGCCGTACCTCCTGCGACATGCAGGCGGAGACCGTGATCCGTCTTTCCACCGTGCCAAACATCATCGGCATCAAGGAAGCGACTGGCGACCTGAAGCGTGCGAAGGCCATCCTTGATGGCGTAAGCAAGGATTTCATCGTGTTGTCCGGTGATGATCCGACCGCGGTTGAGCTGATCCTGCTGGGTGGCAAGGGCAACATTTCCGTTACCGCCAACGTCGCTCCGCGCGAAATGGCAGACCTGTGCGAGGCCGCGCTCAAGGGTGACGCCGAGACTGCACGCGCCATCAACGAAAAACTGATGCCGTTGCACAAGGACCTGTTCATCGAGGCCAACCCGATTCCGGTGAAGTGGGCCTTGGTCGAAATGGGCCTGATGCACGAAGGCATTCGCTTGCCGCTGACCTGGCTGAGCGCACCCTGTCATGAAACGCTTCGCACGGCCCTGCGCCAGTGCAGCGTCCTGGTTTAATTGAGGAAGTACAACGCATGAAGCGAATGGCCGGACTTTCCGCACTTGCCTTGATCATCTCCAGCACGAGTGGCTGTGGATGGGTCTGGGGCCCGGAAGGTTATTTCCGTGACCGTGGTAGCGACTACCTGGAAGCGCAACAGACTGCACCGATGCAATTGCCGCCGGACATCACCTCCGCCAAGCGTCTGGACCCGTTGCTGCCGATCCCGCGCAACGTAGCCGATGACACCGTCAAGGGTGAATACATCGTTCCTCGACCGCAACCGTTGACGGCGGCGGCTAACGCCAGTGCGTATTCCTTGCAGAAGAGCGGTGACTCGCGCTCGATCCTGGCGCAAAACCCGCCGGCCGAAGTCTGGCCCGTGGCCGTTCAGTTCTTCCAGGACAATGGGTACCGCCTGGATGAGCAGCGTCCGCAAACCGGCGAATTCACTACCACCTGGCAACATTCCGATGAACTGTCGGCAGCCATGGCCAAGCGTCTGAGTGCGGCCGGTGTCAGCACCGACAGCGAAACCCGAGTGCGCGTGCGCATCGAGCCGGGCGTGCAACGCAACACCAGTGAAGTCTATGTGGTCAGCGCCGAGCGGCCCGCCGGCAGCACCGCCGACGTCGATTTCACCAACCGTTCGGTCAATACCGGTCTGGACGCGGCCCTGGTCGACGACATGCTCGCGAGCATGAGCCGCATCTCGGAGAAGGGCGGTTCGGTTTCCATGCTGGCTTCGCGAGATTTCGATGCGCCTAGCCGTGTGAGCCTGAGCGAGGACGGCAGCGGTAACCCGGTGCTGAACGTCGGTACCGATCTGGATCGTGCCTGGTCGAGTGTCGGTCGTGCGCTGGAACAGGGTGAATGGCGCGTTGAAGACATCAACCGCAGCCTGGGCCTGTACTACATCAACCTGGCGGAAAAAGCCGAGAAGAAAGACGACAAGCCTGGCTTCTTCAGCAGCTTGTTCGGCAGCGCGCCGAACAAGGAAGAAGTTGAAGCCCGTGCCGAGCGTTATCAGGTTCGCCTGAGCAAGGTCGGCGAGAACATCCAGGTTACCGTCGAGAAAAACATCAACACCGTCGCGCCTGCTGATGTAGCGCGCAAAGTGTTGAGCGTGATTCAGGACAATTTGGGCTGATGACATGCGTTTTGCCGTTCTCGGCAGCGGTAGCCAAGGGAACGGCACGCTGATAGCCAGCGCTGATACGTACGTGCTGGTAGATTGTGGTTTCTCCCTGCGGGAAACCGAAAAACGCTTGCTGCGCCTGGGTGTGAACCCGGCGCAGTTGAGCGCGATACTCGTGACCCACGAACATGCCGACCACGTGCATGGCGTGGGTTTGCTGTCTCGGCGTTACAATCTGCCTGTCTACCTCAGTCGCGGAACCCTGCGCGGGATGCGCAAACCGATTGAGCCTGCGGGCCTTCTGGCAGGCGGCGAGCAGCTGCAAATCGGTGACTTGAGCATTGGTGTCATCGCCGTGGCCCACGATGCGCAAGAGCCGACGCAATACGTGTTCAGTGATGGTGAGCGGCGCTTCGGCCTGTTGACCGACCTGGGGTCCTATTGTGACAAGGTGCTGGAGGGCTATCGGGACCTCGATGCATTGATGATCGAGTCCAATCATTGCCGTGACATGCTGGCTCGGGGTCATTATCCGTACTTTCTCAAGCAGCGGGTTGGCGGTGAGCTGGGACATTTGAATAACCACCAGGCGGCATTCCTGGTGTCCGAGTTGGGCTGGCAAGGCCTGCAACACCTGGTCCTGGCCCATCTGAGCAGCAAGAACAACCTGCCGCAGCTGGCCCGGCAATGTTTTGTCGACACCCTCGGGTGCGACCCGGACTGGCTGCAACTGGCCGATCAAGATTCAGGGCTCGACTGGCGACATATCGCCTAGCCCATCTACTTAGCAAGCGGAGCCCATCATGGAAAAACGTGAAGAACTCTACCGCGGCAAAGCCAAATCGGTTTACAAGACCGATGACGCTAACCGCTTGATCCTGCTGTTTCGCAACGACACCTCGGCGTTCGACGGCAAGCGCATCGAGCAGCTCGACCGCAAAGGCATGGTGAACAACAAGTTCAACGCCTTCATCATGCAGAAACTCGAAGCGGCCGGCGTACCGACCCAATTCGACAAGCTGCTGGGCGACAACGAATGCCTGGTCAAGAAGCTGGACATGATTCCGGTCGAATGCGTCGTGCGTAACTATGCCGCCGGCAGCCTGGTCAAGCGTCTGGGCGTGGAAGAGGGCATGAAGCTCAACCCTTACACCTTCGAACTGTTCCTCAAGGACGACGCCAAGGGCGACCCGTTCATCAACGAATCCCACGTCGTGGCTTTCGGTTGGGGCACGGCTGAGCAATTGGTTCGCATGAAAGAATTGTCGCTCAAGGTCAACGAAGTGCTGAGCAAGCTGTTCGACGACGCTGGCCTGCTGCTGGTCGACTTCAAACTTGAGTTCGGCGTATTCCACGACGGCAGCATCGTCCTGGGTGACGAATTCAGCCCGGACGGCTGCCGCCTGTGGGACAAGGCTACCGGCAAGAAAATGGACAAGGACCGATTCCGTCAGGGCCTTGGTGACGTCATCGAAGCCTACGAAGAAGTCGCCAATCGTCTGGGCGTACCGCTTTAATCGGCGCAAGCATCTGATAGCACAGAAATATTTCGCCAAGGGGGTTCGCTTCCGACGAAAGTGTTGTTATGATGCGCGCCGTTGGAGAGATGCCAGAGTGGCCGAATGGGACGGATTCGAAATCCGTTGTACCTTCACCGGTACCTAGGGTTCGAATCCCTATCTCTCCGCCATATTTAAAGGCCCCGAGCGCTTAACCGCCTCGGGGCTTTTTTGTATTTGGGGGAAATTTGGGGGAATCGGTCCCTCGTGCCATTCCCCCAGACTCGCGCTACTATCCCCGCATGGCCTATTACGAAAAACGCGGTGACGCCTGGCGAGCCCAGATCCGTCGCAAAGGATACCCGACACTTTCAGCCACCTTCGACACAAAGGCAGAAGCTCAGCGATGGGCTGCCGAGATCGAGGGCGATATGTCTCGCTCGCGATTTGTCGACACCCGGGAGGCGGAAAGCACCACGCTCGAAGACGCTCTGACGCGATACCTGAATGAGGTCAGCAAGACCAAGAAGGGCGAGAAGCAGGAAAAGGTCCGCGCCGAAAAGTGGAAGAAGTCGGAGTACGGCGCCAAATCGCTGGCGACCATCCGCTCCAGCGACATGGCCGCATACCGTGACGCCCAATTGAAGTCGGGGAAATCAACTGCCACTGTTCGGTTGGATCTCGCGCTGATCAGCCATCTATATACAGTTGCGTCGAAGGACTCGGGTATCGATGGACTGAAGAACCCGTGCACAGCTATCCGCATGCCGAAGGGCAACAAGCAGCGAGAGCGCCGACCAACGGCCAAAGAGCTGAAGAACATCTATAAGCATGCCGGCGAGATCAATGCCGAGCTGCCAGTCATCATCGAACTGGCCGTGGAGACGGCAATGCGCCGATCGGAGCTGGTAATGCTCCGGAAGGATCAGATCAGGGGAAGAGTTGCATTCCTCGAAGACACGAAGAACGGCGAGCGCCGGTCCGTCCCGCTATCAACGCGGGCGGTGGAACTCTTGGAGGGATTGCCGACGCCAATTGACGGCGGCAGGTACTTTCATTTGAAAATGGACAGCGTCAGCAACTATTTCGCGCTGGCCTGTGAAGCGGCAGAGATAAAAGACCTCCGCCTTCACGATATGCGTCACGAAGCAACCAGCCGCCTGTTCGAGCGCGGCCTTTCCTTGATGGAGGTGGCGAGTATCACCGGGCACAAGACCCTGGCGATGCTCAAGCGGTACACCCACCTTTCCCCGCACGACTTGGCCGAGAAGCTGGGGTAAACCCAGAATCACGCCACACCCCTCAGCGTTGGCGGCGCCTGCCGCTTTCTGCCGACCTTCGGTGCTTTGTTTTCGCCGTCGCGGCATCCGCGCAAAAACTCCCGCACATCTTCTTTCAGCCAGCAGTGCCTGGTGCCCATTTTGAAGCTCTTGGGCAGCCAGTCCACGCCGCGGCGAATCCCTTCCCTGACAGATGCTTCGGTTCGTCCGAGCATTTTGCCCAGTCCATCCACAAAAACTATTTCCGCGTCATCGCTCATTTGTTGCTCCGTTGTTTGGTGCTCCATGCCGCGCGTGGCGACAGAAGGTGGTTATTCGGTTTTTGCTGGAAACCATTCGGTGTCGTACTCGAACTGAGTTACGCGCTCGATCTCGATGCTTGGAAGCTCACGCCGGAAGGTTTCAGTGCCGTATGGTTTCTTCACGTAGTCCGCCGCCTCTTCCATGAACTTGTCCTTGAAAATGCGCAGCAGGTGGTCGGCGGCCTTCTCGTATTGGTCTTCGCGGTAGTTGCCATCGCAGACACCGCCGCGGCACACGCGCCAAACGATCCGCTTTGGCTGCGCCTCGGCTGCCTTGATCTTTTCGTCCATGGCATCCCGTGCGAAGCGGAGCTGGTCGAGTGTCAGCGCGGCAACCCAGTCGGTGGTGCTGACGTGCTGGGTGTGACCCATGTGGCACTTAATTTCTGCCATGCGAATTCCTCGCCCGCCGATCACCGACAGGCTGTTGAGTTGGGGCAGGCTTACTTCGGGGATTGAGCGGCGTTTCGCTTTCTGGCGGCGGCGACTAGAGCCTTTGATGTGCTGGCCACACCACCCGCAACATCCTCTGGAAGGATTGCGGTGTTGCAGTGAGGGCATAGCGGCGCCATCTTCGTGCTGCGCCAGGCTTCGTCCATCACCTTGGCGGCCCGGCTTCGCATCTGGAATTTTTCGGCTTCGTCCAGTTCGCGTCGCCGGCGCTGAAGCGAACTCATGCCGCCGCTTAAAACCTCAACGATCCCAACGAACGCATCAAAGGGCTCAACCTCGGCTTCGCAGTCGCTGCACCAGACACGGCGCTCCTTTTCGTCGTATACCAGCTTCTTGTGCCGGCATGACGACGCTGGGCGCCGAGTCATCCCTCTGGCTACGCGAAGGTCCTCGATCTGGACAACCTTCACGCCGTACAAATATTCCTGCGGCTCGATAGGTGCATCACTCATCGCCACGGCCCCTTGTAGATGAGCCAGAGCATGTAGAGCGGGGCGGCTATTGGGATGATCATGGCGTCACCTGCTTGAACTCGACGACCCAGACCCATGGGTTGGCGTCCCAGTCGCCGCCGACAGAATCCCAAAGACCCGCAAAGGCCTTGGCTGCTGTCGTCTGCAAGCCGGTCTTCCCATCGTCAGGCCCGACCATATAGCCGGTGCAAATCGGCCAGCCGTCATCGGGTCGGAAAGCCACGCCTACGATTCCTTCGGCCTGCGCCTGTTCTTCGCTGATGTCCTGCAACCGCTCGAGGCGTACGTCGGTGATTTCCAGCAAGATCCGGCTGACCCAGCGGGGCATGTGGATGCTCGGCTTCCATGTTGGCTGATCCTGCTCATACGGTGTCAGGCCATCTGCCGCATAAACGAGTTCGCCATCTTCCCGGGCCTGGTCCAAATCCGCCAGGTCGGCAGGTTGCAGGTATGGGCCACGCTCAACTTCGAAGTGATCGCAGTACCATGTCTCGCGCACCCACAGCTGGTCACCGGGTTGGCCGTATGGGCAGAAGTCGTTGTAGTACCCGACGCTGTTCGGGTGCAGCGGTCCTTCGGCTGGCAGTTCGTGGCACTCGCCGAGCTGAACGCCGTAGCCGATGTTCTTCAGCGCCTGCTCGTTCAGCGCGCGCCGTGTGACCGTCTTCCGGCCTTCCAGGATGGCGCGCACCATCGGGGCCGAGAATAAGATCGGCCGTTCCTTTATTTCAGGCATGACTTCGTCCTTGCCGCTATAGCGGCTGACTTTGAAGGGGGAGGGAGTTACGGGTAGGTGTGCATATGGAAAGGCCAAAAAAGCGTCGATTCACCGACAAGATGGAGTCGTTTTGCCTCGCTTATATTGAGACTGGCAACGCTTCCGAGGCCTACCGTCGCACCTACAACGTCACCAAGATGGCGGAAAAGACCGTGCAGCGCGAGGGCTGGAACCTGTTTCAGCGGCCTCAGGTGCAGGAACGGCTCGCCGAGTTAAGGGAAGCTGTCATGGACCGACACCAGATCACCGTCGATACGCTGCTGTTGGAGCTGGAAGAGGCGCGGAAGGCTGCTCTCTCGGCTGAAACCCCTCAAACCTCGGCAGCTGTCTCGGCCACCATGGGCAAAGCCAAGCTGCTGGGCCTGGACAAGAAGATCGTCGAAATCACTGGCAAGAATGGCGGCGCTATCGAAACGAAGTCGCAAGTCACGGTGGACAAAAAGACTCTCGAATCTGTGCTTGATCGCCTATGAGTGCGCTTCTCGACTGGGATTCAATGAGTCGGGAGGAGAAGGAAGCATCAAAACTGATCAGCGAGCATTCCCCGCTTGCCTTCATGCGCGTCTTCTTCCAGATCAATCAGGGGATGAAGTTTCTCTGCAACTGGCACCACCGATACATGGACTACACGGCCAAGCAAGTCCTGGCCGGCGAGCTTAAAAACGTCGTTTTCAACATGCCCCCGGGCGGCACAAAGACTGAATACTGGTCGATCCACCTGCCTGCCTATGTGATGACCAAGTTCGACCGCACGCGAAACCTGAGCGTGTCCTACTCGAAATCGCTGGTCGAAGAGAACTCCAACCGCATCAAGTCGATCGTCACCAGCTCCGAGTACCAGGAGTTATGGCCGTGCGAGCTGGGCAAGGCTGACGTGGCCAACTGGATCATCACCGACGAGAACGGACGGAATAAACACCAGATCTTCAGCCGATCCACCGGCGGACAGATCACCGGTGTGCGTGGCGGCTACATCTCCGAAGGCTTTACCGGATTCATCAACCTGGATGACCCCGAGAAGGCTGACAGTGCGTTCAGTGCAACCATGCGAGCCAAGGCTCAACGGATTGTTACCAACACCCTGCGCAGTCGGCGTGCATCGCCCGACACCCCGGTCATCTGCACCCAGCAGCGCCTACACACGGATGACGTGTCAGGCTTCCTGCTCAAGGGCGGCATGGGTCTGGACTTCAGCCACATTAAAGTTCCGGCCCTGGTCACCCGTGAATATATAGAAGGGCTTCCCGCAGAGATCCGCGAGCATGCCGAGCGTGACGTTTTTAGCAGTCCCTCAATCGTCCGTGGCGGCGTTGAATACTGGTCCTACTGGCCAGCCAAGGAGACGGTCGCCGATCTGATGGCGCTGTGGGACCGCGACCCATACACCATGGTCAGCCAGTACCAGCAGGAGCCGGTGGCATTGAGCGGCGGCATGATCGATGCCGACTGGTTCAAGACCTATCAGCAGTTGCCTTTCCTCGTTTGGCGCGGCGTGTACGTCGATACCGCGCAAAAAAACTGGCGAGCAGCACGACTATTCGGTCTTCAGTCATTGCGGCCTGGGAGTCGACGGCAACCTGTACATCATCGAGGTTCATCGCGGCAAATACGACGCGGGCGATCTTGAAGCGGCCGCCCTACGCCTATGGCAGCAATGGAAGCCGTGGGACCAATTTCGTCCGGCGGCCCTGCGCTATATGCGTGTCGAGGACAAGTCGAGCGGCACCGGCCTGATCCAGACCATTAGCAAAAAGGGTTCGATTCCGATCGAGCCGCAACCGCGCGGCCCTGCTGCCAACAAGGTCACCCGATGCATGGACGCTGTGCTCTGGTTCAAGTCGGGCCGGGTGTTCGTGCCGGCCATCTACGACGACCAAGGCTGCAAGATCGAGAACGTTCGCGATCACCGCGGCGAGATCGTCGCCACCACCGACTGGGTCGCTCCCTTCCTCACTGAAGCCTCGGCCTTCACGGCTGACGACACCCACGCGCACGACGACCAGATCGACACAATCTTTGACGCGGTGGCCGACATGCTGATCAGTAACGGCGGCGAATTCTTCTCCAGCAACTGGCTTTAACCCTATTCCTCTGCCGACCGCACCTGGTCGCGCTCATTAAATTCGCCCCAAGGAAATACATAATGGCAGACCAGACCCAGCGGCTAGAGATCGCCACGGTAAAGGCCGAGATCGGCAGCGATATAATCAGCCGGTTTTCTCATGACGCGGTCGGCGCTGATCCGATCCCTACGGACTCCGGCGATATCCAAAACCTGAAACAGGTGATCGTCAGCATTCAGGAGGAAGGCGCTGAAAAGATCAGCTTTGCTACAACGATTTATCCGACGACTGCTGCGGGTATTGCCGGGACAACTGATGGCGCCATCTTCCTGGTCCGCTCGGCCGATCCAGATGAAATCTATGCCGTCTACAGCAACACTGCCGGCGTGGCTGAGGATACTGGCAAGCGCGCATTATCTGCTGCAGCCATTCAAGCCGCTATGGATGCCGCGCTTGAGTCCGCAAACGCCGCCGAGGATTCGGCTGATCTGGCCACGGCTCGCGTGGCACCATTCCTTGGCACCTTTTCCGCGGAGCCGATTGCGCGCAATGACGGCGCTGCTCTACAACTGGGTGACCGCTATTTCAACAGCGAAGAAGACCTTGAATACATTTACAAGGCGTCTGAGTGGGAGCCTAACAATCTGGATGGGGCTTTGCTTGCAGCGCCTGACGGCTCCAATGTTGTCGGTGTTCAGCAGGCCGGCGTAGGTGCGGCTATCCGCACAGGGCAAGATAAATTTCGAGAAAGCGTAACGCCGCAGGATTACTTGGCTGTCGGAGATGGGGCGACTAACGATAGTTCGAAGTTTACAGCGCTGGAGGTTGTGCACACTGGTAAAGAAGTTGATCTGCTTGGCAAGACCTACCTAGTAAATGCCTTCCCAACGGGGAACAAGTATTATGGGGGCTACTTCAAAATCGGCGCAGTCACTCACCCAGCTATGTGGAAAATGGTGCGTGACGGGAACGGGGTGGTATGTATTGGCGGAGCTGGTGGTTCAATTCCGCCAAGCTATCAGCCTCCAGCAAACCAATTTGCATACCACTCGAGCATCTTTGCGGCCGGGGTAGGGGCATTAGCCCTTGCAACAGGAGCCCAACAAACTATCGCTATTGGGCCTGACGCAATCGGCACGGCGCAAAAGTCTTTCGATAACCTCGCCATGGGAGAGTGCGCCCTATACAGCTTGCAGCCTGTTACCGATTCATACAGCACCGTAGCTATCGCAGGCACACGCAATGTAGGGCTTGGCGGTAACGCAGGCAGGTCTTTGACCACGGGCCGGGCTAACGTGCTCGTGGGACGGAACACAGGAGCGAGCCTAGTCAACTGTGACACCGTACTGGCTATGGGCGCTAACGCTCTTTCCGGCGAGGTTTTGAGCGGCTGGTATGCGCAGGTCGAGAACTTCGATCCCAATACTAACGTTGCCACACAGATAGTGGCTTTGGGATCGGATGCTGCGAAGTCATACACTGGTATTGTCTTGGTGGCAAACGGGTACAGAGCAGGTTTCAACTTAAGGAAGGGCAACAACAACGTAATATGTGGCGCTCTTGCGGGGCAGTTTCTAGAAAATCTTTCCGGATTCGGCGGAAAGGTCAAGAGTGATTACCCTAGTGATCCTTACGTTACCTATAGCAAGATTGGATCAGTGATTACTGTAACTGCTCCCGGGCATGCAGCCGTTGTAGGTGGGCGCGCTAATATTTATTGGGCTGGAGGGGGCCCAGCCTATGCGGGCCACGGTCACGGATTTCCGGTGGATGTACTCAGCGTCAGTGGTGACAACTTCACTGTATATTGCCCTTATAATGGAGATGGGTCGGGAAACGCCAGACTTTACTGGACAACCTCCTTGGTCGATGCACCTTTATCTCAGAACAAATTAATTAACGGGTCGCAGGCCGCCTCTGACACAACTACTTGCAATAACTCAACTGTGTCCGGGGCCTACGCTGCGAAGACTGTAACGTCTATTAGCAATTCCGCGATTTCTGGCAGCAACTCCTGCGAGAATGCTGTCGGCCCCTTGGTCGGGGTAACAACCCATGGGTATCGAGCATTACTGAACAACTCGGGCCCGACAATCAACACTACTGCAATCGGATATCAGGCGGGACTGGTGATGATCGATGGTTCGACGCCTTCCGTATCGGTATCCAACAGCACCCTGCTTGGTGCGAATACACGGGTGTCCGGTCCTAATCAGGTCCAAGGCGGAGATAGTGCTACTAACTTCTATGTGTATGGCACTGTGCAGAACCGTTCAGATGAACGGGACAAGGCTGAGATTCGGGAAACCCTACTGGGGCTCGATTTCATCCTTGACTTGAAACCGATTGATTTTAAGTGGGACATGCGAGATGACTATATTGAATTGGAGCTTGATCCTGTAACTGGCGAAGAAATTTCCGTCGTTAAGCCCCGCGATGGCAGTAAAGTACGAAGTCGATTCCACCAAGGGTTTCGCGCTCAGGACGTGGAGCGCACCATCCAAACCAAGGGCATTGACTTTGGAGGGTTCCAGCATCATGCGGTTAAGGGGGGGGCGACGTGATGTCGCTTGGTTACGACGAGTTCATTGCCCCGATCGTCCGCTCCGTGCAGCAACAACACCATGAGTTTATCCTTCCAACTGCCTTAGCTGTAGAGGGGCTTCTGGCCCGAATGTCCGCCCTTGAGGACGCCGTAGCGCGCAATTCAAGCTTGCTCACAAATCAAACAAATGAGGTATAACCAATGAAATTTTTGATCGAACAACAATTGGCGCAGGCGGTAGCTGATTATTTGACAACCCGGCCATATCGCGAAGTTGCCATGCTGGTTCGCGGGCTTGAAGCCATGACCCCTGTTCCTGATTCAACTTCTGTGCCTGATCCAGCTCCTGAGCCAGGCAAAAAATAATTTCCACTCCTTTCTTCCAAGCCCGCGGAACGTCGGTTGGAGAGGTCTGACCTCGCGATAAGCCACATCCCTTGGCAGTCAATAAAACGGCTAGATAAAAAAATGTACTTCCGTTACAGTCCGGGCCTAATGCTTGATTGTCACGCTTGGAGTGTGGTTTGAAGATTGTTCTGACTAAGATTCAAGATTATAAAGATGACAATAATAATGTAATTTCTTGTGGGGTCGTCATCGAGTCGGGTTTTAAAGTTGAGTTTACAGGAAAAAATAACAAGCTGGTTATTCATCCTGAAGCTAAAAATAGAAATCTTACAATAATGTTTGATTGTGATGATGGTTATTGCGAGATAGGAAAAAACACTTTCAGTGGTGTTGTGAGAGTAGGGTTTGAGTCTACGATCAAGATTGGCTCTGGAATAAATTGCACTTCGCCGGTCTATATATCTGCGGCTGAAAAGGCATCAGTGCACCTTGGTGATGACATCATGTTCGCTTCTCAGGTTGAGATAAGAGCAGATGATGGACATCCAATATTCGATGTGCGAACCAGAAAAAGAATCAATCTTCCAAAAAATGTGATGATTGGTAATCATGTTTGGCTTGGCGCTTACACGCGGATTCTGGGCGGGACCACCATCGGCGACGGAAGCGTCGTGGGCATTGGCAGTATCGTGAAAGGTAAATTTCCCAATAACTGCATTATAGTCGGGGTGCCGGGAAAAGTCGTGCGGAAAGATATCGCATGGGAGCGCCCGCATTTGACATTAACAAAACCTTATTACAAAGATGACCCAGGCTCTATAGCGCTGACCGATTACTGGAATTTGACAGTTGAAGACACTCCTACGGTAGAATCGCTGGATTATACTTCCCCGGTGCACAAATACAGTCGTTTGACGAGCTTCCTGAAACTTCTTAAATTTTGGTAAGTTACTTTAGGTTTATATTATTTTTGCAATTACAGCCCTGCATGTAATTTGAAAAACAGGCCCGCCACGTGCGGGCTTTTTTACGCCTGGAGAAAATATGACCGTCACTGAAGGAGACCGCGACATCCTCGCGCGCACGCTGTGGGGCGAGGCTCGCGGGGAAAGCCTTGCCGGCCAGGTCGCCGTAGCCTGGACAATTCGCAACCGCGTGAACGATGGCAAGGCTAAATCATGGTGGGGCGAGGGCTACGCCGGTGTCTGCCAGAAGCCGTACCAGTTCAGCTGCTGGAACAAGAACGATCCGAACTTCGCTTACCTGTCCGGTGCGAAGCAAATCCCGTTCCGCGAGTTCGCTCAGGCGCAGATCGCCGCTGAGCAGGTGATGGGTGGCAAGGTGCCTGATCCCACCGGCGGCGCCACGCATTACTACGCCACCAGCATTAAGGCGCCGGCTTGGGCAGCGAAGGCGAAGAAGACACTGAAACTGGGCGGTCATGTCTTCTTCAAGGATGTGCCGTGACTGCGCATCCTTCCTTTATATAGGGAGTATGTTCGGCCGGCAGAGCGCTGGGGGAAAATTGGGGGAACCATTCCCCCAAATGGTGTGGAATGTCGTTGTGTTGGTCTGCGTCGAAAATGAGGCCATGAAAGGGTTCTGAGGAAGGGCGCCCAATGATCATTATGGGCGAAAACGGATTCGAAATCCGTTGTACCTTCACCGGTACCTAGGGTTCGAATCCTATCTCTCCGCCATACCTATACGTTAAAGCCCTGATTATTCAGGGCTTTTGCGTTTCTGCGGTTCTGAAAAAATGCCAGCCTAAACTTTGGCCCATACTCTGGATTGCTCAGTGTTTTTCGACCAAAGGCTGATTTTCCGACAGTTTCTAAGCGAGTCCAGCAGTGATCTGTCGATCGATCTGATTCGCATCGTTGTAATTGGGACCATCATCTGACCGACACCAACGCACGAACGCTTGCCAGCGATTGTCTGTTGGCGCCGACGCTGAATTGACCCGGTACGCATGATCAGACGCCAACCAAGGAGTCTGATGGTGTGTGGTGAAGCTGCTCGCTCAGAGCAGCTTCGCTTCAACAGATCTCAGGGTTGTGAATAGACGCCTGTTGTGTCCACTACCTAAACTGTCAGCAGACTTAGGGATTGAGGGGGGCAATGGATGAATCGCAACGAGCTACGCAAGGCCGATATCAACCTGATGGTGGTGTTCGAAACGCTGATGCTTGAGCGCAACGTTACTCGCGTAGCGGAAAAGCTGTTTTTGGGTCAACCGACCATCAGCTCTGCGCTCAACCGTCTGCGGGCGATGTTCAATGATCCACTGTTTATTCGGGTTGGACGTCGCATGGAGCCAACGGCGCGAGCCGAGGAGATCATCCGGCATCTGTCTCCGGCGCTGGATTCGCTGTCAGTGGCTTTGAGCCTTACCCATGATTTCGATCCTTCCAGCAGCACCATGACCTTTCGTATCGGGCTGTCCGACGACGTCGAATTTGGCCTGTTGCCGCCCTTGCTGCGTGCGTTGCGCCAGGAGGCACCCAGCGTGGTGTTTGTGGTGCAGCATGTCGATTACTGGCGGATTCCCGACCTGTTGGCGTCCGGCGATATCACGGTGGGTATCAGCCAGACCCGCGGCCTGCCGGCCAATGCCAAGCGCAAGTTGTTGCGTCACATCCAGCCCAGCATTTTACGGGCCGACGCCTCCGACACGCCGCTGACTCTGGATGAGTATTGCTCACGCCCCCATGTGCTGGTCTCCCATACCGCCAACGTCAGTGGCTACGCCGATGAGTGGCTGGCGGAGATTGGTCGTACGCGACAGGTGGTACTCTCCGTTCCGCAATACAGTTCGTTGCCGGCCCTGCTGGCCGGGACCGATCTGATTGCCAGTCTGCCGGACTACACCGCTGAGGCGATGGCCGTATCCGGGCATTTGTTCAAGGAGCCGTTTCCGTTCAAGACGCCGACCCTGGACCTGTCCATGGTCTGGCTCAGTCATGTCGATACCGACCCTGCCGAGCGCTGGTTGCGTTCGCGTCTGGAAGGGTTCATGAGTGAGCGAGCTGTGTTGCCGCTGCCTGAGTGAGCAGGGCGTCGCCGTGATATATGTAGGATCTTTCCCCCCCCCACTATCAGGATCAATGCCATGCCTCACCTGCACATGGAATACACCGCCAATTTACCTGAACTGAATGCCGACGTAGCGTTGATGCGGCTGAACAATACGCTGGTGGGGTCCGGTCAGTTCGGCGCCGAAATCGACAT
The DNA here is from genome assembly GCF_034008315.1 of Pseudomonas sp. P8_241. Lineage (NCBI taxonomy): Bacteria > Pseudomonadati > Pseudomonadota > Gammaproteobacteria > Pseudomonadales > Pseudomonadaceae > Pseudomonas > Pseudomonas sp. P8_241. Next base: position 5,064,432 of record NZ_CP125377.1, on the reverse strand, counting down.
CAAGAGCCGTGCAGTGAAGGTCGAGACATTCAAGGTCGGTACGGCGTTGACAGAACGGGCGTTCGTGCATGTGAAACTGGCGTTGTTGAGCGGTCGTTCCGCGCAGATCAAGCAGCAATTGTCGCAAAGTTTATTGGCTGTGGTGCAGGAGTTGTGTGAATGGCCGGCGGGTGTCGAAGTCCAGTTGTGTGTGGAAATCCTCGACATCGATCGCGAGTCCTACAGCAAGACGGCCATCAACAACTGAATCTCAGGCAATTTCCTGTTCTGTGCAGGCCTGGATCACTTGTTCGCGAAGCCATCTGTTGGCGTCGTCCTGATCTAGGTTTTGACGCCATTGCATATCGAGGCTGAACCCGGGCAAGCCATCGGGTGCTTCGCAATGATTGAACGCCGCGTCGGTGGCGAGCAATTGCTGAATGCGCCGAGGCAGGGTCAGGATGAAGTCAGTACTGGCGATCATCTTCAGCGCCGCGCTGTAACTGTTGGCGCGCGCGACGATCTGGCGTCTTTGTCCCTGTTGTGCGAGCCAGCCATCGACCATGTTGGTGGTGGAGGTCCAGGGTGTCGGAAATACATGCCGGCGTTCAACGTACGCTTGCAGGTTTAAATGCTCCAGCGGTGTAGCGCGTTTATCGAATACACACACCAGATCGTCTTCAAGCAGCGTGCGCGATTTGAGGTCGGCGTGGTTGCGATGAAAATTCGGGCCGAAGCAAATCACCAGGTCAAGACGGCCATCGCGCAAGGCGTCGACAGGAATGTCGGCGTCGAGCTTGTGCATGTTGACCGTCACCGGAAGCTCGGCGAGAGCAAAGCGTTTCAACAAGCGCGGCAGGATTAGCTGTTCGAAGTATTCCGGTGCGCAGAGGTTGAAGGTCACTGAGCGCAAGGTCGGGTCGAACGTCGGTGAGCCGGCGTGACACAGGTTGATGCTGTCGAGGATCCTCAGGATGTGAGGGTACATCGTGCCTGCCTTGTCAGTTGGCTGCATGCCTGAGCGGGTATTGATGAACAGTTCGTCATCGAAGCAGTTGCGCAGTTTTTTCAGGCAGTAACTCACCGTGGACTGGCTGACGCAAAGCCTCTCGGAGACATCGGTGACGTTGTTTCGCTCGAACACGGCGACGAACACCATGAGGTCCTGCATGTCGAGCTTTCTGAGCAAATTGCTGTTCAGCATCCTTTCTGTCTCGCAGAGCTACTGGCGCAGAACGTGCGCAAGGTATGTGAGTGATCCTAGCGGAGCAGAGGAATCAGGAGAATGCCTTGTGGGACTTTTCATGCAGGCTCACGTCAGCCTTGTACCGTGACCGGTACGGATCGGCGGCTGGATCTCAACAGGGCCAACATACCGATGGCCACCAAAGCGGCCCCGGCAACCTCCCATGGCAGTGGCAACTGACGCCCCAACAGCCAGTGATACATCGTGATGAACAGCGTGCTCAGGTAAATGTACGAAATCACTGAGGAGGGTGCGATCTCACCGATAGCACGATGCAGCAGCCAGAAAGTCGCCAGCGTCGCAAACAACGCCAGATAAATCAGCCAGAAAAAGTCGTGGGCAGTCAGCATCGACGCTGAGCGCCAGCCGCCGCTGAATCCGCAGAACACCAGCAGAAACAATGCGCCGAACAACATGTTCCAGAACGTCATTGCCACCGGGCTGCGACCCTTCAGGCTGCCAGCTTTAAAACGCTGGCTCAGTGGCGCGTAAAGTGCCATTGCCAGACAACCGACACCAAACACCGAGAGTGCGTAAAACGATGGCGGTTCGTCGGGCCCACTTCCCTTCATGATCAGCAGAACAGCGCCTGTAGCGGCAGTCAGCATGGGCAATATTCGTTGTTTCAGGCTGCTGTCAGGTGTCAGCACGGACTCGAAAAACAGGGTCAGTAATGGCACCAGCGTGAACACGGTCCCGGTGTTGACCGCCGAGGTATAGCGCAGAGCCTCGAACAGCGACCCGAAGTACATCGCCAACAGCAATCCGAGGACGCCATGCTCAAGCAGTCCGCGAATAGTCACGCCTGTATCGCCTTTAACCAGTAGCAACGGCAGAAACGCCGCCGCGCAAAACAGCAGTCGTAATCCGGTCAGCAGGACCGGGTCTATGACCTGGCTGACCTGTGCTGCCGCGGAAAATGATGCGGCGACCAACAAGGCCCAAAGCAGCATGCCGAGGTGGGCGGCGGCGAAGCCGGTGGTTTTCATGGAGGCATTCCGAGTCAGTGGGGGAGATTGGCGTGGGTGAAATGAAGTTCGATTAGGCGCGCAAGATCGGGAGGCTGCAAATCAGAATGTGCAGAATGAAATCCAGAAATTAAATAGCGCTGGTGCGGATCGTGGGTGGGTCATGCATTTGGACGGCAGTTGATGAGCAGTTGAGCGTGCTTATTTAAGTAATTCCTGAACAAAAGCTGAACCATTCTCAAATGGTATGGAAGTTAAGCTCGATATCAGTCGGCAACTAATCGTTGGCTTATTTTTCACAAAAAATTGATGGTTGGCTGCTTAAAGTTAGTGCTGTCTCGGTTAATGAAATTTTCACATTTACCGCAGGCGCTCTTTTTAGGAATAGTCAAACATCATGTTGAAGATTAAAGCCGTGCGCCCGGAATGGGTGACACTGATTGCCAGTGCCTTTTTATTAATGGGCTTCAATTTTGTTCTCTGGCAACATCTTTTCGAAATCACCGCGTCAGATGGCAAAGGCATCGTCCTGCGCGTGGCATTCGGGTTGATGATCTTCGCGGCGTTCAATATTTTGTTGACGCTGATGGCTTTTCGATCGCTGCTTAAACCCGTTCTCACACTGCTCTTCATGGTCAGTGCAAGTGTGGCGTATTTCATGGGCCAATACGGTGTTTTGCTGGACGCCGGCATGTTGCGTAACTTTGCAGAAACCAATGTCACTGAAGTGCGTGGTTTGCTGTCGATCAAGTTGTTTATCTATATTCTTCTGCTGGGTGTCCTGCCGTCGTTATTGTTGTGGAAACTTCCGATTGCATATCGTCGCTGGCACCGCGAGTTGCTGAGCAAAGCTTTAGTGTCGCTGGCGTGCGCAGCGGTTATCGGTGGTGTCGCATTGATTAACTATCAAGGCCTGTCTTCACTGTTTCGAAATCACCATGAATTGCGTTTGATGGTGGTGCCGAGCAATTACATCGGCGCGACGGCCAGGTATCTGGGTGAGCAGCTGGTGTCAGCGCAGCAGCCGTTTGTCAAAGTTGGCGAGGATGCGCAGTTAAATTCGAGTTGGCAAACTCATGGTCGTAAATCCCTGACGGTACTGGTGGTGGGAGAAAGTGCGCGCGCGGAGAATTTCGGCGTCCTCGGCTATGACCGTGATACCACGCCAAAGCTCGATAAGGAACGCGGCCTGATAGCGTTTACCGATGTGACCTCGTGTGGCACTGAAACCGCTGTATCGGTGCCTTGCATGTTTTCCAATATGGGTCGCAAGGATTACAACGCGAGCAAGGCAAAGAATGAAGAAGGTTTGCTGGATGTGCTCAAGCGTGCCGGACTGGAGGTAATCTGGCGTGACAATCAGTCAGGCTGCAAAGGCACCTGCGATCGCGTCACCCTTCAGGATGTGAGTAATCTGAAAGACCCGGGCCTGTGCGCCAACAGTGAATGCCGCGACGAAATCCTGCTGCAGGGACTGCAGCACTTTATCGATACTCTGGATAAGGACACGGTACTGGTATTGCACCAGATGGGCAGTCACGGTCCGGAGTACTTCAAGCGATATCCGAAAGAATATGAACGCTTTACCCCGGTCTGCGAAAGCAATGCACTGAACAATTGCAGTCGCGAAAGCATCATCAACGGTTATGACAACACGTTGGTGTATACCGATCATGTGTTGTCGACCCTGATCGATTTACTGCGCAAGAACCAGGACAAGGTTGATACCGCCATGCTGTATCTGTCGGACCATGGTGAATCCCTGGGGGAATACAACCTGTTCCTCCATGGTACGCCTTACATGTTGGCGCCAGAGCAACAGAAGCGTGTGGCGATGCTGGCCTGGTTCTCCGACAGCTATCAAAAGTCGTTCTCGGTGGACACTCATTGCCTGCAGCTGAGTCGCGAAAAACCCTTGAGCCAGGATAATTTGTTCCATTCGATGTTGGGTCTGCTGGAGGTCAACAGCAAGGTCTACAACCAGGATCTGGACATGTTTGCCGGGTGTCGAAGCGCAGTGATCGATGGCGTGCTGGCCAAAGATTGAGGGCAGCGTTGGCGTTTCACTCAATGGCCGCAAGCCTGTAGATCGTTCACCAAGAGTCATTGCACATGTCCGCTCAACCCCCATCCGCCATAGAGCTCGAGATCACTCGGCGCTACGTTCAGGAGCACGCGCGCGTCTGCCTCCAGCCGCAATCCCCAGGCCTGGCCGGGCGCCTGACGCTCTGGCGCGAGGAACGCCTGGTTCGCAATGCGCTGAAGATTGCCGGCGAACCGGGCCTGATCCTCGACGTTACATGCGATGTCGGCCGCTTCTGGCCTGTGCTGGCCGAGCACGCGAATCGGGTGGTGCTGGCCACCGCACCCTCGCAAGACATTCTCGATCACGCCCGTACTCACCACCCCCAAAGTTTGTTGAAGCGGGTCAAGACCTTTCAAAGTTCTGCATTCACCATTGGCTTGTCGGAAAACGCGGTCGACAGCATTTTTTGCATGCGACTGTTTCAGCACTTGGTCAGCCCCGAGCATCGTTTGGCGATGCTCGGCGAGTTTCATAGGGTCAGTCGCGATACGGTCATCGTTGCTGTGCGGATCGACGCTCGATTCATGCCGCAAACTGCCGGTGCTCAGGGCACGGCGCCCCAGCGGCAGGCGAGCAAAGCCCAGGTGGAAAGCGAATTCAGACAGGTCGGGTTCCGTTTGATCAGCCATCAGGATTTCCTGCCCGGTTGCACGCGAATGCGCATTTACGTGCTCGGTAAGCCCAACTAACGCAGCTTTGTCGGACTATTCTTTTTGTCTGGCATGAATTTTCGCTAATGCTCTTGTTCAGTGGATGCGCGGAAATCGCCGGGGGCGATATATACTGCGCGCCATTCTTCAAGGGAGAGCCGTGTGGCCATCGATATTCACTGGATTCGCGACAACGATAGCCTCGGTCGGTTTTGCACCGAGTGGCAACAGCTGCCTTTCGTTGCCCTCGACACCGAATTCATGCGGGTCGACACCTTCTACCCGATTGCCGGCCTGCTGCAGATCGGCGACGGCCAACGCGCTTACCTGATTGATCCGCTGACCATCAATGACTGGAAGCCCTTATCCGCGCTGCTGGAAAATCCGGCCGTGGTCAAGGTCGTCCACGCCTGTAGCGAAGACCTCGAAGTCTTGCTGCGCCTGACCGGCAGCCTGCCGGTGCCGTTGTTCGATACGCAATTGGCTGCCGCTTACCTGAACCTGGGTTTCTCCATGGGGTACTCGCGGTTGGTGCAGGAAGTGCTCGGTATCGACCTGCCCAAAGGCGAAACCCGTTCCGACTGGCTGCAACGTCCGCTTTCCGATACGCAGATCAGCTATGCCGCCGAGGACGCCCTGCACCTGGCGGAGGTTTTCGTACAGCTGCGTCCGAAGCTTTCCGACGAGAAATATGCCTGGGTACTGGAAGATGGCGCCGAACTGGTGGCCAACCTGCGCCGCGAAATCGATCCGTACGAGGTCTATCGCGACGCCAAGCTGGCCTGGAAGTTGTCCCGCGCCCAACTCGTCGTATTGCGTGAGCTCTGTGCCTGGCGCGAGAAGGAAGCCCGCGCCCGTGACCTGCCTCGCAACCGCATCATCCGTGAGCATTCGCTGTGGCCGCTGGCGCGCACCCAGCCGGACAACCTTGGCGCACTGGCGAAAATCGAAGACATGCACCCGCGTACCGTGCGTCAGGACGGCGAGTTTCTGCTTGATCTGATCAAACGCTCTGGCAGTGTGTCGCCTGATCAATGGCCGCCAGCCGTGCCGGAGCCATTGCCGGTGGACGCCGCCGCGTTGCTCAAGCAAATGAAAGCCATCGGCCAGGCTGAGGCCGAGCGCCTGAACATCGCGCCGGAACTGATGCTGCGCAAGAAAACCCTGGAAGCGCTGCTCAAGAGCGGCTTCCCCAATGGTCCCTACCAATTGCCTGATTCGCTGCGTGGCTGGCGCCGCGAATTGATGGGCCAGGCGCTGCTCGACAGCCTGGCCACCGCCGGAGAACAGCCTTGAAACGAATTTGCTCGATCTATCGCAGTACCAAAAGAAACGAAATGTACCTGTATGTGCTCAAGAGCGATGCCCTGGAGCGCGTGCCGGAAACGTTGATGGCCGCCTTCGGCAAAGCCATTCACGCCTTTGACCTGGTGTTGAGCCCAGAGCGCAAGCTGTCGCGGGAAGACATCACGGTCGTGCTGGAAAACCTTGATAAACAGGGTTATCACCTGCAAATGCCGCCGGCCGAAGACGAGTACATCGAACATTTGCCGGAAGAGTTGTTGCGCCGCAACGATCCGATGTGATCGGCAGACAGGCTCCGTTCAGAGCCACTGTGAAACACTGATTGATTTTGGCGATGGCCGCATCGATGGATTGATACTTTATCGACGGCTGTCCGCACCGCTTTTGAAAGGTTGAAGCATGCGCGTTCTGATTGCTGAACACGACCACCCCGAGTACGCCCGGTTGTTGCGCGAGGCAGCGCCGGAACTGGACGTGCTGACCAGCGGGGATTCTGCTGAATTGGCCAGCCAGGCCGCCGATTGCCCGGTCTGGCTCGGTCAGCCTGATCTGCTGGCGACGCTGTTGCGTCAGGGCCATCAGCCACAATGGCTGCAATCGACTTGGGCGGGCATCACGCCGCTGCTGGCCGACGGTTTGCCACGGCACTATCGTTTGACCCGCGCGGTGGGGATTTTCGGGCAGGTCATGGCCGAATATGTGCTCACGTACATGCTCGGGCACGAGCGTGAAGTGCTGGCCAGGCTGGTCAGTCAGGTCGAGCGCAAGTGGGACAGTCGCCACGGCCAGAGTCTGGCGGGGCGCAAGGTGTTGATTGTCGGTACGGGTGATATCGGGCAAACCGTCGCGCAATTTCTCGTGCCGTTTGGCGTCGAGTTGTACGGTGTTGCCAGTAGCGCTCGCGAGCAGGCGCCGTTTGTCGAAGTCGGTTCGCTGGCGGATCTGCCGCGCCTGGTCGGTGAAATGGATTTCGTGGTCAACCTGCTGCCCAATACGCCAGACACCCACGACATTTATGATGCCGCGCTGTTCAAGCAATTCAAGGCGACCGGGTTGTTCATCAACGTCGGACGCGGCGTGGCGGTGGTCGATGCGGATCTGGTTGAAGCTTTGAAGGAAGGGCATCTGGCGGGGGCAGTGATTGACGTGTGCCGCCAGGAGCCGTTGCCGCAGCGCCATCCTTTCTGGACTGCCTGGGGCTTGCTGCTGACCGGTCACAGTTCCGCGCCGACATCGCCATCGATGATGGTGCAGTTGTTTGTCGAGAACCTGCGGGCGTATCAGGCGGGCGAGGCGTTGCGCGGAGAAGTGGATTTCAATCGCGGGTATTGAGGCGCAGGAAAAAGATCGCAGCCTGCGACAGCTCCTGTAGGAGCTGTCGCAGGCTGCGATCTTTTGCTTTTAGAGGGTGAAATCACCTTCCGCCGCCAACTCGCTCAACGGACGACGCGGGCTTGGCTCCTCTCGCGCTTGCAGGTACTCCGCCAGGCTGGCCTTGTCGCCCAGCTTGCCGACGGCCACGGCCGCGTGCAGCGCGTAACCTTCAGGAATGTTCAGTTCTTTGCGGGTCAGTTCCTGATCGAAACCGGCCATGCCGTGGGTGTGCCAGCCGCTGATGCTCGCTTGCAGCGCCAGATGACCCCAGGCGGAACCTGTGTCGAAGGTATGCCACAGCGCCGGGGTTTCTTCGCTGGCACCAGGCGCGGCGAAGGTGGTTTTCGAGATCACGATCACCAATGCCGAAGCATGCTGTGCCCAGCTGCGATTGAACTCGTTCAGCAGGCCCAGGTAACGCTCCCAGTTTGGCGTATCGCGACGCGCGTAGAGAAACCGCCAAGGTTGAGAGTTGTACGCCGACGGTGCCCAGCGTGCAGCTTCGAAGAAGCTCAGCAGGGTTTCTTCGGGAATGGCTTCGCCGGTGAAGGCGCGGGGCGACCAGCGATCGGTGAACTGTCGGTGGATGGCGTATTCGGCAACGCGTGGGTTAGCACTCATCAAGAGATTCCTTGCTACGTTTGAAGGTGGAAGCGACGCGAAACCCTACTTGGCGGCGCTAAAACTGACAAGCACGTTCTACCGGCAGTCGCCAATGCTTGGCCGCAAGGCCTGCGGGCACTAGACTGGCGGCCTTTTCACCATCTGATGTCGATGCTCGAACCATGGCTGCCAAAGTAGAACCGTTCTGGATACGCAAAACCCTCGATCAACTCGATCAGGAGGAATGGGAATCGCTGTGCGACGGTTGTGGCCTGTGCTGCCTGCAAAAGCTTGAAGATGAAGACGACAACAGTGTCTATTACACCCGCATCGCCTGCAAACTGCTGGACCTGAAAACCTGTCAGTGCAGCGATTACCCGAATCGTCGCGATTCGGTGCCGGACTGTATCCAGCTCACGCCGGGCAAGGCCGACGAGTTCAAGTGGTTGCCGCCGACCTGCGGCTATCGCCTGGTCAGTGAAGGCAAGGACCTGCCGCTGTGGCATCACCTGGTGTGCGGTGATCGCGATGCGGTGCACCACGAACGCATCTCCCAGTCCGGGCGCATGCTCGCCGAGGGCAGCGTGTCGGAAGACGACTGGGAAGATCATCTGATTTTCAGGGCTGGCTGATCGCCCACGGATCTGACGTTTCACGAAGGAGTGTGTATGGCTGTGGGATGGCGGCTGGCGTTGACGGTTGGATGTCTGCTCTTGGGCTCGCCCGTGTGGGCCGCTCAGAAGGTTGATCTGGATTATCACGTGCGCCTGTTGCCGCAAAGCGACCAGGCCGAAGTGCGCCTGACGCTGGCACGAGGTTCGGTGGTGCGCAGCCTGGATTTCGACCTCGGCGACGGCAGTCACTACAGCGACTTCAAGGCCGATGGGCAATGGCAGCTGAGCCCAGGCAAGGAGGCGCGCGGTCTCTGGCGACCGGCCGCCGACAAGGCCAGCCTGACCTATCGCGTTCGTATCAGCCACGGTCGCAAGAGCGGCAGTTTCGATACGCGCATGACACCGAACTGGGCATTGATGCGCGGCGACGATCTGGTGCCGGCCGCCCGCCTCGATCAGCAGGACGGTATCGAATTGGTTTCACGTCTTGAGCTCGAGCTTCCCGGCGGCTGGAAGAGCGTCGAAACTGCCTGGCCGCGGATCGGCAAAAATAAATTCCGTATCGATAATCCGTCCCGACTGTTCGACCGACCCACAGGCTGGATGCTCGCTGGTCAACTTGGTAGCCGTCGCACTCGACTGGGCGAAACCGAGGTCACCGTCAGCTCCCCGCAAGGGCAGGGCATGCGCCGGATGGATGTGCTGACGCTGTTGACGTTTGTCTGGCCGCAAGTGCAAGCGGTGTTTCCTCGTCATCCCACCAAGCTGTTGATCGTGGGCGCCAGCGATCCTATGTGGCGCGGCAGTCTGGCGGCACATGAGTCGATCTACCTGAACAGCCGTCTGCCGTTGGTCAGCGAAAGCGGCACCAGTGCGTTGGTGCGGGAGTTGGCACAGGTATTGGGGCGGATCAACGACAAGCAGCGCAGCGACTGGATCAGCGAAGGGTTTGCCGAGTATTACGCCATTGAACTGGTGCGCCGTGCTGGTGGCATGAGCGATGAACGGTTCGACAGCTTGCATGGAAAACTGCTGAAGAGCAGCCAGAAGGTCACGACCTTGCGCGGTGAGCAGGCCAGCCCGGCGCAGGTGGCCAAGGCCGTTCTGTTGTTGCAGGAGCTGGATCGCGAGATTCGCTTGAAGACTCGCAATAAGCGATCACTGGATGATGTGCTGCGCGGCGCGATGCGTCTGGAGAGCGTTGATACCAAGGACTTTGTTGAGCTGTCAGAAAGTGTTATCGGCGACTCCTCCAAAGTCCTCGATACCGGGTTGCTCGAATAGGGAGCAGAAGCTCGCAGCCTTCGGCGCCTCCTGCAGGGTGCGTACACCCATAGGAGCCGCCGAAGGCTGCGAGCTTTTGCTTTGAATCATCAAACGCCGGTTTTCGGTGAATTCAATGAATCATTGCCCGTCACCGTTGCGGTTTTGGTTGCCGCCTCGGCATTGGCTTTCAACTGGCTCAGCTCTTCACCCGCCCGCTGGATTTTCGCCCGCACGTTGTTCATGTCCTGACGGCTTTTCTCCAACAGGCTTTTCGCCGAACTGTGGCCGGTAATACCACGGGCCAGAGCAACACCGCCGATGGCGACCTGGATCAACCCGAAGATCCCGCCGCGACGCAGGCCCTTACCCACCATCACTACGCCACCGGCGATAGAACCGATGCGTTCCCAGCCCTGAACATTCTGATCGACAGGGGTCTGGAATGGGGTGGATTCGATTCGTTCGACGCGCTTGAGTTCTCTCATGATCTTTCTCCAGGCAGGAAGGGCTGCTTCAGACTCGATAGTAAAGCTGACTGCCGGGGCGGGCCGCTTGTTCCATCGAATATGCGTTGACTCAGCGAAATTTCGGTCCCGAGCGGGTGTTGAGCCCTTTGGCCATGCGGTCGTAGAGCACGACGTTGACCGTCGCGGCCAGGTTCATGCAACCCGTGGTCGGGATGTACACCACGTCTTCGCACCAGTCGCGAATCTCTTTATCCAGCGAGCCGTCTTCCGGACCGAAGATGTAAAGCGCGCGATCGGGGTGGGTGTACTCCGGCAACGGACGGGCGCCATCGACCAGTTCCACGGCGACCGGAACGCAGTTCAGTGGCAGGATTTTTTTCAGGTCGTCGATGCCGATCAGCGGGATATCGTAGTGGACACGCTTGGTATCGGTGACGAAATCGGCGGCGCGTTCATAGCGCTTGCCGGTGTAAAACACCGAGGCCACGCCATAACAGCCAGCGGCGCGCATCACCGAACCGACGTTCTCCGGTGATTTGGGGTTATACAAACCAATGCAGCTGTACCGTTTGTCTGCCACGAGCGGGGTGCCTTTCTAAAAAAAGCGCGATTATACGGGGATTGGGGGAGGGTGGTCAGTTTGTAGATTGGTGGTGTTCGGACGGCCGCCTTCCCGGGCAACTGCGCTCCCACAGGGGATTTTTTTACTTGGAACATTACAGGCGGTCTTGCAGGTGGCTGCGCAGCTCTTGCAGATCGGCTTGCAATTTTTGCAGGCGCTCGAGCGTCAGGCCGCTGGCGCCGAGGATGCACTGGGGAATATCCCGGGCCTTGTCCCGCAAGGCGCGACCCTGCTCGGTCAACTCGACGTTCACCACCCGTTCATCTTCGCGGCTGCGAGTACGGCTGAGCAAACCTTCAGCTTCCAGGCGTTTGAGCAGCGGAGTGAGTGAGCCAGGATCGGTCAGCAGTCGCGTGCTTATTTCGCCTACGGTCAAACCGTCCCGTTCCCACAGCACCATCATTGCCAGGTATTGCGGATAAGTCAGCCCCAGTGTCTGCAGCAGCGGTTTGTAGACCTTGGTCATCATCAACGACGTGGAATGCAGGGCGAAGCAGACCTGATTATCCAGCAACAGCTGCTCGCAGTTATCCGGTGTGATGCGCTCGGTGGTCATGTGGAAACCTTTTTCAGTGATCCTTGGAATCTAGCGGGCAAATCTTTAATGCGCCAGATAGTTCTGGCCGGCGTTGAGGCGAGTATCGCGAAGTCGATAGGTTGCTTTTTATTTCCGCGCCAGAATCATCTGCGTAGGATGAAAGGCCTGACGCAAAGGGAAAATCGCTTGTGATTGAGTTTTTGATGTACCTGGTTTTTGGCGCAGCCCTGGGCACGCTCGGTGGACTGTTTGGCATCGGCGGGGGATTGATCGCCATCCCGCTGCTGGGTGTGCTGTTCGGCCTCGATCAGCAGATTGCCCAAGGCACAGCTCTGGTAATGGTGGTGCCCAACGTCATGTTGGCGCTGTGGCGCTATCACCAGCGCAACCGTATTGTACTGCGCCACGCACTGCCGCTGGCTTCGATGGGTTTTTGCTTCGCCTGGCTCGGGTCCATCTGGGCGGTAGGGATCGATGCCCAAACCATGCGTATCGGTTTCGTTGCGTTCCTGGTGGCGTTATCGGCCTACAACCTGCTGAGAATGTTTTCCGCCAGCGCACCGGACGCGTCGCAGATGAACTATTCCTGGCCCTGGTTGGGTGTGCTCGGCGCTGCATCCGGTGCGATGGGCGGTCTGTTCGGGGTGGGCGGGGCGGTAGTGGCGACGCCAGTGCTGACCAGTGTGTTCGGCACCAGTCAGGTAGTGGCTCAGGGGTTGTCGCTGGCATTGGCGCTGCCCAGCACGGGCGTCACACTGGTGACGTACGCCGTGCACCACCAGGTTGACTGGTTGATTGGCATACCCTTGGCGATCGGAGGCCTGATGAGCATCAGCTGGGGGGTGAAAATTGCCCACGCGTTGCCTGAGCGACGATTGCGCGGTCTTTTTTGCGGCTTCCTGGTGTTTTGCGCAGTGATGCTCGCATTTAAAGTTTGAAGCCCTCGATGATGTGCTCGGCCAGGCATTCGGTAATGGGCGAAGGGTTGTGCAGGTTACGCACCAGCATGATGCTGGCCTCTGGCAGTACCGGGAGATCTTCGGCCTCACCCAGAATGCGCATGTCCGCAGTGATCAGGCTTTCCAGTTGTGCGGTGACGGCCAGACCTGCGCTGACCACGGCCATGATCGCCGACAGGCTGTCGCTGTTGTACGCGACGCGGTAATCGCGCCCCTGGGCATCGAGCGCATTGCACGCCCACAAGCGGCAGAAGCAATCACTGTTGAACATAGCCAGCGGCAGGGGCGTCTGTTCATGGGCGCTGTAACACTGTGCTTCGGCCCAGACAAACCGTTCCTTGCGCAACAGCTGGCCGATCTCGCTACCCGGCTCGCGGGTGACGATGGACAGGTCGAGATCCTGCCGCATCAACAGCTGTTTTGAGGATTCGCAGTGCACTTCGATCTGGATCAGCGGATAGGACTGGGCAAACTGCCGCAAAATCCCGGGCAGGAAACGCATCACATAATCGTCCGGCGTGCCGATGCGCACCATGCCGACCATGTCCGGTTCGCGCAGCGTATTGAACACCTCGCTGTGCAGCTTGAGGATTCGTCGCGCATACCCGAGCAATACCTGACCTTCGGCAGTCAGGCGCACTTGCCGCCCGTCACGCTGGAATAACTGACGTTGCAGCACGTCCTCTTCCAGTCGCTTCATCTGCATGCTCACCGCCGACTGGGTGCGATTGACCAGTGCACCGGCGCGGGTAAAACCGCCCTGGTCGGCAATGGCGACGAAGGTGCGCAGTACATCGGTATCGATACTCGGGTAGGCCGACATGCATCAATCTCCGAGATATGTGACATCAGAAACATTCGTTGGATTGATCTTAGACCTGGCGCGAGACTGGAGCCATCCAAACGGAGGGCAACAAGATGAAAGGTCAACATGAGTTTCATGGCGCAGAACACCATTCGGTTCACCTGATCTCCGATCTGCTGCACAAGGTCAGCCGCTGGTACGAATTGCATCGCGAACGCGAATTGCTGGCGAGCCTGAGCGACGAGGCACTCAAGGACATCGGCATGAGCCGTGCGGATGTGGAGAACGAGTCGATCAAGCCGTTCTGGAACGACCCGATGCATAAATGATGGGAGCCACGCTACACAAACCCCTTACCGGTGAGGTAGGTTGCGAGCAGACAAGGAGATGCCCATGCCCGCAACATTGTCCTTTACCCTCAAACAGGCTCGGCGTCTGGCGCTGGCCGCCCAAGGGTTCAATGGGCGGTCTTCGCCAGCGACGATCAAAGCTGTTGCGCTCAATCGCCTGATCGAACGGCTGGGCATTTTGCAGATCGATTCAGTCAATGCGTTGGTGCGATCGCACTACCTTCCGCTGTTTTCCCGCCTCGGCAACTACTCATCTGATTTGCTTGATCAGGCTGCCTGGAGTCAGGGCCGACGACGTACGTTGTTCGAGTATTGGGGGCATGAAGCTTCGTTGCTGCCTCTGTCGATGTACCCGTTGATGCGCTGGCGCATGCAGCGCGCGAGCCGTGGCGAAGACATTTATCAGCAATTGGCGCGTTTTGGTCATGAACAGCAGGACACGATTCGTCGGGTGCTGGCTTTGGTCGAGGAGCGGGGCGCGCTGGGGGCGGGGAGTTTGTCGACCCGTCAGGAGCGGGCCGGACCGTGGTGGGACTGGAGCGCAGAAAAGCACGCACTGGAATGGCTGTTCGCCGCTGGCGAAGTGACCGTGGCCGGACGTCGCGGATTCGAACGACTTTACGATTTGCCGGAGCGGGTGATTCCCTCGGCGATCCTCGCGCAACCGCCTCTGAATGAAGCCGAAGCGCAGCGTGGACTGTTGCTGCATGCAGCGACCGCGTTGGGTGTCGGCACGGAAAAGGATCTGCGCGATTACTTTCGACTCAATCCCGCGGACAGTCGTCCGCGATTGGCGGAGTTGGTCGAAGCGGGCGAGTTGCTTATCTGCGAAGTTCAAGGCTGGAAGCAACCGGCCTATTGCCTGTCCGAGCCCAAGGTGCCGCGCAAGGTCGAGGCCAGTGCATTGTTGTCACCCTTCGATTCGCTGATCTGGGAGCGCAGCCGGACGGAGCGTCTGTTCGACTTTCGCTATCGGCTGGAGATTTACACGCCGCAGGACAAGCGGGTCTACGGCTATTACGTCTTGCCGTTTTTGCACAACGAGCGAATTGCTGCACGGGTTGATTTGCGTGCGGAAAGGGCGGCGGGGCGATTGGCGGTGCACGCGGTGCATGAAGAGGAGACGGAGCTGGATGACGAGGGGATGCTGGCGCTGGCGGTCAATCTGCGGCAGATGGCGGATTGGCTGGGGTTGGCGCAGGTTCAGTTGAATTGCCCTAGGGCGAGTGCGGACAGGTTGCGGGTTGCATTGGCACAGGTTGGTGGCGACTGAGC
Organism: Pseudomonas sp. P8_241; assembly: GCF_034008315.1. Lineage (NCBI taxonomy): Bacteria > Pseudomonadati > Pseudomonadota > Gammaproteobacteria > Pseudomonadales > Pseudomonadaceae > Pseudomonas > Pseudomonas sp. P8_241. The sequence continues at coordinate 5,049,325 of NZ_CP125377.1, read as the reverse complement.
TGACGCCATCGCTGGCAAGCCAGCTCCTACAAGGGGTTGCACATTCCTGTAGGAGCTGGCTTGCCGGCGATAAGTGCGACGCGATTTAGCGTCGAACCTGCTTCAAGGTTTCGGCAATCAAAAACGCCAATTCCAGCGACTGATCGGCATTCATCCGCGGGTCGCAATGGGTGTGGTATCGATCCGACAATCCATCCTCGGTAATCGGCCGAGCACCACCGATGCACTCGGTAACGTTCTGCCCGGTCATCTCGATATGGATGCCGCCGGCATAGGTGCCTTCCGCTTCGTGGACCTGGAAGAATTGCTTCACTTCCCCAAGGATCTGCGCGAAGTCGCGGGTCTTGTAGCCGCTGCTGGCCTTGATGGTATTGCCGTGCATCGGGTCCGAACTCCACAGCACTTGCTTGCCTTCACGCTGCACCGCGCGGATCAACTGCGGCAAGTGATCGCCGACCTTGTTCGCGCCCATCCGCGCGATCAGGTTCAGACGACCCGGGTCGTTGTCCGGGTTGAGCACGTCGATCAGACGAATCAGGTCGTCCGGGTTCATACTCGGGCCGACTTTGACGCCTATCGGGTTGTTCACCCCGCGCAGGAATTCGACGTGGGCGCCGTCGAGCTGGCGGGTGCGGTCGCCGATCCACAGCATATGTGCCGAGCAGTCGTAATAATCGTTGGTCAGGCTGTCGCGGCGCACGAACGCTTCTTCGTAGTTGAGCAGCAACGCTTCGTGGGCGGTGAAGAAGCTGGTCTCGCGCAGTTGTGGCGAGGTGTCCATGCCGCAGGCGCGCATAAACGCCAGGGTTTCATCGATACGGTCGGCCAGGTGACTGTACTTTTCCGCCAGTGCCGAGTTGGCAATAAAATCGAGGTTCCACTTGTGCACCTGATGCAAGTCGGCAAACCCGCCCTGGGCGAAGGCGCGCAACAGGTTCAGGGTGGCAGTGGACTGGTGATAGGACTGCAGCAGGCGTTCCGGGTCCGGCACGCGGCTTTTCTCGTCGAAACCGATGCCGTTGACGATGTCCCCACGGTAGGCGGGCAGGGTCACGCCATCGATGGTTTCGTCGTTGGCCGAGCGGGGCTTGGCGAACTGACCGGCCATGCGCCCGACCTTGACCACCGGACAACCGGCCGCAAACGTCATGACAATCGCCATTTGCAGCAGCACCTTGAAGGTGTCGCGGATTTTTGCCGCGGAGAATTCGGCAAAGCTTTCGGCGCAATCGCCACCCTGCAACAGGAAAGCGCGGCCCTGGGTCACTTCGGCAAACTGACGCCGCAACTCCCGGGCCTCACCGGCAAACACCAGCGGCGGATAGCTGGCCAGGGTTTGCTCGACATGCTGCAAATGTGCGGCGTCGGGGTATTGGGGTTGTTGCTGGATCGGCAGGGCGCGCCAGCTGTCAGGGCTCCAGGGTTGGCTCATCACGGTCTCTAGTGTTTTTCGCTCGGACGGTCATGTTATCAGCAAATTAGTGCGTGACCTGTTCCCGTCGCTTCGCGGACAATCGCGCCTTTGCCGCTTCATGTTGCGGTTCAGCGCGTTGCCGGGCCAGGCAGCGATCAGGAGACGAAATGACTGAGGAGCGCGTCGAGCATCTGCTCGCCGAGGTGCAGGACGAGTTTGGTGTGATCCGCGTGCTGGAAGTGGCCGATTACCGTTTTCTCGAGTTCGGTGATGCCATCGAACAAAGCTGTGTGTTCACCGCCGATCCGAGTTGGCTCGAGTACGACTACACCCGCGCGATGCTGATCGGTGCGCTGTGCCATGAGCAGCCGGAAAGCGCGCTGTTCCTCGGCCTCGGTGCCGGTACGCTGACCCAGGCCTGTCTCAAGTTCCTGCCGCTGGAAGATGTCGAGGCCATCGAGTTGCGCCCCGACGTCCCGCGTTTGGCTATCGAGTACCTGGGGCTGGATGACGATCCGCGCCTGTACATCCGGGTGGGCGATGCGCTGGAATTGCTCGATACCGCAGAGCCGGCGGACCTGATTTTCGTCGATCTGTACACCGACGTCGGTCCCGGTGTCGGGCATCTGGCCTGGAGTTTCCTGGAAAACTGCCAGAAACGCCTGAACCCCGGTGGCTGGCTGGTGATCAACCAATGGGCCACCGACGATGGCAAACCGTTGGGCGCCGCCCTGTTGCGCGGGTTGTATCACCGCCATTATTGGGAACTGCCGGTGAAAGAGGGCAATGTGATCCTGATCGTGCCGTCGGAGCTGGATCAGGTGCTGGACAGGCAAGGCCTGGCCGCCCGCGCCGAAGCGCTGGCGCCGCGGTTGGGGTATTCGCTGGATTCGCTGATCAAGTGCATTCGCCCGGCGACTTGAGGCATACAAATCTCCGTGTAGGAGCTGCCGAAGGCTGCGATCTTTTGGTCTTGAACGTCAAAAGATCGCAGCCTTCGGCAGCTCCTACGCGTTTTTCAGCAGCCTTTGAAAACTCCGGGTCTGCGCTCCACCATCGACCGCACGCCTTCGGCAGCATCCTCGCTGGCCATCAGCTTCTTCACCAGCGGCGGCAACCCCTGCGCCGCTGCGGTTTCCCCTTCATAACGGGCCTGTCGCGCAGACATGAGCGTGGCCTGAACGCCAAGCGGCGCCTGCCGGGCAATGCGTTCGGCCAGTTCAATCGCCCGGGGGAGCAGATCCTCACTGGCCATGACTTCCTGCACCAATCCCAGGTGCAGCGCATCGTGGGCGTCGAATTCATCTCCAGTCAGCAACCAACGCATCGCATTGCCCCAGCCTGAGACTTGATGCAGTCGCAGGGTGGCACCGCCAAATGGAAAAATTCCGCGCTGCACTTCCATTTGCGCGAACCGGGTGTTGCTGGCGCAAAGGTTGATGTCGGCTGCCAGCATCAATTCGATGCCAATGGTCAGGCAATAGCCTTGCGCGGCGACAATCACCGGTTTATTGACTCGCGGGCCTGCGAACACGCCCCACGGATCGCAGCCGCCCGGCGGCGCCTGCCAGCCTTCAGTCAGGGTGACGCTGGCGTTCACCAGGTCGAGTCCGGCGGTAAAATGCTCGCCATGACCAAACACCACCGCCACCCGCGCCGCAGCGTCGGCTTCGAACTCGCCATACGCCAGGCTCAGTTCATTGAGCAGGTCGAGATCGAAGGCATTGCGCTTGGCCACCCGATCCAGACCGATCAAGAACACATGACCCTTGCTTTCGCGGCTGACACGACTGGAGCAGGGCTGATTCATGGAGCGGTCCTCGGGGTGGGAGAGGCGTGTCAGACAGGCGGTCTGCACAGCAAAGGGTGAAGCGTTTTAGCGCTATCACCTGCAAGGCCGGGCCTTTGAAAAATAGACGGCTGATCGATTATTCGCAAAGCCTGTGACACAAAGGTGTATTCGGTGCATATCTGATAAAAAAAGCTCCCTTTTCGAGCTAATTCCGGTATAGTGCGCGCCGGCCTTTAACCGGGCCGCGTTTAGGTAGCGCAATTCCCCGAAGCCAGCTTCGGCTGCACGTCCGCCCCGCGGACTCTTCCTTGACGATTCTTTTCATTCATTCGTTTTCGCAAATCCCCGCCGACAAAGCTGCCAGGGCGACTCTTGAGTCTCAACACGGCACGCGCAGCTTTGGAGCATGGGTCTTTGCGGATGCACTTAGAGGCAGACCCATGACCCAGGAAACCGGCGGCTTCGCCGCTTTTAATCTTAATCCGAATATTCTTGCAGCCGTCACCGCGACTGGCTACGAAGAGCCATCGGCTATTCAGCAGCAATCGATCCCGATCATCATGGCCGGTCACGACATGATTGGTCAGGCGCAAACCGGTACGGGTAAAACCGCTGCGTTCGCCCTGCCGATCCTGCATCGCATCGATCCTGCAAAGCGCGAACCGCAAGCCCTGATCCTGGCCCCAACTCGTGAGTTGGCGCTACAAGTTGCAACCGCTTTCGAAACTTACGCCAAGCAAATGCCGGGCGTAACTGTTGTGGCTGTCTACGGCGGCGCGCCGATGGGCCCACAATTGAAAGCAATCCGTAATGGCGCACAGATCGTTGTCGCCACTCCGGGCCGTCTGTGCGATCACCTGCGTCGCGACGAAAAAGTACTGGCGACCGTGAACCACCTGGTTCTCGACGAAGCCGACGAAATGCTCAAGCTGGGCTTCATGGACGACCTGGAAGTTATCTTCAAGGCCCTGCCTGCAACCCGTCAGACCGTATTGTTCTCGGCCACCTTGCCGCAGTCGATCCGTGCCATTGCTGAACGCCATCTGCGCGATCCGCAACACGTGAAGATCCAGACCAAGACCCAGACCGTTACCGCGATCGAACAGGCTCACCTGTTGGTTCACGCCGACCAGAAGACTTCTGCCGTTCTCAGCTTGCTGGAAGTGGAAGATTTCGACGCCCTGATCATGTTCGTGCGCACCAAGCAAGCGACCCTGGACCTGGCCAGTGCCCTGGAAGCCAAAGGCTATAAAGCCGCTGCGCTGAACGGCGACATCGCCCAGAACCAGCGTGAGCGCGTGATCGACTCCCTCAAGGATGGCCGTCTGGACATCGTTGTGGCGACCGACGTTGCCGCTCGTGGTCTGGACGTTCCGCGCATCACTCACGTGTTCAACGTGGACATGCCGTACGACCCAGAGTCCTACGTTCACCGTATCGGCCGTACCGGCCGTGCCGGTCGCGAAGGTCGTGCGCTGCTGCTGGTGACTCCACGTGAGCGCCGCATGCTGCAAGTGATCGAGCGTGTAACCGGTCAGAAGGTTGCTGAAGTTCGCCTGCCGGACGCTCAAGCCGTTCTGGATGCGCGCATCAAGAAACTGACCAACAGCCTGTCGCCGCTGGTGGCTGAGGCCGAATCGACTCACGGTGATCTGCTCGATCGCCTGACCGCCGACATCGGTTGCAGCCCACGTGCCCTGGCCGCAGCCCTGCTGCGCAAGGCTACCAACGGTCAAGCGCTGAACCTGGCCGCTATCGAGAAAGAACGTCCACTGGTGCCGAACAACGCACCGCGTGGCGATCGTCCAGAGCGTTCCGGTGATCGTCCTGAGCGTGGTGACCGCGAGCGTCGCGCTCCGATGCCACTGGGCGAAGGCCGTGCACGTTGCCGTACCGCGCTGGGCGCGCGTGACGGTATCGCTGCCAAGAACCTGCTGGGCGCCATCCTTAACGAAGGTGGTCTGGCACGTGAAGCGATCGGTCGCATCCAGGTGCGTGACAGCTTCAGCCTCGTCGAGCTGCCGGAAGATGGTCTGGAGAAGTTGCTGACCAAACTGAAGGACACTCGCGTTGCCGGTAAGCAGTTGAAGCTGCGTCGCTACCGCGAAGATTGATCCGCTCTCGGGCTGATTGATCGAACATAAAAAATCCCCGACTGGTTCGGGGATTTTTTTTTGCCTGGGAAAAATTGCAGCCTTTGCCAGCTCCTACAAAGAAATGCGATCCCTTAGGAGCTGTCGAAGGCTGCGATCTTTTGCTTTTCCGCTAGCCGAATCGGTAGATGTCCATGCCCAGCGCGCCCAGGGTGAATCCTTGATGCGCAATGCTGAAATCGCCACCGGAGGCGCGAGCAAAGTACAGCGGCAACAAATGCTCATCACTCGGATGGTTGCGCACGGCGTTTGGCGCTTGCGCGCGATAGTCATGCAGCACGGCTTCATCGTCCGCCGCGAGTTTTTCGATCATCCAGTCACGGAATGATTGCGCCCAGGGTTCAACGCTTTCCGGGCCGGCATGCCAGTCCAGCTCCCGCAGATTATGGGTAATGCTGCCGGAGCCGATCAGTAACACGCCTTGCTCGCGCAGTCCGGCCAAGGCATGACCGACGCGGGTTTGCAGGGCAGGGCCGCCACGGGTGGGCAGGGAAACCTGAACAATCGGGATATCCGCCTGCGGATACATCAACGACAAGGGGACCCAAACGCCATGGTCGAACGGTCGCTGGGTGTCGAGGCGTGCGGCAAGGTCATTGGACTTCAGCAGCTCGACAACCTTTGCGGCCAACGCTGGATCACCCGCTGCCGGGTACTGCACGTCGAACAGGGCCTTGGGAAAACCACCGAAGTCATGCCAGGTTTCAGGCTGCGGATTTGCGCTGACCAGCAGCTCATTGCTTTCCCAGTGCGCCGAAACAATCACGATGGCCTCGGGTTTCGGCATCTCGGCGGCGAGGCGCGCAAGGGCTGGTCCGCTGGCGCCGGGTTCGAGTGCCAGCATGGGGGAGCCATGAGATATGTATAGGCTGGGGAACATGAATAAGCTCCTGAGAGTTAAGATGCTGTCATCTTCAATCAGTCATTGATCTAAATCTAATATAAGTTTTAGGGTTTTTTGATCGAATTTTCGGGGTTATTTATGCAGCCGGAGTTTTGGCACAAGAAATGGGCGTCGAACCAGATCGGCTTTCATCTGCCGCAGGTGAACCCTTATCTGAAGCGGTTCTGGCCGGCGTTAAGCCTGGAAGAAGGCGCGCGCGTATTGGTGCCCTTGTGTGGGAAAAGCCTGGATCTGCTGTGGCTCGCCCATCAGGGTCATGAGGTTTTGGGAATCGAACTGTCGGAAAAAGCCGTTGAGCATTTTTTCAGCGAACATGGCTTTGACCCGGCCGTCAGCGAGCAGGGACCGTTCAAGGTTTATCGGGCAGGTTCCATTGAGTTGTGGTGTGGCGATTTCTTTGAGCTGACGGCCGGGGATGTTGCCGATTGCTCTGCGCTTTATGATCGTGCGGCATTGATCGCATTGCCGACCGAAATGCGCGAGCGCTATGCCGCCCATTTGAAGCGGGTATTGCCGAAGGAGTCCCTTGGCCTGTTGATTACTCTGGACTATGAGCAGGCGCAAATGCCCGGTCCACCGTTTGCCGTACTTGATGATGAGGTGCAGAGGCTGTTCGGGGATTCATGGGCGCTGAAAATCCTGGAAGATCAGGATGTGCTGGGCGAGAGCGGGAAATTCCTGGAGGCAGGTGTCACACGGCTTGAGGAGCGGGTGTATCGGGTTTCCAGCCGCTAATAAAGTTCCCAGTCCCGGCCTCATCGCGGGCAAGCCCGCTCTCACAATGATCTGTGGTGTTCACAGATCCTGTGGGAGCGGGCTTGCCCGCGATGAGGCCCTGAAAAACACTGACTTTTTCGACCAGAAAAAAGGCCCGCATCGCTGCGGGCCTTTCAATTTTTGCTGTGAAGTCTCTTAGCCGCGACGACGCGCCAGCGCATCGATACGCTCTTCCAGTGGCGGGTGGCTCATGAACATGCGGGCAAACCCCTGCTTGATGCCACCGTTGATACCAAATGCATTGAGGGTGTCCGGCATGTGCACTGGCAGCCCCTGTTCCGCACGCAGTCGCTGCAGGGCACCGATCATTGCGGCAGTGCCCGCCAGGTTGGCACCGGCTTCGTCTGCACGGAACTCGCGCTTGCGCGAGAACCACATGACGATGGCGCTGGCCAGGATGCCCAGAACCAGTTCAGCGAAGATGGTCGCCACGTAGTAGGCGATGCCCTGGCCTTCTTCGTTCTTGAAGATCACTTTATCGACGAAGTTACCGATGATCCGTGCGAAGAACATCACAAAGGTGTTCACCACACCCTGGATCAGCGCCAGCGTGACCATGTCGCCATTGGCGACGTGGCCAATTTCGTGGGCCAGGACGGCTTTCACTTCATCCGGCGAGAAGCGCTCGAGCAAACCCTGGCTGACGGCGACCAAAGCGTCGTTCTTGTTCCAGCCCGTAGCGAACGCGTTCGCTTCGTAAGCCGGGAAGATACCCACTTCCGGCATCTTGATTCCGGCTTCGCGGGACAGCTGCTCGACGGTTTGCAGCAGCCATTGTTCATGGCGAGTGCGCGGCTGGCTGATGATCTGGGTGCTGGTGCTCATCTTCGCCATCCACTTGGAGATGAACAGCGAGAACAGCGAGCCGGCGAAACCAAAGACCGCACAGAAAATCAGCAGCTGATTGAGGTTGAGATCAACCCCATTGGCCGCCATGAACCCGTTGAAGCCGAAAAGGCTCAGGGTGATGCTGGCAATCAGCACGACCGCCAGGTTAGTGGCCAAAAACAGCAGGATGCGCATCATGGTTGTAGAAATCTCCTTGAGCTAAAGATGTAGCGTACTGCGGGGTATATAAGGTGCTGCACCGGGGTATTCAACTGGGTGACTATTTCAAACTGTGTCCTACGGCAATAGCTTAGCTGTTTGCAGGACATTTCCGAGGCGCAAGACGGAAGTGTTTAAAAGTCGATTTACCTCGAAGTCCCACGGTCCGTCAGGCGCAAACAGGTACGGCGTTATCGGTTGAGGACGGCAGCGGCAGAGAATTGCGGGACGTCAGTATGTGTTGCTGAATGAATCACCGGGCGACGGACACTCACGTCGCACGGTGGTAAGGCCGTTTACTGGCGGTAAGACTTGAGGAAGTTGCCGATGCGCCCGATGGCCATGTCCAGGTCGTCTACCCGTGGCAGGGTCACGACACGGAAGTGGTCCGGCCATGGCCAGTTGAACGCGGTGCCTTGCACCACTAGCAGCTTCTCGGAAAGCAGCAGGTCGAGGACAAATTTCTCGTCGTTGTGAATCGGGCACACCTTCGGGTCAATGCGCGGGAATGCATACAGCGCCCCCATCGGCTTGACGCAGCTCACGCCCGGGATGTCGTTGAGCAACTCCCAGGTGCGGTTGCGCTGCTCCAGCAGGCGGCCCTGCGGCAGTACCAGGTCATTGATGCTCTGATAGCCGCCAAGCGCGGTCTGGATCGCGTGCTGGCTCGGCACGTTGGCACACAGACGCATGTTGGCCAGCATGTCGATGCCTTCGATGTAGCTTTGGGCATGGTGCTTGGGACCGGAAATGGCGATCCAGCCGGAGCGGAAGCCGGCTACACGATAGGACTTTGACAGACCATTGAAGGTCAGACACAGCAGGTCCGGTGCCAGGGAGGCGGTGCAGATGTGCACGGCATCGTCATAGAGGATCTTGTCGTAGATTTCGTCGGAGAACACCACCAGATTGTGTTGGCGGGCCAGTTCCAGCATGCCCAGCAACACTTCTTTGGAATACACCGCGCCGGTCGGGTTGTTCGGGTTGATGATCACCAGCGCCTTGGTGTTCGGGGTGATCTTGGCCTTTATGTCGGCCAGGTCCGGCCACCAGTTGGCTTGCTCGTCGCACAGGTAGTGCACCGGATTGCCGCCGGACAGGCTCACGGCTGCGGTCCATAACGGATAATCAGGTGCCGGCACCAGCACTTCGTCGCCATTGTTGAGCAAGGCCTGCATCGACATCACGATCAGTTCGGAAACGCCGTTGCCCAGGTAGATGTCTTCAATGCCAACGCCTTCCACCTGCTTTTGCTGGTAGTACTGCATTACAGCCTTGCGCGCGCTGAACAGGCCTTTGGAGTCGCTGTAGCCTTGTGCTGTTGGCAAATTGCGGATGACGTCCTGGAGGATTTCATCCGGCGCTTCGAAACCAAAGGGCGCCGGGTTGCCGATGTTCAGCTTGAGGATGCGATGGCCTTCCTCTTCCAGGCGTTTGGCGTGCTTGAGCACTGGGCCGCGAATGTCGTAGCAGACGTTGGCGAGCTTGTTCGATTTGCTGACCTGCATGGCGATGTGTTCCCGAAAATGAACGATCCAGGCGGCGTGTGAACAACCGTGCTGGGAATCCTGCGTATTCACACAGGCCTGACGCCTTGAGATGCGGCACCCATAAATCCGTTTGAATGCGCGCGGTCCGGCTGCCAGACTGGGCTTTGACGAGGCGCAATCATACGTGCCGCCCGATCCGTGGAAAAGGTACAGATCGGGCTTTTTCAGCTGCTGAGGTGTGATGATGGAAAAGTTGGAAAAAACCCTGGAAGAATGGAAGGCGATGCTCGATCCAGAGCAATACAACGTGTGCCGCCTCAAAGGTACCGAACGACCGTTCTCCGGCAAATACAACGACAGCAAGATCGACGGTATCTTCCACTGCATCTGCTGCAACGAGCCGCTGTTCGACTCCAAAACCAAATTTGATTCCGGCTGCGGCTGGCCGAGCTTCTACGCACCGATCGGTGACAGTGCCATGACCGAGATCCGCGATGTCAGCCACGGCATGATCCGTACCGAAGTGGTTTGCGCCAAATGCGATGCACACCTGGGTCATGTGTTCCCGGATGGGCCACCACCTACCGGCCTGCGATATTGCATCAACTCGGTGTGCCTGGACCTGGTACCGCGAGGGTAATGCGAGCCCCGTAGGAGCTGCCGAAGGCTGCGATCTTTTGGCCTCAAATAGAGGTGATTAAGAGATCGCAGCCTTCGGCAGCTCCTACGGGTGTCGCTGGGTTGATTATTTAAATTGCACACAATTCAATTGTTAGCTACCTTTACGGTTCTTCCTCCCATCGGAAACCTTAACCATGAGCGACAATCTGCTGAACATCCCTTGCACCACCATCAAGGGTGAGCAAAAGACCCTGTCGGATTTCGCCGGCAAAGCCGTGCTGGTGGTCAATACGGCCAGTAAATGTGGCTTCACCCCTCAATACAAGGGACTGGAAGAGCTCTGGCAGACCTACAAGGATCAAGGCCTGGTGGTGCTCGGTTTTCCCTGCAACCAGTTCGGCAAGCAGGAGCCGGGCAACGAAGGGGCAATTTCCGAGTTCTGCGAGCTGAATTTCGGCGTCACTTTTCCGCTGTTCAAAAAGATTGATGTCAACGGCTCTGACGCCCATCCGCTGTTTGTGCAACTGAAAAAACGCGCGCCAGGTGTGCTGGGTTCCCAAGGGATCAAATGGAATTTCACCAAATTCCTGATCGGCAAGGATGGTCAGTTGGTCAAGCGTTTCGCCCCGGCGACCAAGCCGCAGGACTTGAACCGCGAGATCGAAGCCCTGCTCAAATGAATACCTTGTCCGTCGATTCGCTGAAACTGGACAGCCAGCTCTGTTTCAAACTGTACGCCGCGTCCCGGGCAGTGATTCGTGCCTATAAGCCGATGCTTGATCAATTAGGCCTGACTTACCCGCAATACCTGGCGATGCTGGTTTTGTGGGAGTGGCAGGAAACTGCGCCGCAGCAGCCCACCGTCAAGGCGCTGGGCGAGCGTCTGGCCCTGGATTCCGGCACGCTGACGCCGTTGCTCAAGCGTCTTGAGCAGCTGCAATTGGTCCAGCGCCAGCGTTCGGCGCGGGACGAGCGTGAGGTGCATCTGAGTCTGTCGCCAGCTGGGCAGGCCTTGCGTGAGCAGGTTGGGCCACTCAAGGCGCAGCTGTTGTGTGACAGCGGGGTCGACCTGGATCGCTTGAATGACTTGCGCAATGGTCTGGATCAACTGCTGGGGCAAATCAAGGCGCTGTCGTAAGAGGGATCCATAAATCCAGCAGGGCTGCCAGTTCCTCGCGCCTGAAGGGTTTGGCCAGATAGTCGCTCATGCCTGCCGCACGGCAACGTTCGCGCTCTTCGGACATCGCGTTGGCGGTCAGGGCGACAATGGGCAAATGCGGCCAACGCCCGCTGCGACGGATATGTCGGCTGGCTTCATAGCCGTCCATCACCGGCATGTTGCAGTCCATCAGTACCAGATCGAAATCACGCAGCTCCAGATGATCCAGCGCCTCGGCACCGTGGGCGGCGGTGACCACCTCACAGCCGAGTTTGCCGAGCATGCCCTTGGCCACCAATTGGTTGACCGGATTGTCCTCTACAAGCAAAACGCGCCCGCGACGCTGAAGGTTCTGCGCGTCGGGACGAGCTTCGTTGAGCGTGTTGTGTTCCGGTTGCAGAATCCGTTGCAAGGACTGGTACAGCGCCGTACGTGCCAAGGGCCGAGCCTGTTGCTGCAACGGGGCAAGTGCGCTGACCTCTTCGCTGGGCATGAAGTTACCGTAGGCCGTCACTAGCAAAATGGGTGCGGTAACGGTAGGGCGCAGGTTGAACAGGCATTCGGGGCAGTCGGTGATCAGCACGTCGAGCTCCACGCCATTCAGCGGATCATCGATGGAGCGCCGCTGAAATTCGAGTCCCCAGCCAGGCAACACTGTGCCCAGCAGCTCTGCCAGGCCACTGCTGGCGGCAGTGATCGCGATAACCTTGCCTTGCAATGGCACAGGAGGCAAGAAACGAGTGTGACTGGGCAACGGCAGAATCGCGCAGAACTGGCTGCCAAAACCCGCCTCGGAGCTGATGGTCAGGCGCCCCTGCATGGCTTCGCAGAGGTTATAGGTCAACGCCAGACCCAGTCCTGTGCCACCAAATTGCCGTGTAATGCCGGCACCGGCCTGGGTAAATGGCTGGAAAATCTTGAACTGGGCATCCAGTGGGATACCGATGCCGGTGTCGCAGACTTCTATTCTGACACCGCCCTCGAACGTCGCCAGGCGTACATCGACCCGACCGAATCGGGTGAATTTGAGGGCATTTGACAGCAGGTTGCTGACGATCTGTCGAACGCGAGTCGGATCGCCGAGCACCAGTGCCGGGAATTGCGGATCGATCAGGCAGGTCAGCTCCACGCTTGGCGCGGCGTTTTGCGACAACAGGTTGGCGGTGTCTTCGATCAGCGAACCCAGGTCAAACGGAATGTTTTCGAGTTCGAGCTGGCCGGCATCGAACTTCGACAAGTCAAGGATATCGTTGAGCAGCTCCACCAGAACTTTGCCCGAGTCGTGGGCAATGGACAGTTGCTGCTGCTGTTCGGAATTGAGCGGTCCGTCGAGGGACAGGGCGATCATGCCGAGCAACCCGTTGAGGGGGGTGCGGATTTCGTGACTCATATTGGCCAGGAATACCGATCGCGCTTCGGCCATTTCCAGCGCGGTGCTGCGGGCGATCTCCAGTTCCTGATTGGACTGGCTGAGCCGGGCATTGATCGCCTTGAGTTCAGTGGTGCGGGCCGAGACGATGTTTTCCAGTTGACCAAGGTAATCGGTCAGGCGATTTTCGGCGTTGCGCCGCTGCTGGATTTCCGTTGCGATATTTTTGAATTGCTGGTTGGCAACCTTGACCAGCACGCCAATTTCATCTTTGGCATGCCCGGCTGGACACTCCAGCGTCGTCGGCTCAGCGCTGCGCGGATCTCGGCTACTAAGCTCGCGAATCACCCGCACCAGGGGTTTGGTCAACATCACATAAAACAGGGCCAGCAGGATGCCCGTCAGGATCAGGCTGCGCGCAAAGCCGTTGAGCAGCGTGACTTCGGCGCGACGCAGGAAACGGTTGCCGAAAGAGTAGGTGTCGACGTCGAGCTGCAACGTGCCGAGGGATTCATTCGGCAAGTGACTCAGGTAAAGACGATCCTCGAAGCGCCGATTGGCCCCGAACAGGTAGTCGCTGATCACCCGATAGTTGCTTTCCATCGGCGGACGCTTGACGTTGGCCAGCACGGTTGCGTTGTTATCGGTCAACTTCGCGCCGATTATTGCCGGTGAGCGCAACAGGCCCTGGGTCAGCTCCTTGGCGAGTTCGGCGTCGATGTTATAGGCAATGCGCGAGGCCGGATTGTGGCTGATTTCCAGTAAAGACAGGATTTCACGATTGATGGAGGCGTCTTCACTGGCATAATCGATGCTGATTTGCACCAGGCTGAGCAGCGTGCCCAGAATAAAACCGACCAGCACGGTAAGCCGGGCTTGTTTGTAAGATAGCCGGTTGGTGAATTTGATATCCATGGGCGGGTGTGTCACTTCCTTTTCTTTTCGCTGCTCAAGCATAGCCGATCATGCATGGCGACCGATGCTCTGACGAGCCTTGTGCAGCGGGGTGAGTCGCTTGTTGGACGCTGTGTTTCGTCGTTTTACCGCCATCATTACTGTGAACGTGCCCTAGGAGAAGTCGTGGATTCCCGATTGAATGCTTTTCTTGAACGTGCCGATTCCGTTCTGGCCCGCATCGAGCCCTTGCTGCCTGCTCCCCGGCAGGCCATTGACTGGACTCAATGCCTGGCTGCGCGCTGGCAGCGAGAAGGTCGCAGCGGATTTCTGTTACCACTGAAGGTCAGCCTCGACATGCGTCTGTCGGACCTGATCGGCGTCGACCGGCAAGTCGAGCAGCTGGGGCGAAATACCCAGCAGTTCCTTGACGGCATGCCTGCCAACCACGCATTGCTGTGGGGTTCGCGCGGCACCGGTAAATCGTCGCTGGTGCGCGCCTTGCTGGCCGAGCACGCCGCGGCGGGACTGCGTTTGATCGAGATCGAGCGTGATCACCTGGCCGACTTGCCCCGCGTCGTTGAACAGATCGCCAGGTTGCCCCAGCGTTTCGTGCTGTTTTGCGATGACCTGTCGTTCGAGTCAGGGGAAGGTGATTATCGGGTGCTGAAGAGTGTCCTCGATGGCTCGCTGGAGCAGGCTCCGGATAACGTGCTGCTGTACGCCACGTCCAACCGTCGCCACTTGGTGCCAGAAAAGGAAAGCGATAACGAAAACTGGAAACGCGTCGACGGTGAGCTGCATCCAAGCGAGGCGGTGGAAGACAAGATCGCGCTGTCGGACCGCTTCGGCCTATGGTTGTCATTCTACCCGTTTACCCAAGAGCACTTTCTCAACGTCGTCGAGCACTGGATCGGGCAATTGGCCGACAAGTCGGGACTGACGTGGCAGCGCACCGAAGAGCTGGACATTCTGGCCGTGCGTTGGGCCACGGGCCGGGGCAATCGCAATGGACGATGCGCCTATCAATTTGCCCGTTATTGGGTCGGGCTGAAACTGTTGGAGCACAAGGCATGATCGATTTACAAAAGAGCGGCCAGGGCCTCGAAGGCTACGGCATGTTGCATGCGCAACTGGAGTCCTTGTTGGCGCACGAGCGGGATTTCATTGCCAATGCCGCTCAGTTTTCGGCGTTTCTGTTCAATCAGCTCGATGACCTTAACTGGGCCGGTTTCTATCTCAATCGCAACGAAGAACTGGTGCTTGGCCCGTTCCAGGGGCAGATCGCGTGTGTGCGAATTCCGTTTGGTCGTGGTGTGTGCGGGGCAGCGGCGGCGACCTTGCAGACTCAGCGGGTGGAGGACGTACACGCGTTTCCCGGCCACATTGCCTGCGACAGTGCATCGAACAGTGAACTGGTCGTGCCGTTGGTAAAGGAGGGCCGATTGATCGGTGTGCTCGATCTCGATAGTCCGAAACTCGCGCGTTTCACCGCGCAGGATCAGGTGGGCATTGAACAGTTGGCAGCGATTTTTTTGCGCCTGACAGACTGCTGATCAACTCGTTAAACCAGCCTTGCTCAGCAAGCTTGCCGTGTCCACGGCGTCGATCTGCTGTGGATCGAGAAAACGCCGGGCGTACTGCAAATAGATGTGTGCGTCGAGAAATAGCCCGAACAGTTCCGGGTCGATGTGGGCGTCACGGCACATGAAGGCCATGATGCCCAGCGCTTCGCTCAAGGTCTTGGCCTTCTTGTATGGACGATCGGCGGCTGTCAGTGCTTCGAAAATATCGGCAATCGCCATCATCCGTGCCGGCAGGCTCATGTCTTCGCGTTTCAAGCGTTTTGGATAACCGGTGCCGTCCATTTTTTCATGATGCCCACCGGCCAGTTCCGCGACGGTACTCAGGTGGCCGGGGAAAGGCAGATGGTTGAGCATCAGAATCGTCTGCACCATGTGGTGATTGATGATGTATCGCTCTTCGCTCGTCAGCGTGCCCCGGGCAATGCTCAGGTTATACAGTTCGCCTCGATTGTACTTGTAGGTCGGTACATCGAGTTTGAATCCCCAGGGATTGTCTTCCGGGATTCGTTCGTTCTCGGGGCGCTCGAACAGGTGTTCGGCTTTGTCCGCCAGCAACGGTTCATCGACAGGCAGGGCGGGCGGCGGCGTTTGTGCCTGTCGCCGGTTTTCTTCCCAGGACACACCTAAACGGTCATCCAGGGTTCGGCTCCAGGTCCGTTGGGCCACCGCGCGCAAACGCTGCATGTCGGCCTCGGCCATGGCTTCGCTACCGAGGTTGCAACGGGCGACGAAGGCAAAATCATCATCCAGTTCGGCCAGTTCGGTACTGCGCTGCTGCACTAGCCTTTGTTCTTCGCCACCTTGGGCAAGGGCTTGCCAATAGTTGATCCAGACATCGCGTTTAAGCACCTCGAATCGGGTGCGGATTTCATGGATGCGATCATTCAGGGTTTCCAGTTTCGTGGCTTTGTCGACAACGTATTCCGGGGTGGTGACCTTGCCGCAATCATGCAGCCAGGCGGCAATGTGCAGTGCTTCCCATTCATCCTCGGTGGGTTGATAACTCTTGAAGGCAGGTGCCTGGCTGGCCGCTGCCGCCTGAGCGAGCATCAGCGTCAGTTCCGGCACTCGCTGGCAATGACCGCCGGTATAGGGACTTTTGGCGTCGATTGCTCCGGCCAGTAGTTGAATGAAGGCGTCCAGCAGTTGTTTCTGCCGAGCTTGCAGGCGCTGACTTTCGATACTCACCGCTGCCGCACCGGACACTGCCTGGAGAAACGCGATGCGGTCCGGTTTGAGTTTTTCCAGGTCACTCTGGCTACCACTGTCGGACAACAGGAAGACCAGCAGGCCAACCGTTTCATTATGCCGATTGTGCAGTCGGATACCGATCAGGTGAACCCGCGGACATTCCAGCGCGAGCATCACTTTTTGCAAATCCCCCGCCTGTTCGAACCCGAGACTGCTGACAACATTGTCGGCCTTTGCCAACTGTTGCAGCCATAACGGGCTTTGCGGGTCTTGGAGCGCGTGAGCCTGAATGTCGAATGACGACAAGTCCTCGGCGCTGTCGTTGATCACCAGTCCTTGGGGCTCCATGCGATCACCGTCACCCTCACGCAGGTAGATCAGCCCGGCCTGGGCCTGACCGATTTTCACTGTTTCAAATAGTACCCGTTGCAACAATGGGGCAAAGCGGGTTTCAGCACTGAGGCTGTCGGTGATCTGGAAGAAGCTCGCCAACGTGTCCTTCATGCGCGCCATGGACACGCTCAGTTGGTCCACCTCCAGAACCGGCGAGCGACGGGAAAGCGGAAAATTGAAATCGAAACTGCGAATTGCGTCGGCTTCCTGCACCAGCGCCCGTAGGGGTTTGACCAGGACTCTGGAGATCAGCCAACCCAGCGGCAAGCACAACAACAGTGTTGCCAATGTAATCAGGGCACCTTGCCAGCGCATGCGATAGGCATCAACGAGCAACTCGTCCTCGGGCACCAGCAATGCGAGTTGCAGTCCATTGGGCCCTCCCTCCTGCATGCTGCTGCGGGCCACGATCCACTGTCGGCCGTTGGCGTTCAGTCGATTGCCTTGCGGAGGGCTTCTGAGCAGGGCGCCAAGACTGGGGCTCAGGTCGGCAGCCTTGGCGAGGCGCGCCGTCTGATCGTCGATGATCAACTTGCGGCTGTCGGGGTAGGCGATGGCATTGCCTTGGGCATCGAACAGCACAATTTCAGTGTTGGGGGTCACGACGTGCTTGGCCAGGGTCGCGCTGAGTTCGGCCAGGGTCAGGTCAGCGCCGATGATTGCGTTATCACCGCTACGGCGGGCCAGTGTCGTGCCAACCTCATGGGTGGAAAAAAAGATATACGGCTCGGTGGTGATTTGATTGTCATCAAGGCGGGCCTTGGCAAACCAGGCGCGGGTGCGTGGATCGTAATTATCCCCCGGGTTGTCCTGACGGCTGAGCAGGGTCAGATTCCGATCGAAGAACAGGGATTTTGAGCGAGGCTGGCCGCTGTCGTCATGCTCGATGCTCCAGACCTGATAGTGCGCTGCCTCGGGAGCTTTGAGCAGGGCTTTCAGATCCTGGGTCCGCAGCGGACGAACCATGAAGAAATCACCGTTGTCATAGCCCAGGTATAACGAGGCCAGATCGGGATTGTCCTTGAGGGATTGGCTAAACGGCTTGAGCAGTGCCAGGCGTTGCTCCAGGTCCGACGACTGGCTCGCCGGGTTGGTCGCCAACAGGCTCAGCAGGTGTCGAATCGGTTCATAGGTGGCATGCAGGTCCAGGCGGACATCCTGCTCAATGCGGTTGAAGAGTTTTTCACTGCTGGAAAGGATGATTTGCGTGGTTTGCCGATAATTGAAAATGCCCAGCACCACTCCGGTCAGCAACAACAGGAAGGTGAACATGACGCTGATATGGACGTGCAGCGGAAACCGGCGTGGGTCCGGGCGCAGTGGGCTTGGCATTGCAGGTTCTCCAGGAGGGTTAACGCACTGCTTAGCGTCCAAGCATAGTTAAGGCTCTGTCATTCTGCTTTCGTCGTTTTTTCTGATTTGTATCCGCAATGCATGCTCCAGTTCATCCATGGCGCGCTGAAGGCTTTTTATGTAAACGGCCATTTCGTTGTCATTGAAGATCCCTTGGCAGGTAGTTTCGAGCGCCTCGCAACTTTCGATCAAGCGAGAGGCTTGCACGATCCGTGCTGCACCCTTGATTTTGTGTGCGATGTCGAGCAATGCCTGTTTGTCCCCGGTCTGAGATAACGACTGCAGTATTTGCAGGTCCTGACGGTTGCTGTCCAGCAACTCGGTCAACAAGCGCCTGTCCAGCACCGGGTTTCCTCCCGTCAGCAGGTGTAGCCCCTGCAGACTGAATGCAGGCTTGTCGATGCGCGGTTTTACCCCTTCAACCCATTGACTCAGGGCGTTCAGAGGAAGGGGTTTGAACAGGCAATCATTCATCCCGGCCTTTTTGCAGCGTTGTATTTCTTCGGGCTGAGCGTTGGCGGTGAAGCCAAGAATGGTGCAAGCAGGGCGTCTGTGTTGGTGCTCATGTCTGCGAATGGCTCGAGCCAATTCGTAGCCGCTCATGATGGGCATGTTGCAGTCCGCAATAACCAGATCAAACGGCTCGATTTTCCACGCATCGAATCCTTCCCGACCATCCATCGCGACTTGGTATCGATGTCCGAGAAACTCCAGTTGCTGGCACATGAGCAAGCGATTGGCCGAGTGATCGTCGACCACCAGTACATTCAGCGGGGCTTTGGCGACATTGATCTGTACCTCGGCTGGTTGTGCTAAATGCTGCACAGGCAGCGTTTCTAGCAAGAGAGATACCTCGACCTGAGTGCCGACGCCCGGCTGACTGTTCAGTTGCAAGCTGCCGCCCATCATTTCGCACAAGTTACGGCTGATCACGAGACCTAGCCCGGCACCACCTCTGGCGGACTGCACGGCGTTGGCGGCCTGGGCGAAAGGTTCGAACAGGCGCTGTTGATCCTGATCGCTAATGCCAATACCACTGTCGTGGACTTGTAAACGTAACTGCACTTGTTCGGGCTTCGCGGCGTCTTGCAGCTCGACAATCACTTTGACCTGACCCCGTTCCGTAAACTTGATGGCATTGCTGATCAGGTTCGACAGCACTTGCTTGAAGCGTAACGGGTCGAGCAGAAGATCGATTGTCGGCCGGACGGGATGGAATTCCAGTGAAAGCTCGAGCTTTTTCTGTCGCGCCAGGCCATCGAATATTCGAACCACCGACGCCACTAGTTCACCTGGGTTGACGCGCTCAGGGCTCAGACTCAGGTGTCCGGATTCAATCCGGGCGATGTCGAGAATGTCGCCAATCAGATCCAGCAGATCCTTCGCCGAGTTGTACGCGACATCGATAGCCGGACGATCTGGATGCTGCTGATCAATGCGTTTTAGCGTCAGTTCGAGCATGCCGATGATCGCATTCATCGGTGTACGGATTTCATGGCTCATGGTCGCCAGGAACGTACTTTTGGCGCGGTTGGCGTCATCGGCACGCTCTTTCGCACACCGTAGATCATCGAACAGTTGTCGCCGTTCACTGATGTCGATCCAGCCGCCGATGATCCCTTGTACTTCACCGCGGGAATTGCGATAGGGAAGAATCCAATGATAAATCGTCAGCCGTCGCCCGCCGATGTGCAACTCCCGATCGACAATCAACGGTCGTCCTTCGGCGATGACCCGCTGGTAATCAGCCTGGTACTCCCGAGCCTCGAACACGTTGCTGATGGTCCCTTGCATGACACTTTTGCCAATGACATCTTCGCGTCTGGCACTGAACGCTCGCAGATAGCTGTCGTTGCAGCTTTGCAGCAGGCCCTGGCGATCGCGTACGTAAATGGGATGCGGTGTGCCATTGACCAGCGATCGCATGAACTCGTATTGGTCGTTCAGTGCACGCTCGGCTGCTTTGCGCTGCTTGATCTGACGCCGCATGTAATCGTTCCAGGCAACGGAAATCAGCAGCAACACACCTGCCCCGATGACGATCTGATAGAACACCCGGTGATAGTTTCGCCAAGTGCTTTGCGAGGATGCGGAATAACCCCGCCAGCGGCTGTTGATGATGCCCAGTTCTTCAGGCGCGATGCTCAGCAGTGCCTTGTCGAGAATGGCATTCAGCTCCTTGGCTTCCTGAGCGGTGGCGAGAGAGAACGCGGCCTGTTCGGTGCCGATGGTCGTGCTGATCTGCAATGTGTGTTCGAACAGTTGGGACGAGATGAAATAGTTGGCAGTAATCAACGAGTTCACCGCCCCTTCGGCGAGCATTTCAACAGCGCTGAAAGTGTCTGCAGTTTCAATCAATTTGATCCGGGGGAACTCCCTGCGCAGATATTCCATCAGCGGATTGCCTCGGGCAATTGCCAGGCGTTTGTCATCAAGTTGCGAAAGATTGGTCGGGCTGTCGGTAGCTTTACGGGTCAACAGGACGTAGGAGTTTTCGAGAAAGGGGCGGGTGAAGTTCAGCGTGGTTTGACGTTGGGTGCTGGGAAGCAGGGCTGCGATCACGTCGGTCTGATTGTTTTTGATTTGTTCGATCATCTCGTCATCGCTTCGGCTGCGGCGGATATCAAAGCGCAAACCGGTGCGTAGTCTGATCAATTCAAGCAGGTCGGCCGTGACGCCGCGAAGTTTGCCATCGCTGTCAAAAAAGGTCAGCGGTGCAAATGCTTCATTGGCAACTACACGCACGATTGGATGTTGCATCAGCCAGCGCTCCTCACGGTCGGTGAGTTGCAGCTTTTGGTCGGTCAGGAGAATGTCGCTGCCCGCGCTCCACCGTTTGGCGATACTTTCTCGTTCACTGACCGGAATGGCGGCGATCAGCGTGTTGATGATGCCGAGCAGTTCCCGGTGACTCTTGCGTACGGCGAAGCTGAAACCATGGGCTTCGTGTTTGCCGAAGTTGGCCATGCGAATATTGTTCAGGTACCCCTTGTTGATCATGTAGTGGGTTGAAATGGTATCGCCCAGGAAAACGTCCGCCTGATCGAAGGCGACGGCGTTTATTGCGTTCTGGTAGGAAGGATAGGACGTGATCATTGCGTTGGGGTACAGCGCCTTGACCTCCGACAGCGGCAAATAGTGATACACCATGCTCAGACGCAGTCCTGCAAGACCTTCGGTCAGGGACCGGGTTTCTCCCTCCCGGGTCACCAGGACAGGCTGATCCACGGCATAGGGAGTGGAAAGGGCAATGTCGGCATTGCTGGCTTCGTATCCATTGGCGGTACCAAGCAGATCGACTTCGCCGTTTTCCAGTGCGGCGATTGCCGCCCCGCGCGACTCGAAGCGCTGAACCTTGATGGGCAATCCGGTAATTTTGCTCAGGATACCAGCGTAGTCAGCGGTGTACCCTTCGTAGTCGTGACGGCTGGTGGTCAGATCAAAAGGTGGATAATCGGGAGCCGAAGTGCCGAGACTCAGTTCGCGTTTCTGTTTGAGCCATTGTCGTTGTGATTCATCCAGTTGAACTTCCAGATTTCCGGCCTTTGAGCGTCCGAGCAACCTGTAGTTCTCACTGGCCTGCGCCGCGGACACAAGAATGCTCAGGCATAAACCTGTTGTTACCCGTATCAGATCATCCATTAAACGACTGGGCATTCAGGCTCTCACACAAGTGCGTTGCGTTTTGCCATCTCAATGAGTTCAACCAGAGATTTGGCCTTGAGTTTTTGCATGAGTCTTTTTTTATAAGTACTCACGGTCTTGTTGCTGAGGAACATGCCTTTGGCAATTTCCTTGTTGGTGCGCCCTTGTGCAAAAAGTTGCAGCACCATCAGTTCCCGGTCGTTCACCGACTTGAAGAGCTCCAGTTCGGCGCAGCGTGCTTCATCGCCACGCACGGGATTCAAGGCTTCGCTGGGAAAGTAGTTGTAACCTGATAACACCGCTTTAATCGCACTGACGAGTTCACTCAGGTCCTCTTGTTTGCACACATAACCAGAGGCTCCTGACTGCATGCAGCGAATGCCGAAAAGTGTCGGGCATTGTGCTGTCAATACGAGTGTTTTCAGCGGGGTACTCATGGCATTGAAACGGGAAAGTACTTCCAGACCGTCCAGCTTCGGGATGCTGATGTCGAGAATGACGAGGTCAGGCATGCATTCGCGAACCATTTGCATAGCGTCGACCCCGTTATCCGTTTCGCCGACAACTTTGTAACCTTCGTGTTCCAGTAACATTCGAACGGCAAGGCGGATGACTGGGTGGTCATCGACAATAAAAACGGAGTTCATAATAAAATCCCATGCGAGCTCAGATAAAGCGCGCACCTTAGCTCAGATGGTTTGGCTCACGTGTGAACGGACTGACCTGTAGCATCAATATAGGAAAAATCCTACACTCGAAGGAGAAGCGGACTACATGGCAACTGGGTTTTTTATAAGAAATCTTGAAAGATCACACAAATTATCCGTGGTCTTGGGTGTCATCTCTTGTAAGCTTTATGAGGATTAGTTATCTGCTGTTTTGGTGGTGTTTTTTATAATGTTGCCAAGGTCAATAAATTTCTGAATTCTGTTTGTTTCAGTGGTTTGATCAAGTATCCGAGCAATGGCAGTCCGTATTCAGTCGCTTGTTTCTCGAGCCCGTCCAACTCAGTAGATGTCAGGCTGCTGAGAAGAATGGCTTGTCTGATCATTCCGCGATGACTGGCGAACTGCACCAGGTCGAGCCCAGTCAAGTCAGGTAAGCATTGATCACATAAAAGAATATCAAAGGGTTGCGCGGCTCCGAGCATTTTTTGCATGGCGCCTTTGGCACTGTCGGTGGCGGTCAATTGGGTGAAACCATAACTTTCCAGCAAGTATTGAGTCGCTCTGAGCTGGAAGGGGTGGTCTTCCACCAGGAGAATGCGTAGATCGTCGTCAGCCATGGAACACTCTCATCTGTCGAACAGAGGGAGGCTGATTGTTCCCTGATAAACGCCGACTTTGCGATCAGTTTGCTCGGCGTGAGCTGTAGGGCGATTCCGTTAGACTTGAGTGTATTTAAAACTGAGAGGGGGGATCCGCCATAAAGTAGGGTGATATGGCCGATCTATCGAAACTCAATTAGAGGTTGGAACGGTCGGTAACTTCCAGTGACACCTGCGGCGTGTCTTGTTGGTCAAAACAGGCGCGGGCAGCAGCGTTGGTCAGCTGCTCGATTGGTTCGCCGCGCAGACTTCTGGTGTTGTTGAGCTTAAGGGTTGTGACGCGTCAGTTCTTCAATGACACATCAAAGTAAATGAAAGTTGTTTTCTGAAAAAAAAGCACAGCGGTTTGATAAATATTTTCGTGTGGTAGGTCTGAAGTTGAGTTCGTTTTTAAATTGGTAGGGTAGGGCGGTTTGTTATTGTGAATAGATAGCGATTGGCGGGCTGAAAATCAAGTCTTTGGGGGCGTCTTGAGTTTAGGGTTATAAATGGATTTTGAAATGTAATCCAAATAAGCTATTATGTCGGGTATTATATAAGTGGTTTGAGAGGCTGTCATGGAAAGCATGAGTTGGGATAAGTTGCTGAATAACACTCGTCTTGGCGGCCGGCCTCCTAAATCTGAGCTGGGCCGTTCACCTTTCCACTCGGATCATGACAAGGTTGTTTTTTCCGGGGCTTTCAGGCGGCTCGCAAGGAAGACTCAGGTTCATCCTCTCGCTACCAATGACCATGTTCATAATCGACTCACACACAGCCTGGAAGTCGCTTGCGTTGGTCGCACGTTGGGCGTGAGAGTAGGCCAAGAGCTGCTGAATGAAAGACTTATCCCTGGGCAACATTCAGCTTCTGATATTGGTGATATTGTCCAAACTGCTTGTTTGGCTCATGACATTGGTAACCCTCCATTTGGACATACAGGTGAAGAAGCTATTCGTCACTGGTTCTCCAGTGATGTTGGAGCAAAGATGATTGAACACTTGCCATTCAATGAAGCTACTGATTTGCGTCGATTTGAAGGTAATGCCCAAGGGTTTAGGGTTTTAACCACCTCAGAGTATCATCCGTATGAAGGAGGGATGCGCCTGACCTATGCGTCATTGGGGGCTTTCATTAAGTATCCCTGGCTGTCGGGTGATGCTATAAACCTGCAAAGACCTCTCCAGAACAAATACGGTATTTACTGCTCTGAGTTGGATTTGTTCAATGAAGTGGCCGATGCGACTGGTTTGTTGAAACTGGGTGATGGTTGGCGGTGCCGTCATCCGCTGGCTAATCTGATGGAGGTCTCTGATGACTTCTGCTACGCCATTCTTGATTTGGAAGATGGTGTAGAGATGGGCATCCTTGAGTGGGATAAGGTCTTTGAAATCTTGTGCCTTGTCCTTGGTGACCACCAGAAAAATCAGCTTGTCAAAGAAATCCAGGGCATGAAGGTGGGTCGAAGGCTCTCCATGGTTCGCGGAAAGGTCATTTCAGCTTTCGTAGATGCTGGAGCGGCAGCTTTCATGAATAACCACAATGAAATCATGACTGGCACGGTATTAGGTATCTTGGACCTCTGTGATAAGAACGTGCGTGAATGTGTAACAGCTGCCAAAGGTCTTGCCCGAGATGAAATTTTCCAACACCCGCGCAAGGTTGAGTTAGAAATCGGGGCTTATAGCACCATTTCTACGTTGCTTAATGTTAGCTGCTCTGCTGCTTTGGATTATGTCAGAAAGGGCGGTGTAGCTGATTCCAAAACGAGAAGGGTGGTTGAGCTTTTTGGGTTGGACTTGAAAAATTTAGATGGTCATGCGGGTGTTTCCAGGGAGTACGGTGCAATCATGCAGGTTCTGGATTACGTGAGTGGTATGACAGATAACTACGCTATGCACTTGGCTCGCCAATTTAATGGAATGGGCGGAGAGCGTTGAGTTGCTAATGTTGATCTGCCAATTAGTTCAAGGTTGCGCAGCGTTTTTCCGAGGCGTTCGCGTGTAAGCAGGGTACGCACTCCATGTCAGATGGCCTGGCTTCCCGTCTCGGGGCGGGACCTGCAAGCGGAACGACTGTCCGCAGGTATCGATTTCGATGAGCAGCGGATTGTCGCCATTGAACAGGTGCAAGGGATTGCCTTCCTCTATAAAGAAAGGCGTCCCGCTATTATCGCCAGAAGGCGAGTGATCAGTTTTTTCGCGAAGAGCCCTGAACGATCAGCTTGATCAGCGGACCCAGCGTGGTGCCGAGACGGATCAATCGGGTGAGGCTATTGATGCCACCGCCGTTTTTTGCCCCCTTGCCAGTCAGAAAACCCAACAGGGTGACAGCGGCCACACCCCAAAGTGGCGCGTGCTTGATGCCAAGACCTTCCTGCAGATTTTGCGTCATCCCGCGCACACGATGCAGGGGTTGCAGCAGTTGCCGCGATTCATGACGGATTTCCTGGCGATGCATCTCCATGCGCAGGCGGATCAGTGCCTTGCGCATTTCCGCACGCGAGCTGTTGCGTGGCAATTCAGGCAGGTTCATGGCAACAGGCGCTCCCGATCATTGGCCAACTCTTCAAGCGTCCCATGGAAGGGTGAAGACTCATCAAAAATCGCCGATCTCAGGCGGATCCCGCAAAAGATCGCCGCGAGGGTGTAGAACACACAGAGTCCGATGATGGCGGGTAGACGATAAGTGTCCCAAAACAGTATCAACACGAGCGTCGACAGCCCCACCAGTAACAGCAATGCAAATACCAATGCCAGCCCTGCGAAGAGCAAGAGGCTTACGGTACGAGCTTTTTGTTCCTGCAGTTCAATGCCGAACAGTTCAACATGGCTGTGCAGCAGTCCGAGGAATGCGGCAGCCAGGCGCCGCGATGAGGAGCTTGTGCCCGTCGCAGACGAGCCGATTTCATCAATAGCCATATCAGCGGCGACTGGCCAGCAGACCAATCAGGAAACCCACGCCGGCCGCGATTCCGACGGATTGCCAAGGATTGGCCTGGACGTACTCTTCGGTCGCGCTTACTGCAGCCTGGCCGCGTTCGCGCAGGGAGTCCTCGGTCAGTTTCAAGGTTTCGCGGGCGCGCAAAAGACTGTCGTGGATCTGCTCGCGCAACTCATCGGCCTGATCACCCGCCAGGGTGGCGGTGTGTTCGAGCAACCGTTCGGTGTCGCTGACCAGGGTCTGGAAGTCGTTCATCAGGATTTCTTGAGCAGTCTTTGCCTTGAGGCTGGCCATGGGTGATCTCCATATAAGTGGCGTTCTGAAGCGTTCGAGTATGAGCCTTCGGCGAAGGTTCAGTACAAATCACTGGTACAACTTTTGCTATGTCGTGGTGCGTCACTCTGCGTCCTGCGCTATCGCCGGGCAGGAATTCAGTCAAACCGTAACACCAATAAACAGAAATCGCCGCAAACGTCAGGGCCATGTTGTGACCTTGACACAAACAGTGCGCCAAACCGGTTCAACCGGATCTGCGCGCTGATCTTCGAAGCTGCAACTTGGTGCATGGACAGCCCACGCGAACTGCTTTGGTGCTTTTTTCAGCCATAAGGTCTGCCAACCCATGGAAAATCTGCAAAGCGCTGTGGACAGTCTGGTCCATAGCTCCAACACGCTGTTTATTTTGATCGGCGCGGTCATGGTCCTGGCCATGCACGCCGGTTTTGCCTTTCTGGAAGTCGGGACGGTCCGACAAAAGAACCAGGTCAATGCGCTGTCGAAAATCCTCAGCGACTTCGCCGTGTCGACCCTCGCCTACTTCTTTATAGGCTATTGGATTTCCTATGGGGTGACCTTCTTGCACCCGGCGGCTGAACTCAACGCCGATCATGGCTACGGGCTGGTCAAATTCTTCTTTCTGCTGACCTTTGCAGCAGCAATTCCAGCGATCGTTTCCGGCGGCATTGCCGAGCGTGCGCGGTTTGTGCCTCAGTTATGTGCAACCGTGTTGATCGTGGCCTTCATTTATCCGTTCTTTGAAGGCATGGTCTGGAATGGCAACCTTGGACTGCAAGTCTGGTTGCTGGAGCGCTTTGGCGCCAGTTTCCATGATTTCGCTGGTTCTGTAGTGGTTCATGCCATGGGCGGTTGGCTGGCATTGGCGGCGGTCTTGTTGCTCGGGCCGCGAAATGGCCGCTATCGGGAAGGACGACTGGTCGCGTTCGCGCCATCGAGCATTCCGTTTCTGGCCTTGGGCTCCTGGATCCTGATTGTCGGCTGGTTCGGCTTCAACGTGATGAGCGCGCAAACCTTGCAGGGTGTCAGTGGCCTGGTGGCAGTGAACTCGTTGATGGCCATGGTCGGCGGCACGATGGCCGCACTGATCGTTGGCCGCAATGACCCGGGCTTCCTGCATAACGGCCCACTGGCGGGACTGGTGGCGATCTGTGCCGGTTCTGACCTGATGCACCCTGTGGGAGCGTTGGTGACCGGGGCAATCGCTGGCGCGCTGTTCGTCTGGTGCTTCACTGCCGCCCAAGGCAAATGGCACATCGACGATGTGTTGGGCGTGTGGCCGTTGCATGGTTTGTGCGGTGCGTGGGGCGGGATTGCCTGTGGCATCTTCGGCCAAAGTGCCTTGGGCGGTTTGGGCGGGGTCAGCATGATCAGCCAGTTGATCGGCACAGCACTGGGCGTTTTGGTTGCACTGATCGGTGGGTTCACTGTGTACGGCATTATCAAAGCGTTTCATGGACTGCGCCTGAGCCAGGAAGAGGAGTACTACGGCGCGGACCTGTCGATCCACAAGATCGGTGCTGTGAGTCAGGATTGAGTTGCCTTCTGGCGCTTGTGTTCCGGGTTCTTTGGCTCGACGGTTTTTCGGGTCGGGCCTAGAATGGTCACTCAATTTTCCGGTTGAGCACTCATGCCTCCTGAATGTCAGTTGTTCGGCACCCTAGGGTGTCATCTCTGTGAAGTGGCTGAAGCCATGCTGATGGAGTTCGTCGAACGCGGACTGCTGGTGGAGCTGGTGGATATCGCTGAGGACGAAACGTGGTTCGCAGCGTACAGCTTGCGAATCCCGGTACTTCGACGGGTGGATACCGGCGCCGAACTAGGCTGGCCATTCAGCGCCGATGAAGTGGTTTGCTTCCTGCGTTAAGCGATTTTTTTCGTTCGTGGTGTTCCGCCTGTCGAACTTTACGATGGTTCCCCTTGGCTTATCGGGTGTTGTTCGGATACTGTATGCTCATACAGTTATTCGCTATGCCTGCTGTGCCGCTCCTGATGTTCAGGTTGGGGTATTCAGGTCCAGGTGTGAGAGGGATGAATCGTGGTCAATGTCGAACAATTGAAGAACAGCGTGAACCGCATGTCCGCCGAGGTCGTGCGCGAAGCGGTCCTTGAGTTACAGCTGGACGGCCTGGTGACCGAGCGCAAGACGCCCTTCAACAAAACCCATTTCAATACCTGTTTCGCAGAAATCGAAGCGTTGTTCCAGCGCGCGGGCTATCACCGGCAACTGGACGTCGTCGGCTATGAGGGTTTGTTGTATGCACTCTACGATCCGGTTCGCTGGGAGGCGGTCGATGTGTTGCGCTGGCTCAAGGAGTACACGGAAGCGGCAGCACTGAAGCAGATTTCGGCCTGAGGATTCTCTTCTGGGCTCATTCTCACAGCTGTTGGATAATGCCGCCCTGTATTGAGGTTAGAGCGTTTGTATGTCCACTTCTTCTTTTTCCGCGGCACACAACCAAGCCAGCACGCTTTATCTGCCGCCGGGCCCTTGGTTGACCGTGCTCGATTGCCTGTGTGAACACTTCAGCGCCATCGGCCGCGAACAATGGCTGGACAGAATCGCTCGTGGTCGCGTCCTGGATGGTCAAGGCCTGCCGATCGCCCTGGATCTTGCTTACAAGGAAGGTTTGCGCATTCACTATTTCCGAGAAGTCCCGGACGAAAAACCGATCCCGGTAACCGAATCGATTTTGTATGCGGACGAGCATCTGGTGGTTGCCGACAAACCACATTTTTTGCCGGTGACTCCGGCGGGTGAATATGTGGAGCAGACGCTTCTCAGACGTTTGATCCGTAGGCTGGATAATCCGCATCTGGTTCCGTTGCATCGTATTGATCGGCATACCGCTGGGCTGGTGCTGTTTTCTGCCAACCCGCAAAGTCGTTCGGCCTATCAGTCGTTGTTTCCGACGCGCCAGATCGAAAAGCGCTATGAGGCAATCGCTGGGGCATTACCGCAACATGTTTTCCCATTGGTCCATAAAAGCCGGCTTGTCGATGGCGAACCGTTCTTTCGCATGAAGGAAGGGCCGGGGGCAAGCAATACTGAAACAGCTGTGGAGGTCAGGGAGAAACAGGGTGATCTCTGGCGGTATGGGTTGTATCCAGTGACCGGCAAGAAACACCAGCTACGGGTGCATATGACGGCTCTGGGAGCCAGCATCTGCAACGATCCGTTTTATCCCGTGGTACTCAAGGATGCGCAAGATGACTACGCCAACCCACTGAAACTGCTGGCGCAGGGTCTGAAGTTCATCGATCCGGTAACAGGCCAGGAAAGAGCATTCGAGAGTGAAATCACCCTGAATTGGTGATTTGTACAGCCAACGAAGTTTTGCCCCGAACACGAAAAAGCCCGCAACCGGCGGGCTTTTCTGTTTTGGGTAACGCGTCCTCGATTACAGCTCCTTGACGGTACGAACCTGATCCTTGTTGATGCGGGTTTGCTTGCCATCCAGCTGCTCGAACTCGTAGAAACCCGATTCCTCGTCGTAGTGCGGTGCGTCGACGGCCTGGATTTCGCGACCGTCGTTCAAAGTGATCACCGTCGGCGATGCACAACCGGCAAGGGTCGCGAGGCCAAGTGCGAGCATGAAAGTGGCGAGGGTCCGTTGTGTCATGTGTGTGTCTCCGAATGGGAATTCTTTTGCTTGCCGAGCTTGAGACGTAAACAGCACGAGCAAGTTCCTTGGGTAATGTCACTCTGTCACAGTGTAGTCAGTGCTTAGCAATTCTGGTGTATTAAGGTTGGCCAGCCGAGGGTCATTGTCAGGGCATTGCAGTGCGGTCGCACCGAGCTTGCGCATCAGGCGCCCGGGACTGCGTTCACCCTCATTCCAGGCGGTTTCGAACGCTGCCTTGAGCATCACGGGTATCACGCACAAGAGCGGTTCCCAGTGCTCGTCATGCCGCAGCATCAACGGTTTGTCTGGATGCAGTTGCGCGGTATTGAGCATGCTGTCGAGCAGCTGCGCATCAACACGCGGAACGTCGCACGGCAATACCAGAAGATGTGGATGGCGAGCGGCGTTCAGACCTGCTCGGATCCCGGCCAGCGGGCCGGGGAAGTCACCTTCATCGTCATGGACCAACCGGTCGGCATAGGGCGCGTATTTCTCCAGATTGCGGTTGCAGGAGATGATCAGGTCATCGGTCATCGCGCGGGTCTTTTGATACAGATGAGCAATCAGCGGCTCGCCGTGCCATTCCAGTAAGCCTTTATCCTGACCGCCCATCCGTTGGCCGCGGCCACCCGCCAGGAGCAGTATGGAACAGGGCGGCAGCTGTGTATTTGGGGTCATGGCGGATCTCCATGGAGGCGGCGCAAAAAGGGGGCGCTGTGATATAACACCGGGCTGTTTCTCCTACAACTGGACGAGCCTATGAAAGCCAAGGCTGATGTGCCTTTCGCACCGCTGAACATCGCCGTACTGACTGTCAGCGATACCCGTACCCTGGAAACCGATACATCCGGCCAGGTCTTCGTCGACCGCCTGACCGCTGCCGGCCATAACCTCGCTGCCCGGGTTCTGCTCAAAGATGACCTCTACAAAATTCGTGCGCAAGTGGCTCACTGGATCGCTGACGATGTCGTGCAAGTCGTGCTGATCACCGGCGGCACAGGGTTTACCGGGCGTGACAGTACGCCGGAAGCGGTGAGTTGCCTGCTGGACAAGCAGGTAGATGGTTTCGGTGAACTGTTCCGTCAGATATCGGTGGCTGACATCGGTACCTCGACTGTTCAGTCCCGGGCGTTGGCCGGTCTGGCTAACGGCACGCTGGTTTGCTGCTTGCCGGGTTCGACCAGCGCCGTGCGCACAGGGTGGGATGGCATTCTTGGTGAGCAACTGGATTCGCGGCATCGCCCTTGCAATTTCGTGACCCATTTGAAACAGGCTGCCCCTTGTGAATCCCGTGGGTAAGCCTGGCAAGACCGGCAGTCTGATGCCCGTCGAAGTGGCATTGGCACGCTTGCTTGAAATGGCTGAAGACTCAAGGGTTTTCGAGCGTGAACGCTTGCCGCTGGCGCAGGTGCAGGGGCGTGTGCTGGCTGGGGATCTGCTTTCAACGCTGGACCTGCCACCCTGGCCCAACAGTGCCATGGACGGTTATGCCTTGCGTGTGGCGGATTGGACGGGCGAGCCGCTGGTCGTCAGCCAGAAGATTTTTGCCGGACAGGCTCCTGTTCCCCTGGCGCCCGGGACGTGCGCGCGAATTTTCACCGGGGCACCTGTGCCCGCCGGTGCCGATTGTGTCGAAATGCAGGAAAACGCCGAAGTCCTGGATGATGCGCGAGTGCGTTTTACCGAAGTCATGATCCAGGGGCAGAACATTCGCCCGCAGGGCCAGGAAACCAGGGCCGGTGAGCTGATACTGCCGGCAGGCACACGCATGGGGCCAATCGAGCAGGGATTGGCGGCCTCTTTGGGCTGTGCAGAGCTGGAAGTCATTCGCAAGATACGTGTTGCGGTGCTGTCCACTGGTGATGAATTGATTGAACCGGGGCAGGAACTGGGACCGGGGCAGATCTATAACAGCAATCGTGTGTTGCTCTGCAGCTGGTTGCAGCGGTTGGGTTGTGAAGTCATCGATGCGGGCATTCTTGCGGACAATCTGGAAACTACGCGTGCCCGATTGGGTGAGTTGAATAACGTCGATCTGATTCTCTCGACGGGCGGTGTATCAGTAGGTGAAGCCGATTTTCTGGGGATCGCCTTGCGCGAAGAAGGTGAACTGACGCTTTGGAAACTTGCTATCAAACCCGGCAAGCCACTGACGTTCGGACATTTTCGCGGCGTTCCCGTGATCGGCCTGCCGGGCAATCCGGCGTCAACGCTGGTGACCTTCGCGTTATTGGCCCGACCTTACCTCCTGCGCCGATTGGGTGTGCAAGAGGTTGAGCCGCTTAAAGTGCGCGTTCCTGCAGGGTTTGACTGGTCACAGGCCGGCAACCGGCGAGAGTACTTGCGCGGACGCCTTGAAAGCGGCCAAGCCGTTATCTACACAAACCAGAGTTCCGGCGTACTGCGCAGTGCCGCCTGGGCCGATGGTTTGGTTGAGGTGTTGGAGGGACGCACGCTGGTTCGCGGAGACAGCGTGAACTTCATTCCGTTAAGTGAAGTATTGGGCTGATTATTGCTGCTCCCCTGAATGCGAGGCCGGGTCGACCGAGCCGGGCTTGCGTTCAGAAGGCGTCAATGAGTCAGCAACAGGGCTACAACCTGCTCGAATCGGCTATTCGCGATCCAGCCGAGCAGCCCAAGGAGCACCGCCGTCCCGCCGGCCGAATAGGCAAGTCGGTGCTTGATGGACTGGATATCAGCCCGAACTTCTTCCATGTCTCGACGTATGTATTTGAGGTGTGATTCCAGCTCGGTGACACGAAGTTCCATATGATCTTCTCCAGTGGCTTTTGCGCTGTCTGCGGGCTCTGCTCGGGGGCCAGCGCGTTCTTCTGCGAGCGCCAGGGCCTGAATGGCCGATGACTTGATCTGTTGGCTTGGCAATGGCACGTCCATGTGTTTGATCCTGATAACTGAAAGCTGCCGACTCAAACTGAACCAATCCTCTTTCCTGGTCAATTGAGCCAATTCACCACGTTTTGTAAGAAGTCCCGCATTGGGGTGCCGGATCAAAATGCCCGCTGGAATTAATTCGACTCCAAGCGACTTTTATTGGGTGTGATGAGGTCACATTTCCCAGAGGGCATTAATTCCGGGAGAAACCAAATGAGCGAACGCAAGGCGCTATTGATTCTGCATGGCAAGCAGGCGCTCAACGAAGAAGTGCGCGCTGCTGTTCAAGGCAAGCGCGAAAAAGGCTGGGAATTGGCTGTTCGATTGACCTGGGAAGCCGGCGATGCCCAGCGGATGGTGGCGCAGGCATTGGCGCAGGGGTATCGACAGATTATCGCTGGGGGCGGCGACGGTACCTTGCGTGATATCGCCGAAGCCATGGCCGCGCAATCGACCGATGCCAGTCTGGTGCTGATGCCATTGGGCACCGCCAATGATTTTGCGCGCGCAGCGGGTGTCCCGCTTGAACCCGCTCTGGCGCTCGAGCTTCTCGACGCTTCACCAAGTGCGATTGATCTGGGGGAGGTGGGTGGGCAGATATTTCTGAACATGGCCACGGGAGGCTTTGGCAGCCAGGTGACGGCGAACACCTCGGAAGATTTGAAAAAAATCCTCGGTGGCGCGGCCTATCTGTTTACCGGCCTTTCACGCTTCAGCGAGCTACATGCAGCTTACGGTGAGTTGCAGGGACCGGACTTTCACTGGCAAGGCGATCTGTTGGCATTGGGTATCGGTAATGGAAGACAGGCCGGTGGGGGACGGGTGCTGTGCCCTGAAGCCCTGGTAGATGACGGATTGCTGGACATCAGTATCCTGCCTGCGCCGCAGGAAGTGGTCGGCACGTTGAAAAACCTGCTGACCGAGGGATTCGGCATCGACAGTCTGTTCGTACGCGCCCGCTTGCCCTGGATCGAGATCAAGGTTTCGGAAGGGCTTTACATCAACCTGGACGGCGAACCGTTGGAAGGTGACAGTCTGCGGTTCTCGGTGCGTCCAGGGGCGTTGCGGGTGCATCTGCCTGAAGCCTCACCGCTGCTGAGTACCCGGGAAGGAGCTAATCGTCCAGACTGATGATGTGTTCACGCACTGCAAACAGCACCAGGCCTGCCACGTCGTAGATCTGCAAGCGTTTCATGATCTGTGAACGATGGGTTTCGACGGTCTTGACGCTCAGGCCAAGGCCGTTGGCGATTTCCCGGGTGGATTTTCCGCGAACGATCAGCCGCAGGATTTCCAGTTGGCGCGCAGTCAGATTATGCGAGTCGCAAGTGTCCGGCTGATTATTCTGGTGACGGGTCAAAGCCTGATTGATAACCGTATGGGCGATGGCCGGGCTCAGGTAGCGCTCGTTGTTACGCAAGGCCTCCAGTGCATGCTCGAGCTCGGTGGCCGTGGTGTCCTTGAGCAGGTAGCCGTGGGCGCCGGATTCCAATGCCTGCATGATGAGTGCCGGATCGGTGTGCATGGACAGGATCAGCACCTTGCTTTGCGGTCGCACGCGTTTGAGTTGTTGCAGTGCTTCCAGGCCTCCGGTGTGCCGCATGGAAATGTCCAGCAGGACAATATCCGGATTCAATTGCTCGACCAGTTCAAGCAACTGCGCCCCGTCATTAGCTTCTCCAATGACGGCGTAGCCGGGAATATCCATTACCAGGGCGCGCACGCCAGCCCTGATCAGCGAGTGGTCATCCACCAGAAGTAAGTTACAAGTCAATGCATAACCTTATTCGAACTGGCCCGTTCCAGCGCACGAGGTGCCCACGGGAAGAGAGCTTCGATTTGAGTGCCTTTGCCCGGTGTGCTGGAAACGGTCAGTGTCCCGCCCAATTGATCGATCCGCTCCGACATCCCGGCCATTCCGCGTTGACCTTCACGACCAGGATCTGCGGCAGGTGCAAATCCCTGACCGTCATCCCGGATGTGTAACATCAGGCCTTGCGGCAGGCGTTGCAGGCAAACCAGCAAATTCCTGGCCTGAGCATGTCGCAAGATGTTGGTGACCGCTTCCTGGGTGATACGGAATGCCGCCACGGCCATTTCTTCCGGTATTCCGGTCAGACGCTGGTGACATTCCAGGCTCCAGTGCACTTGGGTATTGGTCAGGGTCTTGAGCAGGTGCGCACGCAGACTGGCCTCCAGTCCCAGGCTGGCCAACTGCCGGGGATTGAGGATAGCGGAGACATCACGAACTTTGGCCAGCGTCTCTTCCAGCGTGTCGAACAATACCGAGCATTGTCCGTGGAGTTCTTCGGGCATGCGCCGCTTGAGCCAGTCGCTTTGCAGCTTGGCGGCGGTCAGCAACTGGCCAATGTCGTCATGCAGCTCCCGGCTCAGCCGGTGACGCTCATTTTCCTGAACCTGTAACAGGCGGTCTGCCAGTTCCTGGGGCTGGAATTTTATAGATTTACGCGAGAGGTGGTATTGCACCCAGACGCCGGCCAGCGCGGCAGCGTTGAGCAGCAGTAGACCGAGTGGCAAGCGAACGGCAAGACTATAGGCCCACAAGCTGCCGAGTGTGGAGCAGGCACAAAGCAACAGCGTGAACCTACGTGCATTTTCTCGGGAGGGTGGCCACGTGATGATCGACTTGAGGCTGGCGTGCATAACGGATGAAGCCAATGAATGTTCGCTTGCGGGCAGACCGGTCAAGTCGACAAGTCTCTGTTTTGTCCGGTGGAGCATCGACTTCAACGGCATGTGCATTTTGATTGACCACAGCCTTCTTTCATCGGCTTGTGAAGCATGCACTCACACCACCATTAATTGGCGTCAACTAATGGGCGGCATAATAGCACCTAAGAAACCGTTGGTCGCGCTTGGGTTAATGTCCATGAAGCCAGGAAAATCGAACTTTGGACGATGATTCCAAAATGGAAAAAGCGTGGCCGATGCCATTACTGATATCAGGCACAACCCTGGGCAGGAAGGGGGTACTTCATAATCGAAAGGAGCAGCTGTCAGTCAATGACTGTCGTTTATGGATATGAAGTAATCAAATGCGCCATCTAAGCAAGTAGGTGCCAGTAGCCAAGGCACATTAACGTCTGCTTTGCGGCAATGTCGGGAGTCTCAGGCTTGCCGTTCCGAGTAGGAAATGATCGTGAATGGCTTGGAGTTGAGAGGAGGCTGAAAATGGCCTTGTCCTACCTGAAAGGCAAAAGCTGCGATCAGTGTCGCCTGTTCACTTTCATCGAGGCTGAGCTGGCCTGTGGTCTGGTCAATGAGTTCGAGTTGCCAGGCGATCAGGGTCAGGCAGTCTTTAAGCGCACTCAGTGCCTCGTCGTGCAGGCTCATGTGATTCTGAGCGTGGTTGAGCAGTTCATGGATGTGCAGCGAGAATTCCGACACAGCGGCCAATGCCAGTGCATCAGCCCTGTTGGCCAGCTTTAGCAGCGTGCTGAGCATGCAATCGATGGCATCCTTGTCATTGCTGATCAGTTGCAGATGACACAGGCATTCCTCGGTTTTACCCAGGAGCGTTTCAGCCTCGACAAGAAATTCCGGGATTCGCTGAGCCCACTCTTTACGGTTGTTCGGCATGATTATCTCCACAACGTCATTTGAACTGAGGGGATGTCGTGTGTGCCGACGAAGACGCAGTCGGGTGAATCGGCCTGGAGGCAGGCTGAGAAACACGAGAGGGTGGTTGTCCACTTACCTGCGGTTGCACACAAAAGCCTGACTCCGTTCATGCAATGAGAATGGCGTCACATTAATGGCTATTGGATATTGCGAATATCAGGTTGCACCTGATTGTTGCTAGGGGAATCCCTTATGCAGCGGAACCTAACGCACAAACTATGGTCGTTGCGCGCGGAAGTAGCGGATATCAATTACGCAGCCAGTAAAGCATGATGTTAATGTGACATCAATGCTTCGGCGTGGCATTTTAGAGGGGTCAAGCAACGGCAATCATGGCCGATAACCTTCCTTAAGCGAACTCATCCGAATAAGACCTGGAGTGATCAATGGCCGGCATTCTCGACACGGTAGACCAACGCACGCAACTGGTGGGTGAGAATCGCCTGGAAATTCTCATGTTCCGCCTCGCCGGGCGTCAATTGTTCGCGATCAACGTCTTCAAAGTGCAGGAAGTCCTGCAGTTGCCGAAGCTGACCCTGATGCCTCAGCGCCATCCTTTCGTGTGCGGGGTGGTCAATCTGCGTGGCCAGACTTTGCCAGTCATCGACTTGTCCCAGGCCATTGGCATGCGTCCTCTGGTGCCGGGGCCGGGCAGTACGATTATTGTCACTGAATACAACCGCTCGGTGCAGGCATTCCTCGTCGGTGGCGTGGACCGCATCGTCAACATGAACTGGGAAGCTATCCTGCCGCCGCCGAGCAGCGCCGGTCGCCAGCATTATCTGACGGCCATCAGCAAGGTTGACGATCAGTTGGTTGAGATCATCGATGTGGAAAAGGTCTTGGCCGAGATCGTCCCTTACAACGCCAAGGTATCCCGTGAAAAGCTGGCGGATCCTGTGCTGGAGCACGCCCGGGGCCGTGAAGTGCTGCTGGTGGATGACTCGAACGTGGCGCTGGCACAGTTGCGTGACACATTGGGACAGTTGGGCGTGAAGATGCACATCGCCAGCGATGGTCTCAAGGCGTTGAACATGCTCAAGGCCTGGGCGGATACCGGCGTGCACATGACCGACAAGTTGCTGATGGTCTTTACCGATGCAGAGATGCCGGAAATGGATGGCTATCGCCTGACCACCGAAATTCGCAACGATCCGCGTCTGCGTGGCCTTTATGTGGTGCTGCACACGTCCTTGTCGGGCAGTTTCAACGACTCGATGGTGAAGAAAGTCGGCTGCGATAACTTCCTGTCCAAATTCCAGCCGGACAAACTCGTCGACGTAGTTCGCCAGCGCCTGATGCTTGACGAAGTGCCTGCCTGATCAGGACCACACTCAACGGTGGGGGCCGTCTCGCCCCTACAGGTTTTTGCTCTTTGATTCGGCGATCAAGCTCGTATAGGGTGGAATTTTTGCCATCCAGGGAGCCGGCCATGTTGCGTCTGAGTGCGCTTTATCGTTATCCGTTGAAATCCGCCAGGGGCGAAATCTTGCAACAGGTCGGCCTCGACAAATTGGGGCTGGACGGAGATCGACGCTGGATGCTGGTCGATGAGCCCAGTGGTCGCTTCCTGACCCAGCGCGCGGTGGCGAAAATGAGTCAACTGTCGGCCCTGTGGAACGCGCAAGGCGGATTGACCCTCAATGCGCCGGGCCAATTGTCGATGGATGTGGCGTTGCCCGGCAGTGACGCAGAGCTGCGTGGCGTGACGATCTGGCGTGACACCTTGCGTGTTCCCGATGCCGGTGATGCGGCGGCGGCCTGGGTCAGCGATTTCATCGGTAAACCGACACGTCTGGTGCAGGTGCCACTGGAGCGGGCACGAACCACCCAGGCGGGCTTCGGTAATGAGGATGATCAAGTGGCGTTCGCCGATGGTTTTCCGCTGTTGTTGATCGGCCAGGCCTCTTTGGACAACTTGTCACAGCAGGTCGGGCGCCCGATGGAGATGTTGCGTTTCAGGCCGAATCTGGTGATCGAGGGCAGCGACGCCTTCGCCGAGGATGGCTGGAAGCGCATTCGTATTGGCGAGATCGAGTTCCGCTTGGTCAAGCCGTGCTCTCGCTGCATTCTGACCACCATTGACCCGCAAACCGGCGATCGCAGCATTGATCGAGAACCCTTTGCGACATTGCAGAAATACCGCTCCACAGCAGACGGTGCAATGTTCGGCCAGAACCTGGTCAACGATGGCAATGGCCGACTTGAAGTCGGCATGCCGGTCGAGATTCTCGAATAGTCGTCGCAGAAATGAAAAATGCCCGTGTCCAGAGACACGGGCATTTTTTTGTGCGGTAAAACGCCGAGGGTATTAGCCGCGGTATTCGCACAGGTAAGCGGTGTCGACGGCCACTTTGAGCTGGAACTTGCTGTTGGCAGGCACGTTGAACTGGCTACCGGCGGCGAAGGTTTCCCAATCGCTGCTGTCTGGCAGTTTGACTGTCAGTGCACCGCTCACCACATGCATGATTTCACGCTGGCTGGTGCCGAATTCGTATTCGCCCGGAGCCATGACGCCGATGGTCGCGGGACCTTCTGCGGTGCCAAAGGCGATCGACTTGACGGTGCCGTCGAAGTACTCGTTGACTTTAAACATGGGCGATTCCTCGAAAAGGGCTTAAAAGGGCCGGCCAGTATGCACAAGGCCCTGGGTGCCGTCACCTGTCTAAAGCGGAAGAACCAACGGCAAAAGCCGTGCAGTATTGCGCGCATCTTCCAGCGCACGGTGTTGCTGGCCGGTGAACTGCAGGCCTGCCAGTTGCAGGGCGCCATTGAGCCCGAGTGGACGTTCGAGTCGCCTTGCCTTGGCAAACCGCTGCTTGAGGTTCATGTGGGGTACGTTGGCCAATACGCTGTCGAGTTGCAGTCGTTGCCACTCCTGCAGTAATTGTTTGCGGTCGTAATCGCCCCAGCTGACCCAGCCTTCAAGGCGCGTATGGTGTTGGCCAAGCCAGCGCTCAAAGGCTGGCCAGACCTCGCCCAGCGGGTGCGCGGTATCGATGTTGGTTTGGGTGATGTGCGTTAAATCCCGACAAAAAGGCGTCAGCAAGGGCCTCCGCAACGGCCGGACGAAACGCTGGAAGTGATCCAGCTCCCGCCCCTTGCTATCCACCAGGGTCGCGCCGATTTCGATGATTTCCATTTCCGTTATCGGCCAGCCACCCTCATCGGTGGTGGCTTCCAGATCGATGACCAGCCAGTGAGGCATTGCAGGGTTCCTGATATCCGCGTCTTGATAGCGCTTGAGCGTAGCCAAACCCGGCGGTTCCGCCTAGCGGCTTATTCGACCTCCAGCAGAATCTGGCGGTTTTTGACTTGATCGCCGACCTGTACCTGCAAGCGCTTGAGCACGCCGTCGATGCCGGACCTGAGCGGGTGCTCCATTTTCATGGCTTCCAGTACCACCAGCAGTTGCCCTTTGGTCACAGAACTGCCTTCTCTGACCAGTACATCGACAATCGCTCCATCCATGGGGGCCTTGAGGGTGCCGGTGCTGATACTGGCCTGAGTGCTGACCGGCGCTTGGGTGCGATCCTCCAACCGCAAACTGCCCGGCCGGGTGAACAGCCAAAGTTGCCCGGTCACCAGACGATAAGCATGACGCTGGCGAATGCCGTCGATTTCCAGGGTGGCCCAGCGCCCGTCGCACTGGATGATCTTCAGATTAATCTGCTGACTGGCGGCTTGAATCCGCAATGGCTCACCCGGTACGGCGTTCAATTGCACCGACCAGTCTTGATCCTCCAGCCCCATACGATAGTGCAGCGGCACGCTGGCGTTGTTGCGCCAACCGGCCAGCGGAGCGGGGTGCGTCATCGTCGACGCCTGATAAAACAGCGCCGCGGCAACGGCCAATTGTTCGGCGCTCGGCACGTGGGCATGTAGACAGGCATGCTCGGCAAAATGTTGGGGGATGAACCCGGTGCTGAATTCGCCGCTGGCAAATTGCGGATGCTCCAGCAGACTGGTGAGCAAACGCTGATTGCCGTGCAAGCCCAGCAGCACGCTGTCTTGCACCGCCCGCAACAACTTGCGCCGCGCCTCGTCGCGCGTGGCGCCGTGAGCGATGATCTTGCCTAACATCGGGTCATAGAACGGGCTGACGGTGTGGCCTTCGATCAGACCATGGTCGATTCGCACGCCATCCTGCAATGCCGGTTCCCACGCCGTGACCTGTCCGGTCTGCGGCAGGAAACCTTGCGCAGGGTCTTCTGCATACAGGCGCGCTTCCATGGCGTGCCCGTTGAGTTGCACCTGCTCCTGACGCAGTGGCAGCGCTTGCCCTTCGGCCACTTTCAGCTGCCAGGCAACCAGGTCTAATCCAGTAATCAGTTCGGTGACCGGATGCTCCACTTGCAACCGGGTGTTCATCTCCAGGAAGTAAAACCGGCCGTGCGCGTCCAGCAGAAATTCCACCGTGCCGGCGCCGACATAATTTACTGCTCGCCCGGCTTTGAGGGCCGCTTCACCCATGGCCTGACGCAATTCGGTGGTCATGACCGGGCAGGGTGCTTCTTCGATGATTTTCTGGTGGCGACGCTGGATCGAACAATCGCGTTCACCAAGGTAAATCAGGTTGCCGTGCTGATCGCCGAACAGTTGAATCTCGACGTGACGAGGCTCGATCAAGGCTTGTTCGAGTATCAGTTCATCGTTGCCAAAGCCATTCAAGGCTTCAGAGCGCGCGGTGCGAATCTGCTCAAGCAGGCTTGCTGCGTCGTGCACCAGACGCATGCCACGACCGCCGCCGCCGGCACTGGCCTTGATCATCAGCGGATAGCCGATTCGCTCGGCTTCACGGCTCAGGCTTGCGTCATCCTGTTGTGCACCTTGATAGCCGGTGATGCACGGCACTCCGGCTTCAATCATGGCGATTTTCGACAGGCGCTTGCTGCCCATCAATTCGATGGCTTCGGGGCTGGGGCCGATGAAGGTGAGACCCGCTGCCTGGCAGGCGCGGGCGAACGCGGCGTTTTCCGAGAGAAAGCCGTAGCCAGGATGGATCGCGTCCGCTCCTGTGCGACGAGCCGCGTCGATGATTGCCGGAATGTTCAGATAAGAATGTTGCACCGGGGCCGGGCCGATGTTGACCGCTTCGTCCGCCATCTGCACATGCAGCGCATCGGTGTCGGCATCGCTAAATACAGCGACCGTGCGATAGCCCAGCGCCTGCGCGGTGCGCTGGATGCGGCAGGCGATTTCACCGCGGTTGGCGATGAGGATTTTTTTGAGTCCGGACATGGGGTGGCTCTCTGAAAGTTGCGGTGTCTGGTCGGGCCTCATCGCTGGCAAGCCAGCTCCTACAGTGGATTTATGTCGCACACAGAACCTGTAGGAGCTGGCTTGCCAGCGATGCTTTCAAGAAGCCCACCCCGGTTTACGTTTTTGCAAGAAGGCCATCGTTCCTTCGACCCCTTCAGGCCCGGTCACCGCTTCGCTGAACCATTGGGCCGCTTGATCGAGCAGGGCGTCCGACGGTTGTCCTGCACTCGCCAACAAGAGCTTCTTGGTTGCCGCGTTGGCCCCCGGAGCACAACACAACACATGGGCCAAGACCTCGTCGAGGCGCTCGGCCAGCGTCTGTGGATCGTGTTCCACAAAATGCACCAGCCCCATCCGCCGCGCCTGGATACCATCGAAACGGGCCGCTGTCAGGGCCAGTCGCCGGGCCTGGGTCAGGCCGATGCGTTGCACCACGAACGGCACGATCTGCGCGGGCAACAGGCCGAGGCTGGTTTCCGGCAGGCCGAATTGCGCTGAATGATCGGCCATGGCGATATCGCTGACACACGCCAGTCCTAAACCACCGCCCAATACAGCGCCTTGCAGCACCGTGATCACCACTTGCGGCGTGTGTTGCATCTCTTGCAGCAGCGCACCGAACACCCGGTTCAAATCGCGGTGGGCATTGGGACCCTGAGCGCGGGCGTTGGCCAGGTCCTTGAGGTCGCCGCCGGCACAGAAGTGCCCACCGACGCCACCAATCACCAGTGCGCGAACCCCTGGCTTATCGCGTACCGAGGCCAGCACCGAACGTAATTCGGTGACCATTTGCAGGCTCATGGCGTTGCGACTTTCCGGCCGGTTGAGGGTGATGTGCAACACGCCGTTGTGCAGCTCCAGCAGCAGGGTTTGGCAAACCGGCAGGTTGTTCATTGCTTTTTCCCCGGCAGGATACCCATGAGTTTGCAGATGATCCCCAGCATGATTTCGTCGGCACCACCGCCAATCGATACCAGCCGTACATCACGATAGGCGCGGGCCACCGGGTTGTCCCACATGAAACCCATGCCGCCCCAGTATTGCAGGCAACTGTCGCTGACTTCGCGCCCCAGCCGCCCGGCCTTGAGCTTGGCCATGGACGCCAGCCGCGTAACGTCCTGGCCTTTGACGTATTGCTCGGTGGCCTGGTAGACCAGCGCGCGCAGGCATTCGATTTCGGTCTGCAGCTCGGCCAGGCGAAAATGGATAACCTGGTTGTCGATCAGCGCATTGCCGAAGGTTTTACGTTCCTTGCAATACTCGATGGTGCTGTCGACGCAGTACTCCAGGCCCTTGATCATATTGGCGGCGCCGAACAGGCGTTCTTCCTGAAACTGCAACATCTGCATCATGAACCCCGCACCTTCATGGCCGACGCGGTTGCGCTGTGGCACGCGCACGTTGTCGAAAAACACCTGGGCGGTTTCCGAGCTGCGCATGCCGAGTTTGTCCAGATGCGAGCTGAGGGTGATGCCCGGCGCGTTCATCGGCACCATGATCAGTGACTTGTTGATGTGCGGTTTGTCGTCCGAGGTGTTGGCCAGCAAGCAGATGAAGTCGGCGCTCGGCGAGTTGGTGATCCACATCTTGCTGCCGTTGATCACGTAGTCGTCGCCGTCCTTGCGTGCGCAGGTTTTCAGCCCGGCCACGTCTGAACCGGCACCGACTTCGGAAACGCCAATGCAACCGACCTGCTCGCCGCTGATGGCCGGGCGCAGGAACTCGTCGCGCAACTCATCGGAACCGAAACGGGCCAGCGCAGGGGTGCACATGTCGGTCTGCACGCCGATGGACATCGGGATGCCGCCGCAATGGATGGTGCCGAACTCCTCGGCAGCGACAATCGAGTAGCTGTAGTCGAGCCCCATGCCACCGAATTTTTCCGGTTTGGAAATGCCCAGCAAGCCGAGGTCGCCGGCCTTGCGGAATATTTCGTGGATGGGGAAGCGCCCGGCTTTTTCCCATTCATCGACGTGCGGATTGATCTCGTGCTCGACGAATTGGCGCACCGTGCGGCGCAGCGCTTCGTGTTCCTGGGTGAAGATCATTTTTATTGTTCTCCTGACGATCAATTCAAAAACGCGAAACGCCAAAACTGTTGGTTTGAAGCGACCGCACTTCAGCTTCGTGGCAGATATCGAGTAAATAACCGAGCAACGTCCG
Organism: Pseudomonas sp. P8_241; assembly: GCF_034008315.1. Taxonomy (NCBI): domain Bacteria; kingdom Pseudomonadati; phylum Pseudomonadota; class Gammaproteobacteria; order Pseudomonadales; family Pseudomonadaceae; genus Pseudomonas; species Pseudomonas sp. P8_241. The sequence goes on along the minus strand of NZ_CP125377.1, from coordinate 5,005,409 downwards.
GGTATCTCGCGGGTCGATAAGGCCGTCGTCCCACAGATTGGCGCTGCAGTAGAGCGCCGTGGACTGGCTGTCGAGTTTCTGCGCGGTGACCTGTTCCAGCATGTCGAGCATTTTCGGGTCGGGCACCAATCCATCATTGGCCTGTTTGGCCTCGGTGACGATGCGCAGCACCTTGCCTGCCTGGGCACCGCCCATCACCGCGGTGCGGCTGTTGGGCCAGGCGAAGATGAAGCGCGGGTCAAGGCCACGCCCGCACATAGCATAGTTGCCGGCACCATAGGAACCACCGACGACGATGGTCAGTTTCGGTACTCGGGCGTTGGCCACCGCTTGAATCATCTTGGCGCCATGCTTGATCACGCCTTGTTGTTCCGATTCGGTGCCGACCATGAACCCGGTGGTGTTGTGAAAAAACAGCAGCGGTGTCTGGCTCTGGTCACACAGCTGAATGAACTGCGCTGCCTTGCTCGCACCTTTGGGCGTGATCGGGCCGTTGTTACCGATGAAACCACAGGTTCGACCCTGGATTTTCAGATGACCGCAGACGGTCTGCTGATCGAACTCGACCTTGAAGTCGAGGAAGTTCGAACCATCGGCGATACGGGCGATGATTTCGCGCACGTCGTAAGGTTTTTTCGGGTCGTCCGGGATCAGCCCCAGCAGTTCGTCGATAGGGTAGAGCGGCTCTGCCCATTGTGCTTCAGGTCGCCAGGGCAGTTGATCGTTCCACGACAGCAGGCTGACGATCTCGCGCACCTGATGCACACCGTCGGCGTCGTTTTCCGCCAGGTACTCGGCGGTGCCGGCGGTTTGGGCGTGCATCTCGGCGCCGCCCAGTTCCTCATCGGTCGCGACTTCACCGGTGGCCGCCTTGAGCAGCGGCGGGCCTGCCAAAAACAATTTGGCCTTGCCGCGTACCACCACCACGTAGTCCGACAATCCAGGTTGATACGCGCCGCCTGCAGTGGCAGAGCCGTGCACCACGGTGATCTGTGGCAGGCCCATCGCCGACATCCGCGCCTGGTTGGCAAAGCTGCGCGCGCCTTCGACGAAAATCTCCGCTGCGTAATTGAGGTTGGCGCCGCCGCTTTCGGCGAGGGTGATCACTGGCAGTTTGTTTTCCATGGCGATCTGTTGCAGGCGCAGGGATTTTTTCAGACCGCTGGGGGAAATGGTTCCGCCCTTGATCGCACTGTTGTTCGCCACCACCAGCACCCGCACGCCCGCAACGTAACCGATGCCGGCGATCAGGCCGCCACCGGCAGAGCTGCCGTCCTTGTCATCGTGCAGTTTGTAGCCGGCCAGACTGGCCAGTTCGAGGAACGGCGCGCCGGGATCGAGTAAAAGATTGAGGCGCTCGCGGGGCAATACCTGGCCGCGTTTCTCGAACTTCGGCTTGGCTTCGGCAGCCTTGGTCAGCAGGTTCTGTTCAAGGGTGCGGACCTGCTCTACAGCGTTCAACATCGCCGCACGGTTCTGCGCGAACTGTTCGCTATGGGGATCGAGTTGCGACTGAATCACCGGCATGGGTTATTCCTTGTCCCTGAGGACATCGGGAAGGTAGGCACGGTGGAAACCGTTGTAAGACTCACTGTTGGTCGCCTTGTGGATCGGCCACGCGCGCCCGCCGAGGCTGGCGGCTCCGTCGATGCGTAATGTGCTGCCGCTGACAAATGCAGCCGCTGGGCTGAGCAGGAAAACAATCGCCGCGCTGACTTCCGATTCTGTCCCGATGCGTTTGAGCGGCACGTGTTCTCGCAAGGTCGGGATCACGGCCTTGAAGGCACCTTCGTAGGTGTCCATGCCGCTGGAAGCAATCCAGCCTGGCGCCACGGCATTGACTCGCACGCCGGCGTAACCCCATTCGAACGCGGCGGTCTTGGTCAGGTTATCCATGCCCGAACGCGCAGCACCGGAGTGCCCCATTCCGGGCATGCCGCCCCACATGTCGGCCAGCATGTTGACGATGGCGCCGCCGTGCTTGCTCATGGACTGATTGAACACTTCCCGGGCCATCAGGAAACCGCCGACCAGGTTGGTGCGCATCACGGTTTCGAAGCCTTTTTGATTGATCGACGAAAGGGCGCAGGGGTACTGTCCGCCAGCGTTATTGACCAAGCCATGAATGGGGCCGTGCCGGCGGATCAGCTCGCTGACCAGGTGCGTGACAGCTTCTTCGTCGCGTATATCGCAAGCCGCCCAATCGGCTTTGCCACCGTCATCGGAAATTTCCGCCGCAACGGTTTTGAGCTTTTCGGATTTGCGTCCGACCAGCAGCACGTGGGCGCCGAGGGCGGCCAGTTCGTGGGCCGTGCAGCGGCCGATGCCACTGCCGCCACCGGTGACAATGATGTTTTGGCCAGCAAACAGATCGGCTTTGAAAATCGAATCGTAGGCCATGGCGGCAGTCCTCTACTTGACCTGGTCGGCGATGCGCTGCGGCACCGGAATCTGGATTTCCAGCAATTGCTGGGCGAAGGCCTTGCCTTGCGGGTCGATCCGCAGGCTGGCGATGCCGCCGCCACCGAGGGCGTTCTCCAGCAGAAAATTCAGGCTGTGGCTGGCGGGCAAATACCAGCGTTCAACGCGCCCGAACACCGGGTCGAGGACATGGCTCATCCAGTCGACGATCACTTCCGGGGTCAAGGCTTCGGCGATCCACGGCAGGTATTCGGGCTCGCGGGCCATGACGCCGATATTGCTGTGGTTGCCCTTGTCGCCGGAGCGCGCGACCGCGAGTTTGATCAAGGCCACGCTGGCGTCGGCACGACCATCGGGTTTGGGTGGCTCGACCGGTACGGGCAAGTCGTGGGTGTCGAGCGCGTCCAGGGCGGGCAGGGCACACGGGTGACGACGGCCCATGAAATCAATGTCCAGCGTGCAGGCGGTTTTGTCGATCAGGAACGAGAACAGCCGGATCAGCGGATACACCGTCGGCCGGCCACCGACAATCCCGGTCAGCCCCGGCGCCATGCCGGTGGCGGCCTGAGCGATTTCCCGGGAGAACATGATCAATGCCTGTTTGTTCGGATGGCGCACGGCGAGTTTGATCACCACTTCGCGAGTGTCCTGGCGCTGGCCGTGGGGGCCATAAGTAGCCTCGCTGCCGAGCAGTTCGATGTTCACTTCGCTGAAGGGTGCCCAACCCCGCTGGCTGAACATTTCCGATGTCTTGTTAATGATCGCGTCGCTGACGCGCCGTGCCTTGGCGAATGCATCGATGCCGGCGATCAGGCAGCTGGCGGTGCAGCGATAGCCGTCCGGGTACGTCGCGCTGACCTTGTACTGAGCGGTCGGCGGCAAGCCTTTCGCGCCGTGGACCCGGACCGCGTTCTTGCCTTGTTGCTGCAGTTTTACTTGAGTGAAATCGCAGACCACATCGGGCAGCAGATAGGCCCGTGGGTCACCGATCTCATAGAGCATTTGTTCGCCGACGGTCAGCGGCGTGATCAAGCCGCCGGAGCCTTGCGGTTTGCTGACAACAAACTGACTGTCGGCGCTGACTTCGACGATCGGGAAACCGATGTGCTCGTAATCGGGTACCTCGCGCCAATCGGTGAAATTGCCGCCAGTGCACTGGGCGCCACATTCGATGATGTGCCCGGCCAGTGCCGCCTGGGCCAGTTTGTCGTAGTCATGCCACGACCAGCCGAATTCATGCACCAGGGCGGCGCTGACCACCGCGCTGTCGACCACTCGCCCCGTGATGATGATGTCCGCCCCCAGACGCAAAGCCTCGACAATGCCTGGCGCACCCAGATAGGCATTGGTCGATACGCATATCGATGGCAATGGCGCGCCGTTGAACATTTCATGAATGCCGAGGCTACTGAGTTGTTTGAACTGCGGTTGCAGGTCATCCCCCAGCAGCACAGCGATTTTCAGCGTCACGCCGGCCTTGTCGCAGGCAGCTTGCAGCGCGGCGGCGCACGCTTTCGGGTTGATTCCACCGGCATTGCTGATGACGCGAATTTTTTGTTCGGCCAGGTGTGAAAGCAGGGGGCTGAGGACTTCAATGAAGTCACCCGCATAACCCGCTTGGGGATCTTTCATTCGTGCACCGGCCATGATGGACAGAGTGATTTCTGCCAGGTAATCAAAGACCAGATAGTCCAGATGCCCGTGCTCCACCAGTTGCGCGGCCGCTGTCGAGGTGTCGCCCCAGAAGGCACTGGCACAACCGATACGAATCGTTTCAGGCGAAATCCGTTGCATAGTCACCTCCAGCCGAAGTGCATTGACATTACCAAGCAAGCGCTTGGTTTGTAAATGCCCGAACCTTTCTTCTGCCCAAGCGCTTGCTTGGTTAAAGCCGTCAGCTTAAATTGCCCGCGCAACCCCATTGTTTCCGGGGGGCTGGCGCATTGGATTGATCGACTGTAGGAGAGAATGGGTGGACGAGCAAAAAGCCCTGAGCGTCATGCGCGAATTGGTCGGCAACGGCCAGTTGACCGATCCGGACAGCGCCCGTGGCAAGCTGCTGCAAGTGGCGGCTCACCTGTTCCGCAATAAAGGCTATGAGCGTACGACGGTACGTGATCTGGCCGGCGCCGTGGGCATTCAGTCCGGAAGCATCTTTCATCACTTCAAAAGCAAGGACGACATCCTGCGGGCGGTAATGGAGGAGACCATTCGCTACAACACCGCCTTGATGCGCGCGTCCCTCGCCGAGACAGGCAATGTGCGTGAACGTGTGTTGGCGCTGATCCGCTGCGAATTGCAGTCGATCATGGGTGGCAGCGGCGAGGCCATGGCGGTGCTGGTCTACGAATGGCGGTCGCTGTCCGGGGAGGGTCAGGCCAAGGTGCTGGCGCTGCGGGATATTTATGAGGACATCTGGTTGCAAGTGCTGGACGAGGCCAAAAGTGCCGGTTTTATTCGAGGGGATGTGTTCATCACCCGACGGTTTCTGACCGGGGCATTGTCCTGGACCACGACATGGTTTCGCGCCGGTGGCAGCATGAGCCTCGATCAATTGGCCGAAGAGGCGTTGATTCTGGTGCTCGAAGCGAAGCAATAAGCTTGTAATGGATGGCAAAATGCTGGCTAATTGAGCGAAACGCTTGGCGCCAATGCATTGATGCCGTTCTATCGGGGAGTGGTTTGTTTTGATGGGGTTGCCAATCCGGACGGTCTCGCGGCTTTTGCTGGCGGCGCTTGGGGCATTATCGATGGTGCCGTCCCAGGCCGCGCAACTGGTGCGCGTGGGTGCCGCTCACTTTCCGCCATACACCGTGCGCCCGGAATCGGGGGCCGACACCGGATTGCTGCCGCAGTTGATCCACGCCCTCAATGCTTCTCAAGCCGACTATCAGTTCGTGTTGGTGCCCACCTCCATTCCTCGGCGCTTTGGCGATTTCAAACAGGGCCGGATCGACATGGCCTTCTTCGAAAACCCCGCATGGGGTTGGGACAGCGTCCCCCACACCTCCGTCGACATGGGCCTGGAAGATGCCGAGATTTTTGTCGCGCGACGCCAGCCCGATCGGCAGCAAGATTACTTTGCCGACCTGACCGGCAAACGTCTTGCGCTGTTCAGTGGCTATCACTACGAGTTCGCCAGTTTCAATGCCGAGTCCCAGTACCTGGCGAAAACCTACAACGCCACGCTGACCTATTCCCACGACAGCAACCTGTTGATGGTGTTGCGCGGGCGCGCCGACATTGCCCTGGTGACGCGCTCTTACTTGAGCGATTACTTTTTGCGCAACCAACAAGTCGCCAAACAATTGCTGGTGTCCGAGCGCGTCGACCAGGTCTATCACCACTACGCCATTGTTCGTCCCGCCTCGCCCATCAGCGGCGAGGCCTTCACCAGGTTGCTGCAAGGCTTGCGGGACAACGGTCAGATGCTGAAGATCTTCGACCCCTACGAGATTGCGGTGATGCCGGTGCCACACACTGAAAGGACGTCACAAGTCGCGAACTGACGGACTTTTCTTAAATTTCCCCCAGCGGCCCACGTCACATCGTTGAACAGTCGACGATTATCGCGAGCCCGACCCATGCCCAACCTGAATGACCTCAACGCCCTGCACCGACCGACTGGCAGCAGTCTTGTGGCGCATGAAACCGAAACCCGCTTGAGCCCGCAACCCTGTCCTGGCGATTCACCGACCGGCAACTATCCACAGCAAATGGTCATGAGCGCTGGCAAGCGACATCCCCTACGGCCGGTTAAACCCGATGGTGAAGTCTATCGACGCTTCGACGCACGACTGGGCGTGTGGGTGTCCTTGCGCACATTGGACATCGAAAAGGATCTGGCGCGTTTCAATCGTTGGCAGAATAACCCGCGAGTCGCGAGTTTCTGGCAGGAGGAGGGCAGCCTCGAACAACATCGCGAGTACCTGAGCAAACTCGAAACCGACCCCCATACCCTGATGTTGATCGGCTGCTTCGGCGACCAGCCGTTCGCCTATTTCGAAGCCTATTGGACCAAGGAAGATCGCATTGCGCCGTTCTATGACGCGGCCGATTACGATCGCGGCGTTCACATGCTGGTCGGCGAAGAGAATCACCGCGGACCGCACAAGGTGGCGAGCTGGTTATCGGCGCTGGTGCATTACCTGTTTCTCGACGAATCGCGCACGCAACGTGTCGTCGCTGAACCTCGCGCCGATAACGCGAAGATGATCGGCTATATGCAGGATCAAGGTTTTCACTGCGAAAAAGAATTCGACTTTCCGCACAAGCGGGCGGCCTTGATGGTATTGGGGCGCAAGGATTTTTTTGATCGGTGCGAATTGGCGCAGAAGTAAAAGATCGCAGCCTTCGGCAGCTTCTACAGAAGTGGACCGTAGGAGCTGCCGAAGGCTGCGATCTTTTATTCAGTGGCGGGCAGAGGATTCACCACGGCTTCCCGAGACCTTGCGGCAATGCAACAGGGCATCACGAATCATGAAGTTCACCAGGGTCGGCGAGACACCGAGCTCCTTGGCGATGTCTTTTTGTGGCACCCCGTGCAAGCGATACATCTCGAAGGCATAACGCGTACGGCTCGGCAGCTGCGTCAACGCATCGGCGATGTGTTCCAGGGTCGAGAAGTTGATGTGCGACGTTTCCGGTGACGCGCCTTGAATCACCACGTTCAGGCCTTCCTCTTCGGGGCCGGAATACTTCTGCTCCAACGCCTGCTTGCGGTAGTGATCGATCGCCAGGTTACGCACGATCTGGAACAGATAACTGAGCTGTGCCTTGATCGAACTGGTGATTTGCGGCGCTGATTGCAAGCGAAAGAACGCATCCTGCACAACATCTTCAGCTCGGGAGCGGCAGCCGGTAATTCGCGCTGCGATCTTCACCAGAATCAGTCGATTATCGACAAAAGCCTGAAGTAGCGGTGTATCGCACCTGCTTGTGGACACTGGTTCCATCATGGAAATCACCCTGCTGCCAAAAGGTTAGTGGGACGGGATAAACCGGGGGGCCGTCCTACGCGTCGAGCGACAAATTAGGCTTAATGATAATGATTGTCAAATGAGAAAAAGAACTAATGCGCCACAAAAGTGCAGAGTGAGAACTGCGACACGGCGCCACAGGCCGACCCGTATGGCGTTCGTGCCTGACGACTAATTATTTCAGCACTTCATCCGTTCTCTTTGGTGAATGGACCCGGGCAACCGTCCCGGTGACTACCGCATTCCCTATGCCTTGCGCGGTCGCCGAAGACCGCGTCCTGCGTGCCTCCGATGGGGCGCGACGCTAGAAAACCGATTCCAATTGCAAGCCGAAATCAGGCAGGAAACCTCATGACCGACGCGTTCGAAATCCCCAGCACAATGGTCCAAGCCCTCCAGCGCCGCGCGGCCCTGACGCCGGATCGGGTCGCCTTGCGTTTTCTCGCCGAAACCCCGGACCAGGCTGTGGTGCTCAGTTATCGCGAGCTGGATCAGCGCGCGCGGACCATTGCCGGCGCCTTGCAGGCCGAGGCTGATTTCGGCGACCGTGCGGTATTGCTGTTTCCCAGCGGTCCCGATTACGTGGCTGCATTCTTCGGTTGCCTGTACGCGGGTGTGATCGCCGTTCCGGCCTATCCACCGGAGTCGACCCGTCGTCATCATCAGAAGCGTTTGCTGTCGATCATTGGCGATGCCGAGCCGCGTCTGCTGCTGACCAGCGCCGGCCTGCGCGATGCGTTGCTGCAAATCGAGGGCGCGCCGCCGCTGATGTGCGTCGATGCCTTCGATGCCGATCTGGCCGAGCGCTGGGTCGCGCCGGACCTGCGAGACAGTCACATCGCTTTCCTGCAATACACCTCCGGTTCCACCGCGCTGCCTAAAGGCGTGCAAGTCAGCCACGGCAATCTGGTGGCCAATGAATTGCTGATTCGTCGCGGTTTTGGCATCGATCTGAACCCTGATGACGTGATCGTCAGCTGGTTGCCGCTGTACCACGACATGGGGCTGATCGGTGGTCTGCTGCAACCGATTTTCAGCGGTGTGCCGTGCGTGCTGATGTCGCCCGCGTACTTCCTTGGTCGACCCTTGCGCTGGCTCGAAGCGATCAGTGAGTACGGCGGCACCATCAGCGGCGGGCCAGACTTTGCCTATCGCCTGTGCAGCGAGCGGGTCAGTGAAGCAGCCTTGGAACGCCTCGACCTGAGCGGCTGGCGCGTGGCGTATTCCGGGTCCGAACCGATCCGGCTCGACACCGTCGAAAGCTTCGCCGAGCAGTTCGCCACCTGCGGCTTTTGCGCGGACAACTTTATGGCTTCCTACGGTCTGGCGGAAGCCACGTTGTTTGTCGCCGGGACGCCGCGCGGTCAAGGCATCGGCCACTTGCGTGTGGACGATCAGGCCCTCACGCAAAACCGCGCGGAACCCGGCGAGGGCAGTGCGATCATGAGCTGCGGTATCAGTCAGCCGGAACACGCTGTAATGATCGTCGACCCGGCGTCGCTCAGCGAATTGGCGGATAACGCCGTAGGAGAGGTCTGGGCCAGCGGGCCGAGCATTGCGCACGGCTACTGGCGCAATCGCGAGGCGTCGGCAAAAACCTTCGTCGAATACGCGGGACGGACCTGGTTGCGCACCGGTGATATGGGCTTCATGCGCAGCGGTGAACTGTTCATCACCGGTCGCCTGAAAGACATGCTGATCGTCCGCGGCCACAACCTTTATCCGCAAGACATCGAGCAAGCTATCGAGCGTGAAGTGGAAGTGGTGCGCAAAGGGCGAGTTGCTGCGTTCTCGGTCAACACAGAAGGTCAGGAAGGCATCGGTATCGCCGCCGAAATCAGCCGTAGCGTGCAGAAGATTCTGCCGCCAGACGCCGTGATCAAAGCCATTCGCCAAGCCGTTGCCGAGGCCTGTCAGGAAGCGCCAAGTGTGGTGGTGCTGCTCAATCCGGGCGCATTGCCCAAGACGTCCAGCGGCAAACTGCAACGCTCGGCGTGCCGCAATCGCCTGGCTGACGGCAGCCTCGACAGCTATGCGCTGTTTGCGTCGGCGGCGACAGAAAGCACCGACAACATCGAATCCGGGTCTGAGCTGCAAAGCTTGATCGCTCAGATCTGGAGCGAGCAGTTGCAGGTCGAGCGGGTCGGTGCCGACGCTCATTTCTTCCTGCTCGGCGGAAACTCGATTGCGGCAACTCAGGTGATGGCGCGGTTGCGCGAAGCCCTTGGTCTGGAGCTGAACCTGCGACTGCTGTTCGAAGCGCCGACTCTTGACGCATTCGTTGAGGTGGTGGCCCGGCTGCAACAGAATGGCGGACTGGCCCAAGGCGCGATCACCCCGTTGTCACGCGTAGAAGCCATGCCGCAATCCCTGGCCCAAAATCGTCTGTGGATCACCTGGCAACTCGATCCGCACAGCAGCGCCTACAACATTCCCGGTGCCTTGCGCCTGCGTGGCGAACTGGACGAAGACGCGTTGCAGGCCAGTTTCCAGCAATTGATCGAGCGCCACGAAGCCCTGCGCACGCGGTTCTTCGAGCGTGACGGCGTAGCGTTGCAGCAAGTGATTGCGGCCGGTGAGTTCAACCTGCAAATGATCGACATCAGCGATCTGCCAATGGCCGAGCGTGAAGCCCGTGCGCAACGCATCCGCGAGGATGAGGCGCGCACGCAGTTCGATCTGGAGAAAGGACCGTTGCTGTGGGTGACCCTGGTACGCCTCGACGACGAGGATCACCAGTTGTTGGTGACGATGCACCACATCATCGCTGACGGCTGGTCCCTCAACGTGTTGATTGACGAGTTCTCCCGTTTGTATGCCGCCGCTTGTCAGGGTCAGGCCGCGACACTTGCACCATTGTCCACGCAGTACGCCGATTACGGCAGCTGGCAACGCCAATGGCTGGCGCAGGGTGAAGGCGAGCGACAACTGACGTATTGGAAAGTACAGCTGGGCGACGAGCAACCTGCCCTGAGCCTGGCGACGGACCATCCCCGTTCAGCACAACAACAGCACAGCGCTGCCCGTCACGCCGTACGTTTAGACGCTGCGCTGAGCGCGGCGATTCGCCAGACTGCACACGCTCATGAATCGACCTCCTTCATGCTGCTGCTCGCCGTGTTCCAGACCTTGTTGCACCGCTACAGCGGTCAACGTGATATCCGCATCGGCGTGCCCAACGCCAACCGTCCCCGCCTGGAAACCCAAGGTCTGATCGGCTTCTTCGTCAACACCCAGGTGCTGCGCGCCGAGGTCGATTCGCGGCTGCCGTTCGTTGCATTGCTGGCGCAAACCCGGCAGGCGGCGATGGGGGCGCAAGCCCATCAGGACCTGCCGTTCGAACAACTGCTCGAAGCGTTCCCGCAGGTTCGCGAACAAGGCCTGTTCCAGGTCATGTTCAATCATCAGCAGCGTGACCTCAGCGCATTGAAGCGTTTGCCAGGCCTGCTGGCCGAAGAGTTGCCGTGGCACAGCCGCGAGGCCAAGTTCGATTTGCAGTTGCACAGCGAAGAAGATCGCAACGGTCGCCTGACCCTCTCATTCGATTACGCCAGCGAATTGTTCGATGCGGCGACCATCGAGCGTTTGGCCGAGCATTTTCAGAATTTGTTACGTGACGTCTGCGAGCATCCGCAAACGGCCCTCGGCGATCTGCGACTGCTGACAGCGTCTGAGATTGGCCAGCAAGCTGACTGGGCCAATGCAGCGTGCGCGCCGGCCGGCCAGTGGCTGCCAGAATTGCTCAACGAGCAAGCACGTCGGACGCCTGAACGCACGGCGCTGCTGTGGGACGGCGGCCAGATAGACTTCGCCCAATTGCACACTCGGGCCAATCGACTGGCCCAGTACCTGCGCGACAAAGGCGTCGGTCCCGACGTCTGCGTGGCGATCGCGTGCGAGCGTTCGCCACAATTACTGATTGGCTTGTTAGCGATCATCAAAGCCGGTGGTGCCTACGTACCGTTGGACCCGGATTACCCGGCCGAGCGCTTGGCGTACATGCTCAGCGACAGCGGTGTGGAATTGTTGCTGACCCAGACGCCATTGCTCGACCGCTTGCCGGTCAGCGAAGGTGTCAGCGTGATCGCCATGGACGCCTTGCATCTGGATAGCTGGCCGAGCCATGCGCCGGGATTGCACCTGCACGGCGACAATCTCGCTTATGTGATTTACACCTCAGGTTCGACCGGACAACCCAAAGGCGTCGGTAATACGCACGCGGCCCTTGCCGAGCGTCTGCAATGGATGCAGAACACCTATCGCCTGGACGACACCGATGTGCTGTTGCAAAAGGCGCCGATCAGTTTCGACGTGTCGGTGTGGGAATGCTTCTGGCCGCTGATTACGGGTGCGCGGTTGGCAATCGCCGGACCCGGCGAGCACCGCGATCCCCATCGCATCGCACAGTTGGTCCAGCAGTTCAGCGTCACCACGCTGCACTTCGTACCGCCACTGCTTGCACGATTCATCGACGAACCGCTGACAGCTGAATGTACCAGTCTGCGCAGGGTGTTTTCCGGTGGTGAAGCCTTGCCCGCGGAGCTGCGCAACCGCGTGCTGGCGCAACTGCCGAGCGTGCAATTGCACAATCGTTACGGACCGACCGAGACGGCGATCAACGTTACCCACTGGCATTGCACCACAGGCGATGGCGAGCGCTCGCCGATTGGCCAGCCACTGGGAAATGTGATCTGTCGAATCCTCGACAGCGATCTCAACCCTGTACCGGCCGGGGTACCGGGTGAGCTTTGCATCGGCGGCATCGGTCTGGCCCGAGGTTATCTGGGCCGTCCGGCGCTGACCGCCGAGCGTTTTGGGGTCGATCCGGGCGAGCCGGGTGCACGCTTGTACCGAACCGGCGACCGTGCGCGCTGGACCGCTGATGGCGTGATCGAATACCTCGGTCGCCTCGATCAGCAGGTCAAGTTGCGCGGATTCCGCGTCGAGCCGGAAGAAATCGAAGCCTGTCTGCTGGCTCAGGAGGGCGTCGCGCAAGCCGTGGTGCTGGTGCGCGAAACCGCGGCGGGCGATCAGTTGATCGGCTACTTCACGGCGACGGATTTCGGCGATAACGAAGAGGCTCAAACGGCACGTCTGAAAATCGCCCTGGCCGCCGAGCTGCCGCAATACATGGTCCCTGCACAGCTTATGCGCCTGGACGAGATGCCCCTTAGCCCAAGCGGCAAGCTCGACCGCTGCGCCTTGCCGGAACCGCAGTGGCAAGTCCGCGAGCACGTTGAGCCTGTGACAGACCTGGAGCAACAGATCGCCGTTATCTGGCGCGATGTGCTGGGCCTGTCGCAAGTCGGTCTTCGCGATGATTTCTTCGCCCTTGGTGGTCACTCGCTGCTGGCCACACAAATTATTTCCCGAGCCCGCCAGGCCTGCGACGTCGAGTTACCGCTGCGGGTATTGTTCGAGCACAGTGAACTGGGTGAATTCGCCGAACAGGTGCGCCTGATCCAGGCCAGCGGCCGCACCAACAAACAGCCGCCGATTGAAAAGGTCGACCGCAGCCAACCCGTTCCATTGTCCTATTCCCAGCAACGCATGTGGTTCCTCTGGCAAATGGAGCCGGACAGCCCGGCCTATAACGTCGGTGGCATGGCGCGTCTACGCGGGGTACTGGATGTCGCACGTTTCGAAGCGGCACTGCAAGCCCTGATCCTGCGTCACGAAACCCTGCGCACCACATTCCCGAGCATCGACGGCGTCGCCCGTCAACGCGTGCACGCGCAAACCGGTGTGCGCATGACGTGGAAGGATTTCACCACGCTGGATGCCGATAGCCGCGAGTGGCAGGTCCAGCAACTGGCCGACGACGAAGCGCACCAGCCGTTCGATCTGGAAAGCGGTCCGTTGCTGCGCGCTTGCCTGGTCAAGACTGCCGAGCAGGAACACTACTTCGTGCTGACCTTGCACCACATCGTCACGGAAGGCTGGGCGATGGACATCTTCGCCCGGGAACTGAGTGCGCTGTACGAAGCGTTCTTGGATGACCGCGAGTCGCCGCTGCAACCGCTGCCGGTGCAGTACCTGGACTACAGCGTGTGGCAGCGTCAGTGGCTGGAGTCCGGCGAACGTCAGCGTCAACTCGACTACTGGACCGCGCAATTGGGCCGCGAGCACCCGCTGCTGGAATTGCCGGCCGACCGTCCGCGTCCTCCCGTGCAGAGCCATCAGGGCGAACTGTACCGTTTCGACCTCAGCGAGAAGCTTGCCACCCAGGTCCGCGCCTTCAACGGGCAAAACGGCCTGACGTTGTTCATGACCATGACGGCTGCGTTGGCCACTTTGCTGTACCGCTACAGCGGCCAGACCGATTTGCGCATCGGCGCGCCGGTGGCCAACCGCATCCGGCCGGAGAGCGAAGGGTTGATCGGTGCGTTCCTCAACACCCAGGTGCTGCGCTGTCAGATCGACGGGCAGATGTCCGTGGGGGAGTTGTTCGAGCAGGTCCGTCACACGGTGATCGAAGGCCAGTCCCATCAAGACTTGCCCTTCGATCATCTGGTCGAAGCCCTGCAACCACCGCGCAGCGCGGCCTACAACCCGTTGTTCCAGGTCATGTGCAACGTACAGCGCTGGGAATTCCAGCAGAGCCGCAGCTTGGCCGGCATGACCGTCGAGTACCTGGCCAACGATGCACGGGCGACCAAATTCGACCTCAATCTGGAAGTCACCGACCTCGACCACCGCCTGTGTTGTTGCCTGACCTACAGCACCGACCTGTTCGACGAACCGCGTATCGCACGCATGGCCGTGCATTGGCGCAACTTGTTGCAAGCGCTGATTGCAGATCCGCAACAGCGCCTCAGTGAGCTGCCGTTGCTGGACGCGGACGAACAACAACATCTGCTCGACAGTCTTGGCGTCGAGCCCGGCGAGCATCGACTCGATCAGTGCATTCATCAGCTGTTCAGCAAACAGGCTCTGGCGCGTCCCGATGCACCGGCGCTGACCTTCGCCGGACAAACCCTGAGCTACGCTGAACTCGACCGCCGCGCCAATCGCCTCGCGTGGATGCTGCGTGAACGCGGTGTCGGTCCGCAGGTGCGCGTGGGCCTGGCGCTTGAGCGTTCGCTGGACATGGTTGTCGGACTGCTGGCGATCCTCAAGGCCGCAGGTGCCTATGTGCCGCTGGACCCGGAATATCCGCTCGACCGCTTGCATTACATGATCGAAGACAGTGGTATCGGATTGCTGCTCAGTGATGCGGCGATGTTCAAGGCCCTTGGTGAATTGCCGCCGACGATTGCCCATTGGTGTGTGGAGGAAGACGCGGTAAAACTCGCCGATTATCCGGCAACCGAGCTGCCGTTCATCAACCTGCCGCAGCATCAGGCGTACCTGATTTACACCTCGGGCTCCACCGGAAAGCCCAAAGGCGTGGTGGTGTCCCATGGTGAGATCGCCATGCACTGCCGTGCCGTGATCGAGCGTTTCGGTATGCGCCCGGACGATTGCGAACTGCATTTCTATTCGATCAACTTCGACGCCGCTACCGAGCGTTTGCTGGTGCCGCTGCTCTGTGGTGCGCAGGTCGTCTTGCGTGCTCAGGGCCAATGGGACGCCGAGGAAATCTGCGCACTGATCCGCACCCATCGCATCAACGTGCTGGGTTTCACGCCAAGCTACGGCAGCCAGTTGGCGCAATGGCTGGCAACTCAGGACGAAACCTTGCCGGTGCGCATGATCATCACCGGCGGCGAAGCGCTGACCGGCGAACACCTGGCGCGCATTCGTGCGGCGTTCAAACCGAATCTGTTTTTCAACGCCTACGGTCCGACCGAAACCGTGGTCATGCCGCTGGCCAGCCTTGCGCCCCAGGTATTGGAAGAAGGAGTGGGCAGCGTGCCGATCGGCAGCGTGATTGGCGACCGCGTGGCGTACATTCTCGACGCCGATCTCGCGCTGGTGCCGCAAGGTGCGACAGGCGAGTTGTATGTTGGCGGCACCGGTCTGGCGCAGGCTTATCACCAGCGTCCGGGCATGAGCGCTGAACGCTTTGTGGCCGATCCGTTCTCCGACAACGGCGGGCGTGTTTATCGCACTGGCGATCTGGTGCGCCAACGTCCCGATGGATTGGTGGAATATCTCGGTCGTATCGACCATCAAGTGAAGATTCGTGGATTCCGCATTGAGCCGGGCGAAATCGAAACCCGTCTGCTGGAGCATGAATCGATTCGCGAAAGCGTGGTATTGGCGCTCGATGCACCGAGCGGTAAACAGCTGGTTGGCTATCTTGTGACTGAGGTCGCTGAACAGGACGAAGCGCAGCAATCGGTTTTGCGCGAAGCCCTCAAGGCGCATCTGAAATCGCAATTGCCGGATTACATGGTGCCGACGCACCTGATCCTGTTGACCGCTATGCCGCTGACCGCCAACGGCAAACTCGACCGTCGTGCGTTGCCGGCACCGGACCCCGAACTGAATCGTCAACACTACGTGGCGCCGAGTAACGAACTCGAAGTCACGCTGGCGCAGATCTGGCGCGAAGTGCTGAACGTCGACCAGGTCGGCCTCAACGACAATTTCTTCGAGCTGGGTGGCGACTCGATCCTCTCGATTCAAGTGGTCAGCCGTGCGCGGCAGCAGGGCATACACTTCAGCCCGCGCGACTTGTTCCAGCATCAGACCGTGCAGACTCTCACCGCCGTGGCGACCCGCAGCGATCAGATCACTGCCGAGCAAGGGTTGCTCAGCGGTGAGTCGCGCTTGACGCCGATTCAGCACTGGTTCTTCGACACCGACATCGCGCAGCGGCAACACTGGAACCAGGCGTTGTTGCTGCAACCGACCGCGCCTCTGGAACCTCATCGCCTGGAGCAAGCGCTGTTGGCGGTGATCGAACAGCACGATGCCTTGCGCCTGCGCTTCAGCGAAGTGGGAGGCCATTGGCATGCGGCGCATCAGGCGATTTCCGATACCTCGGTGTTGTGGCAGGTGCGTGTTTCGTCCATGGACAAATGCGTCGCCCTGTTCGCCGATGCCCAGCGCAGCCTCGACCTCAACGAAGGACCGCTGATGCGGGTATTGCTGGTCGATGGTCCAGAGGGTCAGCAACGGTTGTTCATCGCGATTCACCACTTGGTGGTCGATGGCGTTTCCTGGCGCGTACTGCTGGACGATTTGCAAACCGTGTATCGCCAACTCGACGCGCAGCAGTCGGTAAAACTGCCGGCCAAAACCAGCGCCTTCAAGGACTGGGCGGCACGTTTGCAGGCCTACGCCGGGAGCGAATCCCTGCGCGAAGAACTGAGCTGGTGGCAGAGGCAACTGGCCGGTCCGAATGCCGAATGGCCGTGTGATCGACCCGAGGGCGGTCGGCAGAACCGGCATGCGCAAACGGTCAGTGTGCGTCTTGACGGCGAGCGCACTCGGCAATTGCTGCAACAGGCGCCGGGCACGTATCGCACTCAGGTCAACGATTTGCTGCTGACAGCGTTGGCCCGTGTGTTGTGCCGCTGGACCGGGCACGATTCGGCGCTGATTCAACTGGAAGGCCACGGCCGTGAAGCGCTGTTCGACGAGATCGACCTGACGCGCACTGTCGGCTGGTTCACCAGCGCTTATCCGCTGCGTCTGACACCTTCCAATATCGAGGAGGCTGCAG
This sequence comes from Pseudomonas sp. P8_241, assembly GCF_034008315.1. Taxonomy (NCBI): domain Bacteria; kingdom Pseudomonadati; phylum Pseudomonadota; class Gammaproteobacteria; order Pseudomonadales; family Pseudomonadaceae; genus Pseudomonas; species Pseudomonas sp. P8_241. The sequence continues at coordinate 4,988,393 of NZ_CP125377.1, read as the reverse complement.
GGCAGGGCGCGTCGATCAAAGCCATCAAGGAACAGTTGCGCGCTGTACCGCACAAAGGTCTGGGTTATGGCGTGCTGCGTTACCTCGCCGATGACCTGAGTTGCCGGCGCATGGCCGAGTTGCCGGCGGCGCCGATTACCTTCAACTACCTCGGTCAGTTCGACCAGAACTTTGGCGCGCAGGCGCTGTTTCATCCGCTCGATGAACCCATCGGCGCAGCCCACGATCCGAAGGCGCCGTTGCCCAACGAATTGAGTGTCGACAGTCAGGTTTACGGTGGTGAACTGGTGCTGCGCTGGACCTTCAGCGCTGAACGTTACGATCTGCAAACCATCAATGAACTGGCGGACGCCTATCTGGGCGAATTGCAAAGCCTGATCGAACATTGCCTGCGCGACGATGCCGGTGGCCTGACGCCGTCTGACTTCCCGCTGGCGAAACTCAGTCAGGCGCAACTGGATGCGCTGCCGATTCCAGCCACTGCCATCGAAGATGTCTACCCGCTGACGCCGATGCAGGAAGGCATGCTGCTGCACACGTTGCTGGAACCGGGCACCGGCCTGTACTACATGCAGGATCGCTACCGCATTAACAGCGAGCTCGATCCGCAGCGTTTTGCCCAGGCCTGGCAAGCGGTGATTGCCCGTCATGAAGCGCTGCGCGCATCGTTCTGCTGGAATGTCGGCGAAGACATGCTGCAAGTGATTCACAAACCGGGGAGTACACCGATCGAATACCTCGACTGGAGCGCTATCGCCGAAGCCGAGCAAGAACCGAAGTTGCAAACCTTGCTCAAGACCGAGCGCGAGACCGGGTTCGATCTGCTCAACCGGGCACCGTTCCACCTGCGCTTGATCCGCGTGGGCGCGGCGCGCTACTGGTTCATGATGAGCAATCACCACATCCTCATCGATGCCTGGTGCCGCTCGTTGCTGATGAGCGACTTCTTCGAGATCTACACCGCGCTTGGTGAAGGTCGCGAAGCGCAGTTGGCCGTACCGCCGCGTTATCGCGATTACATCGGCTGGCTGCAACGCCAGAGCCTGGACGCAGCGCGGCAGTGGTGGAAAACCAATCTGCAAGGCTTCGAGCGCACGACGCCGATCCCGAGCGACCGGCCGTTCCTGCGCGAGCATGCCGGTGACAGCGGGGGGATGATCGTCGGCGACCGTTACACCCGACTCGATGCCCGCGACGGTGCGCAGTTGCGCGAATTGGCCCAGGCCCATCAGTTGACCATCAACACCTTCGCCCAAGCGGCGTGGGCGTTGGTGCTGCGGCGCTTGAGCGGTGATCGCGACGTGCTGTTTGGCGTCACGGTGGCGGGCCGTCCGGTGGAGATGCCGCAGATGCAACGCACCGTCGGCCTGTTCATCAACAGCATCGCCCTGCGGGTGAAAATGCCCGAAGACGATCAGCGTTGCAGCGTGCATCAATGGCTGACGGGGCTACTCGACAGCAACATGCAACTGCGCGAGTACGAATACCTGCCGCTGGTGAGCATCCAGGAAAACAGCAAGCTGCCCAAGGGTCAACCGCTGTTCGACAGCCTGTTCGTGTTCGAAAACGCCCCGGTGGAAGTCTCGGTGCTGGACCGGGCGCAGAGTCTCAACGCGACGTCCGACTCGGGCCGAACCCATACCAACTTCCCGCTGACGGCGGTCTGCTATCCGGGTGATGACCTGGGCTTGCACCTGTCCTACGACCAGCGTTACTTCGATGAATCGACGGTCGAACGCATGCTCGGGGAGTTCAAGCGGTTGCTGCTGGCGTTGGTCGAAGGTTTCCATGGAGACATGGCTGACCTGCCGTTGCTCGGCGTTGAGGAACAGGCTTTGCTGATTCATGGCTGTAACCAGAGCGAGCACGGGTATCCGCTTGAGACCAGTTACGTTGAATTGTTCGAAGCGCAAGTTGCCGAGCATCCGCAGCGGATCGCCGCCAGTTGCCTGGCGCAGCAGCACAGCTACTTCGAGCTGAACCAGCGCAGTAACCGTCTCGGACATGCACTGATCGCCGCCAGTGTCGGCCTGGATCAACCGGTGGCGTTGCTGGCGGAACGTAATCTCGACCTGCTCGGCATGATCATCGGCAGCTTCAAGGCCGGCGCAGGTTACTTGCCACTGGATCCGGGCCTGCCGAGCCAGCGTTTGAGCCGCATCATCGATCTCAGCCGCACGCCGTTGCTGGTCTGCACCCAGGCGTGCCGCGAGCAAGCGGTTGAGCTGCTGGAAGAATTCGGCTGCGCCAATCGCCCTCGCTTGCTGGTTTGGGAGGAGGTGCAGGCCAGTGCTGTTTCGGTGAGCAATCCAGGCATCTACAGTGCTGCGGACAACCTCGCCTACGTCATCTACACCTCAGGCTCCACCGGGTTGCCGAAGGGCGTGATGGTCGAACAGCGCGGCATGCTCAACAACCAGTTGAGCAAAGTGCCGTACCTGAACCTGAGTGAAGCCGACGTGATCGCGCAAACCGCTTCGCAAAGCTTCGACATCTCCGTCTGGCAGTTCCTCGCCGCGCCATTGTTCGGTGCTCGGGTGGACATCGTGCCGAACATCATTGCCCATGATCCGCAAGCTTTGCTGGCTCATGTGCAGAGCCAGGGCATCACCGTTCTGGAAAGCGTACCGTCTCTGATCCAGGGCATGCTCGCTCAGGAACGCATGGGCATCGACGGCTTGCGCTGGATGCTGCCGACCGGTGAGGCCATGCCGCCGGAACTCGCGCATCAATGGTTGCTGCGCTACCCGCAGATCGGCTTGGTGAACGCCTACGGACCGGCAGAATGCTCGGACGACGTGGCGTTCTTCCGCGTTGACCTGGCCTCGACACGTGGCAGCTATTTGCCAATCGGCACGCCAACCGACAACAACCGTTTGTACCTGCTCGATGGTGCGCTGGAGCTGGTGCCGCTGGGTGCGGTGGGTGAGCTGTGCGTCGCCGGCACCGGGGTCGGGCGTGGTTATGTCAGCGACCCGCTGCGCACTGCTCCGGTGTTTGTGCCGGACCCGTTCGGCGAGCCGGGTGATCGTTTGTACCGCACCGGCGACCTGGCTCGTCGACGCAGTGACGGTGTGCTGGAATACGTCGGACGTATCGACCATCAGGTGAAGATTCGCGGCTACCGTATTGAGTTGGGTGAAATCGAAGCGCGTCTGCATGAGCAAGCGCAAGTCCGCGACGCAGCGGTGGGTGTGCAGGAAGGTGTGAATGGCAAGCATCTGGTTGGTTATCTGGTGGCAGCCGATTCAACGCTCAATCCTGCCGAGCGATTGGAGCGCATTAAACAACGCCTGCGTGCCGAACTGCCTGAATACATGGTGCCGCTGCATTGGTTGTGGCTCGATAAAATGCCGCTCAACGCCAACGGCAAACTGGATCGCAAGGCACTACCGGCGCTGGAAATCGGCCAGATGCAAAGCCAGGTCTATCAGGCGCCGCGCAGTGATCTGGAGCAAACCCTGGCCGCTATCTGGGCCGACGTGCTGAAGGTCGAGACAGTCGGCGTCCACGACAACTTCTTCGAGCTGGGCGGGCATTCGCTGCTGGCCACGCAGATCGCATCACGGGTGCACAAAACCCTGCAGCGGGATGTGCCGCTGCGGGCGATGTTCGAGTGCAGTACGGTGGAGGAGCTGGCCAGGTACATCGATGGGTTGGCGGCCAGCGACATCACCGAGGAGAAGGTGGATCGCTTGAATGATCTGATGGCGGAGCTGGAGGGGCTTTAATTCTCTGGTGCCTGGAATGGCCTCTTCGCTGGCAAGCCAGCTCCTACGGGGTTGGTGGTGAACACAAATTTAGTGAACGCCACCGATCTTGTAGGAGCTGGCTTGCCAGCGAAGGCGTCGATGCGTGTTACTTCGGCCCGAGAATCTTCACCAACGTTTCCGGTGACGGCGCACCTTGCTGTTGTTGCAACTCGCCCTTGGCGTCCATATAGAAAATCGCCGGGGTGGCTTGCAGTTCCAGCTCTTCCATCAGTTGCATGTTGGCCGCCAGCTTTGCCTGGACGGCGGGCGGCACGTCCTTCAAGGCCTTGAGCGAACTGCTTTTTCCGGCGGCTTCGTGGTCTTGCAGGGCTTTTTGCGGGTCTTTGGCAGCAAGCAGTGCGGCGGACTTGCCCGGGCTGTCTTCGCGGATGATGCCGACCATGATGTGGCGCAACTGCACTTTGCCGGACTTGACCCATGGCCGCGCCTGTTCCCAGAACACGTTGCAATACGGGCAGTTCGGGTCGCTGAACAGGTAAACCAGGCGCGGGGCGTCCTTCTTGCCATCGCCAATCCAGTTGCTCGCTTCGAACTTGTTCCAGACCTCCTTGGACATCGGCGCGTACACCAGTTTCTGCAATGGTGCGCTGGTCAGGTCGTTGCCCTCGGCGTCATACAGATTGCCCAGCAATACATGCTTGCCATCCGGGGTCAGGTACAGCGCCATGCCGCGGTTCTGGTATTGCGCGGCATATCCGCGCAGGCCGTCGGGCGCGTCGAACTGACCGACGATTTTCGCGCCTTTGGCTTCGATCTTCTTGATCGCCTCGGGCAGCTCTTCGGCCTGCACCGACGGCAGGTGCAGCAGAGCGGCACCGAGGCTCAGGGTCAGCAGGTGGCGGAGGCGGGGCATGGCAGTTTCCTTGAAGAAGTGGCGGGGACGGTGTCGAAGTTTTCCAGGGCGCGGGCCAGGCTGGCTTCCGACAGTTCGCCCAGATGGCTGCCCAGCAGGCGACCTTCCGGGCTATAGAACAGCGTCGTTGGCAGTGCCATGGAGCCAACGGCCTGACCCAGACGACCACCGCCGTCGAACAGCACGTTGGACAGGCTCAAGCCCTGGGTTTCCAGGTAGGTCGCGACGCTTTGCATGCTTTCGGCCTGATTGATGAACAGAAAGGTCAGGTCCGACCGGGCTTGCTGGGCATTTTCCAGCACCGGCATTTCCCGGCGACAAGGCGGGCACCAGGTGGCCCAGAGATTGATCACTAAGGGGCCGCCCTTGTAGTCGGCCAGTTGCACGGTTTCGCCGGCGGCGTTGCGCAGGGCAATTTCCGGCAGACGTGTGCCTTGTTCGTAGATCGACAGGGAGAATGTCGCCAGTAACCAGAACGCCAGGCCGCTTGCCACACCAAATCCCAATGGGCGTCGCAGTCCTGGGCGCCGCCAGCCTCGATACAAAGTCGCCAGCAGCACGACGATCACGCCGGGCCAGGCGAGGAAACCGCCATCACGCAAATCGATGATCTGCCACGGATCGTTGCGATAATGCGTCCAGTAGGCCGCCACGAAACCCACGCGAGCTGCCAGCAAGCCCAGCATGAACAGGCTGAACAACGCCGACTCGGGGTTATCCCCGCCACGCTTGGCCACCCGCCAGCCGACAAAAGTAGCCAGCGCCAATGCACTGATCAGCAGCAGGTGATTAAGCGCGATGGCAAAGGTGCCGAGGGTGAAGGTCAGCATTAACGGGCGTCTCGGGTGATGGACCAGCGTTGCAGGAAAGTGTCGGCATCGACCTCACCGGTGATGCGCTGGCTGCGACGCTCTTCACCGTCAGCGCCAATCCACAGCAGGCTCGGTGGCCCCGGCACTTTATAACGGCCGAGCAGTTCGCGGCTGGCGGCATTGTCGGCGGTGACGTCCAGCCGGAGCAAGCGCACATCGCTCAGGGCTTCGAGAACTCGGGTTTTACCGAACACCTGTTTTTCCATGACCTTGCACGACACACACCAGTCTGCGTAATAGTCCAGCAGCACCCATTGGCCCTGAGCCTTGGCGACGTCGAGTTCACGTTGCAACGCTTGCGGGTCATTGATCGTGATGAAGGCTTCGTGGCCGACCGGAACGGCGGCAACCGCTGTGCCTGAAGCGCGAAACACCTGCAACGGCTTGAACAGATCATCACTGCCGCCCGCCGCGCCGATCATCAACAGGCTGCCCCACACACCGAGCAGCAACGAGCTGGCTCCGAACAAGTGAGCGATCCGCCCAAAACCGTCCGACTGTTTCCAGGCGCTGTAGGCTGCAACCAGTAGCAGGGCACCGCAGAGTCCGACCCACAGTGATTCGTCCAGTACCGGACGCAGCATCAGCAACGCCGTTGCGAGAAACAGGAAGCCGAAAATACCTTTGACCAGATTCATCCAGGCGCCCGGTTTGGGCATGAAGCGGTTGCCGACAGTGACCAGCAACAGCAGCGGCACACCGATGCCAATCCCCATGGCGAACAGAATCAAGCCGCCGTGCAGCGCATTGCCACTCTGCGCGATATAGAGCAACGCACCGGCCAACGGAGCGGTCATGCACGGGCCGACCAACAGACCCGACAAGGCACCCAATACACCCGCGCCGATCAAGCTGCCGCCGCGTTGATTGCGCGAGACGTTTTCCAGGCGATCACGCACGGCCACCGGCAACTGCAATTCAAAGAAGCCGAACATCGGCAATGCCAACAGCACGAAAATCGCCGCGAAACTGCCGAGCAGCCAAGGGTTTTGCAGCAACGCCTGCAGATTCGCCCCCAGCATGGCGGCCAAAACCCCCATTGCCGCATACACCAGCGCCATGCTGATCACATAGCTACTGGCCAGGGCCAGACCACGTTTTGGCGTTGCGCCACTGCCCACGATCAGGCCGGCCAGAATCGGCAGCATCGGCAATGAACAAGGGGTGAATGCCAGTAACAGGCCCAGACCGAAAAACACCAGAAGGCTCCAGCCCAGGGCCCGCTGTTGCAGACCGCTGGCCAAGGCTTGATCCGGAGCTTCAGCACCTGAGTTCGTCACATCAATATTGCCCAGATCGACAACTTTGGTTTGCGGTGGATAACACAAGCCGGCATCCGCGCAGCCCTGATAGCTCACTTTGACCTGACCGCTGGCACCCGCCGGAATCTTCAGCTCCAGGCCCTGGCGGTAGACTTGCTGCTGACCGAAGAACTCGTCGCTGTGGTCTTCACCCACGGGCAAAGCCGGTTTGTGCTCGACTGGCAGACCGTCGAACTTCAGGCGCTGCTGGTATAGGTAATAGCCGTCGGCTATCTGCCAATAGAGCTGGGTTTCACCGGATTCCAGGCGTTCAGACGTAAAGGTGAAGGCTTTCTCGACAGGGAGAAAATCGGGTTTGGTCTCAAACGGATTGGTCCCTGCCTGAGCCAGGCCCGTGATCAGGAAAGCGAAAAGTAAAAACAGTCGACGCATGGGTAAGCCTTTGCCCTGTGCAAGTGAGGTGCACAATGGGCGGTCGCGATTAACCGATGATTAACCGTGGCGGCCTTGTGGCGGTGGCGCTTGCGGCATAATGTCCGCTTAATCGGTCAAAGGCTTAATCTGCTTTATTTACACGAGGCTCCCCATGCACGTACTGGTTTGCGAAGACGATGAGCTGATCGCCAGCGGCATCGTCGCCGGCCTGACCGCCCAGGGCCTGACGGTGGAACACGTCGCCACGGCATCTGCGGCGCGGGCCATGCTCAAGGTGGCCGAGTTCGACGTGATGGTGCTCGACCTCGGATTGCCCGATGAAGACGGCTTGAAACTGTTGCAGCAATTGCGTCACAACGGCCTGGAATTGCCGGTGCTGATTCTGACGGCGCGGGACTCGGTCACCGACCGTGTCGACGGTTTGCAGGCGGGTGCCGACGACTACCTGCTCAAGCCTTTCGATTTGCGCGAACTCGCCGCACGGTTGCACACCCTGTTGCGCCGGGTGGCCGGGCGCAGCGTCAACCTGATCGAACACGGAGCCCTGACGTACGACCCCAGCAGCCGCGAAACCATGCTCTGCGGTCAGCCTGTAGACCTCTCGCGCCGAGAGCAGTCGCTGCTGCAGGCCCTGCTGCACAATCGTGGGCGCGTGCTGTCGACCGAGCAGCTCAAGGACAGCGTCTACGGTTTCAACGATGAGCTGGAGAGCAACGCCCTCAACGTCCACATCCATCACCTGCGGCGCAAGCTCGGCAACGGGATTGTCGAGACCGTGCGCGGCCTGGGTTATCGCCTGGGGCCGGCTGATGGCGGAGAGCGATCGAAGTGATGAGCCTGCGTTTGCGCCTGAGCCTGACACTCGGCGCCGCTTTTGCGTTGATCTGGGCGCTGGCTGCGGCCTGGATGCTCAGTGATCTGCGCAATCAGATGATGTTTTCCCTCGACCAGCGGCTGGTGGCATCGGCACGCATGGTCGCGGGTCTGATGGAGCAATTGCCGCCGTTGCCGACCAAGGGCGAGGGCACGCACTTCAGCGCCGAGCAGTTGAACATTCCCGGCGGCATGGCCTGTCAGGTCAGTTCGTTGCGCGGGGAGATCCTTGCCCGCAGTCACACCGATCCGCAGCAAACCCTGGAAGCCGAGAAACTGGGCTTCCACGATCAAATGATCGACGGCGCACCGTGGCGCAGTTTCACGTTGGCCCGGGGCGATTTGCGCATTACCACGGCCGACCGCCAGATCGAGCGTGAAGCATTGAACATGTCGATCCTGCTGGCCGCTTCGGTGCCGGTAGGCGTGGCATTGCTCGGTTGCCTGTGCCTGCTCTGGCTGGGCATCGGCCAAGGCCTGGCGCCGCTCAATCGCATGCGCGATGCCTTGATGCGCCGCAGTGCCGACTCCCTGGAACCCTTGCAGATCCATCCATTGCCCAGTGAGCTGCAACCCTTGCTGGAAACCCAGAACCAGTTGCTCCAGCGCATCGGCAAGACCATCGAGCGCGAACGCCGCCTGACCGGTGATGCGGCCCACGAACTGCGCAGCCCGTTGACCGCGATCAAGACCCATCTGCAAGTGGCGCGCATGACCGAAGGCAGCGCCCGGGATCAATCGTTGGCCAGGGCCGAGGAGGGTGCCGACCGTTTGCATCGGACCCTCGAACAATTACTGTTGCTGGCGCGGGTCGAAGGCAGTCTATCGTTCGATGACGGTGTGCAATGCAGCGCCGAGCAGGTGGCGAAACTGGCGATCCAGGATGCCTCCAGTGGGGATCGTGAACGTATCCGGTTCCAAGCGCCGATCAAGGTGTCGAATGCCCCGGTGCAAATGCCCGCCGTATTGTCGATTGCAGCGCTGCGCAACTTGCTCGATAACGCCCTGCGTCACACTCCGGGCGATAAAGCTGTGGAACTGAGTCTGGAAACCTCTGGTGATCGTGTGCAGTTCGTGGTGCGCGATCACGGGCCGGGCATTGCCGAAGAGGATTTGCAGAACCTGACCCAACGTTTCTGGCGCAATGGCCAGAGCACCGGCTGCGGCCTAGGGCTGGCGATTGTCCAGGCCATCGTCCAGCGTTGCGGCTGCACCCTGCATTTCGATAGCCGGCCGGACGGCTTGCGGGTGGAGCTGACCATGCCGCTACAACCAGCCTGATAAACACCCAACCCCTTGTAGGAGCGAGCCTGCTCGCGATGACGTCGTGTCAGTCAACATCAATGTTGCCTGATACACCGCTATCGCGAGCAGGCTCGCTCCTACAAGGGCTTGGGGTGCCTCCGAGAAAGCCGGTCAAAAGGCTAAATCCTCTCGACGCCGATGCGTTTCCAGAACAGGAAAACCTGACAAGTGCGCTCCGTGAGCGCAATGCGCACCTGCCCGGTATGCAGTTTTGGTCACTATCACAGCGTATTGAGGGGTCGAGAGATGTCAGTCGCTACCAGCCTTATCGAAGATCAGCCGGCCCGGGTCGCCCCGACCGAAACGCTTTACCAGTTCAACGAATCGCCTTTGCTGGCCCGTCAGAGCCGGCAGGAATCCAACGCCCGCAGCTACCCGCGACGCATTCCCTTGGCACTCAAGCGCGCCAAGGGCCTGTATGTCGAAGATGTCGAAGGCCGCACCTTTATCGACTGCCTTGCCGGCGCCGGAACATTGGCCCTTGGGCATAACCACCCGGTAGTGATCGAAGCCATCCAGCAAGTGCTGAGTGATGAGTTGCCGCTGCACACCCTCGACCTGACCACTCCGGTGAAAGATCAGTTCGTTCAAGACTTGTTCGGCCTGCTGCCACCGGCATTGGCCGCTGAAGCGAGGATCCAGTTCTGTGGCCCGACCGGCACCGACGCTGTCGAAGCCGCACTGAAACTGGTGCGCACTGCCACCGGTCGCAGCACGGTGCTGTCGTTTCAGGGCGGTTATCACGGCATGAGCCAAGGCGCATTGAGCCTGATGGGCAGCCTGGGCCCGAAAAAGCCTCTGGGCGCGTTGCTCAGCAGCGGCGTGCAGTTCATGCCGTTTCCCTACGATTACCGTTGTCCATTCGGATTAGGCGGTGCCCAAGGCATCAAGGCCAATCTGAACTACCTGGAAAACCTGCTCAACGATCCCGAGGCCGGCGTGCAATTACCGGCGGCGGTGATCGTTGAAGTGGTGCAGGGCGAGGGCGGGGTGATCCCGGCCGATCTGGACTGGTTGCGTGGTTTGCGCCGGATCACCGAGCAGGCAGGCGTGGCGTTGATCGTCGACGAAATCCAGAGCGGTTTCGCCCGCACTGGCAAGATGTTTGCCTTCGAACACGCCGGGATCATTCCCGATGTGGTGGTGATGTCCAAAGCCATCGGCGGCAGCCTGCCGCTGGCGGTGGTGGTCTACCGCGACTGGCTCGACACCTGGCTGCCGGGCGCCCACGCGGGGACTTTCCGTGGCAACCAAATGGCAATGGCCGCCGGTTCCGCCGTCATGCGTTATCTGGTTGAGCACAAAGTGTGCGAACACACTGCCGCGATGGGCGCGCGGTTGGTCGAGCACCTGCGCATCCTGCAACGGTACTTCCCGCAGATGGGCGACATTCGCGGTCGCGGCTTGATGCTGGGTGTGGAGCTGGTCGATCCGGCCGGTGCGCTGGACGCTCTGGGTCATCCACCGGCCTTCGCGCGCCTGGCGCCGCTGGTGCAGCGCGAATGTCTCAAGCGTGGCTTGATTCTGGAGTTGGGCGGTCGGCACGGCGCGGTGGTGCGTTTCCTGCCGCCGCTGGTGATCACCGCTGCTGAGGTCGACAGGGTTGGCGAGATTTTCGGCCGGGCTTTGGCCGCTGCCACCGCCGCGCTCTAAATTTTCCGGCGCGTACAACGTTCCTTCTACATAACGACTGCGCACACAGCGCAGCCTGCCCTAGAACGATGGAGACATAGCATGACGTCAGTATTCGACCGCGAGGACATCCTCTTTCAGGTCGTGGTCAACCACGAAGAGCAATACTCGATCTGGCCTGACTACAAAGCCGTGCCACAAGGCTGGCGCACCGTGGGCAAAAGCGGACTGAAAAAGGACTGTCTGGCCTACATCGAAGAGACCTGGACGGACATGCGCCCGTTGAGCCTGCGTCAGAAGATGGAAGAGCAGGCGGCTGTGGCGCACTGAGTTGTCGCGGCAAAAAGAAGCCCGCTGGACTGGTGACAGTCGGCGGGCTTCTTTCATGCCTGGAATCTTTATTGGCTGATGGATTGCCTTCGCGAGCAGGCTCGCTCCCTGTAGGAGCGAGCCTGCTCGCGATGAACGATAACGCGGTCCTGACCTTAAACGCCGCTCAAACCCTTGATCAGCAAATCCACATTCCCTTCAAGTTCCGCCACCGGATCGTCGGCGTCGATACTCAACACCACCAATCGGCTACCCGCCTCGGTAATCACCGCTTTCAGGGCCTGCGACGGCTGCCGGTGATGCAGCACCACCGCCACATCATTGTCTTTGAGCTGTACGCCCAATTCCTTGAGAGCCTCCGGTGTCCATTCGGCATCCGGCCTTGCGTCGAGCCCGACCAGCTCCAGATTCAGTCCGCCAATCAGGTAGCCGAAGTGATCGCTCAAGCTCATCACGCTGAGGTTGTCGGCGCTGGCCAACTGCGCTTCGCTGGTGGCACTGAGTTTGAGCAAGCGCTGCTTGAGGGCCGCGAGGTTGGCCTCGATTTTCGGTTTTGCCTGCGGCGCCAGGCGCACCAGGTCCGCGGCCATCACGTCCGCCATGCGTCCCATGTTGTTGCTGGACAACCATGGTTGGCTATTCAGGCCGTCGACTTTGTTGCCTGGCTGCACGGCAATGCCGGGCAGGGCGCCGTCGACGGGGCGGGCGGCATCGACTTCGATGATACGGATATTGCTGCGACGGGAAATCGGATACAGCGGATCGTCCGGCCACAACGAGCGCAAGCCAATCACCGCATCGGCGTCCGTCGCCAGTTTCGTCAGCGCAGGCGCACCGCGACCGGTGAAGTACGCGGTCTGGCGGCTTCCGGGCAGATTGGCTGGCGCGGCGCGTTCGAGGCTGACATCAGTGCCCTTGAGCAGCACTTCGCCGAGTCCGTAGGTGATCGGTAGCGAGGCCAGTACGCGCAGAGGTTTGCCGCCATCAGCCGCTAATGTTGTGGTAGCCAGTGCGCACAGTGCGATGGCCAGGGTCAGTTGACGCAGAGAAAATGACATTTATCCGAGGTTCCCTTTCAGGCTGGGGACGACACCGCGCGCGATGGCGGACAGGGCGAAAGCAATGCCAGCCACTAGAATGATCGCGGCGCCGGACGGGATCGGCAGGTCGAAGACAATCGGCGCGAGAATTCCGCACAGGGTGCTGACCGTGGCGATCAGCACCGAGCACCAGAAGAAACCTTTCAACGATTGGCTGAGCAAGCGTGCCGCTGCCGCCGGTATCACCAGCAGGGCGCCCACCAGAATGGCGCCAATGACTTTCACTGCGGCAACGGTGATCAGTGTCACCAGAATCACGAACAGGTAATCCAGGGTCTTTACTGCCACACCACGAACCGCCGCCAGCTGCGGGTTGAAGCTGGCGAGCATGATGCGGTTGTACAGCGGCAAGGCCAGCGCCATCACCAGCGAGCCGACAATTGCCAGCACGGCGAGGTCATTGCCATTGACGGTCAGTACCGAGCCGAACAGCACGTTCTCCAGAATGTGCACGTTGATCTTGCCCGCCAGAATCAGCAGCAGGCTGGCCCCCAACGCCAGCGATACCGAGAGGAACACGCCGATCAGCGTATCCGGCGCCAGACCGGTGCGGTTGCGCAGGTAGTTGAGCAGGATGCCGAACAACAGGCAGTAGCCGAACAGGCTGCCGTAAGGACCGGTGTAGGGTTCGCCGAGCAATATGCCAATGGCCACGCCGGTCAATGCAGCGTGCCCCACGGCTTCGGAGAAAAATGCAAAGCGCTTGACCACCACCAATGTGCCCAAGCCGCCCAGCACCGGGCCGATCAGCAGGCCGGCGAGCAACGCGTTGACCACGAATCCGTAGGCGAGGGCTTCGGGCAGATACCCGGATGAAGCCCAACCCTGAACCATCAAACGAAAAGCTTCGTAACTCATCAGGCAATGCTCCGGGGATGGGTCGAAAACAGCGTCAGCAGACGCTCCGGCGTCAGTGCCTGTTTCGGCGTGGCGTCGAATAGCACCCGACGATTGAGTCCCGTCACGTGATTGGCCAGACGCCCGACGGCTTCCAGATCGTGTTCGATCCACAGCACGGTAATCCCGGCCGTACGCCAGTCGCCGAGCAAGCGTTCGAACACCTGAATGCCGGCTTCATCAAGCGCCGACATCGGCTCATCGAGTACCAGCAATTGCGGCGAAGGGATCAACCCCTGAGCCAGCAACACCCGCTGACGCTCGCCGCCGGACAGCGCCCCCATGCGTCGTTTGCGCTTGTCCTGCATGCCGACACGCTCCAGCGCCTCGCCAATCGCCGCCGCGTAGTGCTTGCTCAAGCCGAGGAACGCCGGGCGCCGCTGGCACATGGCAGCCATGAAGTCATCGACGGTCATCGGCAGGCCGCGGTCGAACTCCAATGCTTGCGGGACGTAACCGATGGTGCCCGGATCAGCGGGCCATTGCAGGCTCAAACGGCCCTGATGCGGCATCTGCCCGAGCAACGTCTTGATCAGCGAACTCTTGCCGCCACCGTTAGGGCCAACCAGCGCATGCACGCTGCCGGGTTGCACCTTGAAGGTTACGTTGTCGAGAATGGTGGTGCGCCCCAGCGTCAGGCTGACCCCGGTGAAATCCAGCGTCGGCCCGGAAAACTGTAGGAGCGAGCTTGCTCGCGATAGCGGTGTGTCATTCAAGGGAAATGTTGACTGACCGGATCCCTTCGCCAGCAGGCTGGCTCCCACAGGGTGTTCGGCGTCCTGGGCGGTGAGCGTTTCTTTCGAGGTCATGCGCCGGACTCCTGAATTGCCCGCACCACGGTGTCGAGGTTGCCGGTCATTTCCTTTTCGTACTTCTCGGCGGTGTATTCGCCGTAGGAAATGTGCGACAGCGGATACAGCTTTACCCCGGATTCGCGCTGGATGGTGTCGACGTAGGCGGAAGGGAAATCCATCTCCGAGAAGATCACTTTCACGTCCAGCTCACGCAATTGGTCGATGGTTTTTTTCAGCTGGCTCGGGCTCGGTTCGATGCCGTGGGCCGGTTCGACTACGGCGGTGACCTCCAGACCAAACTCGCGCAACAGGTAATCGTAAGCGGCGTGCACCGTGGCCACGCGCAGTTCGGCGTTGGGCGCCTGGGTCAGTTTGGCCAGGGCGTCGGCGCGCATCTTGCGCAGGCGCTTGCCGTAGGCGCGGGCGTTCTCGGTGTAGGTCCTGGCATTGACCGGGTCGAGCTTGCCCAGCTCCCGGGCGATATTGTTGACCTGGGCAATGGACGCGCTGATCGACAGGAACGTGTGCGGGTTCACCACCTTGCCCGCACCGCGCGCGGCAACACCGGTGGCGGCCAGCAGCGGTACGTTTTCGTTGGCTTCGATCACCTTGACGTTCGGGGTTTCGCTGGCGGCGATCATGCGGTCGGCGAAATCGTCATGGCCGACACCATTGAGCACGATCACGTCCAGTCCGCTGATGCGCTTGATGTCTTCGGCGCGAGGCTCGTAGGCGTGGGGGTTGAAACCGGCTGGAATCAGCGGCACGACTTCGGCCTTGTCGCCGACGATATTGGCCACGTAGCTGTAATAAGGGTGCAGGGTGATGCCGATGCGCAGACGCTTGGCCTCGTCGGCACTGGCCAGGGTTGGGAGCAGGCAGGCAAGCAGGCCGACCAGCAGCAGGCGCAAGAACGAACGTTGAGATGAAATGGGCATGGGAAAGCGGTCTTCTCTCGGGAAAAGGCGAGGGTTCAATGCTTGTGCTGGCGGGTCACGCCGGCATCGAATTGCGCGACGATCTGCTGCCAGCCGGCACTTTCAAGCGCGGCGTCGCTGAGGTCGGCAGGGGCCTTGAGGTCGGTTGCGCGGTTGAGCCAGATGTCTGGCGCGTCGTTTGTTGCGGTCAAGCGCATCAGGAAGGAACCGGCGACACCTTGCGCCTGGCTCTGGCCGAAATAGGCCTTGCTGTCGAGCAACTGCCAGGCGTGTGCTCCGCGGCTGACGGAGCTGGCGTCCTGGGCAAATGGCGCAAAGCCCTCATCAGCGAGGGTTTCAGGTGTTGGCAGCGCTTGTTTTTCCTGACGCAGAAGGTGAATTTCGTCCAGTGTTACACGCAGGTCGGCGTAGATGCCTTGCTCAGAAGCACTGAGGTCGCGACGGGCGTCCAGTTGATGACTGTTGACGCTGCTCACCTCATGGGGCTCGCCGCGCCAGAGCACCACCGAACCGGCAATCGCCAGAATCATCAGGCACAGCAGCAGAACGTAGAGGGTTTCGTGGCCGGCCCCGGCCGGGCGGACGATTTGAGTGGTTGGCGTACTCATGGTGCCTCGATGTCCGCTTGGTCGATTTCAACGACATGGCCAGGGCCTGCATCGAACAGCACATAAAACTCGGCGCCGGGTTTCTTGAAGGTCACGGTCGAGTCGGCGCCCAGCTTGCCGGGTACGAGGATGGTTTCGTCGTAACCGATCACGTCAAGGGTGACACCCGGTGCGCCGCTGCCGTCGGAAAAACCGCCGGTGCATTTGATCTGCTCGGCGTCGATGGCCTTGCATTCGCACATCGGGTTGTGGGCCAGGGCGCTGGCACTGAAACCTGCACAAAGCAGCAGCAAAACCGCGTGGAGAGGGCGGGAAATGCGGGTCATGGTTTGCCTCCTTGTTTACTCAGCCAGGCGACGGTTGCGGGGGATGCCTGGTTCAAAGGAATGGATGCCTGATGCATGCTGCCGTCCCAGCCTTCCATGGTGATCCACAGCTGAGCGTCGGCCGTGGTCTTTTCGGGAACCGGCAGCATGGCGCTCATGCGGTACGGTGTGCCGAAGAAAATCACCCCGGCGGCGCGCAGACTGCGGGGCTTGCCGATGCGCAGGTAAGTCGCCTTGACCTGGTCGATACAGGTGTCGCAGAGCGCTGCGTTGAAGTTCTTCATGTGGCCGGCCGGGCTATTGAGCGGAGCTTCGTTGCGCAGTTCCGCCAGGCGCAGGCTCCAGGGGCCGACTTGCACTTCGCCGACCTCCCGCTGGCCCAGACCGCTGTCACCACGCTGCAACGCCTCGTCGGCGAAGTACTTGGGCATGAACCCCAACGGAATGAGGAGCAGCAGGATGTTCAGGTGGAAGCGCCATTTATGCCAGAACACGCGCAGACGGGAAGCTTGAGGGGCAGCAGTGACATTGCTCACAGGTTAGCCTCCGACGGTTCGTTGCTCAGAGCTGTTTGGGTTTTCGTGGCGTGTTGTTTTTTGTTGCTGCGCTTCAAAGCATTGGCGGTGGCCAACGCGGTGCGTTTGGTCCAGATCAGCAAGCCGCTCAGGACCATCATGCTCAACAGAAGGCCGAAGAAGGCCCAGATCAGCTTGATCCAAAGCCCGCCGAAGTCGCCGGTATGCAACGGGCGCATCGACTCGGTGACGAACTCCAGTGCCGAGCGGTCCGAGATCAGCCGTGTGGCAGCGATTTCTCCGCTGTACGGGTTGAGGGTGGCGGTCTGGAACATCAGCGGATACCAACCGCGTCCGCCGACATCCATATGGCTATAGGCATTACCCGGCAGGCTGACAAAGCTTGCTTCCAGCCCGGAGATCTTTTGCGAGGCAATTTCAATTGCGCGATCAAGGTCGATGCGCGCTGGCGGCGTGCCGTCGGCCGACAGCGGTACGGCTTCACGGGACATCGCGGGGATGATTTTTTCGGTGGAGATCGACACCTGGTTATCGAACATGAATGCCTCGATCAGAAACCAGGTACCGGTGACGGAAATGACCGCAATAAACCAGATCGACCAGATGCCGCTCAAACGGTGGAAGTCGCCCCAGAAAATCCGGGCACCGTGGCGTATGCGCAGGGTCGGGCGGAAAAAGCCTTTCCAGAAACGTTTGTAGACAACCAGCCCCGTCACCAGTGAAGCCAATAGGGGCAACCCCAGAAACGACACCAGATACCAGCCCCAGCTGTAGCCATTGGTAAACGGCACCAGCCACCAGCCGTGAAGCGCGCGGGTGAATGCCTGGAAATTGAATTCCGGCGCTACACCCTGAATGACGCCGCTGTACGGGTTGACGTAAATCACCACCGATTTTCCGTCGGGGTAGCTGACTCTGACGTCGAGGGCAAAATGCGACTCGTCGGGGCGGCTGATGCTTTCCACCACGGTTTGTGGCTCGGCCTTGTGAATAGCGTCGAGAACCTGCTGATAGCTGAGCAGCGGTGCATCATCGGAAGGCTGGCTGGCGCGCATGGACGGGTTGGCCAGCCAGACGATCTCCTGGCTGACGACCGCGAGAGTGCCGGTTACACAGACGATCAATACGAAAAACCAGATCGGCAACGCCAGCCAGCTATGGACCAGAAACCAGATTTTTGAGCGGGACTTCTTTGACATGGTGAGAGGTCTTGCCTGGATGGGAGGGGCTCTGCTGCGGGATTCACAGCGACGATGTCCCTGGAAAGTACGGTCGTGGCTTTTGCCTACGCGACCGACTGCATCTAGATAAGACGAATGATGACTGAAAAACCCGAACGGCAATGCAAAAGTAAATGTTTCTTGTTATTACTTCAATGCCCGATTGACGTGGAGAACCGCAGCCTGCGGTCGTTATGCCCGATCACCGCTCTTGTCGCAGGCTGCGATCTTTGCGTGCTTCAACCCTGACTGAACATCTCTTTGGCCCGTTGCTCGATCTGCTCCTGGGTCAGGTCCTCCTTGCGCGTGGCCAGGAACCACAGGTGCCCATAGGGATCTTTCAATGTCCCGGAACGGTCGCCGTAAAACTGATCCTTGACCTCGGACACGATGGTTGCACCGGCCTCAATGGCCTGTTTGTAGGATTTGTCGACATCCGTCACATACAGGTGCAGGCCCACGGATGGCGTGCTGTCCGGATTACTCAGCGGCCCTTGATCGCACGGCGTGCCCAACATGATCGGGCAATCACCGATACGCAGTTCGGCATGACCGATACCACCATCAGGCATGGCCAGTCGCATCACTTCAATGGCGCCGAAGGCTTTTTTGTAGAAGTCGATGGCCTGGGCGGCTTTTTGAATGCCCAGATAAGGTGTGATGCTGTGATACCCCTCTGGAATGGGTTTGACGCTCATGATGGATCTCCCTGTTTTTGTTGTGTGAGACATGGAGGTTCTGTGCCGTTATCCGGCCGGATAAATATAGGCCAGCCTCATCACGGCAACTGAGCGCCCGACGAGCAGCGTCATCCTGCGCTCCAGATGAACGGCATGTTTCCGTTTTTCAGATAGCCACTATCGAGCGCGTTGATTTCTGCCGGTTCGAAGGCACGGGTAGCCTGTGTTCATTGCCCCGAACCCAGATGCCAGGACGCCTGAAATGAAACCTCTAATCGCCATTTTCCTGCTGTTTGCCGTTTCCGTGCTCGCCGGATGTGCCAGCCATGTTTCCCCTGAGCTACGGCCCTACAGCGCTGAAGAAAGCAGGGAACTGGCGTTGGAGGCGTTGAATCGTCGCGGCTTGTCTTTTGACGAGTACCACGCGAAAAAAGCTGAATTGCTTGGCGAGTCGCAGAAGTCGTTCCGCTTCGACAGACAGGGCGAAATGAACGCCGAGCGATCTGTACAGCTTCACGGCCGCCCAAGCTAATCAAAAACTGTACCGGTTGAAGTTTCACGTAACTGTCCGTGGGTTTCGCTCAAGGTGTGCGATAGGGTCAATGCCTGACTGACCCTGATGGACTGCCACCGATGACACTCTCACTTGACCTGCTCCTGGGCTTCGCTCTGTTTGCCCTCGTCACTTCAATTACCCCCGGCCCGAACAACACCATGTTGCTCGCATCGGGCGTCAACTTTGGCTTCAACCGCACTATCCCGCACATGCTGGGCATCACCTGCGGGTTTTTTGTTCTCGTCGTCGCCGTGGGTTTCGGACTTGGCGCGGTATTCCAGACTTATCCGGTGCTCTATTCCGTACTGCGATACGTCGGTGCCGCTTATCTGCTGTACCTGGCATGGAAAATCGCTCATTCCGGGCCAGTGTCGGACAGCCAGCAGGGCGAAGCGAAACCGATCAGCTATCTGGGCGCAGCCGCGTTCCAGTGGGTCAATCCCAAGGCGTGGATCATGGCCATCGGTGCCATCAGCACTTACACGCCGATGCAGGGTTATTTCACCAATGTGATCGTGATCGCTGCGGTGTTTGCGCTCATTAATCTGCCAAGCGTCAGTGTCTGGGCCGCGTGCGGCACGTTGTTGCGCAATGTGTTGAAAGACCGTCGCTGGTTGCGTCTGTTCAACTGGGGGATGGCTGCACTGCTGGTGATTTCATTGTATCCATTGTTGCTCGAAAGCTTTAGCTGACGCGCTGCTTCGACCGGTCGCCCGATGCCTGTTAAGCTGGCTTTTCAGGAGCGTTCCTACGCACTTTTAAATGAAGTTGTACTTCTTTAACGGCATCCGATCAGGTATTGGTAACGTTCTGAAAACTGCGCGCAGCTCACAAGGCTGCGCCTTGCCGTTTGCAGTCACGAGCTTCCTGATCCCGGAACACGCTCTGCGAGTCTTTTATGAATAAACGTCCGTTGTATTTCGATTACGCCGCCACCACGCCGGTGGATGAGCGGGTCATCAAAGTCATGGTCGAGTGCCTGGGGTTCACCGGCAATTTCGGCAACCCGGCTTCAAGCTCCCACGCGTTTGGCCAGCAGGCTCGGCAATCGGTCGAACAGGCGCGACGTCAGGTCGCTGAACTGGTCGGCGCAATGCCTGAACAGATCGTCTGGACATCCGGTGCCACTGAGTCCAACAATTTGGCCCTCAAGGGAGTGGCCCAGGCTCGCGCAATGACCGGTGGCCACATCATCACCAGCCAGATCGAACACAAAGCGATTCTCGACACCGCCCGGCAATTGCAGGACGCCGGTGTCGCGGTGACCTATCTGGTACCGGACGCCGAAGGTCTGATCACTGCGCAAGCCGTCAACGACGCCATGCGCGAAGACACTTTTCTGGTGTCGTTGATGCTGGTCAATAATGAACTGGGGACGCTCAACGACATCCTGGCGATTGGCGAAGTGGTGCGTGGGCGCGGTGCGTTGTTCCATGTCGACGCCGCACAGGGGGCAGGCAAAGTGGCGATCGACCTGGCGCAGTGGCCGGTGGATCTGATGTCATTCTCTGCACACAAGCTTTACGGCCCGAAGGGTATTGGCGCTTTGTACATCGGCCCGCGTGCGCAAACGCGTTTGCAGGCGCAGATCCACGGCGGCGGTCACGAAGGTGGTTTGCGCTCCGGAACGTTGGCGACCCATCAGATCGTTGCCATGGGAGAGGCTTTCACGTTAGCGGCGGCGCTGTTCGAAACAGAAAAAGCCCAGATCCTGCGCTTGCGTGAACGGCTGCTGAAGCAACTGCTGAGCCTGCCCGGTGTGCACCTCAATGGCAGCCCGTCCCGGCGCATTCCCCATACCTTGAGCCTGACTTTCGGCGAAGGGGAATTCAATTCGGCGGTGTTGGGCCATTCGATCGCGTTTTCCGCGACCTCGGCCTGCAATTCCGCGAGCAATGCCCCATCCCACGTGTTGCTTGCCCTGGGGCTCGATGCCCGAGCGGCCGGACGCACGATTCGCTTGAGCCTGGGACGTTTCACCACGGAACAGGATATCGACCAAGCGGTAGAACTGATCAAAACAGCCTGCGCCAGTGCCCCGGCATTCTGGCAATAGGGCGATAAAGTGCCGACGCTGATCGGCGCGCAACAATAATGATGAGTGGTTAGCAGGAGTCATGATGAATATGCAGTCTTCGATCAATGGATCGGTGCCCCAGCGCCTGGCGCAAACCCGTGAACTGATGAGCCGGGAAGGCATCCATGCCTTGCTGGTGCCGTCGGCCGACCCGCACCTATCCGAATATCTGCCAGGTTACTGGCAAGGCCGCCAATGGTTGTCAGGCTTCCACGGTTCGGTTGGTACACTGATCGTAACCCCGGACTTTGCCGGCGTTTGGGCCGACAGCCGTTATTGGGAGCAGGCTACCAAGGAACTCAACGGCAGCGGCATCGAACTGGTCAAGCTGCAACCGGGTCAGCCCGGACCGCTGGAATGGCTGGCCGAGCAAACGCCTGAGGGTGGCGTTGTCGCGGTTGATGGTGCGGTGATGGCCGTCGCTTCGGCGAGGACATTGGGAGGCAAGCTTGAAGAGCGCGGTGCCCGTTTGCGCACAGATATCGATCTGTTGAGCACTGTCTGGAGTGATCGCCCTCAGCTGCCAAACGAACCGATCTATCAACACTTGCCACCGCAGGCGACCGTCAGCCGTGGCGAAAAACTCGCCAAGCTGCGTGAAACCCTGAAATCCCGAGGCGCCGACTGGCATTTTATCGCCACCCTCGATGACATCGCCTGGCTGTTCAACCTGCGCGGCGGTGACGTGTCGTTCAATCCGGTGTTCGTTTCTTTCGCTTTGATCAGCCAGCAGCAGGCCACCCTGTTCGTGGCTCTGAGCAAAGTGAGCGCCGAGCTGCGCGCAATCCTTGAACAGGATGGCGTGACCCTGCGTGATTACAGCGAAGTGGCAGCGGCGCTGAAAGCTGTTCCGGAAGGGGCAAGCCTGCAAGTCGACCCGGCACGGGTCACGGCCGGTCTGCTGGAAAACCTGCGCAGCGGTGTCAAACTGACAGAAGGTCTGAATCCGACCACCCTGGCCAAATCGCAGAAAAGCCTGGCTGATGCCGAACACATCCGCAAGGCCATGGAGCAGGACGGCGCGGCGCTTTGCGAGTTCTTTGCCTGGCTGGATTCGGCAATGGGGCGCGAACGCATCACCGAGCTGACCATCGACGAACACCTGACGGCTGCCCGTGAGCGCCGTCCGGATTACGTCTCGCTGAGCTTCAACACCATTGCCGCGTTCAACGCCAATGGCGCGATGCCGCACTATCACGCCACCGAGGAAGAGCATGCGGTGATCGAAGGAGACGGTTTGTTGCTGATTGACTCCGGTGGCCAATATCTGGGCGGCACAACCGATATTACGCGGATGGTACCGGTCGGCACGCCGACGACAGAACAGAAGCGTGATTGCACCCGTGTGCTCAAGGGGGTGATTGCCCTGTCCCGTGCACAGTTCCCGAAAGGCATCCTGTCGCCGTTGCTTGATGCCATCGCCCGTGCGCCGATCTGGGCCGAAAGCGTCGACTACGGTCATGGCACCGGCCACGGCGTAGGCTACTTCCTGAATGTCCACGAAGGCCCGCAAGTGATCGCCTATCAGGCTGCACCTGCACCGCAGACCGCAATGCTACCGGGGATGATCACGTCCATTGAACCAGGCACCTATCGCCCAGGTCGTTGGGGCGTGCGGATCGAAAACCTGGCGATTAATCGTGAGGCCGGAAAAAGCGAGTTCGGCGAATTCCTGAAATTCGAAACCCTGACCCTGTGCCCGATCGACACGCGTTGCCTGGAAACATCGTTGCTGACTGAGGACGAAAAGCAATGGTTCAACGCCTATCACGCTGAAGTGCGCGAACGCTTGAGTCCGTTGCTCGAGGGTGCAGCCCTTGCTTGGTTGAATACCCGTACGGCGGCGGTTTAACTGTAACGCAGCTCGATTGATCAAGGGTATTTCCCGCCACCCTGAACCTCAGGGTGGCGGGTAGTCGAGATTCAGCTCAAGGCTTCAAGGACAAAGTCCAATCGATCCTGGCCGAAGTACAACTGGTCGCCGACAAACATGCTCGGCGCCCCAAACACTCCCCGTCGCACCGCTTTCTCTGTGTTGTCCTTAAGCGTGGCTTTGACCTCTTCGTCTGCCGTCAGCGCCAGCACTTCGTGGGGATTAAAACCGTTTTCGATCAGCACTGCTGCAACAGTGGCCGACTCATCGAGACTACGACCGTCTACCCACAGAGCCTTGAACAGGCATTCGATAAATGCGCAAAAACGCTCGGGCTGGCGCGACTGGATGCCCGTCACGGCACGCATCAGCATCAGCGTATTGATCGGAAATTGCGGATTGAACTTCAATGGCACGCCGTAGCGTTTGGCGTAGCGGTCCAGGTCCTGAAACATGTAGCGGCCCTTGGCCGGAACCGTCGCTGGTGAGGCGTTGCCGGTGGCTTTGAATACACCGCCCAGCAAGATTGGAACGTAGATCAACTGCGCGTCGGTCTTCGCGCAGATCTTCGGTAACTGGGTGTAGGCCAGGTAAGTGGCAGGGCTGCCGAGGTCGAAGTAGAACTCCACGGTTTTGCTCATGATCAATGCTGCTCGTTTTATTGTTGTGGGGGAGGGGAGGGCTTACCAGCGTTCGCTCCAGGGACGCAGGTCGAGCTCAAAGGTCCAGGCGTCGCGGGGCTGGGTGTGCAAATACCAATAGTTCTCTGCGATGTGTTCGGGATTGAGAATGCCGTCCTGGTCCTTGGTCGCATACTTCTCGGGAAAACTCTCGCGGATGAAGTCGGTATCGATGGCGCCATCGACGACCACGTGGGCGACGTGAATGTTCATTGGCCCCAGCTCACGAGCCATGCTCTGGGCCAACGCGCGGATCCCATGCTTGGCGCCCGCAAAGGCGGCGAATCCGGCAGCGCCACGCATCCCCGCGGTCGCTCCAGTGAAGAGAATCGTTCCACGTTGACGCTTGGCCATGCGTTTGGCCACTTCTCGGGCGTTGAGAAAACCCGAGAAGCAGGCCATTTCCCAAATCTTGAAATACTTGCGGGCCGTTTCTTCGAGAATGCTGCACGGCACGTTGGCGCCGATGTTGAACACGAACGCTTCGATGGGGCCAATCTGGCTTTCAATCTGTTCCACCAGGGCGACCACGTCTTCTTCTTTGCGCGCATCGCAGGCAAACCCGCATGCTTCACCGCCTTGGGCCTTGATGGCGTCGACCAGTGGTTGGAGTTTGTCCGCGCTGCGACGAGTGACGCAAGCGACAAAACCTTCTGCGGCAAAGCGTTTGGCAATTGCGCCGCCTGTTGCATCACCTGCCCCTACAACCAGTACGACCTTCTTGTTATTCATGGGTTGATCCTTTAGTAAACGATCGTTAACTAAACGAACGTTATGCTACGATTCGGCGAGCGTCAAGGGATTCAATTCGGGGAGAAGGCTATGCGTTATTCGAGCGGTCACAAGTTGGAAACCAAGGAGAAGCTGCTGCAAAGCAGTGCGGTTTCGGCCAAGAAGTCCGGTTTCTCGACGGTAGGTGTCGATGGTTTGATGAAAGCAATCGGTTTGAGTGGCGGTGCTTTCTATAGCCACTTCTCATCGAAGGATGAATTGTTCGCGACCATTGTCGAACGTGAGCTTCGCCAAAGCCTGGAGCGTTTGGGGGCGGAGCAGGATCGAGAAAAGCTTGAGCGCTGTCTCAAGCTTTATCTCAGCATGTCCCATGTCGAACATCCGGAAACCGGTTGCGCGCTGCCTGCATTGGGAGCTGAGATCGCCCGGTCAGACATGAAGATCCGCCTACAGGCAGAACACTGGATCTGTCGGCTTCAGGAAAGTTGGGCAGATATTTTGCACAGCGACAGCTTGGCGTGGGCGATCCTGTCGCAATGCATTGGGGCACTGGTTGTAGCGCGGATGCTGGCGACTCCGGATACTCAGCGCAGGGTGCTGAAATCCAGCTACGATGAGATCGGTCGCCAGATCGCAGGTCCGGTAGCCTGAGGGGGCTCCTATTTGCAGATTACGATCATGCTGCGGCTGGTATAGCCCGCAGGATTGAGACCAAACGGGTAATCACCAGGCTCTTCGACCGCATCTCCCGACTTGGCAATCACTTTGTATCCCTTGGGAGCGCAAGCATTGGCGGCGCTGGCATAACATTTGTCCCAGGATGAAGAGAGCCCGGAACAGTTGATATGCAGCCCTTTCTTGCCATGTTTGATCTTGGTTTCTGATGTCGCTGCGCAACCTGCAATTGCAAGTACGGCGATCAGTATCAAAATTCGTTTCATTACTATCCTTTATAGCGCCCGGGTCTTGTGCCCGGGTCTGCTTCCGATCGCTTTGCTTGAAGCGTCTGAAATCCCTGTCTGAAGTCGCCCTTGCCTGACTCTGATTTGCGGACCTAAACATGGCCTAAATGTGAGCCAAATACCAGAACTTCATCATCGCTACTGTCAATCTGCCGCTATCGCAGGTTTGGCCGCACTGCCCATGGTCAGTGTCGCACCCACGGAGGCCAGAATGATGCACATGATAGCCATCCACTGCGACAGTGAAAGGAACTCATTAAGAAACAGCAGTCCTGAGAGCGCTCCGACGGCAGGTTCAATGCTCATCAGTGTGCCGAAGGTTCGAGCCGGCATGCGGGTCAGTGCAACCATTTCCAGGGTATAGGGCAATGCGGTGGACAAGATGGCGACACCGAGGGCCACCGGGATCAAGGCTGGCGTCAATAGAGCTGAGCCTGCATGGACAATACCGATAGGGGCGACGAACAACGCGGCAATCATCACCCCCAGTGCAGCCGTCTGAACTCCGTTGTCGGCGCCGGCCTTCTGACCGAACAGGATATACAGCGCCCAACATACCCCGGCCCCCAAGGCATAACC